>CAVXTT010000021.1:0-385098 GCA_963764685.1 uncultured Ignavibacteriales bacterium
CGGCTTATGTCCGGTTCACTAATCTTCCCTACAAAGTTACATTAAGAATATTCTCCCTTGCAGGAGTGTACATAAATAAACTCAATAAGGAAGGAGAAGGGCAGTATATCGATTGGGACCTAAGAAATAAGGACGGTAATAAAGTCGGCAGCGGCATTTACCTCGTATATATTGAGATGCCGGGGATAGGAAACAAAATAATGAAAGTGGCGGTTATGAATTAAAAATTACTTCGGGCCATAGCATTTGAATAAATGGCTGGAAGCAAGAATAAACTTGCTTCCAGCATTGAACCAAGAGTTATAAAGTTATAAACTAATTAGCCGGGGTTATTAAACATCCGGTAAAGGCAGCAAGATGGTTTTCTGATGCTGCTTTAAGATTCTGATACACTCTGATTATATCCTGATTATCAACAAAAGTTAGTTGATAGGTCAGGTCAGCTATATCCAGTTCTTCAATAGCTTGCCCGGCAAGCAATGCCTGCTCTAAGGATTGGCTGCCCTGTTGAATATATTGGTCATATAACAGTTGGAACTGCGGATCGGGAAAAACACCGACTGAATCCGAAGTAAGAGGATCGGGCACATTATATCTTACAAGCAATCGTTTGATTGCATCCATATGCTTTTGTTCACTCACTTGAATTTTCAGGAAGACTTCATACTCCCACAAGTCACCCATCATTATATAAACATCTCTTGCGAGCTTCTCTTCTATTCTCATATGGATCAGTCCATCACGTTCCTGTTGAGAAAGTTCCCCGCCGCCAATACCCCCGCCCCCGTGATGTCCGCCACCGCCAATTCCACTGTCAAGTTTTGCGGTTGTATTTATATCTTCAGCTGATACAGGCGCTTCATTCTGACAGGCAACCAGCAGAAATGAAGTAAGCAGCGAAATTATAATTAAATGATATCTTTTTTTCATATGTACCTCTATATTGATTATTGATAAAAGAAGGCTACTGCCGTTCTTGTTTTTTAGCTTTATTTTCTTCCGCCTCTTTTAGGGCCGTTTCCATTACAACTTCCCGAACCACCACCAGGACCATATCCTGTCCCGTTTTGAGGGCCAATCCCTTTATTACCCGTACCATCATTTGGTCCCCACATATTACCCCTCCTGGACCCTTCTCCATTCTTGTACATTTGGCCGTTCTCACCATAACGATTTGAGTATCTTGATTCCTTACCATCAGCAATTCCATTACCGTCTGAATCTTCCAGCCGGTCATTTATTCCGTCACTATTTAAATCGAGGAATCCCTTTTGTCCATTACCACCCCTGTTCTTTACGTAATCCTTATCCCTTCCGTTTGGGATACCATCGCCATCAAGATCAGGAGCATTATCTCTGTAGCCATCGCCGTTCACATCAATAAATCGGCTGCCGTGAATCTGATTTTGCTCCAGCGATTGTGGCCGGCTCACTGACTCTTCTTTAACCTGGTCCTTGTTCTGTTCTGTATTTTGTGGAAATACGGTTACCGGGGATAGGACCATTAATAATAATGAAGTTGTCAGCAGTATTTTTTTCGTGGTACTCATTTTATATTCCTTTCATTTTCTTCTGTCATTTTTGAATTCATATTCAATGCATATGCCAACCGTGAAAGTTTGTTTTTTTAGATGCCTTATGAGGATTTCGAAAAGCTTTTATGAGGGTTCGACTTAATGGGCGAAATAACCGACTATGTGGACGAAAGGATACAGGAATCGTTTGGATAATCAATGAATCTAATAAGTTTAATAGTGGTTTCAATCTTGCTTTAAATTCCGGTAAGTTTTGATTATGAATTTTCTAAATAAACTACAGCCAAAGCTGATCATAGTAATTGCGCTAATTATGGGTGCCCTTATGATTGTATCAGCATTTATAGAGCTTCAGCAAAGCAAGCAGGAGATTCTCCATTTACTTTCAGAGCAATCATCATCTCTTATTGAAACTGTTAATCAAGGCAGTATTAATGCAATAAACTCAAGCGAAGAGATTGAATATCTGATCTCACAAAGATTATTGAATAATGCCAGGCTGATCCGAAAACTTGACAGCCTGAACCTTTTAACGCATCAGAAACTATTTGAGATTTCGGAGGAGAATAAATTATACAGAATTAATATTTTCGATATTAAAGGAAACAGGGTCCTTTCAAACAGGGTCCCCGAAGAAGATCATCCGCACGGCGAAGATAATATTAATAGATACGATGAGCTCAGACCAATCCTTCAGGATGGCCTGGACGAATTTATTATTGGATTAAAGGAAGCTCAATTCACGCAGGGACAAAGATTTGCAGTTGCAATTGCACGGGCAAATAATAAAGGAGCAATTGTAATAAATCTAAAAGCTGAAGAATTTCTTGAATTCAGAAAAAGAATCGGGCTTGGTAAAATAATAAGGGATATTTCAGATAATCCGGGCATTGAATACATCGTCCTGCAGGACTCGCTCGGCATACTGGCTGCCGGGATCACTGTAGACACAATGAATTCAATCATATCCGATCCGTTTTTAACTAAAGCTATGAATTCGGATAAGAGTTTCACAAGGATTCATAATTATAAAAACCGGGAAGTTTTCGAAACAGTTAAAAGGCTCGATTATGATAACCAGTCAGTCGGTATCTTCAGGATCGGCCAGTCCCTGGATGAGGTCAGGGCAGTCGAGGACAGGATGGCAAGGAGACTTATCATCATTTCCATTGTTCTTGCTGCCATCGGCGTCATTATTCTAAGTATAATCTTCACCAGGCAAAATCTTCGTATCGTTTCAAGCGAATTTCATAAATTCAGGACATTTACTTCCACTGTTCTCGAGAATATGGGAGAGGCAGTAGTGGTTGTTGATGACAAGATGAAAATTTCAATTTTCAACAAATCCTCAGAGGATTTATTTAAGATAAAAAGTAAGGATATCATCGGGAAAGATCTCGGGGAATTATCGAAGGATATTGCTGATACTTTATCAGAATACTGTAAAAACAGCGAACAATGTGTGGATGTCAACATAGGCACCTCAATAGCCGATGAACAAAAATATCTGCTGCTGAATATAACAATGAATGAAGAAGTTGAAGGCAGACCTAATTATATAATTGTAATAAATGATTTAACCGGCTTAAGGCGTTTGGAAGAAGAATCAAAACGTAAGGAAAAACTTTCTGCAATGGGAGAGCTTGCTTCGGGTGTTGCACACGAGATAAGAAATCCGATAAATGCGATCGGAATGATCGCCCAGCGGCTTGATAAAGAATTTAATGTGATAAATGATCCGGCAGAATATCATAGCATTACAAATCTTTTACGGAGAGAGGTCACAAGAACAAACAATATTATAACTCAATTCCTTGGTTATGCCAGACCTTATGATCTCCGGATCAGAAAAATAAACTCAGAGACTTTCTTTGATGATATATACAGGCTCTTTTCTGATCAGGCAAAGCAGAAAGGAATCGAACTGACCCTTAAGGCAAAACATTCATTTGAAATGAACATTGATCCTGAACTGATGAAGCAGGCACTTATGAACCTCATACAGAATGCTATCAATGCCGTCGGGCAACAAGGGAAGGTGGAAATCAACTATTTTAATAAAGAGAAGGAGCTTGTAATAGAGATTACCGACAACGGCAGAGGAATCCCTGATAATTTGAAAAATAAAATATTTGATCTTTACTTTACAACCAGACCTGAAGGAACAGGACTCGGCTTAAGCATTGTTCAGAAAATTATCACCGAACATAAAGGGATCATTGAGGTTTTTAGCGAAGTTAATGAGTATACAAAATTTAAAATAACTATACCGCAACAATGAAAGACTACAATATTCTTATAATTGATGATGAAGCTGCTCAAAGAGATATCCTTACCGGATACCTGAAGAAGAAAGGATTCAAGATTTTTTCGGCCTCATCCGGGAAGGAAGGTATTGAGATTGCCGGAAGAAATCCTGTTGATATTATCCTTTCCGATTACAAAATGCCTGACTTAACAGGTCTGGAAGTCCTTGAACATATCAAAAGGATAAATCCTGAAATCAGTTTTGTTATTCTGACTGCCTATGGAACTGTTGAAAATGCAGTTAAGGCTATGCGGCTTGGTGCTTTTGATTATATTTCAAAACCGGTTGACCTTGATGAACTCGACATAATGATTGAGCGAATCATCGAAAATAAAAATCTGAAATCAGAAAACCAGCTGTTAAAGAATCAACTTCAGCAGAAACATAGTATTTCTACAATTGTTTCATCAATCTCCGGGAGATGGAAGAGGTAATAAATATTGCTGCAAGGGTTGCAGACAGTAAAGCATCTGTTTTAATTACCGGAGAAAACGGAACCGGCAAGGAAGTACTCGCTAAAGCGATTCACTATCTGAGTTCAAGAAAAAATTCACCATTCGTGGCAGTCAATATTCCGGCTTTATCTGAGACCCTGCTTGAAAGTGAACTCTTCGGACACGAAAAGGGTGCATTCACAGGTGCTGAAAAATTAAAGAAAGGAAGATTCGAGATAGCAAACGGAGGAACAATTTTCCTTGATGAAGTTGGTGATATTCCCCAGTCAATACAGGTAAAACTTCTTCGTGTTCTGCAGGAACACCAGTTTGAAAGAGTTGGAGGAACTGAAAAAATTGACGTAAATGTTAGAATAATTGCAGCAACCAACAAAGACCTTGATAAAAAAATAAAAGACGGAAGTTTCAGAGAAGATCTTTATTACAGGCTGAATGTGGTCCTCATAAAAATTCCCCCTCTAAGGGAAAGAAAAGAAGACATCCAGCCTATGATTGAAAGCTTTATTGAAAAGTACTGCAAAGAAAACAATAAAGAAAAGCTTGAGATTTCCAGAGAAGCTGCAGATCTGCTGATGAAATACAATTACCCCGGAAACGTGCGCGAACTGGAAAATATTATTGAACGGGCAGTTGTATTAACCCGTGGGAATGTGATTACTGTTAAATGATCTTCCGATGAGTATTAAAGGATTCCAGAATGAGAGAGCTCTTAACGGTACCTGGTAGAGGAATTCTTACAGAGCAGGTTGAAGCACTTGAAAAGCAATTGATATTTGATGCACTGCAAAAAAGTGAGGGTAATCAGACGAAAGCAGGAAAATTATTAGGCCTGACTGAAAGAAATCTTAGATACAAACTTAAGAAGTATAATATTAAGCACTGAACAAGCTTACAAATCAAATCCTAAGCTAATTGCATAAACCTGATTTTTATAATCATAGTAGTAATCGTTGGAGATATTCCTTGTGAAGTTGTAATTCAGTGAAAGATAGAGTCCATTGAGCAGATCTCCCAAACCAAATTCCAAAGAAACACCTGCATAGTACTGATTATCCTGTCTAAGTTCATTAAGATCGTTTCCATTTGCATCTGCAGCCGGAAGATCTGTATAATTTCTTATTTCGTATTTCCCGGCTGCTTTCCCGATTATACCTGGAAGAAAGAGATAAGACAGATTTAAGCCAATTTCAAATCCCTCATTCGAATATATATCATTGAAGAGTTCCTCTTCATAATATATGTAATCAATAGTATTGAAGTAGCGGTTTCCACCGCTTAAATTTTCCCTTATGAAACCATAAACACTTAAACCCAGAGCATCCGTTATCCCCTGCCCTAGCTGTAAATGTAACTTTGCCTGCAGAACTTCATCCGAAAGCCCTTCGCTTTCCTTTTTCTCAACATAAATTTTCTGATCAATCTCTGCAGCTGCCGTAAATGAAGTACGGCTTTCAAAACTCGTTATAGATCTTAAAAATGCTTTCATCTGATAATGCGAGAAGAGTGAGAAGTTTTCATAGTTAATTTTATTCCCGATTACTCCCGCCTGAATTTTATCACTCTCACTTATTGAATGCATATAATTTGCGTATAAGGAGACCTGGTTGAAATCATAAATGTAATAGTCTGCCTTATTTATTCTTACAATATAGTTGAGACCTATATTAAGCGGATTATCAAATTCGGAAAACAGGTAAGTGTTAACGGCACCCAACTTCTGAATAGTTGAGGATTTATCAGGGTATTCATAATAACGGTTCAAAAAACCGGCGTAGTAAATTTCAAGATGGTTTTGCTCTGTTTCAAAATCGTAGCCGACCTCACCGGTGAAGGAGTTTATAAAATCGGATGCATTCTCATAATTGTTGAAGATATTGTCATCATAGTAACCTTCTATATCAGCAGTCAGATAAAACTGAGCTTGAGTATCGAAAGTACACAAGGCAAAGAACAAAGTAAATAAATACTGCAGACCAAATTTGGGAATCATAAATTGAATGAAAGGCTCAAGATTTAATTTCCACCACGGTATCCGCCGCCGCCGTGTCCCCCGCTACCGGAATTACCGGATCTATTTCTTTTACGGATTTTGTTAAGACTCATCCCTCCTGCACGTGTATCTGCTATTCCGTCACCGTCTTTATCGATAAAGACATCCTTGCCCCTCTTATTACCATCTCTATCGGGTAACTGCTCCGGATTGTGAATTCTGTTCCTCTCTCTGATCCGGTCAATATTCTTGTCTTTTTGTTGATTTTCTTCCTTAACCTGCTGTTTTTCTTTTTCCTTGCCCTGAGTGATGCTAGAATCCTGCATCTCAGATCCAAAAGCGAAGGAACTAAAAACTAATAGTGTTAATATTATTTTCATCTGTTTGCTCCTATATAAACAAGGCAAAGTATATGCCGGTAACTCTCTGTTAAAATAGTGTTAAATGCCGATTTATTAATAAATACACGACCAAATTGTTGAATGATGCGACGAAATGGACGAAACGCGAAAAGTATGCCCAAGCCTGAAAGCTTATTTCATCGTACTATTTTTCAAATACTTATTTCCAGGGTATTACACTAATTGAAAGGTTGCAACTTGAAGTCATTTTCAATAGTTTGAAGCCCTCAATATTAAAATTCTGAGGTTGAAATGTTTGATCCTAAATATAAATTTACCTGCGTTGACAGATTCCTGAAATATGTAAAGTATGATACCCAGTCGGATGAAGAAGCTTCATCTTTCCCTTCCAGTGCAAAACAGAAAATACTCCTGAAGGACCTTGCCGATGAATTAAAGGCTATGGGTCTGGCTGATGCCCATATGGATGAGCACGGCTATGTTATTGCAACTCTTCCGGGAAACAGCAGCAAAAAGAATGTCCCTGCAATTGGTTTTATTTCCCACGTGGATACTTCACCGGCTGTTACGGGAGAAAATGTAAACCCGATGATTCATAAAAATTACCAGGGGGGAGATATAAAACTTCCTAAAGATCCCAACCAGGTGATTGAGGTTAAAAATAACCCCGATCTTGAGAATATGAAGGGATTCGATATTATTACTGCCGACGGTACAACACTTCTCGGTGCGGATAATAAGGCAGGAGTTGCTGAAATAGTGGATGCGGTAAATTATCTGCTTACCCACCCTGAAATAAAACATGGACCCATAAAGATATGTTTTACACCTGATGAGGAAGTCGGCAGGGGCACTGAAAAATTCGATGTTAAGAAGTTCGGTGCTAAGTATGCTTATACTGTCGACGGATCAAGCCGGGGCGAAATAGAATCCGAAACCTTCAGCGCTGATGCCGTTGTGATTAAATTCCACGGGAAGAATATTCATCCCGGATATGCAAAGAACAAAATGGTAAATGCAATACGCGTTGCTGCCCAATTCCTTGAAAATCTTCCTAAAGATAAACTATCGCCTGAGACCACTGAAGGGAGAGAAGGTTATGTGCACTGCAATGATTTTAAGGGGAACGAGGAGCTTACGACATTAAAATTCATCATAAGGGATTTTGAAACTCCAAAGCTAAAAGAGTATGAAGATTTTCTTAAACGGCTAGCCGAGGAAACAGTTATGAAGCACCCCGGCTCCCGGCTGGAGTTCGAGATAACCGAACAGTACAGAAATATGAAGGAAATACTGGTACAGCATCCTATGGTTGAAGAGTACGCAACCGAAGCATTAAAAAGATTAAATATTAAACCTATAATGCATCCTATCAGGGGGGGCACGGATGGGTCAAGGTTATCATTTATGGGTCTCCCCACACCGAATATTTTTGCGGGAGAGCATAGTTTCCATTCAAAGCTTGAATGGGTTGCCATACAGGATATGGAGATGGCTGTACAGACAATTGTTGAAATTTGTAAGGTGTGGGAAGAAAAATCTTAGTTGGTGCGGATGTGCGGAAGTGAAAGATTATTTTTTCATAAAGTTTAATAATCGTCTATAGATCTTTTTCATTAATTGAGTTAACCATATTATCGAAGTGTTCGAAGGGGAGCAGGTTCGAGAATTTTAATTTGTGATTGCTTGTATTTACTATTCTTACCCGTAACCGGTGATCGGAACTGAGGTTCTCAAAAACAGATCTTATATCATCACCACTTGCGGGTTCTTTTATATTCAGGAAAACATAATCAGGGGCTTCTTCTTCAATTAATTTATTTACTGAATCCGCCGATACGATGTAAGTATCATAATCATAAATTTTTAAAGCATTGCGCAGTAGAAATCTACGTTGAGAACGGTCTTCAACAAATAATATTTTTTTCATAGTCAGAGGGGGTGTAAAAAGTTATCTGAAGGCAAAGTTAAGGTATAAAAAAATAATTATTGTGATTTCTGGTATAATGTACCATCGTAACAAGAAAATCGATCCGGTATTCGAGCATAACAACCACATAATAGACCATCTACGAAGGTCATCTGCATTGGAATTAATTTCTGCCTACTATAATATACCATCTACGATGGTAGGACAGGATCTCATACCATAGAATCTTGCAGGGTTACATCTGTGATGGTTCCAAAATAGTGGCTTATACCGGCGGAATGATTCTGAGAACCCTGTATGGGTTCAATTATAGTAGCATACCAGTAATTCAAGAAATCGACCCTCGGAGAGCGGTCTATTAATTTTCTAGATTTTATCCTTTTGATCTTCAAAATACAATTCTGCTAGTATAATTTACCATCTACGATAGTAGAACATTTCCAATTAGGGGCTTACACCAGCTGGATGATCCTGAGAACCCTGTATGGGTTCAATTATAGTAGCAAACCGATAATACAAACAAATCGACTCTCGTAGAGCGGTCTATTAATTTTCTAGATTTTACCCTCTCTTTGATCTTCAAAATACAATTCATATCTTTAATTATATTTAATAGGGGAGAATATGAAACCGGGTAGCTTCACTCAAATATATATTCACATCATTTTTGCTGTAAAATTCAGAGAAAACCTGCTTCAAATGAAACACCAGCCGGAGGTTTACAGCTACATTACAGGCATCCTCCGTAACCGGGGACATAAACCAATGGCTGTAAACGGTATGCCGGATCATATCCATATTTTATTAAGCTATAATTTAAATGATAAAATTCCCGATCTTGTTCGTACTATTAAAAAGGAATCGTCAAATTTTATAAATCAAAAAAACTGGTTCCCGAAGTCCTTTCAGTGGCAGGATGGTTACGGGGCTTTCTCATATTCTAAATCTCAGATCGATGTGCTGGTGAATTATATTATACATCAGGAAATACATCACACAAAGAGAACATTCCAGCAGGAGTATTTGACGTTTCTTCAAAAATTCGGAATTCAATATGATGATAAATTTCTTTTTTATTTACCTGTGGATCATTAGAATTAATGTCCATATAAATTTAATAGACCATCTACGAAGGTCATCAGCATTGGAATTAACTCTGCTACTATAATATACCATCTACGATGGTAGGACAGGATCTCATACCATAGAATCTTGCAGGGTTACATCTGTGATGGTTCCAAAATAATGGCTTATACCAGCTGGATGATCCTGAGAACCCTGTATGGGTTCAATTATAGTAGCATACCAATAATACAAGAAATCGACCCTCGTAGAGCGGTCTATTAATTACTTAATATTACCGATGGTAGGGGGCTTATACCGGCCTGGATGATCTTGAGAACCCTGTATCGGTTCAATTATAGCAGCGGTCTATTATATTGATCGCATAATAGAATACATCAATGATAAAATTCTTATTGGGCAGGACGAACCGGTTCGAAAAAAATTAAAATCTTACTTCCGTTCTTTTGATGAAATTTACGATTACCTCGTCATCGGAGTTTAATAATTCTTCCGGTGTTCCCCTGAAATAAATTTTCCCCTCGTGCAGCAATGCCACAATATGGGCTACATTTTTTACACTGTACATATCGTGGGTGACTACAACGGATGTTACCTGTATTTTTTCGCTGAGCTCCCTGATTAAATTATCGATCGAATCTGACATAATGGGATCCAGTCCCGTGGTGGGTTCATCATATAAAATATAATCGGGATTGGTAATAAGAGCCCGTGCAAGTCCTACCCTTTTTTTCATTCCTCCCGACAGCTCCGAGGGTTTTAATTTTTCTACACCCGGAAGTCCTACCAGTTCAAGCTTTTCCGCCACATTCTTTTGTATATCCTTTTGAGAATAACCGTTGCCTGATTCAACCAGTGGGAGGGAAATATTCTCCTCTACAGTCATAGAATCAAACAATGCAGAACCCTGAAAAAGGAAACCGAATTTTCTTCTTATCAGGTAAAGATCTTTTTCATTAAGCTCATTAATTATTTCACCTTCAACCTTAACATAGCCGCCGTCCGGTTTTAGAAGTCCCACTATATGCTTTATTAGGACACTTTTCCCGGAACCGCTCTTCCCGATAATAACAGTAGTTTCTCCTTTGTTAATATCAAGATCAATTCCGTTAAGGACATTCTTGCCGCCAAAGTTCTTTACTAAATTCCGGATCTCAATCATGATATGAAAAATAACAAAAAGAATCCGCTTAAATAAAGAAAAAAGAGAGATGGTGAATTCTTACACCTCTGTTTTTTATTCATTTATCGGAGTCGTTATAAATATTTGAAAAAAATTTAGTTTTTACTTATTAATGCCGGGGTTATGCACAGAAAATGCAAAGACAGGCTATAGGCAAAAAGTTTACTTTTAGGCTGAGCATTGTCCGTGCACCGTCCGGGCGTCGCCCGACCACTACCAGGTTCTTTAGAAAATTTTTATCTGGAATTATTACCACTTATCAAATATTCCGGAATATTTCCCCAAATCTGCTTAGTTTAACACACTAACTTTCTGAAAGTGGAATATGAAAAAGCTAATTATTCTATTATTACTATTAACCGGAATATCTGTTTATCCGCAGCAATTCCCTGATTATTACCAGCAGAACCGTTTTGGATTAACATCTCCGGGAGCAATGAAATACGGGCTTTACGGATATGTAAACCCTGCAATTCTTGCCACAATGGATCAGCCTGATCTTCTTTTAACCTGGAGTACCTTAAAAGGGGAAGACTGGAATGCATTCAACAACTGGGGCATTTTTGCAGCAGTACCCAATTTCGGCTTCGCTGCCGTAACCCAAAAAATGAATGGTGCGGTAGTTACAGATTATAAACTTTCCACCGCGATGGGCAATGAGGCTTACAGTTTTGGACTAGGTCTGGGCTGGTCGTCGGGTCACCAGGATTACTTTGAAAGAAATACTCTCTGGACAGCAGGTTTGTTATTGAGGCCAATAAATTATTTGTCGGTCGGGCTAATAGCCAACTGGACAAGCGCTAAAGATGAGTATGTGATAGATGCCGGTATAAGACCCCTGGGAAATGAATTGATAACTTTGTTCGGCGATTATGTTTATACAGAAGATCAGCCTGATGCGGCAAACATTTGGAGTGCAGGCGTAGCTCTTGAACCTTATGACGGTATAAGATTCACAGGAAGATATTTTGAAAATGAAATTTTTAACGTAGGCGTTGAACTGAGTTTCGGCAGGACAGGAATTTTCAGCAAATCTGATTTTAATGAAGATGGAGAATATGCCTCGAATGTATTCGGGATAAGGGTTGGAGCCTACGACCGGAATACAATTCCCAAAATATTTAAGAAAGAGCAGTATGCAGAAATTGATCTTAACGGACCTGTAAAATATCAGCGCTTCAAATGGTTTGATAATTCCAATACGCTGATGGATCTTCTTGAACAAATTGATGCAGCCGCAAAAGATGAAACTGTTTCAGGAATCGCAATAAATCTCTCGGGAATGGAAATCAACAGGGAAATGATCTGGGAGATCAGGGAGAAGATGCTTGAGTTCAGGGCTGCCGGTAAAAAGATCTACGTCTATTTTGACCGGCTGAATATTGATGGATATTACCTTGCCTCTGCAGCTGATAAAATAATTATGGATCCTGCAGGAATGGTTACTCTTGAAGGAATGCTGATGGGAAGACAGTATTATAAGCAGACCCTCGAAAAACTTGGTGTTGGATTTACCGAATGGAGATACTTTAAATATAAATCTGCTGCTGAAACCTTCAGCAGGGATAAAATGTCGGAAGCTGACAGGGAGCAGCGCCAGGCGCTTGTAGATGATTTTTATGCGCTTGAAAAAGACGGCATAACAAGCGGAAGAAATATAACCCGGACATCATTTGATGACATTGTAAATAACCAGGTATTTTTGATCTATGATGATGCAAAGAAAGCAGGGCTTGTAGATGAAGCGGGCAGATGGGAAAACGTTAAGGAATTAGTTAAAAAGGAAACCGGAAATGATCATTTCCTTCATCCCGGAATGCTTGAAAAGTTTCAGCTGCCTGATGATAATTACTGGGGTCAAAAACCGCAGATCGCAGTTATCTATGCATTAGGAGCTTGTGCAATGGATGAAGGAATTACCGCCAGGAAACTTGTAAAAGATGTCCAATGGGCTGTTGAAAATAAAAATGTAAAAGGGATTGTTCTGCGTGTAGATTCACCCGGCGGCGATGGACTGGCATCCGATATAATAGCTGAAGCTTTAAGAAAAGCTGAAGGGAAAAAGCCGGTTATAATTTCACAGGGATATGTTGCTGCTTCCGGTGGATACTGGCTTTCTATGTACGGGGATACAATTGTTGCTGCACCGAATACCATAACCGGCTCCATAGGTGTTATAGGAGGCTGGGCATACAATAAAGAATTAAAAGATAAGCTGGGTGTTACAACAGATTATGTTAAACAGGGAGACCACGCAGATCTCGGATTCGGATTTACGGTTCCATTGATCGGTATGACATTACCCGACAGGGATCTTACCAAAGAAGAACAGGCAAGAGCTGAAGAGCTGATCAAAAAAATGTATAACGAGTTTGTTGGTAAAGTTGCTGACGGAAGAGGAAGACAATTTGATGATATCCAGGAAATAGCACAGGGAAGAGTATGGTCGGGAGTAGATGGAAAAAGCAACGGGCTTGTTGACGTGCTTGGAGGATTAGATCACGCAATAAAAATCACTATCGATAAAGCAGGCTTAACAGGAAAAGAATATGATGTCATCGAACTCCCTGAACCTAAGTGGTTCAGCTTTGATTCCTTTATGCCTAAACTTTTCGGATTTGATTATAAAGAAGACCTGACCTTTAAAACATTCAAGCTGCGCCTGCAGCATAACGGCGAGCCGATGCCGATGCTGCCTTTGGAAGATGCACTTGACTGGGAAATGAAAATGGGAAGACAAAAATAGTGCGGACGTGCTGACGTGCGGAGGTGCGGACGAAATAAGGATAAAGAGAACTTCCTTTTTTACTGGTATTAAAACTTATTCTGTCCTTTTCCTGTTCCCTCTCCTGGGAAGAAGAGAGGGTTAGGGTGAGGTCTATTCCATCAGATCAAAATAAACCTGGTAAGTCTTCTCATCAAAGCAGACGAAGAATACTTTTTCAATTTCAGGGTGAGCGGCTAAAAATTCTTTGACTTCTTTTAATGCTATCTCAGCTGCTCTATCGTGAGGAAATGCATAAACTCCTGTACTGATCGCAGGGAACGCGATCGTCTTTATATTATTTTCGGCAGCAAGCTTTAGTGAATTTTTATAGCAGGAAGCAAGAAGCTCATCTTCATTCTTATCCCCTCCCTGCCATACGGGACCTACAGTATGAATGATATACTTTGCCGGAAGGTGAAAACCGGGAGTCATTTTAGCCTCTCCTGTATTGCACCCGTTTAATTTTTTACATGCTTCCAGAAGTTCAGGTCCGGCTGCACGGTGTATGGCGCCATCTACTCCTCCCCCTCCAAGTAGAGTTGAGTTTGCGGCATTAACAATAGCATCAGCATTCAATCTTGTTATATCTCCTTGTACGAGCGCTATCCTATCCATTTTAGCCTTCTGTTTTTTTAATAAATGTAAAGAAAATACGTTTTATTTCAAAGATTGATATGCTTAACAAATAGCAAATAAAAATATTTACTATGACTATTGCTGTCAGAGACATCTTTTTCTTAATTTGCAGTTGTTGTTTCTAATTGTTTACTAATCAGAGGTGAATATGCTGGTCCTCTCTCGTCCTAACATCCCCCCGTATGAAGAAATCTATAATAATTTTTCCTGGGATATTGCCCGCAAAGAACTAGATTACAAAGAGGGCGGTCTGATAAACATCGGTGAATACTGCACCGACAGGATCTGCCGTATGGGTAAATCAGAAAAGACTGCTCTTATCTGGGAAGGTTATACCGGTGAAGAAAAAAGGTATACCTTTAATGATATGAGAGTTCTTACAAATACCATAGCAAAATTTCTAAAAGACCTTGGTATACAGCCCGGTGAAAGGGTTTGTCTTTTTATGGATAAAGTTCCTGAACTTTATTTCGGCTTCCTCGGTATACTTAAGCTTGGTGCAATTGCACAGCCTTTATTCTCTGCATTCGGATCTGAATCATTATTAACAAGACTTAGCCGATGCAGGAACATCGGCAATCTTTACCCAGAAGAAACATCTGCCGAAAGTGAGGAACATTTTAAACGATCTTCCTACACTAAAACATATTATTATTGTTGATGAGGAAAGCGGAAAAGCTTTAAGGGATACGTGAAATTGTTTTTCATATGGATAAAGCCGAGCGTGTAGAACATTTTGATATATATCCCTCAACTGCAGAAACACCTTCTGTTCTCCATTATACATCAGGAACTACGGGAAAACCAAAAGGTGCACAGCACGTTCATTATTCATTAATATCTCAGTATATAACTGCAAAGTATGTTCTTGATATTCAGGAAGATGATATTTACTGGTGCACAGCAGATCCCGGATGGGTAACAGGAACGTCCTACGGAATAATAGGCGCCTGGGCAAATGGTGTAACTCAATGTGTTATGGATGCAGGGTTCAAAGCTGAGTCCTGGTATAAGTTCATTGAGAAGCATAAAATTACAATATGGTACTCTGCACCCACAGCTATAAGAGCCTTGATGAAAGAGGGAAAGGAAATTGTAAAGAAGCACGATCTTATCAACTCTGCGTCATCTTGCAAGCGTAGGTGAACCTTTAAATGCTGAAGCAGTGATCTGGTCGCAGGAAGTTTTCGGACTCCCCTTCCACGACAGCTTCTGGCAGACAGAAACGGGAAGTATTGTAATCAGTAATTATCCCGGAATGAAAATAAAACCCGGCTCAATGGGAAAACCTTTCCCCGGAATTACTGCAACAGTTGTTGATCTGAAAACTTTCCTTCCAATAACTAAACGCGGAATTGTAGGAATGATTGCACTTAAACCTGGGTGGCCTGCAATGTTCCGCACCTACTGGAATAACGAAGAAACATATAAAAATAAATTTAAGAACGGCTGGTATCTTTGCGGCGACCGCGCCAGTATTGATGAAGATGGATACTTCTGGTTTGTCGGAAGAGATGATGATGTTATAAATACAGCCGGACATCTTAGTTGGTCCTTTCGAAATTGAATCTGCATTACTGGAACATCCTGCTGTTGCTGAATCTGCAGTAGTAGGTAAACCTGATCCAATGAATATGGAAGTTGTAAAAGCGTTCATTACTCTGAAACCCGGAAACTCCCCTTCCAAAATGCTCGAACTGGAGATAATGAACTTTATTAGGAAAAAACTGTCACCACTTGCAATGCCCCAGGAAATTGAATTCGTTGATTCACTGCCTAAGACAAGAAGCGGAAAGATTATGCGGAGAGTTCTGCGTGCAAAGGAATGGGGTGAAGAAATTGGTGATATCTCTACACTTGAAAATGATATGTAGTTTTCTTGATCTAAATACAAAGTGATTCTGTTCCTTAGTCCGGAATAAAAATCTTGACCGGTGTTCCGGGCAGCAGCTTAAAATATAAGTCTGCTTAAGAGTTTACTTAATTCATTCATCGTCCATAACTAAAATGGAGCACTTCTATGGCAGCAGTACGTGATATAGTTCTTGAGTATGTTAAAAACGAATACCTTCAGGAGGGGGATGATCTTGTTGTAAATTATGATACACCCCTGATATCAGGCGGTATCGTTGATTCCTTCTCAATGGTTTCACTGCTGGTTTTTCTTGAAACAAAGTACAACATTAAAATTCCTGATTCAAAAGCAACACCGGAAGCATTTGACAGTGTAAACAACATTGTCAACCTTCTTAAAGAATTTAATGTACAATAGGAGGTTTAATATGTCGTATTCAACTGCAGGTAAGAAAGCTTTACACAGATCAGCTTAATGATCTAAGATCATTAGGCATATTTAAAGAAGAAAGAGCAATATGCGCTCCCCAGAATTCGGAGATTGAAGTTGAATTCCCAATCGGCTCCGAAAAGAAAAAAGTAATAAATATGTGCGCAAATAATTATCTCGGGCTTATCTTCTCATCCGGAGGTAATTAAAGCTGCACACCAGGGACTTGATGTAAGAGGCTATGGAATGTCATCCGTAAGATTTATCTGCGGAACACAGGATATTCATAAGGAACTTGAATGAAAACTGACCGAGTTTCTCGGAACCGAGGATACAATTCTTTTCCCATCCTGTATGGATGCCAATGCCGGTGTATTTGAAGCCGTACTGACTGATCAGGATGTAATGATTGCCGACCGTCTTGTACACGCATCTATTATCGACGGTATGCGTCTCTGCAAAGCATTGAATGATTCATTCAAACATTCCGATATGGCTCATCTTGAACAGAAGCTGCAGCAGCATCAGGATAAAAGACTCAGATTAATAGTAACCGACGGTGCCTTCTCAATGGATGGTGATCTTGCTAAGCTGGATCAGATTGTTGATCTTGCCGAAAAATATAATGCAATGGTCTTTGTTGATGATTCACACTCATCAGGTTATATCGGCAGAACCGGCAGAGGTACGCACGAACATTTCGGTGTAGTCGGAAAAATTGATATAATAACTACAACACTTGGGAAAGCACTCGGCGGTGCATCCGGCGGTTGTGTATCCGGAAGAAGAGAAATAGTTGAATTGTGCCGACAGAAAGCACGTCCTTATCTGTTCTCTAATACAGTAGCTCCCGTAATTGTTGAAGGTGCGCTTCAGGTGCTATGCATAATATCAAAGTCAACAATCCGCAGGGATAAGCTTGAGCAGAATTCCCTCTACTGGAGAAAAGGACTAACCGAAGCAGGTTTCATTATTAAAGAAGGTGAAACTGCGATAGTTCCTGTAATGCTCTTTAATGCAAAGCTCTCGCAGGATGTTGCAAAAGATCTTTATGCGGAAGGTATTTATGCTGTTGGATTCTTCTTCCCTGTAGTTCCAAAAGGACAGGCAAGGATAAGAACCCAGCTATCCGCAGCTCACGAAAAGCATCATCTTGATAAAGCGCTTGCTGCATTTATAAAAGTCGGCAAGAAATATGATATCCTGGGAAAGACAAAGCAGGAAATCATAGACCGCTACGGAATGTAAACTCACCCTCCTTTATCCCCCTCTCCATTTGGAGAGGGGGTGCTTCATTTATTCGCTGTAATCCGGTAATTTAAAGGTCTGAATTTTATTTTATTAACAAAAGCGAATGTGCTATGTACCGAAGAACCAAATACGACCTGAAACAGGAAATAAGCAGCATAAAAGAAGCTAATCTATATAAAGATGAAAGGATCATCCTTTCCGATCAAAAAGCGAGTATTAAAGTATCATATCCAGCTGATTCAAAACCAAAAGATGTATTGAACTTCTGTTCAAATAATTACCTGGGACTCGCGAACCACCCCGATATTATCAACGCCGCTAAGGCAACATTAGATACTCACGGTTTCGGATTATCATCAGTCAGATTTATATGCGGAACACAGGATATTCATAAGGAACTCGAGAAAAAGATCGCCGATTTCTATCAGACCGAAGACTCAATTCTGTATTCCTCCTGCTTTGATGCCAACGGCGGATTATTCGAAAGCATCCTGGGTCCCGATGATGTTATTATCACCGATCAGCTTAACCACGCCAGCATTATCGACGGTATCCGTTTAAGCAAGGCGAGAAGATTAATTTATGAACATTCCGATATGAAATCACTTGAGCAGAAACTTCTGCTTGCAAGAGAAGGTGCTGATATATGGGAACATACAGGTCTTGCCCAGGAACCCCATCCTGCTAAAAATATAATTATTGCAACAGACGGTGTCTTCTCAATGGACGGCGATATTGCAAAGCTCAGGAATATTATTGAGCTGGGAAATAAATATGATGCCCTTGTTATGGTAGATGATTCTCACGCAACAGGCTTCTTCGGTAAGACAGGACGCGGTGCAATAGAGTATGCAAATGCATTAGGTGAAGTGGATATTATTACATCTACATTAGGAAAAGCTATGGGGGGTGCATCGGGCGGTTTTACTGCATCCAAGAAAGAAATTATAGATATACTGAGACAAAGATCCAGACCTTATCTCTTTTCCAATACCCTTGCTCCTGCAATTGTGGGTGCTTCAATTGCAGCATTTAATCTTCTCGAGAAATCAAATGAGCTGAGGGAGAAATTAATGGAGAATACAAAGTACTTCAGAAAAGAAATGGCATGCTCTCGGATTTGATTTAATTGACAGCGTTCATCCGATAGTACCTGTTCTCTTCAGAAAATTTGATAACGATGCACAGCTTGCACAGGAAATGGCAAAACAGCTGTATGATTATGGTATTTATGTGGTGGCTTTCTCTTACCCGGTAGTACAGAAAAGACAGGCAAGGATAAGAGTTCAGATCTCTGCCGTACATACCAAAGAGAATCTTAATACGTGTATAAATGCGTTTAAGGAAGTGGGTAGGAAGTTAAAAGTTATCTGATCTTAAAGTGTCAGTGCCTTGGGTTTAGAAAGAATATTTACAACTGTAGGGGCGGTCACTGACCGCCCGCTTTATTCTGATACTTCCGATCTTTTTATGGAACGGGAAATAAAAAGGACAGGCATTATGCCTGTCCTTAAAAATTTCGACCGCACGTCAGCACGACCAGCACCACCGTACGCTTTTTTAGTCCCAATTAAGAATAATCTTGCCGGAGTTGCCCGACCTCATTATTTCAAATCCTTCCTTGAAGTCATCTATCTTGAATCTATGTGTAATTACGGGAGTAATATCCAGTCCTGATTGTATCATTGCCTGCATCTTGTACCAGGTCTCGAACATTTCCCTTCCGTAAATTCCTTTCAGCATCAGGCCATTAAATACTACCTTCTCCCAATTTATGGCAGCGCTTGCGGGGAGAATACCCAGCAATGCTATTCTTCCCCCGTGGAACATTACATCTATCATACTATTAAGAGCAGCTGGATTACCTGACATTTCCAGTCCGACATCAAAGCCTTCCTTCATTCCCAGGTCTTTCATTACATCAGGAAGCTTGTATTTCGATACATCTGACTGCTCTTGTAACTCCTGCCTTTTTTGCAAGCTCAAGACGGTACGGGTTAATATCAGTAATTACAACATTCCTTGCCCCTGAATGAACAGCTATTGCTGCAGCCATAATTCCAATCGGACCTGCACCTGTAATAAGAACATCCTCTCCAAGTACATTAAAAGAGAGCGCCGTATGAGTTGCATTTCCGAAAGGATCAAATATTGAGAATATCTCTTTAGGTATATTAGGATCGCATTCCCATACGTTGGAAACAGGAATACATAAATATTCCGCAAAGCAGCCGGGACGGTTAACGCCTACACCCTTTGTATTAGGACAAAGATGATATCTTCCTGCACGGCAGTTTCGGCAGTGTCCGCATACAAGATGTCCTTCGCCGGTTACCATTTGCCCGACTTCAATATCTTTAACATTGCTGCCGATCGCTTCAATATGACCGACATATTCGTGTCCAACAACCATAGGTACCGGAATTGTTTTCTTAGCCCAGTCGTCCCAGTTATAAATGTGAATATCTGTCCCGCATATTGATGTCTTGCTTATTTTAATCAGAACATCATTTACCCCCGGTTCAGGAACAGGAACTTCATCCATCCATATACCAGGTTCTGCATATTTTTTAACAAGAGCTTTCATTTTTTTCATATTATCCTGCTTCAAGAAGTGAAAATTTGTGTATCCAAACTTAGAGAAAAAATCGGATAAATGGATAAGAGAAAATGATAGATGAATGACGGAATATGATACTTATGATGTTTTATTTCTTACTTCCCAAAATGTCATTGCGAGGAGTCCTCGACGAAGCAATCCCCTAAACTATCGCACAAAAATAGAAATCGTCCTTATATTGTATTTTAAATAACTGGGGAAACTATGGACAAAAAATATTGTGTTTACATCGTAACTAACAGATATAATACGGTACTTTACACGGGAGTAACAAATAATCTTCTCAGACGAATTTGGGAACACAAGCAAAAAAGCACTAAATGTTTCAGCAAAAAATATAATTGTGATAAGTTGGTTTATTTTGAAATGTTTGATGATGCCTATAATGCGATTCAGCGAGAGAAGCAAATTAAAGCCGGATCAAGAAGAAAGAAGCTGGCACTAATTAACAATGTAAACAGAGATGGAAAGATCTATATGGAGATCTCGCGGGGTTCAATACCAATATAGGGGATTGCTTCGTCGAAGACTCCTCGCAATGACTATTATAATTGTCAGCTTTTTGCAGGACGACACACTTCCCTAACAAAGAACTGCGAACTAAGAACTTATTCATCTATCCATCCATCCATCCATCCATCCGGCTATAATAAAAAAGCCCGGCTACCCGGGCTCTCTAAAACTATTATTATTAGTTTTCTTAGTATCTGTAGTAATCCGGTTTGTAAGGACCGTTTACATTAACACCTATATAATCTGCCTGTTCTTTTGATAATGTATCTATTTCTACACCGATCTTTGCAAGGTGCAGTCTTGCTACTTTTTCATCAAGATGTTTCGGCAGGGTATATACTTTATTTTCGTAAGCGCCTGAGTTATTCCATAACTCTATCTGTGCAAGTACCTGGTTGGTAAATGAGTTTGACATTACAAATGAAGGATGTCCCATTGCGCAGCCAAGGTTTACGAGTCTTCCTTCTGCAAGAATAATTACATCTTTGCCATCAATTGTATATTTATCAACCTGCGGCTTGATTATATCTTTTGTATGTCCGTAATTTTTATTCAGCCACGCCATATCGATCTCGATATCAAAATGACCGATATTGCATACAATAGCTTTATCCTTCATTGCTTTGAAATGCTGGGCTGCTAATAATATTCTGATTTCCGGTAGCTGTAACAACAATATCGGCTTCCTTTACAGCATCGATCATCTTCTTTACTTCATATCCTTCCATAGCAGCCTGCAGTGCACAAATAGGATCGATCTCAGAAATTATAACACGTACGTGAGCATTCTTTAATGATTCTGCCGAGCCTTTTCCTACATCACCATAACCGGCAACTACTGCAACTTTACCAGCAAGCATCAGATCGGTAGCTCTTCTTATAGCATCAACTAATGATTCGCGGCAGCCGTACTTGTTATCGAACTTTGATTTTGTAACTGAGTCGTTAACATTTATTGCAGGCATTGGAAGGGTACCGGCTTTCATTCTGTCATAAAGTCTGTGAACGCCTGTAGTTGTTTCTTCCGATAAGCCGCGTACTGTTTTTGCAAGTTCAGGATATTTATCAAGAACCATATTTGTAAGGTCACCGCCGTCATCAAGGATCATATTCAAGAGGTGTACTTTCATCACCGAAGAAAAGGGTCTGCTCAATACACCAGTCGAATTCTTCATTTGTCATTCCTTTCCAGGCAAATACAGGAATACCTGCAGCAGCTATTGCAGCAGCAGCGTGATCCTGTGTGGAGAAGATATTACAGGATGACCATTTTACTTCGGCACCAAGCTCAATAAGAGTTTCGATCAGGACTGCGGTCTGGATTGTCATATGAAGACATCCTGCAATCCTTGCACCCTTTAAAGGTTTCTTAGGACCATATTCTTTTCGTAAAGCCATCAGACCTGGCATTTCTGCTTCAGCCAGCTTTATTTCTTTTCGTCCCCATTCCGCAAGAGATATATCTTTAACTTTATATTTTTCGAGCTTAACTGTTGTTTCGACCATATGACTCATTTTACTCCTTATCTATTTATAATTTCTAAGCATATTTCTTGAACAACGGAACAAGGTCTAATTGTTCCCACGTAAATTCTTTTTCATTCCTGCCGAAGTGACCGTATGCAGATGTTTTCTGGTAAATAGGTCTCCTGAGCTGAAGTCTCTCAATAATTCCGCGCGGTGTAAGATCAACTTCCTTTTGCAGCATATTAGAAATTTCAAAATCAGGTATAACTCCTGTACCCTTTGTATCAACATAAACTGATATCGGTTGAGCAACACCGATAGCATAAGATACCTGGACAAGGCATTCCCTGGCAAGTTTTGCAGCAACAATATTTTTAGCAATATGTCTTGCAGCATATGTTGCGCTTCTGTCTACTTTTGAAGGATCCTTTCCTGAGAACGCTCCGCCGCCGTGAGGCGCCCAGCCGCCGTAGGTATCAACAATAATTTTTCTTCCGGTAAGACCGCTGTCGCCGTGAGGGCCGCCGATCTCAAATCTTCCTGTAGGATTAACAAAATATTTAGTCTTCGCATCAATATATTTTTCAGGAATAACAGATTTTATCACACACTCAATTACATCTTCCTTAATTTTCTCCTGCTTTACATCAGCATCGTGCTGTGTTGAAACAACTACAGCATCTACTCTTAAAGGCTGTTTGTTATTATCATATTCAATTGTAACCTGGGATTTAGCATCGGGACGGAGATAAGGCATTGAGTTGTTTGCTTTTCTTCGGATGTCGGCAAGCTTCTTAACAAGCTGATGAGCATACATTATAGGCATAGGCATAAGCTCAGCAGTCTGATCACAGGCATAGCCAAACATAATACCCTGGTCGCCTGCACCGCCTGTATCAACTCCCATAGAAATATCCGGTGACTGGCTGTGAATTGCATTTAAGACAGAGCAGGATTCAGAATCAAATTTATAATCTGCACTTGTATAACCAATCCTTCTCACTGTTTCTCTGGCAACATCTGCAATTTCAATATATGCTTTTGTTGTAATTTCACCGCCGACTAAAATAAGCCCTGTGGTTACAAATGTTTCGCAAGCTACACGTGCATTCGGATCCTGAGTAAAAATTGCATCCAATACACCGTCTGATATCGCATCACATACTTTATCAGGATGCCCTTCGGAAACTGATTCCGATGTAAAGAAGAAAGACATTATATATTTACCTTATTTGAATTAATAAAAATCGATTTCAGATGAATCGCCGGAATTTAATCTCTTAAAACTACCCCTAATTATTGAATTATTTCCTATAATAGAATTATCGAGCAGCGTCTTAGAAACCTGGGCATTAGCCCCGATTATTGAATTCCTGATAATGGAATCCTTGATATTGCAGTCGCGGTCGATAGTTGCATAAGGACCAATAACAGAATTCTGAATATCAACATCATCGGCAATAAATACCGGCTTGTTAATAACCACATTATTAAATTTTTTATTTACACTTTTAAGATCAAGCAGGTATTGGTTAGTGGAAAGCAGCGTTTCCGGTTTACCGCAGTCATACCATCCGTCAACAGGAAAAGTTGTAATCTTTTCACCTGCATCGATCATAAGCTGAAGAGCATCTGTAAGCTGAAGTTCACCTTTTGTTCTAACATCTTTTTCAACCAGCTGAATAAGTGCTTTTTTAAGCGCCTCAGAATTGGCTAAATAATATAGTCCTACCAAGTGCAAGATTTGATACAGATATAAGCGGTTTTTCAACAAGCTTTCTGATCTGACCGTCATCTATAACCGCAACACCAAACCTGCGGGGATCCTCTACATATTTAACTCCCAAAGCAGAGTGCTTGTTCTTAAAAACTTCTTTTAAATTAACATCAAAGATCGTATCTCCGAGAATAATAAATATCTCCTCATCATCAAATGTCGGGATGGCAGTATAAATTGCATGTCCCAATCCTTCCATCTGTTCCTGTATTACAAAATCAGCTTTTAATGTAGGGTATTCCCTTTGGACATATGATTTTATCATATCGCCGAGGTGCCCTATCACGAAAGTGGCTTTAGTAATTCTCTCATCGAGCAGCTTCTCAATAATATGCCCGATAATAGGCTTTCCGCCCACATTCAAAAGCACTTTCGGAGTAGTATAGGTATGTGGTTTTAACCTGCTTCCAATACCTGCTACCGGAATAACAGCTCTCATTTTTCTCTTAATAGTGATAATTTTTAGAACTATAAAATTACCGAATAAGCCAAATACTTACAAATAATAAATTAGTGCGGAAGTACGGAGTAGAATAGACATCCCGAACCACTCGTCAATTTTAATTATCCAACTATCCATTTATCCATTCTTGCTATATTTGTAACAAAAAAGATTAAATGTCTCAACAGATTACAATATCCACACGGATCACATCTCTTTTTAATATTGATTATCCTATTGTCCAGGCGGGAATGGTATGGGTTTCGGGATGGAAACTTGCATCGGCAGTTTCTGAAGCAGGAGGATTAGGTCTAATCGGTGCCGGTTCTATGAAAGCCGGGCTTCTCAGGGAGCACATTAAAGATTGCAAAAAAGCTACTTCCAAACCGTTCGGTGTAAATATCCCTCAATTGAGAGAAGATGCCTCACAACTTGTGAATGCTGCAATTGAAGAAGGAGTTAAAATTATTTTTACTTCCGCAGGAAGTCCCTCCAAATTTATAGACGAAATGAAAAAGAATGATATAAAAGTAGTTCACGTTGTTCCGTCAGTAAAATTTGGGTTAAAAGCACAGGCAGCCGGATGTGATGCTGTTGTTGGCGAAGGTGTTGAAGCAGGAGGACATAATGGAATTGATCAGACATCCACACTCGCACTAATCCCTCCACTTTCCGACGCATTAGAAATTCCTGTTATTGCGGCCGGCGGTATTGCCGACGGACGCGGTATTTTAGCTGCCCTTGCTCTGGGCGCCGAAGGTGTACAGTTAGGAACCCGGTTTGCTGCAACAATTGAATCATCCGCCCATCCAAATTATAAAAGAAGGGTAATCGAAGCCGACGACGGGGATACTACTTTAGCCTTTTCAAAAATAGGCTTGGTTAGAATGCTCAAGAATGAATTTGCTTTTCAGGCTGTCAAGGCAGAGCGGGAAGGTTGGGAGGAAGCAAAATTAAGAGAGCTTCTCGGCACTAAAAGAGAAAGGATGGGGATATTCGAAGGGGATGAAAAAGAAGGAGAACTTGAAGCCGGGCAAGGAGCCGCACTCATAAAGGAAATTCTTCCGGTTAAAGCATTATTCCAGAATCTCTTACAAGAATATAAGTCAGCCATTGAAGGGGTAAACAAAATCTCTTCCTAAGCACTTTTTCAATCGGATCTTTCCCAATGAACAGCAATAATCTAGTTGTTTCAGTTTTAACAAAGTTTGGCTTATACCCTTAACAATCCCTTCATTTAATCAGGAAATAAGATTAATTTAGGCTGCCTGATATGCTAATATGACAGGTTACATTGTTTTTAGAGATTTTTAAATGAGTTTTGAATTACAGTTTCTTAATAATCTGAAGATCGCTGCGAAATTCAGATTGATTGTCCTGGGATTTACTATCCCCTCTATTTTTCTTCTTATTTTGATCCTCTCATCCAATGATATTCTTCTCCCCTGGAAGATCTTCATAATTACGATGACAACCATTCTTTTTTTTGTGATGATAACCTTAACCTCTAGAATTTCCGGCAGCTTTTTAACAGATGTAAAAAAAATAAATGGAGCATTAAGCAAAGCTTCTTTGCGAGATTTTAATATTGAATCTGGAATATTCAGAGGGGATGAGTTGGGTGAACTTGGCAGAAATTTCAATGTGATGATCAGTGAGCTTGAAAAATTTCTGTCTGAAAGAAACGAACGGCTTTTTAAAGCGGAGAGTGCTCTTAGCAGGGAAATAGCAGATCATATTCATTCCGAAGAGGAAAGAACAAAACAGGAACTGCTTTTCAGTGAGGTGTTGAATATTTCCGTTGATGGAATGCGCCTGACGGATGAAGAGGGAAAGATTATTCTTGTAAATGATGCTTATTCGCGAGTTGTGGAAATGCCGCGCGAAAGCCTGGAGGGGCATTTATTTTCTGAAGTTTACCATCCTGATCAGAGGGAGAGTGTACTTGAATTATATAAAAGAGACATTCTGAACAATTCCATTAAAACTCATTTTGAGCGGGAAGATATGCTTTGGAACGAAAAGAAGATCTGGTTTGAATTTTCGAATTCATTTCTTAAAGTCTCCGATTCGGTGCTCGTTCTAAGCGTAATAAGGGATATATCCGAAAGAAAGAATGCCGAATTTGAACTTATGCGCCGGACACAGCAGCTGCGAAACCTTGCCTCGCGGCTCCAGAGTATACGTGAAGAGGAAAGGACAATGATAGCAAGGGAAATTCATGATGAACTGGGACAGGTTCTCACAGTTTTGAAAATTCAGGTGTCGCTTCTTGCCAATAAACTGCGCGAGGATCAAAAAACATTAAAGAGTAAGATTGAGTCGGTGCTAAAAGTAATTGACCTTAGCGTTGAATCTGTACAGAAAATATCTGCCAAACTGCGCCCCGGTATACTTGATGACCTGGGACTGGTCGCCGCTATCGAATGGCAGGCGCAGGACTTCCAGGAGATGACAGGGATTGAATGCATCTGTAATCTTCCGAAAGAGGATATTGAACTGAACGAGACTAAATCAACAGCCATATTTAGAATTTTCCAGGAAGCAATTACAAATGTGGCTAGACATTCCCAGGCGGGAAGAACGGAAATAGATTTTGTTCTTGACAGCAATAATCTTATCCTGGAAGTACGGGATAACGGGAAAGGAATTTCGGGAAAGGAAATCGGGGGAAGCAAATCCCTTGGAATTTTAGGAATGAAGGAAAGAGCCCTGATCCTGGGAGGCGAAGTTTTCATCACCGGCACCCCGGGTAAGGGAACAAAAGTTAAAGTAGTTATGCCGGTAAATCATAGTTGAAAGGAAAGACTTGATAAAAATACTTATTGCAGATGATCATTCAATTGTACGTGAGGGATTGAAACAAATTGTTGCCGAAGAAAAAGATATGAAAGTTACAGGTGAGGCAGGTAATGGTACTGAATTATTCGACCTGTTGAAAAAAGATGTGTGGGATATTATTGTCCTGGATATAAATATGCCGGGCAAGAATGGTCTGGAGATATTAAAGGACATAAGGATATTTCATCCTGATACGCCGGTGCTGATCTTAAGTATGTACAGTGAGGAGCAGTATGGTTTACGCGCCATAAAAGCAGGCGCATCGGGATATTTGAAAAAAGCCAGCGCCCCCGATGAGCTTGTGTCAGCAATAAGAAAAATAGTATCCGGCGGTAAATATATTAATCCCGGTTTGGCAGAAAAGCTTGCAGATTCCTTTGAAGAAAAGAAAAAAACAGGTGAGTATGAAACATTATCCGACAGGGAATATGATATAATGTGCAGGATTGCCTCCGGCAGCACAGCAGAGGAAATTGCAGAAAAGCTTTCAATAAGCATTCATACGGTTTATTCTTACCGTAACAGGGTATTTGAAAAAATGGGGTTCAAATCTAATGTTGAGCTTACACAATACTGTATACAGAAGAAATTGATTGATATCTGATGAAGGTAAGGTATTAGTTCTTAGTTACTGGTTCTAAGTTCTTAGTTTGCGGAAATACCTTCCAAACCTGGCGCGGAAGGGACAAGTCATTGCGAGGAGTCCTCGACGAAGCAATCTCATCCTGATGAAGTTGTAATAATATTTATTACAAGAAGATGGTAAACATTATCACTAATATTTCATTAAAAATGCTAAGGCATTGGGGATAAATAAAGCATATTTTGAAACTATGATAAGAATTTTGCTGGCAGAAAAGGATCATAATATACGTTCATCGATAAAGCAGATCATTGCGGAATTCCCCGGAATTGATATTACCGGTGAGGTCTCTGATACTGATGCCCTGCTGCATCTCCTTAAGGAACATTTATTTGATATACTTCTGCTGGATACAGGATTAAAAAATAAGGGGGGTGTAAAACTAATTTCCGAGATTTCTGCTCAATATCCGGGACTGCCGGTGGTTGCCTTAAGTATGCATAGGGAAACACAATTTCTGGATACTTGCTTTAATGAGGGAGCTGCAGGCTACCTCGTTAAAACAGAACTCTCCGAAGAACTTGTTGACGCAGTAAAAACAGTATTCGGTGGAAAGAAATACACTTCTGCAAATGTGATCCATAAATGAATATAGTTCGGTGGTGCGGATGTGCGTGCGGTCGAAATAAAGACTAAGTCCCAAGGTCACTCATAAAGACCTTAATTTTAACTAAGAACTAAGAACCAGGAACTAAGAACTTAATCATACATTCATCCATCAATCCATTCATCCATTTATTAATTCATCCATCCAGGTAATTATAGAGTAATGATTCCCCCGCCGAGGCATTCATCATCTTTATAAAATACTGCAAACTGACCAGGTGCGATTCCCTGATCGGGAGTATTTATTTTTACTTCTGCAAGGTCTTCATCAAAGAAGTGAATATTACAGTCGAAGAAATTTGCGCCGTGCCTGATCTTTACCAGGAGTTTAGCATCTGACGGTCTGCTCCCGCTGATCCAGTTAAATTTTGTTACCTTGAAAAAATCTTTATATGTTCTGGAAATATCTTCGTGAGAGATATAGATGATATTTTGTTCAACATCTTTTTTTACTACATACCAGGGACCGCCGGATAAACCGAGTCCTGACCGCTGTCCAATAGTATAAAAATAATATCCCTTATGCTCCCCTATTTTCTTTCCGGAAGAAATATCGATTATATTTCCCCTGTTCTCTCCAAGATGATGTTTTATGAACTCATTAAATTTTATCTGTCCAAGGAAACAAATACCCTGACTGTCGCGCCTGTCCTTATTCGGCAGCTGAAATTCTTCAGCTAATAATCTTACTTCTTTTTTATTATATATTCCCAGCGGAAAACAGGCACGCGACAACTGCTGCTGTGTTAAGTATGCAAGAAAATATGTCTGATCCTTAACAGGATCGGGGGAAAGGTTAAGATGAAAACCATCATTGCTTTCAGTAATTTTTGCATAATGCCCGCTGGCCACTTTTTCATAACCGGGATCTATCTTATCGTAGAACTGTCCGAATTTTATTAAACTATTACAGAAAATATCGGGATTGGGTGTCCTGCCAGCTTTAATTTCTTCAATTGTATAGGACACAACTGTCTCCCAGTATTCCGTCTGCAGCGGCAGAACTTCAAGTGGAACTCCTGCCTGGTTGCAGATTTCTCTTGCAAAAGAAAGATCTTCCTCCCAGGGACACTCGCCAAGAAAAGAAAACTCATCCTGAAGCCATATTTTAAGGTAAAATGCAGTTAGATCGTGCCCTTCTTTCTTTAAAAGATTAAGCGCCACCGAGCTGTCCACTCCGCCGGATAATAAAACTGCAATCTTCATTTATTATCACCCTCCGGTTTAATTTTCCTTTTTAATTTGATCTTCTCAAGGGTCCTCTCGTAGACTTCCCTGGTCACCTTCTTTAAAATAATTGTCTCCAATGATTTAGCATCTCTTATATTCTGATAAAAAGCCACCATAGTATTATTTTTACCGTCGATCAGTTTCATTACTCCCCTCAGCTTTCCTTCAAACACTCCACCTTTAAGTTCAACAATATCGTTAAAATAAACTATGACTTTTTTAGGGGAAAAGCAGTAGTCCGTAGTTATCAATTTTTCATCATCGGCTTCAATTCGGTATGGAAGAATATTATACAACCCGAGGTAATGTTTATTTAAAAAATATATGAGCAGAAGAACAATTATGACTGGAATAAAATAAGAAGGTTTCTTATCGATATGAATAATAAGCGGAATTGTATAAAGGATTAAAAACAGGGTAATGGGAATATTTCCATACCGGTAAAAGAATCTTAAAAAAGGAGGGTAATTGAAAATTTTCATTAAAAATAAAGGTCATTGATAAAATAAATAAAACTGATCTAAAGTTAATTATCAATGACCTTAAAATACCGGATTATTCCTGATTTACATCAGGCGCCGTTTCGCTGATATTTATAACTGCACCAAGTCCTTTTATCTGGTAAACAGTAACCGGACCGGTAACTGAGGCAGGATCAAATTCTTTTCCTGCATCTTCTGCGGCGTGCTCATAAAATTCCAGCGCTTCTTCTTCGGTCATTTCGATTGCATATACTTCACCTTCAACAATAGCAATATTCCCTGCTGCTTCAACCGGGAAAACAATTTCACCGTCTTTTACTTTTACTTTTATTTTCTCACCGGTATTCTGTCCTGATATTTCCATCCAGCATCCTGCATGCTGACATACATCCAATACCTTTCCCTGCACGAGAACTCTTTTACCGACATACTCCTGCGGATCCTTCAGTATATCAGCTACCAGTGTTTTTTCTTTTAAAGTTATTTCTGCACCAAGCCGCTGCTCCTGTGCGCTGACAGGAATTATTAACAGGCAGATTATTATTGCCGATAGGACTTTCACTTTTGCTCCAATAATTTATTTGAATTTAATTATTACAGGCTGATTAAGCTCAACCTTAATTCCAGGAATATCTTTAACAATATCCTTGAAGTTCTCAAAATTCTGAGGTGCTGATTTCTTAAATTGTTCAAGTTTTTGCGGATCAGCTAATAGTTCATTGAAATCAATATCGAAGAGAGTTATCCTGCTCCCCGTTCTGTGGGTTGCATTAGTTTCGGTTATCTCTCCGATCGGTTCGACTGCCAGAGTTATTTTCATATCCTTCATCATATTAACAACTTCACTAAAGGAACTGTCCGCCAATGCAGAATCGGGTATAACTGTTGTTGAATCTTCCTGTTTAGTGTCGGGTTCACCTGCGTTCATAAAATTAATCTTCAGTTCAGAGGGATTTCCTTTAGTAAATTGAAATTGAACCAGTTCTTCCTTTACGTCCTCATCTTCTTCAATTGCATCAATAGGGATCTTTGAATTAGGGTTCTCGTTTATGCTGAGCTTATTGATGTCGCTGAAGGAATATACTGCGGTGAAGCCTTCCTTCTTTCCATCGGAAATCTGTTTACCACTTACATACTCTACCCCTTCGCCAAAAGAGGCGGCCTGCGACCGGAGTTCATCTTCATTGAAAAGATTGAATTCTTCAGGTGTTTCTCCTGAGTCGGGAGGCATCGATTCTGAAAACTGTTTTATCATATTAACAATTTCTGAACTGATGAGGACAGTTTCCTCAACTGTTCCAGCTCCATTATTGTCCACCCGAACCAGTGTTTGTATTTCAATACAGCCGCTGAGAAATAAAGTGACTATGAGAACAAATACAGCTAAGATAATTTTCATAAAAATTCCTTTCACAATAAATTACTGGCAAGCTCCGCCAGTTCGGATCTTTCGCCTTTTTCCAGATTAACGTGTGCGTATAAAGGCTGTCCTTTAAAATTATCAATAAGATATGATAAACCATTTGACTGGGAATCGAGATAGGGGTGGTCTATCTGGTAAATATCCCCCGTAAACACAATCTTTGTACCCTCACCCACACGGGTAATAATTGTTTTAATCTCGTGTGGAGTTAAATTCTGGGCCTCGTCAACAATAAAGAAAATTCGCTGCAGGCTTCTCCCCCTGATATATGAGAGTGGCTCGATTACAAGTTTCTCCTCCTTGATCATATTATTTATCAACTGATGCTGTTTATCGGATTCGGGGAACTGATCCTGAATTACTTTCAGATTATCCCAAAGAGGCTGCATATAAGGTTCAAGTTTACTCTGTACATCCCCCGGAAGAAAACCAATATCCTTATTGCTGAGGGGTACAATTGGTCGTGCAATATAAATCTGCCTGTAAGATTTCCTTATCTGCAGGGCACTTGCAAGCGCCAGCAGTGTTTTTCCAGTTCCTGCTTTACCGGTTAGTGAAACCAGAGGTATTTCATTATTGATCAAAGCATCTACAGCAAACGTCTGTTCAGCATTCCTTGGTTTTATCCCGTAAGTTAAATTCTTATCGACTTTCCTGAACATATCTTTGTCGGCATCATAGAAGGCAAGAACAGAGCGGTTTGAATTTCTGAATATATAAAATTTATTGGGGAGTATTTCCCCTTTAAGCTGCCTCCGGATATTTTTCCCCGGAACTTCATAAGGCACCTGGAAGAGTTTAACTATTGTATCATCATCGAAATTTTCGACTATTTCCTTACCGCTGTAAAGCTCATCAATGTTCTTGATCCTGTCGCTTGTATAATCCTCGGCAATGATACCGAGAGCTTTGGCTTTCATTCTCAGGTTGACATCTTTAGTTACAAGAACAACCTTTGCCTTGCTCCTTATTTTTTTATTCCAGTCGAGAGCAACATTTAAAATGCGGTGATCGGCAGTATCTTCCTTAAAGATATCCTTTATTTCAGTTCCGATACCTCTTGATATTGCAATGCTTACCTTGCCTAATCCTTTTCCCATTGGCACTCCCCCGTTAAAAAGTGCTTTGCCGGTCATTGAATCTAATGTACGTGCAAACTCACGGGCATTGAGATTTATCATCTGGCTGCCCCTCTTGAAATGATCGAGCTCCTCGATTACCGTAAGAGGAATAACAATGTCATTCTCCTCAAAACGGTGAAGTGAACTTGCATCGTGAAGGATAACATTTGTATCAAGAATAAAAACTTTTGGGGTTTTTTTAGTCGTAGTTTTGTTTTTCATCGTTCGTTAAAAATTAGAATTACTAATATCATAAAAAACTTAAGTTATGACAACAAGGGATATAATATAATTGAATTGGAATAATGAGCGAATGTAAATCACAATACATTTCATCTTTCCTTGTGTCCTTCACCCGGAGTAGAGTAGAGACGACAGCTCCTATTGGATTTAATGCAATAACCCGGAAAGATCTGACCAAACACTTATTTCCAGGCCTATCTCTCCCGGTACCTAACCCCTTTAACCTCTATACAACCCTTCTTCGAAGGTAATGTTATTGTAGGCGTTTAGTAGGACATAGTAGGGGTTGTGTAGGGGGTAGAGGCTTTTATTTGTTAGGTGCCGGGTCAAATCCTTTGTGGTATTTATATTTTATTGATGATTGTGAAGATTTTACCCCCCTTGACCTAATTATTCTCTCCATTGGTTCCACTGAGCTCTTTGGAGCCTTATGTATTGGATTAATGGTTAAATAATTCATTTAAGGCCTTTGGAGGATTTTTCGATTCAAAGCGATAAATTTATTCTAATGGCTGGATTGAAATTGAAAAAAGAAGAAATCTGTCCAATAATAACAATTAAACCATTTTTGATTAGTTATAATTTATCCTGAACAGAACTGCCCTCACCCCGGAGGAGAGAACAGGCGATGAGGTTTTTTTGTGACTGATAATTTTTGTTTTTATATTTGTCAAACCAACATAGCTCAGAAATTATTGATCTACCCCATTAGAAAATTTTACAATCATTGGAAGGATTGCGTTTAACAGCCGCCGTTGGAGTGGCTTTTTTTTTATATGGAAAAACTAAAAGGAAAACTGGTACTGGCTGATGGTTCAGAATTTACAGGAGAAGTTTTTGGATATCCCGGAAATGCTTCAGGTGAAGTAGTCTTTAATACCGGGATGGTGGGATATCCTGAAACAATGACTGATCCTTCTTACAACGGGCAAATACTCATTTGCACTTACCCGCTCATTGGCAACTACGGGATTCCAGAAGATACTACTGAACAAGATCTGTTTGAAAATTTTGAATCAGACAGGATCCACTGCCGTGCACTTATAGTATCTGACTATTCGAGAGATTATTCACATTGGAACGGAAAAATATCTTTGCATCAATGGATGCTGGAAAAGAAAATACCTGGACTCACAGGAATTGATACCAGGATGCTGACACGCAAATTAAGACACTCAGGCACGATGCCCGGCAGAATTGTAATCGGCGAAGATGTTTCAAATGGCTTTGAGGATCCGAATCTAAAAGATCTTGTAGCTGAGGTTACTGTTTCAACAAGAAAAGAATATAAAAAGAACGGGAAGCGGATCGTTCTGGTTGACTGCGGATGTAAGAATAATATTATCAGAGCATTTCTCTTCCGGGACATTTCTGTGCTGCGTGTTCCGTATGATTATGATTTTATGAAAGAAAGTTTCAACGGTATAGTAATCTCAAACGGACCGGGGGATCCGAAAATGTGCAAAAAGACTATTGATTACATAGCTCAGGCAATGGCACAGGGAATCCCTATGCTCGGCATTTGTCTCGGATGCCAGATACTTGCCCTTGCTGCAGGTGCCGATACCTATAAACTGCCGTACGGCCACAGGGGACATAATCAACCCTGCAATGAAACAGGAACAAAAAGATGCTACATAACTTCACAAAATCACGGCTATGCAGTTAATGCTGAAACGCTGCCGCAGGACTGGAGGGAATGGTTCATTAACGATAACGATGGAACCAATGAAGGTATTACACATATATCCAAACCCTTCTTCGGCGCACAGTTCCATCCCGAGGCGTCGCCGGGTCCTGATGATACTGAATTCATTTTTGATATGTTCGTTAGAGCACTGAAATAAGAAGATCACATTAAATAAAGATGATTAAAAAAGGTAAACCGAAAAAAGTTCTGATAATGGGCTCAGGAGCCCTGCAGATCGGTCAGGCCGGAGAGTTCGACTACTCCGGAAGCCAGGCAATTAAGGCTCTGAAAGAGGACGGGATAGCTACTGTATTGATCAATCCCAATATTGCGACGATACAGACATCGGAGAACTTTGCCGATAAAGTTTACTTCCTTCCCATTAAAACAGAATTTGTTGAGCAGATAATTGAAAAGGAAAAACCGGATAGTATTCTCCTCGGTTTTGGAGGACAGACTGCATTAAATGTGGGAGTTGACCTTTATGACAAAGGAATACTCGAAAAGCATAATGTCAAGGTGCTCGGCACAAGTGTCGAAGCAATTAAGAATACTGAAGACCGCCTTCTCTTTGCACAAAAAGTTGCAGAAGCAGGACTAAAGGCAGCTGTAAGCAGCACGGCTTCCAATCTTGAAGAAGCTCTTGAAGCTGCAGACAAGATCGGCTACCCTGTAATGGTCCGCATCGCCTATGCGCTCGGAGGATTAGGCTCGGGAATAGTAAATACAAAAGAAGAATTGGCAGATAAGGCAAGACGCGCATTCTCATTTACAAACCAGATCTTAATTGAAGAATCATTATACGGCTGGAAAGAAGTAGAATATGAAATAGTTAGAGACCGCTACGATAACTGCATTACAATCTGTTCAATGGAAAATATTGACCCTATGGGAATTCATACAGGAGACAGTATTGTTGTTGCTCCTGTACAGACATTATCTGCAAGAGAAAATTTCAAATTAAGATCTATCGGCATCAAGCTGATCAGAAGTCTCGGAATAATCGGCGAATGTAACATTCAGTATGCGCTGGATCCGCAATCGGATGATTACCGTATTATAGAAGTCAACGCAAGATTAAGCAGAAGCTCCGCACTTGCATCCAAAGCAACAGGTTACCCGCTTAGCTTTTATCGCAACAAAGCTTGCTATAGGGTATGCATTAAATGAAGTAGAAAATATTATCACAAAAGAAACCTCTGCTTGTTTTGAACCGGCACTGGATTATATCGCACTGAAGTTTCCCAGATGGGATCTTCAGAAATTCCGTCAGGTAAGCACCCTGCTGGGCTCGGAGATGAAGTCGGTAGGCGAGGTAATGTCGCTTGGAAGAAGTTTCGAAGAGGTTCTTCAGAAGGCAATCAGGATGCTCGATATCGGTGTGCCGGGTTTCAGCGGTAATGAAATCTCATTTGATAATCTTGATGAAGAAATATTAAAACCCACCGATAGAAGAATTTTTGCAATAGCTGCAGCTCTCCGTCAGGGATATTCAGTAGAGAAGATCCATAATCTTTCTAAGATCACTCCCTGGTTCATATACAAGATGAAAAACATAATTGAAACAGAGAACAGGCTGAGCGGAAAAGAACTAAACTGCATAGATCAATCCTTAATGGCAGAAGCCAAGAAAAATGGTTTCTCCGATTTGCAGATTGCCAGGCTCAGCGGCTCTTCAGAGATGGAGGTCAGGAAATATAGGAAGGACCTTGGCGTAATTCCTGTTGTTAAACAAATCGATACACTTGCCGCAGAATTTCCTGCACAGACAAATTATTTGTATATGACCTACCACGGGATCGAGAATGATGTAATTCCTTCAGGTGACAGATCGATCATAGTATTAGGGGGAGGAGCATACAGGATCGGCTCTTCTGTGGAATTCGACTGGTGCTGTGTTAATTCAACTATGACACTTAATAAAATGGATTACCAGACAATAATGATAAACTGTAATCCTGAAACCGTCAGCACTGACTATGATATATGCGACAGACTTTATTTTGAACAGCTTACATTTGAGAGAGTACTGGATATTTACGAGAAGGAAATTCCGCAGGGTATTATTATTTCAATGGGAGGTCAGACTCCAAATAATCTTGCTGTAAAGCTTTACAACGCCGGGTTGAATATCATCGGTACCTCACCGGCACAGATTGATAATGCAGAGAACAGGTATAAATTTTCACAGATACTTGATAACCTGAATATAGATCAGCCGCAATGGAAAGAGCTTACAAATATTGAAGAGGCAAGGAAGTTTGCGGATTATGTTAAATACCCGGTACTTATCAGACCGAGCTATGTGTTAAGCGGTGCTGCTATGAGTATTGTGCTGGATGAAGATGAACTGCAGAATTATTTAAAGAAGGCTTCGGAAATAAGTCCCGAACACCCTGTTGTAATAAGCAAGTTCATTACTGAAGCCCGTGAGATTGAAGTTGATGCAGTTGCCAGTGAGGGTCAGCTATATTGTTATGCCATTTCAGAGCACGTGGAGAATGCAGGTGTACATTCGGGAGATGCAACGATCGTACTGCCGCCGCAAAGAACTTATCTTGAAACAATGCGCCGCATAAAAATGATCACAAAACAGATAGCCCGGGCACTTGAGATCACAGGTCCTTTCAATATGCAGTTCATTGCCAAGGATAATGAAGTAAAGGTAATTGAGTGTAATCTCCGTGCTTCAAGAAGCTTCCCGTTTGTTTCTAAAGTGCTCAAGATAAATTTTATCGACATAGCGACAAAACTGATGATGGGAGAACGTCTCCCCAAGCTTGATAAATCCTCTTTTGATCTTGATTATGTTGGGGTTAAGGCATCACAGTTCTCTTTTACAAGGTTAAAGGGATCTGATCCCGTTACGGGAGTTGAAATGACCTCAACAGGCGAAGTAGCCTGTCTCGGTGATGATTTCAACGAGGCATTCCTGAAAAGTGTATTGTCTACCGGATTCAGAATACCCCGAAAAGGTGTTTTATTTTCTACAGGCACGATGAAAGAGAAAGCTGAACTGCTTGAGGAAGTGAGAAAACTGCAGGAGTTCGGACTTAAATTTTATGCAACCTATGGAACCTCAGATTTCCTGCGGAGAAACGGCATTGAGTCGGAAATATTATACTGGCCGCTTGACAAAAAAGAGCCGAACATAATGACATACCTAAATGAGGGAGCAATCGACCTAGTGATAAATATCCCCAAGAATGAGGATAAGTATCATCTCGATAATGATTATGTGGTCAGAAGAAAAGCCGTGGATCTGAACATAAATCTCATCACTAATATCCAGGTTGCCAAAAGATTCATTAAGGCAATCTCACGATACAAGGATCAGAAGCTTCCGGTTAAGAGTTGGGATGAGTATTTATAAGAATGGATGATTGGATGAATGGATGAATGTAAGAAGCTATTGTTCATTTCTGAGCTAACCTGCCTACCACCAGGATTTCAACTTCCGCACCTCTGTACTTCCGCACTTCCGCACTAACTCAAGAGGCCCTTTCGTAAAGATTTTTCTACTGCCTGTTTGAAGTGAATCAGGTTGACGGGTTTCTGAAATACGTATTCTATACCCAGTTCTGTATAATCCTGAATAATATGTCTGTCAAGCTCACTGCTGAGAATTATAACCGGCGGCTTTGCACTCAATGTTGAATTCTGAAGTGCCTGTACAAACTGCAGACCGTTCATTACAGGCATTAAATGATCTGAGATTACAAGGGCAGGGGGATTTTTTTCAATGACAGCCATTGCTTCCTTACCATCCGAGGCGATCTCGATATTGTAATCAGGGGTGATATTCTTTAATATCTTGGAATAGAGCAGCTTGTCCGTCCTGCTGTCGTCTACCAGAAGTATGGTTGCAGGGGCTACCGGGAGGGTAAAATGAAACTCGGAGCCTTTACCGACACTGCTTTTGACCCAGATCTTCCCACCGTGTTTTTCAATTATTTCTTTTACAAGCGATAAACCTAATCCGCTTCCCTTTTCACCGGCAGTTCCTTCAGATGTAAATTTTGTATCAACACGGAATAGTTTTTTCAGGTTCTCAGGGGAAATACCGGTACCAGTATCCTTCACAACAAATTCAATGAACCGCAGCTCTTCAGACGGGAGGGACGTAATTTCTATCTCTCCTCCCCTGCCGGTGAACTTAATTGAATTCGAGATTAAATTGTTGAATACCTGGGTAACAAGACTGCTGTCGACAAAAATGTACTGATCCTTTTTCAGAGGCTGATACCAGCCGTATATTTTTCTGGAATGCTGCTCCTCCAAGTGAATTTATGCAGGAGATTATTAAGGAAGACGCATCCGTTCTGTTAGGTTCAAAACGTATCCGTCCGGTCTGTAATCTTGTCCAGTCAAGAAGTGAGTTAACAAGCCCCAGCATTGATTTGGAGGATTCTCTGATGAAGCTGATATATTGTTTCTTCTCTTTTTCCGACAGCCCTTCATCGTTCAGCAGCAGGTCGGTAAATCCAAGGATGGAAGTAAAAGGAGTTCTCAGATCGTGAGAGATTATAGAAATAAACTTATCCTTAGTTTCGTTAAGCTTAACAAGATTATTTGTGGATACTTTAAGTTCATCTTCAGCCCGTCTTCTGAGTGAAATATCGCTTACAAGTCCATAGATCCTTTGTATCTTTCTCTCGGCATTCCTGACAATGTTTATTTTATTTCTAACCCAGACAATATTTCCGTGTTTGTTTATAATCCGGAACTCGAATTCTTCTGCAGACTGGAGTCTGCTTTTAAATAAAGTTTTAAGCCTGTTCTTTACCGTTGTAAAGTCATCCGGATGCACAATCTTGAGGAAAAGTTTAGAGTCATTTATAAAATCAGTGTTAGTATACCCTGTTATTTTCTCAACTGAATTTGTATAAAATGTGGCAGCAAGTGTTTTGCCCGTGTTTTCATAAGTATAAAGGAAGTCGTCAATGTTATCGGTTATATTCCTGTATTTCTCCTCGGATTCACGGATCGACTGCTGGGCTCTTTTCCGTTCGGTGATATCACGGGCAATGATCATCCTGTAGTATTTATCGTCTTTAACGAAGGATGAAATTGTAAACTCTGTAAAAAGAGTAGTACCGTCTTTTTTCCTGCCGATGAATTCGAGACGGGAGGAACGGTCTTTATCCTCAGCACTCTGAAAATATTCTGCCGCTCTGAGAATATCACTGGAATAAATCAGGTCAAGTATATCCCTTCTCTTTAATTCATCTGAGGATTCATAACCGAATATTGATGCAAATGCCTCGTTGGCCATAATGATATTGCGCTGGTGCTCGAGGGCAATACCGTCACGTGAGGACTCCAGCATAGTACTAAACAGCTCGTGGTCTTTTTCTTTTTTATTGATCTCAGTAACATCGAATCCGACCAGGTTATAATATACGGGATGGTCCCCTTTGGCATAAACAGGATTGATATAGGCAATGGTATCCAGTTTCCCCCGACGTCCCTGAAAAGAAATTTCAAATGTATTTGTTTTCCCTTCTTCAATTTTTTCCGTATCCGGGAATATAGCTGAAGGGTGAAGGATAGAGCTTATATTCTTATGCAGTATCTCATCTTCAGTTACCTGGAGATATTCCTGGAAACCTGGATTAGCATAAATAATGATTCCTTCGGGATTAATATTAAGAACAAGGGCTGTGGTATTAACCGCAATATTACGGAACATTATTTCTGATTTAGCCAGGTCCTGCTCTGCCAGTGCGCTTTCAGTAAAATCACTGAAGATCAGGAAAATATTATTTCCCTTAAGGAACAGCTTCGCGTTTACAATTTTCCGTTCACCCCTTGTGTTATTGAAATTAAGAGTAGTTTCCCACTTGCCCGAAACAGAAAGTTTATCTTTGATGATCAGAAAATAATCTTTGGTTATTCCCATAACCCTGCCGAAGAATGTATTTAATACTTCATCGCGGCTGCTGCCGAATAATTCCTCAGCTGTATTATTCCAGAATGTAACATCTCCATCAAGAGTAACACCGATAATTCCATCAGTACTTTCATCAAGCAGCCCGGCAAATTGTTTAAGATCATTATTCTCAGACTCAAGCCGGGAGGCATAGCTCAGGTATCCTGTAATCTCATTAAATACAAAGAAAATATACTGGACCTTCCCGCTCTCATTTATAAGAGGTTCGGTACGGCATTCATATGTATGCTGCTGCTTAGAAAATTTTAATTCTAAATTGCTCCTTGTGGAAAGGCGTTTATCCCTGGCTGCCGTAATATGGTCTTTAATTACCTGTTTAACAGGTTCAGGAAAAAGATCGATGAGATTTGAACCAACCGGACTTTTTTCTTTAACATAAAACTTCTGTATGTCTTTTCCGTATGCGTAACGGATTACTCCACGGTTGTCTGTAATAAACAGAAAATTATTTAAACTATTCAATGCATATTCCAGGTCGGCAGTCTTCAGGTATTCATCCTGGGGCGGTTTCCCGGATAGATTAAGATCCTCAAGTACAAGTATTCCTCCCCTGTAAATATTGTTCTCAAAGACAGGGACAGCCTTTATGAAGAGAATTATATTTTTCTTTCCGGGGACAGGTATATTTAAGGTTTTCTCAAAGGGTACACCTTTACTTAGCTCGGCTAATTCATTTTCTATATTGAATATTTTGTTAGCTGAAAGATCCGACCCATCGAGGTCGGAAAAGTTTAATCTGTAGAGGATCCCCAGCTTTTTGAAGCTTGGATTAATGGCAGTTACCCTGAAGTCCTGATCAAACGTAAGTATTCCCACCGGCAATTGATCAAGAATTAATTCAGGAGCATATCCCTCGTTTTTGTTTCTCTTGTTCCCGGAAACAGCATTCATTAAAATTGACTTTAGAAAATAGTTTTGCCAATAATAATGCTATAATCGTTCCAGCGCAAGAAGAAGCTTTTTATATTAAAAGGGAAGATTTTGCACTAAAAATGAAGGATTCTTAAAAGCATCAAAGTAATATTTTCGGACAAGATACGATATAGATGTATCATTTCGGTTCACCACCTCACCCCGCTTCCCCATTACCTGCTCCTCCCCTTTAGGAGATGAGGGAAGAAAGTTTATTGTTTAAGATAATCTTTTTTCGAGGGCATTGAGTTCGTCAAGCAGTTCCTTTGGGAAGCGCTTCACCGAAAGTTTTGTAGTATTCCCTTATTTCCTTTACTTCAGCAAGCCACTCCCCTTTATCAACACAAAGCAGCTTACTCAATGAGTCATCTGAAATTTTTAAGCCGGTTGTATCGAGTGAGCTGCCTTCAGGAAGATAACCGATTGGTGTTTCAACAGCAACAGAATCATCAAGTCTTTCGAAGATCCATTTTATAACTCTTATATTGTCACCAAACCCGGGCCAAAGAAATTTTCCGCCTGTATCTTTCCTGAACCAGTTAACATAAAATATTTTGGGTAACTTTTCAGGATCTGCAGATTCACCGATTTTAATCCAGTGTTTAAAGTAATCTCCCATATTATATCCGCAGAAAGGAAGCATAGCAAAAGGATCGTGACGAAGTTTACCAAGGTCACCCGAAGCTGCTGCAGTTTTTTCTGATGAAACAATCGATCCGATAAAAGTTCCGTGCTGCCAGTTAAATGCCTCGTGCACAAGAGGAACTGTGGAAGCTCTTCTTCCTCCGAAAAGTATTGCGGAAATAGGTACTCCTTTCGGATTCTCCCATTCTGGATCAATAACCGGACACTGAACAGCAGGGGCAGTGAATCTCGAATTGGGGTGTGCCGCAGGTTCTTTGCTGGCAGGTGTCCACTTCTCCCCTTTCCAATTAGTAAGATGTTCGGGAGTATATTCCGTCATCCCTTCCCACCAGACCTCTCCATCCTGAGTAAGAGCAACATTTGTAAAGATTGTATTCTGTTGAATAGTATCCATAGCATTCGGATTTGTTTCTCTGGAAGTACCAGGCGCCACTCCAAAGAACCCTGCTTCGGGATTTATTGCATATAGTCTCCCATCCTTACCGAATTTCATCCAGGCAATGTCATCTCCAACAGTTTCAACTTTCCAACCAGGGAGCGAAGGTGTCATCATTGCAAGATTGGTTTTGCCGCAGGCGCTCGGGAAGGCGGCAGCAAAATATTTCTTCTCACCTTCAGGAGATGTAACCCCAACAATAAGCATATGCTCCGCGAGCCATCCCTCATCCTTTGCCATTGAAGATGCAATTCTTAAAGCAAAGCATTTCTTTCCTAAAAGAGCATTTCCGCCATAACCGCTGCCATAAGACCATATACTTCTCTCTTCCGGAAAGTGCACAATATATTTTGTATCGTTACAGGGCCACGCCATATCTTTTTGTCCCGGCTTAAGCGGGTAACCAACAGAATGAATTCCTTCAACAAAATCACCGTCACCTAATACATCTAAAACCTTTTTCCCCATTCTTGTCATTATTCTCATATTACATACAACATATGGAGAGTCGGATAATTCAACACCGATATGAGAAATATCAGAACCAATGGGTCCCATACTATAGGGGATCACATACATGGCTCTCCCTTTCATACAGCCGTCGAATAAAGCATTCAGCGTTCGTTTCATCTCATCGGGATCCATCCAGTTATTGGTTGGACCGGCATCCTCTTTATTTTTAGCACAGATAAATGTCCGGTCTTCAACTCGTGCAACATCTGATGGTTCAGACTGACAATAAAAACAATTTTCTCTTTTAGCTCTTTTACAGGTTCCGTTACGCATTAAGATTTCAGCCATCTGCCTGAATTCCTTCTGGGTGCCGTCACACCAATGAACCGAATCAGGTTTGCAGAGTTTGACCATTTCATCCACCCAGGCTAAAAGTTTTTTATTTTTTGTCATTAAAGGATTCCTTTCTCTATAGAGTATACTTCCTCTAATAGAGAATTTGTTATTCCGGATTAAATTAAAATAAGTTAGAAGAGCCGACTTAAAATAATGAATTAGTGAAATTCATTCAATCGGGGGGAGATTTAGGTCAATATCTTCAGAATGAGAGGTATTTTCGCACCATTGAGTATAAAATTATAGGATGATCTTCTTTACATAAATGCCCTGCTGACCGGACCTCATTTTTTGATATAGACTTTTTCCCCTTTATCATTAAGGTAATATTTTCCTCCCCTGGCGCCGCTGTAAATTTTTTTACTGCTCTTTTTATCTTCACTCAGCACAGGAATAGATTTGGCAAAGCTTTTTTCCGAAGCTTGATTTACATACTTGCCCAAATCCGGTTTATGCTGAAGACTATCATTTGTTTCACCGGTGTTAGTTTTAACTCTCTTAGTTGCATCAGATTCTTTTCCATTGCTTCCGTGATCAGAGGGCTTTTTATTTTTCATTAGTGCCAGTATCCCCACCCCAACAGCCGGTACAACTAAGCCAAACCATAAATACTTCCTTTTCATCCGTATTCCTCTCCGTTTCATAAAAATAAAGATATTGAATAGATGATTCATATAGTTTGATGCTGGTCAGAATGGGCTGTATTCCAGCAATCACGATTTACCTCGATATCCTGAAGTGTCCCGGATAGGCATTAGTGGAACGGGATTAATTTCAGGCATAATAAAAAGAGGCTGCCAGTGACAGCCTCTTATGGTTGAGTTTTACCTCCTCAGGGTACAATAAACAAACCCATCAGGTCTTCACTACCTGATAGAAGAGTCTGCACACCCGGTGCGGCATCATCATCCGCATATATCCTCCACTGGTAAATATCCCCGGGTATTAGTTCCCTGGAAGCACTTCCATCAAAATTATATCTTATGCTGGTTAATTCTTTTGGAATCTGGGGGTGCAGTATGGTGCCTGATGCATCAAATCCTCCCCAGATAAGTTCTCCGTTTACATCACGGACTTCTATAATATATTCTTTTGCCTGCGGGTAAGCCTCCCACGTAAAAAGAGGTATAACCGAATCGGCTAAGACAGGAATAACTTCAGTCATCGGGTTTGTTGGCGAGATGAGTGAAATTGCTCCGGTAACACTGAAATCAAGGACCTTAGCAGTATCATTGTTAATTGTAAGATTCAGCGCCCCGGGATTCTTAAATAACCAATCGGGATCCATCACGTAACCGTCATTTTTATACGATGCCCACGCAAGGTATTCACCATTGGGGATATTTGAAAGAGAGTAACGCCTTGATGAATCAATTACAGTTGTTAAACCATTAACAACGGAAAGTGTGTTTTTATCAAGGACAGAAACATCAACGATTCCGTTAGTTACAGCGAGAAATGTAACCATTCCGGTTAAATGCGCCCCGGTTACCAGAGATAAATTTACCTGCACAGTTGCATTGGGTGCTGCAGAGGAAATCGTTACCACGGTATCTGATGAATTTATGTAACCTGATTTCAGACCCCTGATAGAAAAAGTATTAAAATCTACATTATAGAGGACAAAATAACCGTCAGGGCCTGTATAAGTATGATAAGCTGTGCTGCCTGATTGTGCGGCAATCAGGACATCACTCATTACAGGATTAACTGTTCCGTCAATCTTACCAAAGGTGCCAGTAAGAGGATCGAGGTAATAAGTCCTCGATGTTGTAGCACCTCCGGTTACGGAGAAAGGCACAGGGCTTACGTTACCCTGCGGCGATTCCTTATAACCCTGCGCGGAAATCTTTACATAATAATTTCCCGGGGTAACTTCTGAAAAAGTTAGTACGCCGTCAGCCGCAGTAAAGGCTCTTGTTAAAGAGGCACCACTGTTAGCATCAAAAAGAACAACATTGGCTGAACTGATTGCTGAAGTATCGATGTCCGATTTTACTGAAATGCTAATTGTCCCTGTGGGGGGAGGACTCACCGGATCATCATCACCACATCCCCAAAATGCGATAATAAGAATGAATAAAAGTAGTTTTTTCATTGATTTGTATTGTTTATAGATTATTAATAGGTCAAAAACTAAACCAGAGAAAACACTTAAAAATTCAATAAAATGGAAGGAAAATTCAGGCCAGGAGTTGAATTTACAGGGTGATGATGTAGAAAATTCCCTATAGGAATCCAATTATTAGCAAAAGATTTAAAGTAAAGATCAACGGTCGTTCTACTTCGTATTGTTTATACAGAATCAAAGTTATTAAAAACTTAATGATAATTTTAAATTAAGTTAATGTTCTCTTTATAAAGGAATTCTATCTTTTTCATAAAATTATTTAGAGTTCTTAATATCGGAGAAGTATTTGATGAATCTTTCTCTTAATAAAATCGGACCAGATGACTCATCCCGGGAAATCCAATCTTCTAATCAAGAAGAAACGAATTACTGTGAAGTCGTTTATGAAGTTGTGATCGGATGTGATGAATGGCACCAGGAGTACCAGTTGATTTATGCAGGTTATTACCCTGAATAATGGAATTTTAAGATTCTCGAAACTGCTCCTAAAAGAATACTTCCGGTTATTGTCTTTTCACAGTTTGCCGGAACATCATTGTGGTTTGCCGTAAATGCAGTAATAGCTGATCTGCAATCCTCTCTTAATGTTGATATTTCCCATACAGGGGTTGTTACGTCTGCTACTCAACTCGGATTTATAAGCGGCACGCTCATTTTCTCTCTCTTTGCATTGTCCGACCGGTATTCTCCCAGAAAATTATTCCTTTACTGTTCAATCTTGGGTGCCTTATCAAATCTTTCCATCTTCCTGGCTTATGATCTTTTTTCACTCCTTGTATTTCGATTTATAACAGGATTTTTTCTAACAGGTATTTACCCTATAGGTATGAAAATAGCCTCCGGGTGGTATAGAAAGGGACTTGGAAATGCAATAGGATTTTTGGTCGGTGCTCTTGTAATCGGTACAGCCTTTCCTCATTTACTGAAAAGCATTGGCGGCTCACTCCCCTGGAAAGAGGTTATAATTTATGTCTCTTTACTTTCAACTGTTGGAGGAATAATGATGTATCTCTCAGTTCCGGATGGGCCTAATATTATTTCAGGAGGAAAATTTGTAACTAAAGATGTGCTGAAGATTTTTTCCATAAAGAAATTCCGTTCAGCAGCATTCGGATATTTCGGTCATATGTGGGAGCTTTATACATTCTGGGCATTCCTTCCTTTTATTTTTATTTATTACAATAAATTGCATTCAGCTGAGTTGAATATATATTTCTTTTCAGCACTGATAATAGCTTCCGGCAGCATAGGATGTATAGGCGGGGGGCTGATTTCAAAATTCTGGGGAAGTTCTAAGGTAGCCTTTGTTCAATTGAGCTTATCAGGCTTATGCTGTCTCATCTCGCCCTTGATGTTCTCTGCACCCATTTCAATATTTCTGGCTTATCTCTTTGTATGGGGCATTACAGTTGCAGGGGATTCACCTCAATACTCAGCTTTAATAGCATTAAATTCACCCAAGGAATTATCGGGAACCGGTTTAAGTCTGATAATCAGCATCGGGTTTGCAATCACAATTGTCAGCTTGTGGTTCATCTATCGTTTCACAGAAATATTTCAGCTTCCAGTTATGCTTATGCTTTTATTCCCCGGTCCTCTTTTTGGTGTTATTTCCCTTATCCCGCTGCTAAAGAAAAATAATTGAATTTAGTGAATTGAACTTTCGAACAATGAGTTGTTTTGAAGGAAATCATCCAGGAGGGATTTAGGGTTAACCCCTACTCACTGCTTTCCAAAATAAAATAGAAATAAGCATAAGAATAATGGTTGAAGCAGTTCTTAGTTCCTGGTTCTTAATTCAAGGTTTGGACAGATTTTTTTCTTTTTCAATTTCAATCCCCCATACTACACTAATTTATCTGCCAGCTTTCTATCGAAAAATTGTGCATTATTTCCACACCCCGTTCCAAACGGGGGTGCTGGCGAGACACATTTATTAGATGGTCTTTTTTTTACTACCTCTCAGGATCAACCGGTTCCAAACCGGTTGAAGGCAACGCCTTGTATTTTTTTCCTGAAGCTTCCTTCAGGATGCTTATCTCAGAATGCAGTACAAACATTAAAATGCTGCATAATTGTCTCGCTAGCACCCTGCTTCCCTTAGCTGGGTGAGTGAAGATGAATAGGCAGTAAATTATCAAGTTGGATAGCCTCCATCCTTATTTTGCTATTTCCTTCGTACTTCAAGTCGCTATCCGGTTTGATGTGTATATCCCAACTGTTGAAATGCCCTCCCTCTTTTATTCGAAAATTAATAAGCCTTGCAATCTCATAGCCCTTAATCTACTTAATCCTGGTTTCTTTCCCCCATTTCTTTCAAGAACAATTCACATTTAACTATGTTATTTATAAAGAATAGTACAAAGATTGCATATGTAAAGGCCATACGTAAGCCATCTCTAAGCCATCTGTAAGCCATAATACAGCACTTATGGCTTACAGATGGCTTAGAGATGGCTTACAGATGGCCTACAGATAAGCAATTATAAAGCAATTAGTAAGAAATTTTTTTAATTTTTTCTCACTTTGGTCAAATTGAACAAGAATTTTTTTTAGAGCGCGCTTAGATCTTCTCAGAATCAGGTGTAATTGCCTGGGGGTTTATTTGCAGACTCTTATTACGAAGACAGGAATATAATGATGTAAATTTCAAAGAGGATCACTTCCTTAGTGTTTATTCCTATACTCTCCAGACAAAGGAATATTCCAGTATAAAGAAAATGATTGAATAAAGTAACCAGAATTGCTTTTTTTGAACAGGCTTTTTATGGTGAACTTCTTGATTATAACATTAAAAATGGTGAATTTTAAGATTGAATTTTAATCAGGTTCTTAGCGCCGCATAACTATCCGGCGAATAAAGAACCAGTCAAATGTCTCAATAAATGACTTCGAGACACCTACTCAGGAAAGGATATATTATTAGTACTATGCAGAATGAATTAATAAATCATCGTGAGCTCTATCGTCTCCCATGGACCCTTCCCGATAATGCAATCTCCTGGCTTGAACCGACAGCACAATGCAATTTAAGCTGCGACGGATGCTACCGGGATAATGTAAAAGATTCACACTTAAAAATTGAAGAAGTTAAACACCATCTTGATGTTTTTCAAAAACTCAGAAATTCTGATTGTATTTCAATTGCAGGAGGAGATCCGCTCCTCTATCCGCATATACTTGAGATAGTAGCTGATGTTAAAAAAAGAGGCTTGAAACCGATAATCAATACAAACGGCAAAGCTCTTACTCCAGAATTCCTTAAGAAACTGAAAGAAGCTGGTGTTTATGGTTTTACTTTTCATATCGACAGCAAGCAAGGAAGACCCGGTGAGTGGAAAGATAAGAATGAGCTTGAATTAAATGAACTGAGACTTCATTTCGCGAAGATGCTTGCCGCCGAGGGAGGTATTTCCTGCTCTTTTAATGCTACAATTTATGAGGATACTCTTCAATATCTGCCGGCAATGATCGAATGGGGACACAAGCATATTGATATAGTGCATACGATGGTTTTTATTGCATTCAGACATGTTATTCCTAATCTGCCGTTTGACTGGTATGCCGGGAAAACACAGGTAGATTGGGATAAAATTATGTATCACTCAGACAAGGAAAGAAACATAGAAATCCTTTCAACCACTATGCTTGCAAAAGCACGCGAATACTTCCCGGATTTTACTCCCGCTGCTTACCTGAATGGTACTGTTAAACCTGATTCTTATAAATGGCTTTTAACTGAAAGAATTGGTACCAAAGATAAAATATACGGATACCTGGGACCTAAATTCCTTGAATTAATGATGATCGTACACCATTTTGTTAAAGGTACATACCTATCATACGCATCCCCTAAACTGAGCAGTAAGGGAAGAACAACTTTGCTGCTGCTGTGGCCTTTTGATAAGGGCCTTAGAAAAGCATTGGTAAATTTCCTTAAAAATCCACTCAGGCTTTTCAGAAAAGCACACCTGCAGACTATTATGTTCATACAGCCGGTTGACTTTACGGTTAAGGGCGAGCAGAATATGTGCGATGGTTGTCCTGATATAACTGTATATAACGATGAGCTTATCTGGTCGTGCAGAATGGAAGAACAGAAACAATATAATACCTGGCTCAGAACAGTACCAAGAAATTAATACTTAGTAATCAGGTAAAAGCCCTTCTGAGAAGAAGGGCTTTCTCATAATAAGTTGGAATATTCTCTTTCCTCAGATCATTTCCAATTAGCACATATAACCTTAATCAGGTTAATAGCACTTCTTTCTGATTTCTTTATTCGTACATTTAAATTGCATTTAATCAGAGATATCCCTTCATAAAGGATATTTCGTTGGAGAATCATATGAACATACTTTTCGTTTACCCCGCATACCCTGATACATTCTGGAGTTTCAAGCACGCATTAAAATTTGTTTCAAAGAAAGCAAGCTTTCCTCCTTTAGGATTATTAACTGTTGCTTCAATGCTCCCTTCGGAATGGAATAAGAAGCTGATTGATACTAATGCAGACCGTCTGCTTGATGAAGATATTCTATGGGCAGATTATGTTTTTATCAGTGCAATGTCTGTTCAAAGCGAATCCGCTAATGAAATTATTGACAGATGCAGGAAGCTCTCTGCTAAAATTGTAGCAGGAGGACCATTATTCACCAGCAGTGCAGAATATTACGATCACGTAGATCATCTTGTACTAAATGAAGCCGAAATCACTCTTCCGTTGTTTCTCAAAGATCTTGAACAAGGAACTCCGAAGCATAAATATACAAGCGACGGTTGGGCCGATATTGAAGGTACCCCTCTCCCGTTGTGGGATCTGGTGAAACTAAAAAATTATACCTCTATGAATCTGCAGTATTCAAGAGGATGCCCTTACGATTGCGATTTCTGCGACATTACTGTCCTCTATGGTAGAAAGCCCCGTACCAAAACCAGGGACCAGGTTATTGCAGAGCTTGATACCTTGTATTATACCGGCTGGCGGGGACCTGTGTTTTTTGTTGATGATAATTTTATCGGTAATAAAGTAAAACTTAAAAATGAAATACTTCCTGCTATAGCTGAATGGATGAAACAGAGAAAAAGTCCTTTCTATCTGAATACAGAAGCTTCACTAAACCTGGCTGATGATGAGCAGCTTATGAAGCAAATGGTGGATGCCGGATTTGAAGCAGTATTTGTAGGCATAGAGTCGCCCAATGAAGAAAGCTTAGTGGAGTGCAACAAATCGCAGAACAGGAACCGCAATATGATTACCAGTATCAGGAAAATTCAGCAGGCTGGATTGGAAGTACAGGGAGGATTTATTGTAGGGTTCGACAGCGATCCGCTGTCTATTTTTGATAAGATCACTGCTTTCATCCAGGAAAGCGGAATTGTTACTGCAATGGTTGGACTGCTTAATGCTCCCCGCGGTACCAGGCTTCAGAAAAGACTCGAAACTGAAGGAAGGATGTTAACGGATTTCACAGGAAACAATACCGACTTCTCAATAAATTTTATTCCCCGTATGGATCCAAAAGTACTGCTCGAAGGATACAGAAAAGTGCTGCAGAAAATATATTCACCGAAACATTATTATGAACGTGTAATGCTCTTTATGAAAGAATTCGAACCGGGAAAGAAAAAAGTATTCCATTTTAATGCAGGCTACCTGCTTGCCCTGTTCCGGTCGATGGGTAAACTGGGAGTAATCGGTGAGGAGAGAATATATTACTGGAAATTATTCTTCTGGTCGTTGATCTTCAAGCCCCAATTGTTCTCGCTTGCAATATTGTTTGCGATATACGGACATCATTTCAGAAAAGTATCCGGCGGCTGATAGTATTTGAAACTTCTGTATTATCTGATTCCTTAACCTGAGGGGAAAAAATGTCATCTCCATTTTCTCTGATTGATTCAGCACCGCCTGTCATTATTTCATTACTATACATCGTTGCAGCAGTATGGGATTTTCAAAAGTGCATCGCGATTGAGAGATACGGATTTTCAAAGATAGATCCGAAATATCTGCACGAAAATAACTGGCATCTGAAGATTACCGCAATTTGGTTTATTCCGATGGCAGTCCTTTCATTTATAAATCCCCTCTACCTGTCCGGCTTCCTGATCTTCTGGCTTGAAGACCTGCTGTATTATGTCTTCCAATATATTTTCTATAGAAAGTGGCTCCCTGATGAGCTTCCCTGGCTTGTCTATTGGGATTTTTTCCTGATGATAGGAGGAAAGGATAGGTTTATCCATATCCCCTTCCCGCAATTTAAAATGACAAAGAAAAGATTTCTGATACTTGCAGGAATTCAGTTATTATTGTTTTCAGTATTCTGGATTATCTATACCATCTGAATCCCCGGTTAGAATATCTTCAGGAGCTATTTTTATTTACCTCAGGAATATTTATGATTGTCTGTTGTTTTTTTCTTAGAAAGGAAAATTTATGAGTAAAGAAAAAAGTGCCAAGAAGGAATCAAAGAAACAGCCTTCAAAAAGTATGAAGGAAAAGAAAGCCGCCAAACAAGAAAAGAAGAATGAGAAGAAAAACCAGGGAATGATAAAGTAAAATATTTTCTTAGTTCCTGATCTCTCTTATGTTTCTCAGGAACTAAGAACTTAAAAATATTTTTCTATTTAAGCAGAACCATTGTTCTGCTATCGCTGAATACCCCTGCTGTAATTTGATATAGATAGATTCCGCTGCTCAGGTTACCCGCATCAAATGCTGCCTGATAGGTGCCTGCAGGTTTTTCCTCATTGACCAAAGTCATCACTTCATTGCCCAGAAGGTCAAATACTTTAAGTGAGACCCATTCCCTGTCTGCTAAAGTATAAGAGATGGTAGTTGTGGGATTAAACGGGTTGGGATAATTCTGCAGGAGTTTAAATTCTTCGGGTTCCGGTATATCGGATCCCAGTCCTGTAGTATTATCATATTGTACAATTAACTTAAGTGTAGTAAAGGAACCGGGGTTTGTAATAACATAACTCCCTGTACCTGTCATTTCAACATTTACATAAGTTCCGGTAAACATGTCCTTTAGACTTGCTGTTATTGTTTCGGGGAAATCCCAGCTGATAATAACAGAATCTCCCTCCCCTTTCTGATATTTGATTCTATGTTCCCGGGTGCCCGTAACCGGATCGGACCCTTGCCGGAAATCCCAGTAGGAGGCTTCCTCACCGCTGAAGTTATTTGTCGGCAGATAAAACTGAACCTCCAGAATACCGGCAGGCGGGAAAGGAGGAAGCAGCGATTCGCCGAAAATAATATCAATTCCATCTGTAGCAATAGGATCAGCTCCAAAGCGCAGACTCCTGACATTACCCCTGCCGTCATTAAAAACTAATGTTGTCGAAACAAGCGGCTCAACCTGAGCAAACGAATCAATACCTGTCAGGATAAGCAGCACTGCTGCCAGTACTTTCATTGAATACCTTAATAATCTTAATTTACTGAAGGCTTAAAATAATAAAAATCGCACTATCTCTTTCAGGAATAAACGATCCCCCTTTCAGGTAAAAAAAGGGAGCCGCAGCTCCCGTCAACATTATTTTAATATCACCATCTTTTTTACTGACGCACCGGGTATTCCTTCCAGTCTGTAAAAGTATACTCCGCTGGGCAATCCAGATGCATTAAACTGTATACTATAGCTGCCCGCCTGCTTTTCTTCATTCAACAGTACAGCCGCTTCTCTTCCAAGGGCATCATATATAACCAACTTTACAAAGCTTTGAATCGGGACATAATAGTTGATTGTAGTAACAGGGTTAAAAGGATTAGGGTAATTCTGCGACAATAAATATTCTGACGGAAGCTGCCGATCATAATCTGCAATGGTAAGCTGATCAGTTTTTCTTAAAACAGTGCCATAAGATCCCACAATGCCGCCATTCTCCTCATTGGTCAGATAAACACTCCTTAAGTCATTTATTGTAATCCTTGAATCTTCCACCCAGGTCTCTCCTCCATCGGTGGTGTTTAAAATTATACCAAGACTCCCCACTATTGTAGCTGTACTATCATCAAGCATATCAATTCCCAGCAGATGAAATGAAGGGACACCGCTATTCTGGTTTACCCACGATTCCCCTCCGTCGGTTGTCCTGAGAATTACTCCTTCCCCGCCGGCAATAGTTCCTGTGGCGGGACTTGAAAAATCTACAGCATATAGAGTGCTGCTTGTTCCAGCCGGTATTAATGTCCAATTGCCTCCTCTGTTTGTTGTTCTCCTGATAGAGCCGTTTGTTCCTACAATAATTCCATTGTCGGCATCTGTAAAATGAACGTCAAGCAGCCAGTCATTAGTTATGATCGAATGATTAATCCATTCGGCACCTCCGTTAGTTGTTTGAAGCAATGCTCCGAAGTCCCCGACAACAAAGCCGTTATTTGAATCAGGAAAGGAGACACTTTGAAGAATATTGTTTATACCTGTTGGCTGAACTACCCAGTTGACACCCCCGTTAGTTGTCTTTAATATTGTGCCGAAATTCCCTACGGCATACCCGGTATTTTCATTAATAAATGTTAATCCGAAGAGCCATTGATTAGTATTTGAAGGTTGAACTGCCCAGCTCCTTCCGCCGTTCTCAGTTCTGAGGATTGTTCCTTCTTGTCCTGCAACGAGACCTGTCAGCAGATCAGTAAAGTAAACTGCATAAAAATTATGTGTTGATCCGGAAGAAAGCTTTACCCAGGCAGTTCCCCCGTTAGTTGTTTTTAATATATTACCTGCATCCCCTGTTGCAAGTCCATTTTCTTTATCAAGGAAGGAAACGCCACCGAGGTAAAGTGTAACGCCGCTTTGCTGTGTTGCCCAGGCAGCGCCGCCGTTTGTTGTTTTTAATATAACTCCGCCGTCGCCTGTAATGGTTCCTGTACTGTTATCTAAAAACCAGACAGCTCCAAGGTATGCAGGAGTATTACCTGTTTGCGGAGTCCACAAAGCTCCCCCATTCGTTGTTCTCAATATAGTTCCACCGTCGCCAACTGCAGTACCTGTATCGGCAGCAGAGAAATAAACAGCAGTTAAATAATTCCCAACACCGCTTGTCTGGGGTGTCCATTGAACTCCGCCGTCAGTTGTTCTAATAATAACACCTTCTGTTCCAACAGCAGTACCTGTATTCGCATCTGTAAAATAAACTGCATTAAGAGCGTTGCCCGTTCCGGCTGCCTGAATATTCCAGGTTATACCTGCATCAGTTGATTTCAGAATTCTTCCCTGGCTCCCTGATGCATATACATTCAGTGAATCTCCAAAGTCCACACCAAACAAACTATTTGTAACTCCTGAAGATTGAATAACCCAGTTAGTTCCCCCGTCTGTAGTTCTTGTTATAGTGCCTGAATTGCCAACAGCAACACCTGTATTTTCATCATAGAAGCGGACAGCAAGGAGATTATTGTATGTGCCGCTTGCCCTGAGTGTCCAGTTTATCCCGCCGTCGGTAGTTTGAATTATTGTTCCGCCCACACCAACAGCAACGGCCTTAGATGCAGTTAAGTAAACAACTGCCCTCAGCTCGTTTCCCTGCGGCAGGGGGTTCTGCCAGAACCACTGTGCCTGAACAGCAGCAGAAAATAATATTATAAAAAGAGCAGTAACGAATGATTGTAAATTCTTTTTCATATCCACCTGTATTAATAATTATTTCTTAATGGTTTATGAAAGTAATAAAACTTCTCCTGCTGTAAATTACCATATTTTTTGCCTGACAACTGTTTAAGCTTTGAGATGGAATGAGGACAATAATAAATCAAGTACTGAGTATTATTAATATAAATATCTAATCGGTCCTTAAATAAAACCTCAGCCGACCATCGAACTATCGTACCATCGAACTATCGTACCATCGAACTATCGTAACTATCGTACCATCGAACTATCGTACTTGCATAACCGCAAGCAGGTTAGCTATTAAATGCCTCTTCCATTGTTTTAATATCAAGCTTGATCATTTTTAGTACGGCATCCATTACCTTTTTTGATTTTTCAGGATTGCCTGATAACATTTTTGAGAGAGCTTCCGGTATAATCTGCCAGGATAAGCCGAATTTATCTATAAGCCATCCGCACTGTTCCGGTTTTCCCCCTTCTAAAAGTTTATCCCAGTAATAATCAAGTTCAGCCTGATCCTTGCATTTTACTACAAATGAAACTGCCGGAGTAAATGAATAAATCGGACCCCCGTTAATTGCTGTAAACTCTTCGCCGTCAAGCCAGAACTGCACCGTCATAACCTGACCTTCCGGTCCTGGCTGTCCTGCTCCATAGCGTGCCACGCTGCCGATCTTAGAATTCTTAAATATTGAAGTATAGAACTTAACTGCTTCTTCTGCCTGGGTATCATACCAGAGAAATGGGGTTATTTTCTGCATAACAGATCCTTTAATAACTTTGAATAAAATAGTATTTAGAGATGGCGCCGCAATATAAATTACTGATTAAAAATTGCAAGTTACCATTACCACATTTTAGGAAGGCTGTGTTGTCAATATTTAAGTTCTTTAACAGCTTCCCCTGCAAACTTTACAAGCTGCCAATATGGGGGAGTGTAGTTATACCTCTTCTTAAAACCTGCTGCCTTCTCTTCTGCCAGTATTTTTATTCTATGGTGATCTGTACTCAACTGCTCATTCCTTAAGGCAGCAGCGGCACTCATCCCTTCCGGAATGATTCCCTCATAACCAATAATATTCAAAATACAGCTGTATGCTTTTATCACTCTTGCAAATGGCAGCATATAAAAAGGATATTCAATATCCTTCCCTTCATTAGCGCGGGTCAGCATTGCTTCAATTACCGCATTATCCAGATGGTCCTTATAGAGAGTAGCCGGATCACGCCATTCTGCAACTACAGTAAGCTGCGGATCATACTCCAGATCGGAAGGCTGAAGAGTCTCAAAGTATTTTACACCGAAGTATGAAAGCCATCTGACAATTCCCGGTGATGAGATATTTGATATCCCCTTCCAGAAATTTATTCCCAGTCTATTATAAGGGGCAAAAGCAACTTCCGAGCAGAACTGCATTAAAGGATCTTTGTAGTTCATTTCGAAATCATATGGTATATGCCGGCTCCGGGCATCATTTAAAGCTGAGAGTGCCGCCTTATGCGGAAGCATCGGATCTGCTTTTAACTGCGGCAGATCGGCCCGAAGACGTAAAACCATTACCCTTAATTTTTTATCTGCAAGGTAATCTTCAAGAGATGATATTGTTACTCCCCTTTCTATATGTGACTCTATAACAGAAACCAGGTGAGTTTTTTCATCAACATACACCAGGGCTATATGTGAAAAATTTCCAGGATAGTCATTCCCTCTTGCAATCAGGGCAGATGTAGGTGCCCCTCCCCTTGAAACAAGGATATCGCCGCTATGGATATTTACTCCCAGAATATCTGCGTTTGGTGTCATAGACGGTTCCGGGAAACCCATCAGCTCCGGGGGGAAAGTCTCGCTGCTATTCTGCAGCATAATCTCTTCTACTGCAGCTCTTGTTCCGTAAAGCAGGCGGTAAATTGCACACCTTGCCTTAAGGTCATTCATATCCCAATAGATTGATTTATTTTTTATAAGATGCCGCATTTTCGAATAGAGTGTAAAATAATCTTTTATATATTGAGGGTAAGCTCCTGCAAGCGGAGCAGCATCGAAGAAAGCATTCTCTAATTTAAGCAGCTTCTCCGATCCGGGTTCAATTTCTTCGAGGTTAATTTCATTCAAAAGATTTTCAATAACGTCTGTGTAATTGATAATTGCAGACATGCGGTTATTATTTTTAGCCTGCAGGAACTCTCCTTCCAGGGAAAGCCATACAGAATCCTGATTCCATACAAATGGCTGTTTTTCAGGGAAAGTAGGTAGAGGAGCATCATTTTCAGGAATAAGAAGAATAAGGTAGATAAGGATTATTGCAGGTACCGTTATTTTTAAGACGTTCCACACCCGCAGGGAATAATTTTTCATAAAACGGAGTATAGTTTTTATTAAAATATAAAATAAAAGGATAAATCAGGAGAAGGGCATATAACTTAATTTTTCTTCCCGCTTGAAAAAAAAGCTAAAACTTCATAAACAAGTGCAACCAGGAATGCATTAAATACAAAATTAATTAATGTATCACTTACCGAATGTGAGCGGCTGTCTATATCAATAAAAAGATAAATAGAATATATTATAGCAGCAGCGGCAATAATCCAGCCGGCGAACGTTACCGGGAAAAATAAAATTCCTTTCCTTACAAACCAGTTCTGCTTCATTAAATCCATCCGATAAAAATATTTTGAAAGGTATTACAAAAGGAAAATAAGAAATAATAGTAGATATTATTAAAAATAATTATTGAGTTAAATAGAATAAAATTTATTACCAGACAACCCAACAATTTAGGTAAGTGTTATCACTGCTGTCCAAAATAAATTAGAGTTTAGATAAAACAATTATTATTGATTGAAATTAAACAGATTCCTCTATTCTCTAAATTAAACCCCCAACTTCAAACAAATAGCCCACGGTTTTTAACCGTGGGGCTGAATAAAAACAAAATTATCCTTAACCCCTTCAAGGGGTTTACCAATCTTGAATATATAACCAAGGAAAAGTACCTGATTGCGGTGGGAGTCAGAAGCTCAAAAAAAATTGATGAGTAATCCCCGTTCGGGAAAGTTACGTTTAATATTCAATGGCAAACCCCTGAAGGGGTTGACGTGTATATATTTATCCCCTTCCCCACGGTTAGAAACCGTGGGCTATTAGAAACCGTGGGCTATATGAAAATCGTGGGCTATTAGATTATATGGAAACCATGATTGGGCTATCTGGAAATCATTATCTGATTCTGGTATTTTGGACAGATATGAGTGTTATAGGGCATCAGAAACAAAGATCCCCTGTTAAAATCTAAACTCTTGTTTCAGGTCCTGGTAATAATTGGTAACGAGCCTGATTTTCTTTGCAGTTTCTGTGGTTCCGGCCATAGCAGCCAGTACATCGTTTTTATCTTTTTCCTTTATACAATTTGAAAAGCAGATCCCGAGTCCCAAAAGCGGTTCACCAGGTTTCTTTCGATAGCTCTTAGCAAATTTCTGTGAGAGCTCAATTATGAAATCATAGTATTCACTGAATTCCTGCCTGAGGAGCCGGTAAAAAGCATTCAGAAATTTATTTTTAGTTCTCCGCTGACCGAATACAGAAGAGGCTGAATGATCTACGATAAAAACAAACAAAGAGATGAGGATCAGGTTTAATTTATCCCTTCTTACAGCGTTGTGACTATCAGCCAGGCGGTCCTTTATCCTTGCACCGGCACGATATACTTCTTCTTTAAATAGCTTTTGGAAAATAGCGTCTGCAGCCTCATTGACGCTCATCTTAGGTTTCTTAACCTGAAGTCTGCTGAATATAGTCCTTGTCTTAATCACCATACGAAACCACCTGCGGGATTGTAATATTGAAAATAGCTTTTATTACCGGGTCGCTTACCCTTACGCCGGCGGATACATATACTGTGCCCTGTATAAAGCTTCACCCCCCGCTTAAAATTGAAATATAATGAGTCATTCTTTTAACCTATAAGTATTATTTGGAGACATTTCTCGAAACAGGACAAATTTTTAAGAATCTCTGGTCTTATAGACCTCTGAAAGGCTGCCTGATATTTAACGGGCAATCACCCAAAAGGTTTATGTAAAGTTTTGATGCCGTTGTTGTTTCTAAGCATTATCTTAATTATCCTTACTTTTAATTAAGAGAGAGTTTTTTTAATATTTTTTTACCTTCGAAATTCTCTCTGACCATCCTTCGCAATTCAGGAAAATAATTTTTTAATAATAACCCGGTTAATACAAGATTATGGCAAAAAGCACCAATGTTAAATATTATAAAAACGGGTATATAAGCGTATCCGCAAACCACAAACTTTATTTTGAACTCTACGGCAATCCAAAAGGTATTCCTGTTATTTTTCTTCACGGGGGACCCGGAGCCGGCTTTTCGGATAAGGATAAATCATTTTTTGATAAGCGGAGATATAATGTAATCCTTTTCGATCAGAGGGGAGCTTCAAGAAGCAAACCATTCGGTTCGATAAAGGATAATACTACACAGCATCTTGTAAATGATATTAACAAGATCCTGGATTATTTAAAGTTTGATAAGGTATATGTATTCGGAGGATCCTGGGGGAGCACTCTTGCACTGGTATATGCAATTCATAATCCAGAACGGGTTGCAGGACTTATCTTAAGAGGTATATGGCTTTGCGATAAATACAGTATTAACCACTATATCGCCGGGGGAATAAAAGAATACTATCCGGATGTATGGGAGCGTTTTTCCAGTCACGTGAAAAAAGGAGAGAAGCCGGCCGACTATTACCTGAAGCAGATGCTTTCTAAGAATAAAAAAATCAGTGAGAAGTATGCATATGAATGGGCATATTATGAAATGTCGTTCTATACCATCAGAAAAATAGAGCGCACTGAAGAATTACTTCATACATTCTCCTACAAATCTCTTGCAATTATGGAAGCGCATTTCATAAAGAACAATTGTTTTTTACCGGACGATTTCATTATGAAGAATATTGATAAGATCAGGAATATCAGGACAACTATCGTCCACGGAAGATTTGATTTTATCTGCCCCCCGGTGCAGGCATTCCGGCTGCAGGCAGCATTAAAAAATTCAAAGCTGAATATTATGACCGCCGGGCACTCCGGTTACGATAAGGAGAATTTTAAGAAATTAAAAACAGAACTTAGGAGAATAACATCCTGATATAAAATTCTTTTAATTTTATCAGAAACTTAATAAATGATTAACTGAATGTTATTAAGTTATAGCAGTTTCTCTAAATGATTAATAATCTTCCGGGAATTATCAAGGAGAATATATGAAAAAGCTGTTGTTAGTAATTTTGATCGCGGCTGCAGGCTATTTTGCTTACGAATACCTTATTAAGGAAAAACAGGTCCTGGAGATCAAGGCTGATAAATTTATAACGACAAACAATTCCATGGATATTGAAGCTCCTGTTTTAGCGCCGCCTACTTACGGAGCCATCCAGGGAACAGTAAAAAATATCAGCGATAAGCTGGTAACCAATATTATATTGAAATATAAATTAGATGCCAAACCGGTTGAAGCATCAATCGATCGCCTTGAACCTGGTGAGCAGAGAAATTTCTCAACCCAGACTATTATTATCAAAAATGCCGGGGCTCCATTCTTCCTGGAGGAGATGATTTACGAATAGGGTGAGGGATCAAAATTCTATCAATATATCGCTCCGCTGAGCTTATTGCTTTGCCCAATCCTAGTCAGTTTCAGAATTCATTGTTAATTATATTTTAATAAGAAACCCTGAAATGAAGAAACCCATTCATTCCTGGAGGGTACTGCCTTTAAACCCATCCATCATCCCTCACCCAGCTAAGGAAGCAGGGTGCTAGCGAGACAATTGTGCTGCATTTTTCTGTTTGCACTTCATTCAGAGATAAGCATCCTGAAGGAAGCTTCAAGAAAATAAAATTCAATTGGCATTTGTCCTCAACCGGTTTGGAACCGGTTGATCCTGAGAGGCAGTAAAAAATAAACCATCTGACAATATTGTCTCGCTAGCACCCCGTTTGGAACGGGGCGGGAAATAATTCACAATTAAATAATTATTTAAATTTCATTTAATCTTTATTTTCATATTCAATAAATTCTTAAATTCTTCCTCGCAGGATATTTTCTTATGATGTTCCTCCTGTTTGGCTATATATCTTGACACCATTTCGACGTTATACCCTGAAACGAAGAATACACCATATCCCCTTTCCCAATAAAATTTATCTCCTAAAAACTTTTGGTTATTGATCCAATAGGAAGAACTGCCTTTATATAATTGAATCACTTTTTCTACAGATAAATTTGTGGGTAAATTTATCAGCATATGTACGTGCTCCTGATTTACAAAATTAATCTTCTGATAAATTTTCTTTTCCTTCGAATATTGATCAAAGTAACCGGATAAAAGAATTCTTATTTCTTTATTAAGAACCGGATCTCTATTCAGGGTGGTAAATACAAAATGTGTGTAACAAATAGAATATGAATGAAGCGACATCTTAAATCCCCTTTTAGATGAATAATTTTATTCCTTTGGTAAAATATAAATATTATTTCAATTTATTCCGGCCTATTATAAACATATTTTCTTCTCTTTCACCCAGGAAGCAAAATAAATTGATTTGCATTGAAATAATCTCAACCCTTCCCGGTATATTATTAACCTTTCCATTCATCATCCTACTTTAAACCCATTCATCATCCTGGCAGGGTACTGCCTTTAAACCCATTCATCATCCCTCACCCAGCTAAGGAAGCAGGGTGCTAGCGAGACAATTGTGCTGCATTTTTCTGTTTGCACTTCATTCAGAGATAAGCATCCTGAAGGAAGCTTCAAGAAAATAAAATTCAATTGGCATTGCCCTCAACCGGTTTGGAACCGGTTGATCCTGAGAGGCAGTAAAAAATAAACCATCTGACAATATTGTCTCTCTAGCACCCCGTTTGGAACGGGGTGTGGAAATAATCAATGGGGAATAAGAAAAGAAGAAAAATGTCCCACTCCGGATCATAGCCCTGTGGGGCGATATCCTGAGGCTGTTAAAAGTTTCAGGATGTCGCCCCGATGGGACTTAAATCATTATGCAACCAAAATACTATCAATATGCCGCTCCTCTGGAGCTAAGGAATACTTTGGAACATGGTGGATGGAAACATCTACACGATCTTGAACATCTCAATATTCATTTTATATATTTTATATTGAAACCATCTTCATGATAAATAAATCAACGAGGATACAGAAATAAGTTCCAGCTTATTTCTTATTTTAAAGAGCAAAATTATATTTATTATCCGGGGAAAATATGAAAACCGTTCTTCTAATACTTATTGGAAAAAGAAAAGACTCTGCAGTAAAGGTACAGCAGGTACTTACAGCCTGGGGCTGCAACATTAAAACACGGCTCGGCATTCACGACGGTGTTTTGGATAATTGTTCGGATACCGGACTGCTTATTCTTGAGCTTGTCGGCAAGCCGGAGGACAATAAAGAAATCGCAAGAAAAGTTGCCCTGATTCCCGGTGTTTCATCACAACTGGTGGAACTGGCAGTTCCTGCTGAAATGAAAAGCTGAAAGCCGGAAATCTTAACACGGCAATCCCCTGATCCCGGCATCGCCTCTTTAAATATCTAAAAACTTCTTTGTACAGATAGACAGCGATGAATAATCCCTTTTATTCTAACCGAAGCCGCCTGCCTAAAATCCACAACGACCAGTACCATCAAAAATTTTCGCCGGCATTGTAAAAAACTTTTACTAAAATTATAATATCTACCCGTCATCTGCCCGTGATCTACCCCTGATCTACCCCTCAAAAATGGGGTAATCTGAGGGTTAGATAACAGGTACCCTGCGGATACATTACGGGTAGGTGCTAAATTTTTGTCTTTTGAAAATATTAAGGCATATTGGTGCCGGAATTATTAAAATTCCGAAACAGTTAGGCAAAAAAACAGGAGGAAATAAAAAAGGTGGAACAATTTCTTAAATTTCATTCAGCACTTCTCAAATCATCATCATCATTCAAAAAGGGGGATCATCATGGCTCGTTTTAAAAAGATCATGTTTGGTATGCCTATAGGAAAGCTCAACGGACTTGTCTTCAAGGTACGAAAAGGAAAGCCGTATATTTGTACTGAACCTATCTATAATTCATTCACCGATTCACCGGTAGTACACGAGAACAACAGTAAATTCGGATTTTTTGCACCTCTCACCAGTGCAATTCAGAGAGATTACTTTCTGAGACAGATATGGGAGGGGACAAAAGTTAAAGGAGATACCCCGCGGCATAAGATCCAGCATATAAACTGGCATATAATCGATTCGGCAAGGAATTTAGACAATCTAAAACTTGTCCCATTCGAAAATCTGTTCCAGCCGGGGATCCCGGAAACGGTTTTCGGTGAAGAGCTGCTTACGCTTACCTTCCCCCCTTTTGGGATTAATTATAAGCAGAAAACCTATCCGCTTATTTCAGCACATGGTATTTTATACTGGCACTCGCGTAAACCCGAAGCACCCACTGGCAAGTCCCATTTTTTCCAGGATGTGTGCTCTGCCAGGATACCTTACCGGAACGGAGAGGAGCATATATTCGAGATTGACTGGGACCCTATGGCACAAAGCGTGTTTACGTCGAAGCAGTTTTGCCTGACATTGATCCTCGAAGACAAAGTCGGCAAGCCTTCTATCTGCTCGGCGAATGTTATGATATAATTCGATTGATATATAAATATCAGATAGAAAAAAATTCCGGGGTCCGCATGAGTATCGGATCCCAGTACAAATATTGATTATACTAAGGCGGATGGGCAGTCCTTTTTAATTTCCCCCCTTCTACCCTTTCTTAACAATTTATAGATCCGGCCGCCGTTTACTGTCCCTTTGAAGGAAGGCAGGATACTGTTTAATACCACAAAAATGAATTGTGAGTTTAAAGTAGAACAATAAGATTATTCGTAAATTAGAATAGAGAAATTTTAAAATTCCAAATCCAATTTGGAGAAACCGGAGAAAGTATGAACCGCATATTTGACAAAGGGAGATTTAATAATATAATCAGGTTAGTTTCTTTCCTGATTATGATTTTTCTAATTTCACCTGATCTTATTTTACCCCAGCAAAAAAGCACACCGCCTGACCCAAAAGCGCATCACGAAGTTAAAGATGATGATTATATCCCCGACTTAAGGGAAAGTCAGAAAAGATCGCCAGCTTATCGTTATACAATGAATAGCATTACCACTGTGCAGGTAAATGTTGACGCTAACGGGTTAAACATAGTTGGGGATGCAGCAAATGAACCTTCAATTGCTGTTGACCCGAATGACCCGAACAGGATGGTTATAGGATGGCGGCAGTTCAATACAATTAATAATAACTTCCGCCAGGCCGGATATGGTTATACAACAAACGGTGGACAGAACTGGACATTTCCGGGTGTTATCGAGCCTGGTATATTCCGTTCAGATCCGGTGCTGGACAGCGATGCTGATGGAAATTTTTATTACAACAGCTTAACAAACAGCCCGACATATATGTGCAAGGTATTTAAATCAAGTACCGGGGGATCGGCCTGGAATACCGGAACCTCTGCTCAGGGGGGAGACAAACAATGGATGACAATTGACAAAATAAACAGTTCCGGGACAGGAAATATTTATGCTTACTGGACCAGTTCCTACAGTGTTTGCTATCCTGGTTTTTTTACCCGCTCGACTAACGGCGGTGCAAGTTTCGAAAATTGTATTACAATCCCCGAGGATCCTTCCTGGGGTACACTTGTTGTCGGACCCGGAGGAGATCTTTATGTAGGCGGATCTATCGGATGGGATTTCGTGGTAGCAAAATCAACAAATGCTGACTCAAGTGCTGTAATAAGCTGGAGTATGGCTACTGTTGTAGATCTGGATGGTTCTATCACATATGGTATGCCGGTTAATCCTGACGGATTAGGAGGACAAACAAATGTAGCGGTTGACAATTCCGGAGGTCCTTATAACGGCAACGTTTACTTATTGTGCTCTGTAGAACGGAATTCTAATTCTGATCCTCTTGATGTAATGTTTGCCCGCAGTACAAACGGAGGTCTTACATTCAGTTCACCTGTCAGAATTAATACTGATATCGGTAATACGAAATATCAATGGTTCGGAACAATGTCGGTTGCCCCGACCGGACGCATCGATGTAGTCTGGCTGGATACACGTGATAATCCCGGATATAATTTATCGGCTTTGTATTACTCAAATTCGAAAGATGGAGGTATAACCTGGTCGCCTAATGAAAGATTATCCGATTATTTTAATTCTCTTGTCGGCTGGCCGCAGCAGCAGAAGATGGGTGATTACTTCCATATGATTTCTGACAGCACCTGTGCATACCTCGCATGGGCAGCCACATTTAATGGTGAAGAGGATGTTTATTTCAGTAAAATAGTCGATACAACAGCCGTTCCTGTAGAACTTGTTTCATTCTCAGCTTCCGTTGGTCCAAATGCTGTAACTCTTGACTGGACGACAGCAACAGAATTAAATAACCGCGGCTTTGAAATTGAGAGAAGCATTGATAGAACTAATTGGAAACCGGTTGGCTTCAAAGAAGGAAAAGGAACAACATCGGATCCCCAGCATTATTCTTATTCAGATATAGTGTCGGATATTGCAGCATCAAAACTATACTATAGATTAAAGCAAGTTGATTTTAACGGCAGTTTTGAATATTCGAATATTATAGAAGTTGAAATTGCCCCGTCGGCATATTCACTTTCACAGAATTATCCTAATCCTTTTAATCCTGTTACAAGTATCAAGTATCAATTGCCGGCTAATGCTTTTGTTTCAATAAATATTTACGACGTACTTGGTAATGAGGTTGCGGCTTTGATTAACGAAGTAAAACCTGCCGGATCTTATGAGCTTCAATTTGATGCAAGTGCATTAACCAGCGGAGTTTATTTCTACAGACTGCAGGCCGGAGATTTTATCGACGTTAAAAAAATGATATTGATGAAGTAAAAATTTAAGGGAGCTTCGGCTCCCTTTTTTTATACTAAATTTCTTATTTTGGGGTTAAATTCTTAATAGTTAAACAAAAACCAAACATAATTATGAGAACCAAAATTATTAATGGAGTATTATTATTTTATTTGATGTCTTTAATACTTGCCTGTAATACAAAAAACCCGGAACCAGCTGTAGTAATTGACAAAGAACAAATAAAAAAAGAAATTCAAGCCAAGGAAAATGAATTTGCTGAGACCTACAATTCCGGAATAGCAAAAAATATAGGTTATTATGCAGATGATGCGATAACCTTTTCTCAAAACAGAGCACCATTAGTTGGCAAGACAGCAATTTTAGAATATTTAATGGCAGACCTGGATCCAACTACCAAATCCAATAAAATATCGTTTACAACTAACGAAATTTTCGTATCAAATGATGGAAACCAGGTGGTTGAGATTGGCTATTATAAAGTAGTTGACTCTACTAATACTGCTGTTAATACCGGAAATTATATGGTTCTGTTTGAAAAAAGAAACGGGAAATATGTCTGCGTCAGGGATATGAGTGCTTCTGATATGCCGCTTGAATAAAAAGACGATGAATATGTTTTTAAAAGAGGCTGTCCTTTTCAGGGCAGCCTCTTTTTATTGCATAATTTTTATAAAATACTGTTGATTATCGTCTTCTGCCTCTTGACTGATTCCTCGATGCTGTCGAAGGACCTCTTGACTGAGTAGTTGTAGGCTTCTTCATTGTGTTCGAATTATCTTGACTGGTTATTTGTCGACTTATTCATTGTGTTCGAAGGACTCTTTGACTGATTAGTTGTCGGCTTATTCATCGTGTTCGAAGGTCCTCTTGACTGATTAGTCGTCGGCTTATTCATCGTGTTCGAAGGTCCCCTTGACTGATTATTTGAAACGTTATTCCTATTATAATTACCGTTGGCATTATTATGGTTCACGGTATTGGAACTATTCCTGGAATTATTGTAATTATTATAATTATTTGTATTATGAACCACAACTGGTATGTCCTACCATGATACCGCCATATAACCACCATGGTGATAATAATTGTTATGACGATAAATGCCAACTGCCATTACTGTAAAAGCTGCAAAATAGGGCGGATAATATCCGTAATAATAAGGAGGATAATAGGGCACATAAGCAGGTGAATACACATATTGCACGATTGGTGCTGATTCAACCACTACAACAGTTGTGGTTGACTCGCACAGTAACAGTAACAGGTTCGGAACCGGTATACCCGGGATTAGCAGTAACTGCGAGGTTTTAGGTTCTACAACATAATCTTTACCATACAAATCTTCATCTCCTACAATTTGCATAGTAACTTTGTCATTTTTATCCTTCGATACTAATATGACCGCAACATCCTGTGTCTCTTTTTCTGCTACGTCAACCTGGAGTATAAATGTAAAATCCTTATCTTCCTGCTTTGTAACAACCTTGATGAAATCAACTTTTTTATCCAGATTCAAATCCAGGTTATTGATTCCTGTTTTTTCTTCATTTAATGATTTTTCAAAATCTTCAATGGTCTTTGACTTCTGAAAAAGATCCAGTACGGCATAAAGATCCAGGTTATCTCCCGGCAAGCCTAATAACGTTGTATCATTCTCTGTTTGAGGAAAAACAGGGAAACTTAGCAAGCTCATTATCAGCAATAAAGAAGCTAAAAAACTCGTTTTCATTGAGATTTTATATTATGAATTTGTTCTCAAAGTTTACAAAAAATATCATAAGTAATCAATAATTATAATAAGGCCCAATTCATCTTCTTCGTTGATACAAACTTCTTATTTCCTGCCCATTGGATAGTGTTATCCGATAAATACATTTCATCTGATTACAAAAAGGTAACTAGCAAGCCCAAGGGCGGGCATTACGATAAATTAAATACAGGCCGGTTAAATATCCGGACTATTCTATATAAAGCTTGTCTCATTCCAAATCTATCATTTCTTTATTATTTTCTTTTAATTAAATTAAACGGTAATACAACTTGTCATACATATTCAATAAGGATAATTTAAAATTATGAACAAGATTATTAGATTAAAAAGGAGTTATCATCAAAGCAGCGGGAAGAGCTGCTCAAAGTATTGAAATCGCGTTTTGAGAAAAACTTGAACCGTCATAAAGGTCTTGATTGGTCAAAAGTACAGGCAAAGCTGGAAGCTAATTCTGAAAAACTGTGGTCGATCAATGAAATGGAAAGAACCGGCGGTGAGCCTGATGTTGTTGGTTATGATAAAAAGACGGGAGAATACATATTTATGGATTGCTCTGAGGAAAGTCCCAAAGGGCGCAGAAGTCTTTGTTACGACAGTGAGGCGCTTGATGCCAGGAAAGAAGATAAACCAAAAGGTACAGCAATGGATATGGCAGCTTCAATGGGCATTGAGCTTTTAACCGAAGACCAGTACCGGGAGCTGCAGGAACTAGGGGAATTCGATACGAAAACCTCAAGCTGGTTAAAAACCCCTTCCGACATAAGAAAATTAGGTGGTGCCATTTTCGGCGACCGCCGCTATAACACAGTATTTAAGTATCACAACGGTGCAATCTCTTACTACGCCGCAAGAGGGTTTAGAGGGTGGGTAGGCATATAAAAACGTTCGGACATGCTTCTATACGCCCTTCGGGCTAATCAGCAACCGTGCGTAAGAATTTACTGTTAATTTGAGTAGTTCCCGCCTGCCTGTCGGCAAAGGCAGGTCTTCGAGAAACGTATCGAAGTAGGACACTGAGTAGTTCCGAGCCTTCGAGGAACGTATCGAAGTGCCGGGAATTGGCGATATTAAATCAGGAAAGTATTATTTTTATTCTCAAAGAAAGGAAGTTATATGTCCCAGCTTTGGAAACCGGAGGAAATAGAAATCCTGAAAAAGTTTTATCCGGAAAAAGGTAAAAACTATGTTGCAAAGCGCCTTAAGCGTGCTCCTGATGCTGTCAGGCAGAAAGCCATAATGCTGAAGCTGTATCATATAAGAGAGGAGTTATGGTCTGAATGGCAAATAAAATTTCTTAAAAAAAATTACAGCATAAAAACTTGCGCATCCATTGGAAGGAGCATACACAGGAGTGCACATGCTGTTTCTCATATGGCAAACCGGTTAAAATTAAAAACCGAAGAACATATACCCTGGACAAAAGAACAGGTAAATATACTCAGGATCCTATACCCTCTCCGGGAATTTACAATGAAGGAAATAGTTGAAAAAATAGACCACTCCGAATATTCAGTACAACATAAAGCTAAGAGCCTGAATATTAAACGTCCATTAAGCTACAGAAAAGAGGAGGATCTATTTCTTAAAAAGAATTACCCCAGGATGTCCAACAAGGAAATGGCATTAAAACTCGGCCGTTCAATACATACAGTCCAGTCTCATCTTAAAGTACTTGGAGTTAAAAGAAGAAATCCCCAAAAGTGGACAAAAGAAGAAGTTGAATTCCTGAAAAGGAACTATAAGAATATGGTAACTGCAGATATTGCTAAAAAATTAAACCGTTCTTTCAGCTCCGTAACTAATATGGCATCGTTCCTGGGAGTACAAAAAAAGCAGTATGAGAAATGGACTGAAGCCGAGAAAGAATATCTGTATAAGAATTATTTAATTCTGTCACAAAAAGAGATCAATGATCACCTTAACCGCACACAAGGTGCAATACTCAGAAAAGCTCATTACATCATATCCCCAAAGGAATTACGTTCACGCCGTAGATTGAAATATAAAAAGAAATAACCTTATGGCGCTGGTATTACTTCATCAATACCATTCTCTTCGTGCTGATGAAGTCTCCGGCCTGCATGCTATAGAAATATACGCCGCTTGTTAATTCACTCCCGTCAAACAGGACTTCATATGTGCCTGCTGGTTTTTCTTCACTGACGAGTGTTTCTATTTCATTGCCGGGGATATCGAATACCTTTATTTCGAACTAATCTTTCTTCAGATCGAACTCACTTCGTGCTTTTTGTTGCTCTTCACTGACTTCAGTCATTAGCTTGTAGGCAAAATAATATTTAATGATGTTACGAACATAGGTCGTTGTCTCCCAGCCGACTTCTTCTGCAACCACGATCTCTACATTTTTAAGCCAGACATCCGGATTTAGTCCCCGGTTTTTAGCTTCTCGCGTAATTTCGCAATCCTGTTAGGACCTGCATTGTAAGAAGCAAAAGCAAACAAACATCTGTTAAATTCGTCGAAATGTGCATCCTGAAAATATTCCGACATAAGTGTTTTCAGGTACTTGGTTCCTGCGTGTATGTTAGTTTCTGTTATTGTAATATTGCCTACCTTCATCGACGCACCTGTCTGCGGCATTAACTGCATAATACCAATTGCACCGACATGGCTGCGCTTACTTTGGTCAAGCTGTGACTCCTGGAAACCCATCGCCGCCAGCATCAAAGGATCGAATTCATATTTACCGCCGTACGTCTCAAACAATTTGATTGTTTCCTGGTAGCGGTTCCCAGTTCTTACGTTTTGTGGGATTCTGTAGCTGTTTTACCTGCTTGTAATATTTTACAAGGCGATACGGAATAGCACCCCGCTTTTTCTCAAAATTGTAGTAGAAATCCTTCAACTCAGCAGAAAGCAATGGACTGTTTTTACGAAATGCCCAGCCGACATTACCGCTTGTGCGTATTGCGATATTCTCATTTACTATAATATTATCCAGGATCTGAGCCCACATTTTTGCTTTCCAATCGTCTACTACTATTATAGAGATTATCCCGGCATTTAACATTTCCATTAAATCTTCATCTTCAAGATATTCGGATATAGGAATTATGTTTACCTTTGGCATACCGGATTGTGCGAACCTCTCGTTTATCTTTTGCAAGCTCTCATAATAACTTGATGAGATGCGAACGTGAACGGTCCGGCCTGACAGGTCTTCCACACTGGCAATCGACCCATCCTGCTTTCGTGTGAGTATGATTTCAGAAACAGTCTGTAATTCAGGAGGTGCTACAAAATCAACTCTCTCTAATCGCGATTCCGTTACTGTAAGATTGCCGGCTGCAATGTCACCAAGTCCCTGGGAAACACTTGGGATTAACTTATCACGTGGTGTCGGAATAATGGTTATTGTAACAGGCCGCTTATTTAATTTACTCCGGTATTTCTGATTAAGGAACAACTCGAATTCACGAACTGTCTCTGCAGTAATTCCCCTCTCCATACCCTTGTCGTTAAAAAATAACGTGCGGCTGTAAGGGACAAGCACCCGGATTATTCGCCGGTCTAGCATTACGTCAAAATCACCCATACCTACCTTAATAATTAAGGGAGATAAAAAAAATGAAGGGAGTAATTCTTTTATAGTTGCATCGCTGTACTCTGCAGCATCGGCAGAGTCTTCGGCAGATCTTATTTCACCATTCTTTTTATCTGAATCTTCACAGGATAAAGAAATAAATACAAGGAGAAATAGAATCGTGATTATGTAATAATTTTTTATGCTCATATTGAGTTTATTACAAAAGCTATGAATAACTATAGATTAATTTAAGTTTAAATTCAACACCCATCTTAATTTTTACGAAGAGGATGCTCCTCAGAAGTTTCCTGAAATCTCTGAAGAACTAAAAGGCGCACCACTTAAAAGTGAATCCCATATCTCTGAAGCAGTTTAAGCCGGAATACCTGCAGCGGTCTTTTATTTGTCTGAGTTTTTATTATATTAAATTGAAATAAGATCAGGTCTTTAACCGTTTCAAGTACATTTTGTCTAATAAGATTTACTACTTAATTTTGCAATTATATCTTCTTACCATCGATTATTGCAGGTGCAATGATCTGTGAGCCAACTCATTTCTGAATTTATCCGATACCACTCATTCTATAAGGAGGAATTATGAGCGAGAGAATTAAAAAATTTAAGGGGACTATCATCTCAGGAATAATATTGTTCATCCCTGTGTTTATCATACTTGCGCTAATAGAAAAAATATATGCATTCTTATTTGGTTTTGGAACCAAGATAGCACAGATCCTGGGACTCACCAGCATTGGCGGTAAAGCCGCTGCACCCGTAGTTACAACAATCCTGTTACTGATAATATTTTATATAAGCGGGCTGCTGGTCAGGTTTACACTTGTTACCAGGGCTAAGGAATGGATTGAAAATTCAGTCCTTATCTATGTTCCTAATTATAATAAGTATAAAGCAAAGATGATGACCAAGCTTCAGCCGGTCAAAGATGAGCGCCAGCCAGCAGTTGTTCAAATAGGTGATTATCTTAAACCCTGCCTGATTGTATCAAGCCTGGATTCTAAAACTACAATCTTTATCCCCTCAACTCCTGATACCGATTATGGCGAGGTAATGATTGTTGATACCGCAAAAGTGAAAAAGATAAATATGAATTCAGCTGATTTCAAAAATGCGATACTTATGTCAGGCAAGGGACTTAATTATAATTAAAATATTTGTTAAGAGAAATAAGACTGATGGATCCATATCATGGGCAAATTTTTTCCCAACCATTTAAGATCTTGTAATCCGGTATTCAGCTCATTTGAAATTTATCTTATAAAACCAACACTTCGTTTCTATATAAATCTATATGGATATCTCTGGAAATATTACTTCAGCAAAGATATTTTTTTAGAGACTTGATAATTTTCGCTTTCAAGTAGTACCAGATATGTCCCGGATGGACAGCTATTTCCTGTCGCATTCCGCCCGTCCCAGGTTACTGAGTTTTCCCCCTGGTTAATGGTGTTGGCAATTTCCTTAATCTTCTCGCCAAGCGAATTATAAACAACTATTGAATACTTTTTATTTTCACCCACGCTGAAATTAATTTTTGTGCTGCTGTTAAATGGATTGGGGTAAGGGTCTGATATTGATAAATCCTCCGGAAGGGTTTTGACTGCTTCTCCTATGCCGGAAATGATATCATATTTAAGAATAGTTCCGGCCTGGCCTACAGCCCAGCCCACGCCCTGTTCCGGGAAATAAATTTCGTGAATATTTTCTCCTGTGCCGGTTTCTACATTTACCCAGGTCCGTCCGGAATCCTGGAACGTAACAGTTAACCCTTGAGCACCTGCAGCCCATAACTTTAAAGGATTGTAACCAGGTTCAACTGTTACTGTAAGGAATTGGGCAATGGGAATGCTGCTATATTCAATAAAATTATCATCCCTGATATGAAGTACACTGCCTAAAAAATTAACACCCCAGTAATGAGCAATTGAATCATTTTTATAACCGCACACATCCATTATAGCCGGTGCCGGATCCGACACAAATCCACTCCAGGTAACAGCGCCATCTTTTGTAAATTTATGTGCGGTAAAATCATTCCCTGAACAGAACATAACAGCTGTTGATGGAGAGCTCCAAAGCATAATAAAATAACCTTCCTGAGCATAATAAATATTATTCCAGGTTTCACCTGCATCTGTACTTTTTAATACCCCGTATTCCGCTGATGCATATCCTTCGTACGGAGATATAAACTGTATATAATAAATATTAGCGGGTCCCGGAGTCACTGCTGGCCACCAAACTCCACCTCCATCATATGTGTATAATACAGTTCCGTTATTACCCGTGACCCAACCGTAATTTTCATCAAGAAAATAGAGATCGTTTAAACGGACATTCACACCAGTAGTTTTCTGAACCCAGGTGTCTCCTCCATCAGAGGTACGGATGATTATTCCATTATCGCCACACGCCCAGCCATACTGGGTATTAATAAAATAAACACCATTAAGATGTGTCGTTATCCCGCTATTTTGGGCAACCCATTGGGCGTTCCCATCTATTGGTAGTAAAATAAATATAATAATTGTCAGGACCCTCAAAAGATTAATACTGAAAAAAAAGTACCGGTTATTTGATACCTGAATAGGATTAATGCCACTCATTGATTCAAATAAATACATATTCATACTCCTTGATTCAATAAAAAGAGGTTAAAGGATAGGAGGTTAAAAATTCCCAATGGTCAGTTTTAAGTATGATTGGTGTTATTCGATGTACCATTAATATGGTTGCCCCGGGAATAAAAGATTTAAAAACAACTCTCTAAACTAAGAATGTTAATGTCTAATAAGCAATTACCATTTAAGAAAAACTTCCCGGTCAAATAAGTTTTGAAGTATAATCCCGTTTAAAATAAAGAAGCCCGATAGTGAATATCAGGCTTTTCCTTGTAGCGCGGGCCTCAGCAGGCAGGCAGTATCCTAAAGGGATTTCGTCGTTGCGCTCCTTAACTTGACTTTTGTAGCGGCACGGGATCCTCAACCCGATTTGATTGCTTATCGAAATGTTAGCCTTTCAATTCAGATACTAACCGGCTGACAGCTTCTACCATCACCGGGGAAATGTCTGTATGGTGATGGATGATCTTCCATCCTTTACCATCCCGCTGATAGATGTTTGTAACACGGACCTCAGCCTTGAGTTCCTGTCCCGCCAGTTTGAACTGTGCATACTCTGTTCCAATCTCATATGCTACATCTCCTAAGACCCGGATCAACTGATCTTTCAGTTCTATCCTCCCTTCCGAAGCGGCAGTAGCTACCTGATTAAATGATTTCTCAACTGCCTCCCAGCCGATCTCCCTGCCGCCGATTGGGTGCATAGCAGTTACTGAACCATCGTGCGGCCAGGCATCTGTCATTGCATTAACTTTCCCGTTCGCCATACTATTCAATCCTGCATAGAACTTTTTCGAGGCTTCACTAATTTCATCTTTTACTGACATAAACAGGGTTCCTTTCTTTAATGTTAATGATTAATAATTGTCTGTCCACCTTCCATAATTTTAAACTAATAAATTGTGTTAACTCGCACAATGTACTCTTAACAATTCGCGTTACTGTAGGATTACTTAATGAAAACCTATCTGATGGAAATGAGGATGCACGTAAGCAAATTTCTTTATCCCAGGAGATATATCTGGAGTGAAAATTTATTCGTATGAGTTGTTGCAGGCACCCTGATTCTTTTGAAGCAGGTTTTCTTAGTAATTCAGCAGCTCAGCCCGTTTATTTATCTAATGGAGATATATCCCCCAGGGACGCCTTTTTTTGAAAATACAATCTGCCATAAGTGGTTTCTGCGTGCGCGGAAGGCACCTGACTGACTTAGAAGAAAATATTTCCACATCCTGTAAAACTTCTCATCATAATGAGCAGATATAATCCTATGCCAGTTAATGTCAAAATTACTAAACCAGGCTCTCGCGGTTTTAGAATAATCATTTCCGAAGTTATGCCAGTCCTCAATTACAAATAATCCTTCAGCGGCGGCGGCGATCCTTTTCACAGTGGGGAGTTCTCCCCCGGGGAAAATGTATTTATCAGTCCATGGATCGGCGGATGCAGTTTTCGGATTTAATGTGCCTATTGTATGGAGTAAGAATAATCCATCCTCTTTAAGATGATCATCCATTATCCTGAAGAATCTCCTGTAGTTTTTTGATCCGACGTGTTCTATCATTCCCACAGATACGATCCGGTCGTACTTTCCGCTGATCTCACGGTAATCTTTAAGAATAAATTCGACAGGAAGTCCCTTGCATAATTCTCTTCCAAGATCCACCTGCTCCTTCGCAAGTGTAATTCCTGTACAATCTGCGGAATAATTTTCTGCAGCATATTTCATCAGACTTCCCCATCCGCAGCCGACATCGAGGAGGGTCATTCCAGGCCTTAATGAGATCTTATCACAGATCAGTTTTAATTTTGCTTCCTGCGCCTGCTCAAGTGTACCAGCATCTTTCCAATAAGCGCAGGAATAGGTCATATACTTATCCAGCATATTCTGATAAAGTATATTCCCCAGGTTGTAATGATAGCCCACATCCTGTGCAGCACGTTTTTTAGTCTGCAGGTTTAAGACTTTTGATCTGAGAACCATATAAATAAGTTTCAGGGGTACAATTTTATGTTCAAGATCTGCCCGGAGTATTTTAAAGAAAAGTTCATCAAGGTCATCGCATTCCCACCAGCCTTCCATATATGATTCTCCAAGTCCTAGCGATGCCTGGCTTAGTACTCTCCGGTAGAAATTTTCATTCTTAAGTTTTATATCCCAGGGACAGTCGCCATTGATTCTAACTCCTGCCAGTGCCAGAATATCTTTTACATAAGCTTCATCTTTTTTCATTCCGGTACTCCTTTTTTTATTAGAGAACAGGACCATAAGGGATTTATGTAAGTCGACCGCCTTAAAGTAAAAAGGAATTAGTTAAAAGTTGTCAAATTGCTGTCAATATCATAAATATTTAACAAAGAATTTTACATTAGGAGAAAATCAGGCTAATCATCAGACCTGTCCCATATCTGTCCAAAATACCAGAATCAGATAATGGTTTCCAGATAGCCCAATCATGGTTTCCATATAATCTAATAGCCCACGATTTTCATATAGCCCACGGTTTCTAATAGCCCACGGTTTCTAACCGTGGGGAAGGGGGATAAATATATACACGTCAACCCCTTCAGGGGTTTGCCATTGAATATTAAACGTAACTTTCCCGAACGGGGATTACTCATCAATTTTTTTTGAGCTTCTGCCTCCCACCGCTATCAGGTACTTTTCCTTGGTTATATATTCAAGATTGGTAAACCCCTTGAAGGGGTTAAGAATAATTTTGTTTTTATTCAACCCCACGGTTAGAAACCGTGAGCTATTTGCTTGAAGTTGGGGGTTTAATTTAGAGAATAGAGGAATCTGTTTAATTTCAATCAATAATAAGTGTTTTATCTAAACTCTAATTTATTTTGGACAGCACTGACCTGTCCAAAATAAAAGGAAATTTTTTCCTCCCCTCCGAATATTACGGACACGTATGGAAATTAGCCCAGGGTTTCGAACCGTGGGGCTTAGAGTGAAATAAAAATACAACTTAACTCCTTCAGGAGTTTACCGCATTCCCGGCCATACTTACAATCAGGTGAATTATTCTTATTGCAGGAGGCCGTTTTCTTATTACAGACCAGTAATTTTATAAGTTGCAATTACCAAAAGTTCACTCAGAATACTTACTGTAAAAAAATAACCATTATGTTTTAAATCTATCTTGAGTTTATAACTCGCTCTTATAACAATTAGAAGCAATATTATCAGAATAATTATTCCTACTGTATATGTACCGAGTTCCATAATTGAAGATATTCTGGCTTCATCTTGCTGACTAAATCCTCCAAAGACAAGAGAAAAAAAACGGAGTACAAATTGTGAGAATAAAACCGGGTAGGCATACATTGTTGAATATTTCTCTAAAATTAATAGAGAGGCCACAGCCAGCAATATCGTAAATGCAGGTCCACCTATACTTACGTATAAATTATGGCTTTCATTTAAATAATGTCCCTCTCTGGGCCAAACATAATTCAGACTATATACCATATCATTACCTAAAATCTCTCCTACTATCCAATGCCCAAACTCGTGGAAAAGGTAAGAAATATAAGTAACAGGAATAAATAATAAATAAAGTCTGACTAAAATTTTTTTATCAATATTCATAACTGCTATGTTTTATTAATAGTATGGTGAAGAATGGCGAAAACTTACCAGTATATTCTGAGATAGTTAATAAAATTGATAACAAATATAGGATTTAGAATTCTTCCAGGCTAAAAAGTAGCTGCCTTTTTAGTTACTCTTCTTTGAAATTTTGGATTAGTTACTCGTCAGTGGTACATTAAAAAAGTACAAAAACAACTTGTCTTTGCATTAGGCAGGCAGGATTTGAACCTATTTTGAGAAACCGGAAAGTGACAACTCCGTGATCGGACGAAGAAACGAGGTCGCTAAATAGCCCGCCCCCGGATGTATGGAAGTGCCATAATTCAGCATCCTATCAATAAAAAGAAACTCATTATATCATACCCCAAAAGGAATTACGTTCACGCCATAGATTGAAATATAAAAAGAAATAACCGGTATTACTTCATCAATACCATTCTCTTCGTGCTGATGAAGTCTCCCGCGTGCACTCTATAGAAATATACCCCGCTTGTTAATTCAGTCCCGTCAAACAGGGCTTCATATGAGCCTGCTGGTTTTTCTTCGCTGATAAGTGTTTCTATTTCATTGCCAAGGATATCGAAAACCTTTATTGAAATATTGGTGTATTCAGGTATTGAATAGCTTATTGTTGTTGAGGGATTAAAGGGATTAGGGTAATTCTGACTGAGTCTGAAGGTTCCCGGAACTTCATACATTACGGTGAGCACTTCAGAATAAGCTGAGTTTCCGTTTAAGTCCTGCTGCTTTAATCTGTAAAAATACTTTCCATTTTCAGGAGGGATGTCGAAAAAAGTGTAATTCTGAATTTCAGTTGTTGTTCCTTTTCCATTGCACAAACCCTATGGGTCTGAAATCTGAATCGTCTTCTCTCCTTTCAATTTCAAATCCCCTGTTGTTTATTTCACTTGCTGTTGTCCATAATAATGTTATTCCTCTATCTGATACAACAGCATTGAATGATTCTAATTCAACCGGAAGATATATTGAAGTCCAATTAGCACCTGAATTAAAACTTTTAAATAGTGTATTTCCCGGAGGAAGAGTGGGATCATTAATAGTTGTGCAATATCCTATTTGTCCGGAAAAAGAAACTGCAGGTATTATAGCACCTGTAAAAGATTCAAATGACCAGGAAAGCCCTCCATTATTAGTCCTCCAAAAAAATCCCGCGGTTCCAGAAGGATGTATAAGTCTTTTTGCACCCACACAGATTCCATTAAAGTCATTAAAGAAATACATATCTGAAGGCATATATGTATACGAGAAAGGAAAACATGATTCCCAAGACGAACCGTCATCACTGGATTTAAAAATTTCCGTTTGAATATCTGCGGCAATCCACTTCCCGGCGCTTAAACATGAAATTGAAATCATTTTCCTTACATCTGTAAAAACCTGCGACCATGTTATTCCGCCGTCATTGGTTTTTAGAATTTTCCCCTCCTGGTAATTAGTTCCACCGGCAATTATACCCGTCATGTTATTCCTGAATTTTATATCAACTAGTGAACTTGTTGTTTGACTTTGCTGTTGAGTCCAGTTTAATCCACCGTTTGTTGTCCTTAGTATAATTCCTGAATCTCCCACGATAAATGCCGTATCAGGATTAATACAGCAGATATCATTCAAAGTGACAGTTACTCCACTGGACTGACTGTTCCATACAACTCCGCCATTACTGGTTGTAACAATTACTCCATTCGCTCCTACTGCAATTCCTGATTGAGAATCATAAAATGAAATGCTGTTAAGAGTTTCCGTTGAAGTGAACTGCTTATACCAGGTAGTTCCTCCATCGGTTGTTTTATAAATCCCTTTATCCTGACCAATTGTCCAAACCATATCAGGAGAAACTGCATAAATATCATAAAGATCAAGGTAGTATTGTTGTGCTATAGTAGAAGAAGAAATGGAGAAATAAAGAAGAGTATAGAATAACTTTTTCATAACTGCCTCATAAGAAGAATTGAAGGTATTAAAAACTATCTAAATATATATTGTAGATCAAAATAAATTCGTATGACTGCGAGTCAACAATGTTTGGTATTTCTGACTGACAAGCCCCACTCGTTGGGATATAAGTTAATTTTACCGCTCAAGTAATTTCCATATACTGTTTAAGGATATTTTAATATTTTCTAATCACAATTATTGGAGTGATTATGAAAAAATTATTAGCTTCAGTGGTCTGTTCATTCCTTCTTTACATTCTGCTTATACCCTCAAGGTCATATGCTCAGCAGATTTCCGATCCTGAATTTAATCCCCGGATTGAATATGCTATGTATGAGAATGGAAAAGGCAGTCTTGTTTTAATTGATGAAGGACATAATAATTTTCATACAATGACCGGCCGGTATAAACCTTTTGCAGATGTGCTTGCTAAGGATGGTTATGAAGTAAAGCCGATAAATGCTGCATTCACAAAAGAAGCATTAAAAGATGCCGGGATACTGGTAATTTCAAATGCACTGAATGAAAAAAATACTGAAGAATGGGTACTGCCGGTATCTTCTGCATTTACGCAGACTGAAATAGATGAGATTGAAGAATGGATAAAAAACGGGGGATCACTTTTTTTGATCGCAGATCATATGCCTTTCCCTGGTGCTGCAGAAAAACTGGCAGCCAGGTTCGGATTTAACCTGAATAATGGATTTGCCGTTGATACTACAGAGATGGGGGATCCGTCTCTTTTTACCAGGACTGAGAAAACATTATTAACAAATGCAGTTACCGATGGAAGAAATATTTCTGAATCCGTTGATTCTATTTATTCATTTACCGGGGAAGCTTTCCGCATACCTGATGATGCACTGTCTGTCCTGCTTTTTAATCAGAATTTTATTTCTCTTATGCCTGATACAGCCTGGAATTTTAAAGATGATACTCCCCGGATCCCCATAGCCGGCTGGTGCCAGGGTGCAATCAAAAAATTCGGAAACGGAAGGATTGCTGTATGGGGAGAAGCAGCTATGTTCAGTGCACAGTTAGCAAACAATAACAAGATTGGTATGAATGCACCATATGCACGGCATAATTTACAGCTGCTGCTGAACATAATTCATTGGCTGGACAAAAAATTATAAATTATTTTTTGTTACCGGGGGCAGGTATGATCCTAACGGGATTTCGTCGCAAATCACTCCTCAACTTCAACCTTCATCCTGATGGCGAAAATTTTAGTGTGTACAGCCATATCGCTTCAATTAAATTCATATTTAATATTTATGCTGAGAATAAAAAACCTCGGCAGATTGATGTATTCGGATTTTTCCTCAAGCGAAAGATTTTCTGCGTTGAAGTTATAAATGCGGTTTGACTCAAAGGATGTATTAAATACATTTAAAATCGAAAGTCCAAACCTCAGATTAACCGGGGCGGGTAATAGAAGATAATCAGCAGATAAATCCATTCTAAGCTGAGGACTCAGGTTTTCTTGCTGCGTTAAATCTGTGCTTATATAATAAGCGTATGACGAGTCTGAATAGTATTGTTTCAGATCCCTGGTGAAGATATACCTTCCCATCCTGAAAGAAATGTATGACATTATACTAAAGTTTCCCCGCTGCCAGCTCACAAGGTCTGATAATATTACAGGATTGTAATTTAAAGCGTGGTGCGAAATATTATTTTCCTTATCGCTGTTCATACAGTCCGTAAATGCTGCTGATATCCTGTTTGTTAAAGATAATTTTGGAAACGAAAGAGAATAAACAATTGAAGCACCATATTTCACGGCATCATAGTCCTGATTAAATCTAAAATCAGTGTTATAATATGTTACCTCGAGAGGGTAATTCGCGGAAAAGAGCAGGTTTGCAGCCTGCCTGTAAAAGAGATGCAATTGAATCTCGGATGAAGCAGCTTCATACTGATCTTTTTTCGATATGCCGGCAGAAATGGAAAGGGTTTTTACAGGTTTTATCGGCAGATCATTTTGATCTATGAAGTACAGAGTATTTGTTGATGCCGGATCCCAGATAGAATTCTGAAATGTATAAAATACTGTGTTAGACGGAATAAAACTGCTTCTGTAATCGAAAACAAGATTGCAGCTCAGATCCGCCCGGGGATTCAGCAAAACATCGAGGTTATATGAGAAACCTGTTTTCTGATATGATCCCGATGAAATACCGGTTGACGAGGAGATCATAAATTCCCGTGAAATTAGTCTTTCGTATCCTGCAACAAGTTCATACGAATGCATTCTGTAATAAGCTGTTGTTTTGTCAACAGAATTAAGGCTGGATTCGTTAGCAGAGTTTCCTGATTCGTATTTATATCCTCCGTTTAACAGTAGGCTGCCGGCTTCACCGAGTCTTATTTTTGAGTTTATATCAGCTCCCCCTGTTATGATGCCAAGCCCGGCAAATCCCGAAACCTTACCCTGCTGCTGGTTAAAGCGGTAGTCAATATTGTTCTTTGCATTTAAATAATAAAATGTTAGCGTGTTTACCGACGCTGTGGAATTCCATCCTATCTTTGAAGCATAGGAAAATGCATTTGACTTAAAGTTAAAATCCTTACCGCTTATTATTGCGGTTCCCTTGTCCTTATTGATCATCAGCAGATTGTCTATAAGGAAATTATTAGTATGTGTACTTAAAAATGCCTGAACACCCTCATAAACAGGGAAGGCGGGAAAATTATAGCTGTTATTAATAATATTTTTATAAACTGGTTTCATTGATTCTAAAAGCGACCGGTTGTATCCAAGTATTAACTTACTATTCAAATTGTTCAAAGGGAGGAAAAGCAGATTATCAGTCCGGAGGTTCGAAAGGTTCGCAGCAGCTGTAATTTCCTTCCCTTGAAAACGGTTGAGCTCAGCGTTAAGCACAACCGGTTTTCGGAAACAGTATGAAGAAAGAGATCGTTTCGTATTTATCGATGTAAACAGGAGTGTGTTAAGCCCGCTTTGAATTCCTAATAAACTGACTGGAAAAAGAGAAGGGACCCCATCAATTAAAAATTCCTGTTCCTGGTAATCGGCCCCATCCAGTAGAGGAAGCACATTGAAATCGCTTATATAACTGGCGTTTAAAAGACTCAGAGATGACAAAGGGTCATAGACCACAAGACTTAAATTGGCAAGTTTGTTTAAGTTAACGGTACTGAGATCGGTACCGCTTTCAGGAACCGTATTCCCATAAACAATCACTGAATCCCTAAGCGGGATAATAGCTGTATCTTGTGCAGATAGTATCCCGCTAAGAATAAAAAACAGAAATATATGACGCCGCATCAGAAGTTCTTGCTGCTTAACAGGGTCACATATTTACCAAAATAGTTCAAACCCGATACCCGGGGTTTACAATTTTCGCTAAACCAAATGATGAAGTCTTCAGCTTCATCATAATTATGATAATTGAAGGAAAAATGATCTGAGGCATATTCAAAGACTCCTTCATAGTAGGAAATATAAATCTGATTTATGGGATCCCACTCCCAGACCAAGATAGAATCTATAACGCAATTAAATGATGTCTCTGTTTTTACTAAACCGTTATTAGACGCCAGCCACCATATTGACTCAACATACCAGGTTTTACCGTTAAATATTTCCACATCATTGGTATCACTCCTTTGTGACACGTCGAAAATGATCTTGATCTTTTTGCAGCTGGTAAAATCTCCTGCCGGGGTAGAAACGTTTTCCTTTCCCAGGTACTGGAATCTAATATCAACATTCATTGATGCATTTTCATTAGTCCACCAATACTGATTGTTGACTGTTTCCGATCTAATGGTGGCTGAAGCTACGCCAAGGGGGAGAAGTTTAAGCGGGCTGGTTGATCCGCTCGGAAGCTTTTCCAAAGTCCACAGCCCGTTATTCTCGAGGGATAAAAATCCCTCCCCTTCAGCTTCCGAGTGACCCTGGTAGTCTTTTATTAATGAGTAAAAATTGAATCCATTCAGTCCGTTTGCATTTGTTTCGGAAGAGATCTTAAACTTAATGGTGGAATGGGATTGATAACCTGTACTACCTGAAGGATCATAGCCGTCACCATTGTAATTCCATTCATTACCAACAGCGAATGCAAAATCCGGGCTGCTGATTCCATCTCCAGGAACAGGATTCGGTGTACCGGTTCCCCCATCACCGTCACTGCAGGAAGGAATTAAACAGAGTATAACTATAACAGCTATTGATCCACAAAATTTTAAAAAAAGACGATGCATTGTGCCCTCCTAAATATTTTTAGAGAATTTTAAGGAAATACCAATAATAGTCCTGTATTATTGAAATATTAGTATACTCACGTATTGAATAGCTTATTGTTGTAGCGGGAATGAACGGATTGGGGTAATTCTGACTAAGGTTATATTCCCCGGGAGAAGCATCTAATTCAGCCTGCACTTCAGCAGACATTAAGGAACTGCCATAAAAATCTATCTGCCCCGGGTGGTACTTATTTTTTCCCGGCCAGGGACCAACTCTGTCAGCGACTGCAGAATCCAGTACAAAAATCAGATAAGTGGTGTCTGAAGCATTGTCAGACATAATGAAGTAAATCATCAGGTTCAGGCTGTGCTTTTACTTGATTGTAAATACAAAGAGAAAGAATACAGTAGGAAGAATTTTTTCATGCCACCTCCTAAGAATGATCTGTTAAATACCCAGAACCGTAACCGAAAATTAAACAAAAATTTTTGCCAAAGGCAATTTGTTTAGTCCAATTACCCTCCCCGACTGGTGCCGGATTTTCTATTTTAGTAACGGGGGCAGTACTTGAACCAACTCCTTCTGGTTCAGAGCGAATGCTTTTGACTTTTCCTCCTTTTCCGGTACCTCCAATATTGAAATGAAATACCTGTACTTTATTTACAATTTTATGACAACTCCTTAGAATCCTTAAAATAACTTTAAAGAAAGTGATGATTACACAAAGGATCGGAAGGGTAATATGAGAAAAGCTTTAATATACTTATTGATTTTTTCCTGCATTTATCAGGTATGGGGCTGTCATACATACAGGGAATTGTCGAAGGAAGAGTTAAAGGAGCAGCCGGGACATATTAAAATAATGATGCAGGATTCAACACACTATATCTTCAACGATGGATTTTATTTCGTAGATAAAGATTCATTAAGAGGGAGCGGATTCCGGATCGTAGAAAATAATGTCAATGAAAAATTTACCGGAAGCATTTCGCTGAATGATGTTATTTACTCTGAGGTTCTGGGAATTAATTGGGGTTATACTTTTATCGTCGCTTCAGGGATAATTTTAGTTTGGATGTTATTAAGTGCACTTACCTTAATGCTCGGTGGCTCCGGCAGCTACATCCAGAATTAATAGAACGGTTATTATATGTTTATAATTACTAACTGGACCGACTTTCCAGTAATTTCCGGATCACACTTCCGCATAAATATTTTTTTGTTTCATATCCAATAAATATTTATTTCATTCTCAAGAGATTTAAACTCTTTATCCCCCGTTACCAGGTGGGCTTTTTTTACTTTTGCCAGTGCAGCGGCAAATGCGTCTGCGTATGACATTTTAAAGCATGCTTTGTATTCAGCCGCCTGTAAGGTAAGTATTGCCAGAACTGTAACCTCTATCTGCCCTTCACGGAGGTTATGTTCCCGGAGAAGACAATCCTTGGCTGTCAATAAAATCAATAAACTTAATTTCGGAGAGAGCTCATATGAGTTCTCTAGTTCTCAGATGAACTCGCCCTCCGAAGATTTTATTTTTGTCCTGTTAGTACTGTCCTTCTTATTTTCAATTTATCTCCTCAGTCAATTAGGTAAATTTACCCAATGCTGAGGCGACAAATGTCGTTATTTTAAGAAGATCATCTTCTTAGTCGATACAAACTTCTCTGTCACCAGCTGATATATATATATACCTGAAGCAACATAGGCTGCGTTCCAGGAGATTTATAGATACCCGCCTGAAGTCCCGTAGTTAACAAGCTCTGCTACCTTCTCTCCCAATGCACTGTAGATTATCAGCTTTATATTCTGAACATCCTCAGGAATATTGAGAATTGAATTGTAGTACTTGGATTGAATGGATTAGGATAATTCTGCTCGAGTGAATATACCAAAGGTATGCACGTTCTGCTGATACATACAGCTTGCCTGCCATATATTACAAGTTACTTCCTCTCCGGTTTTCAGTCTTGCGATTTCCTTTCCTGTTTCATCGGAAAGTATTATACCTACTCCTTCTGCCTTTACCTTTACAGGGTACTGTACACCCGTCATCTCAATTATCTGCTGCGTGCTTAAGTTCTCTGCACACCTCTGACTTGAGTAACGGACATCGAACATTCCCTGCGGGGGCAATGGTGGCAGATCAAATTGGGTAAGATCCACCCTGGACAGGTCTGCTTTGCTGTCTGCTGCATAAAGAGTATAGCTCTTCTGATACGTTATCGGTAATAATAATCTTATTTAAGCCTTCGGTTGATACAGGTGCAACAATCTTTGAAGGGCCGCCGGCAGGAATATTAATCACACCTGCACCAGTCAGTTTTATCCAGTATCCGTATCCCAGGATCCATTGTTGTTGCGGCTTTTTAACCGCCTGATATTTGCCTCCGATCGGCTATAAGTCCGGTTTGTTGTCATTCCTGAGGTTGCTACCGACTGCTCATATCCGCCTATGAGGTTCCAGCCAACGAGAGCCGGTATCGGATCGTGAGCTACGAAATCTGATTCCGCCTGCCGGCCTTATGGCAGGCTATCCTACTATTAACTTCAATATCTGCCAATTCCCGACACTTCGATACGTTCCTCGATGACTCGGAACTACTCAGTGTCCTTTCCTTTCTCGGAAAGGCTTCCCGGCACTTCGATACGTTCCTCGATGACTCGGAACTACTCAGTGTCCTTTCCTTTCTCGGAAAAGTTATCCGAAGGAAGATTTATATATTCTGGAGAAAATCATTAAAAAAGATTGCGATTGCGCCTTAAAAGAATTGCGTTAAGAGAATTTGCAGAGGGAGGTGGCCCGCCTCAGGCGGGAAGGAAAACAGTCCCGAAGGGAAATTGTTTTCCTTAACCGAGCGACAGCAAATTCTTAGCAATTCTTTTTCACGCGATGTTCTTTTGCTTCTTTTCTTGCGTCAAGAAAAGAAGAAGGATAACTACGTTGGAAACTTAATAACTAATGAATGCTCACTGGGCAGCTGCTGCAGACGGGACTTCCCCAGTCTTCAACGAAAAGATCCCCATCTCTTCGCTTCAGCCACATCCTAAGGAGTGGACAAGCCCGATGCAGGATAAGCATATTCGTTCTTCAGGGCAGCCTGTTCGAACAAATGGATCTCACGGATGAACAGTTTCCCTAAGCAAATGCATTTGCCTGTACCGAAATGAGAAGAAATAAAAAAATTTATTTCTAATTGCTTTATAATTGCTTATCTGTAAGCCATCTGTAAGCCATGTGTAAGCCATCTGTAAGCCATAAGTACGGTTTTATGGCTTACAGATGGCCTAGAGATGGCTTAGGTATGGGTTATACATATACAATCTTGGTACTATTCTAAATAAATAACATATTTAGATGTGAAATTTTCTTGAAAAAAAACCGGGGAGAGAAAAAAAACAGTTGGATCTAAATTCTATTCAATTCATAACAAAAGAACAGGAGGAGCTATGGCCCGCAAACGCAGAAGTCCCTTTAATATGCCTGATGGTAAAATCGGTGATTATGTTGTCAAGCACCGTATGGGAACCCCTTATATTGCCGGTAAACAGATACGCGGCAAAGTAAAGCAGACCCCCGCATTAAAAAAATCAAAAAACACTTTCACGTTTTTAGGTAAGGTCACACCGGAACTTCACTCAGACCCGAAGATGCGGGCTATGTGGGAAGCCAGCGATATAGAAGGAGAGAACGCACGGAACAAAATAACACATATAAACTTCAGCCTTGTCCCTGATGACCTTGAACTGACGAACTTCAGACTGTCTCCGTTTGACCGGCTGTTCCGCGCACCTGTTGTTGAAACGGTATGGGGACCGAATAAGGTTACGGTAACTTTTGCTCCGTTTGAAGAACTGCCAAAGGATCTGCGCAATACTGCCGTATCAGCCCACGGCATTGTAAGATACTACGAAAGCACGGCTGAAGGCTACGAAGACAAATTCCTGATCGAAAGGATTTCCTCAAACCCGGTAGTTTATTCTTTTGGAGGGCAGCATACATTTACAATGGTGTACGATTCAGATTACCAGGTAAGGTATCACAAGAAGCAGCTCTGCTTCACCCTATTAATCGAGAACGGTGACGGCATTGCAAAGGAGTGCTCGGAGAATATCCTGTTGGATTAAATGTCTTGAACTCTGATTACCCGATGTAAGGATTTCACGGATGGGTTTGGATCTATTCCCTGCGTATCCTGAATTTTAATACTGAAGGGTTTCCCGGTTGAATTAAATAAGCCTGGTAGTTTTTATCAGGCTTATATTTAAGTGAGGGAACCTATGCAAATTTCAATATCCGGTTGCCCGCCGATACTTATCTTAAGTGAGTAAACACATTGTGGAATTTATTCCAAATAAGTATAAAGTAAAATTTAATATCCGGTGCCCGCCGATACATATCTTAAGTGAGTAAACACATTGTGGAATTTATTCCAAATAAGTATAAAATGACATTATAAATAAATTCACGGTAACCTCGATGAAAATATTAGCTTTTTGGGGAGTCAGATACCAGGTAAAGAATGTTGAACGCTCAATTGAGTTTTTTACGCACATGCTGAACTTCAAACTGGACCATAAAAACCTGCCTGCATTTGGCCAGGTATCTACCGGAAATCTCAAACTAATTCTTAGTGGTCCTGGTGCTTCCGGTTCCAGGATTATGCCGGATGGGCAACAGCAGGAACCAGGCGGATGGAACAGGGTAATTCTACAAGTGGAAGATTTGCCCGCAGCAATTACTGAACTCAAACAGAAAGGGATTCATTTTAGAAATGAGATGGAAGTTGGTCCCGGCGGCAAACAGATTCAATTGGATGATCCCGACGGAAATCCAATAGAGTTGTTTGAACCATCTCAACAATAAACCTGCTGATCAGTCCCGGGGAGAGCCCCTTACTTTAACGCTGCTTTAATCTTCAGGACAGTGGTTTTGGAGTAGTAACTGCAGGCTCCTTTTTTCATTTCGGGTTTTAAGCCCAGTGTCTGTATCGCTTTTGTTACGGAAGTACCGGATATTTTAAGTTCTTTTGCTATTGCCCCGGCGGTAAGTAGATCTTGTTTGTTGTCAGCCATTTTATTGCTTCCCTAAAGATTGAATTTTTGATAATTAAAATTACACAATTTTTAATTTTTCCTGAAGCAATAATCTTAAGATCTTTTGAAATGCGGCATTTCAGCGGGTATTATAATAGAAATTTCAACCAGCCCTTTTACCTTACCGTTCTCATACCAGGGAGACTGGTGAATCAATTTTTTAATCCCATTCTTTTCAATTGTGTAGGTATTACTTAATCCGTCTGATATCAATTGCCTGATTTTTTCGACAGATTCAGGGGAGTGGCAATCGAATAAATTTTTCCCGATCAGCTCCCCGCCTCCATTATCCCGGAATGTATCAGCTGATTTATCGTTCATATCAAGGATGACACCATTTATATCGCAAACAGTAATTGCTGCAGCGAATTCCTTTGTCCAGTCAGCGTTCATTTATTTTCTCCTTCAGTCCTTAAAAATAATTAAAAGAAATTTACTGATGAAAAAATATTTGATTCCCTGAACCGGTTCATTCAATTCATAGTTGTTAAAACTTTCACAAGAAGCAGCTCTGCTTCACCCTCATAATCGAGAACGGTGACGGCATTGCGGAGGAGTGCTCGGAGAATATTCTGTTGAAGTAGGATCTTTTTGTCAATTCTCGGAATAATGCTACTTTTCGATAGGCAGTATTGGAAAATTAGTATCCATAGGAACTGATTATTGAAACGGGAATATTATTCCGCTACTATTCAAGAATTTTGCTCCTCTTCAACTGAGGAGATATGCAAAATTATCTTGTATAATAATCAGTTCACCTACGAAGCACTTCAAAGATTGTCCTGGGAAGAAGAAATAAATATTCTTAAATCAGCATTGTCAGGATTTCAGGGACATATCTTTTTTGAATACTCTGTTCCACGAATGGGGAAAAGAATAGATGTACTACTTATTATCGATCATGTAATCTTCATTTTAGAATTCAAGGTAGGGGAGGGAACATACACTCGATCTGCCTTAGATCAGGTAATGGATTATGCACTGGATCTGAAAAACTTTCATGAAACAAGTCATGAATTATTAATTGCGCCTATCCTTATTGCTACTAAAGCAAACACAGCTGATGACACTATATGCCTCACCCCTCAGAATGACCAAATTCTTTATCCTATTAAGTGCAACGTAAAATCTTTAGATATTGTAATTAAACGTGTTTTATCCTTTTCCGTTGCTAAAAGGATTAACATTAATGAATGGCAGGCAGGATGTTATTCTCCAACACCTACAATAATTGAAGCTGCCATTTCGCTATATACAAATCACAGTGTTAAAGAAATTACCCGCACTGATGCCAGTGCAAAGGATTTACAAGCAACTACTTATGCTATTGATGAAATAATTAGTCGTAGTAAAACTAATAAAGAGAAATCAATCTGTTTTATAACAGGAGTGCCTGGTGCAGGTAAAACACTTGTTGGTTTAAATGCAGCAACTCAATATTTGGATAAAGAAAAGGGGGTTACCAGTGTTTTCTTATCAGGCAATGGACCTTTAGTTGCCATTCTCAGAGAAGCCTTGATCAGAGACAAGTTACAACGAGATAAGCTGCAGGGAATTAAGTCATTCAAGAAAGATGCTTCACAGGAAGTTAAACTATTTATACAGAATGTCCATCATTTCAGAGATGAATATCTAAGGGATGATAAAGCACCGGTGGATCATGTTGCAATATTCGATGAGGCGCAGAGAGCCTGGACAAAAGAAATGACAGCCTCATTTATGAAAATAAAAAAGAGAATCCCCGATTTTCAAATGTCTGAACCTGAATTTTTGATTTCTTGCCTGGACAGGCATAAAGATTGGGCAGTAATTATTTGTCTGGTAGGAGGTGGACAGGAAATCAACAGAGGTGAAGCCGGTATTTACGAATGGACTAGTTCGATAGCAAGATCCTTTCCTCACTGGAAAGTTTATCTTCCTGATAATCTCACGGACTCAGAATATGCATTATACAATTCTTTAGAAAAGATTAAAGACGAGAATATAACATTCAACAGTGACCTGCACTTATCAGTATCTATGCGTTCATTCAGAGCAGAAAATCTTAGCAAAATGGTAAAATGCATACTTGATTTTGAAGTAGAACAGGCCAGAAATCATTACAACGAATTATCAAAAAACTATCCAATCATTTTAACTAGAAGCTTGTGCAAGGCAAAACAGTGGCTTAAAGAAAGAGCAAGAGGGAGCGAGAGATTTGGGGTAATAGTTTCCTCACAAGCTGAGAGATTAAAACCATTAGCTATAGATGTAAAAAGTCCCTTGAACCCCGTACTTTGGTTCTTAAACGATAAAGATGACGTTCGTTCATCTTATTACTTGGAGGATGCCGCCACAGAATTTGGTGTTCAAGGTCTTGAATTAGATTGGACTTGTGTTACCTGGGATGCTGATTTCAGATATACAGAAAAGGGATGGGACACTTATTCGTTTAAGGGGAATAAATGGGAACGGATTATAAAGGAAGAACGTAAAAAATATTTGAAGAATGCTTATAGAGTACTCCTCACACGTGCAAGGCAAGGAATGGTAATGGTGATTCCTTATGGTTCTAAACAAGATCCGACAAGGAAGAGAGAATATTATGATTCGACCTATAATTATCTAAAGGAAATCGGTTTTGAAACAATCTAAAATGTTTCAAGCATTGAGATGTACGGTTCAATTATTAAAAGCTGAATTACCCATATCTTAGTTTATAAAAAAGAAAGAAGCCTAAATGAATTCGGAATTTGAAGCTCCGGCATCTTTTGATCTTAACCCAGCAGATCAAATCAAAATTCATCAATATTATTTAGATCACTTTTATCGAATCGAGCAAAGTGAGGAATTACGATCTGAAAATAGCATTAAATTCTTCCTTACTCTAAGTACAATTGTAACCGCACTTTTAATCAGCCCTGGATTAGGGCTTAGTAAGAACTACTTAGCAATCTTCTTCTTTTTACTGATCCTGTTTGCTTTGGGTTTACTTATCTTTGCCCGCGTGATCTGGAGTGACAGAAGAATCAAGCAGCATCAACAGCTTTGGGGAATATCCCACAAAAATATCCAAACATTTGAACCGAATGTCCGACACTATAGCGATTTCTTAAGTAAAATGGATGATTACAGAATCTGTTTTATGGGACGAACAATTAAGGGAACATACACTCAAATTATTATGTTTACGGAAGCAATCCTGTTTGCAGTTAGCTTCTATTATGCTTCCATCTTTTTAAGAGTTAAATGGTATGATGGAATTTCTCTGTCCATAATTCTTGCAGTTATAATTTTTCTAATGCTCCTTTTATGGGGGTGGTATGTAAAGAACCTGTTTCCTCAAAAGACTAAAAGCTCGAGCAAATCTACAAATGGATGAACACAACAACTTAATTTTATCTATCCCCTTGTTGAGTACTTCGGGATACTTCGGTGGGGGAGGGCTTGAACCTACAATCCGCCGCGGCGGATTATGAGCCCTGCTTCCATATTCTTTTAATTTCTTCTCTGCCTACTCCTGTTTTATAACAATACTCTCGCTTTATTGCCTGGGAGTACGTATCAAACTCCTCCAAATGAATGAGCTTCCATTCAGTACCTCCAAAGTCCAAGTTAAATGTCTCTGCCGTCACAAAATATTTTTAATTAAATAAAGAGTTTTGTCTGAAGATAAACACACCCCATTTTCGCTGGATAAATTTTTCGTGAGAAATTTTCCTTGTTGAATATAAGTATAAGGAGTTGATTGTATGCATAATTTCAGAAAACAGATGAAAGTATTGTTATTTGCAGTCTTGTTATTCTTTGGTTCTGATGCCATGGCTGATGTAGTGGGCGACTGCAATCTTATGGTATGCTGGGTAGTTGAAAGAGCTAAGATGAATACACCTAATGCCAATAGGGTCCTGGCAATTGTTCACACGGCAGTGTATGAAGCTGTAAATTCTATTACGAAACGATATCCGCAGGGTCATTTTCAGCTGAATGCAATGCCGGGGGCTTCGGTTGATGCAGCAGCTGTATCTGCAGTATATCACTCGCTGATTAAACTTATGCCTTCGCAGCAAACGATAATCGATAGTATCTATAAAGAATCTCTTGCTGCAGTTCCGGATAACGATTCTAAAACTGCCGGCATAGATGCAGGAAAAAATGCAGCAGATGCTGTGCTTAAGTACCGTGAAGGTGATATCATTGATGCGGAAGACACATACCGTCCTTATACTATTGCAGGTGTTTATGTTCCTACAGTAATTCCGGCAGTTCCGCAGTGGTCACACCGCAAGCCTTGGCTGATGACAAGTCCTTCACAATTTCGTCCCGGACCGCCGCCGTCTTTAACAAGTGAAGTGTGGGCGCGCGACTATAATGAGATCAAAAATATCGGCAGCAAAAACAGCACTGCACGCACCAAAGAACAGACAGAAATCGCACGTTTCTGGGAAGCCACACTTCCTCCTGTTTATCATAATATTGTTCATTCGGTTATAAATGCTCCGGGAAGGGATATAACCCAGAATGCCCACTTGTTCGCAATGATTACCCAGGCTATAGATGATGCACTTATTGCAGTTATGGATGCCAAATATTATTATAATTTCTGGAGACCCGTAACTGCAATCCGCAATGGCGATATCGACAGCAATGATGCTACAGAACGGGATCCCAAATGGATGCCGTTCATAGATACTCCAATGCATCCCGAATATCCATGTGCTCACTGCATTGTTTCGGGAGCTGTCGGCACAATACTGCTTGCCGAGATTGGAAACGGCACCATGCCGACACTGAGAAGTGTTAGTCCCACAGCCAATGGTGCTGAAAGAATGTGGAATAAGATTGAGGATTTCATGACAGAGGTGGCAGAAGCCCGTATTTATGATGGCGTGCATTTCCGGAATTCCACAGAAACAGGCACTGCGATGGGAAAGCAGATTGGTGCACTGGCGGTGGAGAAATTTAATTAAAAGTTCTGAAAGAATTTCTGAAAGATTTATCAGAATTGGGATCAAATTTCTGAAATGAGCAAGTAATTAGCAGGGCATAAAAAAGCCCGAATACTATTCATATTCAGGCTAATTCTTTAGTAGCGGGGGCAGGACTTGAACCTACAACCTTCGGGTTATGAGCCCGACGAGCTACCAATTGCTCCACCCCGCGATGTAATTTCTAAAAATCTTAAATTTCTCGTTCTAGTACAGGGCTACTCCCCAAGGGACTCCACCCCGCGGTGTATTTTAGACAACAAATATAACACTTTTAACCAGACCTGTCAAAATATTAAAAAAGGGGAAATCTCGACCAATAGCCGGCACTTCGATACGTTCCTCGAAGACTCAGAACTACTCAGTGACCTTTCTGTGTCTGAATAAATGGATAATATCTATCCACTTATCCCTTTGCCACCTCCTCTGTTAGCCTGTCCAGGTTCTCTTCATTAGCCGGAACTACAATGTGTTTGACCTTCCGGGCTGTGTCTTCACTTTCAAATGTTTGTTCCCAGGATACGGTTGTACCTGAGCCTTTTGGTGTCAGGGTTATTTTTAACCGGTACTTCGGTTCGGACAAATGGTAAATTGTTATTCTTTCCGGGGGTTCAATTTCTTCGAAAATGCTCTCATTTTGATAATGTCCTGCCTTTGGTCCGTGCATCGTAAATGACCATCTTCCTCCATTTTTGAATTCACAGAGTTTGAATGTATTTGTAAATCCGGCAGGTCCCCACCAGCGGGCTAATCTTTCAGGATCACTGAAGGCTGCGAAGATTTCTTCCGGGGCGGCGGGGATTTCTCTTGATGTTTTGAATGTGTTCATAATGTTAGCTGTAAATTACTATTATTAATATTCATTTTCGTGCGGTCGTGCGGTCGTGCGGTCGTGCGGTCGAAATCAGGACAGGCAGAAAGAGGAATTCAAACCTTTTAATCTATTTTACGTCTAAAAACTTATAATCTAAAATCGGAGAGCTGATGAGAAATCTGTATGGTTATTTGGTGTGGGGAATATTTGCTTTAATTCTGGCTTCACAGGTACCGGCGCAGGAGCTCAGCAGGGAGCAAAAAAGCAATGTTGTAAATAGGATCAGCAGTATGCTGGAGGAGAGGTATGTATTTCCGGAGACAGCCCTGAAATGCAGTGAGCATATTAAAAAGCAGCTTGAGTCGGGGACATTTGACAGTATTACAACCAAAGAATCATTTGCCGCTGCTCTTACTGCAGAACTGCAGAGTATAAGTAAAGATAAGCATATGAGGGTAAGGGCAGAAAAGCGGACTGCCCCGCAGGAGATACAGGATCCTTTTTACGAGGAGTTCCTGTCACGGCAGCAGAACAAAGAATCCAATGTCGGCTTTGCCCGCGTGGAATTTCTTGACGGCGGAATCGGTTACCTGGATCTAAGGTTCTTTGCACCATTGGAGATTTCAAGGAAATACGCAGAGTCGGCAATGAACCTGCTTGCAAATTCCGATGCCCTGATCATAGACCTTAGAAAAAACTCAGGAGGGAGCCCCGACCTTATCAGCTTTATTTCCAGCTACTTCTTCGATTTACCGACCCACCTTAATAGTCTCTACTGGAGGGAAGGTAACAGGACAGAGGAATTCTGGACCAAAAAAATAGAAGGAAGTACCCTGACGGATGTTCCCATCTTCGTACTTACCAGCAGCTCTACATTCTCAGGAGGAGAGGAGTTTGCAAATAACCTCAAGACTCAGAAGAGGGCAACGATAATCGGGGAGACTACAGGCGGAGGAGCAAACCCCGGCGGACTATTACGTATCGATAATGATTTCGGAATATTTATCCCTACCGGCAGAGCTATAAATCCTGTGACAAATTCTAACTGGGAAGGTACAGGAGTGGAACCCGATATAAAAGTTTCCAAAGAGGAAGCTTACGATATTGCCCTGCAGAAGGCATTAACTGCCGCCGGAGAATACCGCAAAAAGAAATCAGATGAAATGCTTGCTGTCTCGAAAAAGATAAGCGGAGAGCTTGATGAAGCTGAGGCAATGCTTGTCATTGACAAGCCGAAAGCTGAAGAAACCATCGGCACTGTATTTAATGAGGGGATAGCCGCCGGACTAATTGATGAGAATGCAATTAATAATGCAGGTTACAGCTACCTGGAAAAAGAAAAATACGATATGGCAATTGCGATATTCAAATTTAATGTCGGTAAGTATCCGGGATCCTTTAATACATACGACAGTCTCGGGGAGGCATATATGAAAAGCGGTCAGAAAGAACTTGCCGTTACAAATTACAGGAAGTCGCTGGATCTGAATCCGGATAATAAGAATGCGGAGGAGATGATTGATAGGATTAAAGGCGAAAATTAGGTGCGGCAGTGTCGTGCGGTCGTGCGGTCGTGCGGACGAAATCAGGGCATTTAAAAACTTTATATCTAAAATCGGAGAGCTGATGAGTGAAGAAATCCCCGGGTATAAATACCCGGGGATAATTTATCAGAATTGTATACCCGCCATAAGAACGTGCGAGTAATTTTTAATATCTATCGTTGACAGTTCGTAATTATCATTAAAATCTCCCTCGAACCTGTATTCTGCCAAAACACCTAGAGGAAGAAAACCCAGCTCAATTCCGGCACCGATCGAGTAGCCCAAATTACTTTCCCTGAATTCATCAAAAACTGCTTCGTATCGCTCAGTGATCTCTTTTTTTATCAGCACATTATATTGCGGGCCTGCCAGCAGGTAAAGAGTTCCTAATTTAAATTTTGCAAGCAGGGAGATATTCAGGTAATCCAGACTGATATCCACTGTTGTAAGGTCCAGGGAATGGAATGGCAGTCCAAACGGACTACTAGGCAGCTCTACAGTAGTGCCCTTCCGTATATATCCTCCCTCTCCTTCAATCTTAAAGAAGGGTATATCAAGAATATCGAGAAACACTCTCGCAGTTAATCCCGTTATAAAATCCGTTGGGAGAGTGTTATCTGATTCATAAGTCCAGGTCTGCGTAGATGCCCCTGCACCTAATTTGAATCCCCAGCTGGAAAATATTTGTGCCTGGGTATTTACAGAGAACAGCACTAATAAAATAAAAGCCAGCGTAGTTTTCATTATGAATCCTTTCAAATGAGCAGGGTAAAAATACGAACAAAAGTCTTCAGTTAAATTTAATTACAAAATAAAGTTCCTTATAAAACCCATCTGCTATTGTTTTCATTAACTATTATTACAAGGTTTATAAACTGAAAATTTGAAAGAGTTTCATTTCTTTATCAGGGCTGCGGCTTATTAAATGTTCGTCCCGAATATGTAATTAATCTTAAAAGAAATAAAAGTTTAACAGTGCTTCATTTTTAATCATCTCCAAGGAGACCGCTATGAAAATAAAAATACTTTTCTGCTTTTTAATCTTACAAACTTTGTCGGTGTATGCCCAGGACAGGCATTTCTGGGATCAGGCAGTGGGCGGAAGAACAGCTTTATTAGGAGGGATTGCCGTGGGGGGCGTAGATGATTACAGCGCAACTTTCTATAACCCGGGAGCCTTAGGTTTTATAAGTAAGAAAAGTCTCAGTGTTAACTTTAATATGTATGGAGTGAAGGATTTCAGATTTATAAATGGAGGGGGACCAAACATTGATTCCCGTTATACCAGGGTTTCTTTATACCCGGCATCCTTAGCGGGACCATTACCGTTTTTAGGTGATTCATTAAACCGGTTCAGCTATATGATTTATGCTAACGGGTATTCGTATGTAAGAATTTCGGAAAGATATGAGGGTTATGCTGATGTAATACCATCAAGACCACCGACTGATCCGGGACTTCCAAATGCTTTTGAAGGTAATGAAATGCTTATTAACCAGGGAAAACTAGATGCGCTGCTCTCGGAAGTTTCTGTAGGTTTCGGGTATTCCAAAATGATTGCTGATAACATTGCAGTCGGCGTTACCCTGTTAGGCGCCTACCGTGATCAAACCAAAATACGGTATGAAACTTATGCGGCTTTTGATACAACATATCAGCGGACTGCAAGTACTGATATTTATGCGGAGACAGATTACTGGGCTGTAAGATTTTCCGGGAAGTTTGGTATATCAGCAAAATTTGAAAAACTGAAATTAGGAGCTACTATTACTACACCCAGTCTCGCTTTAAAAACAGCAAGCGGCGGAACCGATCACGCGAGCCTGACTTCCAATAATGTTCTGGTTGTTACCGACAGTACTACGGGTGAAATAATTCCCGTTGATGTTCTCGCTACCGACAGGCAGGAAGGTTTACCCGTAAAGTATAAAACGCCTTTTTCAATTGCCGCAGGTATTGAATATAAGCTTTCAGATGAGACTTTAATTCATCTGCAGATGGAGTGGTTTGCACCGTTATCTACATATGTGGTCATACAGCCTGAAAGCGATAGTTTTATTCAAAATAATATTCCGACAATTAAACCTTATAATAGTGCAGAATTTTTACAAGTTTACGATGCAATGAAGAGTGTTTTTAATATTGGACTAGCCCTCGAACATAAAATGAATGATAAGATAACGGGATACGCGGCATTCAGAACAGATTTCAGCAATGCAAATTATAAAGAAATTAAGGGTCTTGCCGTCGGCTTTACAGACTTAAATATTTATCATTTCACTCTTGGTGCTTCAACAAAACTTAATGATACTTCCATCGGAGTAGGATTTGAATATAGTCACGGAGAAAGATCAGACTTTCCCCAGCTGTTTAATTTCCCCTCCGGTGTGGTCGGTCCTGAAGATATAGCAATTGTGAGTAACCGTGGTACCAGTGATGCACTTTATAATAATTTTAATTTATTCTTTGGAGTAACGCAGCTGTTTTGAGATTTAGGAACTTAGTGACTTAGGAATTTAGGGACTTAGTGAAATTAGGAAATTAGGAAGTTAGTGAGTTGGGAGGTTAGGAACGCAGGTATCTGTTTGAGATAAAAAAAGCCCGGTTAATAAAACCGGGCTTATACTTTCAGTTCCTCACCGGATATTTACAAATATAGGTGAGATTCAATGATCTTTATAATGTGTAATAGATACCTACATTAAACACCGGTCCCAGGGAGTTTATATTCAGTCCGAGGTTGCTTTCCGTTACTTCATCAGAATCGTGTTTAGTAGTTTTGGTTGAATAGCCAAGCAGACCATATTGGCCAACGGCGGTGAACCTTGAACTTAATGCAAAGGCAGCGCCCAATGAAATATTTGCGCTCCATCCTGTTATGTCGCGTTTGAAATCACCCTGTTCTTCAGATCCTGTCATATAGCTTCCAACAATGCCGGCAAATACAGAGAACTGATCGGCTACTTTGTAAAACTTTCTGAGGTAAAGTACAGGCGCAAATGAACTTGTAGTAGTCTTGGCATCTCCCTGCTCTACTGTTGAGCCGCCATAGTTAAGAGCAAAGCCAAGCTGCAGATCGTTCTGTAAAAAGGTACCTACTTCCGGTGCAACCGAGTATGAATTGGTTGTGATATCCTCTGCATTTGGAGCCTCTTCAGTACCCGAATTGTAACCTACCTGACCTCCTATATACCAGGATCCTTTTTGAGCAAAGGTTCCTATTGAACAAAGTGCAACGAACAGAAGAATGTAAAATTTTTTCATTAGTATACCTTATGATTAGTTGAATAATATAGTGGAATTGAAAGATAAGTAACTATCTGAAATTCCATACTGGAAAAAAACGAATAATTTCAGATATTACAAAATTGGAGGGCAGCATTTAGTGAATGATAAAAGCGATGCCCTCCCCTTGCCAGGGAGAGAGGAGAAATAATTTATAGAATTGAGAAGTGTGCATATTTTTTATTAATCCGGTAAGCTGATAAAAAATTACTAAACTCCATTGAACGTGCTCTGTTCCCTCACCCTGACAGAGGTTGTGTGAAAAATGTTTTTTCGATAGATAGAATACAAAATGTGAGGTTTAAGCTCCAATAAGTCTCGCCCTTTTCAAGGGAGAGATTAGAGAGGGTTTCTTTTTGTTGAGAGGAAGCTGAATTATGAACTTGTTGACACCGACCAGGGAACTCATCCCCCTAACCCCCTTCTCTTGCGAAAGAGCAGGGGGAGGAGTAAATGTTAAATGAGTTATATGATTTTTTATTTAGTAAAATCCTCAACCATAATTTTCACACAAGCTCGGCAAGGGGAGGGCTAGGGAGAGGTAACTGCTCCTGGGATTTAGAAGGAATAAGACTTACACATATTGCACTATTATTTCCTTCGCCAGCTTTACGACCGAAAAAGCAAGTATGTCAAAGTCTTCCTTTCTGCTTCTGTGGTTTGCTATTGCTATACGGAGACAATATATGCCGTTCAAGGTTGTATAAGATGGTATGGCAATTCCTTTTTCGTGAAGCTGGAGAAGTATTTCCTTATTTATTTTGTTTAGTGTCTCATCATCAAGACCCCCCGGATTATACCGGAAGCAGACGATGTCCATTCCTATCGGTGCTACTAATTCCAGTTCCGGATCATTCTCCACTAACTTTCCGAAATAATGAGCCTGGTCGATATTACGGTCGATCATCCTGCCGAAGCGTTCCAGACCATGTTCTTTTACCGACATCCAAACCTTAAGAGCACGGAACTGCCGTGAGAGCTGCAGACCATAATCGGAAAACCATATATGACCTCCGGGAAGTCCTCTTGTTTCGTGAGCCAGGTATTCCGGGGTAAGAGAAAATGTATTGCGGTGTGCTTCACTGTCCCTGACGAGTACACACCCTGCCTCAAAAGGAATATGCATCCATTTATGAAGATCCATTGCAATTGAATCAGCTCTTTCGATTCCGGAGAGACTCTTTTTTACTTTATCTGAAAGAACAGCAACAGCTCCTATTGCGCCGTCTACGTGAAACCAGAGGTTCTCCTTAGCACAAATATCAGCCAGTGCATTCAGATCATCTACAGCGCCCGTGTTTATTGTGCCGGCATTTCCAATGACACATATAGGCAGACTGCCGGATCTGCGGTCAGCATCAATGGTCTCTTGCAGTGCTTTTATATTTATTGTATAATCTTCGTTAACCGGAATAATTCTTAAGCTTTTATTCCCCATACCTAAAAGTTCAATTGCTTTCTGTACAGAACTATGCACTTCTTTTGAGGCATATACAATCAGAGGCGCCGGTGCACCCTGCATTCCGAGCTCACGTACATTAAATCCTGCCTTTGTATTCCGGGCTATGGCAAGTCCTGCAAAATTAGCCATAGATCCCCCGCTTACAAGGAGTCCGCTTGCATCGGAAGGGAATGTTAAAATTTCCTTCATCCAGTTGATTACCTGCTCTTCAACAAGTGCAGGGGCGTGATTTCCTCCTCCCAGGTTAGTATTCATAATTGCTGCAAGAAAATCCGCCAGTGCTCCAAGCACAGTCCCGTTCCCCATATACCACCCCCAGAAACGGGGATGAATATTTCCCATAGGATATGGTAGAATTGTTTCCATAAACTCTTTGTAAACTTCACCAGCATCAGATGGTTTGTAAGGAGCGGGGGATTTGAAGCCGTCAGATATAACCGGCGGAATCTCCTGCCAGACGGGACGTTCTCCGGCTTGTTTAGTATACTCTATTGCGTCATCCACCATACGATGAGCAAGTGCACGCATTGACTCCCAATTTTCCGGATCAAGTGTTTCATATCTTGAATTATTCATTCCATACCTTAAATTTTTAATGGATTATCCCAGACTCTGTTCTGTCAGTATTACTGCCTCCTGAACCGCTTCTGAGTTTTCTATAATTTTATTTTAATTGGATTGAAAGAATTTTCTGGAAGGACAATATACAAAATGAAATTATAATTCAATGAGACGAATGCCGGAACAGAAGCAAAGGCCTGAAGTGTCGTCAGGCCTTTGTTAAATAATTTATCTTTCGTGTCCGGTATTTACTCAAAATAGAACTTCTCTTGAAAAGAGAAGCGGATTCAACCAATCAACCAATCAACCAATCAACTAATCAACCAATCAACTAATCAACCAATCAACTATAACTTAACCACCAATGCCAATGAAAATATTGTATCAAGATTCTGCAGCGGTACGAGAACTTTTGCGTTTGCAGGTGTTCCATCAGGTGCAAAAAGATCTACTTCAGTCAGTGCAGGTTCATTTCTCCAGAGGAGCTGCAGTGTCGGCTTAAGAGTAAACATTTCACTGATAGTGATTGGAAGAGAGTTAGTAAAATCTATCCTCACATCTTCAGTATTATCAAGGTTCCAGTCTGTTATGAAGATGCTCTCAAATTCAGTAGAAGCCGTGAGCTTGTACCAGAAGTCGTAAGAAAAACGAACACCTGGAAATTTATTATTTGTTAAAGGGTTTTCAACAACATCGCTTTGGAAAGTATATGTAAAGCTGTAGTCAGTTTTGAAACGTATATCCTCTTCCTTAGCCCAGGTATTTCCCAGTCCTAAAGCAACCAGGAAACGGCTGTCGGTACCGGCAAACTTGTTTCTCAGCCAGTCCAGACCACCCAGCGCATAAAAATATTCAGAGAAACTGTAATCATACTTGCCGCGCGCATAAAATAACTCTGCGGTCTTGTCGGTCTTAGTTACTTCTTTTACTTCATAGGCGCTGGCATTTCCAACTGCTGTCCTTGTTGTAAGAGCAGATTCTGTTTGATTGCCCCCGGCATCAAGCCTTAATTCGGAATTTGTCCATATTCTTTTTAAAGTAGCACCAACTCCTATAGTAAACGATTCAGAATTACCACCTGCCCATAGTCCGGCGACTTTTCCTTCAAAGAACCAGCCTGTTTTCTTTTCTTCAGTTTGCGAATAGAGATTACCGGCTATAAAAAGAAACAATAAAGAAATCAGAAAGCTTTTTTTAATGAAAAACATATTACCCTCTCCGGAGAAATTTATTAGTGAATGAAATAAATTTAATAATATTCTATTGAAAAAATTTGATGCATAGACCGGAGATTTAAAGAAATCTCTCATAGATCTGTATCAATTTGAAATCCCAATAGATGCTTTGAAGATAATAGACCATCTACGATGGTCAAAGATCATAGGGTGATACGATTCTCTACTATAATTTACCATCTACGATGGCAAAAACTCCAGAGCCCACGGTTTTATTGTAGCCCACGGTTTTCAACCGTGGGTAAGAATAATCCCCAAAATATTCAACCGTTTTAACGGTTTCGAAATACTACTGGGGTAAACCGTTGAAACGGTTCAGAGATATTATTCTTATCCGATCCCACAGATAAATCTGTGGGCTATTTCGACCATTTATGAGAACCTCATAGAGCGGTCTATTATCTAAAGAAATGATTTAAATAATTCGATCCATCATCAGAAATAAATCCAAAAAATAATATCAAACAATCGTACTATCTTACCATCGTCCTATTATACTATTGAACATAAAAACTTATGAATTGTGACAAATATTCTTGAAATTTGGCATACTAATTTTTACCGGGTGGTTATGAGTTACTTCAGAAAAATGCACATCATTATTATCCTCTTATTGATCACTTCTATTACTCTACAAGGACAGGTTAAGGATAAAGGGAAGGGAAGAATTGAGGGAAGCTTCAGATTTTTACCCATACCTTATATTAATTATACCCGTTCGATAGGATTTCAGCTTGGCGCTATGCCGATGGCGCAGTTTAATCCCGTAATGAAGGATACAATCTCCCCTTCATCACTGGCGGGAGTTTTTGCGATGTACTCCAGTAACGATAGTTATTTCCTGATGGCAATGAGCAAGCTCTATTTTGATGAGGATAACTGGCGCTTCAATTTAGCGGGGGGAACCGGATCGGTTAATTTTCAATTCTATCTCGAAGACCCTGCTGCAATGTGGATCCCTTACAACACTGAAATGAATCTTTTCTTCATGGAACCTCAGAGACGAATATATGAACGGATATATTTGGGAGTGAACTATGTGTATATAAAATTCAGCACTACATTTGAAGTATCACCCGATGTTTTTGTCGAGACAATACAGGGACTTGGCTTACGGATCTCTGCTGATTACCGCACTAATGTGTATTACCCCCGTGACGCTTTCTTAACAAATCTAAAATATTATACTTATCCCGAATTTTTGGGCAATGAAGAAGAGTCTCAGAAAATACAATTAAACCATAATCACTTCTTCCCTTCCAGGAATGGTGAGGATGTAATTGCCCTGAGGGCCTTTGCGGGATTCGGCCTTGGGGATCTCTCCTTTAACCAGCAGTTCTTTGTGGGAATGGGGGATGATATCAGGGGGTATTCAGAGGGAAAATACAGAGGCAACTATATGTTCGATATTCAGGGGGAATACCGCTTGAATTTAAATGACAGCAGATTCGGCTTTGTAGCTTTTTTAGGAATAGCTTCAGTATTTGATGCGATAAATGAAGAACATGACGGACTGGTGCTTCCCGGTATAGGCACCGGATTCAGGTACACTGTTTCAGAGGATACCAATATGAATGTGGGAATGGATATCGCAGCCGGCAAGGATGACTGGGGCTTGTACTTCAGGATTGGGGAAGCATTTAACAGGTAACTGCTGTTCCGGGGTTCAGGAAAACCGGGATAAGTTCATTTTTTAAAAATTTCGTCTGCACCTCGCTCATAAATCGCTCCAGACATAAAGTCAAGCCTTAAGTAATGGTTTGCAAAAGGCAATATTCTGTATGAAAACAGACATCAGCAATGGCTTTACCAGGCATTACAAAGCCATTTACTAGCCATCTTTAGCAAAATGTTAGCTAAATTGAAACTAAATGGTTTTATCGCTATTAACGGAAAAGCAATTTCTCCGGGGGCAAAATCCTGCTACTTTAATATGGATATAATTTTTATAATTTCTATTTTTATAAGTGCTTAAAGAGAACAATAAGATAAAATTCCGGAAACGCCTTCCGGGCATACTTTTTAAAACTGCCCTTGTAATTGCAGCCCTGGTAGTTTTTTATTTTATTTTTACGCTTGCTCTTTTTTATTACTTCAAAGATGAGATCCGTGCCGCTGTTCTGGCCCGCTTTAACAGTAAAATTGATGGCAATATCTCATTTTCGGATATGTCCTTCTCTCCGCTAAAGTATTTTCCGGATATTTCAATCGATTTTAACGATCTTAAGTTAACCGGAAACCCGGATTCAGATTCTACAGTAGTTGATACTGTTTTTAGTTTCAGCAATGTTTATTGCTCGGTTAACGTAATTGATCTGCTTTCATCCAGGATAAATGTACCAAAAGTTTCAATTGAGCAGGGATATTTCAATTTAACTGTTTTTAAGGATGGCACAACAAATATCGCTAATGCCCTTCGCAAAAAGATCACAGCCCCGATAGTCAAAAAGCCGTCCTTTAAAAAAGGTCCCTCTAAACCGGAGGTACATAAGAAAGAGCCTTTCGAATTAAACCTGAACATCGATCAGCTGAGCCTTTCTGATATCAACATAAAAGCGCACAACCAGTTAACGGATAATAAGCTCGGCATTGTAATAAATAACTATGACTCCCGTATCAAGTATAGTAAAAAATATGTGTTTACTGATTTTACTCTTGATGCAGCTATCGATTCTTTGATATTAAAGGATAAGTTAATCCTGAACAATAAAAATCTGACGATCGATTCCAGGATTGATATTGAGCCTGAATCTGAATTTGTTGTGGTAGATAGCAGCCGGATAACTTTTGAAGAGGCTAAGTTTGCTTTTATTGGTTCTTTTGATCTGAAAAACCAGGGTTACATTGATCTTTCTATTTCCGGAAAAGATATTACATCAGGCATTCTGTCGCTTTTCCTGAGGGATACAGGAAAAAAGAGTCTCAAAAAAGGAACTGCTGAATTCACGGCAACGATTATGGGAAAAACCCTTACAGAGTTGCCGCTGGTTGAGATGGATCTCCTGCTGACAGATGTATCCCTGGTAAATCCGGTAACAAAAAGACTTATCAGGAATTTAAATCTTAATGCTTCATTTACATCCGGTACAAAAAGTGATCTGTCAGAATCAATTGTAGTTGTGGATACTTTATATGCCGATTTCCCCGACGGCATAATCAGGCTTTCAGGTAAGGCAAAAAACTTTAAGTCACCCGAACTTGATATTAACCTGTTCCTCGATGCTGATGTAACAGGATTAGATGATGTATTTAAAATTAATGCCCTGGATGAACTGAAAGGCAGAGTCAAAATTAATCAGAGATATAAAGGCAGATATATCCCTGAAAACAAAAAAGTAATAACAGTTGTAAATAATTTAGATATTTATCTGACCGGTTTCGCTTTGAGCATTCCCGGGACAATAAAGTTCGATAAAATCGACGGGACAATTACCCGGAGAAACGACAATTATGTGTTAAAGGATCTCAGGATCATTTATAAAGACACTGATCTGCTTGTGAATGGTGAGCTTTCTAATCTTCATTATCTCTTCTTCGGTATTGATAAAGACCTGACAGCAAAACTTAATGTCACTGCTCCCGTTTTTAATCCGGCAGAGTTTCTTTTCTTTGATCCTTCGATCAAAAGGGATTTCCCATACAGGGTCAGAGACCTTGATCTGTCGGTTACTGCTAATACCACCACATTCAAATGCCTGAATTTTAAATCTTTCCCTGAGATAGACTTTGATATCAGGAAACTTCACGCAACGTTAGAAGATTTTCTGCCGAGAATAAAGATCAGCTCCGGCAGGTTTGCAATAAGTGAAAATATTCTGGGTTTTAATCTGAAGTTAAATAAGTTCAGGACTGAATTCCTGGGCGGCCGGTTCAACTTTACCGGGGAGTACAACAGCTCCCGCTATCAGAAATATTATATTAAATTAAAAACTGATTTTACAGATATAAGCCCATCTGTACTATTCAGCTCAGCAAACGATACTGTCCCGGAATTACTAAGTGGTAAATTATCAGGTTCTTTCTTTACCGAATTTCAATTCCCTGAAGATTCATTGGTCTTAAAATTTATAAACCTTAGGGAAGGCAACATAACCTATATTTATTCAAAAGATACTATCACTACAAAGAACCTGGGTTTCAATTTTTCCAGTATCTATTTTAATGATAAAATTAATCCTAATCCCCTTGCAACACTAAGCACCGGCGGAAATCTGAAAACCGACCTGATAAGATCGAAAGGATTTAAATTCAGTGACTTAAAACTGGATATTAATGTTGTCAAGGGCAGTTATGAATTGGTATCAAATAAAATAAAATTCCTTGGAGAAGGTTCAAGAGGCAGCTCCCGTATTACCCTGAAACCCTTTGCTGAAATACCATCTTTCAACATTAAAATTAATGCGAATAATTTCTATGCAGAAAAAATGCTTGCTGCTTATATGGTGGAAGAAACCATATCGGGACCATTGAGCCTCTCCATAAATCTTAATTCTCAGGGAATGGACAAGGAAAAGATTATTGAGAACCTTCAGGGGAATATAAATTTAAGCGGCAATAATCTCACCTTTGTAGGACTGGATGCAGACAAGCTCATTGAAAAATTCCAGCGCAGTCAAAGCTTTAATTTAGTCGATCTGGGGGGCGTACTGCTTGCCGGACCTGTTGGACTGGTGGTTACCAAAGGAACCGACTTTGCCAGGCTGCTGGTGTTAAATCCGGGAGAATCCACTAAAGTTAATAAACTTGTCTCAAACTGGACTATAAAGAAAGGTGTGTTCAAAATTGAAGACGCGGCTTTTACAACGAATGAAAACCGCTTCGCATTAAAAGGATGGATAGCTTTAGCCAGTGACAGTCTGGATCTGGACATAGCACTGCTGGATAAGTATGGCTGCAGTGTTTTTCTTCAAAAAGTATATGGAAAATTCGGTTCCCCGGTAATGGGTAAAGTTGAGGTGTTTGGTACTCTCGCCGCTCCGGTTACAAATTTATATCAGGATGTGTTTGGCAGTGACTGTGTGCCCTTTTATACCGGATCGGTCAAGCATCCTAAAAAATAAAATATATCCCGGCAATTAGTTAATAAACTAAAATTTTTTGCCATTTAATTTATTGTTTCTATTTTGTAAAAGTATTTTTTAAATCAGGTGCAATATGAAACACTGTTATGCCATTTTTTTCGTCTATTTTGTTTTTATTGCTAATCTTTCCGCACAATCCTATTCCGAACAGGGACTTGAGTTAAGCGACTCGGTTAAAAATTCAGAATATCCTTACATTCTTCCTATATGGGGCGCGGATGCTCATAAACTTGGTTATAAACTTCCTTATTCTGCAGGTTTAGGGGTTAACTATATATGGCAGAACTCCGATCTTACGCTTGAAAATCTTATGATCGGATTTAATAACGGACCTATGTATGAACTTGATGAAATTGTAAGATTTACTGATGCTCAGTCTGAAGCAAATGCTGTGAACTTCCGTCCCGATATCTGGCTGTTTCCGTTCCTGAATGTCTACGGCATATTTGCCCAGGCAAAAACATCAACTTCAATTGACGCTGCTATATGGCTTCCTGATACTTCCAACAACTGGAATGAGATATCTGCTTTTTCAACCAAGGCTGAATTTGATGCAACTACTTTTGGAATAGGACTTACACCCACATTTGCATTCAAAGGGTGGTGGATGGCGCTGGATATGAACTTTGCCTGGACAGATGTAAGTGCACTTGATGATCCTGTTTTTACTTTTGTGTTCGGACCCAGAATAGGAAAGACTCTTAAGTTTAATGATGATATGAATCTTGCTTTCTGGTTTGGCGGGTTCAGAGTTAAGTTTTCATCAAGTACAAACGGATCATTGAATTTAGATGAGCTTTTTAATCCCGATGATCTGCAGGCAAAAGTAGATCAGGGATTAATAAGAGTAAGTGATGCCGAGGAAAGCCTTCAATCCTGGTGGAGCAGTTTATCTCCCGCCGAACAGCAAAATCCTCTGAATAAAGCTAAGTATGAAACAGGCATCAGAACAATTGAAACTGCAGGCAATTTTTTAAATGCTGTAGATGGAGCGATAACAACTGTGGAAAGCTCAACTGTTCAATATTCACTTGATAAAAGAAATACAAATCTGTGGAATGTCATAGTCGGAACACAGTTCCAGATCAACAAACACTGGCAGATACGCGCCGAGTATGGCTTCCTTGGCAGCCGTAATCAGTTTATCGGCGGCCTGCAGTATCGTTTTGGTTTGTAGGCAGTAAAACAAGTAAATGAAAAATTACATTTTTCTAATTGCCTTCTTGTTTTACAGTACTGCTGCAAACGGGCAGGTTCTTATTTCTCTTCTATTTGGTGATGAGCTGAATTCAGGAAATGTGGAGTTTGGACTGGATGGAGGACTGAACTGGACAGACCTGAAAGGAATCGACCAGGCAGAAAATCTGTTTGGATGGAATCTCGGTTTTTATTTTGATATAAAATTGAGTGACCCCTCCTGGTTTTTGAATACAGGGGTTGTGGTAAAAGGCAATATGGGAGCAGATGGTATATCTGTATATAAGTTAAATAGAGATGATCTGGATCTTCTTTTCGCTGACGGAAAGGTAACTCAGAAATTTAAACTATTTCAGCGTACCGGTTACTATAAAATATAGATTTGAAAATAATATTTATGTTAAAGCGGGTATTCAGCTGGGACTTATGTATAACGGCTATGATACTTTTATTAAATCAGTGCAGTCGGAAGACGACCTGCAGTATGAGGTAAAGGTTAAGGATCAGTATCATCCTCTCGATGCAGGAATCGCAGTGGGGGCAGGATACCGCCTGCTAAGCGGTGATGGAATAAACCTGGGAGTAATGTATTACCAGGGATTTATCGATGTGCGGATCGATGATTCATCCCCTGCCGAGTACAATAATGCCATATATTTAAATATAGGAATCCCCATCGGAAAGGAATAATTACTCCCCCCGATCTAATCCTTCATAACCTTAGCATTACCACAATCATCGCCGACCGATACAAATAATTTAATTTAATAACATTATTTTTGCATATGACTTCAGAGAGATGTGAATTAAAATGTTATCCTTAGAATTTACTATTAGCAGCTTCTGGAGGCTAAACAAAATAAAGCACGTATGAATAAGACATTTATCTAAATAATATTGAGAGAATCTTTATGTTAAAATTCAGATTTGCAGCAGGCTTATTTTTTGCCATCGTATTAGCAACTCCTGTCAGAGGGGCCGTGGTTGCACCAGTTTCAACGGTCACTGTATCCGATTCGACAGTAACCAAAGATACTACGATCATTGTATCCGATTCAACAACTGTTCCTGACTCGGTTTTGGGAAAGAATGCAGAAACCGATTCAATCAAGATCACTACCGCTGATTCAGCCTCAGTAAGTGCAGATTCTGCCGGTATAACTATTCCGGCAGGCACAAAATTATCGATCTATTTTTATAAGTCAATCAGCACTGCTGAACCCTCAGGATTCACTTTCAGCCAAATCCTGGATGAGGATCTTACTTATGAAGGGGAAATTATTGCTCCAAAGGGCTCTCCTGTAAAAGGTAAAATCATTGAATCCAGAGAAGGTACTAAATTAACATTTCTGCTTACCCATATTTCCGCTAACGGTAATACAATTGAAATAACAACGGACATTGCAGGAGTAACAGGCAAAGGTAATACGGCAAATATTATAGGACCGGTTTCTTTTATGGGCGGTGCATTTGGAGGAGGTACTGCCGGTAACGGAGCACCAATACCAAGTGGTCTTGCCGGTTTAAAGTATGGGAAAAATGATATACAGATACCGGTTGGTACGCTTATGGAAATTCCATTAAAGGAACCCTTGGTTATTAAATAATTTTAGTGAAGCTTATATTACATAAGCTAAAATAATTTGTCTCTCAATTTTAAAGGACGCTTTATGAAAAAATTATTACTTGTCCTCGTTTTATTATTTACCTTTATTTCTACCGGATTGTCACAATACAAAGATGGTTCGAATGCTCTTTTACTTGGCGGATCCTACAGCATTTTCGATGTGGAGTATCACGATCTGACAATGTACGGCTATGGAGCAGGGGGTGCTTATGAATCTAATTTTGACGGATCCCCGTTTGCAGTCGGATTCAGTATATCTTATTTATCCTCCGAGGATGAAACTGATTCTGCCAGTATCAATTTAACTGCTCTGCCGTTAAATATTTATGGTAAGTACTTCTTTGGCAGATCTGATCTGAGAGGTTATCTGAGCATGGGACTCGGATTCACATCCTCTACTGTAACCTTTTCAGGATCTAACTTAAACTACGATACCTTTGATAATGGCTATGCTTTAAACTTCGGACTTGGCATGAATTACTATATGTCTGCCAAAGCCTTCGTCAACCTGGGTTACAACTTTTCCTGGTGGGAAAATAATTTTCTTGCCGACGGCATAGGTCATAATTTTATATTGGGACTTGGTTTTCAGTTCTGAGAGTAAAGTTGAATAAGAACCCGGTATTTTATGGCCGGGTTCTCATTACCAATACAAATTATTCTTTTATTATAACTCATATTATAACTCTTCACAAACAATCCACAACAGGTTATTTTCAACTTAATCTATACAATTGGCCAGTTATTTAGGTAGTAAAAGCCATCAACTCCGACAGAAGTATGGTACAACTACGCTACTACTCCGATTTTAAGGACGTTTTCCCGTAATTCAAGCGGAGTTGAATGGGCTTTGCAGCGGCTGTATTGGCATTTAATTGCAAAAGATCTCCCCATTGCCTGATAGATAAATTTTTTACAAAATGAATTTATATCAAAATTTCTAAACTCGAACAAAATCTGTGTATTGGCTTAAACTCAAATTTTATTTTGGACGAGAACGAGCTTGACGATAATTCTTTAATGAATTTTTATTTTTTTCTTGCTTCTCTACTCATTTCTTGATAAATTCTTACGCCAACTCCACGGCTAATATTCTGTTGGTCAATAGTAATCGAACAATTTATTTCACTTCTTTTCCGGAAGTTATAATAATGTTTAACACTGCTATTTCTGACTATTCTGCAAAGAACCATACCTTCCGGAATTTTCCGCAATTTAAGAAAGCAACTACACAATAATTTATTGAAAGGTGATCCTATGAAACAAATTTGTACAGCGCTCTTAACTCTGCTTCTTGCATTCGGCAGTTATAATATATCACTCGCCCAGGGTGCTGATATATTATATGAGAATATGCTAAACGCTCACACTCCGCCGGCAAGTAATGGCGGATCTCCCGGCTGGGGTATGTTCCTTAACCTGGTAGCCGGCCCTAATTTTGTTACCATTACCGATATGCAGACTGCAAGCACAGCAGCCGCCAGTGCAGTTTACAGTATCGAGTTTTTTGTACGTTCAGGTAATGCACTGGGAGGACCGGTTGGTTCCGGACCCGGAAGTTCATCTGATGGATGGACATCTATGGGGACAGTCTCTGTTACCCAGGGTGCTTCAGGAAGTACCGGGGTTTCTGAAATCTTTTCGACGCCTGCTATTTCTTTGAATCCCGGAGATACCGTAGGTGTGGCAATGATCTTCTCAGTTGTCGGTCCCCGTTATTACGGAACTGGCACTCCACCTCTAGGTATTTACAGTGATGCTAATTTAACCATCATTACAGGTGATGCACGCTCGGCACCCTTTACCCCTACAGGAAGTTTCTTTACATCGCGCGAACTTGTGGGAACGGTTTATTACGATACCTCATTAGTACCTGTTGAATTAACTTCATTTACTGCCTCGGTTGTAAATGATAATTCAGTGGAATTAAAATGGGAAACCGCTACCGAGTTGAATAATTCAGGTTTTACTGTTGAAAGAAAAACAAGTAATACAACCTGGGAAAACCTTGCTTTTGTAAAAGGCAATGGTACAACATCAGAGCCAACTTCTTATTTATATACTGATAATGATCTGAAGCCAGGCACATATTTCTACAGGCTGAAACAGGTTGATCTGAACGGTTCATTTAGCTATTATGATCTTGCTGAAGCGGTTGATATAACTTCCCCGCTGACTTTTTCTCTTTCACAAAATTACCCTAACCCGTTTAATCCCTCAACTAAGATCAGCTGGCAGCTGCAGACACAGACTCAGATGACTTTAACAGTCTATGATGAGCTGGGAAGAGAAGTTGCGGTTCTTGTAAATGAGGTCAAACCAGGTGGTAATTATGAAATTGAATTCAATGCGTCAGGTTTAGCTTCAGGTATGTATTTTTACAAAATTGTTGCAGGTAATTTTGTTGCAACTAAAAAAATGATACTGATGAAATAAACTTATTTTATTATTTAATAATCCCGTTCTGTAAAGGCAGGACGGGATTTTTATTCTTTAATAATCATTCAAAATGGATTAAGTATTGAGATCCCAGATAGGCTGATTCTCATATTCATTTATCGGCTTTTCGGGCTGGTACTGAAGTTCAATTAAAAATGTTCTCCCGTCGCTGGAAATTTCCATCGAGCCGTTATGCTGATCGGTTAAAGTTTTGACCAGCATAAGACCCACAGATCTGCTTTTATCAATATCAAAATCCTGTGGTATTCCCACACCATCGTCCTGGACCATAATTCTTATCTTATCCTCCCCTGCTTGTGAAACAAATACATATATTTCCCCTTTATTTGATTCCTTAAATGCGTGTTTAAGTGCATTTGAGACAAGTTCGTTTAATATCAATCCAATATTTAAGCATAAACCTATATCGACCTCGATATCAACAGTTTCAAGTTTAAGCTCTATTTTAGATGACTGTTTGTATGACATCATCAAATACGAGAGAAGATCGTTCAGATATTCCTTCAGATTCACTTTATGTATACTTTCCGATTGATATAATTTTTCGTGCAGTACAGCCATTGATCTTATCCGGTCCCTGCTTGTCTGAAACATTGCATTAATATTTTCATCATCCACGGCAGCTGCCTGCAGGCTCAATAAGCTCGATATTATCTGAAGATTATTTTTAACCCGATGATGGATTTCTGTTAAAAGGACTTCTTTTTCCTTTAAAGATTTCTGCAGATATATTCTGAAATTTTTCTCTTCGGTTATGTCAATACCGGAACCAATGAGACCGGCAAAACTATTATCATCAAGGAACCGTGGAGCCGCTGAATCGAGAAGCCACCTGTACCTCCCTTCTTTATCTTTTACCCTTATTTCAATTGAGAAATTTCTTCTCTCCCTCGATGCATCAAGGATTGCATTCAGGAATTTTTCTCTGTCTTCCGGATGCCTGGTTTCTATCCAACCGTCATTTGCCAGGTCGCTCATATTCTTCCCCAGGAAGTCGAGTTTCGTTTTATTCATATATTCAAGTTCATTATCGGCATTCGTCATCCAGATCATAACAGGAGAGTTATCCGCCATAAGCCGGAAACGTTTTTCACTTTCAAATAAAATATTATGAGCATTGAATCTATCTTTTAAAGGATCGAAAATGATTTTGTAAAAAAGATCTCCATCCTGATCGAAAGGAATGGAGGTCAAATAAACTGTCAAAATCCCATTACTGCTGATCAGCCTGAACTCTCCGGATAAAGGTTTAAGATTCAATTTACATTGTTCAAGCAGCCTGCTGAATTTGGGAATGTCCTCATAAAGCAGAGAATTCAAAAAATTACTTTGCCTTTTTGTCTTTTCAATCCCCATTATTACAGCCGCAGCTGAATTAATTTCTGTGATCTCAGCATTTTCATTTATGTTCAGAAATCCCATCGGACTGTAGAAGATCTCGTCTTGCCTGACTGCACCCATATATAGGTTGATAATTATTTTTAATGATTAGTGACTATAAAAATGTACTACACTGTTTTGTAACAGAATGGGTTATGTCACATAAACTTAATGGTTGTGAGGTCGAACCGATATAAGTTGAGTCGAAATTACATATCTGCTTTCCGTTTGTAAAAAAAGGTAACCGCCTGCTTAAGGCATATCATTTCTCCTATCAATATTTCCTCCTAATATGCTTCTTTCTCTTCCCCTTATAGGGAATTATGGTTAGTTCTCTCTCAGATTTGAAATAAAATATTGCTAATTGGACATCATTTCTAATCGGAATATAATTTGTCTTAAGAAATCAAACATTTCTTAAGGATTAACAAAATGAAAACTTATGCTTTCTTTTTTACTCTTTTTTTTATTCTAATCACGGTATCATATGTTACTTCTGAGCCGGGATTTAATGGCACCACACCGGGATGCAGCGGTTCAGGCTGTCATACTTTTCAGACAGGAATTGTTACTGCAGCTGTTTTAGTAAACAACCAGATCCAGATTACTCTAACCGGCAACACCGGGAATGTAGCTGGCGAACTCGTTAATTCAAGCGGAACAGTTGTAGCCGTCAATAATGGTACAAGTTCAAATCCTTTTATTTTAACTGCTCCTTCAGCAGGGAATTATACAGTTAATGCCGGTTACAAAAGTCCATCACGGGTATATGGAACTGCCACAGCTAACATCATTCCTCCGCCCCCGGCGGCACCATCAAACTTAAGCGCGTTGGTAAACCAAAATCCATTATCAGTTTCACTTCAATGGAATGATAATTCATCAAATGAGGATGGATTTATAATTGAGAGAGAAACGCTTACAGAGGCTTTTTCCCCTATTGATACTGTAAATGCAGGCACAACTGCATTTCAGGATTTAAATGTTGCAGTAACAACGTACCGCTACCGAGTTCAGGCTTATAACGCAGGAGGCGGATCAACCTATAGCAATATCGCTGAAATCTTTGTTCCTGTTGAATTAATTAATTTTTCGGCTGCTGCTATACCCGGGAAAGTTACTCTTAATTGGGAGACGGTAACTGAAATTGATAATCAGGGATTTATAATAGAAAGAAAATCTTCCGGGTCCGCTGAATGGAGCAGGGCAGGTTATGTTGATGGAAAGGGAACAACTACTGAGAAAACATTTTATTCGTTTTATGATGTACCTTCGGCTTCAGGCCATTATTTTTACCGGTTGAAACAACTGGATTATAACGGTACTTTCGAGTATTCAAATGAAGTTGATGTAGATTATCATACTCCGCAGGGATTTAGTCTTTCACAAAATTATCCGAATCCTTTCAATCCTTCCACATCTATTAAATTTTCAATACCGCAGGAAAACACTGTATCGATTGTAATTTACAATGTTTTGGGGAAGGAAATTTCAACATTGTTGAATGAACAGCGTCCAGCGGGAACATACAGTATTACTTTCGATGCTTCCTCTCTTCCCAGTGGTTTATATTTCTATAAGTTATCGGCAGGGAAATTCGAACAAACCAGGAAAATGTTGCTGATAAAATAATCAGAAAACATCTCAATTCTTTCCTCCTCCCCCTTCTCCCTTCAAAGGAGAAGGGGTTTACCACAAAGATTAAGTTCTAAATGAAAGGTTCTTTTTATCGGCAAATCTTCATATTGAGGTAAGCTGTTTCAAACACCAGATGTCCTCTCAAACACTCGTGGGATTTAAGTGATTTCCTTCGGGGAAAAAAAGAAGTGCAGAGTTAGAAACTCTGCACTGTTAACAGGCATTTATTTTTTCGGATTTGGTGTTATACCATTTTTTTTAATTTCAACAACAAGACCATTTATTTCAGTATCTCCAACATTAACAGCGGAATGTGATTGTGCTGGAATAAAAACTCCTTGTCCTTTTTTCAAGTCAAGGACCTGGGTTTCTCCCCCAACGACGCTTATTTTTAATTTCCCGCCGGACATAATGTATACAAAGTGATCAGGATGAGAGTGAATTCCTATACTATCGCCAGGCTTAAATGTAATTTCAAGAAGCCTTGCCTGATCATTTTCGAGAACTAGCTTATAAATATTGCTGCCTACCTTAAGAGGATCCTGTGCCATAGTGGTATTCAGCATAAAAAGAATCAACAAACCAAGAACAAAAATGGACCTGTTCATAGTGCCTCCAAATGTTTAATTAATTATTTATTTACCCCGGATAAACCGGCTTGAAGTAAGGTGATTCGCAGATGCTGCAGTATAATACGAGCCGGATATAAGTTATCCATCTCTACCGATAATTACAAATCAAAAAAGAATTTTGTTGCTTTTGTAATTATCATACAGTTAAATTTATATTATAAATTTTTTAGTTACGGCACTTTATTGAAAACTTTATCTCTTATCCTCAAAAATCTCCCATCTTTACAAATTCCGGTATGAATATGAAAAAACATCTTAAGCTTGTTTTTATTCTTTTCAGCTCCCTTTTCGTCCTGATTCCTTTTGCCTGTCACGAAGCTCCTCCTCCGTCCCCGCCGCTTACTACTGAATATAATGGACCTTATGGAACAGTAACCGGAAAATTTACTACTCCCAGCGGAGATGCACTATCCGGAGTAACTGTATCGATAATCAGCGGGTTTACAAATATGACAACTGTAGTGTCTGATACTTCAGGATGTTATATCCATACAAAAGTCCCCACCGGCAATATTACTCTCAAAGGGAAAAAAGGAAACTTCTCTTCTACAGTAAATGTTTCTGTCAGTGAGGCAGATACAGTAGAAGCACCTAACGTAGTTATTTACCCGAAAAATAAATTAGCATATGTAGAGGGGACAAATGACAAAATTCAGGATCTTATCACGCAGCTGGGATATCAGATAGACAGCCTGGATATTTATGACATCGGTGATTCGTATATGTTCAATATAAATGAATATTCTGCACTTTTCCTTAATTGCGGAGTTCTGGAAACTGATTCAGTAGTAAATAATCTCTTAAGGTTTGTAAGGGACGGCGGAATGGTATATGCATCCGACTGGTCTTACTGTTATCTGAAAAAACTATTCCCCGGCAGGATCGACTTTGATGAATCAGGAGACCAGCAGGAAATAACTGCACAAATTATAGATTCCACACTGATCAGAAATCTTGGTAAATCCGAAATACAGATAAAGTATAACCTCAGCTCCTGGTCAACTATTACCTATCTGGATCAATCATATTTTGTAGAAATGATGCGAGGGACTTACGTAACGGATTTTGGTATAAAAACCGACAAGCCTATTGCCGTCTATTGCAGAGAAGGAGAGGGATTATTTGTCTTCACTACATTTCATAACGAGTCGAATGCAGCCAGTGATATGTTGAATTTACTTGAAGAGTTTATATTTTTTTGATGAATAATTCAACAATCGAATATCATTAAAAATTCTTTAAACCTGTCAAAAAATGAAGTTGTCTAAATCTAACAAAAGAGGGTAAATAAAGCTCCTCCGCTGTCAATAATTGACCTCCAAGGATTGATTATCAGCAGAATAAACAGCAAATTTTGAATCATCTTTTAACCAAAGGGAGTTCTATGAAAAGAGTACTTCTGTTTTTTGTTGTTCTTTTTTTTGCGACTGAAATTTTCGGTCAGCCACAACCACCTGCCAACCTGACGGCAGTACCAAGCAATATGCATATGCATATAGCTGTAAAATTAGATTGGGATCCATCTCCAACCCCGCAAATTTTTTATAATGTTTATAGAAAAGATGGAGCATTAAATGACACCATTCCTTTCATAAAAAAATATGAACACTTATGGCGTACTGATTTTTATGATAATATGGTAATGCCGGGACATACTTATTCTTATTATGTTACCGCATATAATATGCAGGGTGAAAGTGAACCATCTAATATGGTTGAAATTACCCTCAACGGCGGAGGCGGCGGTCAAACCGGCGGTAAAATAGCCGGAAGAATTCTCGCTGATGTAACGAACCTTCCGATTCCCGGATCAAAAGCTCAGATCATTCCTGAGCAGGGATTTCCTTCGATGGTTATGACAAACCAGGATGGTTATTTTGTAAAATCCGTTCCCCCGGGTAATTATTTTGTTCGCTCTCAGGCAATGGGATTTATTTCTGAGTTCTATGATAATGTACTAACAATAGAGGATGCACAAGAGATTACGATTGCAGAAGGAGACAGCGTATTCATAGCGGTCGGACTTGCTCCTTATGTTCCGCCTGCAACATTTACTGTTTCAGGATCAGTAACGGATACTTTGGGAAATCCGCTAAGAGCAATGATAAACGCATTTAAAGTCTTCGGGAATACTCAGCACCTTTGGGGCTACCACACAGCTACTGACAGTCTCGGACATTACACTTTAAACATTCGCGAGAATGATACGATAGTAGTTCTTGCCATGCCGATGAACTTTAATTATCTGCCTGAGTTTTATAATAACAAGGTAACCTTCGAGGATGCCGACAGAATAGTTGTTACTCAAAATATTACCGGTATTGATTTCTCCCTATCTGCAAAACCGGTTTATCCTAACGGTATTGAAGGTACGGTAAAGAATGCAGATGGAGACCCTGTTAATGCTTTTGTTTCCGTATTCAGGGATCCTGACACTACTAATGCGATGATACATCATCCTCATCATATGCATAACAGAAGATATACTACGATGACAGACAGCCTTGGATTTTACGGATTCCATAATATGCTGCCGGGCGAATATATTCTGCTTGCCTGCCCAAGACAGGGATACAGCAGAACATATTTCCGTTATGATGGTCAGCCTACACTTAACTGGTATGAGGCGGATTCTGTTGTTGTTACCGATAATGGTATTGTAACGGGAATAAATTTCACTGTTGTTCCTTTGCCAAATGAGGGCTTTGCTTCAATTAAGGGTACCGCCATTGATAACTCTGGAAATCCTGTACTGGGTGCCCATATTTTTGCTCTCGATATCAATCAGCAGATTTTCACTTATGCACTTACAGATGCTAATGGAAATTATGTGCTGAGCGGCTTACTGCCCGGCGAGTACAGACTTTATTCAGATAAGGTAGATTATATTCCTTCTGAAGGACTACAGATTAACATTTCTAATCTGCTGCAGACATCCCAGGTTGATTTCATACTCAATCAGGATGGAGTAACCGGAACAGAGGATAACCAGTCAACCGTCAGCTCTTATGAGTTATATCAGAACTATCCCAATCCTTTCAATCCGTCAACTACGATTAAATTTGCAGTTCCGGAACAGGGATTAGTAAAGATTGCAGTTTATGATATGCTCGGAAGAGAAGTTAAAACTCTCATCAATGATGTTGTTAATGCTGGTGTTCATTCTGTTCAGTTCGACGCAAGTGATCTTTCAAGCGGTGTTTACGTTTATAAGATCCAATCGTCTAATTTCAGCAGTGCTAAGAAATTAATGCTCCTGAAGTAAAAATACTTTCTTAAAATATAAAGCCGTCCTGTTGAAGAACAGGGCGGCTTTTTTTATAAGAGTCAAATAACTTATTACAGAATACTTAACTGGTTTCCCCTAAAGGTACTGTTAAACCGGTTACCTGATTTTTCTACCCAGAGATGGATCTTAATTCTGTTCACTCATTTGGAAGCGGTTCTTATCGTAACCTTTTGATGTGAGAATTTTATATGCCTCCTCCAAATCCTGCTGCGACATTTTAGGAGTGCGGCTTAATATCCAGCCGTATTTCCTTTCAGGGTGTCCTATGATTGCATAGCGGTAATCCTTATCAAGACCGATAATCCAGTAATCTCCCCAGAACAGGTTTAATCCGAATATACTGAAAAAGCTCACCTCCAGCTTTGCATTTGTTTTTTTATCGACAACTCTTGCAACTCCCTCTGCAACATTTTCACTTCCGTCTTTCTCGATGCAGCTGTTTTTAACTTCTATCACTCCTTCCTCATTTATCCTGTATTCCGCCGTCGTATTTTCAGCACAATCTTCCTGAAAGCTGTTAGGGATCTTTGCTATTTCGTACCATAACCCGGTATATCTTTTAAGATCAACATTGTTAACTGTTGTAAGCTCATTTTTATTTTGTGCGTTTATACCGCTAAGTGCAATAGCCAGCAATAAAACAATCCTTTTCATTAATTTATCCTTTTTTTAACATAACAGAAAAAGAATGTGCAAAGTTCATTCTCCATTCAAGCCGGTGATACCTGAAACAAAACAGCCAGCTGTTGATGATTCCCCATTTATTCCTCCTTTTACTTAAAATCACGGGGTGACGTAAAAAAAAGCCCGGCAGGTGCCGGGCCAGGTAAGAGGTAGTTAGTACTTGAAATTATCCATCAACATTATTGAAGCTTGAATAAATACCATCTAATGACTGACTTCTGGCGTGGATTTCATTCAGCTTCTGGATAATCCTTAGAATTCCTTTTCTTTTTTCATCAACAAACTCGGTAACAAAGCTTTTTACTTCGGGGAAGTTGCATTCATCCAGCAGCTCCTCATAATATCTTACAACTGCTGTTTCTTTTCTTAATGCTTCGTTAAGCATTGCGCAAGTGTTACGGCAGGCGTGTGCACAATTTACTTCGTTTTCTTTCATAATATCTTTCTCCTTTTACTTCCGGCTTATTAAACTGTTACTTTTGAACCGGAGATTGCTATTTGTTTTCCAAGCTGCAGAGCCTGTTCATTAACCGGCAGCAGATGATGATGACGTTCCGGCAGAACTTTCTTTAATGCTTTTAAAACATTTTCAGGCTGGATCAGGGGACGCATCTCAAGGAAAGCTCCCAGAAGTATCATATTGGCAACCTGACGTTTATTAAGCTTTGTTGCTTCCTCAATAGCCGGAATTGCAAAGACTTCAACATCCGTACGGGTAGGAGGATTAAGCAGACTGGATTTTTCATATAATATCAATCCTCCCGGCTTAACAGCACTTTCAAACTTATCGAGTGAAGGCTGGTTAAGCACAACTGCCGAGTCAAACTTAGAAACGATCGGAGAGGAAATTCTTCCTGAAGATACAATCACTATGCAGTTTGCCGTACCGCCGCGCATTTCAGGTCCGTATGAAGGCATCCAGCTGACTTCCTTTTCTTCGATCATTGCAGCATATGCTATAATCTGTCCCATCGAAAGAATACCCTGTCCACCAAATCCGGCAAATATTATTTCATGTGCTTTATGCATATCAAATTCCTGTATAATTAATTTTGATTCTTTCCCGGTACTTTAATATCGCCTAGCGGGTACACGGGGAACATCTTATTTTCTAACCAGTCGATGGTTTCAACCGGTGTCATCTTCCATCCGGAAGGACAATTAGATACTACTTCGATAAAGCAGGTACCTGCATTCAGCTTCTGGAATTCAAATGAACTCTTGATTGCTTTCTTCAATTTTCTTACAGCACCTGCTGTATGGACTGCCTGCCTGGTAACATAATAAGCACCCGGAAGCATAGCAATCAGTTCTGTAATATGTAATGGATGACCGATTGCTTTAGCATTTCTGCCATAAGGAGAGGTTGATGTAACCTGCTCGAGCAGAGTTGTGGGAGCCATTTGTCCGCCTGTCATTCCATAAATACCGTTATTTACAAATACCATCAGGATATTCTCGCCGCGGTTTACGGTATGAATTGTTTCAGCTGTACCGATTGCAGCAAGATCACCGTCTCCCTGGTATGAATAAACATATTTATCAGGGTGAATTCTTTTAACTCCTGTTGCTACAGCACTTGCTCTTCCGTGAGCAGCTTCCTGCATATCAACATCCATATAATGATATGCAAATACAGAACATCCAACAGGTGCAACACCGATTGTCTTATCCTGAATACCCATTTCTTCAATTACTTCCATTATAACGCGGTGTACAACACTGTGTCCGCATCCCGGGCAGTAATGAAATGGTGTATCTGTTAAAGTTCCGGGTCTCTTATAAACTAATTCTAATCCGTTTGTATTTACTTCCTGCATATTCTACCTCAATCCTGACCAACTAATTTTTTTTCAATTATTGATTCAACTTCCTGCAGAACTTCTTCAGGAGAAGGAATCATTCCTCCCATACGTCCCTTAAAGTGAACGGGACACTTACCATTAACTGCAAGAGCAACATCCTCAACCATCTGACCTGCATTCATTTCAACCGACATAAAAAAGTTAACCTTTTGAGCGAGTTCTTTAATGATCTTGGTCGGGAAAGGATAAAGTGTAATAGGACGGAGCAGACCGATCTTTATTCCTTTTTCTCTTCCAAGTTCAACAGTCTTCTGGCAGATACGTGCAGAGAGTCCGAATGCAACAAGAATAATATCAGCATCTTCTGTATTGATCAGTTCATATCTCACTTCCTCTTCCTTCAGCTTTTTATATTTTGCCTGGAGGTTATGATTGATGCTTTCCATCTTCTCCGGTTCAATGAAGAGAGAGGTTATGATATTTCTTTACGGTCGGGGGTTTTACCTGTTGTTGCCCAGGATGGAATTGTGTGAGGCAGCGATCCTTCTTCAGGAAGGTAAACTTTTTCCATCATCTGCCCTAAGGCACCGTCAGAAAGTATAAGCGCAGGGTTCCTGTATTTTTCTGCAAGACGGAAACCATCAAATACAAAGTCAGCCATTTCCTGTACCGTAGCAGGAGCAAGAACAATTAAGTGATAATCTCCGTGCCCTCCCCCTTTAACAGCCTGGAAATAATCTCCCTGTGACGGCTGTATAGTTCCGAGTCCCGGACCTCCGCGTACTACATTTACTACAAGACAAGGAAGCTGTGCCGATGCAATATACGACAAACCTTCCTGCATTAAACTAATGCCCGGACTTGATGAAGAGGTCATTACCCTACCCCCGGCCCCGGCAGCTCCATAAATCATATTTATAGCTGCCAACTCACTTTCGGCCTGAAGGACAACACCGTGGCGCTTTGGCACCTCCCGTGCAAAATATTCGAGCACTTCTGATTGTGGAGTGATAGGATATCCGAAGTAGGCATCCATACCTGCACGGATGGCAGCTTCGGCAAGAGCTTCGTTCCCCTTCATCAAACGGGCTTCACCTTTGAATTTCTTTTGTTCCATTAAAATATCCTTATAACTGTTCTGCTCCGGCAGTTTGTTTTTTCCCTGCCGACTTAGGCTGTCTGTAAACTGTTATAGCAGCTTCAGGACAAACCAGTGCACAATTAATACAACCTGTACAATTATCAACTTTGAGTTCAGCGAATTTGTAACCTTTTAGGTTGATCTGATCTGATAAACCAAGACTCTCCTGCGGGCAGGCCACTATGCAAAGTTCGCACCCCTTGCATATCACGGTGTCTACAATAACAGTTCCGCGTATCATTTATTTTGCTTTAATTTTGATTAAATTTTTACTCATTTTTGGCAATATATATGCCAATGAAGCATTTCCTGTAATAAAGATAGATTTACCATATGGCGGGGGCTATTTTACCATAATTAAGAAGTGGAAATAAAGGGATTTTCTAAGTTAAGAGAAGCCAAAATCTACACTTATATAAAATGTTGAATGGTGACAACAAATCTTGATGGGGACGAGCAGAGGTACGGGGGAAGGATTAATCAATTTTAGAGATTATAACGAATATTTTATATTTTCAAAACGTGTATAAGTCATAAAAAGGAGCAAAGTATTCAATGCCTGCTTTGACGAATTTGAAGAACGGGGATCAGGCAGCTCCTATTGGATTTAATGAAATTACCGGGTAAGATCTGACTAAAAATTTATTTACAACCCTTTCTGTTCCAATACCTAACCACTACTGCCTCATTACAACCCTCCTTTGGTCGTAGTCCTGTAGTAGGCATTTAGTAGGACCTAGTAGGGGTTGTGTAGGGGGTAGAGGTATTTCTTAATTCGGTACTTGCTCAAATCATCTAAGATGGTTATATGCTTTTGATGATTGTGAAGAGTTGCCGGCTCTAAAATTTATTCCATGGGGGGATTGAAATTAAAAAAAGAGAAAGCGGTCCAATACTGACGATTATCTAACCTGGTTGGACAACACTGTTAATATTAAATAAAAGGGGCACCGGGTGCCCCTGAATTGATCCTTATTTCGTCAGTACGACCATACTTCAAGCATGGCCATACCATTTTTTAATCCGTTACTTTTATCTCAGTCATCCCGCTGTGACCTGCTACTTCAGGGTAATACATTAAATAACCCATTGCCGGGGCTATAGTATATTCCCCCGGAATTTGAGCTTTGATAATATAAGAGAATTCCATTGAACCGGAAATCTGCGTCATAAAGAAAGCAACTTTTTCGTCACGGTATTCCCTGTCGGCATAATTCCATATCCAGGGACGGTCGTACATATACATATAAGGGTCATAGTATTTGTAATTATTTTCTCCCTCGATCTCAAAATTCTGCTCATCCTTTACAGGTTCAAAACCGGATGGAAGCATATCCTCCAGTATGAAATACTGCAGCCCTTCATCACTGCTTTCTACAAAAGTCTTAACAAGAATTTCCTGCCCGGATTTAACTGAACCATTAAATTTATCTTTCACATATAACGTCCTGTCCCCTCTCGGTTCCATTTTCAACGGATAATATTCCCGCCTTATCTTAAAGCTGTTATACTTTGCTGCAGCTGTTTCATTCATCGTATAATATTCACTTATACCGGAAAAATATAGCTTGCCTTTACCTTCCTTAATTATCTTCACATCATTCTTTCCGTGTCTCAGCTCGCTCCCCGGTATATTAAATTCCCTGGGATCTTTCATTATATCAGCATATTTCATTTCAGCAGATGCAGCTTCAGTGCCGTTTACTAAAACCTTTACGCGGAAATCAGGATCAAGTTCACCTGTAATTCTTAAATAATCAGATAATGCAAAAATCACTGCAGCAGTTTCTTGTGTCGAGTGCCAGGAAAATCCCTGCTTCTGTATTAGAAGCCATCTTACTGCCTTATCTGTTAATTCGGAATTACCGCTTACATTTATCAGCGCTTTAACAGCAAAGGCAGTTGACTGAACTTTATCCTCCTGCCAGGAGTAATGCCAGTTCTCCCCTGTCCAGTATGCAAGATTTTCTTTTTGCAACAGCAAGTGAATTTATTCTCTGAACAATCTGACCGGTAGGGTGCATTCCAGTTCTTAGCCGCCAGAGCAAGGAGAGAAAGTGAATAGGGATTTAACTTGCTGTCCAGCAGGTCATCGATCTTTCCGGCATATTCTGTATAATTAAATCTCTGCAGTTCATAAGAAGTGCTTAATGCATAAAGCATAAAAGCCAAGGTAGTTGGATTTTCAGATATCACTGTTTTTAACCTGACTCTTAAGATTCTCCAGCCCTTTGTAGAATATCTGGTCATCCAACATGATAACCTGCCTTGCGGGCAAGGCTCATTCCATAAATAACATATGCAGTCATGTAAGGATTTGTCTTATCATTTGTCCACCAGCCCCATCCGCCGTCTTCATGCTGAAAGCCGTAGAGATCTCTTTAATCCTGCATCAACCATTTCGGGCATCTCGTCAAGTATCGAAGCCTTTACCGGGATATTCATATCCTTAAATGTATTTGCAGCAATGATGGTGGGCAGAAACCTGCTCATTGTTTGTTCAACACAACCGTAAGGATATCCCGCCAGCTCATCAACTGCTTTAAGTAAAGTGCCTGATAGTGAGGGGGAAGAGGAAAATGTATATTGTGCAGTCTTCAGATCAACATCACCCGGTATGTTGAAGGTAAATGTTTCTTCCTTATACTCATCGGCAACATTTAATACGGTATATTCTGTTTCCCTGAATCCCTTGGGAAGGATAGGTATTTCAAGTCTCATTGCATCCGATTCTTCATTGGTCAAAGCTTCAGCGGATAATATTGCTGTACCTGCTGAATTATTTGCTTTAACCTTCCAGTCGATCCTTAATTCGGAGTCCTTATTAATATTTATTTCATAGCTGCCGTTTATAGGTCTGAGGGTGGTGCTGTAACCGGGACTATTAACCCCGGATGAGATAAGTTCTACATTCTCCGACTTAAATGTGATCTTAGTTGTTTTCTTTTCATTCAGATAGTTATGAACCAGTGTTGAGATAACAAGCTCATCCCCCTGCCGGAAGAACCTTGGCGTTTCCATTCTTACCAGCAGATCTTTTCTGGAGATTACTGTGTTTCTTTGTTCCCCGGCTTCAGTAGATTTTGTTATTCCCTTCACGGTAGCGCGCCAGGTAGTGAGGTTATCCGGAAGCTTTACTTTAACTTCAGCCTTTCCATTATTATCAGTAACGACCGAGGCATTCCAGAATGCAGCATCCTTAAAATCTGATCTTACCTCTGCCTGCACATACTGATCCTTTGACTCCATTTTCATTTTCCCCATCTGAAGTGATGTCTCGGATACCATACCATCTCTCATACACATTATACTGTCCCAGCCTGGTTCAAAGCCTTACTTGTTATGACCTGGTCGTCAACATCAAAATTAAATTCAGTTGATTTGCCTACTTCAATTCCCTTGATATATTTTAATCCCTGTTCACCGGTTACATAGATTTCGTAGTAACCTCTTTTAACAGATTCAAATGAGTAATTACCTGACTGATCAGAATCAGTTTTATAGAATCCCTTCTCTCCGCTGATAAGCAGCCTGATATTGCCGGCCGGTGTGCTATTTGGTTTATATAGTTATCTTGCCGAATAACCTGCCGTCACCTTTTCTGCTCTCACTGTCTTTAATTAATTCTTTATCAACTATGGTGGCCTTACGGCTGCTGCCGTTATAATAATTCATCTGCAGCGAGTTATATGTGGGGATATAAGAATATGCAGGAGCAAAGAAGAAATTATGTATCGGCTGAGTCTCATCGGCACGTATGGCATAGATGCTTTCATCTACCAGTCCGAATGAAAATTCTGTATTTGCTGCAGGATTTCCTTTATTATCCTTAACAGTTACTGTATAAACTGCTTCCTCCCCCGGCTTATAAATTTCTTTTGCGGGTTTTACAGCAATGTTCAGGATCCTGTCCTTATCCAGCACCCCGATCATCTTTGATGTAGTATAAAATTGCCGTTCTTTGACCAGCGATACACTAATATTGAATCCAGGTGCAAATTTTTTATCCAGCTTTTCATTGATTATAAAGCTGTTGCCTGAAGAATGTACTTTTCTGTATTCAATAATATTTGACTGCTTTCATATGTTAAGAAGGACATCAGCATTCCAGGTTGCGGAAGAAAAACAAATGCACTAAGAGAATCCCCTTTTTCATAAGCATCCTTATCTGTTACAATTTCAAGTCCCCCGCTTCTTCCGTAATAATAATCTTCGGTATTACCGGCAAAGAAGGATCCAATTGCTGTTATTTCCCTTCCCTTTTCATCTTTAGCAGATACAACATAATTATAATATCCCTTAGCATCCGAAGGAGGATTAAAAGGAACAACAGCTTTACCGTGTTCATCTGTTCTGCCGTAAAGAGTTACATTGTGAGGCGGTCTGTCCTTATTAGGGATCATTATCAGGGAAGTTAACCGTAACCGTAAAATCAGTTTCAACAGGCTTATCCGCAGAAATCTGCAGCATTTACTCTAAGGTTAACGGTTTTGCCGGTGGGTACAAAATATCTGTCCGGAGTAGTAAAGATTGAAAAACTTCCCCTTGTTATATAAACATCCGCAGTGCCGGATATGGCTCTTCTGGAAATATCGGTTACTTCAGCCCTGATGCTGTATACATAATCATAATCAGCATCTCATTTGATTTATAACTGAAGGAATATTTCCCATCCTTATCAAGCTTTCCTGTTTCCTCGTGTATCATCTGCTGCTCACCGTAGTATGACATTTTTTCCATTCCATAGCCGCGGTAGAACCAGGAGTAAGGCGACCAGTACCACCAGGGTCTCCAGTAATTCTTTCTGTAAATAAATAAATGAACATCCCCTTCATTTACCGGGGAGCCGAAATAGTAATCTGCAGAAACTGATCCTTCAATCATATCCCCCCTGGAGTAGTTCGACTTTACCGTATTAACCTTCACCAGGTACTCAGGTTTCTTATATTCTTCGACACTGAATGAACCAGAGTACTGGTAATATTCCCGGTTGATATTAATTGAGTAATTACCAAGATCTGCTTCCTCATCAAGAATAAAGCTTCCGGATAAAGTACCGAATTCATTAGTGGTCAGGTCGGCAGAATATACTTCTTTATTCTTTGGGGATTTTATTGAAATAGTAAATTTTTCACCTGCAGCATTTTGCAGATCGTTTCCTGCTCTTCTTCTGAAAATTGACTTAAAGAACACCTCCTGTCCCGGTCTGTATACCGGCTGATTAGTATAAACGTATGAAACCAGTTCATTATCTCTTCCATAGAAGTATAAATAAGGGTCATTGATCACAATCTCATCACCGGTCTGAGCAATTATCAGTGAGGTATTATTATTTACATTATTTGGATTGTTCTCCGGGGTTCTTAAAACAACAATACCATCCTTACCGGAAATTTCAGAATCACTTAACTTGTCGTTTCGGTAAAGATCAAACTTTACATCTGAAAGAAATTCACCTGTGGCAGCATTAGCAGTAATCGGCAAGAACCCTGTCCCCCTGGCTCTTATATATCATTGTATATTCGCTTACCACCACGGCACAATATGCAACAAGATCATTCCTTATGGCTTGAACAATATAAATTCCGGGGAGCTTATTTTTCCAAGGTTAACATTTTTACTGTAGCTGTAATATGGTGATGGAGAAAGCTGTTCTTCCCAGGTCTTAACCAGCGAAGTATAATTTAGTAGGTTGCCTTTATCGGGCCCCCATATATCAAAACTGTATCTTAACATATTGCGGTCGGCATTAAGGAAAAAATTAACCGGGTCATCTATTTTCAGTAATCGGAACTTGAAATTTGAAGTTACCTTTTCCGTTTGCATATAGATTTATTGTTACATCACTCCCCGGAGCAAAAGAGGTATAGTTGGAAAGATAAAAATTTTCCTGTTCGTCTATAATTGTATTTGAGCTACCAAGAATAAAAGGGAGGGTAAGCAGAATGGTGAAAAGAAGGTTACGTCCGCTGAAAAATATGTTGATACATAATGAGCTCCCGGTAATATATTTGTCCATTATACACAGCAAATTACGAAAAGTGCCAATAAGGGTACTATTTGAGTACGCAGGTAATTAAATTTCAGTAACAAATGAATATTAAAATTTTACTTATTCTTTTTCTACTCAGTGCGTCTGCACCGGCATACCTGCCCCAGGTGAATAAATCAGTTGCGGTTATTTATAATACCAATTATCCCCGGCGGAGCCGAGATTGCAAATTATTACGCTCTGAAAAGAAACATCCCTCTGAATAATATTATCGGCATTTCCGTAACTACGGATGAAGTAGTCACAAAAGATTATTACTATTCTATGATAAGGGATCCTTTAAAGGCGGCTATCGAATCACGCGGTTTAAAAGACAATCTTAAATACCTGGTTACCACGAAAGGGATGCCGTTAAAGATCAGGACATATTCTGATTATCTGCGATGTATATAATCAAACAGGAGGAGGAGCAATTGAATCATTTATGTGTATCCTGTATGATGAGGAGGCGGATTTCTGCAGCACCCCCAGAATTGTAAATCCTTATTATGATAAGGGGGAGACCTTTCGGAGCTTTACATACGACTTTCTTTCCTATTGTCCTGATTATGTTTCCGGGAAAGTCTCTTACCTGGTAAGCCGTCTGGATGCCTATACACCTGAAGATGTTTTTAAAATGATCGACCGCTCCGTTGCTGCAGATACTTCGGGAACAGGATATTATGATTATAGACGATCATCCCGGTGCGGCAGGTTATGAACCCTGGGCTATGAAGAATGCTTCATTAAATCTTGCCAGCCAGGGACTCCAGGATTATGTTTTATACGACAGTACGACTCTCCACATTCTTGCCGATACACTTCATTCAAAACCCTTAATCGGCTACACCGGAAGGGGCAGGCACGCTGAGAATAATAATACTGTTCCGGTCTCTATGGGATGGACAGAACAGAACGGCTACCTCGGGGGGAATAAATTCAACTGGCTCAGGGGAGCTGTATTTACCACTTATGAGAGCTTTAACGGATACAGCTTCTTTTACAGCGACGATGGTTGTCCCGGCCAGAACCTGGGCCATAGGGATGAACAGAACCTTATAGCAGACTTTATCCGTGACGGGGGAACTGCCGCCATAGGAAATGTATATGAACCATATATTTCAGGGGTAGCCAGGGTGGATATTTTCTTTAAGTATTATGCAGCCGGTCATAATTTTATCGATGCGGCTTATATGTCACTGACTTTCCTGACTGGAATGAATGTGGTGCTCGGGGATCCCCTTTGCCGCATATCCAATAAAATCTACCAGCCAACCCCTGTTACCCTAAATAAGCTCACCCTTTATTATAACTTCCCAAACCCATTCAGTTACAACACCACCATCCGGTACAGGTTAACCGAAAAAGCCCACGTAAAACTCAGAATATACAATATCCTGGGGGAACTGGTCTTTGAGGTTCCGGAGGAAACGAAAGATCCGGGAGAACATAATATCCCCCTCTCTTTCAAAGCCTTCGCCAGCGGTGTTTACTTCTACCGTCTTACTGCCGATGGGGAGTCCGCAGCGGGCAAGATGGTCTTCCAGGTAGAAAACCGACCATAATAACGATTTGTTCGAATATTCAGGGATTCCCTTACCGGGTCAACAAGTGACGGGGGTATATTGGATTAAACTTTTGGGGGGGATATCTTAGTGGCGAGGATATTCTTAAAAACAATTAGGAGGTGGTTTATTGAAATCATTAACGAAGGTTTTTGTAATCTCGGTAATGATATTACTGGTTGGTTTCACCATTGTAAGTAATGAAGAAAAGGGCTTTGAACCAGTAAATATGAGTTCTGAAACGTTAAATGATAATGTAAGTAAGGAAAGTACTTCCCTCATACATTATACAGATCAGGGAGAAATGACAGCTTCCTGGTACGGACCCCGTTTTAATGGCAAAAAGACAGCAAACGGGGAAGTTTTTGACCAGAACTCCTTTACCGCAGCACACAAAAAATACAGTTTTGGCACACTCCTTAGGATCACAAATCCTAAGAATAACAAATCTGTTATTGTCAGAGTTAATGACAGAGGGCCTTACGTAACGGGAAGGCAATTAGACCTGTCAAAAGCTTCGGCTGGTACCCTGGGAATCCTTGACAGAGGGGTAGTCAGAGTAAAAGTCGAGCAATTAAGCCTAAAAGGCGTTAATTTTCCTGTTATTACCTTAAATTAGCATAATAAGAGAAAAATTAACTTAAAAGATCCGGCCCCACAAGCCGGATTTTTTATTGCTAATCAACTAATCAACTAATCAACCAATCAACTATTGAACTTTTTTGTTAATTTTCCCCTATGAATAAATTAAACCTTGGCTGCGGCAATGATCTTAAACCGGGATATGTAAACCTGGATATTGTAGACTATGGGGGTAACCATATCCACGATATAAATACTTTCCCCTACCCCTTCCCGGATAACTACTTTGATGAAGTTTATGCGTCACACGTCCTGGAGCACCTGAACAGCTTCCATAATACTGTTACCGAGCTCTACAGGATCTGCAGACCCGACGCCCTGATAATTGTATACGCCCCCTTCTTTCTTAATACCAAGTATTTCGGAGAGCCTGACCATAAGATTCCCTTTTCAATAAGAACATTCGATAATTATGAATATATCGGGAACCGGGAACTGAAGTTCTATGAGAAATGGAAACTTAACCACCGCACTAACTACAAGGGGAAGGCACAATTCGAAATATTAGAGAAAAGATTTATCACCTCCCATTTTGCCCTCCTTAAATGGATGGATTTCCTGATAAACATAGAGCCGGTAATCTATGAGCGGTTCTTTGCAGGGATCTTTTCCCCGGAGGAAGTTTACTTCAAGCTGAAAGTTATTAAGGATTAGTTGATTGGTTGATTAGTTGATTAGTTGATTAGTTGATTGGTTGATTAGAAAATACGGAATTAGAGTTACTTAAAGGTTTCAAAAGCTGGGGGAATTGAAGAATGAGAAACTATTCGATTTTAAATGCTGCCGCTATTATAAGGATCCAGCCTATAAGGAAGCATAACCCTCCAACAGGTGTTACAAATACCAGAACGTGAACACCGGTGAATGCATAAATGTACAGGGAAAACGAGAACAGTATTACCCCGGTAAGGAAAAATATATAAGCACTTTTTAACTTCTGATCCCAGTGGGTGGATATAGCTAATAAAACTGCCGTATGTATCAGGTGGTATAGGATGCCGGTCTGGTAAACCTCCAGCATTTCCCGGGTTATTACGTTTTTCAATCCGTGGGCACCGAATGCCCCTAAAGCCACTCCCAGGAAGCCTAAAATTCCCGGTATGGCAATTCTTATTTTTTTATTGTTCATCAAAAAGAATATTGCGGCGGTATAATTCGATTTATATTGTAAGATTCTGATCAAATTTACTAAATTACTCTCTTAAATAATTTATCGAGCTTAAGAAATGAAACCTTTTCAAAAATTAATACTCCCTCTTTTGATCATTATCATAGCCGTCCTGATATATGAACTATATTTCGGGGATAAAGGAATGGGAGCCTTTGCTGATTTTGATACTAACAATACCGCCAATAAGGATATTGTCGTCTCGGTTGTTAAGGACAAACAAATGCAGGAGGATGCAGCCGCAGGCACGGCAATGTTTTATGCTTCCGATAAGAACGGAATAGTCTACCCGGTACAGGCACCCTATCCCCTGCCGGACGGAATAGAAACAGCCAAACAGGTTACCCTGAAAGGACACCTGCACAAAGATCATTTCCACGCCGTAGAAGTTAAGCTAAATTAGTAAATGAAAAACTTTGAACTGGTAAGCAGCTATCAACCCGCAGGGGATCAGCCGCAGGCAATTGAGGAGCTTGTTAAAGGAATAAATTCCGGCGAACAGTTCCAGACGCTCCTCGGGGTTACAGGAAGCGGTAAAACGTTTACCATCTCAAATGTGATACAGCAGGTTAACAAGCCTACTCTCATAATTTCACACAACAAAACACTCGCTGCCCAGCTCTATTCAGAATTCAAATCTTTCTTTCCTCAGAATGCAGTTGAGTTCTTTATAAGCTATTACGATTACTATCAGCCGGAGGCATATGTCGTCTCCAGCGATATGTTCATCGAAAAGGATTTTTCTGTTAATGAAGAGATCGACCGTTTAAGATTAAAGGCCACCACAGCTTTAATTGAAGGGAGAAGAGATGTAATTGTTGTTGCAAGTGTAAGCTGTATTTATGGTATTGGCGCACCCCAGGAATTTGCTAACCAGGTAATTATATTAAAACAGGGGGAGCAGATCTCCAGGAAGAAGCTTCTCCGGAATCTGATCGATATTCACTTTGTAAGAAATGATACAGAATTTTCGAGAGGTACATTCCGTGCAAGAGGAGATGTAATAGAAATTATTCCCGCCTACCAATATGAAGAAGCAATCCGGGTGCAGATGTGGGATGAAGAGATCGAATCCATTTATTATATTGATTCAATTACCGGAGAATAATTCGCCAGGTTGAATCGGCAGCTATATTCCCTGCCAAGTATTTTGTTACCGACCGGGCACAGGTACAGAAAGCGATCCACAGCATTGAAGAGGAACTGGAGGAAAGATTACGCTATTTCAGGGCACAGGAGAAATATTTAGAAGCCCAGCGGCTGGAGCAGCGGACCCGCTTCGATATAGAAATGATGAAGGAGATAGGCTACTGCTCGGGGATAGAAAATTACAGCCGGCATATGGACGGAAGGGCTCCAGGCTCACGGCCTTATAATCTTTTTGATTATTTCCCCTCTGATTTTCTGCTTATCATTGATGAATCACACGTTACCGTCCCGCAGATCAGGGGCATGTATCTCGGCGACCGCTCCCGGAAGGAAACTCTCGTGGAGTATGGATTCCGGCTCCCCTCCGCACTTGATAACCGGCCGATGAAGTTTGCAGAATTTGAGAAGATGCTTAACCAGGTAATATTTGTCAGCGCAACCCCTGCCGATTTTGAGTTAACTAAAACCGGCGGAGTAATTGTTGAGCAGATCATCCGTCCTACAGGACTTCTTGATCCCGAAATAGAAGTCCGCCCGGTAAAAGGACAGATTGATGATCTTATAGATGAAATAAGGACAAGAGTAAAAAGAAAAGAACGCATTCTTGTAACCACGCTTACCAAAAAGATGGCAGAGGACCTTGCGGATTATCTTGACAGGATCGGCATCCTTGTCCGCTATATCCACAGCGATATTGATGCACTTGAAAGGGTAGAAATATTAAGGGATCTGAGGATCGGGGATTTTGATGTGCTGGTGGGAGTAAATCTTTTAAGGGAGGGACTTGATCTCCCGGAAGTTTCTCTTGTAGCAGTTATCGATGCCGACAAGGAGGGATTCCTCAGAAGTGCAAGATCGCTTATGCAGACCGCGGGAAGGACAGCCAGGAATGTAAACGGCAGGGTTATTATGTATGCAGATGTAATTACAGAGTCGATGAGGAAAACCATTGATGAGACAAACCGCAGAAGAACCCTCCAGACAGAATACAATAAAGAACACGGCATAGAACCCAAAACGATCTACAAAAGTCTGGAGGAAATTATGTCCTCTACTTCTATTGCAGATGTAAGGAAGAAGGAAGACAAGCAGGACTTCGCATTTTCCAAGGTAGCAGAACCCGTCCTTAAATATATGTCCAATGAACAGAAGCAGGACCTCATAGACCAGCTTACCCAGCAGATGCGGCAGGCAGCCAAGGATCTCGAGTTTGAGCAGGCAGCAAAACTCAGAGATGAGGTTGAGCATCTTAAGAAGATGATGAAATAAAATAAGTGCGATGGTTCGATAGTTCGATGGTACGATGGTATAAAAGCCTGCCTGGGGTCAGGCAGGACGAGATAAGAACTATTCCTATGTGTTCTTTGTTTTACTTATGTGCCTAATGTGTTAAAAGGAATGATATACAGGAGTACCGAGAATAGATTTTTCTCCCGGTACTTCTGAAATCCAATTCCTTAGAGCTCTCCGCACATTTTTGCGGACCAGGTCTTCGGCTCTTTCAGATTGGTTGTTATTATCGCCGCCGAAATAAATTTTCTAACCGTATAATCGTTAAAGAGAAATTTTTCCTGCTGTAAAATCGGTACGGTGAGTACCAGCGGTACATTATTCAGGAACTTTATTGTCTCTGATGCAAACGGACTGAAACGGAAGGGTGAAGTTATTTCAGGACGGGGCTCTGAAAATTGTATAACCCCGTGCAGGGATATTTCGTAATGATGCGTATTCAGAATAAGAGAGAAGCTTAGAGGTTCAAGAGTAAATACAAGTGTACCCTCATCATACACTGCACTTGTCAGAACCGGAGTAAAGACTTTTTCTCCGGGAATAAGAACAATGTTATGAAGATCTCTTTCCTGTCCAAAGAGAATATTATTTACTTTCATCATTTTATTTCGCGGAGAGTCTGCATGGAACTTTTGATTTTTCCCAGATCGACCGGATGTAGAAATCCTGCATCATACAGGAAAACAGCGGGTTGAGTAATTTAAACCTGCTTCGTCTTTCAAGCGTATCAGGAGAAGCAATCGATTCTGTTTTCAGGGGTAATGTTGAGAATATGGTCCTCCCCTTTACATTTCTGTAAACCAGCTGACCAGCCTTTCCTTTTGGAGTTCCCAATACAGGATTTAATAAAATTCCCATTGAGTCCTGCCTTTCTATTATAGTTTTCGAATCAGGGGATCCATCGAATGAAACGGAAAGCCGCCAAACGAGGGATACCCCCCTATATAGTATTACTACCGGGAAAGAAAATGGGGACGCGCGGCTCCAATTAAATCAGGAAGTTTGGAGCAGTAAATATTGGTTATTCAGCTTATAAACCAAACATTTTACAAATTTAGGGTAAAAATTCAGAACCTGCAGGAAAATGCCCCGATAATGCGTGAAGGATGCTGAGGCAGGATTTGGACAGAAAAGCCCGGATTTTGCCCGTGCATTGTCCGCGCGCCGCCTGAGCATTGTCCGCGCACGACCAAATGCAAGAATGGTTCTTGAATTACCTTTTTTCTACATCTCTTCAAATAGTCAGGCATACTTATAACAATCAAAACAGAGTGGATATTTTACTTGCTTTAAGCAACTAAATTTGATTAAATTCTAATGGGCAATTTTCTGCTGCTTTAGTTGTGCGGCAGATATGTCGGCAGGTAGTTTCTTAAGGGAGCTCGATATGAAATTATTTTTATTTGTGTTAATACCAGTTCTTTTTTCTTTCAGCAGGTTACTAACACATTAAATCGAGGAGGAGGCAAATATGAAATTGAGTTTCGGGTTAGCAATTTTCTTTTTATCTATAAATCTCTTCCCGCAGGATCAGGTAAAGCAGATAACTTTTAATGATTCCATGTCGAGCAATGTCAGCTTCTATTATCATCCTGACGGCTCCTATTCGATACCCTATATCTTATACGAATTATTTTCCGGCAGTTCAATAAATATCTATAATATGTATTATGAATCAGCTGCAGATTCATTTATTGCCCTTCCTCCTGTAACCAACAATTCATTTCAGAATAAAAACCCGGTCGGCATAATACAGAGGGATTCACAGTTAGTTTTTTATCAGACAAACAAAAACGGGAATTGGGATATTGTTTACAAATACTCTACGCCTTCGGGGTGGTCCGATGAAATTATACTATTAGGTTCCTCTGAGGATGAAGAGAAACCAAAGTTCCTGGAAAATTTTGGAGAAGAAAATTTTATCCCAATGCTTTGCAGGCAGGGGAACAAAATTTTATTTCTTGAATTTACAGCTGATACAACAACACAGGAGGTGGTGTTCTCCGGAGAACAATACGGACAGGGAAATGATTTTAATGTCTATTATGATATGGGTACGATATACGTGATCACTACCGAAAGCATTGGTTCAGAAAATAGGGTTGTATATAAAAAACGGGATTATTATCGTAGTCAGTGGAGTGACCCGATTATTGTAACCGGAACAGGGGAGTATAGTAACCCGATTTATTATAGTAATTCCATCATGGCGCCGCCTATAGTATTTTATTCAAAGATCAATGATGGACAATCCAGAATATATATACACGATCTTACTTCTGGTGAGATTATATTGTTTGATTCTCTGCAGCAGGGTAACCAGTCAAGGCTTTCCATTGCTCCGATTAATGAAATTTTTGAGAGCATAGGAAATGCGCTTAATATTTTCCCATTTATCTATAAGGTTCAGGTTTCAGATTCTGTTTTTGTGTGTATGCCCCAGGAACAATTATCCGGGACTCAGAAATTTTACACAAAAATGGAGGACATACTTCCGGGCATCGGAATGGTTGGTTTCAATGAGAGAGGGATCATATATGGTATTTGGGAAGACAGTACGGAGAACTCCATTCAGTTATTCGGAAAATCCATTCACATCACTTTTGGAGATGTTTCCGATAATGATTTCCTGAATAGCTGCAGATTATTTCAGAATTATCCAAATCCTTTTAATCCGGTTACCACAATCAGTTATTCGATTAAAGAATATTCCAAAGTGGTAATAAAAATATTTGATATCCTCGGCAATGAAATAGAAACCTTTATTGAAGAAGAAAAGCCCGCAGGTAATTATGAAGTTACCTGGAATGCCTCCAGCTTGCCTAGCGGGGTGTATTTCTATCAGCTGAGAGCCGTGCCTTTCGGCAGGCAGGCAGGTGCTTTTGTGGAAACTAAAAAAATGATTTTGATGAAGTAAAAATGAGTGGGGCTTTAGCCAAAAAAGATTCTTAATCTAAAGAGAATTAATAAATTGAACCGGCTGTAGCTGCGGGAGTTTTTCTTCTTTGCTGTAAATTATCTTCTCTAAAAATAATCCTGAAGGGGGGGCAGTATATTTAGCAGGTTCGCCTGTTTTGGTGTTGAGAAAATATAAAATATCCTTTTCACTTAATTTCCCTCTCCCTGTTTCAACCAGCACCCCGATCATCCTGCGTACCTGCTTCCATAAAAAATGTGAACCTGTTATCCTGATCAGTATCAGATCCCCTGCCTCCTTAAGCTCAACATTTTCAATCATAACCTTCGTTGATTTTTCTTCCTTATCCTCATCACAGAAAGAAATAAAATCGTGCATACCTGTAAAAAGCTCTGCAGCAGATCTCATTGCATTAAAATTCAGCTTATCCTTTATCCACCAGACATAATTCTTCCCGAATGCTGTGCGCCTCCTGCTTACCTGGTAAATGTAGGTTCTGCTTAATGCATCGTGTCTTGCGTGGAATTTGGGACCGGCTTTTTCTGCTTCAAGAATATTTATATCGGCGGGTAAGGTTATCATTGAACTTCATCCTGATTATCTCCGGTGCGAGCATTGTTTTTGCTTCAAGGTGAGCTGTCTGGCAAATTGCGTGCACGCCGCTGTCTGTTCTTCCGGAGCCCTGTATATCAAAATTGGTTTTACCGAAGATTGTCTCTGCTGCTTTGAAAAGCATTCCCTGAATGGTCCTGGCGGTCGGCTGCTTCTGCCAGCCGCTGTAGCGGGTGCCGTCGTATTCAATATAAAGCTTAAAGCGGGACATTAATTAGCTTAGCAGGGATCATAATTCTGTTTCAACTTCTGCATAATCATCGTATGTCTCACAGATCCGTACTCTCAGCTTCCTAACATTAGCCGGAAAGCCTGCATTTTTGATTTTCTCCATTACATAAATACAGATGTTCTCTACCGTGGAATGGCAGTCAACTATTATCTTTTTTGAATTGAGCTTTTCAAGAAGTTTAATAATGTCAGTATCTTCCTTATAAACCATAAAAGCGTGGTCCATTTCTTCCACTACCGGACGGATAATATTTGAGAGATCGTAATAATCCATCACCATTCCGCCGGGCATAATATCCCCTTCGATCTCAACTGTCATTTTATATGAGTGACCATGGATATTCCTGCATTTGCCGAAATGTTCCGGCAGCCGGTGCCCCATTTCCCAGTGGAACTCTTTAGCTATTTTCATACGCCTTTAGTTTCCGGTTCCCATATGAACTTATGCATCTGAAGCTGAAATCTTACTTTCAATTTATCTCTTAAAATCCAGTTAACCAGTGTAAGGGGTTCAAGCTTTCCGAACACAACAGAAAATAAAATGCTGACTTTGCCCTGAAGATCGTATTCCTGTATTTTGTTTTTGCTCCATATGTAATCCTCTTCGGAACCTATAACAAATTTAATTTCATCAGTCCTCTTTATGTACCGGATATTATCATAATAATTTTTCTTTTCCATTCCGCTGGAAGGACACTTAAGATCCATTATTATCAGCACCCGGGGATCGATATCTTTTATTGGGAGACTCCCTCCTGTCTCAAGCATTACCTCATAACCGCGGCTGCATAATTCTTTCATCAGATCGGGACATTCAGATTGGGCGAGCGGCTCTCCGCCTGTAATTTCAACCAAGGGGCAGTGGAATTCTTCAATTTTATTAATGATAGCGGGGATACCCATCTCCTTACCTTCATAAAAGGCATATTCCGTATCACAATAACTGCATCGGAGATTGCAACCGGTGAGTCTTACAAATACGCACGGGAGTCCTGCACGGGAGCTTTCTCCCTGGATGGAATGATATATTTCGTTGATTTTGAGCAATAAATACCTTAAAAAGTGTAGAAATTAAAGCGTTTTATGCCTTTAGACCTTAAAAATACGAAAGCTTGGTTTGACATCAAATTACCATTTACATATATTTGAGTTTAATTATTATGAAATATAACCAAGGAATCACAAGGTAAGTAATGGCGAGTCATAAGTCTGCAAAAAAGAGAATACGTTCGAGCGCACGGAAGAAGATGGTGAACAGGATTGCCGAGTCGAAGATCAAGACAACCGTTAAAAAAGTAATGGGTACCACCCAGAAGGATGAGGCAGAAAAATTATACAAAGAAGCCATAGCCATATTGGACAGAAGCAGTGTTAAAGGAAAACTTCCGAAGAATACCGCATCAAGGAAAAAAGCTGCACTCACAAGACATTTAAATAGTTTATCCGCGCAGAAATAGTTCCCGTTGATCTATAAGAGCTTTAAGAAGCCGCCCCTATAGGCGGCTTTTTCTATTTTAAACCCGGATCATTCTGTTTACGTAGAGGTCAACATTCTATAGGTCGTCCACAAAATCTGTACCTTCAGTTGGGGGAATGTAGAACCTGACGGGATGTACAACTCCCCTGATTGTGGCTGTTCTTCTTATTCTTTTTTGAATGAGTACGCTATGTTCGATAGGAACATCATCACCAATAATGGAGCCGAAGATATAGCTTGTCCCTTTTATCAGGACATTCTTCCCGATACGCAGAGGAAACTTATCACTGCCTGTCATATTCACGCTTGATTCTATCCTGCAGTTGTCGCCGATCTCAATATTCCCTTTTATTATATCTCCCCAGAGGATCTCAACATTATTTCCGATAACAAGCGACTGCCCCGGAAAACAGGATAAGTGCACATTATTCCAGATTACAACATTCTGTCCGAATTTAACATTACCGTTTACATATGCACCGGTTTTGAATTGTACATTGTAATTAAGCTCTACCCCTTTACCGATATACACTCCTTTCCCTACTATAATATCGAGAGGGTTGCCTTTTCTGTCCTGCTCAAGAATCTCTTCAACAACCTTTTCATCAATGAAGAAATCATCAGGATCCTTTATTTCAATTATATCTTTAAGCTGTTCGTATATCTTCTCACGGGCAACATTTTCCATCTCCTTCAGAACCGACTTATTATTAAAGCCCATTACAACGTGCTGTTCTGAGGGGCTGATTGCCCTGACTGAATAATGCTGCTTGTTAAAAAGTGCTATAAGATCGGTAATGTAAATTTCATTCTGAACATTATTGCTCGAAAGACTTCCTATCTGTTCCAAAAGCTTATCAGACCTGAATGCATATACTCCGGAATTAAATTCATTATTTTCAATAAGTTCCTTCCTGGTATAAGAATATTTTTTGCCATTATAGGTAACGGTATAAGGCTTATCTTCAGGAAGGGCAAGTATGTCCTTATGCTCAATTATCTCTACTACATTTCCCCGATCCTGCTTTGAAGGCTGTCCCGAATCATCTTTTTCTTTTACTCTAATGATCCTTCCATAAGAATTTTCCGAAGGGTTTCCTTCAAATATTCCTGTAAGAACCATCATATCGCTTTCGGAGGACCTGAACTCATTTCTTAATTTAAGTACGGTATCCCTGTCAAGAAGTCCCATATCTCCCGGAAGGACATATATTATTCCATTAAACTGTTGAGGATCTATTTTCTCAAGAGCAACCTGCACAGCGTGTCCGGTGCCGTTCTGAGTCTGCTGATATGCAAATTTAGTGTTGTGTTTTTTACCAATGACTTCTGCAACATCGGCTGCTTTAATCCCGATAACGACAATAATGTTCATTTCAGGGGAAGCACTGCGGCAGGCATTATAAACTCTCTCAACAGTAGGCACCTCCCAGATCTTATGAAGCATTTTTGATGTATGCGACTTAATTCTTTTGCCATGCCCTGCTGCTAGTAATATGGCAGTTTCATCTGTGGCATAGTTAAAACCCGAAGAGAGATCTTCAATCAGTTTCTCAATATTAACATGTTCAGGTGTTTCCATTTTCATACTCACTGCTGTGAACTGATAAATAATTTTTATAGAAGGCAAGGTTGAGTCCTAAAATAAACCACACGAGGGTTTGGATTTCGTGGTCACCGAAGTTTAATTCGGTCATTCCGGAAAACAAAAAAGCAAAGAAAGTGCCCAGTGCTCCAAGTGAATAAGAGGACGCAAAGGGAACCGTCTTAAGATAATTATAAATTTTAAAATCGATGAGAATAATTTTTACGAACATATATATAATGGCAAGCAGACCGAAAAGTCCCAAGTGTTGCGAGTATATGCATAAAGTTGTTGTGGAGATGACCGTGGATCTCTTTTTCATAATACCCCTTGTACTTTTTATGGTAGTACCCGAGACCAATATCTCCGACACCGAACAATGGGTGATCCTTAAAAATCCTTATGCCTGTCTTCCATAAATTAATTCTTGTAAAGTTTGTTGGATGGTTCGGATCAATGAAGCTCAGTAATCTGTTGCGTTCACTATATGTTGTATAGATCCTGCCATCCGCATAAAAGAAGTTACCTGCGGGATCACTAAGATCCCATTTCCTCAATAACCTGATGCTGTCCGATGGGAATTCAAATTCCATTAATGTTCCTCGCGTATTAAGGCTGAATAATCTTTCCCCGTAGAATTTCCATATCAAAAATGACCTGGCTTCATAAGAGTAATCGATTATACCTACTCTCCCAGAGGCATCGGTATTGTAAAGTACTAAGCCTGAACTTTCTGAAGCTATTATCCTGCCCCTGTAATAAAATAAAGAGGAAAGCTGCCTTGCAGGTTTAAATTCTGATGTCATTGTTTCGGGTAATCCCGCATGTTAACCTGTAAAGTTTTAACGTACCTCCCGGATAATAAGTAATCAGGGATGATCTGTCTGCAAGGACATTGTTACTCACTATCGCCGGGAACCTTTCGATGTTTTTTAGATCTGCCGGATCTTTATAAATGGTCAGTCCGCTGTCTGAATCCATTACATATAAGTAATTATTTTCAATTACGTAGGAAGTTGTGAATCCGGGGGATGCGAACTCGCTGACAATACTTAAATTCCCATTATCGTTTCTGAATAGAATAAACCTTGTATCCAGAAGGTAAGCCAGGTATATATTGTTATTCCACCGGGCGAGAGATCTGACAGGTGAAGGGGTTTCCAGTCTTGCAAGCTGAACTGAATCTCTGTATAAAAGAACCCCGTTATTATAATCTGCAACATAATAGTAATCTTCACCAGCCAAGAATATCCGAGGCTCGTCCGCTGGTTTCTATCTGAAATTCCCTTACCGGATTGTCCTTCAGATCATATATAGTAAAGCTGCTCATATCCCTGCTGACCATTAAATATATAAGTAGTGCGGCAGCTGCAGGGATAAGTATCTTCCATTGTTTTTTTATGATAAGGATAATTAATAATCCGAATGCCGTGCCCAGCCAGCCGGTTCTTTTATATGTGGCAAACAAGGCAGCTGATGAGATGAGAAGACCGATCAGTATAAGGAACCTGTTTCTCCAGTTGGTCTTTTCGTTTATTAAAAAAGCAAAAAGGAAGACAACGGTAAAGCTCATTATCTCGCTGGAAGTGATCGGATACTGAAAAACGGAGGGACCGGATTCGAGCTGACCGAATAAATTATTCTGGAAATACGAATAGGAATGATAAAGATATATAAGGCACGTTATAAGTGAGGCGATTATATAAAACTTAAAGTAAATCTTTGTCCTTGAAACATAAAATGAAGACCCGAGGGTAACATAAACAATACCAAGCAGCAGCGACCGTTTAAAGACATTAATAAATGAAGCAGATTGGAAATCAGAAAGGAGGGCTGAAATTATTTCAGCGATAATAAACCATATAAAAGCGGTTTCCATTCCGGTTCTGCTGAATGGATTTTCTTTAGTGGTATAAAATCTTACCAGCAGCAGAATAAGGCAGGTATAATAACCGATCTGGTTTACAAAAATGGAATTGGAGAGACTTAGGATAAAAACAATAAAGAAGAAAAAGATTGTTTTATCGAGGATGCTGGTGCCTGCTCCGGTTCTCTGGTTCATAATACTCTTATTTGGAATAGTTACAAATTTAGAATTAAATCGGTCTTCAAACAAAACACTTACCTTTTATTTGGCAGCCTGATTTGCTATTTTTTACCATTAAATTAAAAGATAGAGCTCTGGTTCCCCTTAAAATAAGGCCAAAATGAAGACCTTCTGGCGATTTTTCCGTTACCTGAAACCATACTTAAGATCTCTTGCTGCGGCTAATGCCTTTATGCTGCTGTTCGTATTTACCAATCTGCTCTCAATTGGATTGATAATGCCGTTTATAGATCTTTTGTTTAATACGCAGCCGCGCAACTTTACGCCGGGTGCAGAGGTCAGTATTCTGAATATTAAGGAATTCATCTCTTACAAATTAGGGGAGCTGACAGTAAGGTATTCAAAACAGGAGCTTGTCGCATACCTGTCGATACTGATGATCCTTGTCTTTGCATTTAAGAATCTTTTTTCTTATCTGCAGACTTATTTTATGTCCACTGTTGAACAGGGAATGATAAGGGATATCCGGCTTCAGCTTTATACACATTTCCATAAGCTGTCAATTGGGTTTTTCACTGAAGAGAAAAAAGGGATCCTGATCTCGAGGATTATAAATGATGTTCAGATCATTAAGGATTCGATGATCGCAGTAATTAACAGCATATTCCGGGATCCAGTGCAGATAGTTGCCTTCTCAATTGTCCTGTTTGTTTTTAACTGGAAGCTTACTCTTTTGATATTTGTTCTTCTTCCTTTGACCGGATTTATACTTTCAAGGATAGGCAATTCTTTAAAAAGAAGAAGTATAAGGTCCCAGGAACGAATTGCAAATGTTACCTCAATACTGGATGAAACTTTCGGCGCAATGAGAATTGTCAAAGCATTCAATATGGAGAATTATGAGATTAACAGGTTCAGGGAGGAGGATAAAAGTTATTATGCCCTTCAGACCAGTCTTGTAAGAAGAAGAGCACTTGCAAGTCCTATTACCGAAATTATAGGCGTAATCAGTGTAACTATAATCTTATACTTCATCGGGACCGAGATCGTAAGCGGGAAGAGTGATATGACTCCCGGTGCATTTTTTGTGTATATCGGTATATTTTTTCAGATGATGCCATCTCTCAAGTTATTCGGACAGGTATTCAACAGCGTGCAGGAAGGGATTGCTGCATCCGAGAGAGTATTCAGCATACTTGATACAAAGCCGCAGATCTTCGACAGTGCTGATGCAATAGAGATAAAAGGATTCAAGGATAAAATAACTCTTTGAGAATGTTACATTCAGATATGCAAAGGGAGATACCATCTTGAATGGTATCTGCGTTGAAATCAATAAAGGTGAGATTATTGCAATTGTGGGGCCCAGCGGTGCCGGGAAATCTACCCTTGTTGACCTTATTCCCCGGTTCTATGATGTTACTGATGGGAAGATACTTTTGGACGGCAGCGATCTGAGGAATATAAAGATAGACTCCCTTCGCAATTTAATGGGAATAGTGGCACAGGAAACTATTCTCTTTAATGACACTGTGAAAAATAATATTGCTTACGGCTCAAAGGAAAATACGGACGAACAGATTATTCAGGCGGCAAAAACTGCAAACGCGCATAATTTTATAATGGAATTATACGGATGGATATAATACTGTCATCGGTGACCGTGGAGTAAAATTATCTGGCGGGGAAAGGCAGAGGATATCTATTGCCAGGGCTATCTTAAAGAATCCCCCGATACTCATTCTTGATGAGGCAACTTCTTCCCTGGATACAGAGTCTGAGGTTCTTGTTCAGCAGGCAATCGAAAGACTTATGTCGGGAAGAACATCTATAGTTATTGCCCATCGCTTGTCAACAGTTCAGAATGCCGACAAAATTATTGTGCTTAACGAGGGAAGAATTGTTGAGCAAGGGAACCACACTACCCTGCTCACCCAAAGCGGCTTATATAAAAAATTATACAATATGCAGTTTAAGCTCTGATGAGAGTATCGGGTTTTTCATTAGTACGTAACGGTATAAAATATTTCTATCCTTTTGTAGAAGCAATCAGATCGATACTTCCCCTTTGCGATGAATTCATTATAAATGTCGGCGACTCCGAAGATAATACTCTTGGTGCAGTAGAAGCTATCGGCAGCAGTAAAATTAGGATCATCAGAAGCGTGTGGGATATGTCTCTCCGTAAAGACGGAAAAGTGCTTTCGGTAGAAACGAATAAGGCCTTAAAGGAATGCAGCGGTGACTGGTGCTTTTATATTCAGGGAGATGAGGTGCTGCACGAAAAGTATATACCCGCCGTTAAAGCTCTCAATGGAAAATTATCTGAAAGATAAAGCTGTTGATGGACTTCGTTTCAAGTACAGACATTTCTACGGCAGCTATGATTACTACCAGGATAACTACCGGAACTGGTATATCCGGGAAGTGAGGATAATTAAAAATAACAGGAAAATTGTCTCCTGGGGGGATGCAATGAATTTCAGACACGAGGATACCTCCCCTGTAAAATATAAAGATATTGAAGCAGAGATATTTCATTACGGCTGGGTCAAACCACCTGATACAATGCTCTCAAAAAGAATAGATTTCCATAAACTGTATCATACTGATGATGAAGTTGAAAGATTTGCAGGCTCTGCTACGCATTACGATGATCTGGGAAATTTGAAAAGATTTGAGGAAACGCATCCGGCAGTTATGCAGGATAGAATTAGTATGGCTAATTGGGATTTCGATGCAGGTCTTGAAAAACAGAAGCCGGATTGGTTAAGAAGAATTCTGATCTTTCTTCAGCCATTATTAAAGAGAATAAAATAAAACGCTCTTCAATCAAGAAGAGTTCTTAAGCTGCAGCCCCCTTTCATACCAATGGTATCTATACCTTCACCTTTATTAAGATCATAAATAACGATTGAAGATTTGTTCTTTCTTCCTTTGTCGAATACCAGCAGGTTATTTTTTATAAAAAAAGTACCTGGTGTATTTCCCTTCCATTCCTGAACAACTTTCTTATCCTTAACTGAGTACACCAGAATATCAGATTCTCTGCCATCCTCCCGCTCGATTAACTCAAAGACGGCATACATCAGATCAGGAGACCATTCAATCCTGTTATAGTTTTTTTGTCCCTGGAGTGACAAAAACCTGTTTCTGAAATGCGGGGTAGATAAAAAATAACGAATCAGTATTACCCGTTTTAACTTTTAGTGACATATTCATTTCCCGGAGACATTAGCTCAGGTTCTTCTTTTTCAGGTCTGGGATATCCCTGGCTGAGAAGATCATATGTCCTTTCCTGTTCTTCGAACAGTTTACCGTATGTATTATATATCTGAATAACCTGTTTTATTTGAGAGGGATTATTCTCGTTCATCCTGTTAATAAATATTCTGAATGCGCTGTTAGTTTCCCATCTGGCAAATATCTGGATGGCATCTTCTAAATTTTGAACAAAAGTTATAATTGAATCGTTATTTATAACATACAGCTTAATTCCCTTTATAAAAGGAATTGAACTCTTTACACCTGTCTGTGCCGCAGTCACAAAAAATCCTGAACTCCTGTCCTGGGAGTAGGAAATTTCAATAATCTTCTCTTTCCCGGGTTTCCAAATCTCTTTAACATATTTATCGACTGGAGAGTAAAGATATAAATAAGGGATGGTTGCCTGCTGTTCCGGCAAATATGAAAGGATTGAAAGCTTCTGCTATATATTCTTTAGGGGTTATCACCTCCTCGACTTTTTCTTTTTCCCGGCAGCCATAATACGACTGCAAGAATATTCACCAGAATAATAAAACAAGGAATTTCATAACGCGTTTAATGATTATTTGTTTCATTCAGCCCCTCGGGTGAAATTGTCTGTGTTCCTGTTTAATAAATTCCCTGTCGACATGGGTATATATTTGTGTAGTTGAAATATCAGCGTGTCCCAGCATTTCCTGAACTGCCCTGAGATCAGCACCCCCTTCAATCAAGATGAGTTGCAAATGAATGTCTGAAAGTATGCGGATGTACTTCTTTCTCAATGCCTGCTTCTGCAGCATAACGTGAAACGATCTTCCAGGCACCCATTCTTGAGATCCTGGTTCCTCTTTTATTAAGAAAAAGGTAATTTCCGCTTTTTAATTTTTTCTCCAGTACCGGTCTTCCTTTTAAGCAGGTATTTGTTAATCCATTTCAGTGCAGATGAGCCAATTGGTACAACTCTTTCCTTTGATCCTTTTCCTATGACCCTGATTATCTCTTCTTTAAAAAATATATCCGATACCTTAAGGTTCAGCAGCTCACTTATTCTGGTACCGCAGGCATACATTGTTTCAAGCATTGCTTTATCCCTTAACCCAAGCGGATTATCTAGCAGCAGGCATTTCAAGAATTGATTCAATTTCCTGGAAGGTTAATACAGAAGGAAGGTTCTTTTTTAACTTTGGAGATGAAAGTTTATCAACAGGATTTTTAGTAAGGTAATTATTGCTGATCAGGTATTTGTAGAATCCCTTAATGCTGGAGAAATATCTGGCTGAAGAGGATTCTGTACAATCCCATATCGTTAAGCATCTTAAAAAAGCGGTTAATGTGTATGTGCGTAACTTCCGAAAGATCACTGATATTGCGCTGCTCCATAAAATTGATAAAGGAGTTAAGATCATTCCTGTAAGAAGCAACTGAGTTTTTAGCCAGGTTCTTTTCCAGGTCCAGCACTGTAAGATATTCCTTAAGAAAAGATCTCATTTATTTTCTTTTTTGTTAGGTACTCCCTGTTCCATTTCCTCCTGCTTAGGATATCGGATTCTCTTGTGATGCTGCCCGACCAGAATGGTCGAGAAAAGATTCTTTAATTTTATTTATGTCCTTAAATGTAAGAGGAGATTCATCCAGCTGACCAGTATCTATCCTGTCGCTGATAATTTTATCAATTACATTTTCTACCTTAGCCTGGTCGGGATTATCGATTGATCTGACAGCAGATTCACATCCATCGGCAAGCATTACTATTGCTGTCTCTTTAGTATTGGGCTTTGGTCCGGGATACTTATAATCATCTAATATTAACTTTATCCTCACCGTACAGCTGCTTTTGCTTTTTCATAAAAGAATGACATCACCGTTGTACCGTGATGCATTGGTATAAAATCAATAACTTCCTGCGGAAGATAATTTTCCCGTGCAAGTTCTATTCCTTCATTTACGTGCTTTACAATAAGCGCAACACTTTGTTCAGGTGTTAAATCTTCGTGTACGTTTTTTGAGTTGAGCTGATTCTCAACAAAATTCTGAGGTGTAATAGTTTTACCAATATCGTGATAATAAGCTCCTATTCTTGCTAACAGAGGATTTGCACCTATTTTTTCTGCAGCTGATTCAGCAAGAGTACCCATTGTCATTGAATGGTTAAAAGTACCCGGGTGCTTTTCTGGCAAGGTCTTTCAAGCAAAGGACGGTCAAAATTGGATAATTCAAGGAGCGTAAGATCAGTTGTAATCCTGAACAGCCGTTCAAAGAAGATTAGTAAACCATAAGTAAGTACAGGACTGATAAGTGAATTGGTTCCTGCAAATGCAAATTCCATGAAGAAAGTATCGGGAGATGCAAACCTTTCAAGCCCGAAAGCGAGTATACTAATGAGATACCCCAGCAGAATGAAAAGAAAAGACCTGAATATCTGGGCACGGTTTTTAATATCTCTCACGGTATAAACTGCAAGGGCACCTGCAAAGATATTTGTTACCGCAAAGGTGTAGTCGTTCCCTCTCAGTGCTCCAACGATCAAAGCGAATATAACTGTTGAATAAAAACCTACCCTTGAATCAAATATTACAGTGATAATCATCGATGCAGCAGGAATAAAAATTAGATACTGCATAGGTGCACCGACATTTATTTTATTGATTAGAAAAGTAACAAAACAGATAAAGATTAGATTTGATAGAATCAGGATAATCAGAAAATTATTATGAAATATTTTTTTTCTGAAAAGATAAAGATATATAGTAAATAAAGAGATAAGGAAACTAATATGAAGGACCTTGCCAATGAACTGAAGGAAGACGCCCTCACTGCCTATCTTGTCTCCTTTGGCAATTTTATATGAATCAATTTTTAGCTTAGTGTCTTTCGATATCCTGTCGTGCTTTCCGACAATCCTTTCATTCTCATTAACAATACCGGAGTACATTGTAACATTATCCTGAGCCTGTTTAATTTCCTCTTCAGTCAGTTCGGGACTATAAATAATATTTGCAGTAATAAAATGTGTGATATATTCATGCAGTGCTCCCTTTACTTCTTCATTAAAATTACCGGCAGAAATGAGATCGGATGCTGTCTTTTTAGCTTCTTCAAGACTGAAATAATTTCCAAGGAATTCAATCTTATCGATGTTTAATGTTCTTACCGCAACACTATCCTCTTTTTCGATACCGGGCTGAGCAAGATAAATACCTCTTTGATATATTTCCTGAAGAATTGATTCGGATATTGTACTAAGCAGTTTGAATGAAATGTTCATTCTTCCGTAAAGATTCTTCTCCTGCCTGCGTATGTTCTTCAAAGTATTAAAAGCATCGGTGCTAAGAAAAGTAATATTCTGAATACCGTTCGTGCTTTTGAAGGAAGAATCTATAAGCAGCTGAATTTCAGTTGTAAAGGTTTTCAGAGAGTCAATCATTCCAGCCGAGATCTGATTGTTTCTGACAAAGACAGGGAATACACTTCTCTCTGCCGTATTCATTTCTTCCTTATATAAAGCAGGGTCTTTCAGTACAGGAAAGCTGAATGGGGCAATAAGGTCATCGTGTATCCAGATAGAACCTTCAGGGATCTCCGATTCAATAGATTCCCCTTTCGGAAACATAAATGCAATGAGCACTACGGTTACGATCCCGATCAGGGCTTTGATTCGTAAGCTGGTTTTCAGTTTTATTGAAGAGGCTTCCATAATCTTATTTTTTTGCCCTTAGAACTTTTTCCAGAAATTCGGCAACACCGTCCTGGTTGTTAGTTCTTTCTGTAATATGATCAGCCTTTCTTTTTATTTCAGGGACCGCATTTGCTATCGCTACTTTATATGCTGGAGTCTCAAAAAGACTAATATCATTATACCAGTCGCCTATTACGGCAGACTCTGAAGGTTTTAATTTATAATATTTCAGGAGGCGCATCAAGCCTTTTCCTTTTGATGTTCCATTACGCCTTATTTCCAGGTAGGAAATTCCATCGTGACTTTGGGACCTGAAGAAAGATGTTGTTAACCCAAGGCGGTACGGGAACATCATTCTTTCCTCGATATATCTGATGGAAGGACTGTTATCACCCGCAAAGACTATCTCCAGTGTTTTGGAAGAGAACCTCTCATAGGAGTCTACCAGTTCATACTTTGCGCCGAATTTATCCATTATCTGAGGAATTATAGCATTATTCTCAGTATAATAAATTGCGTCTGCGTGACAAAGTGCAATATTTATTAATAAAGCATCGGCATATTCCAAAGACTTAAGAACATATTTCGGTTTAATAACCGACTCAAATATTACCTCACCTTTGGGATAGCTTTTTATCATACTTCCGTCAAGAGATATCAGAGGAGAGGTTATATTTAATTCTGCTGCAAAAACAGTCAAAGCTGAGTGGAGTCTGCCTGAAGCAAAAGTAAAAATCACTTCCTTATCTCTAAGCTCTTTTACTAATTTCTTTGTTTCTGCACCTATTTGCCCGGCGTCATCGAGCAATGTACCATCAAGATCAAGAACGATCAGCTTTATATTCTTAAATGATGAGATATCGTTCATTTCCTTAAAAAACCTTCTTGTTTTAGGATACCGGAGAAATAATTACCGATATTATTTTAACAGTTGGTATAAAAATATCATAAATTCCATTTAAGAACTAAGAATGGTAATAAAATGAGCGCTTTTACGCTTAAGAGCACAAAATATCTAATATCCTGGAGAGAGAAGGTTATTTTTTACTCAGGTCCTGCACTGCCTCTTCCACAGTGCTGCAGACCCTAAGGACTCTGTCAAGCTGAGTAATTTTTATTAACGAAAGCACTTTATCAGAAGGGGATGCAATAAGCATACTGCCGTGATTTGTATTGAGAATTCGGTTGGCAACTAGGATGGCGCTGAGTCCGGAACTGTCACAGGTTTCCACACCGCTAAGATCAATAATCAGTTTATTTACACCTTCAACCTTAAGCAGCAGGGTAAATTCTCCCTTCACCAATCCGGAGATGTTGGTATCCAGTCTTTTTTCATTTAGTCTGAAGACTGTTATGCCGTTAATTTTATTAACTTCATAATTCATTAGAAAGCCTTAAAACATCTGCAGACAATTTAAGAAATTTTTGTATGAAATCTCGGCACTTTCCTCTTTGTTCACTATCTGAATGTTATAAAATGAATCTGCATCCTCTTTAAGAAATCCAATCCTTATTGGAGCATTTACCAGATTAGCAGCATAACTATAAAAAAGATTAGGTTTCCTATTGAGGTCCACAACAGCATTTATTTCCAGTTCAGATAATTTCTCCATAAACTTTTTTGAAGGAAGTTTAAACTTATTCAGATCATCAATTCCGTGCTCAATAACCTGAGGGCGCAGTTTCAAAGGAAGCAGGCTTACCCTGTAGTCATAAGTAAGGATATGAATATGTTTCCTGTTCGCTTCAAGAAATCTGATTACCTCCACAGATTGATTAAAATCAGTTTCGTCTTCAGGCATAAGGATCAGGAAAGTAAATGATTTCTTAAAAAAATTACTGAAGGATTGAGTGAGTGCCTCTCTTCCTTTCAGGTTTTTTTTAATGAATAATTCACTAAGTTTTTCTTTTATTTTTCCTATCATTCTTCAGCTTCTTTTAAATGTTTTATTAAGTCCTTTTCGTTTAGGACTTCAATTCCCAGATCTTGTGCCTTCGTAAGTTTTGAACCGGCATTTTCTCCCGCAATAAGGTAATCAGTCTTACTGCTCACACTGGAAGAAACTTTACCTCCAAAGTTAGTAATTTTTTCTCCTGCTTCTTCACGTGCAAATGAAGTTAATGTTCCGGTAAGGACAAATGTTTTATCCTTGAAGAAATTCTCTTTTACTGATCTGGTTTCCGATTTAAGGTTTAATCCCTGACTTTTTAGCCTTTTAATGACATCAATATTACCTTCATTGGAGAAGAACTTAACAACACTTTTGCTTATACTGGGGCCAATGTCGTGGATTGAAGAAATCTCTTCTTCGGATGCCTTCATTAAACTATCCAGTGAATTGAAGTGGTCTGCTAATTTTTTTGCAGCACCGGCGCCTACATATCTTATTCCTAAAGCAAATAACAACTTATGAAAAGGCTGTTGGCGGCTTTTATCAATTCCTTTTATAAGATTATCAACACTTTTTTCTCCGAACCTTTCAAGCGATATCAGCTGATCCCGTTTTTCAGAGAGCATATATATGTCTGCATAGGTTTTGAGGTAACCTAAATTAACAAAAAGATCAATGAGGGCTTCACCCAATCCTTCAATATCCATAGCTCCCCTTGCAGCGAAGTGTTCAATTCTTCCTTTTACCTGTGCCGGGCATTCTGTATTATCACAATAATAGGCAACTTCATTCTCCGGTTTAAATAACCGGGATCTGCAAACAGGACATTTTTCAGGGGGCGTAACAGCCCTGGCTCCCCGGGGTCTTTTTTCTTTGACAACAGATATGATTTTAGGAATTACATCTCCCCCCTTTTCAATAATTACCTGATCCTTTTCCCTAATATCCTTACGTGTTATCTCATCAAAATTATGTAGTGTAGCCCTCGCTATAGTCGAGCCCGCAAGAAATACAGGGGCTAGATTTGCAACCGGAGTAACAGTTCCTGTCCTTCCAACGTTCCAGGTAATACTGAGGATAGTTGTTACTGCCTGTTTTGCTTTAAATTTAAATGCTACCGCCCACCTGGGAGATTTTGCAATACTTCCTAATATGCGCTGCTGTCTGAGTGAATTAACTTTTATTACAGCACCGTCAATCTCATAATCCAGATGATCCCGCTTTTCCTCCAGGTATTTGCAGAAATCCAGAACTTCCGTGATAGAAGTACAAAGCTTAACTTCAGGATTAACATTAAATCCAAGTTTTTTCAGAAGTATGAGGTTTTCAAACTGTGTATCGAAGTTTTCCTCGATACTCAAAAGTGAATAAACAAAAATGCGCAGTTTCCTTTTGGCAACAATCCTGGGATCCTGCATTTTAAGTGTTCCGGCAGCTGAATTCCTGGGATTGGCAAATAATTTTTCTCCGGCTGCTTCTCTTTCGGTATTGAGCTGAAGAAAATCTTTTACTCTCATAAATACTTCACCGCGTATTTCGATATTGCGGAGAGTATATTCTTTAATAATTTTAGGTTCTATTCTCAAAGGAACAGACCTAATGGTTTTGATGTTATTTGTAACTTCTTCACCGACTACCCCATCTCCTCTTGTTGCCGCTGTTTTTAGATAGCCATCGACATAATTCAAACTCACAGACGCACCGTCAATTTTAGGTTCAACAACAAATTCAATTTCTTCAGTTTCAGGCAGTGCGTCCCTTACTCGTCTTTCAAAATCATACAATTCAGTTTCATTATAGGTGTTAGCAAGACTAAGCATCGGTACTTTGTGAGTAACCGGATTAAATATTTTTGTGAGGTCTTTGCCAACTCTTTGTGTCGGGGAATGCGGAGTGATCAGGTCGGGATATTTAGCTTCGAGAGCTTCAAGTTCCTTAATTAAATAATCATATTCCTCATCGCTGATTACAGGGTCGGCAAGTACATAATAGCGGTAGTCGTGCTCCCCGATCTTTTTTCTGAGTTCTTCCAGCTTAGCCTGAATTTTCTGCATCTTTAATTTTGAACACCCTTTTCGGGAGTTAAATAATGTATACCAGTTGAATCAATCAATATACGTGCAACTGTGCTTTTATTATTAAAAGATATCTCAGAGCCGTTTAATTTCAGTTTTATACCCCTTGCATTGCCAAATGTAATCTTAAAATTTTCTGATGCTTTTACATTCTTTTGCGACATTGGAAAAAGAATAAATTCTCCTGTACTTTTATTATCATATGTAATCTTAACCCAGGAGGTTTCAGTAGAAGCGATGTTCAGATGCAGGCTGTCTGATGAAGTGAAGGAACTATCAATTTGCACAGGCTGTTTTTTTTCTTCTATATATCTCTCGCGGTTTTCCTGTACAATTTCATCAAGAGGTTTTTCTGTCACGATTATTTCCGAACTAGGTCCTGAAAAAAGAAAATAACCCGCCACAATCAAAACAATTACTACTACCGCTGCGATAACAATTGCTTTTTGTCTATCCTGAACTGAACCGGAGTTGATAAAAGGCGGCTTTGGGGATGACATTATGGGAGTTTTAACCGGGTCTTTCTTTTTTATTTCTTTAGGTTCAAGCTCTACAGGAGGAGTTTCTTCCTCGGGAATAAATTTCCCTGATTTAGCCGCTTCATATTTCATAATTACGACATCTTCATCTAACCCGATGACCCTGGCATAATTTTTAAGAAATGCTTTTACATACAATTCCGGTAAAAAAGAGAAATCCCCATCCTCCATCACCTCAAGAAATTTATAATCGATTTTTGTTTTCTGTGCAACCTGCTGCAGCGTGAGGCCTCGCTGAACACGGGCTGCTTTCAAATCTTCGGCAAATTTATCAAACATATCAACTCTTTTTAATTACTCTATTCGTACCAGCCTGGCTGCAAAAGCCCCATCCATCTGATGAATATGCGGTAATGTTTGTATACAATTATTTTCGTCCATTATATCCCGAGAAAATAAATTATTGGAGCTCATTAGTACAAAATTAGAATTTTTCGAAAGGAACTTTCTTACGATCTCATAATTCTCCTCGGGCTCTATTGAACAGGTGCTATAGACCAGAACTCCATCTTTTTTTATTAACTGTGCAGCGTGATTCAGAAGTTCAATCTGCAGAGCAGTGATCTTTTGGATATCAAGCAAATCCCTTTTCCACTTTATATCGGGTTTTTTCGATAATGTACCCGTACCTGAGCAAGGAACATCTGCAAGTACGGCATCAAAATCTTTCTCATTATACTCGAGAGCATTCGCTTCAACGATCTTAACCGACTTTATATCAAGCCGTTTAATATTTCTTTCCAATAGCTTCAATCTGCTCTCGTACCTGTCCAAGGCGACTATTTCCCCCTCATCTTTTATGAGCCCTGCAATATATGCGGTTTTACCCCCCGGGGCAGCACACAGATCAAGGATCCTCATTCCGGGCTTAGGATCAAGCAGCCGGCAGGAGAACCCTGCGCTCTCATCCTGAATGTCAAAATAACCTTCGGTAAAATATTCCCAGGCAGTAATATTTGTAAGATTCTGCAGCTTAAAAAATTCCGGCAGATATTTACCGGGTGAATATTTCAGATTAACCGATTCAAGCAATTTCCTGAATTCATCACCATTGGTTTTTAACGCATTCAGCTTTAGGGTTAAGAATGGTTTTTCGTTATTGGAAGTAAATAGTTTCTCGGTTTGTTCCCTTCCAAACCTGTTCAAATATCTTTTTACCATCCAGGAGGGATGAGAATAATAAGCTGCAATATATCCAGGCAGGTCTTCAGCAGGATCAGGATACCGTATGGCAGTTTTACTTCTCAGGATGTTTCTGAGTATTGCATTTGTCAGATCAGCAGGTTTCTGCCCCTGGAGTTTCTTAACAAACTCTACCGCTTCGTTTACTGCTGCGTGATCAGGTACCTTATCAAGAAATAATATTTGGTACAGGGCTACTCTTAATCCATTTTTTAGATTAGGTATTGCCTTGGAAAATTGACCTTTATAAAATCCGTTTAATATCCAATCTAGCCTGCCCATCCAGCGTACCACACCGTGCACTATTTCGTACAGAAGAGCCTTATCCTGCCCGCTTAATTCAGAATTACGCATCTCGTGGTCGAGAAGTTTCTCTAGATATGCATCAGTACGTTCAACCCTGTTAAGGATTTTTACCGCTAATCCCCTTACGCCTTCGTAAAGATTTTCTATGGTATGAAATTCAAGCTTGGTCATTACTTAATTACTTCTTTATATAATCTTTCCCTGCGCGTATTGTTAAAAATCGTTCTGAATAAATTTTTTTCTGTTTCAGTAAAAGGAACGCTTCTCCTGCCAAAAACCACCTTTGCAGTATTTATACTTTTTTCAAGATCATATTCAATAAACCCATCACTCCCACCCCAGGAAAAGGAGGGTATATATTTTTCGGGAAATCCTGAACCAAAAATATTAGAAGAAAAACCTGCAACTGTTCCTGTATTGAACATAGTATTAATTGCGGTTTTTGAATGATCTCCAATCAGCAGACCAAGGAACTGCATCCCTGTGTCAACTTCTCCTGAGGATAATTTTAGCTTTACAGGGCTATAATTGTTTTTAAGGTCACTACAATTAGTGTCTGCACCAAGATTTACCCAACTGCCAATGTAGGAATGTCCTATAAACCCGGAATGCTGTTTATTGGAGTAGTCAAGCATAATCGTGTCTTCTATTTCGCCTCCGACTTTACATACTCTTCCAATAGTAACATTTGAATAAATGGTACTGCAGCTTTTTATTATTGCAGATTCACCGATGCTCACAGGTCCTTCGATTACGGCATTTGGATAAATGACAGCATTTTTCCCAATCATTACCGGTCCTCCGGACGCATCAATTACAACACCTGGTTTTATAGCTGCGCCCTCACCGATAATGATCTGGTCCTTTTCAACTAAGTGAACCCCGGGATATTTCCCTATTTTTTCTTTCTTACTCTTTTTATTTATATAGGCGAAATCAGCTAACAGTTGATCCTGATTTTTCTTGATTAATTCAAATGAGTATTTTAAAAGCTCACAATCAACTTTTTCAGTTCTTATATCCTGAAAAGAAGATATTTGAGGAATCAGTTTACCTCTGCTTTGCAGTTGATCAAGTCTTTTTCCGGAAATTTTTGCACCAATTAAATCATTCTCGTTAATAAATAAATATTCACCTTTTTTCTTTGCATTAACCTGTTCTGCCAGATTCTTATCCGCAAGAATTGCGCCGTTTAATAATAAATATTCATCATCAACAAATTTATTCACTAATAAGCCGGGGTTTCTTTGCCTTATAATCTCAGCAAGATCTTCGCGGCATATTACAGAATATGAAGCTTTCGGGAAGTATCTGATAATTTTCTCTCTAAGTGTTTGAAATCCGCAGACCAGTTCAAATACCGGACGGTATAAAGAAAAAGGTTCAAAATTCAACACATTACTATCTTCAAAGATGCAAATTTGCATAACTCTTCCGCAAATGATTTTTAATTTAATATTTTTTTGGGTCAGATTCTTGTGGGAAAGGGGGGGGCATTAAACCGTAAACTTAAATTAATCAGGTACTTTCTACCGACTGGTATTCTGTTTTTTCTACTATTTTCTCCTCTGTAACATTAGTAACATAAGCTGTTTTTGTTGAAATATAAGAATACATAGCCGGTATTATATATAGTGTCAAAACTGTAGAAAATAATAAGCCGAAGATAACAGCAATTCCCATTGATACCCTGCTCTCTGAACCTGCACCGATTGCAAGCGCAATAGGCAGGATGCCCAAAATAGTTGAAAGGCTTGTCATTAGAATAGGGCGGAGTCTTGAAGCGGCCGCATCCTTTATTGCTTCGAGTCTGTCGAGTCCAGCTGCTTTTCTCTGGTTTCCAAATTCCACAATAAGAATTCCATTTTTAGTAACTAACCCGATAAGCATTATCATCCCAATCTCACTGAAAATATTTAACGTTTCACTGAAGTACCACAATGACAGCAATGCGCCAGCTAAAGCCAGAGGAACAGTAAATAATATAATTAAAGGATCTCTGAAGCTTTCAAATTGTGCAGCCAAAATCAGATAAATTATTACCAGCGCCAGGAGAAAAGCAAATAAAAGACTTGAAGAACTTTCTACATAATCCTTTGATATTCCGGTCAATGCGGTAGCAAAATTTTCGTCCAGCACCTTGTCAGCAACTTCATCCATAGCTTTAATGCCATCGCCGACTGTTTTGCCAGGAGCTAATCCAGCTGATACTGTAGCGGAAACATAACGGTTAAACCTGTAAAATTGAGGCGGTGCACTTTGTTCTGCGATTGTCACAAAGTTATCCATCTGAATCAGTTCCCCATTACTGTTTTTAACATACAATGATCTCAGATCCACAGGCTTGTTTCTTTGCTGCCGGTTTAACTGACCAATCACCTGGTATTGCTTTCCTCCCTTTATAAAATATCCAAACCTCTGTCCGCTGAAAGCAGTCTGTATAGTTTGAGCTATATCCATAATGGAAACTCCAAGATTTCTTGCTCTCTGTCTGTCGATACTGATTTTTAATTCGGGTTTATTGAATTTCAGATTAACATCGACCATCTGAAGTGTAGGATTTGCCTGAGCCTCCTCTACGAACCTTGGTAAAACCTCCCTAAGTCTTTCAAAATCAGGTGCCTGGATTACATATTGTACAGGAAAGCCTCCCCTACCGCCTCCAATTGTCTGCTGCTGCAGAACAAATATTCTTGCCTGGGTAAGGTTTGTCAAATCTAGTGGGATTTTATAAGCAATATTCTGTTGTTTTCTATCCCGGTCGTCAGGTTTAGTCAACATTATATTCACGAATCCTGAATTTACCGACCCTGATCCCGGGGCAGTCACAGAAACTATTCCCGAATTTTCAGGAACCGAATCCTGAAGGACACTGACCAGTGAATCCATAAACTGACTCATATAATCGAAAGTAGTACCTTCAGGTGCGGAAACCTGCAGCTGAATACGGCTTCTATCCTCCAGCGGTGCCAGTTCCGATGGAATATTTGTAAGGAAGATATAAATCATTAATACCGATAATCCCATAACTACAAATGCAACCCACCGGTTTATCAGAAAAACATTAAGTGTTTTTCTGTAAAAAGTATTCATTTTCAGAAAGAATGGTTCAGTCTTATTATATAACCAATTATGGGATTCCCGTCTTTTTAGCACCTTTGTACTCATCATAGGCGTAAGGGTGAGCGCTACAAACGCAGATATGATCACAGAGCCAGCAATAACAACACCAAATTCTCTAAATAGCCTTCCGGTTATCCCGCTAAGAAATATAATAGGAAAGAAAACAGCAACCAGTGCCACCGTAGTTGAGATAATAGCAAAGAATATCTCCGAAGAACCTTTTACTCCTGCCTCGACAGGAGTCATTTTATTTTCAATTTTAGTATATATATTTTCCAGCACTACTATAGCATCATCTACAACTATTCCAATTGCAAGAACAACCCCTAAAAGAGTTAATACATTTACGGAAAAGCCGGCAAGATACATTACAAAGAATACCCCGATCAAGGAAATTGGAATTGCAAGGACAGGAATAAGTGTTGTACGCCAGTCACGAAAAAAAAGAAATATAATTATGATAACCAGTGCAAATGCTACAAGTGTGGTCTGCTCTACTTCGGCAATCGAAGCCCTGATGAACTCGGTAACATCAAATCCTATCTGTGTATGTATATCCCCCGGAAGATCTCTTTTGAGCTGTTCCAGTCTATTGTAGAAATCATCCGCAATTGCAATATTATTTGCACCCGGTTGTGCTATCAGGACAACTCCTACCATTGGAATCCCATTATTTTTCAGGATGGTTCTTTCATTTTCTGCCCCAAGTACAGCGGTACCCACATCCCGAAAACGCACTATGCTCCCTTCAGTTTCTTTAATTATCAGATTATTAAAATCATCCTCATCCTCGAGCCTTCCTACTGTTCTGATCGACAGCTCTGTATTATCTCCCTCGATTGAACCGGAGGGCAGTTCAACATTCTCTCTAGTTAATGCATTCCTTACATCAATCGGAGATAACTGGTAAGCAGCCAACTTTGCGGGATCGATCCAGAGCCGCATTGCATATTTTCTTTCGCCCCAGATCCTGACTTCGCTTACCCCTGGTATGGTCTGAAGTCTTTCTTTAAAAACATTATTTGCAAACTCAGTTAGCTCAAGAAGACTTCTTGTATCACTCTGAACGCTCAAGAACATTATAGGAGTAGCATCAGCATCGGCTTTTGCAACAACGGGAATTTCAATATCAGGAGGAAGGAGTCTTAATGATCTGGAAACTCTGTCTCTCACATCATTCGCAGCTGTTTCCAGATCAACATCAAGATTAAATTCGACAGTAATTGTGCTTCTGCCATCCCTGCTTATAGATGTCAGGGAACGGATTCCCGCAATACCATTTATGGATTCTTCAAGCGGTTCAGTAATCTGGGATCCAATAACATCAGCATTTGCCCCAACATAAATTGTACTAACTGTAATAATGGGGGGATCGACAGAAGGAAATTCCCTGACTCCCAGGTATGTAAATCCGATAACACCAAAAAGTACTATCAGAATGGATAGAACTATCGCCAGAACAGGCCGACGTATGCTTAAAGATGATAAACTCATTTAATATTAAATTATATAGTTTTCAAAGTTAAGCATACGTCGATTTATAAAAAGCTATAATTTTCGGCCTGTTGCTATGATCACCTTAACAGCATCATTTTTTTAGTGTTACTGTATTTCCCGGTATTAATTTTATATAAATAAATACCGCTCGATACTGATTGCCCGCTGTTATTATTTCCATCCCACGAAATTGAATAACGTCCGGCGTCCTTAACGTCATCAACTAAAGTACGGACTTTTTGACCTAATGCATTATACACCTCAATCAACACGTGTTCGGTTTCAGGAAGCTGGTAACCGATTACAGTCGAAGGATTAAATGGATTTGGATAATTCTGCATCAGTTCAAAAGTCGCGGGAACAGTATTTCCATCATCTACTCCGATAGGCGGAAGGTCAGCAATATAAGCAGTGATCATCAGGTTGCCGCCAGCAAAATCCTGCCAATCATCGGTTCTTGTAAAGAATTTACCGCGTCCCGAATTAGGAGGTGTTACGTCAACACCGATACCAGGACCTCCGGGTGTTGCAGGAAGATAATTAATTACTGCCCAAAAATCCCCGTTATCTATGATAGGAGGTTCATTACCGGGTAAAGTCAGGGAAATAGTACTTACCTGAAGAGGACTTGTTGATCCAACCCTGAATGGTCCTGCAATAATATCTCCCGGAAGTCCACCGTTATCCGCATGTATTGTGAAATCAAACGTCTCCTTAGTATTAACAGTGGTTTCGAGCCGCATAACTCGTGCAGGATAAAAAGTTGGGGTAAAACGAAGCGCAAATTTATTTTCATCAAAAGTAAAGCTTACAACATAAAAGCTTTCCCAACTGCCGTCATCATATTTAATAGCCGTCAGAGTTGGTGTCTGACAGGCAAACTGTCCTACTATAGGACTGCGGGGGCTCATCATAGTGTCGCCGCCTACAACAATAAACGCTTCAAACTGGTATTCATACCATCTTGTGCATTCAACGTTATCGTCAACAAGAGATTCAACACCGGCATTTAAGGTAGTAAAAAATTCACCATTTTTATAAATGTTAATTACCGGAGGTACAGGAAGAGGATCATTGTTTAATCCGAGAGTCGGATCATCCCAGGTTAATAAAAGATCATTTCCCTGTTGAGCAACAACTATATTTCCAGGAGCCTGGGGAGGTGCAGAAAGATCAATATCAATATTCACATCTCCGAAGTACTGCGGATTAAACAAGCTGAACATTGTCTGCGGCCACCAGCCGTTAAATATTGCAGCACCGCTTTCCCTCCTGATAAGGAAGGCACCAAGGCCTACAGTTCTGTCTGGGCTGTATACCTGGAGCTGATAACCTTCTTCAAAACCGATAGGTATTACAAATTCTCCCTGAAGATGTCCGGATCCCGCAGAGAATGCGACAGGAAGTTGCTCTAAGGTATCAACAACTCCCGCGCCACCGCCAGTGTATAACGGTCTGAAACGAACCAGTGCTCCTGACGGATGCCAGTATGCCCAGAAATTACCTTCCTGGTAAACGGGTAAAGCTGTAGTTGATTCAAACATATTGTTATTATTATCATCCAGATAAAATCCGAATCCTTCATTGTCATCGAGTGTCGGGTTAAGAAAATCTTCCCCGGCAATATACAGCAGCTTATTATCCTGACTAAACTTTAGATACAGGAAAACAGACCCCTGTGCTTTTGGTGTTCCGCTGCCATTCCCAAGCACATCGGAAATATCAACTTTAAATGCATCTGTCCATTCCCCAGGAGAAATTACACCATCTATAGTGGGAACGGAGGCTGCCAGTGGTACAGTTATATCAAATGTAAGCAATGAATCATTTACTTCTCCGATTGCTTCATTTGAATAAACTGTTTGACCAATTTCATTGAACTTATTTATTATGTAAAAATATTGTCTGAGAGGAAATACTGCCGAGTCAGTATAAGTGTTCGAAGTAGCAGGTACAGATGCTATCTTGCTGTAAGGACCTCCCTGAACAAATGATCTGTATACGGCTATACTATCTGCCAGCTGATCAGTGATTAAAGTTTCATCTGAGTATTGATTTTGCGCCGATCTGGATACTACATCCTGTAATGCCGGATCATAATTATCTCCAACAATGCGTGCGATCTCCTTAATTCTCTCCGGTGTCATCATCACCGGCCAGGTTAATTCAATTTTATTCATCAGACTGGTAGAAGCCGAAAGTACCGGTGCAGTTCCCGGGAAAGCTGCTAATACAAAGTTAACTCCATTAGTTGTACTACCATTGGTAACAACAATGTTTGGAAGGGTACCATAATTGTAACCGGGCTTTTCTGCACTTATAGTATATGTCCCTGCAGGTATATTACTGATTGTATAACTGCCATTGAGTGCTGTAACAGCTGACCTGGGAGTACCCACAACTTTAACCAGCACACCGCTGTCGTTTAAGCCTGGTAAATTTACTGTTCCCGAAACATTTCCTCCGCCAAGACTAATCTGGCAGTAATAAATACGTCCGCCGTTTCCGAATTCTCTTGCGTGAGTAGCTTTACCACCGGCAATCACTTTACTTCCGTCAGAACTGATATCAACCGTATGGAAAGAACCTGGAGTAGTAACTGTAAATGCAGTATCACCTGTTACACCATCAAAAACATAAAGATCCGGTTTCAAGTGGGCAAGATCTCCCCAGGTAGCAGCAGCTACAACTTTACCGTCATCAGATATGGCTATCTCATCGACGAGATCACCTGTACCCATATATATCCATTTGGGTACTCCGCCACTGTAAGTATTAAATGCGATAACTGAACCATCATATGTGCTTGCATTAAATATAAGAGTACCGGCTGCTATGGTGTTGCCGTCTCCTGAAATGCCTACTGAAGATCCCCAGTTTGTAAATGCACCGGCAGGAACCCTGTATGCCCATAACATATCGTACTGGCTTGTGGTTGAATTATAAAGCCAGGCTTGTACAAAACCGCTGTTATTGGCAGTAGCGATTACATTTCCATCATTGCTTATTCCGGGAGCAGATTCAGTGTTATCCATAAAATGATCCCAGATAAGTGCACCGGTTGATGTATTTACAACATAAAAATAATTTCTTCCCATAAGGACTGTCTTATTACCCAAGGAGGAGATTGATACACCGGCCCAGTTAGTAATTAGATTAGCAGGAACATCATATGTCCAGTCAACAGTTGGTGTTCCTGATATATTCAGTCCATATGCACGTGCGGTATTTGATCCTGCATAAGCTTCAGCCACGAAAACTGCTTTTTGCCCATCCTTGGATATTGCTGCTGAGGATGCCCAGAAGGTATCGGGCAATGTAAGCTGATAATTTATAGCACCTGTTGTTTTATCAAGTAGATAAAATTGCTGAGCTTTACAAACTGCAACTATTTCACCATTCCCTGAAACTTCAACTGTTGCGCCATCGGGTGCAGTCGGGAATTCCCACAGGGGAGTGGATGATGTCTCCGGATATCTTGAAATACGCATATTGTTTAGTGTCCAGGCATTTATAGGAGTATTGCCACTATCATCCAATCTTGAAGTTGTATTTATGGCAAGCCCATCAGCGAACGCCCAAATTATATTCCCATCAAGTACATATCTGTCTCCCGGTAATGTAACACTATTGGGTTGATTCGATATTGGTTGGTTGATTGAGTTGATTTGTGGTGTTGTTTTTAAGGCAACTTTATTCCCCTCCTTCAGTAACTCTGTTCCAATGAACCTTTGATTCTGCCCCAGCAGGGAGGCGGAAAAAAAGGAAAACACTATAAAGAACAGTATAGTTTTAGTAGATAACTGTAATGATGATTGCATCTATACCTCTTTAATTTTACGTTGAAAAATAAGACCACTATCTCTTACTTTAGTCAGATAATGCCCTTCCCTGATTTTTTATTTATTAATTTCTCCTGTTTAGTTAAAATTCGAAATACTTACACGGGACACCCGGGCGCAGTTGTAGTAAACCCGATGTTATTACTGTATCATTTAAATTTAATCCCCGGATAATCTGAACTTTATCTTCATTTCTAATTCCTGTTTCGATTGGACGGGATACGGCTGTCCCATTTTGAAAGATAAACACTTTTTGACCTTTCAGTTCCGGAATAACTGCCTGGGAAGGAATTAATATAGCATCCTTAATTTGTTCGATTACCAGTTCAATATTGGCAAACGCACCCGGGAATATTTCATTATTGGGATTCGAATAAATTGCACGTATCCTGAGAGTTCGCGACACTGGGTCGATCTTTGGTTCAACCGCATAAACCCTGGCTGTATAATTTTCAGAAGAACCGGCGATGGTAAATTTAACCGGGTCTCCGATTTTAACTTTTGCAGCATACCTTTCAGGAACAGAAAAATCAATCTTCACCGGATTGATATTCTGTAATGTCGCAATAACCGTGGATGTATTCACATTACTTCCCTCACTAACATTTCGTAAACCTATAATACCACCAAATGGAGCCCTGATTTCAGTTTTTTCAATCTGGGCTTTAATTAATTCAAGCTCTGCTTTGCTAACATTTAACTCACTAAGTGCGGCATCATATTCTTCCTGACTGATCGCTTGTTTACTGTATAAAATTTTCTGGCGATACTCCATATCCTGCTGAAGCTTGAGTCTTGAGGCAGCTCTGGAAAGCTGCGCTTGAAGTTCACTGTCATTTATTTTTACAAGCCGATCACCCTTATTTATCTGTGTCCCTTCTTTAAAAAATATATTTATAATCTTCCCCGGAGTTTCACTTTTTATTTCTACTTCTTCATTTGCTAATACGGAGCCGCTGGTTTTGATGACATCCTGCAGGCTCTCAGTATTTATAATGTGGGCACTTACAGAAAGAACAGTGTTCTTTCCGGCAGTTAATGTAGGATTTACTTTCCCTGATTTAATTTTTGGATAGGCAAGCAGAAAAATCAAGATCGCGGTGGATAGAATGATAATCAGCAATTTTAATTTTTTATTCATAATGAAATGTATAAATAGAGGAGCTAAGTTTAAAGCTTATTTTTAGGGTATGTTCTGAGGAATAAAAAAAAAGCCAGTTAAACTGGCTTAATGAAATTCTAGTAAAAAACTATGATTTTTTTGAATATTTTTTATTGAACTTTTCTACTCTTCCGGTGGTATCAAGCAGTTTTTGCTTACCCGTAAAGAAAGGATGAGAAGCACTGGATATTTCAAGCTTTATCAGGGGATATGTGCGTCCGTCTTCCCACAAAATAGTGTCGCTTGTCTTAATCGTAGATCTGGTAAGTATTGCAAATGCTGCTGAAGCATCCTGAAATACTACCGGACGGTATTCAGGGTGAATTCCTTTTTTCATCTTATATCCTGCAAAATTTTACTTGGATTATCAAACATAGAAAGTAAATATATTAAACAATCCTTTATTTTCAAAAGCAAAAAATGGAATATTTTATCATAAAAAGCCCCTTTTCTCATATCTCTCCCAAATGATGAAATAAGAAATAAAAAAGGAGCACCAAATAAAATTACCTACAATGCTTGCTTTTGCACCCGGAATATCGGAATTATGCAAATGTTTATAAGAACAGGGGATCAAACAACTCCTATTGGATTTATTGCAACAAACCGGAAAGATCTGACCAAACACTTATTTCCAGGCCTATCTCTCCCGGTACTTAATCCCTTTAACCTCCATACAACCCTTCTTCGAGGGTAATGTTATAGTAGGCGTTTAGTAGGACATAGTAGGGGTTGTGTAGGGGGTAGAGGCTTTTTTTTGTTAGGTGCCTGGTCAGATTTTTCGTGGTATTTATATTGTATTGATGATTGTGAAGATTTACCCTCCCTAGACCTAATTATTCTCTCCCTCAGTTCCATTCAGTTCTTTGGAGCCTGAAGTATTGTATTAAATGGTTAAATAATCCAGTTAAGGCCTTTGTAGGGTTTTCGATCCAAAGCAGGCAGATAAATTTATAATGGTGGATTGAAATTGAAAAAAGAAGAAACCTGTCTAAATCTGTTAAGGTGTTTTTTTAAATGAGTTAAAATAAGAATAAAAATTGATCATTGATTTGAAAAATCAGGAGATTTATAGTCACTTTTCAGGTAATTCCTGATTGTCCGGACATACTTCTCTTGGATAGTTTGCATTTAGATTTATTAACAACTAACCGCTCAAACTATCCGGAAAATGTTCAATGAAAACTTCAGTCTTCCTGTCTCTCTTTCTCATTTTATTTATTGTCTTACTAACCGACCCGGTATATCCGGCAGGATCTAAAAAATTCTTTGTTGAAAGTTATTATGTGGATGCACAAAACGGAAACGATGCCAATAGCGGCCATTCTCCCAATGCTGCCTGGAAAACCATTCAGAAAGTGAATGCAACAATTCTGCCTGAGGGTTACCAGGTACTTTTTAAGAGAGGGTGTACCTGGTATGAAACTCTGCAGATCACATCAAGCGGAACTTCAGCGCGTCCGATAGTTTATACATCTTACGGCCCGTTTGAGCTTCCTCAGCCTGTTATCGACGGGGAACTAACCAGAAGTAACTGTATCTATCACTATGATAAAGATTATGTAACTATCAAAGATCTGCAATTTCAGAATGCTGTTGGAAGCGGTGCTGTTAGAATAATGTACTCATCTTATGTCAAAATCGAGAACTGCACTTTTGTTGTAACCGGTCACGGAGGAGTTTTTATTGAGAACAGCGATCACTGTTTTATCAGATCAAATACAATCACGAGTCCGGCAGGAGATCTTGATATGCAGACAGATGGCATCTATTCGCAAAGAAATTCAAATAATACCTATGAAAAGAATAATATTACTTTAAATAATTCAAATGCCCTCCAACATCTTGACGGTATTCAAAGCTATATAGATAATGATCTCACCCTCAAAGACAATTATATCTTTCAGCAGAATAACAAGACAAACAGCCAGGGGATTTATGCTACAACAGGTACCGGGATACATACTTACTTTAATAATGTTGTATACTGCCCTAATACAACAGCAAGTGTAATGGGGTTTAAGAATTTAACGGCGGGAACAGCAACATTACGAGCATATCATAATACTTTGATAGGTAAAGGATCGAATATAATTGTAGTAAACGGTGACCCAACACCGGTTATCAAAAATAATATTTTTGTTGCTTTAAGTGCTTCGTACGGAGTAATAAGAATTGACAGCACCTGCATCAATCCGTCGGATATCAATAATAATCTTTATAATAACGGCGGCAGCACTACTGTTGTAACTTACAAAGGTGCGAATTTAACTTTTGCCCAATGGAGAACCTTAGGTTTTGAAGAACAAGGTTTGTTTGGAAATCCTATGTTTAATGCTGATTATACTTTGGAACCCGGTTCACCCGCAATAAATAAAGGTGTTGAAATCGGCAGTCTCTGCGGATACGATAAAGCAGGTATTATCAGACCTCAAATGGGTATAGTTGATCTCGGTGCCTATGAAAGTTTTTACTTGGGTAAAGCCGGAGAAAAAAATATAACCCCAGCCGCATTCGAATTATCACAGAATTATCCTAATCCGTTTAACCCGGCCACTGTTATCAGGTTCAGCATTCCCGAAACATCAGAGATCAGTTTAGTTGTATATGATTTATTGGGAAATGAAGTTGCAAATTTATTGAGTGGAGTAAAGGCGGAAGGGACTTACCAGGTTGAATTTAACGGGAACGGATTAGCCAGCGGAGTCTATCTGTACTGTCTGAACGCAGGGGGATCTACCATAACTAAAAAAATGTCACTCATTAAATAAAAACGATTTCATGATACTTGTTTAAATAAAAAAAAGGGGTGTTGCAACAACACCCCTTTTTATTACAGAGATTATTATTGGGGAATTGAAACTATAATCAAACCTTCAATCTCATCAGCTATATAAATATAATTTTGATCCATTGTAAAGCCCAGGGCGTATTCAGTCTCGACTACTGCCTGTCTTACCGGCCTGGTTACATCCGAAACATCAAATACCTGGAAGCCTTTCAACTCGGTGGTAATAAATACTTTATTGTTTTTATATTCTATTTCCTTGGCAAATCCACCGGTATCATAAGTTCCTACTATTTTTATATCGGAGGTATCCGAATAATCGATTATAACCAGACCGCTTGTTCCGCAAGCCAGGTAAGCATATGACTGTTCAGGATTGCAGACAACGTCTTCAGCATACCCGTCTGTATCACACCATCCTGCTTTAGGATAGTATCCGAATCCATTTGCCATTATGGAAATATCCATCAATGCCATTCCCATTTCGCCGCAGGCAACCAGGAGATGATTGCTGTCGGGTGTTACGCATAAGCCCCGTGCATAGCCCGGGGTTACTATTCCTCCTCTATATCAGGTTGTGTGGAGTAAGATATCTCCGAAATACTTACTCCAAGTTCACTTACACTGGTTAAAAGATAATTTTGATGAACGGTCATATCCCTTGCAGGTTTAATTCCAAGATTAGTGAGTGTAAGCCGCGGTGCCAAAGGATTAGCAATATTAATTACAGATACACCAAAATTTCCTGCTGCCATATATACAGCACTGTCTTTTTTTAATATCTTGTAAGAATATCCCTTGAGAGAATCACTTACACCTGCAAGATACCTGGGATTATGCGGATCTTTAATATTGATCATCAGTAAACCCCCTTCTCCCTGAGCCAGATAAGCAATAGAATCTTCAACAACAACATCCTGGGCATATGCCGGAAGTCGCGTATCTACTCACGATCTTATAACCCCCATCCCCCGGAGAAGTTTGTTCCGGATCATTCGGAGTACCGCATCCTGAAAATATTATAGCTGTTAGCACTAAGTATAAATAAGATCTATGCATCATTTAACCCTTATTATTAAAATTCATAATTGTAATTAAAACTTAAACCGAAAAGTTTCTGGGAGAAATCTTTCTCGGATGAAACGAAGCTCTGGTTTATTTTTACGCTGGTTTCAGCATCTCTGCTCACAGTTCTGAAAAAAGCAGTTATGAGAATATTTTCCATAATGGACACAGCATATGAAACTTCCAGGGTATAATATTTATCATACCGGCCAGCGTGGTATCTGTCGGCGATATCAGTTTCAGGTGCAGTATAATCACGTCTGCTGAACTCGCCGGTAAGACCAAGGCTATTATCTAAATTAAACACGGAGGGAAGCTGTAAATTTAATCCGGCAGAAATTATATGTTCTGCATATGATCCATTACCGTCATCTGAATTTTCCTTTGTCTCCCCCGCTTCATCATATCCTTTTGCATTGGAAGTCACATATTTGTAGCCCGCATCGGCAGAAATTTTTCGCGTGATTTGATGAAAGCCCCTGATACCGTATAAATAATTCTTACAGTCATACTCGGTAAAATGCTCATTATGAAAATAATTCATATAGGAGAAATATCCTCTGAATCTGGTCTCAGGAAATAATTTATACTGTAGCCATGTACTTAAATCATTTTTTGCATAACTGAACGGCATAAATGTCTCCGGAGTATAACCCAGCTGCCTGACCCAGTCATCATCCCTATAATGTTTAACATAAAAATCGGGGAGATGTGTATACGAAATCATTATACTTGCAGGGGAGGAAAGATATTGCTGAAGGCTTAATGAAAATGAGGACCAGGATTTAATGGGGTTATAAGTATAAGAATTATATCCTGCTGAAGCTGAAAAAATTGAATTTAGATTCCTAATAAATTGATACGAAAAAGAAAACTTGAGATCGTATTCCATAACCAGGTCATCATAACGGTTTATATGGAATCTTCCGGGGTCTTCGTTGTTGAGGAATTCCTCAATGAACTGATCAGAATTTTTCAGAATATTATTATCGTAATAAGAACTCAATGACAGTCCCATATCCCAGGGCCTGGTTTTTTTCTTCGGGTTATCTGCTCCGGGAATTTCCTTGCCAGAAGTCAATAACAGTAGGATGATCAGAATGCAAATATTCAGGGAACGTAATTTCATTATAATTATTTACCTAATTTTATATCTTTTTTAGGGAAAAACACTTTACCAAGGAGGGTTGCTTTATCTTTATCCAGTGGAATAATTTCATAATTATGAGTTCCTGAAGGAACCTCTATAACAATTTCCTTTGCTCGCCCCGGAACTTTTTTTCGTTCTTTTTGATAAACCGCAGTTTCCGACCTCACACTATTCAATTGAAAGGTATTTTTAAGTTTCCCGTCTTCATTAACTTTCAGACGGTAGAATATTGTCCCCTTCATATTATAATGATTTTCAACTCTTGTGAGTACTTTTAATTTTGTAGGCCCTGTAATTTTAACCTTAAGCGGTTTCGATTCGGAGAACCTGAAATAATCAACTATTTGTTCACCGGAAATTATATTCACAGGCTCATTAGGAACTAAAGGAGTCATTGACACCCAGTTCGTCTTTTTTTGCTTAGAGGGGGTGAATATATATCTGGCATCGACTTTAATTTTACCGTTTCCTCCCCAAACCTGGATCGTATGCTCTCCCTCTGTTAAGTCCAAAGTTATAACAAAATCTTGTCCCGGCAATCCTGATGAAGGGTTTTTGTATTTTGAATTCTGAGCTTTAGTAACTTTTTTTGCTTTTGTTTCTATCTTATTAGTTCCATCTATTCTATAAAATACAGAGAAATCTACTTCCTGCTGTTTTTCGGAAGTAAATCTTGCACGTGTAATAAGTTTTAATTTTCCCGGTCCGGAAACCTGAAGTAAATTTTCTTTAACCATGTCCAGTGCGAAATATTCGCGGCTTTTACCGGATATATAAATAGTGGTTTTACTTTTTATATTAACTGGTTTTATTACTTTGTTTTGCGCCTGGATGGTAACTAAAGAAAATAATAAGATTAGAATTGAAGAAAGTAGATATTTCATAATAACCTGAAGGAGTATTTAGATTTGAATTTCATCCCCTATATCCTGCGAAACTCTTTTCTCAATTGGAATAATCTCACTCCCCAGCTTATGTCTTTTCTTTTCCAATAAAAAAACAATCAGAATAAAGAGAGAGAGCACTGCTGTAACAATAATAGTCAGAATTACATTGTACTGTCTTTTAACAAAAATTTCCCCTTCACCCGGCTTCGGAAGAGGTTCAGGACTTACCGGCAACCCATATATTTTTGCGAGCTGAGGAATATTCAGCAAATGTATAACGGGAATTTTTCGATCTGCCATTCTGATCAGCACACCCCTTGCGGGAAAATTCTTCATAGGGAGCACTCTTGTAAGCCCACTGGGAATAAACTCTTCATTTTCGATAGCACCTAAAGCCGAGATACCTCCACCAACATTTATAAAAGCCTTTATTGGTTTACCATTAAGTTCCCTTTTATATATTTCCATTCTTCTGCTTATGCTCCCCTCAAGATATTCTTCTTTTATCAGCTCGACTCCATTTCTTGAAATTGCATTTTCAATTAAAGCCCTTCCATCAGGTGATAATCCTCTCCCTTTATCCAAGCCTCCCCCTAATGATGCAGCAACCGATTTGTTAGAAAAAATCCCGGCCTGTAATAAAATATTCTCCATATCCAGCCAGGTAAAATAGGGATCATTTGCTCCCCAATTCGAAGACCCTACAGAGGAGATAATTACTGGTTTAAGCTTAAGAGTTTGAACGGCTGCCAGGACTGAAATATTCATACCCGGTATTGATCCTGTAAAAGAGATTGCAATCTTATCGCCTGCTTTTAGCTCAGCTTCTTTTAACATATCGACAATTACAGCAGCGAAATTCGGATTTGTTGCTGTAAGTTTTGATTCTATATATCCCCTGTCTGTAGTTATTGGTGTTATATCCTGACCGATAAGGGCTGTAGCATTAGGATCATTTAATACATCAATGAAAATACTCTTTTGGAGCCGGTAATTCTTTAAATACTCTGCTGCGCTTTTTGATAATCGGGAAGCTTCAAGCTTTTGCTGGTACCATTTCTTCTGTACATCAACTTTATTGTACTCAACAGCGAGAAATGCCAGCAATGAAAAGAAAGTAAGCAGACCCAGAACACTCTTTGACTTTGCACTAAAGCCATTCATTTTTCCAAAGGTCATATCGTAAAGAGCTCCCCGTTAAATAAAATTATTACGAGCAGTCTTACCAGTACTGCGGTAATAAACAAAACACACAGCGTTCTGAAAATACCCTGTTTTCCAAACCAGTGTGCAATTAAACCCGGTACAACCCACCCTACTGCCTGAAGCTGAACAGTACTTGTGGTAAGGTCAATCACTAAAAATAACCTGGAAGCATTCGCCAGAAGGCAGCCTATAAGAAGACACATCACCATTTGTCTTCTGCCATAAAGAAAGGTATAACGGCTAAGAATTTTTATTATTAAAAATGTAGCAGTACTTACAAGAAGAATTCCGGCAAGGCGGTCGGGTTCAGCAAGTTGTAATGCAATGTAACCGGGCACTACTATTCCACCCGCAGCTAAACCGAAAACTTCGTAAGAAAGAAGGCTGAGAATTAAACCGAGAGTTACTGCTAACTCAACCATATACGAGACTCCTGTTTTCGAAATGTTTTACCACTTGTGCTCCCATACCTCCGATATTTCCAACTGCCAATACGCCAGCCATTCTATTTGTCAGGTTGAGTACTGATTCAAATACAACATCAGGTTCACACCAGCCGAGATTTATAATTTTATTTTCACGGAAACCAAAGGACACGCACATCTTTTCTACTATATCTGTGGACTGCCCGATTAAAATCAGGTAGTCTGCTTCATCTCCGATCTCTCTGCCGCACATTTCAGATAACTGTCTTGCCCTGTCAAGCCTGTCCTGCCTTGTATTAAGGATAATGATCTTTATTCCCGGGAGCCTTCCTTCAATGTTTAATTTTTTCCAGATCATTAAGGTAGATTTAGGATCATTGGCAGCAAAACCATTGTAAAAGTTTATCTCCTGCCCGGGAGGTACCTGAATTACATAACTGCTTAAAGCTCCTGCATCAGGATTAGCTTTGTACATACCTTTCAATGCCACGGAACGATCAATACCAAGATGCTCACATACTGCAAGTGCAAGTGCAACATTTTCTTTGTGCTCAATATATCCGAAACCTGATAACTCGTCGTCTGTTACCGAATCGGGCTCTGAAACATACATTTTCGTTTTTTTAGTGTCTGCTATCTTTTGTAACAAATGCTGATTTTCCGTCTCAGAAGTAAACAAATAGTTATTTGCAGGAATGGTTCTGCCGAGAACTTCAGCAATCTCCGGAATTGAATACCCCATTACGTCAATATGATCAAGTCTTACATTGGTAATGACACCAACGGTAGCGTGTATCATTTGGTTTTCCGTAATTGACTGATATTGCGGTTCAAGAGCCATACATTCAATAACCAGGGCATCGGCTTTCCTTTTTGATGCGAACTTTACAATATTCAGCTGCTCAAGAATGTTCGCATTTGCCTTTCTGTAAATAGCAGTTTCTGTTCCGTCTTCAAGAATTAAACGCGGATATGTTCCGGTAACTTTTGTAATAGCCTTAATACCGCCGCTGTTAAGTCCTGCGCCAATTAACCTGGTAACGCTGGATTTTCCTCTTGTCCCGTTTATATGTATTCTAACGGGGATAGAATATATTCTTCGCTGATGAAGAAAATATTCCAGCAGTCCTAAGAGTACAGCAGCTGCAAACAAAACTATAAGCAGAATAAACACCTGCATAAATTATCTCAGCACCATTAATTTTTTAGTTATTGAAGCTCCGCCTGATTCTAACCTGTAGAAATAAATTCCGGAACTAACAAGTCTGCCGCTGTTATCATCCCCTTTCCAGGTAACCATATTTTTGCCACGGCTGCCCAGGCCATTCATTAAAGTTTTAACTTCCTGCCCCAGGATATTATAAACTTTTAAGCTGATATTGCCGGGGTTAGGTAATTCAAATTCAATTTTTGTTGAGGGGTTGAACGGATTAGGATAGTTCTGTGATAACATAAACTTCTGCGGTAACAATTCCACCGCTTCGGATGATGTAGGAATATAATCCTCAAATGAAGTTGCAATGTATACAAGTCGGGCACTTAAAGTCTGATTATCATTGCTTAGCTGGATCCAGTAATAGTCATTTGGATATATAATTTCTAAAAATGGAGAATAATTCTGCCAGTCTGTCCATTCAATAATTCCGGTATCATCAAACCAGGAATAAGAAGTACCCGATTGAGGAGCATCCGTCCGAAGCCTTATGTTTATAAAATCTGCATTTGAAGGAAGATTGAAGTCAGCCGTATAAAACTTCCAGGCTGAATTGCTTGCCGTATCGGCAATTATTTCTACTGAACCAACCGGAGATGTCGAAGTACGTGATTCAAAAAATTGAGTTAAAATCCCTGCACCCGACAAATTCTCTGTTTTAATATATGAATGGAGTGTATAGGATGAACTGTCTGAATAAATCAGAAAATTTTCCTCAAGATTTGTATTAAGGGGCAGTAGACCAGCTGTTCTTTTCTGACACAAGGATCGGGAGCCTTTATGACTCTGCGAGGTATCATACCATTCATCAGGATGATTTATTTCCCAGAGTGAGCATCCTTCATCCTCAAAATTACCGAACCATATTAATTGCTTTCCCAGACGGAAATGCCAGGAGCCGTGAGGCTGCAATGATTCAATTGATGAAATGCTTCCGATTCTGTCAAGCGGCAGCGGATCAGAAACAGCAGTACCATTTTTTAGTTCAAGAGTAATATGTTCCTCAATTGTAGAGTGGGCTGGCTGAATGGTTGTTGAATCGAGAACAATTTCTGCTGTTACACTGTCCCTGTCAACCCAGCAGGTAAGTATCCATAGCTCGTGATTTTGCCGCAAGATCATCAAGCATATAGAGCCCGAATTCACCTGAAGCTTTTTGGGGAACATAATCATCAATATAAACGGGTATGACAGTATAATTATATATACCGCTTTGATTAACACTGGCATTCAGGATCATTGATGGATATGTCTCGGGATAATCAAGATCAAATATAAAATTACCGAGAGAATGTGCTATTAGTTTATTCTTATAAACTTCAAATCCGTGGATAATATGGGGGTGATGACAGATGACAGCATCAGCACCATTATCAATTGCAAATCTGCGTAATTCCCTGTCGGCATCAGCAGGAGAAAATGAAGGAGAATAGAACTCTGCTTCAGGATCACTTGATTCAGGGGCGGTGGAATATTCACTTCCTGAATGCATTTCCAGGATCACTATATCTGCAACATCCCTTACCGAGTTGATTTGTTGAACTATATTAAATTCAGTAAGATTAGCAAAACCGGGTTTATTAAAACCGGCATCCAGATAAGGCTGGTAATTATTATACTGTCCTGTCCGGTCACTGCTTCCGAGAAAGGCAAAGTTTAGTCCTGACTTCGAAAAGAAAGCAGGCTGGGAAGCTTCATACGAGTCCATGCCTGCACCAAACCATATTACATTATTATCGTGTACCACTGACTGTGTTTCCTGCAAACCCTCTTCACCGTAATCAAGAATATGATTATTCGCAATTGTAACCAGGTCTATACCCCCATATTTTAATGCAGCGGCGTGCTGAGGTGAACCTTTAAGTAATATTGGTTTTGTAGGATGAGCATTATTGCTGGTGGTAAGGGGACATTCCAAATTTGCCACTGTTATATCAGCTGCATCCTGAAGATAAGCACTCGTCGGATCGAAGAGAGATTGATATCCGTATTGGTTTATATATGTTTGAATTCTCCTCGCGAACATTATATCCCCAGTGAAGTTTAATGTTACAGGGAATGAAGTCTCACCTGAATCAACTGTTATTCTGCAGGATGCGCTTCCCGATTTCCCTGTCGGATCGGTTACCCTCAGAAATACTGTATAATCATGATCATCTTCAACCAGGAAAGTATGGAAAGGATTACCAAAGCTGCTGGTGGAATCATCACCGAAATTCCAAAAGAATGAATGAAATTGACTATCGGGATCATATACAAGGGATGTGAATTGAACATCAACACTAAGAAGTCCCTCACCATTCCTGTAGAGGTCTCCGAGGGAATATTGTATAGTGACCTCAGGGGCAATAGGAAGATCCCCGGTAATATCTATTACTTCATCAAAGTATACTGTACCAGAACTGCCGTAATCCCGGTCATTAATAAAAATTATTCCCTTAATCTCAGGGAGGTATCCGAATTTTGCAATCCAGTCATCGGCAACCGGGAGCTGATAAGTATTCCAGGTATTTGTTGGGAAGGCTCCCTGATAAACGGTAATCCAAATCAACGGATCTACCTGCTCTGTTCCTGCAAGTGAATAATACAGCGTATTTATTGAATCAGTTACGGCAAAACCCTGTATCTCTGCAACACTCTGGATATAACAGGCAACCTGCCAAACATCCCCTGAATCGAGTAATACCGGCTGTATAGTATCCAATTTCCAGGTATTACCGTAAAGTTTTAATGAATAAGGAGAGTTGTGGAAAGTAATTGTATTGCTTAAAGACCAGGAGGTAGGATTAAGATCCTGATCGGCCCAGGATAATAAATTGACCTGACCGTCGTCGAAGTTTTCAATAGTATCGGCATCAGCCGTTACTTCATTCAAAGGTCCCTGATTAAATAAACCTGACGCAGCGAATGTGAAGTGAAAGCTTAAAAGAAAAAGGACAAGAACCAGAGTTGTTGATTTGAACACGAAATAACTAAATGAAAGGGAAGATTTCAGTTAAAGAGGCAGGCGGTAAAACCTGCCTCTCATTTTTTATTTATTTTAACAGCATCATTTTCTTTACCTGAACAAAATCGCCTGCCTGGAGTTTATAAAAATATACACCTGAGCTGACAAGTTGACCGAAATCATTCCTGCCATCCCAAATCGTTTCAAATCTTCCTGCCGGATGATAACCGTTAATCAAAGTTTTTACCAGTTGTCCATCCACTCTATAAATTTTAATAGCAGCGTTTCCTGCCTGCGGAATTGTGTAAGATATTCTGGTTGAAGGATTAAAAGGATTGGGATAGTTCTGTCCGAGAGAATATGTTGACAAAACATTACCATTTTTATTGTCGTCCTCAACAGAAACTATAACAGGCCCGAAAGTTGTAAACTTAATGGCAAACAAGTCACCGATTTCATTCGCGGTAACATCATATGTTTCATCAAACAGATAAAGCAGTCCCCTTGTTTCGCTCTGATCTTCAATACCTATAGTACAGCTTCCTGCTTCTACGATATTGTGATATTGGAAAAGAATTTCACCATCACCGGTTGGAGTAGGATAGAATGCAGGATCGAATAAAATAATTTGAAATGTTTCTTTATCATCCGGACTTACTACGTGAGGTACTTCCCACCATTCAATAATAAAGCGGTGCTGTGGTTCATCATAATAGTAAAGCAGTTTACCTGTTGTCGGTGCATTTGTAAACAGATCATCCCAGAATGCAGCAGACCATATTATTTATTGTATCGTTACAAGGCAGAGTTTTATTCAGAAATGAGGTCTGGGTACCAGATCCGAATGCAATCCATCCATCACTGCTAATTCTCACCTGGGTCTGGTTTACACCATAATATTGAAAACCAAATGGAAGGTTCACTGTTTCGGTAAAATCATTTAGACCCACCGGCTTAGGTATTTCTGTCCCGATGCTGTTTATTTCCGCCCACCCATATTGAGGCGCCTGCTGCCATAACACATCAGCACTGGAGTAAGCATAATAGCCATATTGATCAGGTCCTGTAGGATCAGGCGCCGAAGGCATCGCAACCGGAATTATCACATTTGAAACAATTGAATATGGATACAGCCCATTTGCAGTACTTAATTTTAATGTAAATGCTGCGTTATATTTAACGGGGCAATCCTCACTCACCTTAACTTCAAAGTAATCAGCTTCATTAATAAAACTGCTGTCGGGTAATAATGATTCAAATGAACCCAGAGAATCCAAAATAGTTATGTAAGGATCTGAAGATGAAAGAATGCCTGTTACGTCCGGTGCGTTGTCATCTCCTTTATTATGAATCTTGAATTTTACCTTGGCTGTTTCTCCCGGATCAAGTCTGAAATTATATAACAGGTTTCCTGCATCATCAATTTCAGTTTGCGTTTGCTCCAACAGACATCCGTGAACCAAAACATCCTGGAAGTAATTCCAGGAATTACTACTGCTTGCCACATAGAGCTTGAAAGGTATAGAGAATCCTACCGGGCATTCTGGTTTTACATAAAACTGGAAAGGGGCACCGGTAACTGAATCATTCGGATTTATTGTACCGAAATTAATCGAATCCTTCACCATTTGAATGTAAGTTATTGTATCAGGAACTGTCAACTTTGCGTATACGTTTGTTGATGGTACAGTTCCCCAATTCTTTAACTGATATTTAATAGTGCAGTTTTCATTAGGATTTACTAAACCATCGTTGTTCCCATCTATATCAGTTATTTCCGGGGTTCCGTTGGGAGAAACATTCTGTGTTCCCAGTATGACTTGTATTGAATCCTCGTGAGGTATAGAACTTGCGCCGCATACCGTTATATATAATTGACCCGGGGAGGTGGTAGTTAAATCCATAGTTAATCTCCCCTGTGCATTGGTAGTTCCATAGCTATAAACACCATTACCAGAAATTGTTACACGGGCATTACCAACAGGCATTCCGGTTGTAGTATCTGATACGGTAATCTGCGGCTGAGAAAAGCCTACCGGCAGAGTTTCAGGATGAGTTATTAGTACCTGTTTAGGAATATTTTTCCAGACGTGCAGACTCGGATCACCCAGGACGCAATATACCCGGTAATGATATTCAACCCACATTACATTGCCGTAGACATTATACATGTATAATTTACCTCTAAGGAGCGCTTCACCCGGACTATCCATACCCTCCTGGTACATTCCAATATAAATACCTATATCAATCTTATTGTTATAGGTTGTATGTGTATTAGAAGTTGGGCCAACAAATGCAACTCCGCCTCGCTGATCAACAGGAGTGCCTAATTCGATCCAGGCTTCACCAAAGCAATTATCGGTACCGGAAACATCAAACATCGCAACACCGCATCCTATGCTGGTAACAAAAGTTAATTTTCTCCCGTTGTTTAAAGTATTTACTACCGAGGTTGTCATATCGTAGCAATGAGCCCACCACCCTGTACTCCATCCTTCTCCCCTGTAATTCAACCAGCTCCTGCCGGCATTTAGTGCACCCACTACATCGCTTGTGCCATATAGACAGGGTGTTTTGCTCATCATTGTATCTACGGTAGTAAAATGACCGTAATCCCTCATCATACTTGCTGCAAACCTTTTCGTTTCTACCTGTGATGGATAAGCGTCGTTTGAACACACTATGCCCCTGGTAAACCAATCTCCCCCTGCTAAATATGGATGTCTTTCATATTCCATAGCTTTGCTTACGAGTACCTGCAGTCGATAATCCCCCTGGTTTGTAAATCTGCCTATCATCATTTCAGGAAAGTAATCGTTCCCCTCGAGTTCTACAAAATAATCTTCATAGGCAAAGGTGTAATCGTAGCTGATCCTTTTAATAGGCGCTATACCATAGTCACCAACAATCAGAATATGAGTGGGGATTGTATCACCCCCATTATAATAAGCTAAAATGCAGTCTTTAACAGCAGTCGGATTATTTGATGAAGCACCGATCTCACTGAATTTTTTCTGTACTATGAAGGTACCTGATTTGGTTTTCCATTGGGCATATGGCTGAAAGCTTGCATAATATTCATCCGGCATAATACATAACATTATGTCATAACCATTCTCCATATTGTCATATCTCTGCTGAAGGACTTCATTATAATTAAAAATGAAGCTTCTGTAAATCTTAGCAAATGACGGCGCAATGGGACGTAAAGGAGTAGATTTTGGGATTTATACCAATTCCACCTCCATACGAAACACGCACAGTTATTGATGAATATGCTTCAATTTGCTGTTTCTGAGGAGAATATCTTATCGGGAAAACTGAAACTCTTGCAATTCTGAAATCTCTGAACACAGCGGGATCTTCCACCCGGGCCAGAGTTGATGGGTATATCGAACCGGTACTATAAAAATTCTGGTTCTCGACATAAGGGGTCTCTTTCTCCCCTTCGATCCAGCTTTCCCTGGCAGGAGGAACAACAATGTTTTGAAAAATCTGTAAACCAGATTTTTCTATAACTTCTATATTGACGGTTCCCTGATCCGGAATAGCAAGTACTTTTGAAATATGCGGTATTTCTGGAAATCCTGGTTCAGTAGTTAAACCCTGATCCTGATCGATTTCAATTGACTGGTAAACTTTCCCTTCAGTTTCAAATTGTTTAATCCAGAAACCTGAGAGATTGATTTTAATTACAGCACCCGACGGAGTGCTGCTGATCAGTTCCACCTTTGGTGCAGAACCAGCTGCAGCAAGCTGGTCTAACGAAACCCATTGGGCATTAATAAATGATGAATGAATAAATATGATTGCGAGAGAGAAAAGTAGCCTGATTAGACATGGGTTCTCCGGAAATATAGTTCAGACGATGTAATTAATTTGCTTATTAAATTGAGAAAAGACTATTCGGAAAGAAGAATGATAGTGAGTAAAGAGAAAGTGCATTTGTGGTTTAATTTTTTTTACTGCTCCGCCACATCAGTCACATTTGTGACTGGCGGCAATAATTTATCTTCTAAGGGTGCACGGAACCTGATGTCCCGGAAATAAAAAAAATTAAATAATCAGAGGCATTTGTTCAAAGATTTCAATAGATATTCAGCGTGTCAAATTAAAAGAACATTAATGTTAAAAATTAATTTGTTATGGGCTCATAATCAAGAAAAATAATTTATTAAAAGTGTGTTTTGCCCATAAAATCGAGGTGGAAATGAGATTCTAACGAAAAAAGGCTTTGGCGGGATAGTTTTGAGGAATTCTGGTTAAATATTACGATGGGAACTGTTTAATTTATTTGCCGGTTTTAAACCAGTTCCTGACTTTATCTTTTAGCTTTTGAATTTTATTCCGTTCGCTTTCAGAGAGATTTACCTGCCGGAAATTTAAGCCGCTCTTGGCTATGTAGCCGACGTTTGAAGTAATGCTCATCTCGCGGCTGATTCCACCTGTTAAATCTTTTTTTGCCGGAGAGTTTGAAACAGCGTCCTGGTCAACCTGCGGTTCGGGAGACAGCACTTCCTCCCTTAACTGGGGTTTCATAGAAAGCGGGTCTTCTGATTGCGGGGTCTGTACATTTAAAAAGAAAAAGATGATCAGAGCTGCTGCTGCAAGAACTGTAGAAGGAATTATGCGGGAAGGAATAAAAATATTTTGGTACCAATGCCTGGTTTCTGTACCGGAAGCAAAGAGTCTTCTTCTCAGATCCATATCAAATGTGGAAGAAGCTCCTATCCTTGGCAATCCTTTTAATATTTTTACTACTTCGCTAAACCGGGGATCATCCTGTTCATATGGCATTTACATCATTCCTTATATATATCTTTTAACAATTTCTGAAGCTGAGCTCTGCCTCTGTTTATACGGGATTTAACAGTACCAACTGTTATTCCTGTAATTTCTGCTATTTCTTCGTAAGATAATTCCTGTATATCTCTTAAAATTACCATTTCTCTATATGCATCCGATACTTTCAGTAAGGCTTTTTGTATTATTTCATCCTTGATACCGCTGTCGGTTATTATATCAGGACGATACTGTTCATCCGGAATATCAAAGGATTCCTTCTCATCACCGTAAGAACTGATTGAAAAGAAATTCCTTCGTTTTCTTCTCTGTAATTCTGTCTTTGCAAGATTTCCTGCTATCGTATAAATCCAGGTAGAAAATTTTGCAATAGATTTATAAGAATCCTTGTTCCTGTACACCTTGACCATAGTTTCCTGGACTATGTCGGTACTGGTCTCAATGTCCCCTAAGAATCTGAAAACATAGTTTGTTAATGGATTTTTATACCTTTTAACGAGAATCTCAAATGCCTGGACGGTATTGTTTTGCTGAAACTCAAGAATCAGTTCCTCGTCAGAATAATCATTAAGATTCCTATCCGTCAACTTGGTTTATACCGCTAGATTTTTAGAATGTTTCCTTATTAAGGTGCCAAATTACCTAAAAAATAATTAAAAGTTGAATGAATTTGAGGGGTTAGGCCATAGTACGGTAAGCCGCTTTCTGAACCACCCGGATGTATATCTATTAGTTCAGAATTTCATTTATAAGCAATAGGATAACAGTACGGGGATCAGCAGTTGTAGTTTTTATTGCTTCCTCCGCCTTAAAAAGTGATAATGCCGCCTTATAAATATCTGCTTCACTGAAACGTTTCTGCGCAGCCTGGTAATCCTTGTAGTAAGCAAAGTGCGTCCCGATAATTTTTGATGCTTCATAAATGTTTGTCCCCGAAGCATCCAATTCGCTTATCCTGGCTAAAGCGGTAAAATATCTCACAAGCATAAATACCAGGTATACCGGCTCAGCACCGTTATTCAGCATATTCACTGCAATTTTATTGGCTGAGACTTTATCTCTTTTGCCGATAGCATTCTGCAGATCAAAAATATTATTTTCTTTTAGTGCAGTTGATAAACCTGAAATACTTTTGTGAGTTATTTCTCTTTCATCTCCCAGGAAAGTAATGATTTTCTCTATCTGCATTTCGAGCAGACTGCGGTTTTCACCCGAGATATCTGTAAGCAGCTGTGCATTTTCTTCACTTAATATTTTCCCTTTGGATTCGGCAAAATCCATCAGCCACGAAATAAGATATTTCCCTTTTAATTCTTTAGCCTCATACAGGAACCCCTTATCAATCAGTATTTTGTAAAATTCAGAATCAAAACTCTGAATTGTACCGTTGTGGAGAAGTACTAAGATTAAAAATTCAGGGGGGTTGTTAAATAGATTCTGAAGACTTTTTCTTTCCCTGACCTTCTCAAATTCTTTAACGATCACTAATTTTTTATCCGAACCAAAGGGAAAAGAGGAACAAGTATTGCTGATGTCAGCCCCCGCAGCGTTTTCGCCATAAATAACTTCTTTGTCAAAATCAGTGGTTATATATTTATCAGCTTTTTTCTCGATCGAGTTTAATGCCTCGTCGATACTGAAAGAATCCTCCCCGAAGATATAATAAACATTTTTAATAACGTTTTTTTTAAGCTCTCTTGATACTTCGGTAACCGCGGTTATCTGAGGTTTACTCTTCCCCATTTATCTTTTTTCTTCCGGATATTTTAAGGAACTGCTGTCACTCTGCAATAATTCCGTACAATTCCAGTTATGACAGCAATTCCCTCTATATAAATTAAGGATATCCTGTAAAATAATTCCTGCTCCTGTGATCAAATTTTATTTTGTGACAGGTCTGGACTCAATTGTTACCTTTTCCATTTTTACATCTTTAACAGGTTTATCACGCGGACCTGTTTCAACTTTCCCGATAGCCTTTACTACATCCATTCCCTTTATAACTTTACCGAAGATTGTATGCTTTCCATCGAGCCAGGGTGTTGGGGCAAGTGTAATAAAGAACTGACTGCCATTTGTATTTGGACCGGCATTTGCCATTGATAACATCCCGGGTACATCGTGATGAAGAGAAGTACTAAACTCATCCTCAAATTTTTTCCCCCACAAACTTTCGCCGCCCATACCGCTGCCTGTCGGATCTCCGCCCTGTATCATAAACCCATCTATAACTCTGTGAAATATTAAACCGTTATAATAACCCTTTTTTGCCAGTCCCGTAAAATTCTCAACAGTTTTGGGAGCTTGTTTATCAAAAAGTTCAAGTTCAATAGTTCCCATATTTGTTTTCATCACGGCTACAGTCATTGTCTTTTTATCCTTCTTTGGGGTCGTTTCCTTCTTCTTTATTGAATCAGGCATTACTTCCCGCTGATTAGTTAATTGATTTCTGTCGATATTTGAATAGGCATCATTGAATCCAATAATTAATATCAAAATAAAGAACAGACTAACATATTTATACATTATACCTCCTAAGGTTTAACAACATTTGAAAAAAGTAGTATTAAAATTAACAGTCCTAAAATTATCCTGTAATAAATAAAAATAAAAGTCGAGTTTTTCTTCAGATATTTAAGCAGAAAATCGATGGCAAGATAACCGCTCAGACCTGCAAAGACAATAGAAACAAAAAGACTTACCAGGATTGACTTATCGATGTAAGGTATTGCCTCATATAGTTCCAGCATACCGGATGCAAAAACAGCAGGTATGCTTAACAGGAACGAAAACCTTGCAGCAGTTTCCCTTGTAAGCCCTGCAAATAAACCCCCTGTAATTGTTGTGCCTGATCTTGAAGATCCCGGTATGAGTGCAAAAGCCTGTGCAATACCCACAATCAGTGCATCTTTAATGGTAAGGTCTTTAATTTCCTTCCGGTGGTTAGCAGTCTTCTCAGCAACTGCCAGTATTACCGCAAGAAATATCAGACTGCAGGAAATAACATAAAGATTTTTTGTTAGGGATCCCTCTATAATATCCTTAAATAAAATACCAGCAGCAACTATCGGAACAGTGCCGATAATTATGTACCACCCGAGTCTTGAATCGAGTTCCTGCATACTGAATTTTACAGGTTTAAATAAATTATTCCTGAGAAAACTCCCGGCTATTTTTATTATATCGGTGCGGAAATAAACAAGTATGGCTAATAAGGTTCCCAGCTGTATTATAGCAATAAATGCTGTCCACTTTTCAGGATCTGACTCATTTATCAGGTTCATTAATTTACCGGCAAGTGTTAAATGCCCGGTACTGCTGATAGGCAGGAATTCCGTTATTCCCTGAATAATGCCTAATAATATTGCTTCAAAAATGTTCAATCAGTATCCTAAAATATAAATGCAATTCCGAGATGAATACCGAATGAGAGAGCATTCAGATTTACATTCTCCATCGATGCATCATTGTATAACTTACTTCCATCGTGTTCGGGTTCTCCGTTCCAGTCATATCTTGCATCAACCCCGATGTTAGCATAAAAATTCCCGTCAAGCCGGGTATTGCCATCAGCTTTCAGGATTATCCCGAAGCCGGTTGAATTATATTTTACTGAGGATGTTGATCCCGGAAGTGTTTGATCTGCTATCACAAACCTGACTCCTGCACCTCCGCCGAATTTCAACTGGTAGCCTTCTCCCTGGATAACATAGTAATCAAGAATTGACGGCATTATTATCCCGTAAAAGAATTCATATTGCCCCAGGGTATAAGAGTATGTATAAGAATACAGAAGATAATCCAATTCCAGGGCGATCTCATTAGATTGGTTCAGCAGGTATCCCCCCTCAACAGAGAACATAACTGCCGAATTAAAATTGTTTAGTTCCGAACCGTAGGATGCAAAATTCTCATTTATATAATCATTAAATGAAGGGGTATTCTGAAAATTGATTCCCATTCCTCCCCTTATGGTCACCTGCCCATAAATTGAAAAAGGAAATATTAAAAATAAAATCAGGTAAACTTTCTTTATCATAATTCATCCAGTTTTGTTTCAACGACTCTTATTAGGTTTTCGTGCTGCTTATTAAGAACAAAATAAATAATAATTGCGGATACTACGAATAAAATGTAAGAGATAATATGAGTGAGGAATGCATAAGCAAGACTTACAACTTCAGAAAATCCAAACAGGAGCACCAGTGCGGATTTTGCGAGTGTATGATATGAACCCGTCCCGCCGGGGGTTGGTATTGCTACCCCGATTGCACTGATACTCATCAGTACCCATCCCATTTTAAGGTTGACCGGCTGAATGTTCTGCATACCCAGAGTAAAAAAACCGATATAGGCATTCAATGCATACAACATCATAATAAGGGATGAAAGTGCAAATACCAGGATATAGTTTTTAGTGCCCCTAAGGCTCCCGAATCCTTCGGTAAGCATTTCAAATATATGTGCGAGCTGATGTGCAGCAGTTTTGGATATTTTTCCAACCCACCGGATTATAAAGCCGTAAAAATGTTCTTTATAACTTATAACCAGAAATAGAAACAGGATTACAACTGCTATAATTATCATTGTAAGATATAAAGAAGTTTCGAGCCAGGGAAATTGATTATACAGGTCATCACTCCATAGCCACACAGATATGATTACAGAGAGCCCGAGAAAAATAATGTCTATAATCCTCTCGAGGATAACTGTCCCGAATAATGCCGATTTCGACAATCCTTCCCATTTGCCCACCAATACAGCCCTGGTAACTTCTCCCAGACGGGGGACAACACAATTCACTCCATAACCTACCATAATAGCCCCGAATAAATGCCACAGGGTTAGATCTTTTTTAACAGAATAAAGCAAGATATTTCCACCTTACTGCTCTCAGGAAATGAGAGAATAAAAGTACAGTTAAAAAAGTGATTATCCAGAATACAGAAGCCTGCCGGACATAGGAAAACACTTCTTTAAGATTAACATCATAAAATGCGATATATAGAAAAATTATGGTCAGACCAATGGAGAGGATATAGCTCAATCCTCTCCTGATGCCGGAATGTTGTATTTTATTATCTGAGGTCAATAACCTGTGCCCCCTGTGGTGGTGTAAAACTAAATCGGGAATCCGGGATGTCCCGGTTTATAACATAGTTCGATACGGAAACTTCCGTCTTGCTGCCCCCTTGTTCAATTCTTAATTTCTCAACAAGATTTTCCTCATTGATCCACAGACGTACTGAATTAAAATTCAATCCTGAATTTGGTTTTGGTTTAAGAACTATGACATCTTTGCCATTCTCATTCTCAATAGAAACATCACTTTTTTTAGGATATTCATTCATGATTTTAAATATGGACCAGGCAGAAGGGTCATCTTCATTAAAAGTATTAATGATAACCTTGTTCTCTTTTTTGTTGTAATTCCATATTGCAGATACCGTCGGATATAATTGTGGTGTTCTTAAATTCCACTCTTAATTTATTCTCCTTTTTCAAAAAGATCTTCCCGCTGAGATTGCTGTTTCCCGCACTTTGGGAGATATCTGCAGATATTGTTGAAGCTGAATTATATTTTTCCTTAACCAGCTCCAGCAGTTTATCCTGTGCAGAAGCGGTAATTACCAAACCTGAAAATATGATTACAGAACTAATAATTAACTTTTTCATTGTCGCCTTTTACTAAATAATAAGTTATCTACTGCTGTTTACAAATAATACGTTAATTTGTTTCAAATTTACCAAGATTTTGATAGTAGATGAAAAGTGACGGCCTGATACCCCGTTTTTTATATACGCCTGTGTTTTATATTTTTATTAAAATACTTTCCAAACATATTTTTATATTAACATACAATTGAGATAATTTTTGAGCTACAATATACATCCTGAAACCCGTATCGGACATATTCATTTAACCGTTGCTGATCTGAACAGATCTTTAAAATTCTATTCGGAAATGCTTGGATTTGAGATCACCCAGTTTTACGGAAATTCAGCAGTTTTTTTATCGGCAGGAGGGTATCATCACCACATTGGTCTTAATACCTGGGCAGGAGAAAATGCATCCCCGCCGCCCGACGGGACATACCGGACTATATCATTTTGCAATTCAATATCCTTCACGGAAGGAACTTGCAAAAGTTGTAAAAAGGCTTTATGAGCTCAATTTCCCTATCGAGGGAGCTTCCGATCATGGCGTTTCTGAATCAGTTTATCTTTCTGATCCCGACAACAACGGCGTTGAACTTATACTGCGACAGGGATGAAGACCTCTGGCCGAGAGATAATGACGGCAATCTTAAAATGGTAACAAAACATCTCGATCTTCTCGACCTTCTTTCTGAACTCGATGATTAAAAATTAAAATTATAATTTTATGGCCAGGAAAAAAAATAACTCCATTTTCTTTACGGACAAACAATCCCTTTCAAGTTATTCACTCACCAACCAGTTTAATGAGCATCTTGAGTTTGGACTGGTAAAGGATAAATTCACCGTTACGGCCAATGACGCTTATTTCGCTCTTTCACTTTCTGTAAGAGATATGCTTATAAGAAAGTGGCTTAGAACACAACACCTCTATATGCAGGAGGATGTAAAACGCGTTTATTATTTATCACTCGAATTCCTGATGGGGAGGCTGCTCGGGAATGCACTCATCAATCTTGATTATTATGACGAATGCTATAATATCCTGAAACGTGAAGGTTATAATCTTGAGAGCATCACGTGAATACGAACCCGATATGGGGCTCGGCAATGGCGGTCTGGGAAGGCTTGCAGCCTGCTTTCTGGATTCAATGGCTACACTTGAGCTGCCTGCTTTCGGATATGGTATAAGATATGAATATGGAATCTTTTCCCAGGAAGTTGAGAATGGGTATCAGATCGAGAAACCGGATAACTGGATAAAGCTTGGAAACCCATGGGAAATAATCAGGCGCGATCTGTCCTACAGGGTAAAATTCTACGGCAAGGTGGAAATGATCCATAAAGCAGACGGGGAGTATGATTACAAATGGGTTGATACAGAAGATATCCTTGCGATAGCTTCAGATATACCGATACCGGGCTACAGAACAAACACTGTTAATAATTTAAGACTATGGCAGGCAAAAGCTACAAGTGAATTCAGCTTTGAACAATTTAATGTGGGCAATTACATTGCAGCAGTTGAAAGCAAGAACACTTCGGAAAATATTTCAAAGGTCCTTTACCCGAATGATACATTTGATAAAGGGAAATTCCTCCGGCTTAAACAGCAGTACTTTTTCGTATCTGCTACCCTGCAGGATATAATAAGAAAGTACAAAATTAATCACGAAACCTTTCACCGGTTTGCAGAGAAAACTTCCATCCAATTGAATGATACACATCCTGTAATTGCCATACCCGAGCTGATGAGAATATTTCTTGACCAGGAAGACCTTACCTGGGAGGAAGCCTGGGATATTACCACCAAAACATTTGCATATACTAATCATACCATTGTTCCTGAAGCTCTCGAGGAATGGACGGTAAACATTATGGAACAGCTTCTGCCGCGGCATCTTCAAATAATTTATGAGATAAACAGGAGATTTATTGAAGAAGTAAAAAGCACATATACAACAGATCCTGCAATACTTACAGAGCTTTCAATTTTAAGAGAGTACCCGGTTAAAAAAATCAAGATGTCGAACCTGGCAATTGTAGGAAGTCATTCTGTTAATGGTGTGGCGGAACTTCATACGGAAATACTTACCAGGGTTTTATTCCCTCATTTCTACGAGTTATATCCGGAGAAATTTAAGAATGTAACAAATGGAATTACACCCAGGAGATGGCTTAAAACTGCAAACCCGCAGCTTTCAGGAATCATTACCGACAGGATCGGGGAAGGGTGGGTTAAAGATCTTGCTTCTCTGAAAAAGCTTGAAGAATTTATAGATGATAAAGATTTTTACGAGAACTGGCGGAGCACTAAATGGCTGAATAAACTGCTGCTCGTTCAGTATATCGAAAATGAACATAATATTAAAATAAATCCCGAATCAATTTTTGATGTCCAGGTAAAACGTTTTCACGAGTATAAAAGACAGCTGCTCAACCTTCTCCACGTAATTACTTTATATAACAGGATAAAGGATAACCCCAAAGGAGATTTTGTACCCCGCACTGTGATCTTTGCCGGTAAAGCCGCACCCGCCTATTTTATGGCTAAGCTGGTTATAAAGCTTATCAACTCCGTAGGGTCGGTCGTTAACAGCGACCCTGATGTTAAGGAGAAGCTTAAAGTGATTTTCTTAAAAAATTATTCTGTATCCCTTGCAGAAAAAATTATTCCCGCCAGCGATCTTTCCGAGCAGATCTCAACAGCAGGATTTGAAGCTTCGGGAACCGGCAATATGAAATTTGCCCTTAACGGTGCACTAACAATAGGTACTATGGATGGTGCAAATATCGAGATCAGGAGAGAGGTAGGAAAGGAGAATATTTTCATATTCGGTCTTATTGCCGATGAGGTATTCAGTTTAAAGACAAACGGATACTTTCCGCGGGAGTATTACGAAAAGAATGCTGAATTGAAGAGAGTAATTGATATGATCCGCAGTAATTATTTTAACAAAAGTGAGCCGGGAATATTTGATCCCATCATCGATGGTCTGCTCAATGTTGATTATTACTGCCTTTTTGCCGATTACGAATCTTACATTAAGACACAGGATAAAGTAAGTAAGCTATATCTTGACCAGGATAAATGGACAAAAAAATCCATATACAATGTAGCCCGGATAGGAAAATTCTCCAGCGACCGCTCCATCAAGGAATATGCAGATAAGATATGGGGCGTTAAACCGATCAGCATCAAAACAAACGGTGAATAGACACAGTATTTTTATACGGTGTGATACAATTAAAATATATATTGCTAATTTTTGTTTTATTGAGGATGATCAGATTTTAATGAAAGGAAAGGTGTCTTATGTTCAGGAGAAGAAGAAAAAGATTTCCAAATAACGCAGCATTTTTGATTGCCGGTGCAGCTATGGGCGGCATTGCAGCCTTATTATATGCCCGAAAACCAGGGGTGGAATTGAGGCGGGATATTAAAGATGAAGTGGATAATACTTTAAATCAGATACGCCGGACTGCTGTGGATTTAAAAGGAAGCACAATCAGGACTGCATCGGATTTTATAGACAGGGCGGCAGAAATGGTTAATCTCTCAAAAGATTATGTCACCGGGTCTTATAAATTTACCGCAGGCTCAGTTGTAAACGAGATTCTGCATCTGCGTACGGCAATAAATGCAGCAGTTGACGCTTATAAAAATTATAATGAACACCCTATAACCGAGCGTCAGCCGAGAGTTAATAATGTTTTTACCACAACGGAAGTCCCCGTAAATGATGAAGAACTTCCTAAATTTGAAGGAATGGGAAGAAGACAGGAATAAGTCCTTAAAGTAAACATTTGAAGAATGAATCTTGAGGTAATCAGAAAACATTGTCTGGGAAAAAAGGGAGTTACCGAAGAACTCCCTTTTGACAATGAAACCCCTGTTTATAAAGTTATGGGGAAAATGTTCCTGCTTGCCTCGCTGGATGTTCCCATCAGCATTAACATCAAATGCGATCCTGAAGAAGCCATAGAATTAAGGGAGAGATATGATTCTGTAATTCCCGGATATCATATGAATAAAACCCACTGGAATACAGTTTATCTTGACGGTTCTGTACCTCCCAAATTTATTTTAGAATGGATCGATAAATCTTATGAGCTTGTCGCCGCAGGATTAAAGAAGTCGGATAAGGAAAAGCTGAAAGCATTCTAATCTTCACACCTGTCATTGCAGCCCTTTTTACAATCCAAGTACCCTTATGAACAAAATTATATAAATCAGTCTGTATACTGCCCGTACTTAGGCCGGAATACAGATAAATTTGAACAATAATTAAAAAAATAAAGAATGTTTTAAGAAGACCAATTCTTTATTTTCTTTATATTTTATAATGCTATGATAATACCCTGATACTCCGGAGGCAGTGTACGGACAGGTTCCAGGCTAAATTGTTGGTTTTTTGCCTGAGCATTGTCCGTGCACTGTCCGCGCATTGTCCGTGCATAACCAAATGCAAACATTACTTTTTAGAAAAATTTTATAAAACGCCGTAAATCGCATAAATAAAGATTGGGCATATTTTCCCGGATTCCATATGAGCGGCATTTTGATAGCCATAATGAAGTTCCTTTCCCAGCTTCTATTCCTGAGCTCCAGAGGAGCGATATAATGATAGCATTTTGTTGTATAAATATTTTAGCCCCAGCGGGGCGACATCCTGAAACGCCAAAGAAACTTTTCAACTTGAGCAACTTAGGAAAATGCCTCCTGAGCTCCAGAGGAGCGATATATTGATTAGGACTTTTAGTTGCATAATTAATTTTTAAGCCCCAGCGGGGCGACATCCTGAAACGCCAAAGGAACTTTTTTGCAGCCGCAGGATATCGCCCCTACAGGGCTATAATGTGGGTTAGGATTTTTATCTATCAATATTACGCCCCGATGGGGCTAGAACAATTATTCGCATTTCCTGAGCTCCGGAGGAGCGATATGTCTGTAGGACAATTTTTTAGTCACTGATATTCTGGTTATTTTTTCCCGTTCAAAAAAGAGAATTATGCTCGGCGAATTAAGTGCTTTATTTACTGCTGTACTCTGGTCGTTTACATCCCTCTTCTTTTCATCTGCCGCGAGGAAAATCGGATCCTTCCAGCTGAATATTAACAGACTAATACTTGCATCTGTTTTTTTATTTTTAACGATCCTGATATTAAACTTCAATACAAGCCTTAGTTCTCTGCAGGTATTTTATCTATCTATAAGCGGACTTGTAGGACTGGTATTCGGGGATTCCTTTTTATTCAAGGCATACCAGACAATCGGCCCCAGGCTAAGTATACTCCTGCTTTCTTCTGCCCCTGCAATTACAGCAGTGCTTGCATATTTTTTTCTGAATGAAAGAATATCACTGCTCGGGTTAACCGGTATGGCAGTAACAATGGCGGGTATCATCATGGTAATAATTGAAAAGAGAGAAGTACCCGGTGAAAAATATAAGATCGATAAGGTGGGTATATTTCACGGCTTTATGGGGGCGCTAGGACAGGCAGGCGGGTTAGTGCTTGCAAGGTTAGCTTTCGACCAGGGAGAAATAAATGGAATGGTTGCCACATTCGTCAGGATCTTTGCCAGTGTACTTGTGATTGTTCCTATAGGCATTTTGTCCCGCCGGTATAAGAATCCTGTAAAACTCTATACTGCAAATCCCAGGGCTCTGATGATGACCATCGGGGGAACTATCGTTGGACCGTATCTTGGAATTACATTCAGTCTTATTGCCATCTCGAATACAAAACTCGGCATAGCTGCTACCCTGATGTCCACAATGCCGATAATAATGCTCCCTTTAATGAAATTTATTTTCAAGGAAGAACTAAACTGGAAAGCATACGCCGGGGCATTTCTTGCGGTGGGAGGGGTTGCGATATTGTTCCTCAGATAGTAGGATGGTACGATGGTGCGATAGTACGATGGTACGATAGTGCGATGGTACGATAGTACGATAGTGAAATTAGGATTGTTTTTCTTTTCTTTTTAAGTATTTCATCAAATTGGTAAGCATCTTCTGAATAACTATCAGCTTTGAAGTCAGATCATTGAACTGATCCGGGGAAATATACTTTAAATCTAAGGAAATATAAAGTATAGCTCTTGACTCAGAAACTGACCGGAATGAATAAGTAAGAAAATTAAAAAAGGATTTTTGAGATCTTGAATCGAACCCTTCTGATATATTAAGAAGTATAGAACTTGATGCCCTGCGGATTTGATTCTTTAATTCGAAATCCTTGGAGAAAAGTCCAACTGAAGTAATGCAGTAAATCTCGTGAACAAGTATTCTGGAATGTTTCCAGACCTCAAGATCTTCAAATCTAGTTACCAGCATATTTTCCCCTAAAATTAAGAACTATAGTATACTAATATTATTTTATACTATCGTACCATCGTACCATCGTACCATCGTACCATCGCACTATCGTACCATCGCACCATCGTACCTATCGCACACTATCGTACTTTAATTAAACGGCAAGGTAATGAGGAAACACGCCCCCGGATTCTCCGGTGTGCCTATTGCTGAAGGGCTTTGGACAGATACTTTACCTCCGTGGCTTTCAATTATTTTCTTTACTATTGATAAGCCCAATCCGGAGCCCTCGTAATGCTTATGTTTTATATTTGAGGCTCTGTAAAAATCCTTGAATATATGATCTATATCTTCGGGGGGGATACCTATTCCGTTATCGCAGAAGGTGATGCGGATTGATTCGGGGTTCTCTATAATCTCAATATTAACGATACCGCTTTCCGGAATGTACTTGAGAGCATTGCCGATCAGATTTGAGAATGCAATTTCAAGAAGGAAGCTATCGCCCGGGATTGTCCTTTTCTCTTCTCTCTTATCAAGATAATTCAATGTAACATTTTTATTCTGGAAATTTATCCTCTGGTTTGAGATAAGGGGACAAAGTACATCGCTGACCTGGATTTCCTCTTTGTTTATTTCATTTAACAATCTGAGTCGGCTTATCTTAAGTATATTATTTATCATCTGTATGGCTTCGGTGGATCTTTGCTTTGCCCGTTGAAGCTTCTCTTCAATCTGATCATTAACAGGTCCAAGGAATTTTTGTAAAATAAGATCAAGATATGAATGAATAGCAGTAAGCGGAGTTTTAATCTCGTGCACCACTCCGATTATATATTTCTGCTTATCAACTTCCGCAAGCTCAAGCTTATCAAGTGATTCCACCAGTGCCTGCTCATTCTTATAAAGCTGCTTGGCAATCCTGTTTGCAAGCAGAACACTTACAATAATTACAAAGGCGAATACCCCCAGCATAGCCGTTATATAAGGATAGCTCTGGTATAAGGGCTGGGGGAGAAATCCTGTAATTGAATAATGCGGGATCACCCCGTTATATTCCAGGTAAACCATTATAGAAACAATAGCGATTATTAATACCGCGATAGAATAAATAACAATTCCCGGAAGAATAAGACTGCCGATGATCATATGGAAAATGAACAGCATCAGAAGGGGTGATTCAATGCTTCCGGTAAAATGAAGCAGCAGTGATGAGTGATATCAGATCCAATAACATCTGGATGAGGGAAAGGTGGATCGGATTAAATTTATCCGGGGCACAGACAATAAATCTTCTCAGCCAGTGAAGTACAATATTATATACTAATATTGCCACAGTGACGGCAATGATTGCATTTTCCTGCCCGGTCTGCAGTTTGAAGTCAAGCAGGGATTCGATTGAAAGCAGCAGCAGGGCAAGTACTGCCGGCGGTTCCATATCTCAGCTTAATGAACCAGAGATTCCTGGTTCTGATCGCATCCCAGAACTCATCATAGTGATGAGCCCAGGAAGGTATTAATGTAATCATCAGCTTACAAAATAAATTCCCGAAAATTTAAAATAAAGAGATGGATTCAATGAATCCATCTCTTATCAATTATTTAGGAAATATATTTTCCTCTTTTTGTGTAGTGAGTATGAAGAAGCTTATGTGAAAGCTTGCCGCAGGGTCCCTCAGTAAGGAATTTCTCATAAATATACTTGACATAAGGATTATCGTGAGATTTCCTTATAGGCAGTGATTCTTCCTCTGCATAGATTGCCTGTGCACGTTTTGTTCTTATTTCCTCTGAAGTAGGAATGGGCTGTCCTCCTCCGCCAATACATCCGCCGGGACAAGCCATTATCTCAACAAAGTGATATCCTGTCAAGCTCACCGCTCTTAAGCATTTCCATTACTTTCTTTGCATTAGCGGTTCCGTGAGCAACAAGGAACTTCACTTCAACTCCTTCAAGGAATTTATAATCGGGCACACAGTTTTCAAGTTTGACCGAGGCTTCCTTTATTCCTTCAAATCCGCGGCAGGGCATAATGCGCAGATTCTCAAAAGGAACTTCTCTGCCGGTTACTAATTCATAAACCGTACGCAGGGCAGCTTCCATAACTCCGCCTGTAGCACCGAATATAAGACCTGCACCGGATGCTTCGCCAAACGGATCGTCAAAATCGGATTTAGGCATTTCAGGAAGATAAATTCCTGCTTCCTTAATCATCTTTGCCATTTCTCTTGTCGTTAAGCCGTAATCAACATCCTTATAACCGGATGAATACATTTCAGGTCTGTTGCATTCAAACTTTTTAGCCGAGCAGGGCATCAGAGCTACGGTAACAATATCCGCCGGATCTATTCCTGCTTCTTTGGCATAGAATGTTTTTATTACAGAACCGAACATCTGCTGGGGTGACTTTGCAGTTGAGAGATAATCGAGGTATTCCGGATAAAAATGTTCGATATACTTAACCCAGCCGGGTGAGCAGGATGTAAACTGGGGAAGTTTTACCGAAGTATCCTTGTCTACAATAGCTGCTTTTAACTTGTGAAGAAGTTCGGTTCCTTCTTCAATTATGGTAAGATCAGCAGTAAAGTTTGTATCGAATACTTTATCATAACCGATTCTTTTAAGAGCAGTATTCAGCTCACGGGTAAATGATACACCCGGTTCAATACCAAACTCTTCACCGATAGCTGCGCGGGGTGACGGTGCTGTCTGAATAACAACGTGTTTTTTAGGATCATCGATTGCTTCCCATATCTCATCGCTTGGATCATTTGCATGCAGGGCACCGGTTGGACACCTGTTAATACACTGTCCGCAGTTTATACAAATAACTTCCGCAAGCGGTTTATCCAGGAATGTTCCGATATAAGTTTCGTGACCCCTGTTAATTGCTTCAAGAACTCCAACTTCCTGAAGATCTATACATGTGCGTACACATCTTTTGCACAGCACGCATTTACTCATATCTCTGATAACAGATGGAGATGATTTATCGATGGGGAATCTTCCCTCTTTAACGTGACCGAATGTATAATAATCTACGCCGTATTCTTTTGCAAGCGACTGCAGTTCACAGTTCTCATTTCTGAAACAGCTGTAGCATTCACCGTGATGCTCGCTTAACAGAAGATCTACAATATGTCTCCTTGCTTTTCTGACCATCGGGGTGGATGTATGTATTTTAATCGGTGAGGTAATAGGGAATGAACAGGCTGTCTGCAGTGTCCTCATTCCTTCGACTTCAACAACACAGATCCTGCATACTCCGGCAACACAAAGATCCGGGTGATGGCATAGTGTGGGTATATGTATCTGGTTTTGTTTACATGCATCGAGTATCGTTGAACCGAACGGTACTGCTACTTTCTTTTCATTTATCTGAACTGTTACAGTTCCGCCTATCATTGTAATATCTTCCGGTCTTTGAATTTTATGCGGCTGCTGGCTTACCGGAATTCTTGTATTAATGCGCCTTGCCATTGTTCCCTCCGTTTCTGCTGGTATGGAATATTTCTTCTTTAAAGTTCTCCAGAATTGATATGAAAGAATTGGGACTGGATTGTCCGAGCCCGCATTTTGAAGCAAGCTGCATAGTCCTTCCAAGGTCCTTAATGGTATTTACATATGCAAATGTATAAGTACCCTTCTCAATCCTTTCAACACATTCCAGCAGTTTTACATTTCCGATCCTGCAGGGAGTACATTGTCCGCAGGACTCTTCTACAAAGAATTCCATAAAGTTTTTGAGTACGTGAAGCATATTTCTGCTTTCGTTGAATACTATTACCGATCCTCCGGTAGCAACATCTTCGTAAGCGATCTTCCTGTGTGAACTGTGATTTGGGTATACAGAATCCGGAAGCTCCTCCGATCTGGACAGCCTTGGTATTCCGGGCACCGACAAGATCCAGTAGTTCCTGGATTGTAAGTCCCCAGGCAACTTCATATACACCGGGAAATTCACAGTCGCCGGAGACAGAAAATAATTTTGATCCTGATGATTTATCTGTACCGAACTTCTTAAACCACCCGCCTCCCTTGGTAACGATATGAGCAGCAGAGGCAAGGGTTTCACAGTTATTGACTGCTGTAGGATAGCCGAGATAACCTGTATCTACAGGATACGGGGGACGGTTACGGGGTTCACCTCTGTAGCCTTCCAGCGATTCTATAAGTGCAGTTTCCTCGCCGCATACATAAGCGCCGGATCCTAATCTGATAGAGATATCGTAATCAAATCCTTTTTTACCTAATATATTTTTACCGAGAAGATTATCCTTCCGCATTTCTGCCAAGGTAGTCTTCAAGGGATTCAAGCATATATTCATATTCACCGCGGAGATATACAATACCGGTTTTAGCCCCGGTAGTAAATCCTCCGATAACCATTCCGTCGAATATTAATTCGGGATATTCAAGAAGCAGAACTCTGTCCTTAAATGTACCCGGTTCACCTTCATCGGCATTGCACACAATAAACTTCTTATCTGCAATTGCGGCAGCAGTAAGCATCCATTTGGTGGATGTAGGGAAACCAGCACCGCCGCGTCCTTTTAATTTTGATTCTTTAAGCTCAAAGAGAACTTCTTCCCTTCCTATCTCAAGAGCTTTTTTGATTCCTTCACCACGGGTGTAAGGAGAAAACAGAACCGGACCGGTTCTTTTTTTCTTTATAGAATTATTTTTCATTTTCTCCTCATTTGATTTCGTTTAATATTTTGACTGCCTGTTCGGGGTCAAGGTTTGTGTATACTTTCTCGTTAACGAGCATAGCAGGACCCTGATCGCACATCCCGAGGCAGTTAGTAAATTCAAGAGAGATCCGGTTATCCGGTGTTGTCTGACCAAAAGATATCCCCAGCTCCCTTTCAATTGCCTTCTCCAGCCTATCCTTTCCCATCAGGTCGCAGGATATAGTTCTGCAGAGGCGGACAATATTCCTTCCCTGCGGTTTTGAATGCAGGAAAGAATAAAATGTAATAACACTATGGACTTCAACAGGATGGATATTCATTAATCTTGCAATTTCCTGCTGAGCGAAATCTGATACGTATTTATGTTTCCTCTGGACAGCCTGCAGGATCTGCAGCAGTGCAGACCTGTCGCTTCCGTAGGTTTTAACAAGCCCTTCGATCTCTTCCGACAGGGCATTTATTTCCATCACAAGCATCGTTACCTCGCAATCTGCATATGGAGAAGTTTCTCAACCTTTGATATCAGCTCATCAGGTGATATAGGTTTTTCGACAAATTCGTCTACGGGCACCATTTCTCCTATGCCGAAATCCATTCCAATTGCCTTGGAGATTGATGTATACATAAGAATAGGTGTTTTAATTTTTTCCTTCCTGAATTTCTGGGCAAGGAAAAAACCATCATCCGGCTCGTTCATCATAACATCGAGTATGATCAGATCCGGCTGCTTTTGTTTTACTGCTTTATATCCGTCATCGGGATTTGTAGCCGTATATACCTCGAAACCTTTAGATGTCAGGACCAAACTGCTGGCATCAAGAATATCGGGATCATCGTCTATAATTACTATCTTTGGCATTAGTGACCTTTTGTGTTGTTATTAGTGAGTTTAAGAATTTATTAAACTGCCGCGCTATTAGCGCGGCAGTTTTATCCTTTTATTTAATAAGCGTCATTTTTTTTATGTTCCTGAATTGCTGTTTCCCTGAGAGTGCCTTTGCATCCATCAAAAGAATATATAAGCCGGATGAGTACCGGGCAGCATTCCAATTAAATGTATAATAACCTTCATCAATAATATTGTCTGCAAGTACTGCGATCTCCTCACCGAGCAGGTTAAATACCGAAAGCCGTACATTACTTTGCTCAGGAACGGCAAACTTAATTGTTGTCGAAGGATTAAAAGGATTCGGATAGTTCTGTGAAAGACTGAATTTATCCGGTCCGTTAACATCAACTTCAATTATTCTGCTTAATTGTATTGTACCATTCAGATCGATCTGCTGAAGCCTGTAGACCTGCTTTCCGGTTTTGCTTACTCTTTCAGTGAAGGAGTAGGCGGACATTTCAGTAGTTGTCCCCTTGCCGTTAATGAACTTTAAGGACTGCCATACATCATTTACCTGTTTATCGATCTGGAACCCTTTATTATTTGTTTCAGTTTGTGTAGTCCACTCAATAATTACCTGATCTTCAGAGCTTCTTGCTTCAATACCCGAAAGCTCAACAGGTGTTCCATCCCATACATACATAACAATAGGAATTGTTACTGCGGGAGTAACAGGATCATTAGAATGGATTATGAAGTCCATCGAATACTGACCAAGTTCGAGTCCGTCGCTGTTCAATGTAAGCTGTATAGCAACTGAATTGCCGTTATATATGCAGCCGGCATTAACAGAAGGTTCAAGCCAGTCGGGCTCTGCAGAGAACTGAAGAGCAAGATCATTAGCCAGGTATGCAGCACCATTTACAACCTGCAGACCATCAGTGCCTGTCTGATTTTCAATTCCAACTGTACATGATGTTGAAGTTCCCGAGATGGTCTTGTAGTATACCATTATCTTGCCGCTCTTGTAAAGAATTACCTGGAAAGTGAACGGCCCGGTAGTAGCTGAATATCCCGGCCAGTTGTGATACTGTATAATGAACCTGTTAGTTTCTTGTTTGTAATAAACCTTACCTGTGGTTTTCCCGTCAAGATCATCCCAAATAGCTGCGATCATTCCATTAGGAGTTGAAGTTGATGGCAACGGGCCGTTTGTCATTGCAGCATCAGTAATGTCGGTAAAGCTCAGCCATCCGTTTGAAGATATCCAGAACTGTGTATAGGGTACTCCATAGAACTTAAAATTAAATCCAAGCTGGAATGGACCTGCTTTACCCTCATCAACAGCGGGCCAGGTACTGGTAGCTACCCAGTTGTTAACAAGTGTACCGGTAGTTGAAATATCCTCCCATATGAATTCCGGACCGTTAGGTTCATTACTGTCGATCCATTCATAACCGAAAAGATCAGGACCGCCGTGTCCCAGAAAACTCATGCCATAATCATTATCGATCTGTCCCTTTTCATAAATATCTACAGGTTTATTTATAGGGATTAACCTGGTTGTTATACCATCCGGGAAAGTATTATTGGCCAGTTCAATATTATAATCAAGTGTTGAGCCTGCAATAGAAACATTAGATAGAATTATTGTATCTATCTCGGTTTCATTCTGCAGCATCAGGCAATACATTGAATCTGTATTCACAGAGATCTGAGGTGCCGATAAAGTGACAGCTGAAGGAACATTAGACATTTCAGATACATTCCCCCATATATCTCTTGATTTCATTGCGGCATAATATGTTGTAGTGAAAGGAAGACTGTCCAATGCATACGATCTTGCTATACCGGCTGAATCGGGTCCGCCGGGAATAATTATAGAGGGGGCATTATTAAACTGTGTATTATTTGTAATCGGTGTAGTTGAATATCTAAGATCATAGCTGACAACACCTCCGATTGATGAATCATATGGGGATGTCCAGTTCACTGTTAACGAATTAGATGTAGGAGTATTCAGAGCCAGATTAGTTATTTGAGCAGGCGCTGTTGAATCAGGAATAAGTCCAAATGTAAGCAGCATTGTACAATCACCGAATATATTGTACTGCTCCATCATTTTTAATCCTTCTCCGCTGCTCCCCCCGTTAACATCCATTCCATACATAACGCCGTTAAAGCAGATACCTCCTACTGTTTGCCTCATTCTGTTTACCATGAGGTACATTGCGTGATACTGCATATCGAGAGGCGGAGTCCAGCTTGCATTGGTAGAGGAGCCGTAAACAGCAATAGCTCCTTTTGCATTAACGGAATCGCCTGCACGTATCCAGGCTTCCTCCATACATTCACCCATTGTAAAGTCACCGTTAAGGCAGGCAACATCAATAATGAAAGGATTTTTATATCCGTTCGATAATGCGTGTATCTGTGAATTGCTGTATCCTGTTGTTCCCCAGGAAGTGCCTGAACCGTGACCTATATAATTCAGAACACTTCTTCCGTTATTCAATGCCGTGGTTACCTGTGTACTCGTGGCGCCGGGATCATAAATCTGATCTACATTAGTAAAGTACATTTGACCCATCAGCATATCGCGGAGAGTATTGGCATATGTCCAGTCGGGCGGTGAACCTTCATTACTAGCTACGCCTGTTCCCTTTAAGTACCAGGCTGCGCCTGCTCCTGTATCAGGATACTTTTCATAGCGGATAAATTTCCATAGAACATAAGATAAGTTGGCAGCACTGGTCGGTGATATCCTGGAGATATATGCATCCGGATAAGCATCAGTACCTGCCAGTTTTACATAGCACGGATCTGATGGAGCGCCTTCATATACACCATTCAATGTTGGGATCTGGGCTGCTTCACCTATCAGAATTATATAAGTTAATCCTTCAGTAGAATTGTAAAGATTCTGGATATAAGTCTTAATAGCCGCCGATCCGCTTCCTGTCTGAGTAGGATACTCTGCAAGAAGCGTAGGAATGCCTCTTTCAACTTTCCAGTTATAGAAAGGAGTGATTGTCGATGCAAACGCAGCAGGATATATTATAAGCAGTCTGCCCGGTTCAGGTATCGGCACATAATCGTAATTGGGGTAACCATAATTAACAAAGAGTGACTGATAAATATCACTGAAATCCTTGCTCACTCCTTTAAATGGCTGTATCCGGATCAACGGGTTTACTGCGGCAACTCCTGCATCCTGATATACTTCAATTCTTATACTGGTGCAGATCTTTAGTTCCTTTAAAGCAGGATTATACTGCATAGGATTGAACTGAACTGTTAATCCTCTCAGATCCCTGACGATATAAGGAACATCAAGAGATACATTTTTCTCCGGATACCAGGTGTTAGTTTTATAGAACGGGTCAAAGGTATATGGAACTGATTCAGGATCTATATCCCTTGTAAAATGTCCTTTAGAAGGAGCAACGGGATCAGTTGTTATTGAGGTAAATTCCTGCTCCAGAATTCTGAAGTTCATACCTGCAAGATCGGGTATTATAATACTTCTTCTCATCATAGGCAGCTGGGGAAATCCTTTTTCCATCAGCCGTACCATTCCGGGAATATTATAATCGATGTATATTTCCCCATTAATTATCTTCTGCTCCTGTCTGTAGTCGCTGACTTTATATTCTATGATTGTACTGGTAGGGGTGGTACTCAGTACATTCAGCTGATAACCCTGTTCTGGAATGTATTGGGCATAGCTGCTTCCCATAAAGAAAAGAGCCAGGAAAACAATTAAACTAAAACTTAATTTTTTCATTATAACTCCTTACTTGATTAAAATCATTTTCTTAATTGAGTAGAACTCGCCGGCGGATAATGTGTAATAATAGATTCCGCTTGATAAATTGCTTCCATTAAATTCATACTGATGATAACCGGCTTCCATTCCGCGGTTTATCATTTCATTAACTTTTTCGCCGAGGCTGTTAAAGAGGAACAGTTTAACATCTGTTCTTTCGGGAAGTGCAAATTTAATGGTAGTCGAAGGATTGAATGGATTCGGGTAATTCTGCAATAATGCAAAATCTGCCGGACCATTGAGATCGACTTCAATTTCCTGAGTAAGGGAAATAGTTCCATCGAGATCCAACTGTTCTAATCTGTAGAATACCTTTCCGGCAGTTGTGATCTTATCTCTAAAGCTGTATTCAGAAGGAGTTGTTTTTGTTCCTGCACCCTCCAAAAAGACTTTTTCTTCCCAGCTCTTCTGGTCATTTGTAACGATGGCTTTACTTATCCTGAATCCGCGGTTATTTGTTTCAGTTGCAGTATTCCATCTTAAAATTACTTCATCAAATACATTCTCGGCAGTAAAGGACACTAATTCAACCGGAACATAGCTGACCTCCAGAGATATAGGAACGGTAAGTTCCGAATTAGCAGGATCATTGGAATGAAAGACCATATCCATTGAGTAATTGCCGATCTCAAGACCGTCAGAGTTCATCGTCAGAACAACTGCTGCGGAGTTTCCGTTGTATAATGTTCCTCCCCAATTGTTTATTGCAAGCCAATCCGGTTCGGCAGCAAACTGAAGAGCAAAGTTATTTTTTAGATAGGCAGCATTGTTGGCGACTGTAAGTCCATCGGTACCTGTGAGATTTTCAATCCCTACTGTACAGCTGGTAAGTGTACCGGTAAGTGTTTTATAATAGATAATTATCTTACCGTTTGAATGAAATACTACCTGGAAGGTAAGAGAACCTGAGGCTGAATATATTTGCCAGTTGGTAAACTGAATAGTGAACTTATTGGTTTCATTTTTATAATGAACAGTTCCTGAGGTTCTTCCGTCAAGATCATCCCAGAGTGCACATATCAATCCGTTTGGTAAAGAAGAATTAGGTAGAATTTCATTGCTATAGCCAGATACTGATACAGGACTGAAAGTTATGAAGCCGTTAGTGCAGACATACAGCTGGTTCTTATTTTCTCCATAATACTTAAACGGAAATCCAATATTGAACGGACCGGCGTGCCCATCATCTAATGCAGTGCTTGAGGTTGTATTCGGTATCCAGTTCGTGACTTGTGTACCTGTCGCGGCTATATCATTCCATATATAATCGGGGCCCTGAGGATCATCACTGTCTATCCAGCGATAGCCGAACAGATCGGGACCGCCGCTTCCTTTAACACTTCCGCCGTTATCCTGTAACTGACCTTTAATATTCTCCTGAACATTGTTACGGCTTAATTGAATTATTTTTGCAGATACAAGGTTAGGGTAAACATTATTTGCCAGTTCAATGGTATAATCAAGCGTGGAGTTATAACTGGTAGTATTAGAAAGCAATATAGTGTCTACTTCAACTGCATTAGGCAGCATCAGGCAATGCATAGAATCGGGATTTACAGATATATGCGGTGCTCCATAAGTAAGTCCGCCCGGGACATTTGACATAGGTGATTTATTCCCCCACATATCCATCGCTTTAATTGCGCAATAATACGTAGTACTGAAATTTAATGAGTCGAGTATATAAGTTTTGGGTGTTCCTGCTGTATCTGATTGTCCGCCGAATATTCTCTGCGGAGCATTATTGAACTGAGTCTCATTGGTAATCGCAGTTGTTGAGTACCTGATATCATAAGCAACCACACCACCGAAGGTTGAATCATATGGTGCTGTCCAATTTAAAGTAAGAGCATTCGATGTGACTGTAGGTATTGTAAGATTTGTTATCGGTCCCGGTGCAGTAGTATCCGGAGGGATCTGCCTTACTACCGGTAATGAAGGATCTCCCATAAGATTATACATCTCGAGATATCTTAAAACTGTAGGTGTAACGCTTCCATAGTGATTAACAAGATATATTTTCCCTTTGTTGAACATCGGAGTAATCTTTGTGATATCATCAACAAACATTGCCTTGAAAACATTCTTTTCAAGAATATCATCCTCATCCCAGTATGAGTTAACAGATGAACCATAAAATGCAGAACCTCCGGTTGTTGTACGAAGCCAGGTCTCACCGAAACATTCGCTGTAAGTATAATCTCCGGTTATGCAGGCAAATGAATATACAAACGGGAATACAGTATTAGTAAGCGCCCTTACCTGCGTTTGATTCAAGACAGGACCATCAGCCCAGTATGTTGTTGCACCGTGACCTGAATAGATAGCAAATATCTGGTTATCATTTAATGCAGTAATAAGCTGTTCGGTTGTGGCATTATAAGTATGGGTGTACAATTTAAGATTGGTGTAATTAGCAGGTCCGAAATATGTACTGATTACATAATTGTGCGTTCCTTCGCTGATCGTGTAATTATCGGTTGAAGCCATATAGGCATTCTTCTTTGCAAGGGTTCCGATATATGTTTCCATATACGCAATCTTATTTATTGCATTCTGCAGTTCGGCAGCAGAGATCACGGAAAACCTGCCTATTGAAGCATCGGCAAAATTATCGGTACCGTCAAGAAGAACATATTTCAGATCGGTCGGGGGGTTCCCTTCTCCTGATCCTACCCAGTTAGGAATTTTATTTACATCACCGACAAGGAGTATGAACTCAGGACGTATAACAAGATCATTGTATCTTGTCTGAATAAAACTTTTAATTGTTGTAGTTGTAGTACCTGTAACAGCAGTGGTAAATAAATCTACCGTATAACCATTGCTTTGTTTCAGATTAACAAATGGTGCGAGCCCTGCTTCAAATTCCGGTGCAGTAATGATCAAATACCTGATACCTCTCTGGATCCCTGCAGGTATATAGTTTACAAAAACACCATTTAGAAATGACTGCATATCTGCAGACCTGTCGATGTCTCTCTCCTGATCAAAATTAAGCCTTATCCTGAAGCTTCCGGATTTTATGACAGTAAGCTTATTTTCAACAGGGCTATATGAGAAAGGATTTATCCTGATAATAGTACCATTTGCACCGGCAATTACAAACATTTCACCGGTTTGTGAAAATGGTAATGCAATACCGGGAGAATTATAATAATCTCTGTTAATGGTAAAAGGACGATCTGCCGGAAGATTTACTTTCTCCCACGGCATCTGGAAAGGGTAAACTTTATTCGATAATGTTATTTCTTCTTTATTGATGTTCAGAACCTGAACCGAGGGGTTGGTTTCTTTTATAGATACATTTAAATTGAAAGAAAATATCGGCAGCTGCGGCAATCCCGGATCAGAAGTGGTACCATAATCTGGTATAACAAAGTTTATATAATCTTCCCCCTCTGCATTTATAAACTCTGTCTGGTAATCGGGTAAGGTAAAGTTTACAATATAGTCCTTACCTTCCTTAACTAAATTGATACCATTGTAACCGCTCTGAGCGGATGTCATTTCCGAAAACGGAAAGAAGAAAAGAATCGCAAGTAAGACGAATAACCTTTTCATTTTTTACCCTTATGTTAAAAAGAACAATAATTAGTTAACACTCTGCTGGGGGAACCATAGTTTGAATGAGGCTCCTTTATTAAATTCAGATTCAACTTCAATTCTGCCGGAATAAGCATCAACAATCCTTTTGATAATTGATAACTCTAAGCCGGTACCGCTTGTTTTTTTTGTATTCTCATTATTCGCACGGAAGAACTCAGTAAACAGTTTTTTCTTCTCTTCCGGCTTTAATCCTATACCTGTATTCTTAACCTCGAGTAAAATGTTACCCCCTTTAGCAGTAAGCATAATACCTATCGTACCTTTTATTCTGTTATATTTGATTGCATTTGTTATCAGGTTGGTTATCATACAGTATCAGCTTCAAGCAGAAGGACCCGTCTGTCGCAGCCGGGTTTAAGCTGCTGGAGAAGTTCTTCAGGGGTAAAAGGTTTCGGTAAGTAACTATATGCACCCACTCTTGCCGATTCTGCGGCAGTCTCATAACTGGCACGTGCAGTTGCAATGAAACAGATAGTATTTGGATGCACTTTTTTTATTTCTTTCAATACCTGGATACCGTCGATATCCGGTATTTTCAAATCTATAATGGCCAGATCAAAATCTTCTCCCGTACCGGACTCGATCCCCGCATAGCCGTTTTCGGCTGTCCTGACTTTAAATCTTTGTTCAAGCAGACGCCGGATACCCGTCCGAAGGCCTTTTTCGTCTTCAACGATCAGGATGCCCGGTTTACCATTATTTTGCATATCAAACTTAACTCATTTCAGAACAAAAAGTTCTATTTTTCTGCCGTGCGTAATAATTTTCAAGCTTCTGCTTCAGATGCATTAATTACAATCGGTTTACTTAACAATCCATCACTCTCCTCATCTGCAGAAAAACCAAACTTAAAATATTTCGCCATGCATTTTTTCCTCTGCTTAGCTCTGTACTTATTCATTTTAAGTGCCATTAAAAGATGTGTTTAAGTAAAAATTTGAATATCTAAAGTTTCAATTTCTTAGGAGTGAAAATTTTTTTATCAAAAGAGAAAAGTGGTAAGTTGTTGAATAGCAATGATTTATGAATGTAAACCTATACACAATATAAACTGTTATATCTGACCGGGTAAGTTAAAATAAAGGAGGAGATCAACAGGATCCTGCATGAAATCGTTAATGGGAACTAAATTGGCAGGTTATTTTTTGAGCCGATCACCTGACTTAAAAATTTATCCGACCAGCTGTGCTTTCTCCATCAGGTTCCATTCGAATAACGCATCGTGGAAGGGACGGATAACTCTAGGTAGGGCACCGTGCATATATGAAATCAACAAGCCGTAATTAACGATCGGCACATCCATTAATCTTGCTTCATTTGTTCTCATCTGCATTGCCTTGCGTGAAAGCATACAGCCGCCGCAATGAATGATAAGCTTATAATTTGAAAGATTCTCCGGAAACTCTATACCTCCGGTTACATCGATATCAAGATTCTTACCTGTGTGGTGACGCAGCCATCTTGGAATTTTTATTCTGCCGATATCATCATCCTGCGGGTGATGAGAACAGGCTTCGGCAACTAAAACCTTATCGCCGTCATTTAAAGTGTTAATAACTTTTAATCCGCGCATATACTCAACAAGATCGCCTTTATGCCGTGCCATCAGGATGGAGAATGTTGTAAGCTTTACTTTTTCAGGAACATCCTCTGCTACACGTTTTATTGCCTGGCTGTCGGTGATTACAAGATCAGGAGGAATCTTAAGGTTGTACAAAGCTGCTCTTAACTCTCTGTCCTTAACTACCATCACAATTGTATCCTCATCCAGAGCCTCCCTTATTGCCTGGACCTGCGGAAGGATCAACCTTCCCTTTGGTGCTCCAAGATCTATAGGAACAACCATTATTACCACGTCACCCGGATTAACTACATCCCCAATAAGCGGAGGTTCTGATTCACGGGGTAAATGCCGTATCAAATTTTTCCTGAAGGCATCGATACCTACTTTTTCCTTGCAGGACATTTCAAAATGTATCGCCTTAAAGTTTGTTATCTCTTCAAGAAGCCTGGGATTAACACCGAACTCTACTTTGTTGATTGCAATTACATATGGAATGGAAATTTTATCAAGGTAAAGAAGCAGTTCTATCTCTTCAGTTGATAAGGTCTCGCGTGCATCGAGCACAACTACGACAAAATCGGCTGATGAAATAGCTTTTATGGTCTTACTTATTCTCTTCTGACCGAGTTCACCGATATCGTCAATACCGGCTGTATCGATCAATACTACAGGTCCGTAGGGGAGAAGCTCAATTGCTTTTTTAACAGGATCAGTGGTCGTGCCAGGCACATCACTGATTATTGATATGTTCTGTCCCGTGAAGGCATTAATAAGAGAAGATTTTCCTGAATTTCTTCTGCCTGCAAAGACTATATGTTTTCTTTCTGAGTTTGGTACTGAATTCATTATCCCCGTTCCCTTTGTCTCTATTACTTGAGGGTACGATATTTTTTTTATAAAAATTCAAAAAGTATTCCACAGCGCTTTTAATACGATTTCATTAAAAAGCAGTTAAAAGATTTCATTAATCAGAAAAATGATTCTCTGATTCAAGAATTTTAATCCTTTTTATCAAGGATTTAAGCTTAATCTACAATAGCCGGATGGTATGTTTATTGATTTTTGCCTCAATGTGAACCGGGAAATTTTGAATTTCCCCTGCTACAAAGAAAAAAGAGGTACTCAAATGCATTTTATTGATGAAAATTATATTGACTCCCTGCTGCACGATGAATCACTCCACGATGAAAAATATCAGAACGAAATCATAGATAAAGCGTCCGAAGCCAAAGGATTAAATTTAAGGGAAAGTGCTGCTCTCCTTAATACTTCTTCTCCCGATCTGACGGATAAATTATATCATACAGCAAAAGAAGTTAAGGAAAAAATTTACGGGAACAGACTTGTTATGTTTGCTCCTTTATATCTTACAAACCTTTGTGTAAATAACTGTCTCTACTGTGCATTCCGTAAAGACAATAAGGGACTTGATCAGAAAAACCCTTACCATTGATGAGATCGAGTCGGAAGTAACATTTTTAATTAACCAGGGACAGAAGCGCCTTCTGCTGGTCTGCGGAGAACATCCTAAAAAAGCAAGTATGGAGTATATCGGGGAAGCTATAGAACGGATTTACAAGATAAATATTAATGGCAATAATATACGGAGAGTAAACGTTAATGCCGCACCGTTATCTATTGATGATTTTAAGAGATTAAAGAATTTCGGCATCGGTACGTACCAGTGTTTCCAGGAGACATACCATTTTAAGACTTATATGACGATGCATCCCGATGGTCCTAAAAGAGATTACACCTTCAGGTTATTTGCTATGGACAGAGCCCTTCAGGCAGGCATTGATGATGTAGGTATCGGGGCATTATTCGGATTAACAGATTATAAATTTGAAACACTTGCACTCCTCTCCCACGCTTTTGATCTTGATTACAAATTCGGAGTAGGACCGCATACAATTTCCATCCCCAGGCTTGAACCTGCACTAAATGCACCTGCAGCGCTTCATCCTCCTCACGCGGTTGATGATATTTCTTTCAAAAAATTAATATCAGTAATACGATTAGCAGTGCCTTATACAGGAATCATTCTTTCAACACGCGAAAGAGCAGAACTCAGAAGAGAACTGTTCACAGTAGGAGTTTCCCAGATCAGTGCAGGAAGCCGTACAGCCCCTGGAAGTTATAAAGAGACAAGAGAAAGTCTGCACGAGCACGAATTAGAACAATTCCAGCTTGGGTGACCACAGACCTCTCGATGAGGTTGTACGTGATGTTACTTCTTTAGGTTATATGCCGAGCTTCTGCACCGCCTGCTACCGTTCGCACAGAACAGGGGACCGTTTTATGGAGCTTGCCAAATCAGGAGATATCGGAAAGATATGCGTCCCGAATGCAATGACAACATTCCAGGAATATCTTAATGATTTTGCCTCTGAAGAAACGAAGAAAGCAGCAGATAAATTTTTGAAGGCAGAGATGGAAACTCTTTCTCCAACGGCAAAGAAGAAAGTAAATAAAATGATTGAACGTGTTAATAGCGGGGAAAGGGACGTGTACCTTTAAGCATGAATATCGAATCCCTTCTTAAAAAAGCTGAGCTTTCAAGAGAGGAAATAATTAAGCTCCTCTCAATTGACGGCAGCAGAGATCTTCAGAAGCTTCTTAAAAAAGCCGATGATGTAAGAAAGGAATACTGCGGTGAAGAAGTACACCTCAGGGGAATTATTGAACTTTCAAACAACTGTGAACAGAACTGTCTCTACTGCGGCATCAGGAAATCCAACGAATCTATGATCCGTTACCGGATGACTAAGGAAGAAATACTAAAAACGACAAAGTCCATAATCAAATCCGGTATAAGAACTGTTGTGCTTCAATCGGGAGAGGACCCCGGATATTCAGGTAAAGATATAGAAGAGATCATTCTGCTGATAAGAAATGAAACCGATGCAGCAATAACACTAAGCCTGGGAGAACGCCATTATGATGATTATATCCTCTGGAAAAATGCAGGCGCCGACAGGTACCTGCTGAAGCACGAAACTGCAAATGCCCGTTTATATTACATAATTCACCAGAAGCAGAAGCTTCAGGAAAGAATTGATCACCTTATATTTCTTGACAGCATAGGATTTCAGATAGGGAGCGGAAATATTATCGGACTCCCCGGGCAGACCATTGAAGATATCGCTGATGATATCCTGTTATGTAAAGAATTGAATGTCGATATGGCATCATTCAGTCCCTTTATCTCCTCACCGGAATCACCTTTCAGGGGAAGCAAAAACTGTGATGTTACTCTTGCCCTTAAGACAATGGCTGTTGGAAGGATTGTTCTGAAAGATGCCCATATGCCTTCAACTACCGCTCTTGCAACACTTGATCCTGCAGGAAGACAAAAAGGATTAATGGCAGGGGCCAATGTAGTAATGCCGAATTTTACCCCTCCCCCCTACAGGGAGAATTATAAGATCTATCCCAACAATAAAAGAGTATCTTCAAACCATTCATTCGACCGCGCATCCCTCGAATTTATGATAACCTCAATCGGAAGAACTATCTCAGACGCCCGCGGGGACACTCTTAAAAAATAGCCCTGAGGTACTGAAGCGCAGGTGTATTCATAACAAATTTTTTGACAAACATTTCATTTACACTTAGGCCATACTTCGCTCCAGATAATAAGTAAACAGCTTCATCATGGCTTATAAAGTGCTTCCTGATAGTCATTTTAATAGAGGATGAAGCTCTTTACCAGCACTTTTCCAGCCATTACTTAATTTTCCAGGGCGATTTGTGATCATAGTAAAAACAAAATATTTTACTAAAGTTTTAATCCCGCGCCGTAAGGCACTATTGAAGATGTGATAACCGGGGGTACAGGGGATAGATTTGACCCGGATGTTTAGATACTGCGGAACGTTTGATAACCTTTCCTTACATCCGAGGTCCGAACTTCTATTTGGTCAGCTCCTCTTCATTTTCCGCATACAGTGCAAGACTATTGTTAATAATTTTATATGCCTGCTCTTTGCCGAGGAATTCCTGTACAATAACGTGCTTGTTCTCGAGTTTCTTATAATCTTCAAAGAAACGGCGTAATTCAACAACTGCATGGGGAGGAAGCTCTGTTATGTCGTTTATATAATTTACCGACATATCATTATTGGCAACAGAAATGATCTTATCATCAAGTTCATCATCATCGATCATATGCATAACGCCAATAACCTTTGATTCAATAATACAGAGTGGATCCACATCTATTGAACAGATTACAAGTATATCCAGCGGATCTTTATCATCGCAGTATGTCCTGGGAATAAATCCATAATTTGCAGGATAGTGTACTGCAGAAAAAAGTACACGGTCAAGCCTCAGCAGCCCGCTTTCCTTATCAAGCTCGTACTTTGCCTTTGAGCCCTTTGATATCTCGATAATGCTGTTCACACATACGGGCACAGAATCGCCGGGACTAACACAATGCCAGGGGTTGAAATCACTATGCTTTAACATTTTTACCTTAAATAAATAACAATTGTATTAATATAAATACCGGCAGCAATACTATTAATGAGAACTTATACATATAACTAAAAAAGTGAGGCATCTTAATGTTATTTTCCTCTGCAACAGCTTTTACCATAAAATTAGGACCATTGCCTATATAAGTCATTGATCCGAAAAATACTGCACCTGTACATATTGCTTTTAATAATAGCTCGGGTATTCCAGCTACCAGGGTTCCTGACTGCACTCCCAGTCCGTACGCAAGTGAATGAAATGTAACGGCCGTTGGTGTATTATCAAGAAAGCTGCTAAGCATACCGGAATAATAATAAAACTGGGTGGGGAGAGTTACTCCCAGATGTTTTGCATTGGTTTCAAGATACAGAAGGCAGGGAACCATTGTTATAAATATGCCGAGGAATAAATAAGCCACTTCTTTAATGGGTTCCCAGGTAAAATTATTGGATACCCTTAAAAGCCTGGTAGTAAATCCAAGGGATAGCACAGCCATTAAAATTATTGCCGCTTCCCTGATAAACCGGTAATAGTGGTTTGTCTGAATAAGCGGAAGGTACTGCTCGTTAAGAAATGCTACCGAAAGAACAACACCAGCCAGCCATAGAAAATTAAGATTACCCTGTATCCTTATTGGTTTTCTGAATTCAATATCACGGATTATATCTTCAGGTGCTTCCTTTTTATAAAAGTGAGAATCAACAATAAAATAGATAATGAGAAGTATACTATTTGCAGTAAGCCACTCCGGAAACAGCTTAAAGAACCATCCGAACTCTGCACCTCTTAGATACATCATAAATAATGGAGGATCACCAAGCGGAGTAAGCAGTCCGCCGCAATTGGCTATTATTCCTATAAAGAAAAGGATTGTGTGTATCTTGAATTTCCTCTCCTTATTAGTCTGGATTACCGGTCGTATTAAAAGCATTGCTGCCCCCGTGGTGCCCATAAATGAAGCAAACACCGCACCGATAGCTAAAAATATTGTATTGATCAGCGGCCTGGCTTCGATATCTCCCGTCAGATAAATTCCACCGGTAATTGTAAATAATGATCCCAGCAGAATGATAAATGGTATATAGTCAAATACCATAGTTTCAAATAATCTTTCGTTCAGATCATTTGCCAGCAGATAAATGATAACCGGCAAGCTGAGAATAATTGCAACTATCAGCTTGTTTTTATTCTTCTCCCAGATGTGGTTCCAGAATAAAGGGAACAGCGCTATTGAAAGCAGCATTAATATAAAAGGGAGAAGAGCTAGGATAGGAATATTAAGCAAGTTGTCTTCCATAACAATTAAAAAGAAATTAATTGACCAGAAAACTTATGCAAAGTAATGCAGATTACAAAAGTTGAGAAATGAAAACGTACAGGTATCAACGGAACTCATCCCCTACCCCTTCTCTCCCATAGGGATCCCTTCGGGATTGGGAAGAGAAGGGGACGAAGGGAAAAGACAAGATTGCCAATGTTATGTCTCAGGCTCCAGGAAAGTCCTTCTCTTTTTCAAGAGAAGGATTTAGGATGAGTTCGGTTTAATGGGTGAACACGATTTAGTGTTTTGCTAAAGTTGCGACCCCCTGGGAACTCATCCCCTACCCCTTCTCTCCCAATGGGATCCCTGCGGGATTAGAAAGAGAAGGGGACGAAGGGAAAAGACAAGATTGCCAATGTTATGTCTCAGGCTCCAATAAAGTCCTTCTCTTTTTCAAGAGAAGGATTTAGGATGAGTTCAGTGTTATATGAAAGAGGGACTTAAAATTAGGCATATGCATCTGATGCAGGAAATCTTTATTTTTATCAACTATTTTAGACAAATTGAATTTTCCTCAAACTAAGAACCAAGAACTAAGAACAATATGAGACAATCCAGATATTTTATACCGACATTAAAAGAAATTCCTAACGATGCAGTTGTAACCAGTCATATCCTGATGCTCAGGGCAGGAATGATTAGAATGGTCGGCGCAGGTATTTATTCTTTCCTTCCATTGGGTTACAGGGTTGTCAAAAAGGCAGTAGAAATTATAAGGGAAGAAATGGATGCCATCGGGGGACAGGAGTTCCATCTGCCTGCTCTTAATCCTAAGGAAATATGGGAAGAGACAGGACGAGTGGAAGCTTTCGGTGATACGATGTTCCACATAAAGAACCGGGATTATGTACTTGCACCTACGCACGAAGAGATTATGACATTTCACGCGAAGAATGTACTTAAGTCATATAAAGATCTTCCCCAGATATGGTACCAGATCCAGACAAAGTTTAGAAATGAAGCCAGACCAAGAAGCGGAGTCATAAGAGGAAGACAATTTCTAATGAAGGACTCTTACTCTTTTGATAAAAGCTGGGAGGATCTGGATAAATCATATAACCAGCACGATGAAGCATACCATAATATATTCGACAGGTGCAAGCTGAAATATGTTGTGGTAGGCGCATCAAGCGGGGCTATGGGAGGCACCGGCTCGGAGGAATTTATGGTTAAATCCGATGCCGGGGAAGATACAGTTGCTTACTGTGAAAACTGCAGTTATGCTGCCAATGTTGAAGTTGCAGCATCGGTTATAGAACCGAAAAAAAGAGATGATGCAGGGAAGGAACCATTTAAGATCTCTACCCCGAATGTTAAATCGATTGATGAGCTTTGCGCATTTCTGAAGATTGATGAAACACAATGTGCAAAATCAAGAGTATATATCCATAACGGCTTTCCTGTACTTGTTCTTATGCTCGGGAATGATGAAGTAAATGAGACAAAGCTTGAAAAAGCACTTGAAGGAACAGTTCGTCCTGCTCACCCTGAAGAGCTGAAGGAATTAACAGGTGCTGATGCAGGTTCCATAGGTCCTATCGGGTTCAAAGGAAGAATCGTTGCAGATAATCGTCTGAAAGATGCAAACAACTTATACAGCGGCGCAAATGAAAATGACTTTCATACCGGCGGTATAGATCTGATAAGAGATACAGTAGATATACGCTATTTCGATTTAAGATCTGTTGCAAAAGGTGAAGGATGTCCTGTATGCAATTCTCCTCTTGATGTTTTCAGTGCAATTGAACTTGGACATATTTTCAAGCTCGGAACCAAGTATTCCACTGCAACAAGCGCAAACTTCCTTGATGAGAACGGTGGTGCCCACCCTTTGATTATGGGAAGCTACGGCATAGGGGTTGAGCGTATTATTGCCTGCTATATAGAACAGCATTCTGATGATAAAGGGCTCGTATGGGATAAGGTACTTGCACCGTTTGATGTTCATCTGCTTGCTCTTAATCTTAAAAAAACAGAAGTAGCAGAAACAGCCGATAGGCTGCACGCTTTACTAATGAAAGAAGGATTCGATGTTCTTTACGATGACAGGCTTGATGCCCAGGCGGGTGTAAAGTTTAACGACGCTGACCTGATCGGATTACCTTTACAGGTAATTGTAGGGGAGAAGAAGCTGAAGGATAAAATGGTAGAGGTTAAGATACGCAGGACAGGTGAGCGGCTTGATATTAGTCTTGACGACCTTGTAAATAAATTAAATCACTTATATAGTAAAACTTAGGTTTTTATAAATAAGCGGATTGTTTTTCATAACTCTTATATTAATTTAGAGAGAGTTATGAAAAGATATTTATTCATATTTCCTTTCATACTGATTGCTCCCATTCTATACAGCCAATCTATTAGCATAAGCGACGATTTCGAAGGGGGTAATATAGACGTCATTTCTATTAACAATTCAGATAATACAATTTTAGTCGCTCCCGCTCTAAGACCCGGTGATACTAAAGCATCTCATTTTTACTTTAAGGTAAAAGGATATTCAAGGTCCCGCCCGTTTTATATCCGGCTGTATACATCCGAAGCATATTATGCACCAGTGCTTGCCGGTTACAGTTACGACAATACCAATTGGGAAAGAGTATCTGCAGTAAATTATCCCGGGTATAAAGTGTATACCCTTTCACCCGGGAGTGACTCATTGTTCTTTTCGATTGGATATCCTTATACCTGGACAGATATGATCAGTCATATAAACTCACATTCAGGGAATCCCTGCCTGGATATCCAGGATCTTTGTCTAAGTGAACAAGGAAGGACAGTAAAGCTGCTTAAAGTAACAGATCCATCATTTGCTGATTCTGTTAAATCACTTATCTGGATTATAGCCAGGCAGCATGCGTTTGAAAGTCATTCCAATTATGTTATTGAAGGATTGATTGATGAGATCCTTTCTGAGAATGAAACGGCAGCAAGACTGAGAGCACAGAGTATAACTTATATTATCCCTGTTATGGATGTGGATAACATATATAACGGCGGAACCGGGAAAGATCAGAATCCAGTAGATTTTAACCGTGACTGGGATTCCCCAAGTTACTGGAACGCAGTAAATGCGGCTAAGAATAAAATAGCGGAGACGGTGCAGCAGAATAAACTTGAGGTATTTATAGATAGTCATGATCCATTTCCTGGAGACGATAATGTAGCTTCAAGATTATTTCTATATGCATTACACGATACAGGAACAGCTTCCTGCAATGTAAATTACTTCAGGGATCTTTTTGAAGATGAAGGAGGATATCCACTCGACCGTCAGGAACTTTATCCTACAATCGGGCAAACTGCAAACAGGTATGCTGATTCTCTCTATTATCCGGGTCTCTGTTTTTCAATTGAGACCGGCTGGGTATACCGTACCGATGATGTTTTGTGGGATATTGCTAAATATAAAAATAACGGTAGGGTCCTTCTCCAATCCATAAGTAATTACATAAATAATATCCCTTCACCGGGAGATATAATCATAGATAACCGGGATTCCTCATCGGTTAGTTATGCGGGTGATTGGATCTCCAGCAGTTATGTAGCAGGATATTACGGGGAAGATTATGTTCACGACAATAATGAAGGGAAGGGATTAAAATCTGTTGAATTTAATCCCGGCAGTATAAACGGAGTTTATGAAGTATTTCTCCGCTGGACATCAGCAGCCGGCAGAGCGGTGAATGTACCAATTAAAATTTATCACAGTGATGGAATAACCGAGTGTACGGTTAACCAGGAGAAGAGGGGTGCAGGGTGGAATTCTCTTGGTATCTATAACTTCAGTGAAGGAAGCTTATCAAATATAAAAATTGAAACCACAGGTACCGGCGGTTATGTTATTGCCGATGCTGTGAGATTAAGCAGTAGACCCGGACTGTTAGATATAAGTGACAGCATTACAGATGTAAAAGAATTGATACTCTTTCAGAATTATCCCAATCCCTTTAATCCTGCGACAACTATAAGCTATATTATACCGGAAGAGGGAAACAAAACTACCTTAAAACTTTTTGATATTCTGGGAAGTGAAGCTGCTATACTGATCAATAAAGAACAGTCTGCCGGAATGTATGAATTTAATTTTGATCTTAGCTATCTGCCCGGAGGAGTTTATTTCTACCGCCTGAACAGTGGTAAATATTCAGTGGTTAAAAAGATGCTGCTCCTGAAATAGAAATTAAGTCCGGGGTATAATTATCTTTACTTTTGTTCCTTTACAATCAACGAGCTCTATTTTTCCCTCCAGCTGTTGAACAAGAGTATGAATCAGCTGAAGTCCTAGTGTACCCGGATTATAAAAATCCATATCTCCAGGAAAACCTGAACCGTTATCACTTACGATCAGTTCCAGTTCCTTATCTCCCGGTTTTAATGAAATGAATATTTCATTACTATTATTGTAGGACTTAAAGGCATGTTTTAATGCATTTGTCACAAGCTCATTCATTATTAGCCCCAAAGGAATTGCTGCTTCAATAGTCAAGGAAACATCTTCTTTTGGAAATTCCATTCTTACTTTACAATTCGTGATCTGGTAGCTGCTGCTGAGCGATGGGATCAGCTCCTCAAGATAAGCGGGAATACTTATTGATGAGAAGGATTTTGATTCATACAACTTCTGATGAATTATAGCCATTGAACTTACCCTGTTACGGCACTCGTTCAGTATTTCAACTAAAGCATTGTCTTTTATAGCATTTGATTGAAGGGCAAGCAGACTGGAGATGATCTGGAGGTTATTTTTTACCCTGTGATGTATTTCTTTCAGCAGAATGGTCTTCTCCTTAAGTGAAGTGTTAAGACGTTCTTCCGCTGTAATATGTTTTGTAATATTAGTCAGGTTTATGACGTATCCCAGAATACGGTCCTGGTATCCGTTTAACTGCCCCATATTAATTAAAAGATGAATCTTCCCTTCATCCTTGCTTAAAATAGCAGCTTCAGTTTCCGCATGATTTCTTGTAATAGACCTGATTGAAATCTGCTTATCGTTTTTATCAATGAGCGGAAACACATTATCAAAATCATTAAAGAGGACAGGTTCTCCCGCCAGTGCTTCGGCAGCCATATTTGCCCTGATTATTTTCATATTTTCATCACAAACTACAATTGCCTCTCCTGCCTGATCAAGTATTGATCTGGCAAGTTTTTCAGACCTGATTAATTCTTCACTTTTTTTCTTTTCTGTAAGGTCGGTAGCAATTGCGCATAGAACAGGGTCGATGCCTTCAATTTTAAGAAATGTTGTTGACAGGTATAATGGAATCAGGGAACGGTCGGTGCGAATAAAATTTATCTCCTCTTTGGCAGGAACTCCGCGCATCAAAAGAGAATTTAGTTTGTTCCTGTCCTGTGGATCAGAATAATCTGCAAAGCGTGTTCCAATCATTTTTTCAAGGGGCAGCTTGAGCAGTTCTGCAAATGCCAGGTTGCAGTAAAGTATCATTCCATCCCGTGAAACTGTAACAGCTCCTTCAGTCATCTGCTCAAGAAAAATCCGGTAGGGACGGTCGGCTCCCTGTAAAGTAAATATCTGGTCACCCGATGCAGTGGATATTACAAATGCATCGATCTTATCGAATTTGATGGCTTCAACCATCTGTTCCGATTCTATCAGTTTATTTTCAAGATCCTCAATTCTATGAATCAGGTCCTGTTTAGTGTTTTTCATGCATCAGATTTTGCTTGAAGATTTAATCCGAATAATACACGCTCAACGTCTGAAAGATTACCTATAAACTTTCTTAAAGGAAGTGGCAGCTTTTTAATCAGGGTAGGAGCGGCTATAATCTGTTCTCCCTGACTTAGCTGGGGCTGCTGGTAAATATCAATAATTTCAAGATCATACCTGCCTTCAAGATACTTATTACAAATATCCTTGATGTTTTGAATGGCTTTTACAGAATTGGGAGTTGTACCAGTGACATACAATTTAAGGACATATTTTTCCTTTTTCTGCTGTCTGCCTTTTTTTTCAATTTGCTTTATTACTTTGTCTGAAGTGACGAGGTTAACATTTTTCATACTTCAACCTGGTGTAAATCTAATCCAACCAGCACTCTTTCGCTGTTAGACAGGTCTCCTATTATTTTTCTTACTGGCTGGGGAAGTTTCTTAACAAGAGTGGGTATGGCAAGTATCTGGTCTCCCTGTGCCAGCATTGGATTTTGTATAAGGTCTATTACTTCAATCTTATACTTCCCTTTCAGATGCGTTTCACAGATTTTCTTAAGGTTTGTAAATGCTGTAATTGATTTCGGGGTTTGACCTGCAACATAAAGACGGAGTTCAAACAACTCCTGCTCCTCCCTTTTCCCTGGGGCTTTCTTCGTGTTATTCAGGAGTACATTTGTTTTTTTCATCTGCCGTTTTCCTTATTCTTTTTAGATGACCGGGAGGAACCCTCCTGTCTCGAAGCTGCTTCCTCTTCTAACGTAGAGCACAAATACTGTTCATCGGAAAATCCCTGTTCGAATTTTCTTTTCAACTCAAAGCTTTTAGCCTGGTAATCAGCCTTTAAGGCTTCAATCCTGGCCATGGTTATTTCTTCAAGCTTTTTCAGGCGCAGGGATAAAACTTCTTTCTCTTCCGATTTCTTTTTCTTTACCTGCCTGTTAATTTTTTCCCGAGCTTTCCTGGCAGAACCGAACAGCACACCTTCTTCCGAAACAAATACATCAACCAGCTTAATTCCTTTATCCGACAGAATGTATTCTCTTATCTGGTTTGAATGGGCCATACCACGCGACTTAAGGATATATAACGTACGGTTTCTCTCTCCATTAATTTCCAGACCTCTTAATAGTATCCAGGAATCTACAAGAGATGAAATACCAACATCTGTTTTCTCCAATGATATACCCGGTTCAGTCAGACTGGAAAACATTGTTATAATAGCCTGGTGTTTTAGAAAATCAATAAGTCTTGTAAGCAGCGCGTTTGATTCATGTGTAGTAGAGACTGAAGTAAAATTGCTTATCGGATCAATTACAACAGCCGAAGGTTTAAATTCACTGGTAAGGTCCTGAATTAAGGCAAGATGCATTTCCAGACTATAATATGTAGGTCTCGTTACATGGAACTTCAGCAGTCCCTTATCTTTCCACTGCTTCAGATTTATTCCTATTGATACCATATTCCTTATTATCTGATTCTCCGATTCTTCCAATGCAATGAACAGAGCCTTCTCTCCTCTTGCGCATACGGAGTTAATGAAAGCAGACAACAGACTTGTCTTCCCTGTTCCTGCTGTCCCAGATATTAATATCGTTGAGCCTCTGTAGAACCCTTTATTATCGAACATTTCATCCAAAGAAGGAACCCCTGTAGTAACCCTTTCTTTCGACACACGATGATCTAAAGTAAGTGAGGAAATAGGTATAATGGATATACCCTGTTCCTTAATAATAAAGGGATATTCATTAGTTCCATGGAAGGAACCTCTGTACTTTACAATCCGCAATCTTCTCGTTCCGTATTGATCGTTAATCCTGTGATCGAGAAGAATAACGCAATCGGAAACATATTCCTCCATCCCCTGTCTCGTTAAGGTATTATCTCCCTTCTCTGCTGTTATTACTGCCGTTACGCCTTTGGTCTTAAGCCAACGGAATAACCTCCTTAATTCAGCCCTGAGGATTGCGTGATTGGATATTCCAGCGAACAGGGATTCAATTGTATCAAGCACTATCCTTTTGGCGCCGATTGAATCAATTGCATATCCAAGTCTGATAAATAAACCTTCAAGATCAAATTCACCTGTTATTTCAATTTCACTTTTCTCGACGTGGACATAATCGATCGAGAGCATTTTCTTGTTTATCAATCCTTAAGATCCATACCAAGCGAGGAAACATTAGCTATCAATTCTTCTCTTGATTCTTCAAAGGATATAAATACGCCGGGTTCGTTATATAAAGTTGCTCCCTTGTACAGAAATTCAACTCCGAATAAACTTTTACCGGAGCCTGCGCTGCCGCAGATAAGTGTCGGTCGTCCTTTAGGAAGTCCGCCGTATGTAATTTCATCAAGGCCTTTTATGCCTGTTAAGGTTTTAGGAAGATTCTGAGGGTTTAATGAATTATTTCTTTTCACTTTATTCATTTGGATTGATTCAGCAATAGTTGTAAGCATCGTATTCTTTTAAAAATAATTTAATAATTAAGGGGGGATAAATCTCAGAGGGCAATCGATCGGATGATATGTCTCACAGCTATTAAAAAAGGCTTCCATTTTAACAGGAAGCCTTGAATATTATTCTATTAACAGATGCTTATTCTTCCTTTTTGCCCCGCATTGAATCCCATACCATATAAGCAGATATGACCGCAAACATTGCAAATGCTAAAAGTTCCGCCGAATGAGATTCAGCCCATTCCAGACTTACCCAGTTATACCCCGCATATCTCAGGAATGCACTCACAACTCCCATTAACGCACCACCGGCAATAAATCCTGAAGCAATTAAAGTTCCTCTTTCCCTTCTTGCAGTATTTACAGCTTCATCCTTACTTCTGGTTGATACGAAATGAGCTATAAGTCCTCCGACCAAAAGAGGAGTATTCAATTCAAGAGGAATATACATTCCTAAAGCGAATGCAAGCGCCGGGACTTTTATCATTGTAAGAACCAGGGCAAGGATCGCGCCTACAATATATAATGTCCACGGTGCAGGCTGCTGATCCATCAACGGCTGAATTACTGCAGCCATTGCATTAGCCTGTGGTGCTACGAGTGCACCTTCACCTGTAAAGCCATATGTTTCGTTCAATACCATTATTACATACCCGACGGTAACTGCAGAAATAAGAACACCAAGGAATTTCCAGCTTTCCTGTTTACGCGGAGTGGATCCAAGCCAGTATCCTATTTTAAGATCTGTAATGAATCCGCCTGCCATTGATAACGCAGTACAAACAACTCCTCCGATTATCAATGCAGCAACCATTCCCGCCTGACCGCTCAGACCAACAGATGTGAGAATTATTGATGAGAGGATCAGTGTCATTAATGTCATACCGCTTACAGGATTGGTTCCCACAATTGCAATTGCATTAGCAGCCACAGTTGTAAAAAGAAATGATATGATAAGCACAATAAGTAATCCTGTTAAGGCAAGACCGAGGTCGTTAACTACACCAACCTGGAAAAATACAAACAGCAGAATTGCAGTAACAACCAATCCTCCCAGGATTATCTTCATAGACAGATCGCGCTGGGTTCTGATTGTCTCGCTGTCTGCTTTCTTTTTTTCAAACAGCTCTTTGAATCCTAATGAGATTGCAGACTTAATTATTTTAGACGATCTGATAATACCGATTATACCTGCCATTGCTATTCCGCCTATACCTACGTGCCGTATGTAGCTTCTGAATATTTCTTCTGCTGTCATCTGGTTAATAAGCTTTCCAATTCCTGTTCCGAATGGAGTAGTAAGACCGGAACCAACAAATGAAACTACCGGCACAAGCAGATACCAGCTTACAAAAGAACCTGCACAAATTATGGCTGCATATTTTAGTCCTACAATATATCCAAGACCCATAACCGCAGCACCTACATTAAGCCTGAACACCAGCTTAAATTTATCGGCAAGCATATTGCCGAAACCGAATACCCGGGTAGTAAATACTTCGCTCCACCAGCCGAATGTAGCAATTATAAAATCATAGATACCGCCGATAAGACCGCTGTATATTAATACCTTTGCCTGGTCGCCTCCCTTTTCACCTGAGACCAGTACTTCGGTTGTTGCAGTAGCTTCCGGGAAAGGAAACTTGCCGTGCATTTCTGCTACGAAATATTTCCTGAAGGGGATAAGGAATAATATACCAAGTATGCCGCCGAATGCAGATGCAAAGAATATCTGGTAAAACTCTGCCTTAAGATTAAGGATATAAAGAGCCGGTATAGTAAATATGGCGCCTGCTACTATTAAGCCTGAATTCTGCCCGATGGACTGGATAATTACATTTTCCCCCATTGCGCCTTTACGTTTTAAGGCTGCAGAGAGACCGACTGCTATAATGGCTATCGGGATTGCTGCCTCAAATACCTGTCCTATTTTCAATCCAAGGTAAGCTGCTGCTGCCGAAAAGAGTACAGCCATTACGAGACCCATAATAACAGAGTAAGGAGTTATCTCCCTGTAATCTTTCTGAGGCGACATAAGGGGTTCATAATGTTCCCCCGGCTTCAGCTCAGTGTATGCGTTTACCGGTAATCCTTTAATATTACCTGTTGAGTGTTCCATATAGTTTCACCGATGGTTATTTATTGATAATGTTTTCATCAGATTTTTATTTTGCTCTTTGGAATAATCAAGCTCAGATCCGAACATACTGTGCGGAATTAAAAAAATAAGCAGAAGAATTATGGATGCCGCCAGGGCCCATCTTTCCGGATGCTTAAATTTATGTACTGCAATGGCAGCAATAACCCATCCTATAAATGCGATCAGGGTTTTATTATCCGTAAGATCTGTTCCGAATGGAAACCCTGTCCACAAAGCACCGAATGCATAAAGCTGTGTAATTGGTCCAAGGATCATTCCTCCCAGAAAAACAAATACAAGCGTCCACAGCGTTAAAGATTTCAGCTTTATTCTGTTATCAAAGATCTCCAAACCTGTCCTTGTCGATAAAAGCATCGCAAAGAACATTATAAATATATGAGGAATAAGAATAAGAGAGGGCACATCTCCTTTAAATCTTATAATTACGGGATCTTCGGTAAGATTATATTCAAGACTATTCTCATCGATCAGGATGACGGAATACTGAAGTTTCCCGGCCGGAGGCTGCTTGGGGAGGTATGCATTAAGAAGATCACCTTCTTTCTTCATAAAGATGGCAGAATACTTATCGTCAGTATTAAATCTTTTCCATGTAACCTTTCCCGTCAAGGGCAGCTTACCGGTATTGATTTCAATCTGCAGATCAGAGCTGCTGCTGTTTGTACGCGGAAGGGTAAATGGTAAACTGATTACTCCGATCTTTGCTTCACCTGTGACAGGATAGGATGGTCCTGTCACTCTTTGATAAACTGCTGCTCCTATGGTTATTACGACCGCTGCGATCCATAAGAGAAGAGTTTTTTTCATACTTTAATAAAAACTTAGTTTGGCAAAATTAAAAAGATTTTACCAGAGTACACACAAACGGCTTAAGAAAATACCCGATCTTTTAATTAAGTTTAAAGGAATGAAAGGTAAATTATATCTTGTCTCTACCCCTATTGGGAATTTTGAGGATATCACCTTAAGGGCATTAAGAGCCCTTAAGGAATCCGATCTTATTATCTGCGAGGAATATAAAGAAGCACGGAGACTGTTAGCGCATTATGAAATTCAGAAAGAGCTGATCTCCCTGAATGAACATAATGAAAATGAGATCAGTGATGAGATATTATTAAAATTACTTGATGGGAAGAATGCAGCCCTGATATCAGACTGCGGCACTCCCCTCTTCTCGGACCCCGGACATCTTCTTGTAAGCATCTGCATCTCTCAGAAAATTGATATTGTGCCGGTGCCGGGTACAAGCTCAATTCTTCCTGCTCTTATTGGTTCAGGGATGGATATAGAAAAGTTTTATTACTACGGGTGGCTCTCCCCTAAGAAGGAATTAAGGAGAGAAGAACTATTAAAGGTTAAAAGAATAAAAGAATTAATAATCCTGATGGATACCCCCTACCGCTTAAGATCTCTCCTGCAGGATGTTGTAAAAATCTTAGGACCTTCCGTTCCCGTGGTCCTTGCATACCAGCTTACTATGAATAATGAGAACTTCTACAGGGGGAAAGCAGAGCAGGTATTAAAGACAGCAGAAGAGAAGAACCTGAAGGGGGAGTTTGTTTTATTAATTAATAATAGATAAAAAGATTTTTTAGTTCAGCAGTTCTGGGAGAGACCATTGCGGGCTTGGTTGATAGTTATTGTCAGTCATTGCGAAGGAGTCTTCGACTGAAGCAATCTGGCGAATTATGAGGTCTATATCCCTGTCTATCATAACAACTTCACCATACAGATCTTTCCATTCTAAATTCATACTATTAACCAGCATTACTTTTCTCCTCCTTGAACCTGCTTTTATTTGTTTCTCCCTGCTGATTGCGCTATACGCATTCTCATATATCTCGTACCATACCAGTTTATCGCAATTGTATTTTTTGCTGAATCCATTAATGAGTTTTTCTTTGTGCTCGTAAATTCTTCTTATGATATTGTTAGTGACGCCTGTATATAATACGGTATTATCCCGGTTGGTAATGATGTAGACATAATAATTATGATCCATAATTCCCCTAAATTAAAATTAGAACAAATACACTGATAGATTATCTCATAATTCGCCAGATTGCTTCGTCGAAGACTCCTTCGCAATGACTGAGCCCATAGCGGAACGCTCACTGAGCGTTCCTTACATCTTCGCACGACCGCACCACCGCACCATCGAACTATCGTACTATTCCGCCTTTGTCTTAAATCCTTTCAGCATCCATTTTCTTGCAAGCAGTAAGCACACGGGACTAATCATTGCAATCAAACCATAAATAAACCACATCGTTTCTGTGTTCATCTGGGAAGGTAAAACTCCATCGGGACAGTATTTCATTAAGAACCAGCCTGAATAAAGACTTGTAACCACTTTAGTAAGGAACCAGGGGAACTGTCCTATTCCCATATAAATTCCTGTCATTCCTTTTGGTGCAATCTCGGCAACCCATTGAAGGAATCTCGGCTGCCACATCGCTTCCCCTATTGTCATTATTATTATATAAGAAAATAAGGTATAGATATTCGGTCCCAGCGCAAGAATAAATGTAGGGGATGCCATAACAAATGTCCCCAGGATCATCATCTTATAAGTATTTCTTTTTATCGTTAACGCCGCTACCATCGGGGTAAGGACAAAGATGAATATCGGGTTAAGGTTAACGAAGAATTCAAAATTATCAGCTACGAATCCGGTAAATGCCCTGCTGGTATATAAAGGAATAGTCAACCAGTTGTGGGCAAATAGTGTCTGTACGGGGATAAGAATAAAAATAAAAAACATAAAGCGGAGATCTCTTAAAGGAAAATTCTTCAGGTAAAAAACAATTTTCTCTTTAAGCGGTTTGTCGGCTTCCTCTTTAGCTTCTCTTTTCTTTTCTGCAGTTAAATTTCCTGTTGCCTGCTGTATAGCTTTTTTAGATAGTATAACTGCGACCACAATTATACCTGCAAGCGTAAGCGCCACGTATACCCAGAAGACACCAAGAATGCCGAATGATTTTCTTACGGGAGGAGAAATTAGTCCCGGCAGAAATCCCCCAAGGTTCATTATCGCATACAGCATTGCATATCCCATTGCAGCTGTCTTCTCATTTGTAAACAGTTTAACTGCCGCATAGCAGGCCGGCTGATATATGCCGTAGCCGAGAATGATCCACAAAATTCCGAACATTGCCAGACTGTGGGATGATGACCACATACCTGTGGTTCCGAATACTACAGGACTTATAGTTAGAAATATCCTTCCTACCAGCATTAGGAATAAAGATATCAGCAGAGATTTTCTCACCCCCACAATATCAACAGTTGCCCCCAGGAGCAGCATAGCAAGAGTAATACCCCCGGTAAGTATGCCCACCATCCTTCCGGCATCAAGATCATTCAGACCGATGAAATCATTAAAATAAATTGCAAGCAGTCCGATCACCCCGAAATATGTAAGCCCTTCAAGCAGATATGAAAGGTTAACACCAAACAAAGCTCTCGACGAACGAAACAGATCTTTAAACGGCTGGGTAATCTCTTTGATCGTCTGATTAAGAAGCGATTCCTCTTTTACAGCAGGACTAACGGTAGTGTCGGACACAAGCACCTCGGTAATTATTTTTTTATTGAAGCAAACATATGAAATTATCAGGCTATGCGGAAAGAAAGTAATTAATCACCTTTTATTTTCTTCCTCCCCTTTTTTTATTAAGTAAAGCTGTTGGGAGATACAACCGAACTTAGCCTATTCCTCCAAAACCAAACTCATCCTAAATCCTTCTCTTGAAAAAGAGAAGGACTTTACTTGGAGCCTGAGACATAACATTGGCAATCTTAACTTATCTTTTCGTTCCCAAAGGGTCGCAACTTTAGCAAAGCACTAAATCGTATTCACCCATTAAAACGAACTCATCCTAAATCCTTCTCTTGAAAAGAGAAGGACTTTCCTGGAGCCTGGAACATAACATTGGCAATCTTATCTTTTCTTTTCGTCCCCTTCTCTTCCTAAGAGAAGGGGTAGGGGATGAGTTCCGCAAGGGTACAAAGCACTAAATCCTAGTTCACCATTAAAACGAACTCATCCTAAATCCTTCTCTTGAAAAAGAGAAGGACTTTCTCTGGAGCCTGGGACATGAACATTGGCAATCATTATCTTTTCCTTTTGTCCCCTTCTCTTCCTAAGAGAAGGGGTTAGGGGATGAGTTCCTGGGGTGATCGCAACTTTAGCAAAACACTATATCCTGCTCACCCATTAAAACGAACTCATCCTAAATCCTTCTCTTGAAAAAGAGAAGGACTTTCCTGGAGCCTGAGACATAACATTGGTAATCTTATCTTTTCTTTTTCGCCCCCTTCTCTTCCCAATCCCGCAGGGATCCCTATGGGAGAGAAGGGGTAGGGGATGAGTTCCCGGGGTGGTAAGAGGTATCATTTCCATCCTCAAAGATTATCTTGGCTATATCAACCTCATATCATATATTGAAACTTTATTTTTATCTTAAACGCAATCAGGAAGGTGAATGTTAAATACCGAAAGCACATCTAAGAAATCAGGCGGGTGGAATTTTCCACGGGCATTCTGGACAGCAAATGTTGTTGAGCTTTTTGAACGGGCTGCCTACTATGCAGTTTTTATAGCCATAACTTTGTACCTGTCCAGAGTAGTAGGTTTTAATGATATCAACGCTGCCTGGATAGGAGGTGTTTTTTCTGCAGGTTTATATTTCCTGCCTCCGTTTACAGGCGCCCTTGCAGATAAGATCGGGTTCAGAAATGCGATCATCCTTGCTTTCGCATTATTAACCATTGGTTATTTTAATCTTGGAGCATTCCCTTACAAAGCTGTTGTGCTGCCTTCCCTTGTGGTCCTGATGTTCGGCGGCTCTTTTATTAAATCTATTATTACAGGCACTGTTGCCAAAACTACTACAACCGAAACCAGGGCGAGAGGATATTCTATCTTTTACGGGATTGTTAATGTTGGCGCTTTCCTCGGTAAAACTTTTGCCTACCCGTTAAGGATCGAGTGGGGTGTTGTTTCAATAAATTATTATGCAGCTTCGATGACGCTCCTGGCACTGCTGACTGTAATTATTTTTTATAAGAGTGTTAATACCGTAGGTGAGGGTAAAACCTTTAAGGAGGTGTGGGATGGTTTTTTAAGAGTGCTTTTTAACCTAAGATTATTCCTTCTTATAATAATAGTTACAGGTTTCTGGATAATCCAGCATCAGCTTTATGCAACAATGCCTAAATATGTACTGCGCACCGTAGGCGAGCACGCCTCACCGGAATGGATAGCAAATGTTAATCCGTTTGTGGTGATGACTACTGTTGTTCTTATTACAAATCTTATGAGAAAAGTTAAGGCAGTTACTTCTATGACGGTTGGAATGTTCTTAATGCCTTTATCTGCTCTGTTGATGGCATCAAGCGCACTGCTTGAATCTTTTACAGGTGAATCTGTTTCTTTCTTCGGCTTATTTTCAGCACATCCGATAACTGTAATGATGATCCTCGGAATTGTTGTACAGGGATTGGCAGAATCTTTTATATCACCCCGTTATCTTGAATATTTTTCATTGCAGGCGCCGAAAGGGGAAGAAGGATCTGTACCTGGGATTCAGTCATTTACATTCATTTTTCTCATCCATACTTGGATTCGGTATATCAGGCTATTTATTAACAGCCTATGCCCCCGATCCCGCATTATTATCTCCTGATCAATTAGCTACTGCATACGATAAATCACATTACATCTGGTATTACTTTTCTGCAATAGGATTTACAGCGGCAATTGCACTCCTGATTTATCAGAGAGTTTTTAACAAGCGTGCAGATTTACCTGTCGCCTAGGGATATCAAAACGGGATGGATGGATGAATTATGAATGTATGAATATTTTCATAATTTCGACCGCACGTCAGCACGTCAGCACGACCGCACCATTTTTCTCTTCTCCTGTGTCAAATATCATTATAAATTAATTCAATAAATTTATTTTGCATTCTGGTTGCGGCACGATGTTGATGAAAGGAATAATATGGAACAAATACAGACAGATGAAAATGAAAAGAGAAGGGCAGGATGGCTGCTCGCAATTGCTATAATATTAATTACTTTAGTTATATATTGGGTGATAAATACCTTTGATAAGCAGGATAATCCCCAGGTACGCAATGGAAAAATAATGCAGATAATGGTTTGAACTTTTAATAAATATGTATCAAAGGGCTAAGGGTAAACGCAGACTTAATGTCTGCGTTTCTTTAATAAATCAGAATAAATCCCCGCTTATTATCCCCGGAGAAAAATCCTTTAAATTTTAATGAAAGCATTTAATCTGCACCTGGTTCTGGTCGGACAACGCAAAGACAGTGCACGGACAATGCTCAGCCAAAATGCCACTGTTTTGCCTGCTCCTCCTCCCTGCATTCTTTTCGCATTACCTTTTCAGAGCCAAATATTATCTAAATCTTCAAAAAATGCATTTTATTTTTTTAAATGAGCCCCGTTCGTTTCTTTCAAATTCGCTGATTAATAGGTTATTATGGGCATAATTACGACGGGAAGAAGCTGATAAAACATAAGCCATTTATAATTTTTCTTTACATTCTCTTTTGAACTGTCCGTTATCTTCTCAACAATTAGAATCTTAACTTTTATATTCTCCTAATTGATACTCAAATCCTTAAAATTCTGATAAATAAGGACAGAAAAAGCTGTTTTAGCGATAATTGACTTGGAATATTTTTTGCCAATTAACAACCTTATTAAGGCTTAACAAAAGGACCTATGTATAATTCAATAGTACTTGTTAAACAGGTTCCGGATACGGCTAATATATCCGGCAAGGTGATGAAGGACGACGGCACGGTAAACAGGGCATTACTGCCGGCAATTTTTAATCACGAGGATAAAACTGCACTTGAGTTTGCGCTACAGGTTAAAGAAAGATTTGGCGGAAAGGTAACTGCGGTAACAATGGGACCCCCGAGGGCTTCAGATATTTTAAGAGAATGTCTCTATATGGGAGCCGATGATGCCTATCTTGTTACCGACAGAAAATTTGCAGGTGCGGATACACTCGCCACCAGTTATGTGCTTAGTGAAGCGATTAAAAAGATCGGCGGATATGATTTTATTTTTGCAGGAAGACAGGCAATTGACGGTGATACTGCACAGGTTGGTCCTCAGACTGCAGAAAAGTTGAATATCCCCCAGGTTACTTATGCAGAAAAAATTCTGGATATCGCTGATAGAAAAGTAAAGATCAGAAAGAAAAATTGAAGGGGGATATGAAATACTTGAAGCAGCACTTCCTGTCCTGATTACCGTTATTAAGGAAGCAGTGGAACCAAGACCTTTCAGCGCAAAAAGAATAATGGCATTCAAGAATGCAAAGTCACTCTCCGATCTTGAAAAAATGACTGAAGGAAATTCACTTCTTTATATAGATAAACTTGTTGATGAGTATACTACCCGTAAACTTATTTATTTCAACACTTACAACAGATGATCTCCCGATTGATACGGAAAGATGCGGTGTAAAAGGAAGCCCTACTAAAGTTCATAAAATAGAATCAGTAGTATTGGGAGGAGGAAATCATATTAAAAGTTGAACCGACCAAAGCAGGCCTCGGCACTCTTGATAGACCAGCTGATGGAAGATCATATATTCGGATAGAGAAACTATGAAGAATTTTTCAAATGAAGTCTGGGTTTTTATTGAACAGCGAGACGGTAAAGCTGCTGATGTAAGTTTTGAACTGCTCAGCAAAGGAAGAAAACTTGCTGATGCAATGGGAGGACTGTTAAATCAGTTGTAATCGGGAATGATGTAAAGGAACTTGCAGCCAGAAACATTTAAGTTACGGAGTAAATGAAGCACTGCTGATCGATAATCGAAGCATTAAAGTTTTACCGTACACTCCCCTACAGCAGAATACTAAGCGACCTGGTTAATAAATTTACACCGCGTGTAGTTCTATTCGGTGCAACAATAACCGGAAGAGATCTTGCACCCCGAGTTGCTTCAAATACTAAAAGCGGGTTAACTGCCGACTGCACCGATCTGAGAATTTCTGATGTAACTTATCTTAAGCAGGAATTTAAAAGTCTGCTTCTTCAGATTCGTCCTGCATTCGGCGGGAATATTATTGCAACAATTATTACTCCCGATGTACCCGTCACAGATGGCTACAGTACGTGAAGGTGTAATGGAAATGCATCCTGTTCGAAAAGCCTTTCCCTGTTAAAATTAAAGAGATTCAGTATACTAGCCGATCCGTCGGATGACCTGGTCAATATAATTGAGCAGCACCGTGAAGAGAATAAAATAAATCTTAAAGCTGCCCCGATAATTGTTGCAGGCGGATATGGAATGGGAACGAAGGAAAACTTTAAGCTGATATGGGATCTTGCCCATGCAATAGGAGGTGAAGTTGCAGGAAGCCGTGCTGCTGTTGATGCAGGATTTATTCCTCCTGAAAGACAGGTAGGACAGACAGGAGTAACTGTACGTCCAAAACTTTATATTGCCGTCGGCATTTCAGGTGCAATACAGCACCGTGCCGGTATGCAGGAAGCAAAAAAAATAATTGCAATAAATAGTGATCCCAATGCACCGATATTTCGATGTAAGTCATTATGCACTTGTCGGCGATGCAATGGATAGTTATTCCAAAATTCATTGAAGTATATAAAAATAAATTGAAGTAAGATACTATGCCGAATTATTTTCTGGATAACAGCGATATACAATTTCATTTCAGGAACTTTGATATAAGGGAAATTGTCTCCATAGCAGAGAATGATTATGAGGAATCAAAGACTTTATAATTATGCCCCTGTAAATTATGAAGATGCAATGGAGAACTACAGGAAAGTACTTGAAATTGTCAGGAGATATTGCAGGCAATTTTGTTGCCGAGCGTGCAGCTCAGGTTGATGATGAAGGTGCAGAATATAAGGACGGTAAAGTTACTTATGCAAAAGGCACACAGGAAAACCTTAAACGACTTGCCCAGGCAGACCTGATGGGAATGATCCTTCCGAGAAAATACGGCGGACTGAATTTCCCGTTTACTATTTATATGATGGCAGTTGAAACTGTCTCCCGTGCGGATGCATCACTGATGAATATTTTCGGACTGCAGGATATAGCTGATACTATTAAGAAATTCGGCAATGAAGAACAGCATCAGGAATTTCTTCCTAAGTTCTGTACAGGTGAGTATACCGGTGCGATGGCACTTACTGAACCTGATGCCGGCAGTGATCTCCAGGCTGTTAAACTGCACGCCTACCAGGATGAAAAGGGTAAATGGTTTCTTAAAGGAGTTAAAAGATTTATTACTAACGGAAACGGAAATGTGCTCTTGGTACTTGCAAGATCAGAACCGGGGACAAAGGACGGCAGAGGATTAAGCTTATTTGTCTGTTACGGCGATGAAACTGTAAGAGTAAGAAGAATTGAGCATAAACTTGGAATACACGGCTCACCTACCTGCGAACTTCAGTTTAATGATACTCCTGCAGAGCTTGTGGGACAAAGAAAATTCGGTCTCATAAAATATGTGCTTGATCTGATGTTCAGGGCAAGAATGGGAGTATCGGCACAGGCATTGGGAATATCACAGGCTGCTTATGAAGAAGCATTTAAGTATGCAAAGGAGAGAGAGCAGTTCGGCAAGCCGATTTATAATATTCCGGTTGTAACCAATATGCTTATTGATATGAGGGTAATGCTTGAAAGCAACCGGTCATTCTTTTATTCGGCATCTAAGTATGTCGACATAAAAGAAAAGATTGAAGAAAAGATTGAAAGACTGAAAGCTGCAGGTAAACCGTTTACTGAAGAGAACCAGAGATTGAAGCAGATAACTAAAATAGCCAACCTTCTTACCCCGATAAGCAAATACATTTTAAGTGAATCGGCAAATAAGATAACCTATGATGCATTGCAGATACACGGCGGTACCGGTTATATGAAAGAATTTAAAGTAGAACGTCTTGCAAGGGATGCACGTATAACAAATATATATGAAGGTACCAGCCAGCTCCAGATAGTTGCTGCTTCAGGCGGGGTAATCAACGATATACTTTCTGAATATTTTGATGAAAAAGAAAAGAAGGAATACAGGGGTTTAGACAGACTGGCAGGTATACTTAAAGAAATTAGAGTTATTTTTAAGGACTCGCTTAAATATGTTCTGGAAAAGAAGGATGTCTCTTTCCAGGATGTGGCGGCAAAGGATCTTGTTGAGCTCTACAGTTATATTTATACAGGTTATTTACTGCTCGATGAGGCTGCCGTGGAGCCGTCAAAAGTATTTATTGCAAACAGGTATATTATTAACTCACTTGCAAATGCAAGGAAGAATGCAGAATCGGTTAAAGCTGAGCTCTTTTCCGATATTCTTCACGCAGATAAAATATTAGTTTAAGGATTACACAAATGCCAAAGAAAAATCTTTTTTATTACCGCATATACGACGATACGGAAGATAAAAATTATTTTAAGAGTACATTAAATCATAAAGAAGTTGAAGAGCAGATAAAGCTCTACGAAAAAAGACATAAGAAATTTCTGAATTCAACTTTTGTTAAGTTCATTAACAAGATCGATCCTCAGGCTGAGTTAATTAAGATAAGCGACGTTTCTTATTAATTTCAGCTAAGCGCTGTTCTTAAGAATGCGGAGGAGTTTATTCATTAAGACTCACCCTTGCTGTTTTTTCAGCAATTACATAATATGACCTTAAAAGTTCTGCTACGCTCCACGCCTAGAGCGAAGGTCGCCGAAGTATTTGCACTTGTGTTGAATATACTCTGCGTGATGAATGGAAGAAGAAAGGGAGCAGGAATAGTGTCCGCTAAAAATCCACGTGTCCTATGTGTTAAATCTCTTTAACCGCATAGGACACATAAGAACCACCACATAGAATCAACTTTTACCATTATTCAATCGAACCATATCATTATACCACCGTAATTTCGAAACTAAGCGGGTACCATCTAACTATCGTATTTACCATCGTACCATCGAACCATCGAACTATTTAGAACACAAACGTCATACCGATCTTAAATTGGTCATACATCAATCCCGGTGCACTCGGGAAAGGCCAGTTCATTTTGTCTTTCCTTAATTCATACATGCCATATGCTAGGGCATTCTTAAGAACGAAGTTAACTACCGGACCTGCGTAAGGTGACCTGTCCATTACTTCCTCAATAAATTCATCAAGCAGACCCTGGGCAACTATTTCAATCAGCATACTGCCGCCCCATTTCCAGAAAAGGTGACGTTCATAAACAACAGTTCTTTCGTAAGAAGGTTCCAATGAGAGATTTGGTATAATCTGGAATTTAATTCCTGCCTCTGTTGTATTACCAAACCTGAATGCTTCATCATACCGCGAAATTATACTGTCCTGAGACGGGGTAGGAGCACCTTCGGCAAGCCGTGCAGGTTCGCTTGCATCAAGTCTTGTCCAGGTGAAGGAATTTGAATTATAAGGAATGATCGCTGCAGAATTGAGCTTATACCCGTAGCCGGTTGCACGCCCCAGGCCGAACCTCCAGGTATCGGTATTCACCTTATCGTTTTTAGAACTTATATCTGTTGATAAGTTGCTCAGGAAGAGAAAATTCATTCTGTACTTAAGAATATCGTTCTCCTCTTTATAATCCTTCTGATATGTCTTACCCAGTTTTAATTCCAGGGAGCCGGGCTCAGAAAATCTATTTCCAATGTCGTTATGACTCATTCCGCCAAGACCCCAGCTGAAATATATTGTAGGTGCGCCTCTGAACTCATCCCCCAGCATATCAACATCAAACTCTACATCATCCCAATCCTCCCAGGATTCCCAGTTCTCAACATCAGTGGTGTCCTTAGGTACCGAATTAGTAGTGTCCCCGGTTACTTCGGTTGAATCTGTCTGAGCAGAAATAGTAAGCGTAAAAAGAAACAGCAGCGGTATCACCAGTAAATTAAATTTCATATTTCCTCCGTTAGTTTTGTAAATATCAGGGTATCTCCAATCAACTCTGATGCCTGAAATATTACGTGAAAAAATCCTTTCCCGTTAAAGAATGACCATTAAACTGTACATTTCAATTTTTTCACTATACAAAATTAAAATTAGATAGGATAAAGGAGCTTAATTTTATTATGAGTGGTCGTAAAAAAGGAAAGATGATATGTTTCTTACTTATGCGGAAAGAAAAGGTCAGTCAATTTAAGTTCAGAGCTGACCTTTTTATTAAAATTAAAGTATAAACTTGCTCAGATCCCTGTTCTGGACAATCTTATCAAGTTTTTCTTTCACAAATGCACCTGTAATGTTTACGGCCTGTGAAGGTATCTTATCAGGAACATCAAACAAAATTTCATCGAGCAGTGTTGTTAATATTGTATGCAGTCTTCTTGCGCCAATATTTTCTACCTGCTCATTTACTTCAGTGGCTATTCTTGCAATTTCCTTAATACTGTCAGGTGCGAATTCAATTTTTACACCTTCTGTCTCAAGCAATGCGCTGTATTGTTTCAATAAAGCATTACGCGGTGTTGTCAGGATCTGAACAAAATCATCTTCGGTTAAACTTTTCAACTCAACTCTTATAGGGAATCTTCCCTGGAGCTCAGGGATAAGGTCCGACGGCTTTGATACGTGGAATGCACCGGAGGCAACAAACAATATATGATCTGTTTTTACCACACCATATTTAGTATTAACATTTGAACCCTCTATTATCGGAAGAAGATCCCGCTGGACTCCTTCACGCGAAACATCGGGTCCCTGTCCCTTACCCCCTCCGGCAATTTTATCTATTTCATCAATAAAGACAATACCTGAGTTCTGAACGCGCTCTATTGCTTCTTTGTGTACAGTATCCATATCGATGAGTTTCTGTGCTTCTTCCTGGGCCAGCAGAACCCTTGCATCTGCAATAGTAGTTTTTCTTTTTTTCTTTTTCTTCGGCATAAGGTTTCCCATCAGCTCCTGCAGATTTACTCCCATATCTTCAATACCCATTGGACCAAAAACCTGCATACCCATAGTGTTCTGTACAGATGAATCAAACTCGATCATCTTATCATTCATTTCTCCGCTGGAGAGTTTCTGCTTCATCCATTCCCTGGTTTTCTGATTCTGATATGCCTCTTCATCTACGCTGTCGCCTGCAGCAGCAGTCTTTTTAATAGGGGGGATAAGAAGATCAAGAATTTTCTCTTCCGCAATATCATTTGCCTTAGCCTGCACCTCACGGGTCATTTCCGTCTTAACCATATTGACCCCAAAATCAGTGAGGTCCCTGATCATTGATTCAACATCCCGGCCCACATACCCGACCTCGGTAAATTTTGAAGCTTCAACTTTAATAAAAGGAGCTTGCGCCAGCTTTGCAAGGCGTCTGGCAATTTCTGTTTTACCCACACCGGTAGGACCGATTAAAATAATATTATTGGGAAGGATTTCCTCTTTAAGATTTCCCATGATCTGCTGCCTGCGCCACCTGTTCCTTAAAGCTATGGCTACTGCACGTTTAGCATCGTTCTGCCCTATTATATATTTATCAAGTTCTGTTACTATCTGGGTAGGTGTTAATACATCATTAGATTGTTTATTCATTTTCTTTCCGTTTTAGATCTTTTCTATTTTTATTTTATCATTTGTATAGATGCAGATTTCCGAGGCTGTCAGTAAGGCTTCCTTAACAATTTCCTGTGTCGTGAGATTGCTGTATTTCGCAAGCATTTTTGCTGCTGCAAGTGCATACATTCCTCCCGATCCAATTGCAACAATCTGATCATCGGGTTCAATTACATCTCCGTTCCCGGAAATAACAAGGGCTTTATCCTCAGTAACAATTGCAAGCATTGCCTCGAGCTTGCGGAGATATTTATCCATCCGCCAGTCCTTGGCAAGCTCTACTGCAGCACGGTGTACATTACCCCTGTACTGCTCCAATTTTTCTTCGAATCTTTCCATCAAAGTAAATGCATCGGCAGAAGTTCCGGCAAACCCGCAAAGTACTTTTCCGTTGGCTATTTTACGTATTTTATTTGCATTATGTTTCATAACGGTATTCCCCAGGGAAACCTGTCCGTCTCCCCCAAGCGCTGCTTCACCTTTATGAATAAGACCCAGAATTGTTGTAGCTTTTATAGTTTCCATTCACACTCCTTATACTTTATAAGGTGATAATAATTTGTAAGGTACTATTCTCGGCACGTACCGGGCATAATTTATATATGTATCGCCGAAAATATCTCTAAGTTTCTTTTCTTCATAAATAGAGCCGATGTAAAAATAAATAATTATACAAAGCATAAATACAAGATAAAATAAACTCATTACCGGTCTGAAGATAATGAACAGCATGGTGAAAAAATATACAGGATGCCTCGAGTATCTGTATGGCCCTTCAATCCTTAATGTGGATATTTCATCGAGATCTGAATTGCTGTATTCTCCTTTATAATATCTTACCGCCTGACCGATACCGGTAAATTCTAAAAGACTAAAATATTTTGCCGTCCAGATTATTCCTGCAAGCGAAAGGAACTGAGGGATCAGGATAATAAAGTCATAGGGATAAGGGAGATCATAAATTATCAGGTCAGGCTTAGGGGATATTTCATAAAGGAAATAAAAAGTGATCAGTGCAATAACGTTATAGATCAATCTATAGAAAGGGAGTATATCGGGGTACAGGCTGCCGAGTTTTTTTTTGAGAGGCAAGGATGCAAGGTATGTATGCAGCAGTCCGAATATAACGAAATAAAAAATTATCAGCAGGACATCTGTAACATATGAGATCATAGTTCTTTACGGAGACGTGCAATGGGAAGTCTAAGCTGTTCCCTGTACTTTGCAACAGTTCTCCGGGCAATATGGATCCCCTCCTCATTAAGGATCTCAGCAAGCTTATCATCACTGAACGGATTATTCTTATCCTCTCCTTCGATGATCTCTTTCAATCTTTCTTTAATATGCTTATTTGAAACTTCTTCGCCTGAATCTGTCGTTAACCCCTCGCTGAAGAAATATTTCAGCTCGTGTATTCCCATCGGGCTCTGCACATATTTGCCGTTAACCACGCGGCTGATCGTGGATATATCCATCATTATTTCTTCGGCTATATCCTTATATATCATTGGACGGAGATATTTAGGTCCTTTATCAAAAAATTCATACTGCTTTTCCAGTATAGCCTGCATTATCTTCATCAGGGTTTCTCTCCTCTGTTGTATACAGGCTATGAACCATTTGGCGGATTCAAACTTCTCACGTAAAAACTTATAAGTGTCTTTTTCCCTCTCGGTCTTTTTATTTCTTTTATTAGTATTGAACATTTCGAGATATGTTCTGCTGATGGTTACCGATGGAAGCGAACGGTCGTTAAGTGTAATTATAAAATTATCTTCCATCTTTTCGATCAGGAAATCGGGAGTGATCTGGTTCATTTCTATCGATTGAATATTTCCTTCACCGGGTTTGGGATTAAGGCCCTGGATAAGATCTATAGTTGCTTTCAGTGCTGTATCAGTCAGCTGCATCTTCTGCTTAATGTTCTCGAATCTTCTCTTCGTAAAATCATCAAAATATTTAACCAGCAGCTCCTCAGCGAGAAATGCATAATACTGATCATAAGAGCCGTGGCGCAGCTGGATCAGCAGGCATTCCTGGAGATTTCTTGCTGCTATTCCTGTCGGATCAAATGTCTGGATCTTTTTCAGGATATTTTCTGCTTCACTCATAGGAATGGTAATATGCTCAAACATCTCCAGCTCATTTACAATATCTTCGAGACTTCTTTTCAGGTATCCCCTGTCGTCAATGCTTCCGATAATTTCCTGCCCCAGTATAAAAAGATTATCATCAAGCGCAAGCATATTCAGCTGTTCTTCAAGGTGCTCGCTGATGGATTCTTTGGAAGATACCAGCGGCTGGTAGATATCATCATCCTTACTCCTGTTCATACGGTCGGTTTCAACTTCATACTCGTGGTCATTCATAAAATCTTCAAGCTCAAACTCATCTTTTGAGAAGTCTTCAACTTCAGGAGTTTCATCTTCGGCTGATTTTTCTTCCTTATCCTGGTCCTGCGTCTGATCTATTTCTTCTTCAAGCACCTCTTCAAGGATAGGATTTATTTCAAGTTCAGTCTTTATCCTCTGCTCCAATGCCATAGTATTCAGCTGAAGCAGTTTCTGATACTGGATCTGCTGAGGCGAAAGCTTCTGCTGCTGCGATAATTTTTGACTTAATGATAGCATCTTCTACACAATTTTTTGTTTAAATTTTTCATACCAGGGTTGACCATATTTTCTTACCAGGGAATCTTTACAGAACTCCGCTATTGTTACATTCTCTTCAAAACCCTTCTGCAGGGCAGGTCCGCATTCGCTGAACTTCTCATACCTAAGTACCTCTCCTCCGAATTTCGATATCCGGATAGGAAAGAGATGACAGGATATCGGCTTCCTGAAGGTGGTCTTATTATCAAAGTACGCCTTCTCAATTCCGCACTTCGCAATGCCGTTCTCGAAGAACACGAAAACGCAGGCACTCTTATTCATACTCCGTATCAGCAGCTCATTATTTTTAACCTCATAAAAGCCGTTTTTCTCAATCTCATCATAATGTTCTGCCGGGATATAATCCTTCAAAATATGCAGAATTTCTTCTATTTTTCCAATTTCACTCTCCTCCAGGGGAGCACCATACTCACTTTCAAGAGTACAGCAGGCACCCTTGCATTTCTTAAGATCGCAGGAAAAGTGCGTCTCATAAACTTCGGTTCTTACGAGTATGTCTTCTACCGGAATAATACTTGTCATAAATGTTGGAATAATATTTGCTGATAAGATAATCATTTGTAATAAAATAGGAAAGTTATTTCAGGCATAAGCGTTCAAATAAATTATTTTTTTTATTAAAAGTACGATGGTATGAGAAAGTTCGATGGTACGATTGTACGATGGTTCGATAGTAATGTAAGGAACGCTCAGTGAGCGTTCCGCTTGCGCCACCTGTCCATATAGAATTTTCTCTTTCTTAAAATTCATACATTTATTCATACAATCATCCATTCCTCCATTCATCCAATTTCCTGTTGTCTGCCTCAAATTGGCCAGATAAAGGCCTTCCCCTTTTACTCAGATCCGCTTCTGACGGTACCCAAATCCTACTCAACTTCGGGAAATTTCTGTATGTGGACCGTAGGTGGGTCAGATTTGGACCATGTTTGTAGCGGATGTATTGGCATTTAATATGGCCAATTACTGGCTAATTTGTTCCAAAATTGAACTTTTTACAAACATTTTATTAACACCGTACTAACAAATCGCTACAGATATATAATTCAAGTCTTGCTAAAGCTTTGTAAAGAGCATGCTGCTGTATTAAAACAGACAGCTCCAAGGGCTTTATAAGACGTGAGCAAGCTGTTTACAAGCTGTCTAGAACCAGGTGTTAGACGAAGTGTTAATGAAGTGGTTTTTATAAAAAGTTCGATGGTACGATAGTACGATGGTGCAAAACGCAAAATGTAAGGAACGCTCAGTGAGCGTTCCGCTTTGGGCACCCAACCCAGATATCGTTCCGCTGAGTGCACCGTGTGAGATTGCTTCATTCGAAGACTCCATCGCAATAACAACATTTATTCATACATTCATCCATTACTCCATCCATCCATTCCTCAGGGCGTGAGATTGCTTCATTCGAAGAACTACTTCGCACTGACAATATTTATTCATACATTCATCCAACCATCCATCCATCCATTCCTCAGTGCGTGAGATTGCTTCAGTCGAAGACTCCTTCGCAATGACAACATTTTATTCATACATTCATCCATTCCTCCATTCATCCAATCATCCATTTCTCTTAATTTCCTTGTTCCTGTTAGTTTCGTTAATTTTATAGATTAAATTTTTTTAATGTGAGTATTTTGATTCCTGTTTATATAAAAAGACCGATAGTTAAGGGGAAAGCTAAATTGCCGGAAAGTTCTGAATGAGAAAATTAGCCGTTGTTGCGCTCGGGGGTAATGCATTGCTTAGGGGCAACGAAGCAGGTTTAATCCAGCAGCAGGAGAAAAATGCCTACACCACCTGCCGGAACCTTATCCCGCTGATCAAAGAAAATTATTCGCTTGTAATTACGCACGGCAATGGCCCCCAGGTTGGTAATATTCTTTTAAGGAATGAAGCGGGGTATAAAGAATATAAGATACCAAAGATGCCGCTGGATATATGCGTTGCCGACTCCCAGGGAGGAATCGGGTATATGATAGAACGGCAGCTGAAAAATCTTCTTGCAGAAAATAAAATAAGAAGAAATGTTATTACGATAGTTACCGAGATCCTCGTCGATATTAATGATCCCGCTTTTAAGAATCCCACTAAGCCTGTAGGTGCATTTTTCCTGAAGGAAGAAGCCGATCTCCTGGCTAGGATCAATCCCGGGTGGATATTCAGAGAGGATCCCCGCAAGAGAGGCTGGCGCAGGGTTGTTGCATCTCCCAAGCCGATAGATATTTTAAACAGGAAGATCATAAGGGACCTTGCCCATAAAGGAAATATCATTATTGCCGCAGGCGGCGGGGGCATCCCTGTATATAAAGATGAGAAGAATATGCTGCAGGGAATTGAAGCAGTGATCGATAAAGACCTTGCATCCTCACTGCTGGCACGCGAAATAGAGGCGGATGAATTTTTTATACTGACGGATATCCCCAAGGTCTATGTAAGTTTTCATAAGCCCGGTCAGAAGCCTATCGATTCGATTACAGCCGATGAGGCACAGGCACTGATGGAGCAGGGAGAGTTTGCAGAGGGAAGTATGGGTCCCAAGATACAGGCAGCAATAGAATTTGTTTCCCACGGAGGGAAAGAAACAATTATTACCGAAGCAGCAATGCTTGCCGATAAGAACGGCGGTACAAGAATTAAAGCAATAACCAAGGAGAATTAAATGGCAGTAAATATGAAAGGCAGAAGCCTTATTGAAATCCATCATCTGACTGAAGAAGAGATATGGCAGATATTTGACCTGAGCAGAGCACTTAAAATGAAAAGATTAACAGGAGAACCGCACCGGCTGCTTGAAGGTAAGAAGCTGGGAATGATCTTCTCCAAACCGTCGACAAGGACAAGAGTGTCATTTGAGGTGGGGATCTATGAGCTCGGGGGAATGGGACTTTATTTTAACCAGAATGACCTGCAGCTTAAGAAAAGCGAGAACATTCACGATACTGCCAAAGTCCTTTCAAGATATCTCGACGGGATAATGATAAGAACATTCGACCACCAGGATGTTATCGACCTCGCAAAGTATGGAAGCATTCCTGTAATAAACGGCTTAACGGATCTGCATCATCCCTGCCAGGTGCTCGCCGATCTTTTTACTATCCTTGAAAAGAGAAATACATTGAGAGGATTAAAGATGGCTTACCTGGGGGACGGTAACAATATGGCACACAGCCTTCTTCATGGGTGTTCGAAAGTAGGCATGGACATAGCTATTGCGAGTCCTTCCGGCTACAAGCCTGCTAAACAGATTGTTGAGGAATCAAAAGCCAATGCAAAATACTTCGGCAGTAAAATCGAAATACTGGATGATCCTGTTAAGGCAGTTAAGAATGCCGATATAATCTACACCGATGTATGGGCAAGTATGGGACAGGAGAAGGAAGCTGTCGAAAGGAAAAAAATATTTATGAAATACCAGGTTAATCCTAAGCTTGTAAAAAATGCAAAGGATGATTACATCTTTATGCACTGCCTCCCTGCCCACCGCGGCGATGAAGTTGTAGATGAAGTTGCCGATTCACTAAACTCGGTGATCTTTGATGAAGCAGAAAACCGTCTGCATGTGCAGAAAGCTGTAATGGCTCTTTTAATGTAATCAACTTTTATTTATATGACGGGGCTGTCCTTAATGCAAACCTAAGGACAGCCCTTTCATTTTAGCAGAGCGGGAACAACAACGATGGACCTCAATAACAAAGTAGTTCTTATAACTGGCGCATCCAGCGGCATAGGTTATGCAATAGCAGAAAAGCTTGCCGGAAAGAACTGCAGTCTCATACTCCTTGCAAGAAGAATAGATATTCTCGGGAAGTTTCTGCAGGAAAATAATTTTCCTGAAAGCAGAGGGGCGGCTTTCAAATGCGATGTTACCGACCCGCTCCAGGTAAAGGAAGCCATTCACTCCGGATGGAATAAATTCGGAAGGATAGATGCAGCAATACTTAACGCAGGGGTAAGCTGCGAGAAATATAGAATTTTAATCCTGCAACAGGCAGACATATTATGGAAGTTAACTTTAACGGGGTTGTAAATTGTCTGCAGGAGATAATTCCTCCTATGAAGAAACAGGGATACGGAATAATTGCAGGTGTTTCCTCACTGGCTGAGGGAAGAGGGTTTCCGAGAAGCGGATTTTATTCTGTCAGCAAGGCTGCGCTTAGCATACTTCTGGAGAGCTTAAGAGTGGAGCTAAGGCCGTCAGGAATAAAAGTGACTAACCATAAAGCCCGGATTTGTCCGTACACCTATGACAGAAAAGAACGAATTCGATATGCCCTTCCTGATGGATGCTGATAAAGCTGCAGGGATAATAATCAGGGGAATAGAAAAAGAGAAGAGCATTATTCAGTTCCCTTTACCCACGGTAATTGGAGCCAAGTTATTAAAGATTATTCCGGATTTTTTATTTGAATTTCTGGTGAGTATGCACATCAAGGCGGTTTACGAGGAAGAGTGACCACATAGAATCATAGAAAATACATAAAGCACATAGCTTTTAAAGTAAAAAACCGGAACAGCTCTGTTCCGGTTTTTTTTATTATAACTTGATTTAAGATTTTTTATCTGAAGAATACCGTCCAGCCGGCAGTTAGTGCAAACTGGTCATACCCGTTTCTTTCATCTGCATTCTCAGGGTCGAGCGTGATCATCATATACTGCAATCCTACATTCAATAAACTATTGCCGCCTAATTCTACCTTGATACCTCCTCTTGCACCGTAGCTGAGACCGCTTCTATCAACTGTTATAATTTCACCAGCTACGTTCTGGTCATCGCTGCTTGTATTATAACCGATCCTCCCCTCGATAAAGGGGATGATATTTGATCCGGTCATAAAATTATAAGCAGGGGCAAGAAAAATTCCGAAGGTTGAATTAGAATAGTCGCCGAGACTGCTTGAACTAAAAATAGGTATCAGACCAAGTTCAAAACCGTCAGTTATGAAATATCCGATATATGGTTCAAGCGTAAAATCTGTCTGTGAGTCATCAGCAGATTCGCCGTTAGTAACATCTGTAGTACTGCTGAACCCGATACTGCCGCCTGTTTCCCAGATACCCTTTTTAGCAAAGGTGTGGGAAGTCTGGGCACCTGCAGCAAACGAGAACACCAGCACCGCGAGAACAATGTAAGAGAACATTTTCATAAGAGCTCCTTAATTAGTGATTATTAATTTGTCATCTCCTGAACTTTTTAATACCGCTTCAACAGCACCGGAGATAGAAGTTAAGTTCAATTTCTAAAACGCTAATTTTATTGGAACGCCTTAGTAATTATACTGATTTTTCCCCAGAAACAAAGTGAAGGATATCGCAGATGGAGGAGAATTATTTTTTAAGAGAGATGTTACTATACTACGTATCTATATACAGCATTCCGAGATAAGCATCCTGAAGGAAGCTTCAAGAAAAAAATACAATGCGTTGCCTTCAACCGGTTTGGAACCGGTTGATCCTGAGAGGCAGTAAAAAATAAGACCATCTAACAATTGTGTCTCGCTAGCACCCCGTTTGGAACGGGGCGAGGGAGAATAATTCACGAGAGAATTTTACAATCATCTCCTTCCTGATATTTAAATCCTGAACATATTTATTATTTATTAATACTGAGTAATTCGTACAAATATATTATTAAATCTCCATTCATCATCCCTCACCCAGCTAAGGAAGCAGGGTGCTAGCGAGACAATTATGCTGCATTTTTCTGTTTGCACAGCATTCCGAGATAAGCATCCTGAAGGAAGCTTCAAGAAAAAAATACAATGCGTTGCCTTCAACCGGTTTGGAACCGGTTGATTACCTCCTTCCTGATATCTAATCTTGAATATCCGGAAACACCCTCCCGGGCGCAATGATATTTTGCAGCTCAATCACTAAATTCTTACTAAAGGATTTTCTCCGCAGGTTAAAATAATTGAGCAGTTTTAGTTAATTTAACAGTATATGTTTGGGGACTTTTTATATTATACTAAGAGGATTCTTTCAATAACTTATCATTCTTTCAATGAAGAAATTTGAATTTAAGCCATTTTCAGAAATGACCCCTGCCGACTATGCTGAGGTTGGATTTAAATCAGGATTAGAAATACATCAGCAGCTGCTTACAGAGAAAAAATTATTCTGCAGATGCCCCGCCGGTAAATACAGCGAAACTTATGATGCCGAAATATTACGTCATATGAGACCTACTCTTTCAGAGCTAGGAGAGTATGACGGTACCGCACTCATGGAATTCAAAACAAAGAAAAATATTATATACAGGATCAAGAGGGAAACTGTCTGCACATACGAAATGGATGACACTCCTCCTTTCCTTATGAATGATGATGCACTTGATGCTGCGGTGGGAATAGGCATGTTGTTCAAATGTAATATTGTCGATGAAATTCATATTGCAAGAAAACAATATCTCGATGGAAGCATACCTACCGGGTTCCAGCGCACTGCAATATTTGCGCTCGACGGCTCGATTCCCTACCACGGCAGGGAGATCAGCATTATCCAGATGTCAATTGAAGAGGATTCCTGCAGGGAAGTCAGCGACTTCGGACACGACAGGGTTTATCTTACCGACAGATTAGGTATGCCGCTTATTGAAACTGTTACAGGTCCCGATATGAAGACCCCGCAGGAAGTCGCCGAGGTCGTTGATATCTGCAGACAGCTTGTCAGATCGACCGGCAAGGTAAGAGCCGGAATAGGCTGCGCCAGGCAGGATGTTAATGTTAGTGTTGATGGTGGAACACGCATCGAGATTAAAGGTGTTCATAAATTAACAGCTATCCCGCTGCTTACATATAATGAAGCAATGCGCCAATGGAATTTATTGAAGCTCAGGGAGGAGCTTAATTCAAGGGGTATTACAAAAGAAACCTTTAAAGCACATTCGGATACAATTACTAAGTTTATCAGGAAAACAAATTATCAGCCTATAAGGCTGGCGCTTAACCAGGGATATATCGTTAAATGTGTTGTACTTAAAGGTTACAAGGATATCCTCCATTGGAAGACCCAGACAGATACTTATTTCTCCCGCGAAATATCCGACCGTGTAAGGGTGGTTGCCTGTCTTACGCATCTGCCTAATATTGTTCATTCCGACAGCAAGGGTGATACGCTCAGTTCTGCGGAATGGCAGAATATCAGGAAGGCACTCAATGCAGAGAACGGCGATTGTATAGTTCTTGTATGGGGAAATGAACAGGATACTGCAACTGCAGTCAATGAAATTATTATCCGTGCAAAAGAAGCTGCCATCGGTATTCCTTCAGAAACACGACAGGCATTAAGAGACGGAACTAACGGGTTCGAAAGAATACTCCCCGGTGCAGACAGAATGTATCCAGATACCGACCTTCCGCCTCAGAGTGTTACGGGCAGAACGCCGGAAGAGAATAAAATCGGAAATACCTATGGATTACTGGTCAAGAGACACCTGGTACAACGAGCTGAAAATACCAAACGATACGATCCGTTCTCTTGCAGTTTCTCCATATGCGCAGCTGTTTAAAGATGCAGTAACAAAGTGGAATATCAATCCCGTACTTGCAGCGGTAACAATAATCAGGTTCCCTAAATACCTCGAGAGAAAATTTCATCTAATGGTAAATAAAAAAATATTGAGTGATATTCTTACTGCATACCGTGACGGCCTGATTCCCAAAGATGCAATACCTCTTCTGATGAAAAAACTTGCTGCAGGTGTTACAGATATTGCGGATATACTTCCGCAGCCTGTTAATGAAGAGGAGATCAATCAAACTTTTACGAAAGCAGAAGAACAGTTATCAGGAATGAAATTATTTAATGAGGAGAACAGGAGTAAGCTGCTGCTTGCCCTTGTTATGAATATGCTCAGGGGAAGAGTTGAAGGAAGAAAGATCGCAGAAATGACAGAGGTGTTCAATGGTAAGTAACAGCGATTACAAAGGATACCGCGGCGCTTCTCTCGATACCCTGAAGAACTTCAAGGCAAGGGTGTGGAGCGATGTTATAATAAAGACTGATAACGGAAAGTATACCGGCATAATACTTCCCCGTTCTGAAACTGCAGATCCGTTTCATATTGTATTGAAATTACGCTCCGGCTATAATATTGGAATTGCAGCCTCTACAGTAACTGACATTGAAATATTCGGACATAAAGAAGCTCATTATAAGATACCCGAGAAGGATTTTCCATTCGATCCTAAAAAGCCGAAGGTAAAACTGCTTGGCACAGGCGGCACTATTGCCAGCAGGCTCGATTACCGTACTGGAGCAGTTATACCTGCATTCTCTCCCGGTGAGCTTTATGGCTCTGTCCCTGAACTTGCGGATTACTGCAATCTCGATACTGAAAAGCTTTATGGAGTATTCAGTGAAAATATGGGTCCCGATCAATGGAAAGGAACAGCCGAAGCGATAGGTAAAGAGATCGAAAAGGGGGTGCAGGGAATAGTTATAGGACACGGTACCGATACAATGCATCATACTGCTGCAATTCTTTCCTTTATGGTTCAGAATTCACCGGTACCTATTGTAATGGTAGGCTCACAGAGATCAAGCGACAGACCTTCTTCAGATGCTGCATTAAATTTAATGCATTCAGTTAAGACAGCTGCCGAATCAGACATAGCAGAAATTATGGTCTGTATGTTTGGTCCTACTTCTGATGTCTACGGACTACTGCACCGCGGCACCAGGGTAAGAAAGATGCATTCAAGCTACCGCTCTACTTTCAGAACTATCGGCGATATACCGATTGCTAAGGTAAGCAGGACAGAAATTACTCCTCTGCGCCAGGATTATAAACGAAGAAGAAATGACAAGAATGTAATAATCAATACTGCCTTTGAAGAAAAAGTAACCATCGTTTATTATTATCCCAATATGATGCCCGATATTATTGATTCCCTGATCGATAATGATTATAAGGGAATCATCATTGCAGGCACAGGACTGGGACACGTAAACAAGCCCCTCTACCCTGCATTAAAAAGAGCACGCGAAAAGAACATAGCTGTGTATATGACGGTACAAACCCTGTGGGGATTTGTACAGATGTATGTCTATGACACAGGCAGGGATATGATGGAGCTTGGTGTAATTCCTGCTGCAAATATGCTCCCTGAAGTTGCATATATGAAATTATGCTGGGCGCTGGGACAAAGTAATGACAGGGAAAAAGTTAAAGAGATTATGCTTAACCCCTATGCAGGAGAGATAACCGAACGGGAACCAAGCAACGGCTACCTGATCTACCAGGGGGGATTGCCCGAAGTTGAAGAGTTTATCAGACAGTATAGAAAATAAGTATCCTGTTTTCTCAATGTACCTTTTACGGAAACGGGAATACTAATACCTGAAAATAATTAGGAGATGTAAATGCCTGTCCTTTCAGATAAGATTGATAACCTTGCCATAAATACCATCCGATTCCTTGCAGTCGATGCTGTCCAGAAAGCAAATTCAGGGCACCCCGGTATGCCAATGGGATGTGCACCGATTGCCTATGTGCTTTTTTCCAAGTATATGAATTATAATCCTGAAGACCCGCAGTGGATAAACAGGGACAGGTTTATACTCTCTGCCGGACACGGTTCAATGCTTCTGTATAGTATGCTGCACCTCAGCGGTTACGATCTTTCAATGGAACAGATAAAGAACTTCAGGCAGTGGGGATCCATTACTCCCGGCCATCCGGAAAATGTACTGACACCGGGAGTTGAAACTACCACCGGTCCTTTGGGACAGGGCTTTGCAAACGCAGTGGGTATGGCAATTGCCGAAGCTCACCTGGCAGCAGTGTTTAATAAAAAAGATTTTAAGGTTATAGATCATTTTATTTACGGCATCTGCAGCGACGGCGACCTGATGGAAGGGGTCTCTCACGAAGCAGCTTCACTTGCAGGACATCTGAAGCTGGGGAAATTAATCTTCTTCTATGATAACAACAGCATTACCATTGACGGCAAAACCTCACTTGCCTTCTCCGAGGATATTGCCAAAAGATTTGAAGCGTACAACTGGCATATTCAGAAAATAGATGACGGTAATAATGTTGATGCAATCCAGGCAGCCATAGAGAATGCACAGAAAGATGATAGACCATCAATAATAATTACACGTACACATATCGGGTACGGTAGTCCCCATAAACAGGACACTGCAGAGGCTCACGGCTCACCGCTTGGCGAAGATGAAGTTAAACTGACCAAGAAGAACCTGGGATGGGATGAAGATGCAAAGTTTTACATACCCACAGAGATATCGGACCTGTTTAAAGAAGTTAAAGAGAACGGCATCAGGAAAGACAAGAAGTGGAAGGAGCTTTTTAATAAGTATTCCTCATTGCATAAAGAAGATACCCGGGCATTAACAGATTTCCTTTCCGGTAAATACGATGAGCAGTGGTTAAACAAGCTTCCTGCTTTTGCCGATGAGGGAAAAGGTATTGCCACCCGCACGGCATCAGGCAAGGTAATGAACGAAATAGCTCCTTATATCCCTCAGCTTATGGGGGGCTCTGCAGATCTAAATCCATCGACCAATACTTACCTTAAAATGTCTGACAACTTCTCCGCAGAAAACAGAAGCGCCCGTAATATCCATTTCGGAATAAGAGAGCACGCTATGGGAAGCATAATGAACGGGATGGCATTGTACGGAGGATATATTCCGTATGGTTCTACCTTCCTGGTGTTTTCAGACTACCTGCGTCCCGCAATACGCCTGGGAGCAATATCAAGAGTAAAGCCTGTATATGTATTTACGCACGACAGCATTGGACTGGGAGAAGATGGTCCCACGCATCAGCCCATAGAGCATCTTGCCGCATTAAGGGCAATACCGAAAGTAGTAGTAATCCGTCCCGCTGATGCAAATGAAACAAGCTATGCCTGGCAGGCGGCAATAGAGCATAAGGATAGTCCTGCCATACTTATCCTTACCCGGCAGGCGCTGCCTGTACTTGATCAGAATATTTACGGCTCTGCCAAAGGAGTCCTTAAGGGGGCATATATCCTGAAGGATACTGATGATCCCGAACTGATACTTATGGCTTCAGGTTCCGAGGTAGGAGTTACGTTAAAGGCAGCAGATGAGCTGCTTAAGCAGGGAATAAAAGTAAGAGTAGTAAGCTTTCCTTCCTGGCAGTTGTTTGAAAAACAGGACAGCAGCTACAGGGAAAGTGTTCTCCCGCCGCATATTAAAGCAAGGGTATCGGTAGAAGCAGGTGTAACAATGGGATGGGAAAAGTATACAGGTGATATGGGTGCATCGATCGGGATAGAGAGATTCGGTCACTCAGCACCCGAAAAAATAGTAATGGATAAATACGGCTTCAACACTCAGAACATAACTGATACGGCAATAGCTGTATTAAAGAGGACCCGCGAGCTTCAGTCAGCCGGCTGAAAGATATGGGTGAAGTGATGGTCCATATGATCGACATAATCCTTGATAAGGAAATCAAGGTCGATCTCATTACCTTCAGGGGCAATGCATTTATACGTTAGCTGGTGCTCTTTAATATTCTGAAGTATGCGTACCACCTGGATATTCAGCATTCTCCAGAGGGAGAGCATCTCCTCGAATGAGTGGTGCTGATAGTCCTGCGCCTCAACCCATTGATCCTGGTTATATGATATTATCTTATAGGGTTTCTCTTCGAACTGCACCTTAACAAACCTGTGTATATTATTAAGAGCCGAATCAATAAGATGACCGAACTCCTGCTTCCGTGACCACTGCCCTTTGGGTGCATAGCTCAGTTCCGATTCGTGAATATTCTTAAGCAGGAAGGGTATCTCATTTATATGTTTCTCCAGACGTTCGATAGACTGCTGCAAGTTCATTCAGTTAGCCTCCTGTGATAATTTATTTGTCCCACGTGGTAATTTAAATGGCTTACCAGGTAAATTAAAAAATGCACAGTATTTACATCTTTTTCAAGGATATCCGAAGGGTATATCTTTTCAAAATCGGAATCCTTTAACCCTGCCAGTCCTTTCCTCACCGCAGCCAGGGTATCATCTATCGAGCTTAATATCTGTTCCCTGGGAACATCCCGTATAATGAACTCCGAATCCCTGTCCCTCACGTACCCGCTCTGCCCCAGTACATTTCCTATCCACTGGTTAAGATTACCGATAAGGTGCAGGGCAAGAGTACCCGCAGAATTATTCACCCCCTTCGGAATTTTCCATAGATGTGCAGTATCCTTATATAGACTTATCTCTTCCCTGAGGCGTGCAATATCCCGTTCGAAATTTTCAATGAAGGCATCGGAAAGCATCTTTAGTCCTCTTCTGTTTTATGCAAATATAATAAATTAGTGCGATGGTACGATTGTTCGATGGTACGATGGTAAAATCATTTTTATATCCTACATGTTTCTAGTACCTTATCAAAATTTAACGGACGATCGGGGGATCGCTCCTACAGCCAGTAAAAAGTATGCAATACAATCACCATCGTACCATCATACCATCATACCATCATACCATCGTACTATCGTACCATCGAACTATCGTACCATCGTACCATCGAACCATCAAACTAATTCAGTTTCCTCGCCACCACTACCACTGTCTTAAGTACTTCTGCAGAGGACGAGATTCCGTTTACTGCTTCGAGAAATATAATATAAATGCCCATCCTGAGCGGTTGCCCTTCATCATTGCAGCCGTCGAAAATAATTGAACCTGTATTTGCACTTGAGTAGTTATCCGTAACCGTACGGACCTGCCTTCCCTGGCTGTCGAAAATCCTTATCCTTACTGATGCAGCCGCACTGTTCAGCTTATAATTAATGATGCAGTGATCCTCAAAGCCGTCATTATCAGGAGAGAAAGGGTTAGGAGAAACCGTGATATTATTACCTGAGTTAGGGTTAACGCAAAGTATGCTGTTTGCTCTCCCGGGTGTGGCCCCCTCCTGAGAAGCCGAGGAACTCCAGTTGGATCTTTCATTGCTGCCTATAAAAGGACTTATCCTTTCCAATGAAATATTTTTTGTGACAGCTGCCGACCTGCTGTGCCATTTATCGGAATAAATGAGCGAGTCGACCACATTCCCCTTTACATCTTTTAAGAGTATCAGCTCGCCTGTGTTTGTAAGCCCCAGTCCGGAATTGTTTCTAATACTTACAAGACCCTGGATTAACCTGTACTTAGAATATAATATTGAATCTGCTGCCATAAGGAAATATTCTCCCGGGGGTACCACTAGGGAGGTATCGGTTAATTTATTAAAGCTTCCCTTTTCATCTTCGATCCTCCAGCCGCCGATATTGATTGAATCACCGGACGTATTAACAAACTCAATGAACTCTGAGTTATCTATATCGGGGTCTGCCATTATTTCATTTATGATCAGCTCATTCTTTTGATAATCTCTTGTATTGGTCATTGAATTTACGCAGCCGGGGGTACTCTTTGAATTGCTGAGACAGGATGTCCAATTACTGCTGTCTCCGGATACTCTCTCAGGTAAGATCCTCTCAAGTGAATAACCCTTCTTACCTCCCCAGGCAGGTTTATACGAAACGCTGTCAATTATGCCTTCCCTGAAATCATACAGTATTACCCCATCCCCATTATTCCCGAGTGAAATATTACCTAAGGTAATGATCTTATATTCTGCACCGGGATGCAGATATTTGAATGAGCTGTCTGAAGTTAAAATTAAATATTCATTCGTGTTGACATATAGATCGGATGATGCAATTGTGCTTGCATTGCCTGAGGAAATATCCGCTAGCTTCCAGTCCTTTAGATTTATTGAATCCCCTGAAGTATTCAGAAGCTCAATCCATTCAGGCTCATTATTTTCAGGCTCATTATTTTCAGGTTCATTATTTTCAGGTTCATACATTATTTCGTTAATAATTATCTGTTTGAGCCTATACCTGGCTGAACTGTACTTTCCATAATATTGTTGTAAGGGTCTTCATCATTTGTAAATATCTACTTCCACACGATATTGTGCAACTCGTTTATTGTTTCTATTCCCGAAGGAGAGGCAGCAGTAATGGAATCATCAGGTTCAAGATTAAGAATGTTGAGCTGAACCAATAGAGAATCTCCCGATGCTGAAGAACCTGTAGCTTGTATAAAAGCTTAACAACACCATTTAATGCATTTACTCTTCCGGGGTTCTTTATCTCTGCATATATATTTACGTCATCATCCTTGACAGGAAACCTTGGATAAAATGAAATACCCGATACAGCCAGATCATACTGCTTCACTGCCTTGTTATTTATTCTTCCGGGGGTGCTGTTTTCTATATCTTCAGAGGAGCACCAGTTGAAGGGGTTAACTGATATTCCTCCTGCTGATCTTCTTTCAAGTGAGCGGCCGTCTGCCCCTCCCCAGGAGTTGTCATAGATCAGCGAGTCTATAGTCTGTCCCCTGTTATCTATCAGAATCACTCCATCCCTGTCATTGTTCAATACCGGAATATCAGCCGTAATAAACCCCGAAGGTATTACCCGGTGATATTCAGTAATAGTTGAATCCTTTGAAATAACATAGAGACCTCCGGGCTGAATATATATTTCCCGCTCAAGTTTTACCTTTAGGGGAGTTGAGTAAACATCCGATATTACCCAGTCCGATATATCAGCAGGGACATCCATTTTATTTAACAATTCTATCCATTCCGGCTCACCCCCTTCCGGGGAATACATAATTTCATTTATTACTACCGAGCCGGGAGTATACCCCGGGAATACCAGGATACATCTGTAATTATTACTCGTATCCTGATCACTTATAAATTCTGCATCAACATAATAGTTATATTCATTATCAAGATCATTGATGAGGTAATTAAAGGTATAAATGCTGCTGCCGCCTGCATTAAGGGTTAAACCTGTAATTGATTCAATGATCATATCAGGAATCGAATCCAGGTTGGTATCGGAATAAAGCTTAAGATTAAATAAGGCACTGCGGCTACCCCGATTCTTAACTTCAGCAGTTATTATTACATCATCTCCCTTAACAGGATAACGGGGAATGCAGGAAAGGTCTCTTATCTCAATATCATATTCTTTTGTCGTTACTGAATTTATATACCCGGGTGTACCATTATATTTTGATAAGCAGATCCTCCAGTTCGATGAATCAACAGATGATGCATCAAAGCTTGTACGTTCAACCGATCTTCCGGCAGTCCCCCAGGAAGTACTGTATTCCAATGAATCAATCACACGCCCGAGAGAATCCATCAATAATATCTTATCACCGGTGTTATTAAGTGATGGTATATTTGCAACAAGCAGATATGAATTGATATTATAGTAATTCATCATAGTAGAATCGGAAGCAATAACCAGGTACTCCCCCGGGTTTATCATTAAGGAATTAAGATTTATAACTGAAGTATCCCTGTTGTCGGCAGTTAAGTAATTCTTCATTTCTATCACTTTACTGCTCCTGTTATATATTTCAATCCACTCAGGCTCGGGGGATGCAGGAGAATACATAAACTCATTTATTACCAGGTCACTCCTTATCTCATTTATCTCTACCCCGATGAATTTAAGAAAGGCAGTATTATTTGTAAGGTCTTCATCTGGAGTATTTTCTATGACTGCAATAAGATAATTGGCGCCCTCCGCAAAAACATTCAGCTGAAACTCCTGAAGTACAGAATCACCGGAGAGGACAGTACTGCCGTTCACTGTATTTACCAGTTCTCCTGCCTGTGCAATAGAATCCTCATTAGAATCATTAAATAATTCCAGCAGGTAATTACCGGAATTTATTATACCTGAGTTCTTCACATTTACGTATATTTTTATTTCTTCACCGATTATTCCATAAGGCTTTAATGAAGTAAATGAGCTTATCCGCAGGTCATTCTCTTTTGGAGTAAGTGAATTTGTTCTTCCTGGTGTCCCCTTATAGATACTTTCAGTAGTGCCCCAATTGCTGATGTTGTTTGTGGGCATCTCTGAGGATATTCTTTCGAGCGATCTGCCTGAACTACCTCCCCAGTCGGGAGTGTAGCTTAAGCTGTCGAAATGGACTCCCGCCGAATCCCTGATCACTATATCATCCCCGGTATTATTTAAAGAAGGAAGCGAAGGTAATACCAGCAGACGTGAAGGGATGGAATAGAAATCAAGAATAGAGGAATCCTTGCTTAGTATTATAAATGAATCAGCAGGAAGAAAAACATCAAGACGTGTTATATACACCGAGCTTGTATTATCAGAGATCTTTCTGTTCTTTAGATTAACAATTGTACCCGACCTGTTATATAATTCCACCCATTCCGGCATTCCTCCGGAGGGGGCATACATTATCTCATTAAAAACAATATCGCTTATTTCATTCCCCTCATATACGGTAAAGTTTAAACACTTTGTGTTATTGAGTGTGTCCTCATCAGGCTCGAAGGTTATCTTCGCAATGATATTATAACTGCCTGCAGCCGCAGCTATGAGCTCTGTCTGCGATGTTAAAGAATCACCGCTTAAGAGGTTATAATATGTTTCCGTTGATATAAGTTCCCCGGGAGTGGGAATAGAATCAAAGTTAGCATCATCGTAAAAAGAACAATCAAACTGGGACGCTGTGCCTGTCCCCCTGTTTTTAATAACAGCATTAACTACTACATTCTCTCCTGCCGCCGGTATAGCAGGGGAAATAAACATCGTAAATAGCATCAGGTCATTATTCAGATGACTGATTGAATTTCTTTTGCCGGGAGTGCCGTTGAATATATCAGAGTTGCCCCAGTTGGTATCAAGACTGTCGTGATTAAGCACTACCTTTTCTTCCGAATACCCGGCAGTGTTATCGGCAGTGTAAAACCTGTAGTCGGTAACAGCGGAGGAAGTATCAATAAGCTGCACCGGTCTGTCTGTTGTATTCGACATCCCCGTTGCACCAAATGCATTATCCGATATCTTTACTTTTAATGCTGCAGCAGGGATAATATTATTATATATACCGGAAGTAAAATCATAATCCCCTTCAAGAATTACGGCATAAGTCAATGGGGGTAGTAATGTGCCCCAGCCGGCATCTGTTATTATATCTGGCGCGGCGGTGTAGTATTTTATTTTATACCCGTTAAGGTTGATGGTATCGGCGGTGCTTGAATTGTAAAGCTCAATGAATTCATTATTGCCCGACTGCGGTATGAACATTATCTCGGATAAGATAATACTTGTATCCTGCTGAGGATAGACAGAAATGTAAAAAGCGAACAGCAGCACAATCCCCTGTAACTGTCTCATATAAATATATTTTGTGGTAGCAGAACTTATCTGATTAAGGGTGCAAAGTCAAGATGGTACGATAGTGCGATTGTACGATAGTACGATGGTGCAAAAGCCATATAAGGGCGCGTCATTGCGAGGAGTCCTCGACGAAGCAATCCCCTGCATTATGCGTAAACTTTTACTGCAAAATTCAATATGCCCCTATGTTTCTATCTTACTACGTGGTTAATATTCTAAGGAATTTGAACCACATAGAAACATATGGCACATAGGAAATGCGGGTACCAGTGAGCGTTCCGTCCTTTAATACTATAATATTTATTGTCTTGTCCCGATCACTATTTTCCCCTTTTGATCGCTACTTCTACCTGTTATAAAAACCTTTGAACCAAATTGATATATGCCCGTATATGTAACGTCGGAAACGAGGTCCTCATATTTCTTCCAATTAAATCCATTATAATGATATACTTTGCCCCAGGAACCTACAGCGAATAAATCGTTTGACGAAATTCCTCTCAAAGCATAAAAAGCTCCTATCTCACTAATTCCAAAATCAGTCCATTCCATCCCGTTTTTATAATACACACTATTTCCGCCAATAAACACAGTATCTTCAGATGTGGTGAAAATGGTTATTGGAACAAGATCATTTGGAAGTGTTGTATTAATCCATTCAATTCCATTGAAGTGCGATATGGGATGCTCGCCAATGCTGATATCTCTTGCTAATACCCATATATTATCCTGAGAGCTCCCATATATATCATTAATTGGATCTATCATATCAAGAATTACGTTTCCCTTAGTACCGTTCCAATGAATTACCTTCCCATTATCACCTCCTAGATACAGGTTATTACTGCTGATGCCCCATACTGCCCTATATGGACTGTTTTCATATAGAACTGTATCCAGAGGGACCGAACCACCTCCTACTGTTTTACCGTCTACTCGCTCCCAGCCGGAGCCATTATAATGGAATACACCTCCTCCAACTGCCCAAATATCATCTGAGGAAAATCCGTAAATGGCTGAACCACCAACAGTGCTGTCTAATAACCAGGTATTACCATCCCAATGAAAACCACCGTAAAACTTTGTGTCTATGCGTACACCCCCCACAGCCCAAACATCATTCTCATTGGTACCCCAGACATCTCTTATATCATTTGAAGGTGCGTTTCCGAATGTATATTCCTGCCAGGTGTATCTGCTGTGTGCCGTTGTATCAAATGTACTAGCCTCAACTATATTGCTGCTGTCTTTTCTTGCACCCGAGGTATCTATCCTGATTGCATAATATGTATAGCTCGTGTTTCTCTCCAGCCCTGCCCCGTTATCATCATCTTTAATTACTGTATCTTTTACAAGGATAGGAAATTCGGAGATAAGGGTTTCTGCACTGTTGAGGAGTCTGTATAACCGGATATTAGAATTACTATTATTTGCAGTTGTATGAATATCAATTGTAATGCTGCTGCTTGTAAAATCAGTAACTGATATATTTATCGTATCTTGGGGATTTAAGCTAGGGGGTGGTGCAACCGGATCATCTTTACAGGAAACTAATGTAATTATCAAAATACTTACCGTGAGGAGTAAACTTGATCTGATGAGCCGCTGCCTGTCCATTTTGCTCAATAATTAGTTATGATAAAATTAAGTAATTAAATGGTTATATGTGCAGATAATATTTTGTATGGAGGATATACCAAATGTAGAATTGTTCTATGTTTCTATTTGTGGTTCAAATTTCTTAAAACATTAACCACATAGCAAAATAAAGCACATATGGGTGGCTAAAGTGCAGCGGAGAATAATTTTCAAATTATATTGCAGGTATGCTATACAGAGATTTTGGTAATACAGGGATAAAGGTTCCTGTTTAGTGCGGAAAGATTAATATATGAGAATACTATACAAGATGGTATACGTAAGAAGGTACTGAAAATCCGTAAGGAAGCTTTAGACTCTCATGAATGTCCGGAAGGCCAAAGTCAGAGATAATTTTTAATTATTTGTGTTTTTAGCAAAAATCCATTATAGGGTGTCTCTCTATGAAAACGGTATTTGTTTTAATTCTTCTTGCATTATCAATTACTTATGCTCAGGAAATCCCTCCTGATGCCGATCCCTTAATTGTAAAATTATACAGTACTGATGACATAGAAAAAATGGTAGTATTAGATCAATTGTGTGAGGGTTATAGGTCGGATTTAATACAAGACATTCTTAACGCAATGTCATACGAAAATGATGGTGGAACCAGATTAAGCTATCTAGAGACGTTATCTTGTTTGGGATATCCTGATTTACACAGCGATATAATTTCTTTTATTACCGAATTTAACAATCTTTACCCTCCCGATTATTCAAGTGAAGAAGAAAAAAATGATGCTAGAATAGAAGCTGGTTGTATATTATTGTTTTACAATGACACTACTGACGTTTCTTTAATTTTGAATTCAGTCTATAGTTCAACTTCCAACACATCATACATTGTCATTAAAGCATTAGAACAGATGTTTGAGAAAACTCCTTCCAGAACCGATGAGGTAAAGAGTCTGTTAATGTCAGTTGTTGAAAATACTGTAATGGATGGGGATAGAGCCTATGCCTTATCAGTTTTATATGACAAATTTGGAGCATCGGTTACTGATTTTCTTATAGCTACATTGGCAAATAATTCTATGTATGCAGTGAAGATGTTATCTGCACGCTATCTGATTGAACTGGATTATTTAAATAGCAATTCATTATTTAAACAGAGGCTTACACTTGACCAGGATGATAAATTCAGATATTACTTGGGAGAACTTCTATTAAAAAAATACGGTGAGCCAGCAGACTTTGTTTTTGTAAAAGCACACCTGCAAACAGAGCCTGATCAAACCACAAGGGAAATACTTCAAATGTTTCTAAGTGAAACCAAGCCATTAAACCCTCCAATTCTTTTCTCTCAAAAGATTGATAAATTAATTCAATATGTTAATGAAGTTTACAATTATAGCTGGCTCACGGAAGAGTATTATTCAATTTATTCAAGCATATTAGAACCCTTGCCTGCTTTAGTTATAAATGAAGAATATAGTAAAATATGTGCTGTCATTCAGGAATTCTTAGAACAAGTTGAAACCGATAAAGGTGGCAACTTACATAAGGATGGCTATAAATACCTGCATTATTATTCTATCTATATTAAAGAAGATTTACAACAAAATTTTAACGTTTGCGATTAAGGAGATAGTCTACTGCATCCCCAACTGCAATAAAACTTTTTAGTGCTATATTTTAAATATGCTATACAGAGAATTTGGTTCTACTGGCATCCGTGTTCCCTTGCTGGGATTCGGCGGTGGACAAATAGGCGATCTTGCCTTTTCCGATAAGGATACGGAAATACTTCTTAATACTGCTGTGGATCTCGGTATAAATCTTATCGATACGGCAAGGGGGTATTATGCATCCGAGGACAGGATAGGCAGGTTTCTCTCCCACAGAAGAAATGAAATTGTCCTCTCCACTAAAGTGGGCTATGGGATCGAAGGCTACCAGGACTGGACATACGACTGCATAATAGCAGGCGTTAACGAAGCTCTTAAAATATTAAGAACCGACCATATAGATATCGTGCATCTTCATTCCTGCCCCATCGAAACGCTTATGCAGGGGGATGTTATCAATGCCCTGGATAAGGCACAAAGCGAAGGGAAGATAATTTCTTCCGCATACTCGGGAGAAAATGAAGCACTGGCTTTTGCAGTTAATTCCGGAAGGTTCCAGAGCATAATGACATCAGTGAATGTATCCGACCAGCAGGCAATCGATACATCCGTTGCCAGGGCAAAAAGAACAGGTATGGGGGTAATAGGAAAACGTCCCGTGGCTAATGCATTCTGGAAATTTCAGTCGCAGCCCTACGGCGATTACTCCGAGCAGTACTGGCTGAGATGGAATAAGATGAACCTAAAATTTGATACCGAACCCGAAGAGCTGTTCCTTAGGTTTACTGCATTCACTCCCGGCATCGACAGCTGTATCATTGGTACAAAAGATATTAACCATCTTAAAAGAAATAACGATATCATTTCTAAAGGTCCCTTGCCGGAAGAAATATATAATTCAATAAGAAAAGCATTTGCCGCTAATGACGATGGGTGGAGGGGATTGACATAGTTGATTGGTTGATTGGTTGATTAGTTGATTGGAAAATTAGGACCAGGGCACTTTAACTAAGAACCAGGAACTAAGAATTAAGAATAGTTCATCCACTTTCCTGAGGCATTCAATGACCCTGATGTGTGAGAAGGGTTATCTGCCGGTGCCGGTCATTTCGATACGTTCTTCGGGGACTCAGAACACTCAATGACCTTTGCTGTGAGAAGACCTACTTAGACTCAGAACACTCAATGACCTTAGTGTGAGAAGACTCTTTACCGCACGCCGGAAAGATCACTGAGTTCCCCGGACGGAACGATCACTGATCGTTCCCTGCGACGACATCCAAATATTTATATATCCTATCCTAAGGCACGCAGGCGCAATGAACTTATTTCTCGTCCGCACGGCCGAACCCCAGCACGCCTGCCTACCGGCATAGGCAGGTCCGCACGATTTATTTGATCAGTGTCATCTTCCTCGTAACCACCACCCCATCCGATTTTAGCCTGCAGAAATAAACTCCGCTGGGCATAATTTGCTGCATTCCAGCTTACTTCATAATTACCGGCAGGCTTTTCTTCATCGACAAGGGTTTCTATCTCATTGCCGAGGACATCTAATATTCTGATCGAAACTCTTGACTGCGCAGGCACTGCATAATTTATTACCGTTACAGGATTAAAAGGGTTAGGGTAATTCTGTCCTAGCGTGTATCCACCCGAAGATATAACTTCAACTTTTACCTCTTCTGATAATGTAGACGAGCCATCAAAATCAATCTGCTTCAGACGGTATTTATACACTCCCGCAGGAAGGTTCTCATCAATGTATGAATAATCTCCCGGTTCGGTAGTTGTCCCTCTGCCGGGAATAAAGGCTATGTTTTGCCATCTGTCCTCCCCCGTCAAAGTGCGCTGCACTTCAAAGCCGTAGTTGTTTGTCTCTGTTTCTGTCTCCCATTTCAGATGCACAGAATTGTCTATACACGAAGCAGTGAACGATCTCAACTCAACAGGGATGACGTTGTTATAGGTAACCGTAAAATTTAAAGTGGTAAAGATGTAGGGTGCATATAGATAATAAGTATTAGTCCCCGACATAGGAATATTTACAAATGTACCCCCCACCGGATCCTGCAGCAAGGCTGTAACGCCGGAAGGCAGACTACACTCAATAGTTACTAATGTAGTCGATATCTGGGGACAATAAAAAAGCCTATGCTGCTTAACCCCGGTATAGGGGAGCTCTCCAAACCTGTAATCTCTCCAGACGGCATTATCCTCATATGGCGGAGGTAAAATAAATGCTGCACAGAATACTGCAGCAAAACCACAACACGCATCAGGCGGAAGGGGTGATTCCCCCAGCCAGGGATCTACTCCATCGGTGGCAGTAGAATCAAGGCCAAATATTAGATCAATGCTGCCGGGGTATAGCCCATTATCATATATAAAGAAGTGAATGCTAAGGTCTGCCTGTGCATTTACATTAAATGTAAATACCAGGAGAAAGATTGCAGAAGAAAATATTTTTTTCATACCGCCTCCAATGAAATGGAAAGTTTCGCCTGGGGTAAATAAGTAAAATTAGGTGCTAAAAGCAAGGATTCTTTAGTTGATTGGTTGATTGGTTGATTAGTTGATTAGAAAGTTTTCTTCAATTTGTTATTGTTCTTGAAGCTTTCTTCAGGATGCTTATCTCAGAATGCAGTATAAAAAGAAAAATGCAGCTCAATTGTCTCGCTAGCACCCTGCTTCCTTAGCTGGGTGAGGGATGCCGTAAGGGTAGAGAATATTTCATTAGTTGATTGGTTGTTTAGTTGATTGGTTGATTAGTTGATTGGTTGATTAGAAAGTTAGGACCAGGGCACTTAGAAGTTTAAGCTAATGTTTGCCAGATTGCTTCGTCGGGCTTAAGCCGCTCCTACTAATGACGCCTTATAGCCAGTGCCCGGTCATCGACCTTCCTTCGGGATACATTTTCTCGAAGACTCGAAAACACTCAGTGACCTTTCTTTCCCTTTCCTAAGGAATCTAGCCCGGTGGCTGAGTGTTCCGAAGGAATGTATCGAAGCCATAAGGGCGGGCAGTGCGAAAAATCCTCATACCAGCAGTGCCCTGACCATTTTATGATGAAATTTCTTCGTAGAAGACTCCTCCTAATGATATTTTAATAAAAGTCATTTTTTTGTGAAATAAAGGCAATCACTTTATTGGATTATTCGCAATGACTTTTGATTTTATTTCGTCCCTGCCTATGCAGGCAGGCAGGGCACGCTTAATCACGCAGGCCGTACTACATAAACCGCGTCATTCCTTCTTACAAGTTCATTGCAGGTGAATGTTACGTCATCTCCTTTTAAGGCTTCGGTTAATGTGAATTCTTCTTTGTAGATGAGCGATGGTTTTATTTCCACTACTCCGGTGGTGGGACCAATAATAATAATATTGTCATCGGGAGTTATCCTGCCGCTTTCCATATGAATATATACAGCCTTTGCGTGCTTGTAATAATTCAATACCTTCCCGATGTATTCCTTCCTGGTTGTTGCCTTGCTTCCGTAGATATCGGTGTAATCAGCAGAGCCAGGTTTACCGAAATAAAATCCTGATGAGAATCCCCTGTTGTATACAGTCTCAAGCTCCTTTAGGTATTCCCGTTTCAGCACAGGGGTACAGCTTGCCGTCGAAGTATTTATCTATTGCTTTCCTGTAGACGCTTACTGTCTTATATGCATACTCAACGCTCCGCTTGCGTCCTTCGATCTTAAATGAGTCGATCCCCGCTTCTATCAGCTGGTCGATAAATTCAATCGTGCAGAGATCATTGGGGGAAAGGACATAATCCATCCCCCAGCACTCATTGTCTTATCGGTTATCAGGTCCTTCACTTCAAACTCGCGCCTGCAGGGCTGTATGCATTCCCCCCTGTTGGCGGACTTGCCGAAGAGGTGGTGACTCATAAAACATCTTCCGCTTACGGCAATGCACATTGCTCCATGTACAAATGCCTCAATCTCAAGATCCGTAGATGCTCCTTATTGATTTTATTTCCTCCAGCGAGCATTCGCGTGCAAGCACTATCCTTACGGCGCCGAGGTTTTTATAGACGGATGCGCTTAATGAATTTGATACAGAGCCCTGTGTGGATACGCAGAAAGGAACATTATGACGGCTGCACAGTTCAGCTGCAGCAAGGTCCCAGCAGATCACTCTGTCAACACCTGCCTCATGCGAAGCCAGTATAAGATGCTCAAGCTCCTCAAGCTCTTCTTCGAATACAATGCTGTTAAGTGTAAGGTAGCTCTTTGCGTTCTTTTCTCTGCAGAGGTAAACAATTTCAGGAAGGTCAGTTTCAAAAAAGTTAGCCGCCTTGGCGCGCATATTCAGACGGTCGAGACCGAAGTATACGGCATCGGCACCTGCTTTTAATACAGATGCGAGCATCGTCATATCCCCTGCAGGTGCCATAAGCTCAGGTTTTTTTCTCGCCATTTCGTTAATTTAATTAAAAATCATATTAAAATTAAGCAGTAATCTATATTTTGTCCAACGGTAAATCAATTCTTTTTGCCTCGATAAATAATTGCCTGCGGAAACGAAACTTTCAACTCTTCTCTTTTCTTTATAAATTCAACTTGAACCACCATCAACAGGAGAAACTATGAAAACCATAAAGAAATCATTGGATCAGAACCCGGTATACACGGTTGATTCAGCTTCCACGGTTTACGCAGGCAGTTTTATATATGGCTGAGAAGGGAATAGGACTTGTGCCCGTACTTGACGGAAGGAAAGCTGATGGGGGTATTTTCCGAAAGGGATCTTGTTAAAAGAGTAATTGCAGCCGGGAGGGATCTGCACACTACAAAGGTAAAGGAGGTAATGACAACAAACCTGATACTTGCCTCTGCAGATGAGCCGTACCAGTCGCTCTTACGCAAAATGTCGGACTCAAGGATACGGCACATACTGATAGTCGAGAATAATTCACTCACAGGAGTAATTTCCATGCGGGATCTCCTGGAGATAGATGTCTGCGCCCATAAGGAAACAGTAGAAGTATTAAATCATTATATTTACAGCAAGTATTCTTTTGATGTTGAAGCTAATCAATGAAAATTTCCATAGTAGAAGTCATTCAGCTTATGCTTGCACCGGGAATAATGATTTCTGCCTGCGGACTCCTTCTGCTCGGAATGAACAACAAGTACTCGCTTGTAGTAAACCGTATACGTCTTCTCAATGAAGAGAAGAGGCGTTTATTTACCAGGGCCGGCGAGAGGGATTTTAATTACGAGGAGAACATCCGTCTCGAGAGCATTTCCGTCCAGCTTAAGCATTTATCACTTCCGTGTAAGGATAGTAAGGAACGCCGTGCTCTGCTACTCGGGAGCAGTGGCACTGTTTGTTATCACCTCGCTTCTTATCGGCATAGAATATTTTGCCGATACCGACAGATTCAACATACCTCGTTACCGTAGTTTTTCTTGCAGGAATGGTCTCTGTCCTGGCTGGTGTTCTTTTTGCCGGTTATGAGACCAAGAAGGGATACGAGATCATAAACCTGGAAGTACCGGATAGATGAGTAGGGCGCCGGTATGAGCGGCTACACTACCGATGATTTTCTTCAGCCGGAAATTATGCTCAGGCTTTATGCCAACGGTGCATTCCCTATGGCAGATGAAGCGGGAAGTCATAAACTGGTATCTTCCGGATATAAGAACAATAATACCCCTCAGACAGTTACCACATATCCCACGATCTTCAGAAAGATAATGCCCTTCACTGGAGTTTACGGAAACATTCGACCGTGAAGTACTTACCGTAATCGACAAATGCTCCGACGGGAAACCACCTGGATATCGGAAAACTGAAAGCAGCATACAAAAGCTTGTACAAACGGAAGCACGTGCACAGTGTGGAAGTATGGAAGGATAAGAGCTTATCGGGGGGCTATACGGCATAACATTCAGAGGTGCATTCTTCGGCGAGTCGATGTTCTCCTCCGTAACCCAGGCATCCAAGTTTGCGCTTATAAAGCTGATTAGAGCACCTGGCGGATAAGGATTTTGTGCTTCTTGATGTGCAGTATATGACAGAGCATCTTAAGATGTTCGGTGCCGTGGAGATCACGATGCAGCAGTACACCACCCTGCTGCACCAGGCATACGAAGTAAACTGCGAGTTTTGACATAAAAAAAGGAGAGGTGTCTGCCTTCCTCTCCTTCCAACTACACAAATAAAGGGTACTCACTAAAAAACTATGGGTATAATGTAAATCAATTCCTGCCTGCTGTAAGTGATTACCTATAATCCCACCCCCGCCCTATGACGTAAAACAACAAACCTGTTTAAATAAAAAAAGGACAGGAGGGGGGTCTCCTGTCCTTACCTAAACCAAAGTTGATCTAATCCTATCTCATCTTAAACGATACAAAGTTAAATTAATTAGATTTTATTTTTTGTGTTAAGGGGCACGTGCTACAATACCATTTCCCTTTCATAAAACTGATGCAGTTTAGACAAGTTTTTTCTTAATAGGACAATAAGTGGATACGAAATATTATTTGATGCCAGGGTCAGATAATCTTCCTTACTCTTAAAAAGTATGTTACGAAGATTTTTATTACTCATTCCCCCTGAACTCATTTTGACAAGAATCTCCGGAATATAGTAAGAAGTAATTCCGTACTTATAGAAGAATCTTAATATAAGATCATAATCTGCTGCAATTTTATACCGCAAATCAAATAAACCGAATTCATTATAAATACTTTTTTTAATAAAAAGAGTCGGGTGAGGTGGCATCCAACCCTTAATTATTAATTTTTTATTAAATGCACCTGCTCTCCAATAACGTGTGGTTTTACTACAATTATGTTGATTAAAATAAACCAGATCCCCATATACACAATCAACACCGGTTTTTTTGAATACCTCAGCAACTTTAGATAAAACATTATTATTTGCATATAGATCATCCGAATGAAGAAAACCAATTATCTCCCCATTGGCTTTTTTTATTCCCTTATTCAATGCATCATATATTCCCACATCTTTTTCAGAAACGAATGTATTTATTTTATTTTGGTTTAGTCTGATTATATCAAGAGTGTTATCCGAAGACTTACCGTCCAAAATTATATGTTCTTTATAGCAATAAGATTGATAAAAAACCGAATCAATACAGGCCTGGATAGTAGAGGCAGAATTATATGATGCTGTTATTATTGTTATAGACATTTTTAAGGTTATTACAATAGTTATTAAAGCTGTAGCGAGCTGATTCCCTAAGATTATTTAATTGAATATTATGAAGTAAAATTTCATCCCTCAATAGCTGACTTATTTTCAGTGCCAGATTCTCGGCGTCACCCGGGTTAATAATTAATCCGTTAACATTTTTTTTAATCACTTCTGTAATGGAACCTGCTCCACTGGTAATTAACGCACACCCTCCTGCCATTGCCTCCAGAATAACAACTGGTAAACCTTCCCCGTAAGAGGGCAGAATTAAAATGCTGCTTTCTTTTATTACTCTAATTTTTTGTTCCCCTTGTATATATCCTAAAAATTCTACATTTAGATTTTTTTTATTAATCTCATTGAGTATTACTTTCTTCAATTTACTATTAAGGAATGTACCACCAACTTTTAATTTGTAAGGTAAGTCTTTCAATTTTGACAAAGCTTCTAACAGATCTGCAAACCCCTTCCTGTTATCGATACTGCCTAAATACAGTAACTGATTTTTATTTTTCTCTGGAAAAGCAGAAAATCGCGGCATTAAATGAAAATTATATAGGACAGAAATTCCAGTTCCATTGAAACCTTGACTTGTAAATTCTTGCTTTAGCGTTTCTGACAATAATAATAAATGATCAATATTTTTAATGATTAAGTTCATTACTATTTTATTCAAAAATCTATTTTGAAAAAGTATTTTCGATATATCGGCATAATGAATATGAAGTATAATTCTTCCGGTAAATATTTTTCTTACCTGCTTTATGAGTATAAGATCTTTTAATAAGGCTAGCTTTACTGATGTATTAAGGTGAAGAATGTCGTAAGAATTTACAGAAAGTAGTTTGTTAAGCAGATTCCTAACTTCAAAAAAGTTCGTTATGTTTTCTATTCTGATCCTCCCCATCGATTCGTTTTTTCTGAATATTGGTGAGCTATTAATAAATGAAATATGAATACCCGATTTTATTAAATAATTTGAGTTTTTTCTTAAAGATTCTGCAATAAATGTAATTCCCCCGGGAAAGCGCCCTTTGGGAAAGGGCGCATAAAACAAGACTTTCAAATTAAACCCGGTAAACTGTTCATCTGCATCCTAAGAATAGCTGCGAAATAAATTGATATATTTCCCAGCCATTTTGTCTAATGATAGTTCTTGTTGAGCAAATTCTCTTGCATTTTTCCCCATTCTAACTTTCTCCTCCGGGGGAAAATTAATGAACATTAAAACTTTTTCTGCAATATCGTCTGCGTTTTCGGGCTCAAAGAGAAGGCCGGCTTGTGAAGCATTAACAAGATAATTGTGATCACCTATTCGTCCGGCTAAGAACGGCAATCCGCAACTCAGCGCTTCACATATTGAATTAGGTAAACCCTCTAAAAGTGAGGGATGAATTAGAGCATCATAAGTTGTCAGTAAATTATTCACTCCATTACTAATGCCCAGCCAATTCCATTTAGAGTTTAGACAGCTCCCGGACAATAACTCATTTACTTTTTTTACTTCAGCAGCTGATTCAATAGTATGCGAGTGTTCACCGGCCCAATCTATAGTAATTGGAATGTCAGATAATTTTGAGAGTATGATAAATGCCTTTGCAAGATTTACAGCATTCTTTAACGGCACAACAGTACTTAGAACAATAAAACGGTAAGCACAATTTTTTGTTTTTAGGGATATCTTCCTTTCGGGAGTAAACTTTACTATATCTATGCCATTATAAATTGTAATCACTTTGGGACTAAGCCATGGAAAGGAAATAATGATTTCTTCCGACTGGTGATAGGAATTAACAACTAAAATATCAGCCAGCCTGTGGAACTGATATAGGAACCGTTGCTTAAAAGTGATTTTTTTTCCTAAAAATGTTGAGCGCTCAGAAACAATCAGATACGACCCCTGGATTCTCCAATGAGCAAGCTCAGAGAAAAAGGATGGAATAGTTAAAAATGCAATCACAGAAGCATATTTTATTTTTTTGATTTGTTTTCTTAATTCCAGAATTGGACTTAAAGAATACTTAAACCTTTTTGAACCAATAATTACATTAACATTTCTAAACAGATCATTTCTATAATAATTATAGCCTGGAAAATAAATATATAGATCAACCAGATAGCCTGCAGCTGATAGACCGTTTGCGAGATTTACAATTTGCCTTTGTGCTCCGCCAGGCCTGAGAGAATCAATTATTAATAACACGTTTTTCATTTAACCTATCTATAAGATTTGGTATACTAAGAATTAAACCAAAGCAAATGTAGAGCAGCCTGTTTTCCAGAATCATAGTTGAGAAGAAGGAGATAAACGTTAAAAAGACAATAAACTGGATTCCCCCGGAGAAGAATGACCGATCTAATTTTCCATAGTATCTTACATATGCAATTAAACAAAATAATAAGTACATATAAATCAGTAGGTATAAAACCCCTCCCAAATAAAGCAGCTCCAGAAAAACATTATGAGCAGAACCCCATATTTTACCTTCCCCGAGGAAATCCTGCTGCGTTTTAAAACCGTGTCCGGCAAAAGGATAGTCCAGTATTCCGTCAATATAAACTTGTTGATATGCTGTTCTGGCTCTGATTGAACCGTCTGCTTTATAATCATAAGCGTCAGATTCAAATATTTTTGTTACCCGTGTATAAAAATTATCACGGGGATTAGTTATCATTGTTGTAAAAAGATAAGAAGAAGTGAAATAATAAATAAGAATAGCTGAAATTATTGCAGGCAAATAATATTTTACAATTGCTCTAAAATAATTTTTATTTATAAGCAGGCGGATAAGGAATGCGATAAAGATACTTATTATTCCCGACCTGGATCCTGTAAGGAAAATGCCGGAAAGAATAGCAATTCCCAAATAACTGCTGACATTTTCTTTATATATGAAACTCGTTATTATATAAATTAAAACCAGGCTTAAAGCAAGAGTATTCGGCTGTAAGAATAATCCTGATGCCCGGTCGCCGCTTTCGAATGTTCTTTGAAGAGCAAGGGACAGATAATAAAAAAATGAAGGGTAGATTAAATTTAATATTGCCGACAGTACATTTATAAACACGGCAAAGATTACCAGTGTTCTCAGGACGGTCAGGAATTTTTCATTCCTGGTGACAATAAATGTAGTTGCGATAAGAAATAAATAGGAAATCTGTGCCAGGTATTTGGAGAAATTAATCTCAAATGTCAGACAGGCTATTAAAACTGGTGTCAGAAGCAAGAAAATTACAACGGCAGTCCATAACCTGATATTCCCTATTCCGGAGATATAATGACTGTTTATCGCAACAAAACAACAGCTTGAAAACAGTGATAATAATGTCAGATAATTAATATCAATTTTAAAATAGAAGCTCAATATTACGTGAATGAACGTAAGTGGAAATAAATAGGCCAGAACAATAAGTGAATAATTTAAGACCCGTGTCATTTTTTCCCCTGATAAAAGCAAAGATTAACGCGATAGTTTTACTTCTTTAATTAACATTTCTATTATCCAATCCTCTGGAAATACTTCCTCCTTATGAAATTTAAGATTAGAATCCCAAAATCCCTGGCACTCCCGGTATCCTTTCACCAGAAATCCATAGCTAATTTCCAGTACACGAAACTGACCAGATTTATCCATCATAAAATCATAAGCAATACATTGGGCCTGAATTCTGTTTGTTAAATCAAATGCCGTTTTTATAATATTTATATTTATCACTTCAGGATCATAATTTATATCACCGCTGCCAGAAGCCCGGAAATCATTGTTCCGCACCATCCTTTTGATGGCAATAGCTTTTTCTCCGATAACTATGACCCTGATGTCAAAGTAATTATCGGGTATAAATTCCTGGAAATAAATGTAGCCTTTCTCCCGCTGTTTAAACCTCTTTAACTTTGAAGGGAAAAATAATCTAACGATACCTTTGATAACTACATTTATAGAGACTTTTCGATATTTATATTTGTTAATCCTTTCTTTCAAATCTCCCCAATAATCAATTGATGTATAGCCCGACATAAAAGCTTTATCTATAAATTTGTTCGCCTCACTGGCAGATTTACACAGCTTGACATTTTCTGAACCCGCACCTGATCTTAACTTGATAATTATGGGATAGGAGGTATTCGCTGCCCAATTGACCGCCTCGGATTTTTCATAAAATATATGAGTATTGGCTGAAGGGATCTTTAAAGTGTCAAACAAGTATTTCTGACCAACTTTATCATCAAAGTGCCAGTTTGATTTAAAATCAGGGAATACCATTTTCCCCGAATGTTCCAAAGAAAAGAGCAGCTGCTTGGCAAATAATATATCTTTCACATTATTCTGATCATGATGCCAGAGAAAAATGTCACAGTCATAAAGCTGATTAATAATATCATTGTCGTAACAATTAACAATTCTATATTCTATTTTATTTTTCTCACAATAATAAATCCAGCGCTCGCTAAAAGAATTATTATTATGGTGTATTGCTATTTTCATAATACCTGGTGGTCTTGAATTATCTGAATCTTAAAAACCGGATTATTGTATCCCTTTCTATCTTATTAAAGATGAGATATATACTACACGGAATGAAGATTAAAAAGACTGCAGCAACGACAAAACCGGTAGTATAGATATCACTGGTTCCGGATTTTATAAATCGGATTAATAAAAACCCCGCTAAAAAGATGCCGGTGGATTTAATTATTGGATTAATAAAACTACTAAACCTGATCTTTAAAATTTTTGAACCATAAATGGTTGAGAAAAGTGTCTGACACAAGTAAGCAAATGAACTTGCAAGCGCTATCCCTGCGAGATCCCATTTAAACACGACGGCTAATAAAAATGCGACCAACACATTAATACTGCCCAGAATAAATGCGGTCACCGCGGGAACTTTCACTTTCAGGTATGCGCGAAAAACAGTAAATAGGATTCCTACCGGCATAATAAACAATAACGCTCCTACTTTAATAAAAAGAAGTATCCCAATGTCCGCAAATGCTTTCCCAACCCACCATTCCAGAATTATATCGCTGAAAGCCAAAAACAGATTTAAACTAATTGCAAGAATGAATGAGAAAGCCTTAACATAATAAAGCGTCAGAGCAATCAATTCCTCTCTATTTCCATCTGAGAATGATTTGTACATTAATGGTCCCATTACGGCAGAAGCTGAACCAATCAAGCCTTTGATTAGATTTCCCACTGCAAGGACAATACCATAAATGCCTACTTCCTTTAAGCCGATGAATTTATTTATGATAATAAGCTCAGCATTGTAAAGCAGTAAATCCCCAGCCTGATGTATGACAGACCATCCTCCCATAAAGAGGAGTTCTTTCAATTTTTTTAAAGAAAAATATCGGGGTTTTATTTTAATATATCCGATTTGTCTGATTGACAGATAATATGAAATTGACAAGGCTATCAGTGCGGAAAGGAAATTAGAAAATCCGACGAATAAGAGGGAAGGTTTTACACAAAGGAAAAACAAAATAATAAAAACCGTCCTTGAAACCGTTAAAACAGTTTCAATGAGTTTTATTAGATCAAGCCGATTGTTTGAATATAATGTTACCTGGAAAACACTGCTTAATACAGAAACAAAAAAACCTAATATAGAAAAAAGCAAAAGGAAAGAAATTTCTTCTTCAAGATTTTGAGGAATGGTCAGAACTGAATCAATATTAAAGCAAATTAAAACAACAAAAGGCAGCAAAATCAGTATCAATAAAGATATTGTAATAAAGGCAGTATTTATTGTAAACAACGCTTCAGTCTGTTCATCTCTTTGAATATGAATGGTAAGATATCTTGAAACAGCTCCTATGATAGTAATAGTAATAATGCCGAAATACTGATTCAGAGCTGTAGCAAGAGCTATAAAACCGTATTCCACAGTCCCCAGCTGATCAATGTAAAAAGAAATTAACCAAAGGCTTATACATAGATTTATAATGAACAAGGTTATGTTCATTATTAGATTTTTATTGATTTGCTTTTTTGATCTATCCAAATTTTTTATCCCCTGCAGTGGACGCAGCGGATTCCCCATATAAAATAAATCCCTATTCGGAATTAAACTTACTAAATTTATAATCCCTTACAAACCTGCAGCTGTTTTATTTTATCTAACCCACGTAATTGGTGATCTGTCAAACGATGACAAAAAAAATAAAGAATCCCTAAAAAAAGGATGGTAAATTTTGTTTTCACAAGAAATAAACAACCAAACTTTAGAGAGGGATCTTAGGTTAAATGCAGCACTTTGCAGCTAGATATTAAATTTTATTCAATTTGTACCAAAGTGAGAAAATATTAACCAAATTTATTACTAATTGCTTTATAATTGCTTATCTGTAAGCCATCTCTAAGCCATCTGTAAGCCATCTGTAAGCCATAAGTGCTGTTTTATGGCTTACAGATGGCTTAGAGAAGGCTTACGTATGGCCTTTACATATGCAATCTTTGTACTATTCTTTATAAATAACATAGTTAAATGTGAATTGTTCTTGAATGAAATGAGGGAAAGAAACCAGGATTAAGCAGATTAAGGGTTATGAGATAGCAAGGCTTATTAATTTTCGAATAAAAAGAGGGAGGTATTTCAACAGTTGGGGTATACACATCAAACCGGATAGCGACTTGAGGTATGAAGGAAATAGCAAAAATAAGGATGGAGGCTATCCAACTTGATAATTTACTGCCAATTCATCATCCCTCACCCAGCTAAGGGAAGCAGGGTGCTAGCGAGACAATTATGCTGCATTTTACTGTTTGTACTGCATTCTGAGATAAGCATCCTGAAGGAAGCTTCAAGAAAAAAATACAAGGCGTTGCCTTCAACCGGTTTGGAACCGGTTGATCCTGAGAGGTAGTAAAAAAACAGACCATCTAATAAATGTGTCTCGCTAGCACCCCCGTTTGGAACGGGGTGTGGAAATAATGCACAATTTTTCGATGGAAATCAGGCAGATAAATTTATTTAACTGGGGGGATTGAAAAAGGAACAAATCTATTTCGATTATAGACTGGTTATCTTATGTTCTATTCTATTATAGACAGCAGTGCGTAATTGATTCATTCCTCAATCACCTCATCCCTGTATCCCCCTTCACTATCCCCCCTTTCTTCCCTCTGCTAAAAGCCTTATTTTAATTGCTGATTTCAATACGGGAGGCAGTTATGAGAACGGATCTTCTTATAAAAACAAACGACGGGCTGTTAAGCACCGGCGTGCTGCTGCTGCGGCTTACGATAGGATATATACTATTCGTGGCGGGGGCGGGAAAGGTGCTGGGGTGGTTCGGGGGGTTTGGTCCTGAAACTACTCTCGGCTTCTATGCCAAGTCGGGCTTTACCCCTTTCTGGGCTTATATGAGTATGTATACGGAATTCATCGGGGGGTTCCTGGTGGGGATAGGACTGCTTACACGTCCCGCTGCATTTGCAGTTATGATAAATATGTTCGTTGCATTCTGTGTTACGCTTCCTAAAGGCTTCCTGAAGGGGGGCGCTTCGTATCCGTTCTCCCTGATGATAATCGCCGTGGTGATTCTCCTGGCGGGTCCTATGCGATGTAGTATCGATGCGTTTATATTCAAAAGAAACAGAGTTACGGATGGATGAATGGATGGATGGATGGATGTATGAAGCAATATTTGTTCTTGGTTCTTAGTTCTTAGTTCTTAGTTAGTGGTTTTATAAAGGAATTAGGGCAAAAAGACAGTTAACCACATTAGGCACATAAGAAACACATAGGAATTAGGGCTAAGGAATTTGTTCTTAGTTCTTAGTTCTTGGTTCCTGGTTAACTTTCAACTAAGAACCAGGAACTAAGAACTGCTACCCTTAGGTCATCGAGTGTTCCGAGTCTTCGAGAAATGTATCGAGATGACCGGCCGCAACTAAGAACTAAGAACCAGGAACTAAGAACTGCACAGCTGCTTTATATTTTCATCCATTCATCCATTCATCCATTCATCCATTCATCCATTCATCCATACATCTGTTTTGCCTTGAATTTCCCTGCATATCTTCTTACCGTTCTTAAAACGAGATGATAATGGGTTACAGAGATATGCTTAAAAAGATAAATGCGGATTATATAAAACGGGGAGCTAAAGGGATCTCGGAGACCGACCTGAATAAGATCCTGCAGAAGGCATCATTCATAATAGAGAAGGCAAAGAAAAATGAGACCCTGAAGAAAGTTGTAAAGGATATCGCTACACTTATCAGCCTGGTACGCGATTATGTAAAAGGAGATTATAAGGGGATACCGTGGTATTCACTTTCAGCTATAGGATTTACACTGCTCTATATTTTTAATCCCCTCGATCTTATTCCTGATTTTATCCCGGGACTCGGTATGATAGACGATGCAGCCGTGGTTGCCCTCTGCCTCAAAATGGTGAGTAAGGATATTGCTGCATACAGGAAATGGCAAGGGGATAGTTCGATGGTGCGATAATGGAATTTTTTCTTAATTAGGGCAAAAGACAGTTAACCACATTAGGCACATCAGGGCACATAAGGAACACATAGGAATTAGGGCAAAAGTCAGTTAACCACGGAATTTGTTCTTGGTTCTTAGTTCTTAGTTATTGGTTAACTTTCAACTAAGAACTAAGAATCAGGAACTAAGAACTGCTCCCGGTATTATTTAGCCAGCAGCATTTTCCTTGCAATAGTGGTACTGCCTGTTTCCAATCTATAAAAGTATGTACCGCTTGGGAGGTTTTTGGCATCGAATGTTACCTGGTATTCTCCTGCATCTTTCTGCTCATTAACCAGTACTGCTATTTCTTCTCCAAGGGTGTTGTAAATCTTCAGTTTAATCCATCCCGGTTCTGCTGCAGTGTAACCGATTACCGTTGAAGGATTGAAAGGATTGGGGTAGTTCTGTTCAAGTGTATAATCAGATGCAGGCGCCAGCTCTATTTCTATTTCATTGGAATATTCGGATGTTCCGTTAAAATCTAATTGCTTTAGCCTGTATGTATACCGGGCTGCCGGTAGATCAGTATCCGTAAAGCTGTAGGATCCGCCTGAGGTTGTTGTACCCCTGCCGTTTATAAATGCGATCTTATCCCACGTATCTTTTGTTTTCCTTTCGATCTCAAAGCCCTTATTGTTTACCTCCGATGCGGTTGTCCAGTTCAGGATGATATCACTGCCTGATGCCGAGCCGGTGAATGAAACAAGCTCTACGGGGGTGTCGCTCAGTAGTCCCCGCTTCATAAAAATATCTGCTATAACAATGGTTGCACGTACACCGCCGGGGGCATAGAATATTGCCATCTGTCCGTCACCCCTTGCAATTACTGCAGTTGAGTTACGTGTTACATATTCAGGGGAAAGATCATATACGCGCATCGTATCAGAAAATACACCGTTCTCTTCGTATATAAAGTAAAAGCCCTTGCCGGATGTGGAGACGCTTGACTGGTAAACAATGTATATCCTGTTAAGGCTATCAAGGGCGAGGTTCTGCTGGAACGCCGGTCTCTGTCCCACAGGCGTTACAGGCACCGGGGTGCTGAATGTTCCTCCAATATTATTTATCATATAGAACCTGAGCTCGGTTTCATTCCTGTAGAGGATATGAACCTTGTTTCCTTTATCGATTAAAACCTTCGGGTTGGAAATTGCACTGGTTACACCGGTGGGGACCTCAGTTAAGGATCCTGAAATATCATTATAATATTTAAGCGTACCGGATAATGCTCCTGCCTTTACTACTACGTGCACGTGACCGTTAGTGTCGACATCAACACTTGCTTCAAAATCTCCTCCTGCCTCAGCTGCTGCCAGTGTTGTGGGGGTTAACTGCAGAATAGAATCTCTTGCATCGAACCTTGTATAATATGCGTAGTCAGTCCCGGCAGTAAAAGTAAAATAGACAATATGTACAACGCTGTCGGGTCCTACTTTCGAAAACGGGGTAGCTTTATTAAGTCCCCCTGCTGTAATTGTAATCGGCTGGTCAAATACTCCGGAGTAATTATTCTTATAATATACCTGGAAAAGATTTCCCGCATCCCTTGCTTCATAAACCACGTGCAGCTTATCGCCGGGATCGACGGATAAGGTGGAATAGTTATCATCGACAGCATTATTTGTAATATTTGTAGTAGTAAAACTGCCGTTAGGTTCTTCCTTTACATAATAGATCTCCCTGGTGGCGCCGTTGGTGCCCGACTGTCCCGTATAAGTTAAATGAATCTTCCCCTGGGAGTCGTATACCGGGAACATCCTGTTGTTAAATAAATCATTATATGCTATGGTATCCTGCGGAAAGGGTATAGGCTGAGAGAATACAGGAATGATTAAACAAAGTGAAAAGAATAAAGCTTTCATTTTATGTTTCCCTAAAAATAGATAAGATCTTAAGTTGAACAGGTTAAATTAGCAAAGTTTCAAATGTCTGCCAATGTGAATTTTTAGTTCTTAGTTACTGAGGAGTGGATGAATGGATGGTTGGATGAATGTATGAATATGTCTGTCATTGCGAAGGAGTCTTCGACTGAAGCAATCTGGCGTACGGAGGAGTGGATGAATGGATGAAGAGAGTTCTTAGTTCCTGGTTATTAATTTCGTCATTGCGAAGGAGTCTTCGACTGAAGCAATCTGGCATACGAGGAGTGCATGAATGGATGGGTGGATGAATGTATGAAGAATTCTTAGCTCCTGGTTCTTAGTTCTTAGTTCCTGGTTATTAATTTCGTCATTGCGAAGGAGTCTTCGACTGAAGCAATCCGGCATACGAGGAGTGGATGAATGGATGGGTGGATGAATGTATGAAGAATTCTTAGCTCCTGGTTCTTAGTTCTTAGTTCCTGGTTATTAATTTCGTCATTGCGAAGGAGTCTTCGACTGAAGCAATCTGGCGTACCTGGCGTAATTAATAAATATGGATTTACTTTCAGCAGCCTCTGAATTTTCATTTTGCTTTTCGTTTATTTTAAGTAAGTTTACGGCCGGAGGTGCACGATGAAAAAGATTTTTCCTTTTTTGAATTTGTTCTTCCCTTCCCCGGTAAAGCACATACCTGCTGCAGAGCATTTGAAACCCGTCAGCTCATTTAGATCTTACCCCTTTATTATTTATGTATTCCTTTATCTTCTTTATAACCCGATAGTACCTGCTCAAAATCCTGAATGGATAAATTATACAGAAAGTACCGGTGTAAATGCTGCAGCTTCAGATGAACGGTTTGTATGGACGGGAACCAGTGGCGGGCTGGTAAGGGTCGATAAACAGTCAGGAGATAAAATCTTTTTCAACCGGTGCAATTCAGGTCTGCCGGATAATTTTGTGACTTCTGTTGTTATTGATGATGAGGGGAACAAATGGATCGGGACTCCTGGAGGAGTAGGGAAATATAATGGTTCCGGCTGGACAGTTTACAATACCCTTAATTCCGGGCTGCCGGATAATAAGGTCAGCTCAATAGTGATTGATTCATCGGGGAATAAATGGATCGGAACATGGAACGGAGGATTAGCAAAGTTTAATGATACAGGCTGGACGGTCTATAATTCTGAGAATACGGGAATGAATTTATCGCAGGTCAGTTCCCTCTGTATCGACAGCATGGGAGTCTTATGGATCGGCTCATTTAACAATCTCATAAAATATAACGGGGTCGAATGGTCGCAAAGGAGTATGTCCTGCGGCTGGATCAGGTCTTTGGACAGCGAAGGAGGGGGAATTATATGGGGAGGAACGGATAATGGTCTCTTCCGGCTGGATACAACCCTGATACTTTATAATCGTGATAATTCCGGACTCCCGCTGACTACATCTCTTCGGTTGACCTCGACAAAGCAGGGAATAAATGGATAGGCACCATAGATGGATTAACGAAATATGATGGGAATGAATGGGTAGTATACGATACATCAAACTCCGGTCTGTCCAGCAACTATATTTATGAAATAGATATTGACAGTAACGGAATAAAATGGTTAGGGACCGATAGTGCCCTGGTAAGATTTGATGATATTGTATGGAGGGATTATAAAACCACCGGCACAGGAATACCTAGTAACTATATCCGTTTTATTTCCATCGATAAGTTTGATCATAAGTGGATAGGCACCATAAATAACGGCCTGGCTGAATTTTACGGCAGTAATTGGCGTGTATATGATAAATCAAACTCTACCCTCGGTAATTATGTTTATTCATCTGTCATTGATGAAAACGATATCAAATGGATAGGTTCAGATGGGCTTTCGAAATATGATAATAACAACTGGACAGTTTATAATACTGGTAATTCCGGACTCTACGACGACAATATATTATGCATTGCAATAGATTTGAAGGGGCATAAATGGCTGGGTACCGGGTATGGGCTGGTGGAATATAACGACACAACCTGGAAGGTATATACAAATTCCGCAATAAGGACATCAACAATTGCAATTGATTCAGCAGGAAATAAATGGTTCGGCACCCCCCAGAGCGGTGTGGTAAAATTCGATGATTCAAGATGGACTATTTTTAATACCGTTAATTCCGGTCTGCCGGATGACCATATTCAGACCATTACAATTGATGCAAAGGGAAATAAGTGGATAGGTACCGAATGGCGCGGACTGGTAATGTATAATGATACTGCGTGGACTGTTTATGATACAACTAATTCAGGACTCCCGGATAATACCGTACTCTCTATTGTAACCGACAGCAGGGGAAACAAATGGATCGGTACCAGGAATGGAGGTCTTGCAAAATTTAATGATACTACCTGGACAGTATTTAATACTTTTAATTCGAGAATACCAGGTAATTATATAACTTCTCTTGCCTTCGACAGCAACGGGAACTTGTGGATCGGATCATACGGCGGCGGTCTGGCAGTGTTCAATGAAGGAGGTACTCCTGATCCCGGTTATATCCCGGTAACAGAATATATTTTATTTAATAATTATCCCAATCCTTTTAATCCGAATACAACTATCAGGTATTCAGTGCCTCAATCATCAAATGTTACAATCAGGATTTATGATATTTTAGGAAATTTAATTGAAACAATTGTAAATGAGGTTAAGCCTGAGGGTACTTATGAACAGACCTGGCAGGCGGCCGGGTATTCCAGCGGAATTTACTTCTATAGTATTACATGCAGGGGGATTTTTACAAACGAAAAAGATGGTCCTGATGAAGTAAATTCCGGGAGAATTAGGGCAAAGACATTTACCACATTAGGCACATAAGGACACATAAGAAACACGTAGGAATTAGAGCAAAGGCATTCAACCACGGCATTTGTTCCTGGTTCTTAGTTCTTGGTTAACCTCAACTAAGAACTAAGAACTGCAAACCTTAGGTCATCGAGTGTTCCGAGTCTTCGAGGAATGTATCGAGATGACCGGCCTCAACCAGGAACTAAGAACTGCTCCAAAGAAGCATCTCAACTTGAAAAAATTTACCTTGAATGCATTAACAATATTACTATTTTTGAGCTATGAATAGACTTCTTGCCTTTATTTTTATACTTACATCACTTGCATTCTCACAGAGCGCGCAGGATAATAATATCTTTATAAATGGTCATAATTTTGAACGTGCCGGGAACCTCGAAAAGGCTAAAGAGATCTATACCGATCTGGTCGCCAGGAACAGGAACATCTACCTTTACTTTGACGCGCTTAACAGGGTACTGCTGGGACTGAAGGAATACCAGGCTTCCGCCGACCTGATAAATGAGCGGCTTAAGTACAATCCCGGTGATATAAATCTTTGGGGTATGCTCGGGAAGACCTGGCATACAGCGGGAGATGAGAAACGTGCATATGATGCGTGGGATAAAGGTGTTGAGCTTGCAGGTGATAACCCAGCTATGTACAGACTGATGTCTAACTTTGCTATCGAACGAAGGGCATTCAGGAAAGCGGCGGAGATACTTCAGAAGGGGAAGGATATACCGGGTGCAGATGTAAACTTTGCTCTATGATCTTGCCAATATTTATTCACTGCTGATGCAGTATGAGGATGCCGCTAAGGAATACTGCTCTCTCCTTATTGCAAAGCCGGAACAGTACGGCGTAGTTGAAGCAAGGATAATGCAGTATATTAATAAGCCGGAAGCACTGCAGGGGACAATTAAAGCCGTCGAGGATCATAAGAAGAATGCTGCCATAAATAATCTTCTCGGCAGGCTGTACATCGAGGCAAAAGATTATGAAAAGGCATATTCGGTTTATCTTGATCTTGAAGGGGACGGGGAAAAGAGGGGAAGCGAGCTTTACAGGTTTGCCCAGCAGGTATTTGCCGCGGGTGCCTATGATTATGCCGCAAAGGCTTTTAATGAAATTATGGAGAGATACCCGGAGTCCCCTTTTATTCCTGCCTCAAAGCTCGGCTATGCCAAAACTCTGGAATGGAGCATTATAGGACCGGCAGGCAATAAATCATTCCGGTCATATAAAGTAAAAGAGCCGCAGAAGCTAGAGGAGATAGTTTCGGCTTATAATGAGATTGCACGTTTGTATCCGGTTACAGATGTAGGGCAGGAGGCAAACTACAGGATAGGATTTATAAAATTCCATTACCAGGATAAGCGGGACGAAGCGGAAGAATATTTCAGTAAAGTTATCCTTACATCTCCCTACTCCCCCTTTGCAGTAAATTCCTACGGGGAAATAGGGGAAATTTATCTAAGCCGGGGTAAGCTTGCGGACGCATATAACAGCTTTAATAAGCTTGCCGGTGACAGCAGGATACCGGAGGATAAGAAAAGAGATGCACAGTACCGGATGGCGCAGATAAGGTTTTATGAGGGGAACTTCCCTGAGTGCAGGAATATTCTAAATGAGCTTACACAGAACTTTAAGGATTACTCGGCAAACGATGCAATTGAGCTATCGCTGATGATGAACTCTTCGATGAGTGATTCGTCTAATCTGTTGTTGTTTTCGCAGGCAGAGCTGCTGGGAATACAGAAAAAATATGAGGAGGCAGCAGGAAAGTACCGCCTGGTTTATGCAAGCCAGGGGGTTTTTATGGTTCAGCACCTGGCAAAGATACGGGAAGCGGAGATGGAGCTGGCAATGGAGCATACCGACAGCGCGATGGTGCTTCTGCGGAGGGTTGCGGATGAAAAAGAGAAGAACATTTATGCAGATAAAGCCTTATATTTGCTGGGTAGAATATACCAGGATAATCTTGGCGATCCGGTAAAGGCAGTTGAGACCTATGAAGATCTTCTTGTTAAATTTCCCAATTCCCTTTACATAGATGAAGCCAGGAACGAAATATTAAAACTAAGGAATAAATTAAGCTGACTATGGGTAAGAAACAGAACCAGAAAATTGTAAGATGTTCATTCTGCGGCAGGGATGGAAGTGAAGTGGGAAGCATGATTGCTGGTCCCGACGTGTATATCTGTGATATCTGCATCGGAAGCAGTGTGGATATTTTAAAGAATAACCTTGCGGCATTTAACTTCTCAAAAACAAAGACGAATGCTTTTAATACTCCCGATAAGATAAAGAGAACACTTGACGAATATGTTATAGGACAGGACAGGGCGAAGAAGATCCTTTCGGTTGCCGTATATAACCACTATAAGAGAATTAACTCAAAGACATCATACTTTGAGCTTGATGATGTTGAAGTTGAGAAGAGCAATATATTATTAATCGGTCCTACCGGTGTAGGCAAGACGCTTCTTGCGCAGACACTTGCAAAGATACTTGATGTTCCCTTTGCCATAGCCGATGCAACTACCTTAACCGAAGCCGGATATGTAGGTGATGATGTTGAGACTGTGCTTGTGCATCTTCTGCAGGCAGCTGATTATAATCTGGACAGGGCCCAGAAGGGTATCGTCTACATCGACGAAATTGACAAGATCGCCAGGAAAAGCGAAAGCACTTCTATTACAAGAGATGTTTCCGGTGAGGGAGTGCAGCAGGCGCTCCTTAAAATACTTGAGGGCACAATTGCAGGCGTACCTCCTAAAGGAGGAAGGAAGCATCCCGAGCAGAGTCTTATAAATATCAATACAAAGAATATCCTTTTTATTGTGGGCGGAGCCTTTGAAGGAATCGATAAGATAATTGCTGCCAGGATGAATAAGAACAAGATGGGCTTCTCGTCCGACATTACCAGGCATAAGAATGCCGATGATTATATCCTTAACTTCCTGCTGCCGGAAGATCTTCTTAAATATGGTCTGATACCTGAACTTGTAGGAAGAATACCTGTAACTGCTCCACTGCACTCATTATCTGCCAATGCATTCAAGAATATCCTTACCGAGCCGAAGAATGCAATACTCAAGCAGTATAAAAAGCTTTTTATGATGGAAGGTGTGGAGCTTGAGTTTGATCCTTTCTCGCTGGATGCTATCGTACTGAAGGCAATTGAAAGGAAGACAGGCGCCCGGGCATTAAGATCCATCGTTGAGAACTTTATGCTGGATATAATGTTCGATCTTCCCGATAAGGAGAATGTCGACAAGTGCATTATTACGAGAGAGGTTGTTGAGTCAGGGGCAGAACCGATCTATCTTGAGACTAAGATAAAATCCGCCTAGCACCGGTCATACAAATGAAAAAGCTTCTGCTGTTCATTCTGCTGAATGTATTTTGTTTATTCCCGCAGGATAAAATTCTTATCTATATGGATCTCGACCAGACAGACCACCTTAAGGCTTACGGCATAACTTTTAATGCTCTTGAAGCAGGAGTTAAAGCAGATTGGCTTCTCAACTACCGGGGCGGCTCTTTCATGATCGATTACACTGATAAACTGGCAGCAGAGTGCCGTATAGAAGGAGTAGCATTCACTTCCATTTCAGCATCGGATGCCGTGCAGCTTTACTCGGAGGTTCAGAGTGAAGATAATAATATGGATGTCATCCGTCTCGAGAAGGCACCGAAGATCGCAGTGTATGTCCCGCCGGGATTCCAGCCATGGGATGATGCAGTTACCCTTGCACTGGAATATGCAAAAGTGCCATATACAAAGATATGGAACGATGAAATATTAAGAGGGGATCTAAGCAAGTACGACTGGCTGCACCTGCATCACGAGGACTTTACCGGGCAGTACGGGAAGTTCTACGGCAGCTTTGCCAATGCACAATGGTATATCGATCAGCAGCTCCTTTATGAAGAAAATGCAAAGAAGAACGGCTTTAAGAAAGTATCGGAGATGATGAAGGCTGTCTCCCTTACAATTAAAAATTATGTAGCAGGGGGAGGATTCTTATTTGCTATGTGCTCTGCTACCGATTCGTATGATATTTCCCTCGCAGCAATGAATGTAGACATTTGCGCCGAAATGTATGACGGTGATGCCGCAGACCCTGATGCGCAGTCGAAGCTTGACTTCTCAAATACATTTGCATTCGAGAACTTTAAGCTTACGATGAATCCTTTTATTTATGAGTACAGCGACATCGATATCCAGCAGCCGGAAATAGGTTCACAGGAGAATGATTACTTTACCTTATTCGAGTTTTCGGCAAAGTACGACCCTGTCCCTACAATGCTTACACAGGACCACGCCAATGTAATAAACGGCTTTATGGGACAGACGACAATGTTCCGGAAGCAATACATCAAACACTCGGTTATTATACTTGCTGAAAGAAGCGGCACCGACCAGGTGAGATACATACACGGCAACTTCGGCAGGGGCACTTTTACTTTCTACGGCGGGCACGATCCTGAAGATTACCAGCACGCTGTGGGAGATCCTCCCACTGATCTGTCGATCCATAAGAACTCTCCCGGGTACAGGCTTATATTAAATAATGTTCTATTCCCTGCAGCAACAAAGAAGAAACAAAAAACGTGAAGACTGTAACTGTAAAGAACCGGGAAGAAATTCCCATCGGCAAGATCGTATGCGTCGGCAGGAACTATACCGAGCATATAAAAGAGTTAGGCAGTGTTGCAGCTGAGAAACCTGTCGTTTTCCTTAAGCCTGCTTCGGCAGTAATTTATTCGGGGGATAAGATAAGGATTCCCTCATTCTCAAATGATGTTCATTACGAGACTGAACTTGTACTGCTCATCGGCAGGGCAATCAAAGATGCCGGTGAGAAGGAAGCAGAGGAAGCTATTGCCGGGTATGGTGTGGGACTTGATATGACCGCCCGTGATGTTCAGAATAATCTTAAGAAGCAGGGGCATCCATGGACTATATCAAAATGCTTTGATACTTCCGCCGTCCTCTCTGAATTTATTTCTGTGAAGGATTACCGGCTTACTCTTAGTGAAGAAATCATTCTTAATGTTAATGGCGTGGAGAGGCAGCACGAGAAGCTGAACAAGATGATCTTCCCTCCTGTACAGATAGTTGAATACCTTTCATCACTGATGACACTTGAAAGAGGAGATCTTGTTTATACCGGAACCCCTGCAGGGGTTGGTAAAGTAACTAAAGGGGATAAGCTTTCTGCATCAATTACCGAAGTAGCTTCCCTGGAGTGCGGGGTAGATTAGCTGTTAAGCACGGAGAGTGCTTTTTTTATAAGCTCTTCGACTGATAATGAAGAATTATTAGTCAGTATATCCCTTATGACCTTTTCTGCAACCTTTATATTATATCCCAGCGTGGTAAGAGCAGACACCGCTTCTGATCTTATATTATAAGGTATTTCTCCCTCCCCTTCTGAAACGATATGATCAACTTTCGATCTTAGCTCAAGCATAAGGCGCTCGGCTGTCTTTCTGCCTATACCGGGAACAGCAGTAATTCTCCCGATCTCATTATTCTGTATTGCTGATTTAAGATCGTCTATCCGTATGCCGGATAATACGCTTAATGCCGTCTTAGGACCTATGCCGCTGACCGAGATAAGCAGCTCGAACATCTCCTTCTCTGCTTCAGTATAAAAACCAAACAGGGTGATTGAGTCTTCCTTTACATTCGTGTAGATAAAGAGGGAGACGGTATCGCTGTCGGATATCTTTTCAAATGTCATTATGGAAATAAATACGGCGTAACCTACACCGTTTACATCAAGCAGCAGGCGTGTGGGCTTAGCGGAGATTATCTTTCCTTTTAAGAATCCGATCATATGTTTACTATCCGTTCGGGAAATGCTTCAATAAATGCCTTCCAGTTCTTCTTTCCCTTAGCAGGTGTCTTTGCTCTTAACGAATGACATATTGCAACTGCAAGGGCATCGCTTTCATCGGGAAACATTTTAACAGGTTTAATATTCAGGATGGTCTTTGACCATATATTCCACCTGGTCTTTGGAGGCAGCGCCTGTACCTGTAACGGAACGTTTAATTTCCCTGGGGGAATATTCACTGCTCGGTATTTTGTTATGGACAGCCGCAAGGAGCGATACTCCTCTTGCATATCCTATTTTCATAGCCGACTGCACATTCTTCCCGAAGAAGGCTGTCTCTATAGCAAACTCATCAGGTGAATGTTTGTGAGATCAGAGAACAAAGCTGTTCGTAAATAATTTCAAGCTTAAGAGGAAGTGTTTTTGTTGAGGAAGGACGGATAACACCGCTGGCTACTTTACGAAGGGAATTATTCTCAAGGCAGATTATTCCGTAACCTGTACATATGGTGCCCGGATCAATTCCCAGGATTATCATTTGGCTGAGACCTGCTGTGTTTAATTTATTTTAATGAGTCTTCGTCAAAATCAGCATTGGAATAAACATTCTGAACATCATCGATATCTTCAAGAGCTTCTATCAGCGCAATAACCTTTTCAGAATCTTCCCCTTTAAGGGAAATAAAATTCTTTGCCACCCACTGGAGCGAAGCATTATCAACGGATAGCTTCTTTGAAACAATTGCCTTTCTTACAGGCTCAAACTTTCTACAGGAGTTTTAACTTCAAAGTAATCATCTTCGGTCGTCAGATCATCGGCGCCTGCATCGAGTGCAAGCTCCATCATATCATCTTCACTCTTTCCCTGCCGGGGAAGAGTGATCACACCTTTCCTGTTAAACATCCAGGCAACTGTTCCGGCTTCTCCCATTGTACCCCCGTACTTGCTGAAAATATGTCTTACTTCAGCTACTGTCCTGTTCTTGTTATCTGTAGCAACTTCAACCATAACGGCAATGCCTGCCGGGGCATAGCCTTCGTAAGTAAGCTCGTGATACTGCACTCCCTGGAGGTCGCCGGTAGCTTTTTTAATCGCCCGGTCTATATTATCTGCGGGCATATTAGCCGACTTGGCATTATCTATTGCAAGTCTTAGTCTGGGGTTGCCGTTAGGGTCTCCTCCTCCTTCACGTGCGGATATTGTAATTTCCTTGATGAGCTTGGTAAACAGCTTGCCCCTTTTGGAATCAATGGCAGCTTTCTTCCTTTTAGTGGTTGCCCATTTTGAATGACCTGACATTAAACTAACTCCTGAATATTTTCTTTAATAGCTATATCCTTTAATCTCAGCTGAGGGAAAGTTCTCCCGTCCCTTGATGTTTTATCGATTGTAAACACAACATCGAGAGGATTACCGTTCCTGTTTATGATGTCGCAGTAACTTCCCATATTGAACCCGATGCAGTCGAATACTCTTTCCGAGCCGTTCTGCTTAAGGTTGATGAGCAGGTGGCTCGAACCAACTACCCTGGGGAATCCGGAGACCTCAACATTTTCTGCTACGAATACAGGTCTCATATTCCCGGGACCAAAGGGAGCGAACATATCAATAATTCTAAGAAACTTAGGTGTAATTTCGGAAAACTTTATCTTAGAATCGATGTAAATTTCAGGGAATAATTCTCCGTCTCCGAGAGTTTCCTTCACTATCTGGTTGAATTTGATCTTAAACTCATCGAGACGGTCTACATCCAGGGCAAGACCTGCAGCAGCCTGGTGCCCTCCGAAATGCAGAAGCAGCTCCTCGCATTTCTTCAATGCTTCATATATATTGAAGTTGGATATGCTTCTTGCAGATCCTTTTGCTATGCCGTCAACGGTGGTAAGCATAATTGTGGGACGGTAGTATTTTTCTACAAGCCGTGAAGCAACAATTCCTATTACTCCCGGATGCCAGCTTTCCTGGTGCAGGATTATTGGGATCTCTGCACTTAGATCAAGTGAATCCTCCACAAGACTAATGGCATTTATATAAGTATCCTCATCGATTTTTCTTCTTGTATAATTATCAGTCTCGAGCATCTGGGCAAGTCTTAAAGCGTTCGCTTCATCTTTTGTAACAAGGAGCTCAACGGCGTGCTGGGCATCCCCGAGTCTGCCCACTGCATTTATCCTTGGAGCAAGAGTAAATACTATTTGTCCCGAGTTAAGATTCCCCGGTTCAATATTACTCTTTTGAATAAGTGCTTTAATACCGGGACGGGGTTCGCTGTTTATCTGCTTAAGTCCTTCCTTTACAAGCACCCTGTTCTCTTCAACGAGGGAAACAATATCAGCAGCGCTGGCAAGAGCAACAAGATCAAGATACTTTAACGGCAGTTCTCTTTTTCCTATTCTCTCTGAGATTCCCTGGGCAAGCTTAAATGCAACGCCGGCACCCGACAAATATTTAAATGGATAGCTGCATCCGGGCTGAAGGGGATCAAGCACTGCATAAGCATCAGGCAGAATATCCTTCGGCTGATGATGATCGCAGATGATTACATCAAGGCCAAGCTGTTTGGCATAAGTAACTTCCTCGACGGCAGTAATGCCGCAGTCGACACTTACTACCAGGGAGCCATTAATCGATTTAACATAGTCAAGTCCTGCCCTTGATATGCCGTATCCCTCAGTAAGTCTTTTGGGAATATAGAAATCGACATTGGCATCAAGCTCCTTAAGGAACATATACATCAGTGCAGTTGAGCAGGTGCCGTCGACATCATAGTCGCCGTAGATGCATATAGGTTCATTTTCAGTTAAGGCTTGTATGATCCTGTAGGTGGCGCTTTCCATTCCTTTCATCAGGAAAGGATTATGAAATGATTCAATAGAAGGGCGGAAGAAATTCTTTGCCTGCTGGAAATTTTTAACGTCCCTCGTTACAAGCAGAGAGGCGAGCACCTTAGAAATGTTTAGAGATTCAGCGAGGGAGTTTATAAGAAAATCGTTTTCAGGAGCATTAATTTTCCAGCGTTTCTTTAACATAAAAACCAATATTTACAAAAGAACATTGAGAATAGTTCAGGTTGTAAGCCGAATTCTGTATCCCGCCCAAAGGCGGGAGGCAATTATTTATCTAGACCGGATGTTGCCATACGGTTCAAGCAGTCTACCCGGAAACCATTCGGGCGAACAACCCTATTCCCCCAAAGGGGAACGGTTTCCCTATTTGACCTTGCTTCGAGCGGGGTTTACCATGCCGGAAATGTTACCATTTCCGCGGTAGGCTCTTACCCTGCCATTTCACCCTTACCCCGCTAAAGCGGGGCGGTATATTTTCTGTGGCACTTTCCGTATCCCGTTATAAACGGGACCCCGGGTGTTACCCGGCGCTCTGTTCTGTGAAGTTCGGACTTTCCTCTCTTCCGGTTACCCGGAACAGCAATTGCCCGCCTGAACTATTCTCTTATTCTTAAAATACAGTTAAACAGTTGTCTAACTTTCCAATTACTTATTTATACGGAATATGTTCCGTGTTGTATTATACTTTAGTGAGGCAAATATAATAAAAGAAGTCCTTAAAACAGAAGGACGGGAAAGATTCCCTCAAAAAAGGATAATTGATTTGTTATTGAACAAAAAACCTTATCTCTGGAATTGGCCAGTAATTTGCCTATTAAAAGCCTTCAACTTCGACATAAATTGAGTACAACTACGCTCCTACTCCCATTTTAAGGACGTTTTCCCGTAATGAAGACGGAGTTGGATGAGGTTTGCAGCGGCTATATTGGCATTTAATAAAACAAGTTCTCCTCAATGCCGGTATAAATTTAAAATGAGCGTTCCTTACAGTATATCCCAAAATGTAAATCATTAATATTTAGACATCCGTCGTAACGACACCTGTCTGATTGGTCCAGTTATTCCACCCTCGCATACGTTATTATATTAGTCGTTTTATAAACTCCGTTAATATTAGCTTTTATATAATATTCTGCAGCGTCACCGGATTGCCTTGAACCTTTTAAAATCACTGTCGTGGAATCAATGAATTCCATAGAGGTACCCGAAATATCACCGATAAGTATAAAATCCGACGTGTCTTTCTTTCTGTATACCTGATAGTTTGCCGGCTGTTTCTCTTTTAATGGTTTGCTTATGTATATTCCTGGGTGATCTCCATTAACACCTTTAAATATTGAACTCTGCCAGGAACTTGTAATAATCTCCCCATCTGGGACTATGTTTATGTAACCGGCACCATTTATAGATCCGCTCCCCTCCAGGGTAATTGTATCTTTAATCGTATAAGTCAGATCATTTTCTATCGTAAGGATAACACCATCCTTAATGATCATATTATCAGTAAGCTCAGTATCACCGGTTTTAACAGTATCATTGTAAAAAAGTTTACCGCCATTCTTAATTACAGGAGCAACCTGGAAGAGGTATCCTTCGCCCGGGGGAAACATCATATTCAGAGATAAGAAATTAGAATAGGTGGTATCTAAATTATGAAGCGGCTCAATATCTCTGAAGCGTATGTTATTATTATGATATCCGTTACGATCTGCCCTGACATTTATTTGTTTGCTTTTTGTCGTATTGAGATTGGTGAGGAGGAAATAATTATTGTCTGTTTGAGAGGAACTCTTAAAGAAGCCCGCATGAAAATTAACATCAGAAGAGTTATCGCTACTTAACTGAAGATATCTCTTTTGTACAGTCCCGGCTGTCACCTTATCAATCATATCCCTGCTGGTTGGTCCTGGATATAACCTCAGGTATCCTGAATCATTTTTTGTATCATACTCAAGCGACATTAAGGTATTGCCGAGAGGACCTTTCAGTCTTGCGGTAATCTCTTTAACTGTGTACCAGATATCCCTTGGTGCAAAGCTGCTGTCGGGACATTTAACCAGTCCCTGGAACTGCGTACTTCCTTTTGGACATTCCGAATAATATCCCTCATACCATATGCCTTTGCATCCGTGCGCAAGTGCAAGCATTGTCTGGGCTTTCACTTCTGCCGGAGTTGGTGTCATCCATCGGTCGTAGGTGCCGTCATTTTTCTGATAACCGAATGTCTGTGCAGCAAGCATAAAACCGGGCTGGTATTTTGCCGCATACTGAAGATTGTATCTGAAAAACCAGAGAGTAAAATCACTGTTATCCGGTACACTATTGGAATTGCAGGTAAAAGGGGCATACCAGAAATGAAGCTTATGAGGCTTCACCAGGGGATAATACTGATCCCAGGTATTATCTCCGTCCCGCAGAGCATCCCACCCCGGGAACCAGTGAGTGATAAGATCTGCTCCGGTATTTAATGAATCAAGTATCTCCTGCACTTTGCGGAGAGGCTCGTAGCAGTCGATTGAATGAGGCTCATCCAGTGTGAGATAATATTTAAGTCTTGAATAGAAAGCAGGATTCCCTGCAGCAAAACTTTTGTCGTATGAACTGATGAATGAGATCATATCTTTATAACCTCTGGCTGTCCTGAAGTACTTTCCCCATATCGTCTGATCATAAACTTCAATTTTATCAATATATAATTTTCTGCTGCCCAGCCAGATTACTTTGAACTGCACCTGCTTACCGTGATTATAACCGGGCTTTGATCCGCTTAGATTTATATAGTTCCGGTAATCATACTGCAAAATAAATTCTGTGTAGAGGTTACCACTGAAATCTGCAGTAGTCAGTGTTTTGTTCTGCAGAACGATCTCGCGGACAATATCATTCTCCTTAAACGACATAGTTACTGCCAGACTGCATACCGGCACTGCCGATGCAGGCTTTGAATCAATCCTCATTGTGAAGGCAGCATTATAAACAACCGGGAAAGGATTCCACTCGGGGTTACTGAATGTGTACTTAGGATACTGCCAGTAATCGGGACCATACATGATAAGATCGCCCGGTTTAGTACTATTGTTTGTTGCCCATCCGGAAACATTGCCGTCAGAATATATTTCACCGTGCTTATGTTTAATCCTTACATTCCCCTTAAATATATTATCCCCCTCGGCTTCCCATTTCCTGTACTTTGCCTGTGTGAAGTAGTTAATCCAGTCGGTGTTCTCCGGTTCATCAGCATCATAGTTTGAATTACCGGTACCGGTGCCTGAATCATTTAGTGCAAGTATATAGGGGAACTCTGCAAGCAGCTTAAGGTTGGATGCCCTCTCCTCCCCCATTGATTTTACGGCACGCTGAACTATAAAGTTTATCCCCAGCTCTTTCAGCTGATCAAATCTGGAGGGGTCAAGCAGGGTTATGCCTCTATAGTGAGGGTCACTCAAAAAACTTCCCGTGCCCACAGGGAATTCCTGTGCGTTAATAATCTCACAGGGTGAAAGAATTAATAAGAGTAGTAACAGAGAATGGATAAATGGATTAGTGGATGAATGCATGAATATATATACGGTTACTTGTATCTTATATAAGTATATGCCGCCGGCTAGATCTCCTGCATTAAACTCTGTTTCAATAACCTATGTTTTAACTTAGGAAGTTTAAGAATGTGAAACAACCATGGTGCAAAGTGAATCATATGGCGGGAAATAAATACCAGGGCAAAGGGCATTTAACCACATTAGGAACATAAGGGCACAAAGAATTATGTAGTGGAAGCTCATTGCTGCAGAGTGATAACTGCCGGTTATCTCGATACATTGCCAGGTACGCTGGATTGCTTCTTCGATGACTCCATCGCAATGACGATATTATTAACCAGGAACTAAGAACCCTTTCTTCATACATTCATCCACCCATCCATTCATCCACTCCTCAGTACGCCGGATTGCTTCTTCGAAGACTCATCGCAATGACGACATTATTAACCAGGAACTAAGAACTAATAACCTGTGCTTCATACATTCATCCACTCATCCATTCATCCATCAGGAGGAACCAGGAACTAAGAACTAAAAACCTATTTATCAGCTTCGGCTTTTTTCAGGCGTCGTCCTGAGAGGTATCTGCTACTTCGGGGGATATTAATATCCTGCCGCAGTATTCGCAGAAGAAAAGCCTGTTGTTCCTTCTGATCTCAAGCTGACGCTGTGATGGGACAATATTATGACAGCCGCTGCAGGCATTCCTTTTAATGGTAACTACAGCCTTACCTTTTTTGGCTGTCCTTATTCTCGTATAAGCGGAGTAATCAGCTTTCTTGACTTCCTCAACTATCCTTTTGCGCTCGTCCTGAAGCTTGTGCTCTTCATTTTCATTTGTCTTAACAATCTCTTTAAGATCTGTTTCCTTTACCTTCAGCTCATTGCGGAGCTCTTCAAGCGTGGGAGCGATCTCTTCAATTTCTTCACTAAGCCGTTTGCTCAGATCGGCAAGAGCATTATTCTCTGTCTCAAGTTTTGTAACCTGCTCATCGGTATGATCAATTTCCTTTGTCAGGGCATCGTATTCCTTATTGTTCCTTACCTGGTACAGCTGGGCTTTAAACTTTTTCTGATTATTCTTCAGCTTCTCAATTTCCTCTTCATTCCCTTCCCTTTTCTGAAGGGATTCATTCTTCTGCTGGTCCTTGGATTCAACTTCCATCTGCAGGTTATCGATTTTTTTCTGCAGGTCCTTTACGGCATTGGGGAGGTCTCCCCGCAGCTCCGAAAGTTCATCCAACTGGTTATCCAGCAGCTGAAGGTCGTATAGTGTTTTTAACCTGTCAAACAATTTGTTTCAGCTCCTTAATTATTATAAATATTGACCGGGTTCGATGACCCGCTAAACTTTATTACTTTTATCTTATCAGCCTTAATGAAGGCTTTAAGTCTTCTCTGGAGCTCGTCCAGAGAGAAAATTTCTGTCTCATAATGTCCCGCATCAATTAGAAGTATCTTATTCCTTGCATCCTGGAAAGTATGGTATTTAACATCCGCAGTTATGAATGCATCCGCTCCGGCATTTATTGCATCAGCCAGGTATTCGCTCCCTGAGCCTCCGCATACAGCTACTTTGCTGATCTTTCCTCCGCGCGGTTCGGAAAATTTTAAGCTTTGAGCATTCAGCTTCTTCGCGATATGCTCTAAAAATTTATCTGCAGGCATCGGTCTGGCAAGCATACCGACTGCACCTGCACCATAACGTGTTGCGGCATTGTGAAGCGGAATGAGATCAAAAGCGGGTTCCTCATAAGGATGCACTTCATTTACTGCTGCGATTACCTTATTAAGAATCCATGCATCAATTATAACTTCGATCTTTACTTCTTTGATCGTAGTGAACTTCCCTTTTTCTCCTATTGCCGGATCTGATTCATCTGAACCCTCGGAAGTTCCGGTGCCTGCTGTCCTGAAGCTGCATCTGCTGTACTCCCCTATATTGCCGCCGCCCGCATTAAATATTGCATCGGCTACCTTATCTGCATCTGCAGCAGGGACAAATACAGTAAACTTGTACTGGTTTAACTTCAAGCGGGAAAGGAATGTAACGTTATGCAGGTTCAATGCTTTAGCGAGAGAAAAGCTTACACCTTCTTTAGTATAATCAAGATTGGTATGAGCGGAATAGAGCGTTATATCGTTTTTAATCAGCCGTGCGGCAAGTGCTGATGTGCTGCCGTCATCAGTATTTATTTTCTTCAGGGGATAAAATAGTAACGGGTGGTGCGTGATTATAAAATTACAATCTTTATCGAGGGCATCATCAATTACTTCCTCTGTGGCATCCAGAGCAAGCAATATGTTTTTAATCTCAGCAGATCCTGTACCTACCTGCAGGCCGGCATTATCCTTCTGCCAGCTTATTTCCTTGGGAGCCCATTCTTCTAAATACTTTATTATCTCATTACCGGTCATATCAAAAAAAAATGCACTTCTGGTAGTTGAAGTGCATTTTAAGTTCTTTTCCTTTTTATTGCGTCAAGAGTGAATATGTCTTTGAGCAAATCTTTGATTTTCGTTCTTAACATAGCTTTCCAATATATATTATTAAACAACAAATCGCAAGAATCGGGCCATAGTAATAATCATTGCCTGTATCAAGGTGTATCTAACTCACACAGGCTCGATCCATTTATCATCTTCTATGATAATTTCAATAAGGGAATTTACGGCATCATCCGAAGAAACATTCCTGCGGACAATATCTTTCCCTTTATAAAGAGTAATCCTGCCGACACCCGAACCTACATAGCCGTAGTCGGCATCAGCCATTTCACCGGGACCATTAACGATGCATCCCATTATTGCAATCTTTACCCCTTTAAGATGCTCAGTCCTCTTCCTTATCATTTCTGTCGTTTCCTGCAGATCGAATAATGTACGTCCGCAGGAAGGACAGGCAATATATTCTGTCTTCGATATCCTTACACGAGCTGCCTGAAGTATCCCGAAAAGGAGTCTGTTAATAATTTTTTCAGTTGACTCCTTCTTAATGAACTTCCGGGAATGTGTCTTATCCTGTTCCTCTTCCAGGTTACCTGTGTAGGACAACCAAAGCCCGTCGCCGAATCCATCAATAAGCAAAGAGCCGAGATCCGTAGAAGAATATAACCTTAGCTGTTCAATATTCAAATCGCTGTATTCTCTTTTGATTACTACCGGGTTATTGATCTTCAGTTCATTCAATTCAATAAACGCACGGCGCTGCTCAGCCATTCCGTGCTTGTTTGCAGTAGTAAGGACAAGCAAAGCAGAGTTATCCTCCCGCAGACGCCCTGCCAAAAAATCATTTATAGAATGTATATCAGCCGTTACAAATTTAAGCTTGCCCGGCAGGGTACCGGATGTCAGATACTCATCTGCAGTCAGAAGAGGAAATCCTTCAAAAGCAGATATATTATCTATTAGACGCTTATAATCATAAATAGGTTTTAATCCGGAGGGCACAGGAAAAGAAAAATTTTTATCACCCAGGTATATATAATCGGCTGCTATATCGTTAAGATTCCATTTATCAGTAGCGGAATCATAAAAATAACCTATATCCTGCAGAGATTCAGGAGAGGACAGATCCCTTTTGCTGTAATCTGCAATCACAACCGGTACATTTCCCGTACCGATGTTAAGAACAGGATGTGCTGCTCTCCTGTTATACTCAAGGGGATCGTAGTTTAAATTCTCTACAGGTTTAATCGACTGATGACCGCTCCTGTGCTTATACCTGTCAGCCAGATATATTGCCACAGGTGCTTCAAATTCAGGATCTTCGGTAAGTGAAACTCGTATAGTATCACCGAGACCATCTTCAAGCAGTGCGCCGATACCGACGGCTGATTTAATTCTTCCATCCTCCCCGCCGCCTGCTTCAGTCACACCAAGATGCAGCGGGTAATTCATCCCTTCAGCTTCCATCTTTTGAATGAGTAGTCTGTACGCCTGGATCATTACCTGCGGATTGCTGGCTTTCATTGAGAGGATGATGTTATAGTAATTTTCTTCCTCGCATATGCGCACAAATTCAAGAGCGGACTCTACCATACCGAGAGGTGAATCGCCGAAGCGGCTCATAATCCTGTCGGATAAGGAGCCGTGGTTTGTCCCTATCCTCATTGCCGTCCCGTACTCCTTGCAGATCTTAACAAGAGGCAGGAATTTTTTCCTTATCCTTCCAAGTTCTGCTTCATACTGGGTATCGTTATATTCAATTATTTCGAATTTCTTTTTGTCGGCATAGTTGCCCGGATTCACTCTTACCTTTTCTACTATCCTTGCAGCCATTTCTGCAGCATTGGGAGTAAAATGAATATCCGCAATAAGAGGCACATTATATCCCCTGGCGCGTAATTCCTTTTTTATTGCTTCAAGATTCTTTGCTTCGTTTATGCTAGGTGCCGTAATGCGCACATATTCGCATCCCGCATCAACCATACGGATCGTCTGCTCAACGGTTGCAGTTGTATTCATAGTATCGGTGGTGGTCATCGATTGTATGCGGATGGGATTATTTCCGCCGAGCGGTATATCCCCTATCGGAACTTCCCTGGTTTTATAACGGGAATATTTAGTAAGACTATTGCAGTATGTTTTTAAATTATTTATTGATTCAATCATAAATCTTTAGTTAAATTCTATCCCTGTTTTTTATTAATGATAAGAAGCCGGAATTACGATCCTATAAAATATAAATACAAAAATCGTAAGAATAGTTCCCAAAACGGGTGCTTATTTGCACGATATACGGCAACAGATGAGAATTTCCGAATCAAAAATTGAAGAAATAAGAAACTCTACCGATATAGTTGACCTGGTCGGGGAATTTGTACAGCTTAGAAAAAGAGGGAAGAATTTTATAGGATTATGCCCCTTCCATAATGAAAAAACCCCTTCATTTACAGTAAACGAAGAAAAACAGATATTTCACTGCTTCGGATGCCATTCCGGCGGCAATGTATTCAAGTTTTTAATGGAATATGAGAAGATCTCATTTGTTGAAGCGGTACAGGAACTTGCAGAGCGCGGAGGCATAACACTTGAGTTCGATAATTATCAGAGCAGCGAACAGCAGAGCGAAACTGAGATATTATACGACCTGAATAGTATTGCCGGAAGATTCTTTTCCGACAGCCTGCTTAAGGATGATGAAGGAGAGAAAGCCAGGGATTACTTTTCAGGAAGAAAGATAAAGCCCGCCACCTTGCGGTCGTTTGGTTTGGGTTATTCCCCGCAGACAAGGGATGCAATGGTAAATCATCTCATATCTAAAAAGATCGATATAGAAAAAGCAGTAGAGCTGGGACTTATATTAAAAGGAAACGACGGCAGGCTGATCGACAGGTTTTACGGAAGACTAATCTTCCCCATCTTTTCCCCTAACGGAAGAGTGATAGCCTTTGCCGGAAGAGATATTTGAGGAGAACGATAAACTTGCCAAGTATGTTAACTCACCGGAGTCGCAGATATACCATAAAGGTAGAATACTTTACGGGCTGTCATTTGCAAAGGATGAGATCAGAAAACTGAATAAGGTCATCCTTGTTGAAGGTTATATGGATCTGATCTCGCTATACCAGGCAGGAATAAAGAATGTGGTTGCGGTTTCGGGTACTGCACTTACAGACGACCAGGTAATGCTGCTTTCCCGTTATTCTAAAAACGTATACCTGCTTTTTGATTCAGACACTGCCGGCATAAAGGCATCGATGCGCAGCATTGAGATATTATTAAAGCGGGATATGGAGATAAAGATCGTAACCCTTCCTGCAGGAGAGGATCCCGATTCGTATGTGACTAAATACGGAAAGGATAAATTCGAAGAGGAGATCGATAAGGCAGAGAATTTTCTTGAATACCAGACGAGGTATTACAAGGAACAGGGTATGTTTAATGATCCCGCAAAAACTGCAGAGGCAATAAGGGAACTGGTGAAGCCGTTCGTACTGATTAAAGATGATCTGAAAAGACAGCTGCTTATAAAATCCATTGCAGCAAAATTTAACTTAAGGGAAAAGCTTATAGAATCGGAAGTTGATAAGCTGCTGCGCAGGACAAAACAGACAGAACAGACGGCAGAATCAAGAACTCTGCCGGGACAGAAAAAAGAGCAGACCGCACGTGTTAATCTTGTCCTTTACAATGTTGAGAAGGCAATTATTAAGCTTCTTTTTGAGGGTAACTATAAAATAATTGAGCTGATCCGGAATAATCTGTACGAAGAGGAATTCCTGCTTCCCATCCATGAGGAAATAAAACAAAAGGTAATTGAAGTATTTGATGCAGACGGTGATCTTACAGCAGCCTCATTGATTGATAAATTTACAGATGAGAAAACCCAGCAGTATATATTAAAGATTACCTTTGATGAATACTCCATAAGCAGGAATTGGTCTGATTCCGAAGAAGGGGCAGCAGAAAGGAATTTATATAGATTAGCAGCAGATACCATCAGGAATTTCAAACTCCTGAGAATAGATGAAAAGATTAATGCCCAGCACTCCTCCTTAGAAAAAGCTGCGTTAGAAGAAGAAAAGCTCCGCATAATAAAAACCATCCGCGACCTTCAGATCGAAAAACAGAAAATCAAAGAAGAATAATTCGTGGGTCATTGCACGAATCCCCAGTGAAGCGGTCTGGCGAATAGGGATCCATAAAATTTAAGCCAATACGGGAGGCCAGTGTCCTCCCCTACAGCCGTTCTGCAGGTCGAGGTGGAGGCGCGTTAGAAGAAAATCGCATTTATAATTGCCTCCAGATATCCGTTTTCAAATTTTTAGAAATCACTATGTTTAAATTGAGGTCATAAATCGCTCTGGAAAGATAGCAGACTTAAGCCAAAGTGCTAATAAAAGGGTTCGTTCTGTACTAAAACACCACCCGGCAAGCTCTTTATATGCCCTCATGAAGCCATTTACATGCTATCTAGAGCTAAATCTTACCTAAATAAAACTGAAAATTTTATTTGGAAAATTCCCGACCGCCATAACCCCTATATACCATCATACCATCGTACCATCGTACCATCGTACCATCGCACTATCGAACTTTTTTCCTAATTGTCCTGCCATTATTTATATTTGAGTCTGAAAATTAAGGAGCACACTTGAATATAGCTGTTATTGGTACGGGGTATGTAGGATTGGTAACAGGAACCTGCTTTGCTGAGACCGGAAATAATGTAATATGCATAGATGTCGATGAAAACAAAGTAGCAAAGATGAAGAATGGGGAAATCCCGATTTATGAACCCGGACTTGAAATTCTATTCGAAAGAAATATCAAAAAGAACCGTCTTGAATTTTCTACTCATCTGCGTGAAGCTGTTCTTAAATCAAAAATAATATTCCTCTGCCTTCCCACCCCGCAGGGGGGAGACGGAAGTGCGGATCTTCAGTATGTCCTGGATGTTGCATCCGAGATCGGTAAGATATTCAGGGATGAGCCGCAGCTGGATTTTAAAGTGCTTGTAGATAAAAGCACTGTTCCTGTCGGTACAAGCGAAAAAGTAAGAGCTGCTGTTAAGAAATTTGCTCCTGATTTTAATTTTGATGTTGCCTCCAATCCTGAATTCCTGCGTGAGGGAATGGCTGTTGAAGATTTTATGAAACCGGAAAGGGTGGTTATAGGAACAAGCAGTGAACAGACAAAAGTTATTATTGATGAATTATATGAGCCGTTCGTCCGCTCGGGCAACCCGATCTACTATATGGACGAAAAGTCGGCAGAGATGACAAAGTATGCGGCAAATGCCTTCCTGGCAACTAAGATCTCCTTTATGAATGAGATCGCTAATTTGTGCGAGCTGACCGGTGCACAGGTTGATAAAGTTAGAATCGGCATCGGGTCAGATACAAGGATCGGGAAAAGATTTTTATTTCCGGGTGTCGGCTATGGCGGCTCCTGCTTCCCCAAAGATGTAATTGCCCTTGTTAATACTGCAAATGAAAACAAATATGATTTTAAGATCCTTAAATCTGTTATCGAAGTGAACAGGAAACAGGTTGAAAGATTTTACGATAAAATTGAGCATCATTATAAGAGCAATATTAAAGGGAAGCATTTTGCTTTGTGGGGACTTGCATTCAAGCCCAACACAGATGATATGCGCGAAGCTCCTTCTATTAAGCTTGTAAGAAAACTCCTGCAGCAGGGAGCAGCTGTTACAGCGTATGATCCGGAAGCAATTGAAACAGCAAAGGTTGTATTTGGAGATAGTATCAACTATGCCGATGGAGCGTATAGCGCACTTGAAAATACGGATGCATTAATAATAGTAACCGAATGGAATGAGTTCAGGAATCCCGACTTTAATATTATGAGAACCCGCTTGAAAGAACCCCTCATCTTTGACGGCAGGAACCTTTATGATGTTGAAAAAATGAAGGAAAGCGGGTTTACATATTATTCAATCGGCAGGACAAATGTGATCGCAAGCTAAAATGGATCCTGATATCCGCATACCGGAAGTTCCTCATTGGTATGCGCTTTATACAAAACCGAGGAGTGAATTTAAAGCTTCGGCACAGCTTGACGGCGCTGATGTTGTTCATTACCTGCCGGTTTTCGAATCTTTAAGGAACTGGAGCGACCGGAAAAAGAAGATCATCGAACCTGTTCTTAAAGGCTATATTTTTATTTATGCCGATGAGAAACACCGGCTGCTGGCTCTTAAGCAGAGCTCGATCATAAGATGCATCAGCGATAAAGGACGTCCTGCCAGGATTCCGGAATGGCAGATAGAAAATCTTAAAATACTGCTTAATCATGGCTCTAAAGTAGCTGTCCAGGAAGGTATCTTTCCGGGAGATACGGTTCAGATTCTGGAAGGACCATTTAAAGGAATAATCGGAAAAATTATTTCCGGCGAGAATGAAAAAATGATTGCTGTCTGCATAGATCTACTGAACAGATCGGTGATAACACATTTGCCGTCAGACAGCAGGTTGAAAATTGTAAACAGGAGCAGCAGCTGAAATGCCTTCACAGTCCGCAATAAACACATTGAAAAAAGGGGATAAGGTAGATCATTTCTTTATTCTTAAAAAAACAGAACTAAGGATAACCAAAACAAATAAAAAATATCTCCTGCTCGAGCTCGGTGATAAGAGCTCTACCCTCCCCTGCAATGTCTGGGATAATTTTGAGGATATCCATAAAAACTTTGCTTCCGGAGATCTTGTAAAGGTTGAAGGCGTTATAGATGAATTTATGGGTTCACCTCAACTTAAACTTTTATCAATTAGAATTGTAACCGGATCGGATAATGTTTCCTATTCTGATTTCCTGGGGAAATCAAAAAGAGATCCTGGTGAAATGAGAAAAGAATTTACAGGAAGAATAAACGCGGATAAGGGATAATAATCTGAAATCCCTGATGCAGATTATTTTCAACGAAGATAATATGCGGCGGTTCTCGAATGCACCTGCCGGTAAGGCGTGGCACCATTCCTATATTCACGGATTGATCGAACATACACTTGAAATAATAAAGATATGCGACCTGATGTGCGACATTCACCCTGAAATTAATCGGGACCTTCTTATTGCTGGCGCAATGATGCACGATTACGGAAAGATCGAAGAAATAAAGTTTGAATCTTCATTTGAATATTCCGATAAGGGAAAGCTTATAGGACATATTGTTCTTTCTGCTTTTGCGGTGCAGGAAAATGCTGCAAAGATCCCGGGATTTCCTGAAGAAATTAAAAACTGCCTGCTGCATATTGTATTAAGCCACCAGGGAAAGCTTGAATATGCATCCCCGGTGGTTCCCAAGACAATTGAAGCAATTGCTCTTTACCAGGCAGATGAGCTGAGCGCCAAGAGTAAATGCATACAAAGGTGCAATATCATCAGACGGCAACAGCGAGTCCCGATGGACAAAATATTTATCATTGATATCAACCGATCTTTACAAGTATACTTCATCCCCCGACACAGCTGAAGAAAAAATAAATAATACTCTCTTCGAAAATTAAGGAGCTAATATGAAACGGATAGTTCTGCTCTGCCTTTTTTTATTTACCGGTACATTCTTATTTCCTCAAACAGTTCAGGACCTTATAAGTAAGAGGGGACAGTGCGTATTCCTCCTTCAATAACAAACTTGCCCTGGAATATTATCAGAAGGCTGAAAAGCAGAAAGCTGACGACTGGGAAGTGCTTTGGCGTCTCAGCAGGTCATATGTTGATCAGGCAGAAGATATGCCCGCAAATAATGATGATCAGAAAGAAAAACAACTTGCAGTTTATGAAAAGGCATTGAACTATGCAGATAAATCAGTAAAGGCAGCTTCCGATCAGTCAACTGCTTATATCAGAAGAGCAATTGCAAACGGAAGGATAGCGTTATTCAAAGGTGTATTTTCAGTAGCGGGTGTAGTTGATAAGGTTAAAAATGATTGTGAGACCGCGATAAAATTAGGCAACGGCGGAAGTTATACACAGGCGTTAAGTCATTATGTGCTGGGAAGGACTCACGCAAAGATCAGTGAAAAATGGGCGCCGGCAAGATCAGTTTTAGGATTGGGATGGGCAAATCTTGAAACGGGTATTAAAGAAATGAAGAAGGCTGCTGAAATTTATCCTGATTACAGGATGTTCTATTTCGATCTTGCTAAAGCGTATGTCGAAAATGATGAATATGATAAGGCCAAGGCATCTTTAAAGAAAGTAATGAGCAGCCCCGTCCGTCATAGGAACGATGATGCAGTTCTTTCCGATGCAAAGAAACTCTGGGAAGAGATAAAGGATGAATAAACCTCTGCTTGACAGAGCTGCACTGACAAGAATTATTACATCAGAAAAGATAGTGTTTTTTACAGGCGCCGGTATATCTGCCGAAAGCGGTATTCCTACATTCAGGGGGAAAGATGGATTGTGGAAGAAATTCAAACCGGAAGAGCTTGCAAATTTTGATGCATTCATAAAAAATCCTGAGCTTGTTTGGGAATGGTACAAATACCGGCAGCAGATAATAAGTAAAGCTATACCCAATGCAGGGCACACCGCAATAGCAGAGTTCCAGGATAATTTTCCCTCGGTTACTGTTATTACCCAGAATGTAGATAATCTTCATAAGCGTGCAGGGAGTAAAGTAATTTATGAACTGCACGGAAATATTGAAAGAAATTACTGCATCCGGTGCGGCAGAAGAGATCAGGTGATAAATGAAGAGCAGCTGCCTTTGTGTGAATGCGGCGGATTGGTACGCCCCGATGTAGTATGGTTTGGAGAAATGCTTCCGGAAGATCAATATATTGCCGCTGAAATTGCTGCTTCACAATCTGAGATCTTTTTTGTAGTTGGAACGTCGGCAGTTGTTTATCCAGCTGCGTCGCTTGTATTTACCGCAAAACGGATGAATGCCTTCATAATCGAAATAAACATTGAAGAAACAGAGGTAAGCAATGTTTCGGACAGATCATTTTTAGGGGAATCGGGGAAAGTATTGCCCCAGATCCTACAAGAGATTAAATCAGCTTTCCGGAATAACTGATTCTATTTTACTTAAGCCTACCAGCTTGCACAGCCGCTGAAGCTGCCGGTGATCCTCCTCGGTAAGCATACCAAGTTCTTTAACTACCTGTTCGACGTGGTGCGGAAAGACCTTATCCATTAATGATTTTCCCTGGCGTGTTACATGAATCGTGAAGTATCTCCTGTCCTCTCCCCTTTCCCTTCTTACCAGTCCCTGCTTTTCCAGATTATCAATTACATGGGTAATATTGCCTCCGCTCTTTAATATTTTAACTCCAAGTTCACGCTGGCAGAGGGGTCCGATATGATAAAGTGCATCGAGTATCCCGAACTGGCTTTCCGTTAATCCCTTCTTAAAAATATACGAATTGATCCTGGCAGATACGGTTTCTGCTGCGCGTGCCAGTTTAATATATGTATCCAGTGCCAGCATCTCTTTTTTTGATCCCTTAAAATGTGTGCCCATATTTACCTCTTAACTGAATGAACTCCTGACCGATAGAAGATCAGTCAATCTTTCTTGGTGCCAAAAAGCCGATCACGGCAGTAAACAAAGCGGCGCCGATAATAGCCCAGATCACAGGAAACTCTATATCCTTAATTTTGATTACAAAGAAATCGGGCAGACCGAGCTCCTTTGCAAGCCAGGTACCTATTAAAGCCCCAATAAAACCAATAACAATAGAAAGCAGACATCCGCCGGCTGAAAATCCTGTGATTGCCTGTCCCAGACCTCCTGCAACAGCCGCAACGACCAGGAGGAGAATAACTTCCCAGAAAGACATAACCACCTCCTAAAATTTTAACTATTGGTCTTTAAATAATACTAAAAGATATTATTAATTGCTCTGAAGGTAAATAGTCTTCTGTTTTACTTTATTTTTTATCTCTTGTCACTTCATCATCCCTCTTCTCCACTAATTTTATTAAATTGGCATATAAAATCTTTTTTGAATCGAATCAGTTAAGCCGGGATCAGATCCTGCAGAACAACCCAAATATTTAATCTGAAAGGAAAATCCTTGAAAATAGTAGTTGCAGCAGACCACGGGGGGTATGAGTTAAAAACCAAGATCATACAATGGCTGAATGAAGGTAACTATACAGTTGAAGATGCGGGAAATACAACATTTGATGCCAAAGATGATTATCCTGATTTTACGATCAGGGCAGCCGAAATGGTATCAAAGGGGGAGGCTGAAAAAGGTATAATAGTCTGCGGCAGCGGAGTAGGAGCCTGCATAACGGCAAATAAGATCAAGGGGGTAAGGGCAAGTATCTGTCACGATATATATTCTGCACACCAGGGAGTAGAGCACGACGATATGAATGTTTTATGTCTCGGTGCAAGGATTATCGGTGAAAATCTTGCAAAGGAACTTGTTACTGCCTTTGTTAATGCACGTTACGTTCCCGAAGAACGTTTTGAACGAAGATTGAATAAAATAAAATTACTTGAAGAATAAAACCTCAAAGCAACAGGAGTTTAAAAAATGAGCAATCCTCTGCTCGAACTTGCTAAATGCGGTCAAAGTGTCTGGCTCGATAATATAAACCGGGAGATACTGCAGAATGGTGCTCTGACGGGTCTGATAAAGAATTACGGTGTAACGGGGGTAACATCCAATCCTGCGATATTCCAGAAAGCAATGGCATCCGGTTCATTCTATGATGAACAAATGAAAGAAGTGTTGAATGAACATCCGGTGATCCCCACTGCGGGTCTTTATGAGGAACTTGCCGTTAAGGACATCCAGGATACTGCCGATGCCTTGTTTTACATTTACAAATCCACCAAAGGAGCAGATGGATTTGTAAGCCTGGAAGTCTCCCCGGAGCTGGCTTATGATACTGAAAAAACTATTGAACACGCAAGGCGGCTGTTCAAAAAAGCAGCCCGCCCGAATGTGATGATAAAAATACCCGCAACTGCTGAAGGAATTCCTGCAATCAAACAAATGATCTCCGAGGGGGTAAATATCAATGTTACCCTGATCTTTTCTGATAAGGTCTATGAACAGGTGGTTGAGGCATTTATTTCAGGGCTTGAAGAACGTCTGAATTCGGGAGAACGGATAGATAACATTGCTTCTGTTGCAAGTTTCTTCATCAGCAGGATCGATTCTTCTGTGGATAAAGAACTTGCAAAGATTAACAATAAAGATTTGGCGGGAAAGATTGCTATTGCCAATGCAAAGGTGGTTTATCAAAAAGCTAAAATATTATTCGGCAGTGAAAGGTTCCTGAAATTAAAGAATAAAGGAGCATCTCCTCAGCGGCTGCTCTGGGCAAGTACCGGAACAAAGAACCCTGCATATCCGGATACTCTTTACGTGGATGAACTGATCGGAGGAAATACCGTAAATACGATGCCTCCCGCTACTATGGAAGCCTTTAAGGACCACGGCAGACCGGTATTAAAGATTGAGGATGATGTAAAGGGTGCCCAGGCAGAACTTAACCGGCTTAAGGAATCGGGTATTGACCTGTATGATATAACAGCAAAGCTGACCCGGGAAGGGGTAACCCTGTTTCTTGATGCATATAATGATCTGATATCGGGACTGAGGAAGAAAAGAATCGCTATCGTTAAAGAGTTGAATACAAGTATAAAATACTTCCTTCCGGAAGAGATAAGTTCTAAAGCACATCAAAGAATGATAACCTGGGAGCAGCAGAATTTCGCAGAGAGATTCTGGAGAAAAGATTATTCCCTCTGGAAAAAAGATAAGAAGGAGGATGTTGAGCTCTCAAACAGGCTTGGCTGGCTTAAGCTTCCTGAAGAAATGAAAGATGAGGTTAACTCGCTTACGGATTTTGCTGATGAGGTTAAAAAGAAATTCGATACAGTATTTGTTCTCGGTATGGGGGGAAGCAGTCTTGCCCCGGAAGTCTTCTTTAAGGTTTTCGGTAAAAAGACCGGTTACCCTGAGCTGGTTGTTGTAGACAGTACTCATCCTGATACAATACAGGAAATATTTAATAAGTATAACATTCAAAAGAGCTTATTCATTGCAGCAAGTAAATCCGGCAGTACGACCGAGACGATGTCATTCTATCATATTTTTTATGATGCAGTCTCGAAAGGAAAGAAGAATGCCGGGGATAATTTCGTTGCAATAACAGATGCCGGCAGTTCTCTTGAAAAATTAGCCAGGGAAAAGAAATTCTTAAAAATATTTACAACCCCCGGAGAGGTAGGCGGAAGGTATTCAGCTTTTACTTATTTCGGTCTTGTACCTGCAGCATTAATAGGAGTTGATACCGGGCTGCTGTTAAAGAAAGCCGGAGAGATGATGTATAAATGCGGGGAGCTGAATAAATTCAGCAATAATCCGGGCATACTTACGGGTGCTGTAATTGGTGAACTTGCAAAAGGGGGAATAGATAAGCTGACTTTCTTAACCTCTCCTGCTTTGTGCGGCTTCCCCGTATGGGTTGAACAGCTTATTGCTGAAAGCACCGGTAAAGAAGGCAAGGGAATACTCCCCGTTGCAGATGAACTTCCCGGCGCACCTGAAGCTTATGAAAAAGACAGGGCTTTCGTGTATCTTAAACTCAGGAATGATAAATTTGAATATGATTCATTCATAGAGCAGCTGATTGCATCCGGATACCCGGTTATGATCATTGAATTAAATGAGCTTTATGACCTGGCAAAGGAATTCTACAGATGGGAGATTGCTACTGCCGCAGCTGGTGCTGTCCTTGGTATAAATCCCTTCGACCAGCCTAATGTACAGCTTGCAAAAACACTTGCCGGCAAGGCGATGAAATCGTTCTCGGAGACAGGTAAACTTCCGGCTGCTAAAATTCTTTTTGATGAGGATGGATTTTCTGTAACAGGAGATATGCACTCAAGGGATATCAAATCCCTACTGCAGGAGTTCTTTTCAAATGGAGACCAGCAGAGTTATGCTGCAATTATGGCTTTTATTCCTTATACTAAAGGAACAGAACAGGCTCTGCAGAAATTAAGAGCTGCAATCAGAGATAAATACAAATTTGCCGTTACCTGCGGATACGGACCAAGATTTCTGCATTCAACAGGACAGCTGCACAAAGGAGATGCAGGTAAAGGACTTTTTATTCAGATCACTTCAGAAATTAAAAATGATCTTGCAGTACCTGAGACAAATTATACTTTAGGTACATTGATAACAGCACAGGCTCAGGGGGATTACGAAGCGTTATCAAATAACGGAAGGAAAGTGATAAGATTGAACTTACACAGCAGTATTGAGGAGCAGCTGAATAAATTAGTATCTCTTATTTGAGATTAAAGTTTTGCACTGAACGATGATTTAATACTTAGGATTTGATGAATATTAACAGAAGAAATTTCGTAAAGCTGCTTTCCGGTATCACTGCCGGCATAACTTTATTCCCGTATCAGAAACTTCGGGCTTCAACTGAAGATAAAGTGATCCGGTCTGCTAATTCCGCTCCCCAGCCTGCCCTCTGGAAAGACACAGAAATAAACATTGCCTGGATAGGTCACTCGACAATCCTGATGAACTTGTACGGTACAATAATATTAACAGATGCAGTATTGTCCGACCAGATTGGTATACGTTTTTTAGGAATTACTATAGGTCCGGGCAGGATTACTGCTCCTGCTTTAACCATCGAACAGATACCCAAACCGGATATTATGCTCTTATCTCACGCTCATATGGACCATATGGATTATGAGACACTGAAGCAGATATCCGGGAAATATAAAAATGAGATCGACTGCATTACCGCATATAATACATCCGATGTTATTTCCGACCTTCCCTGGAAATCGCTCGTCGAAATTGACTGGGGAGAGAAATATGAAGTGCACGATACTTCATTCCGTGCGGTGCAGGTTAAACATTTCGGGTGGAGATTTCCCTGGGAGAAGGACAGATCAAGAGGCTATATGAAGGACGGCAGATCCTACAACGCTTACCTTATTTCTAAACAGAATAAAAAAATACTCTTCGGCGGGGATACAGCCTATTCAGAACTTTTCCGTTCACTTAAGGATGAAAATATCGATGTGGCAATTATGCCTGTAGGTGCATATAATCCCTGGCGCTCAAACCACTGCACTCCCGAAGAAGCATTAATAATGTCATCACAGCATATGAATGTTAAATATTTTATTCCGGTACATTGTAAAACATTTAAAGTAAGCAGTGAGCCTCTGGATGAACCATTAGAGTGGCTGAACAGGTCAGTTAAGAATTATGAAATAGAACTGGGATTAAAAGATATTGGTGAAACTTTTACTATGGAGGCATAATGTTAAACTCTGAGCTGATTGACAGTGTCCTTAAAGATGCAGCTGGAATTCCTCCCATTGCTGACAAATTCAAAACTATCTCAAAAGATACTTTGAACTATAAGCCGTCGGGAGGGTGGAGCGCTGCAGAATGTTTCGAACACCTGGTGCTGATAGATAAAAAATACATCCCGATCTTTACTGATATTTCAGGATCTTATTCAGAAACAGAGGATAAAGAATTCAAAAATTCTTTTTTGGGGAAAACTATTATTAAATCTGTTCACCCTGATAATCCTAAGAAAGTAAAAACGAGACAACCTTTTTATCCTGTCAGCTCTATTATGGATCAGGGAATCGTTAACGAATTTCTGCAGCTGAATTCAGAGATAGTAAAATTTATAAAGAGATTCAGAAACTACGATCTTAAAAAAATAAATATCACCTCTCCTCTCAGCTCATTTGTAAAATATAACCTGGGAGATGCCTGCAGGATCATAATCTATCACGATCTTCGTCATCTTAAGCAGGCTCAGAGAGCCGCAGACGCATATCCCGGATGAAATTAGATAAGGGACTAGTACAGGTATATACCGGTAACGGCAAAGGGAAAACAACCGCCGCAATAGGACAGGCAGTAAGAGCAGCCGGTATGGGCTTGAAAACACTCATCATCCAGTTTATGAAGGAATATCCATACAACGAGTTAAAGAGTCTGAAACTCCTCAGCGAATGGATTACAATAGAGCAGCATTGCGGCGATGATTTTGTCTATAAAAAGGAATTCCCTCCGAGGAGGAAATAAATAAAGCAAGGAATGCTCTTAATTCTGCGAAGGAAAAAATGTTGAGGGGTGAGTATGATATTATTATTCTTGATGAAGCAATAGTATCCATTTATTTCAAACTACTTACAATCAAGGAGAGCTGCTGAACTTTATTGAAAGTAAACCGGATAATGTTGAGCTTATATTAACCGGCAGATACTGTCCTCCCGAAATAATTGAGAAGGCTGATCTTGTCACGGAAATGCTCGAAGTAAAGCATTATTATTCGAAGGGGATTCTGTCAAGGAAGGGAATAGAGTCCTAAAATCGTTAAGGAGTGCAGGACAAGCAGCATCTCAGGCATTGGGGAGATCTTTTGCTAATAAATGCCAATACATTCGCTTCAAACCTATTTCAACTACGCCCTACCTGCGGGAAAACGTCCTTAAAATGGGAGTAGTAGCGTAGTTGTATTGTGCTTATGTCGGAGTTGAAGGCTTTTACCAGCTAAATAACAGGCCAATTGTACAGATAAATTTTTTTATGAAGAACAAATCATTTTCCCTTTTTTGAGGGAATCTTTATTTGCTCATTTCATCATTTATGAAAGATATGTCATCAATCTGCGTATTCTGCCGTTTGAACCATTAATATTGATTCCCACATAAATATAACCTAATTTTTCGCTTAAGAATGGAAGAGTAGTTTTGAAATATCCTGTCAGATTTCCATTAGAAGCGATCATATGGATTACCGGTTTAATTCTCCTTCCTGTTATATACAGTACGGGGACTACAATTTCATTTTGTCCATTCCACAATCTCGGAATATCTTTTTGCCCCGGATGCGGTCTCGGCAGGTCTATTGTTTATTTATTCCGGCTGGATATACATAATTCATTTGCAGCACACCCTTTAGGAATTCCCGCTGTGCTGATAATTCTTCACAGAATATACACTTTACTTTTTTTCTCTCACCCTTTTACAGAAAGGAACTCAAATGGCTAACATTTATCAACTTCTGCCTAATCTCGACGGGGAGGAAATGGCATACGTTCAGGGTATAATTAAAGAAATGTCCGATAACCAGGCTCAGCAGTTTGCAATGCTTTATAATTCAAGAAGAAAAGACCCTCAGCTGATTATGCTCACCACACTGCTCGGTTTTGTTGTACTTGCAGGTGTGCAGAGATTTATTCTCGGGCAGATTGGTATGGGTCTCTTATATTTATTTACCGGCGGTCTATGCCTTATAGGAACTATTGTAGATCTTGTGAACCATAAAAAACTTGCTTTTGATTACAATTTCAGGGTAGCCCAGCAGGTAGCCATTATAGTAAAAGGATCTGCATCTTAAAGTATTGAACCAAATTTACTATTTTACTGTTTGGATAGTAAAAAGGTCACCAGATGATTAAAGAATCCTATTATCTTGATTACTTCAACAATCTGCTCGAGGGAAATAAAGCAGGCTGTACGCTGGTAATACAACAGCTTGCCTCAGAAAAAGCCGGTATAATAGATATCTATGTCGATCTCTTTCAGCGCTCTCTCTATCAGATAGGAAAGATGTGGGATAAGGGTAAAATTACGGTAGCTGAAGAACATAACGCTTCCCAGCTGACAGAATCACTTATGAACTCATACTTCAACAGTGTTAAACCTTCACGACCAAATAACAAAACAGTAATCATCTCCTGCATCAACAAGGAATTTCACGAGATAGGGGCTAGAATGGCAGCCCATATCTTTGAATCAAGCGGATGGAATACCTTTTTCCTTGGAGCTTCAGTGCCCCCAAAGGAACTGGTGAAATTCATCAAGGCAAAGCAGCCCGATATAGTCGGTTTATCCTTTAATTTTTATTTAAACTTCCTGAAGCTTGTAGAGGTAATAGACCATATCAGAAAATTTTTCCCCCGGCAGAAAATAATCATCGGAGGTCAGGGGATAAAGTCTTTCAAAGAAAAATTAAGCACAGACTACCCCGATGTTGAAACTTTCGAATCCATTGCCGATCTGAACGATTATATTAAAAATTATAACGGCTGACCGTTACGGTCTGCCGTTGTTAATTAAGTAGCAGTAAAATCTCCGCCGTTTGAGTGGACAATCTGACTTGTAATATAGAGGTTATGGGCAAGTAAGAGAGATATAATGTCTTACCATTTGACTTCTGCTCCAGGCATTGCGGGTTATCCGAAATACCTGTTCCTTCTGTTTTCTGACCGGCGGCACTCATCGGAGCAGCAGTAATCATTTTCAACTTTGCATTTGTGGCAGCTTACAATGATCTTATCGCAGTCGAGATTATGACAGTTAATATAATATGATGTCTTTTCTCCACAGAAATAACATTCAGCAATCTGTTTTAACTCCGGGATGGTATTCGGTTCTACAACACGTCTCTCATCAAATACAAATATTCCACCTTCCCAGTAAGTGTCAGGATATTTTTTAGTAAAATTTACTATTCCCCCTTCAAGCTGATATACATCCTTGAATCCTTTTTCAACCAGATATGCAGATGCCTTTTCACATCTTACACCGCCGGTACAATAAGTAACAATAGTCTTGTCTTTAAGGCTTCCAAGAGCATCGACTGATTCTTTCCATTCACGGAAATTCTTCATCGGGGGAGTAACTGCATTCCGGAACCTTCCTATCTTACTTTCATACCAGTTCCTTGCATCTATAATTACAAATTCCTTCCCTGTTTCATAAAATTCAAGAAGCGACTCAGGTGTAAGTCTTTTACCCCCATTCGATGGATTTATATTAAGATCGGAATTAACAATTTCCTGCTTTACCCTAACGTGCATTTTATAGAAAGCATGACCATCAGACTCATCCTCCTTGAACCAGATATCCCTGAAGGGGGCGTAGGAAGTTAAATGTTCCTTATATTTAACAATATCGCTGACTCGTGCTGATACTGTCCCGTTTATTCCTTCCTCCGCAATAAACACTCTTCCCCTGATATTATTGCTTGTGCAGAATTCAAGATGCTCCTGCATAAACTGCTCAGGATTTTCAACATAAACGTATTTATAGAACAGAAGTACTCTGTAATTCATTATTTTTGATTCTTCCGGGTTAAATAATTAGGAATACTTCAATATATAAAACATCCCTGATATTTACAGCCGGGAACTTCATCTCCTCTTGGTAATTTACTCCGGAAATCAATATTTTAACTTATCAGGAACTAAAAAGTAATAAGGACCACAGCCCGGTTGGATCAGCTCGAATACAAGGAATATTCAAAGTGGGATGACCTCAAAAAATGGATACCTTCGGTAATTATACTCCCTATTGCACTCTATTTTGTGTGGCACAGGGGGATCTATTCCTTTATCGATAATATAGACCTGGTAATTCACGAAGCAGGACACCTTTTCTTTTTCTTCTTCGGCAGGTTCATCTATACAATGGGGGGATCATTAATGCAGATCATCATCCCCTCTCTGCTTGCGTGGTACTTCTTCAGGAACGAATATAAGACAGGTGTACAATTTAGTTTCCTGTGGCTTGGTCAAAATTTAATTAACATCAGTGTTTATGCTGCAGATGCACGTGCTCAAAAACTTCCTCTGCTTGGGGGTAAAAGTGTTTATCACGACTGGCATTATATGCTGGGGGAATTAGGAATTCTGAACCTTGATACTGAGGTAGGGTACTTTTTCTATGTTTCAGCAATATTGGTATTCATAGTTACTCTTTTAATACCTCTTATTATTCAGGATTAACCTTTAATTTTATCCCTGATTTCTTTCACATTTTATTTTATATGAAATTATCTTATCTAATTCTTATTCTGACCCCGATCCTTGTTTTACACGCACAGGAAGGGGAGGTAAAAACATTTTATCCCGGGGGAGCAGTTGAATCAGTTATAAATTATACAAATAATGTACGCGAAGGGGAAGCTAAATTTTATTATGAGAATGGTAAAATTAAAGAAGAACGCATTTATTTGAATGGAAAAATAGAAGGTCCCGTTAAAACCTATTACGAGAACGGCAACCTGAAGGAATTTATAAATATTGAGAATGGAAAGAGAGAAGGACCCACAACTATTTTTAATGAAGAGGGGGTAATTGTCTCCGATCTTGAATTTCACGAAGGGATAAGAATTGTACCAGAGCCTTTCGAGAAAAAAAACCCTCCTCCTGTTGATACGGTAAAGGAGGTTGAATCTGTAAAAATATCTGAGAACCTGTTGGTCCCTCCAATTATTGAAGAAAAGGCTGAGGGTGAACCTGATTATTATACTGCAGCCGAAGTAATGCCGCAGCCTGCCGGGGGTGTGAGTTCTATTTATAAACGACTGGTGTATCCACGGGAAGCAAAGACCAATAAGATTGAAGGAACTGTTAAAATCCTCCTGTATATAAATGAATTTGGAGATGTGGTACTTACCGAAATTCTTGAGGGAATCGGATATGGGTGTGATGAGTCAGCAAGGACGGTATTATATTATACCAAATTTACTCCAGGACTTATGAGAGGCAAACCGGTAAGGACAAAATTAGTGGTACCTGTAGAGTTTAAACTGCCACCCGAAATACAGGATGAGGATTAACTAAGAATAGATCAATCGGAACTTAAGATAAACCCTAAAGATTTCAGAACTTCCTTTGTAGAAGACTTCTGAATATCCCTGATACTGTAATTTTTGAATTCCCTTCGTAAAGGATAATCTTTTCTTAAATTATCGAAATAATTCCCTGCTTTATTATCTTCAAGCGTAATGATCCTCCTTATATCTGCATCATCTCTTTTGATGTCATATACTTTAGAAAGAATTTTATCCACAGCGTCCTCTTCAGCATTTTCAGCTGCTATAGAAATTACAGGGTCATCTACCGGGGGATAGTCAGGCTGCCACACAGGAGAAGTACCCAGGTAATTACAGAGAGCCTTATAAATCATCAGCGTGCCGTTAATTTTTCCCTCTAAGGTGTAACCCGCAATATGAGGTGTTGCAAGAAATACTTTCTTCAGCAGTTCCCGGTTTATATCAGGTTCTTTTTCCCACACATCCATTATAATAGTTAAAGACTTATTTAGCTTAGCCAGGGCATTATTATCAACGACTTCCCCTCTGGAGGAATTTATGAGTATGCTGTTTTCCTTCAGATGTCTTAATATATCCTCATCAAAAAGATGGAAGGTTTTATCTATCCCATTATAAGTAAGAGGAACGTGAAGGGTAATTATATCTGTTTCCAGGATATCTTTTAATTCACGATAATTGCTGTCTCCGGTAAGTCTTTTCAGGGGAGGATCATTTAGAATTACTTTCATACCAATAGATTCAGCAATACGCGCTACCCTGCTCCCTATATTTCCGACACCTACAATACCGATAGAAGAGCTCCTCAAACTAATTCGTTTTTCTGCTGCCGTCCGGTACAGTGCCGTAAATACATATTCCACAACTGCCTGTGCATTACATCCTTTGGCGTCTGCAAAATGGATATGCTTGTTTTTTAGATATTCCAGGTCAATGTGATCTGTTCCGATCGTGGCTGTTCCAATGAATCTTACCCTGCTATGCTCAAGCAGTTTTTTATCCACCCTGGTAACAGATCTTACAATAAGAATATCTGTATCACGTAAAATAGTATTACTGATCTCCCTGCCGGGGAATAAAGTTACCTTACCGAGTGAAGAAAACGCCTCTTCTGCAAAAGCTATATTTTCATCGGCAGTTATGTTAAGCATCTGGTAATTCTGCTCTAATTGTTGGGTTTTGAACTATTAAAATATAGCCGGGAAGTCTGAAAAGAAAATTAAGCCTTACTATCGTCCGAAAATGCTCATTTTGGGAGGTCAAAAAATGGAGTAAAGTATCAGGTATCACATCACACAGGTCTCAGTAAATATTAGGTAGATTTATTTATATTTATCCCCCGGAAATGAGTTTATCTTTACCTCATCCGCCGTACGGAGATTTTCACTAAACTAAAAACAGAGAGTATATGGAATTATTTGACAAAATTCAGAATAAAAGTGCAGTAGTTGGAATTATCGGACTCGGGTATGTCGGACTTCCTTTGGGACTCGAGTTTGCCCATAAGAAATTCAGTGTTTTAGGATTCGATCTGGATGAGTCGAAAGTCGATAATATTACAAAGGGTAAAAGTTATATCAAGCATATTCCTTCAAAAAGGATTAAGGAAGCCGTAGATTCAGGTTATCTAAGTGCAACCGCGGATTTCTCCCGCCTGCCGGAAGCCGATGCAGTAATTATTTGTGTACCCACCCCGCTTAATGAGCACAGGGAACCTGATATGACATACATCGTAAATACCGCAGAGGTAATCTCAAGGTATTTAAGAAAAGGGCAGCTTGTTTCTCTTGAATCAACTACCTACCCCGGCACAACTGATGAACTTCTCCTCCCTATGTTTGAAAGGGCACCTGAAATACAGCGTGCAATAATTGATCAGAAAACTGTTGCACCCTGGCTGCTGCAGGCAGTATGGAGATTGAAGAATCTGATGGTTCTGCTAATGCAGCTGAAAATTTTTCTGTCGGTAAGGATTTTTTCCTGGCCTTCTCCCCCGAAAGAGAGGATCCTAATAATCAAAATTTTAATACCGCAACAATTCCAAAGGTAGTAGGGGGTATTACACCTGAATGTCTTAAAGTTGCCCGCGCACTTTATGACAATGTTGTGGTTAAAACTGTACCTGTATCTTCAACCAGGGCAGCAGAATCAACAAAACTTCTTGAGAATATCTACCGCTCCATAAATATTGCTCTCGTTAATGAACTGAAGATGGTGTTCGACAGGATGAATGTCGACATATGGGAGGTAATTGAAGCAGCTTCCACTAAGCCTTTCGGATTTACACCATTCTATCCGGGACCGGGACTTGGAGGTCACTGTATCCCTATCGATCCCTTCTATCTCACCTGGAAAGCAAGAGAATTTGAAATAAACACCAAGTTCATAGAGCTTGCCGGTGAAATAAATACTTACCAGCCTTACTATGTGGTTGAGAAATCAATAGCAGTGCTTAATAAATTTAAGAAGGCACTGAACGGATCTAAGGTGCTTATACTGGGTGCCGCCTATAAGAAGGATATTGATGATATGCGCGAATCCCCTTCGCTTAAGCTTATCGAGATCTTCAGGGAAAAAGGAGCCGAGGTTGATTATAATGATCCTTACGTGCAGAAGCTTCCTAAAACAAGGAAATATAAATATAATATGACCTCCGCCGATATTATGAAAATAAAGGATTACGACCTGGTAATCTTAAGTACCGACCACTCTGATTATGATTACAAAAAGATTGCCGGAGAAGCTAAAATTATCGTTGATACAAGGAATGCTTTCGGTAAAAGAGGAATAGTAAAGGATAATATTTTTAAGGCTTAGTATGAAAAATTTTGCAATTACCGGAGTAGCCGGGTATATAGCTCCACGACATCTTCAGGCAATAAAAGATACAGGCAACAATCTTGTAGCTGCCGTGGATCCGCACGATTCTGTTGGGATTATGGATAGATATTTTCCACAGTGCGGCTTCTTTACCGAATTTGAAAGATTCGACCGGCACCTGGAAAAGCTTAGAAGGGAAGATCCGAACGGTAAACTTGATTACCTTACTGTCTGCTCTCCTAATTTTCTTCACGATGCGCATATCAGACTTGCTCTCAGGCTTCACGCAAGTGCAATCTGTGAAAAACCCCTTGTAATGAATCCCTGGAACCTTGATGCTCTTCAATCTCTTGAAGAAGAAACAACTGCAAGGGTATATACAGTATTGCAGCTGCGTGTCCACCCGGCTCTTCTTAAGCTTAGGGAAAAGCTTCAAAAAACCAACAAGGGTCATAAACACGATGTGGTATTAACCTATATTACTTCCAGGGGTACCTGGTATCATTTCTCCTGGAAGGGGCAGTTGAATAAATCCGGTGGTATCGCTACAAATATCGGCATTCACTTTTTTGATCTGCTGATATGGCTCTTCGGAAAACCTCTTAATAACGAAGTACATTTTAACACTACCAAGAAAATGGCAGGCTTCATCGAACTTGAGAATGCAAATGTAAAATGGATGCTGTCCATAGATGCCAATGATCTTCCTGCACAGGAAGCACGCGAAGGTAAAAAAACACACCGCTCTATACTTGTTGACGGTGAAGAAGTTCATTTCAGCGAAGGCTTTACAGATCTTCACACAAGAGTATACGAAGAAACCCTCGCCGGCAAAGGCTTCGGAATAGAAGACGCCAGGCAATCGATAGAGCTCGTATACGCACTAAGAAACTCGAAAGTAAAAGAAGGTGAGAAAGAGATTTTGCACCCGTCATTGATAATTGGATATGTATGATGGATGAATGGATGGTTGTCTGAGTAATTATTATTGGGACGTTTAAATTAAATAAATGGATGTCCTATAAATAGTTTTAATAATTACTAAATTCTAGCAGGGGAAAATGAGTAGTGTACTTAAAAACCTTAACCGGGGTTACAGGAATCTTGATGTTTGGAATGAAGCTGTTGGGTTAAGTGTTAGAGTTAGAAGAATGATCAGGAATCTTACTTCTGTTATTTTTAAAGGGGAAAGGGAAATGAAGAAATTTCAGTCCCATGCAAAAGCCTGAGGGGTATTCCAGAAGCATATATAAAAGAATATATCTAGCTTATAATCTAATGTCCTTTGAAAAATTCAAACGAGATTAGATTATCAAAGATCAATTGCTGAGAGCATGGTTTCTATTATGAGTCAATATTGCGAAGGATTTGATTCCAGTACTTCGAAAAGCTTTATAAATTTTTTGAACATTAAATTAAGATCGGCATCGCAGGTTAAATGAATTGTAATGTAGCATTGGAATGGACAATATACCAATTGAAAGATTTTGATATAGTTGTAATTAAATTTTGAATCAAGCCAAAAATTTATTGTCGTTTTCATTCAACATTTAATCAGCTATATTAACCAAATAATTAAACCAACAACCAGCCATCCATTCATCCAATTATATTTTATGGAAACATTCCACAATAAAGTTAATTTTTACGTAGACTCCCACGCCGTTGTTGATAGCGGAGTTGAGATCGGGGAGGGGACTAAGATCTGGCATTTCAGTCACGTTCAGTCAGGTGCAAAGATCGGGAAGAAATGTGTACTGGGACAGAATGTGAACATCGGGAATAATGTTACCATCGGGGATTATGTTAAGATACAGAATAATGTATCGGTGTACGAAGGGGTAACACTTGAGGATTATGTATTCTGCGGTCCCTCTATGGTCTTTACTAATATTCTTAATCCCCGCTCAAAGTATCCGCAGGTAGGTGCGCAGTATTATATAAAAACCCTTGTTAAAGAAGGTGCATCTCTTGGTGCAAACTGTACAATTGTCTGCGGCAATACGATCGGAAGATTTGCAATGGTAGGCGCCGGCGCAGTGGTAACGAAGGATATCCCTGATTTCGCACTCGTAGTAGGAGCTCCTGCAAAGATAATCGGCTGGTACAGTGAAGCAGGCACAAGATTGAATTTCAACAGAGAGGGATATGCTTTTTGTGAGAAATCAGGCAGGAAATACGAGCTGAGAGAAAATATTGTAGTTGAAGTGAACTCCTGAGTTTGACTCTTCAGCCCGCATCAAAAAACCATTTCCTTTTCCCCCTCCCCTTCTCCTTTAGAAGGAGAAGGGGTAAGAGGATAAGGTTAAAACCCTAAAGTAAGAGAGGCAGTAAAATTCCTCGGCAGTCCCGGCTCAAGGTATACCGGCTGACCATTAACTACATCGGGATTTATAAATGCGCTTGCCGCGTATGTTTCATCCGTCATATTATTAACCGAAACCGAAGCTCTTAAAGAAATTCCGGAGGTTACTTCCAGTTCCTTTGTTCCCAGGGAAGCATTAAAGATATGGAATTCCGGCACCTCAATAGTGTTTGCATCGTCTGCAAAGTATTTCCCTATTCCGCTAACATCAAAGCTTAGGTATACTTTACTGTTCAGAAATTCGGGAGTATAAGTTATGCCTGCATTATAAAATACGTCGGGTATACCGGCAACTTTATTATCTGCATAATCAGCATAGGCTCCGGGATTACCATAATGAGCTGAATCCACTACATAGTCTACATATTTATTAAATGAATATGTAAGGGATGCCTGCAATGAAATGCCGTAATTAAAGTCAAAATTCGTTCCTGCTTCGATCCCCGTTCTTTGGGTCTCTCCTGCTGTGAAATAAAATCTTCCCCCTCTGTAGGGAATGATATCATCTTTTATCGTGATGTAATAAAGAGCAATGTCGTAATTGAATGATTCCAATATATTATCCTGTCCCAGCGATATGTAGTGTTTTGTTCCAAGCTCATATGTGGTGGAGATAATCGGTTCAAGAAGAGGATTGATAAGATATACGGTATCCTGACCATATGTTCCGGCAGGATCGGTTTCATTACCGGCAGGGACTTCCACTCCTCCTCCAACATTAGCATATATGCTCTGGAATTGAGAGAACCTGTAGGTAATTCCGCCTTTCGGGGTAACCCGTTCGAATGATTTCTCCTGAAGTCCTAACGTTGGATCAAGATAATCCTCGCTGTAATAGGTAATATTATCATATCTTGCTCCGGCGATCACGCTTATCTTATCATTAATTATCACCTCCTCCTGCAGGAAACCTCCCAGGTTATTTGCACCTTCGCGTTTATCGGTAGTAAGCTCATCACCGCGGTTCTTTTCGGGAGAAAGAGTATAGAACAGGATTGCCCCGTCCTGGTATGCTTCATCAAAGCCTGCGGTTAAAATGCTTTTTACCGATGTACTTAGATCCATCATATTATGATAAATAAAATTTCCGCCAAGATGATACCTGGTGAAATCCCTGAAGGTATTTCTTTCAGATCTCTGCAGGTATTTAGGATTTAAAAACAGCATCCCTGAAATTGAATGCATATCATTTATGGCATGGTCAAGTGTAACGCCTATTCTCATCAGCCGGTTAAATCTTCTTTCCTTCCTTTCAAGATAGGTAGGATTTGCCATAGAGGGATCAGTATTATACTGTTCCATCGTCAGCGGTCCCGGTATATTGAATTTATTTATTGACCCCACTGCAAATACTCCCAATTGAGTCGCAGGAGTGAGGTCTGAAATCATACCCAGGTTAAAAACCGACCTTCTGCTGTCGGAGTGTTCTCTCCATCCGTCAAATGTTGTAAAAGCATAGGAACCATAAATCTTGCCTGTTCCCAGAAGAACGCCGGTCTGCAGTGCATATTTCTGGAAATTAAAACTTCCTGCCTGTGCCCTGAGATCAACAAAAGGATTGAGGAAATAAGGCACGGATGAAATGTTAACTACACCGCCGGCTGCATTTCCCCATACGGCAGATGCATTTGATCTTATTATCTCGATAGATTCGGCCGAGTTAAGATCAATATTATCAAATGAAGTTCTGCCGTCGGGTTCAGTTTCGGGAATACCGTCGAGCATTATCCTGATTCCTCTCGAAGTTCCGCTGTTGCTCCGGTCGCCTGATCCCCTGGCACCGAACCCTCTTATTACAAGACGTACATCCTGGTTGCCGGAACGGGATTGCGCAAGCACTCCCGGCACTTTTGAAAGTATTTCATTCAGTCCGTAGCCTCTCAGATCTTCAAAGCTTTTTTTGTTAAGTATGGTAACTGCATACGGAAGCTCAAGCACTTCCTCGGGATATCTTGTTGCAGTAACAGTGACCTGTTCCATTTCGTATTTTAATGTGTCGAAGGCTTCCCCTTTTTCCTGTGAATATATATCTGCACAAAACAATAGTGCGGATAGAATAATGTATTTTGATATCCTCATAATAGTTATACCGGGATTAATTTATAGAATAACAGACTTTAGACGTCTGCTTAACTTTTTTTGAGATCAGCAGGAGGATATTTTGGGGGGAGGAACAGAAACCGGAATGTAAATAAAAATGATCTGCGGCTTAGCGGTAGGTACCAGTTTTTCGGAAACAGTGATGAATAAAATTTCTTTGTTCAGCTGTTCCCAGTCGACTGAAAGAGAATTTATAATATTCTTTACAGGGACCGTACCTTTAGGGATTGCGAGGTTCCCTTCAACATAATTTATAAATGCTGTCTCAAGATGGTTTTCATCACCATCCTTAAGACAATAGTGATAAATTAATTCTCCCTTGATTTTAGAACGTACGATATCATACATCTCATCATTTAAACTAAATTCTTTATCATTTTCCCTTACACAGTTCTTTGAATCAAGGGGATTGCCATCAAGTGAGGTAATAATTAAAATAAGTTGATTTTCAGGAAGTGTTTGTTCAATTTTTTTAAGGGCTGTCTGCTTGAATATAGTTTTCAGCTGCCAGTATGTAAAGACGTATCCCGCGGAGTTGAAAAGAATTAAGATTACAAGGGCTGCAGGTAAAAATTTTTTCATAAACAACGAAATAAAATATCTAATCGCAGGCTGGAAAACAAAATAAAAAACAGGAGAGGGGAAGCAGGATGATGCATATTTTAGGTGAATTTAAAAAACACTTATTTAAATCCTGGTTATGGCCGGACAGTGCTCAGGCAATGCGCGGACAATGCCCGGCCTAATTACGGCCTTTTAGCCCGGAACCCCGCCTGATCACCCTTCACGCATTATTTCACCATTGTCACCGCAAAACCAGGTATTCGTTCAATGCTTTCAAAATTTTTATTCTTCCTTACCTGCTTTAATTTTTCTTCCATCGTATAGTCTAACTTGTATATAATTACCTTTGAGTTGGGCAAAGGAATCTATCATATATTCATACATTCATCCAACCATCCCCTCCTGCGGCGGGCAAGCATTCATCCACTCCTCGGTATGCCAGATTGCTTCAGTTGAAGACTCCTTCGCAATGACGAAATTAATAACCAGGAACTAAGAACCAAGAACTAAGAACTCTCTTCATACATTCATCCACCCATCCACTCATCCATTTTTTCCCCATTCTTCAAATTTCTTTCCATTTTCTCATTCATTCCATTCTTTCCGCCTGTGACACTTTTAACTGTTATTATCCGTTTCAATCGCTATATATGATTAAATTTTAGAGTTTGAAAGAAAAACCCAAAGATAAACGAGCGGCATAAGAAATGAAGTTAAGATGGCAGAAATAAAAATTGAAGAAAAGAGAAGTTCCATATGGCCCTGGATAATAGGGCTTCTGATAATTGCAGCAATAATTTATTTTGTTGTTTATTTTATGAATGAGAATAAGACTACTGAGGACGGCGTTTTTTATTTACGGGAAACATATAATTACGCATCAGCATATCTGTTAAGTATGAAAGGAGGAATATATGTATAAAGAAGATCATAGATATACAAAAAGACTGTATTATTACTCAAGGGAATATTTCAACGACCAGGGTTTTTATGGTGCGAGCGGTAAAGGCGTAAGATGGATTTAATTCCCGAATGAATTATATTAGAAAGCCCGCGTCGTGTGGGCTTAAATTTACCCACCTTAGAAAACATATATGAGCTTAACTGAATACAAACGTAAAAGAGACTTTAAAAAAACTGCTGAACCTGGTCCAAAGGTTAAATCATCTGACGGCAAATTAAAATTTGTGGTTCAGAAACATGCTGCAACACGGCTCCATTATGATTTCCGGCTGGAACTCGATGGTGTGCTTAAAAGCTGGGCTGTCCCTAAAGGTCCTTCACTTGATCCTAAAGTAAAACGACTGGCAATGATGGTGGAAGATCATCCGTTTGACTACAGAACTTTTGAAGGTGTGATTCCCAAGGGGGAATACGGCGGCGGCGAAGTAATTGTATGGGATGAGGGAACATATTCTGCACCCGGTATCGATAACAGGAATGACAGCATTAAACAGTTAAGGCAGGGACTTGAAAAAGGTGATCTTAAATTCTTTCTCGAGGGAGAAAAACTAAGAGGAAGTTTTGTCCTGGTAAGGACAAAAGGCAGAGGAGATAACTCCTGGCTCCTTATTAAGCACAGGGATGAATTTGCATCTGAAGAAGATGTAACAATACAGGACCGCTCTGTTGTTTCCGGTTTAACTGTTGAGGAAATCAAAGAAGGTGGAAAAGGAAGAATATGGACAAGGAAGCACAGCGAGATAAATATTGAAGAAGGCAATAAAGCAAAAATGCCTCACAAGATTAAACCAATGCTTGCAACTCTTGTGGATGAGCCTTTCGATAAAGATAACTGGATATATGAAATTAAATATGACGGATACAGGGCTGTTGCAGAAATAGAAAATGGAAATGTTGATCTTTACTCGCGTAATCTTAATTCATTCAATCAGCAGTTTGCACCAATAGTACAGTCTCTGAAAGCAATAAAAATGGATGCTGTGCTCGACGGGGAGATTGTAATCCTTAATAATGAAGGAAAACCTGATTTCGGGTTGATACAAAATTATCAGCGTACCGGGGAAGGCTACATAGTCTATTATGTGTTCGATATTTTATATTGCAATGGATTTGACCTGAGGGACGTTCCGCTGCTCAGAAGAAAAGAAATTCTCTCCTCTATTCTCCCTGAAATAGAAAATATTATTTACAGCGACCACGTATCAGGTAAGGGCATTGAGTTCTATAAGCTTGCTGTTGACAATAAGCTTGAGGGGATTATTGCCAAGCAAGGAGAGAGCGGCTACCTGGCAGGCAGGAGATCAAAGGAGTGGCTGAAGATAAAAACTAAATTACGGCAGGAAGCGATCATATGCGGGTTTACCGCACCAAAAGGAGGCAGGCAGCATTTCGGCGCTCTTGTACTTGGTGTGTATGAAAATAAAAAATTAAAGTATATAGGACATTCGGGAGGAGGATTTGATGAGGATTCATTAAGGAATATAATTAAGCTGCTGAAACCTCTGGTTAAAAAAGAATCCCCCTTCGACCAAAAAGTAAGCACCCGATCCCCGATAACGTGGGTTGAGCCGAAGCTGATCTGCGAGGTTGCTTTTTCCGAATGGACAAGTGAAGGATTGATGAGACACCCGGTATTCCTCGGATTAAGAGAAGATAAAAAAACCACCGAGGTTCAGAAAGAAATACCTGCCAGCACTTCCGTGGAACTTGTGGAAGGAAAAAATGGAATGGATAAAGAAATTATAATAAATAAGCATAAACAGAAGGTTACTAACCTGGATAAAGTATTTTTCCCCGGTGAGGGTTACACGAAGGGAGATATGATTGAGTACTACAGGAAAATTTCCAAATACATACTTCCCTATCTGAAGGACAGACCGGAATCTATGTTAAGGCATCCGAACGGAATAAACAACAAGGGATTCTTTCATAAAAATGTTACTGCTAAGCCTCCTGACTGGGTAAAAACAGAAAGGATATTCTCCGATTCAAGTGAAGGGGAAATAAATTATCTCATCTGCAATGATGAAGCTTCGCTTGTTTATATGGCAAACCTGGGATGCATAGAAATTAACCCCTGGTTCTCGAGAATACAGTCAAAGGATAATCCCGATTATTTTGTTATCGATCTTGACCCGGAAGAAATTGCATTCGATAAAGTGGTAGAGACAGCACTTGCAGTTAAAAAGGTGCTTGATGCTGCAGGAGCTCCATCATATCCCAAAACATCAGGTGCAACAGGTATGCATATTTATGTACCTCTGAAAGCAAAGTATGATTACGACATTGCTAAAGATTTTGCTCATCTGATTGCGCGCCTTGCCAACAGGATAGTACCTGGTTTTACCAGTCTGGAAAGGAGTCCTTCAAAGCGGAAGAAAAAGGTTTACCTCGACTACCTGCAGAACAGAAGAGGTCAGACACTCGCAGCTCCTTATAGTGTGCGGCCAAGACCGGGAGCGACAGTATCTACCCCGTTAAAATGGGAAGAGGTAAAAATAGGACTGAATCCGGCAGATTTTACGATACGTACCATATTCAAAAGATTGGAAAAGACAGGGGATTTGTTCACCCCTGTACTTGGCAAAGGAATTGATGTAGAAAAGTGCATAAATAGGCTTGAGAAGGGGGGATATTCCATATAATATTCAGCCTGATCTGATTATTGCGGGCACAATGCTATCCCCTCACATAATACCTCTTGAGCTCTTAGATTATGCACGCATAGTCGAAGGCGTCACATATTATAACTTAAATTTTCTTTTATTATAAGCAGAACAGCAGAAATACCATAAAATGAAGCTATTATTACGTGTTATAGGGTCACTTTTACTTTCTTTGATGATGACGGTGACTTTATTTTCACAAGTTGAGGAGAGACTCCGGGCACTGGATAAAACACAAGTAAATAAATATATCGAACCGATGTCTGCTGCTGTTGGTCTTGCATTCAACTCAGGTACATATTATACAGCCAGGATACCTTCGGAGTTTTCTTTTTCCCTGGGATTTACAGCTCCTGTAATTATTATTCCTGCTGATCAGACTACTTTTACTCCCGATCTCCCGGAAGGATATTCAAACGAGCGGAGTACCGCAACAGTATTCGGAAATGAAGGGGGATATTATGCCGGTCCTGCCGGTTATATAGTTTATCCTCCCGGAATAAACAGAAGGACTATACCTACTATACTCCCGCAGGCATCTTTCAGTGCTGCCGGGACACGTCTTCTCATAAGATATTTTCCCTATCTCGATGTTGGTGAAACAAAAGTTATGAACCTGGGTCTGGGGCTGTCGCACAACATCAGCCGCTACATACCCGGTATACCATTCGATTTTTCCATACAAGGTTTATTTTCAAGGATGGAGGTAAAAGGTTATGCAAGACAGGATAATTTTGCTTTTAATGTACACGCAAGCAAGGAACTTGGTCTGTTTACTTTATTTACCGGACTTCAGTATGAGAGAAGCTCACTGGATCTTAATTATACCTTCAGAGTAAGGGACCCCGCTAATCCTAACCAGTTCCTTGAACAGGAAATAAGTACAAACCTGGTAAGGAACAATATTTTCCGTTTTACCCTTGGAGGATCAGTCAGGCTTTCAGTAATACGCATACACGGTGATATAAACCTGGGACCGCAGTTTTTCTTTAACCAGGGAATCTCACTGGAATTTTAACTAAGCTTAAAAATGAAATTAAAAATCAAATATATTATCCTCCTGACAAGTGTTATCTTTCTTTTCACCTACCAGGGATGCGGTCTGGAGGATTTTAATACTGTTCCTGTCAACATACCTGTTTCGCTGCCTGTATTTCTGGTCGATGACGGTACCCAGACTACAGTTATTTCAGAAGCGTTATTTTGTCTCGACAGCAACGAGATATACCAGGATTTCAGAAGTCAGATCACCTCGATGACCTTAGTTGAAGTGGCTTTCAGGTTCTCGGATGTTATACCTGCTGAAACTGCAGGGGATATGAGATTTATGCTGCGGAAATCAGATGCTGCCGGGGATATATTAATCGATCATTTAATAACAGGATTGACCCCTGAACTTTACAAAATTCCGCGAAGTCCTTACATACTTGATCTTCCCCAGGAACAGCTTGACCTTATGAATGCTTACCTGGGAAGTAACGGCACCTGCTTCTACGGGTATGTCGGCATAGAAAATCTGAGTCCTGCTGGGAGACCTAAGGTGCTGAAGGGGTATGTGGATATGCTCTTTAAGGCAGTAACGGAATTCTAAATTAAATTAAAAGGCGGGTATATCCCGCCTTTCTTTTTGCACTAACTTATTCCTGTTCAGTCAGAACATTCTTCTTTATCAGGTATCTTTTAATTTTTTGCGTGGTAGTCTTCTCGAACTCTCTTTCCCTGACATAAAACTTCCTGATTTGTTTAAATGCAGGCAGCTGTTCATTGGTTTTTTTAACTGCTGCGGATGCAAGCTGCTGAATAAGCTCAGGGGTAATTGGTACATTATTTATCTCGGAATATTCAATAAGCGCCTCCCCGTCCATTACAAGCTGTACAGCAATGATCTCGTCAAGCTTGGCATCGGCTTCGCCATAGATATAAGATTCCTGCACAAACTTATCCCTGTTGATAATATCCTCTATTTCCTCAGGGAAAACATTCTCCCCGGTTCTGGAAATAATAACATTCTTTTTTCTTCCGCTGATATGAAGGAAGCCGTCACTGTCGAAATAGCCAACGTCTCCCGATTTGAACCATCCGTTATCGAATGCCTCCCCGGTAAGCTTTTCATTTTTATAATATCCCGGCATTACATTAGGGCCCTTGATATAAATTTCTCCTGTCCCGTCAGCAGAGGGTTCGTTTATCTTAATCTGTACCCCCGGCATCGGAAGTCCGGCAGCATCATCCTTAAAGTCATCAAGCCTGTTCAGCGCAGATATGGGAGCAGTTTCTGTGAGACCGTAACCTTGTATAAAGTTAAAACCGAACTCTCTTAGTCCTTTTGCCACATCCGGATCAGGGGCAGCCCCCCCGGCAATAAACATCCTGATATGCCCGCCGAATCTTTCGTGCAGCTCGTGAAATATTTTCTTCTTTGCTCCCTTCCAGCCTAATACCTCTGCAATATTTGTAAGGACTATCATCGGCTTAATTATCAGGGATTTTATCTTATCCTCATTTATAGTCTTATATATCCTCTTAAACATTTTATCATACAGCAAGGGTACCGCCAGAAGCATGGTAGCTTTCACTTTCTGGATATCCTCCACAATTGTTTTAAGAGAACGGGCATAATGGACAGAGGATCCGCTGTATATCGGGCATAGCATTCCGCAGGTGCTTTCATATGTATGATGGATCGGCAGCACGGATAAGAACCTGTCCTCCGGGTACATAAATATCATACTTGTCATTGCCATTAAATTAGTAGCCAGGTTTCCCTGTGTAAGCATTACTCCTTTTGCCCTGCCGAGTGAACCGGAAGTAAATATTATTTCCGCCAGCTCATCTGTATTTATCTTCGGCAGCGAATGAACAGGCATCGGAGATGTATTGTTTATCATTTCCGTCATTGAAAGGAAGCCCTCTTTCCCGGAAGGAAGATCCATACTGATGAACCATCTGAGCTTTTTAAGAAGATACTTTTCGTATCTGAATGTTTCCTCAAAATTTTCAGTAAAGATAATAGCTTCAGAATCTGATTCACGCACAATGTTCATTATTTCATTTGTCGTTAGATTTTTATCAATAGGTACAATTATGTAATTAAACGACATAAGCGTTAGATATGAAATGGTCCATTGAACCCTGTTCTCTCCTATAACAGCAATATGTGTGCGCTCGCTGATGCCGGCTTTTCTGAGTGCATTGCCGAATCTCAGGACATTATCCAACAGCTGCGAATAGGTTACCCTGGATATTGGAGTCCCGGTCAGATCTTCGAGGGCAAGCTTATCGTTATACTTCTCTGCCGATTTTACCAGCATATCCTGAATAGAATTAATTTCAGGTACTTTATAAAGCTTTAATTCTTTTGCCATTTGGTACTCATATTAAATGGTTATTAAAATTTAATTACTGCAAGAACAGGAAAATGATCCGAAGGATAACGCCCTTCAAATTTTTCTGCTATTATTTTATTTTCAAATACCCGGACAGTGTCCGACACAAAAATGTAATCTATAATATCCCCCTTTTCAATGTCGTTGTTGAACCCGTTAAATGTAAGATCGGGGCCTGTATGCAATGGTGACACTAATTTGGAGTCATTCAGGTAATCTGTTATTATTTTATAAAAATCACTCCCGGGCGGGTCATTAAAATCCCCTGTAAGTATTACGGGATAACCCCTGGTTATTTCCTTTATTCTGCTTATCAGAAGCTTAGCGCTCTCCCTGCGTGCAGCTTTACCTATATGATCAAAATGAGTATTGAAGAGATAAAACTCCCGACCACTTTCTTTAACTTTCATCCGGGCATAAGTAGCGATACGGTTAAGGGCAGCATCCCATCCTTTTGAAGGGGTGTCGGGTGTAGGGGACAGCCAGAACGTTTTTGAAGAAAGTAATTCAAACTTATCCTTCTTATACATAATTGCACTAAACTCCCCTTTCTTATCCCCGTCATCCCTGCCGACTCCTGTCCATTCATAGCCGGGCAGCAGATATGAAAGATCATTAAGCTGGGAGATCAGTGCTTCCTGTAATCCTATTATTTCGGCTTTCTGTGATATGATCTCTATGGCGATGGGATCTTTTCTTTTATCCCAGGAGTTTAAGCCTTCGGCTTGAGGATCCCCTGCATAGCGGATATTATACGACATAATACGCAGGGTATCACCACCGGATAAATTTTGCGACTTTATATTTTGGAAGGGAATCCATATTATGGATAATATAAGAAATCCCTTAAAGAAGCTTTGATTCATCTTTCTTTGTCCGGCCTTTTAACTATTAGTAAAAAAGGATTATGCAAAATGGTAAAAATTATTTTAATATTTGTCAGCTTTTCTCTTGTTTTTATCTCCTGTAAGAATGATATGACCAAAGAAGCATATGCCGGTTCCGACTCCACTAAAGTAAAAAAGAACAACTATGCCTGCGACTTTGAATATCAGAAATCAGATGAAGAGTGGCAGAAATCATTATCCCCCGAGCAATACAAGATCCTGAGAGAAAAGGGGACCGAACGTGCATTTAACAATAAATATTATAATAACCACGAGAAAGGAATATATACCTGCGCCGGGTGCGGTACCGAGATCTTCACTTCTGAGACTAAATATGAGTCAGGATCAGGATGGCCAAGCTTCTATGCCCCCCTTGCTGAAGGAAAAGTAATGCTTCAGAAAGATGACAGCTATGGAATGGAGAGGACAGAAGTTATATGCAGCAAGTGCGGCGGTCATTTAGGACACTTATTTGATGACGGTCCGGAGCCTACGGGACTCCGTTACTGCATTAACTCAGCCTCGTTGAATTTTGTGAAGAAATAGAAATATTAAGGGGTGCTTATTTTTCCTGATTTAACCAGGTCTTCCAGATATCGGGCTGATATCCCAGAGTTACTTCACGACCGTTCCTGACAATAGGAATCTTAAATAAAAGGGGGTCGTCAAGTAACTCTGTTTCAATATCAAAAACCATATATCCGAGGTTCCTCTCCCTGTACCTTTTCCCTTCTTTATCCAGAAGCTCGTTGACTGGAATTTTAGCAGATATACTATCCAGTTCCCCTTTTGAAATTCCTTTTTCATTCAGATCACGGAAATGGAATGGTATATTCCGTTCCTTAAAATATCTTTCTGCCTTTTGAGTCTCTCTTGATTTTTTTGTCCCGAATATCTGAATGTTCATTATAATCTGGTTAACATCTTTATTTCCACCCCGCTGAATGCAGGTTCATAGCGGCAGACCCCGCCGATACAAATATTGCCTGCCTGCCTGGTACCGACCAGCAGACTTAGATCTGTATGCTCTCCCACTTTGTAAACAAACTGAATGAGGTTCCAGAACTTCCTTACTAAATTCCCTTCTTCAGGTTCTTTTGTCTGCATTTCGGACACAACCGATATGCTCCACAAAGGAGAGCGTAAATATTCAAGCGTCATTACGTCATTATAATACTTTTCTGTGGTGGACTTGTCTTCTACCTGCTGGTGCTCAAGTACGAGTCTTAATGTATTAAGCTCGTCAACATACCAGCGGTTCTCAAGTATTGGGGTATAGGATTTTGTATTTGTGCTCCCTTCTTCGTTATAACCTAAAGCAGCAATGGACATAAATTTATCGTTCCAGGTATGATTCAGTTGTCCGAATGCTTCTCTCAGCTGAAGAGCTTCCGGATTACTGGTTCCAAGCACACGCTGAATATAAGAAGAGGGTCCTAAAGTTTTAGTCTCTGAATAGCTGGCATTTAAATAAGTTTCAGGTGTAAATGAATAATTTGCATCCAGCTGGTATCCCTGCTCATCAGAAGCATTAAGCGGAGAGGGATGCCTGTTAAGCAGTATATATGTATAATCTTTCCGGAGTGCAGGGGGAGTATTATAAGCCACAGTACCGTCACTTGAGGTGTATGCATAGTTATCATAGATCTTATATTCGGCGGTAACGGAGAATGCCTCGTAATAAAAATTCATATTAGCATAAAAACCTTTTCCGGTTATAAGTTCATCATCATTGAATACCTGGGTTTTAACATCCTCATTTTGCTTAACGCCGAACTCAGAATAAAAATCAAAATTCCATACTGAAGGCTGAATTCTAAGAGAAGACATCATAGTTCTTGCAATGCCTTCCTGTTCGGGCTTATTGGAAGCGAAAGTGCCCCCCATTTTCATAAAGTTAAGTCCGCGGTACTCAAGATCTACAGCATGCAGGATCTCATTGCGCTGTGCACTTGCATTCTCCGGCATACCGGTTAAGGCATTGAGAACAAAGTCGGCATATCTCCCTGTGACTTTAACGCCCAGGAGATTATTGTCGACGCGTATATTCCTATCCTCATAACTTTTAAGTATCATTCCCCTGCCGAAGAGAGTATAATAGTTTCCGGCAGTGATATCCAGTCCCTCATCAAAATCACCGATCTCAGTCTTTATATATTTAAACGCAATGTCGGAGAATCTTATCTTGCCCCTGTTGATTGAGGGGTCAGGGTCGTTAGGCTGATAAGTTTCAAACCTGATACCTGCACCGAAGATCCCTTTACGGTAATCAAGGTTGAGCCAGTCCTCAAATATTTCCCTTTTAAGCTCTTTATCATAGGAATATTCAAGCTGGTTCGAGAATCCAAGTCCTTCCGGCATAAAGTATTCTGATCCCCCCTCATCCTGTCCCAGAGCAGAGGAGCAGGCTGCAGCGAGTATTAAAAAAAACAGTTTAGAGAATAGTTTCATAATTCTTCAGCTTTTGATTTAAGCAGCTGTTCCAGTTTTTCCTTAAGCTGCAGCTCATCCCCTTTTACATAGCCCCGGTGAGTGTACACAATATTTCCGTTCTTGTCGAGAAGCACTGTATACGGTATCGGGTTTGCGTAATAGATCCTGGCTACTTCAGAATTAGTATCGAGCAGGACAGGGAAGGTATATCCCTTTGATTTTATTAAAGGCTTTACCTTTGCCACGCTCTTCTCATTATCGGTAGAGATGGCAAACATCTTAAATCCGCTTGCCTGGTATTGATTATAGATCTTCGCGAATTCGGCTAACTCTTCTACGCAGGGCTTGCACCAGGTAGCCCAGAAGCTGAGCAGTATGGGTCCGCTGCCGGTTTCTTTTTTTAATTCGACATTCTTCTTGTCCATATTCTCAAGCTTAAAGTTGGGGGCTTTTCTTCCTGATGACAGTTCGCCATCCTGTGAATAAATATTCACAGCAAAGAGAAATAGGGTTGATAATAAAATAACTCTGAACATTATAACACCTGTGGGGATTAATAGTGGCTTAATGTAAATAACAGACTTCTGTTTCTTTGAAGATAGGATATACTTCTGTACCATTAATAATGAAAGGGCAGCCTTAAAAGACTGCCCCGCATTCAAATATTTATTTAAGAACTATCATTTTTTTAGATGATGTAAATTTGCCTGATTCAATTTTGTAGATGTACATTCCTGAGGAAAGGGATGCTGCATCAAATGCAACGGTATAACTGCCGGGCTGCTGGTATCCGTTTACAAGTGTTGTTACCTCACGTCCCATTATATCATAAATCTTAATGGATGTATGACCTGCATCGGCTATGGAATATGTAATCCGGGTTGATGGGTTAAAAGGATTCGGATAATTCTGGTCAAGTGAATAGTTGTATACTATAGCGGGATTATTATCAACGCCTGTAACAACACCTTCCATCAACCACCTGAAGGATCTTGCAGCAATACTGTCGCGGGAAATCTCGTGATCAATCTGCTCAAGACCGAATGCTGTATAAACGATCCTGTAATCATCCTTGGCTGCTTTAATGCCTATTAGCGAAGGACCTGTGCCGCCGAACTGGAATATACCCGATGCATCAGCATCAAACGGTGCAATTTCATCAAGGAATCTGGGATACCGGTTGTTTGTAGAAAATGCCAGTCCATCTCCGATCGGGTCACCTGTAAGACCTGTTAAGAAGTAACTCGGGCCTGCATTCTGCACATAATTGGCGTGCAGGTAATTATGATAAAAATCTGATGCGAACTGACTTTGTCCAGCGGGGTCCATAATATCATATCCGATATCCTGACCGGTAATTAATAATCTGCCTCCCTGGTCCAGGTAAGCCTGAAGCAGATCCACATCACTTGAAACAAAAACAGGAGCTTTGTTCCCTGCAATCCAGGCTACGGTATAATAGCCCGAAAGATCTGCACCAGCTCCAAGCAAAGCTTCCCGCGAAACGATGCCGTACGCAGCAGTATCAGCAACTCTTGCAAGTGAACTATCCAAATAACCTCCGTATCCCTCACCGGAGGCATCAATGATAAGAAAATCAATACCGGTTTTAGTAACCATTCTCATCCTGGCTTCAGCAATTACTCCGGAATCTCCTTTTGAAGTGAACCGGAGGGTAATGTATCCGAAACCGTTATAACTATTCGGATTTACTGAGACAGCTACCTGGGCACTATCGTTGGCTGTTACATTAATCGAGTCCATTTCTCCGAAACCGGTGGTACCATTGGTGGTTGTAAATTCACCTGTCCATCCAGAGGGACCATCGATCATTCCTTCAACATAATATGTATCGTCAAGAAGACCGGTATTCTTTACGGTTACTGTAAATTCACCGGAAGTGTTATTTTGTGTAATCACATCTGTTGAAGTAGCTGCTATTGTTGCAACATAGTCAGGAGAAACAAGAGGCCATTTTTGCGCCTGTGCAATTTCACCAAGATAAAGAGGACTTGCAACTTTATAAACAAAGGCAACCAGCTCGCAATTATCGGCAACATAAGATGCCGGAACAGTCCATTGAATGCTCTTGCTGATTGTTTGTCCTGAATTCCAGGGGTTAGCTCCATTTAAGGCTTCCCCGGTGGCGCCATTTATCATCGACCTTACGACGTGGTTATGTACATAATTTGTTCCGCCGATGCATCCAGCGCCGGTATTTCCAGATTGAGGGTAAACCAGCCCGCTTTCCATAATAATAAAACTCAATTTATATTCGGCGGTGAGATTACTCTGTGCAGTAGCGTGTATAGTTACATCAAGAGCCCCTGTTATTTTATTATATGCTTTATCCATTGTAATATCAACAGCGGCAGGAACATTAAAGCGGGTGTTCATCATTCCGGGCCAGGCAGATCTTGACTGGGGTGCGCTTGTTCTGTCAATTATTCCTGTAGGATATGAACTGAATGTCATCAAACCTATAATTTCATTCCCATTGAAAACTGCCCAGGGATCCCCATAATTTGTTGGTCCGTGGTATTCAATTGCAATTGCATTAGGCATAGTAACCAGAATATTATCGATGACATCGTGTCCGCAAGGGCAATACTGACACCAGGTTCCTGTACAGGCTTCAATTACAGGATTCCTCTGAACCTGTGCATTGCTGAGATTCAATGGGAATAAAGTGAAGCACAAAACAAGGAAAGTGAATATTAATGGTAAGTGTTTTTTCATACGATCAGCTCCTTTTTGATTTAATCTAAAATTCCCGAAGGGGATGTATTCCCTCTTCAATAAATTTATTCAGTTATTCGGCAGACGCTGCCTGTAATACTTTTTTTGTATTCTTATTTTGTATATAAACTATTGTAACAATTTCATTTAGATTCCAGGAAGAGGAAATCTGTACCTGGTTTGTATACCCAACTGTGGAAGTTAAATTCGATTCCAGCAATTCCAGACCGGAAGAAGAGGGAAGCATTTTTCTCAATACATCATAAAAAACTGACTCTCCATTGGAGCCGGGAGGAGTGCCTGTATCAATTCTTTTCTCCACAATAGCAGTCTGGATCACATAATCATTAAAATCCAATCCTGCTGTGTTAACAGGTGCAACAGAAATATCTACATAGATATTTCCATTATTTACACTATCTGTAACCGAGATATCAAAAGCAGGTTCTTCTGTCAAAGCTGCATCTATTGCATTCTTTATTGAATTAGAATCCGAGGATACGGGTCTTGTTACTCCGTCAATTATTATTGTGGGAGCAGTTATAATACTATAATATGCCATCCGGGCATCGCAGTCGGGTTTAGCAGCAAGATAAAACGGATCAGTAGGTTTAGGGAAATTAGTCGGGAACTTTATAATATGCAGCCTCCCGGCATAGGATTCCGAAAGCGAGTGAGTAATTTTATTTGAAGTAACACAGGGTATACAGCTCACGTTTGCAAAATCCTCCAGGAGTACCACTTTATTTACAGTTTCTTCCTGAAGCTCAATATTTACTGAAATTGTGGAATCCTCTATTACATTTACCTGTAATGCTGAGTTTAGATAACCCTCCTTGACCAGCTTAATATTTCTTGAACCGGTGGCTGCCTGAATGGTATCGGGTGTTACTTTACCGGAATTTTGATCATCTATATGGATCTCAGCCCCGGTAATATTGGAAGTTACAAATACCTTGCCATAAGTCGCTGTCTGTAACTCAACATTAATAGAAATGGTAGAATCTTTTAGGACAGTTACCTGAACGGTAGAATCCGCATAACCTGCTTTAACCAGTTTTATATTTCTCGTACCTGTAAGTGCCTGAATTGTATCCGGAGTTACCTTTCCGGAATTTTGATTATCAATAAATATCCCGGCTTCTGTTACATTTGATGTAACAAAAACCTTCCCATATTCAAAAACAGGCTCTTGGGGGGCAACGGGGGGACTGGTCTCGCACCCTGAAAATAGAACGATAAGTAAAACAGCTGTAAGACAAACTGCCTTATATATTAGAATCCGCATATGCAAAGTTAATTTGTTGAAGGTATAAAAAAAAGACTATTGCGAAAGTTCGTAAATAATAATTTCTATTGATCACATCGTAACAATAGTTCACCCGGATGAAATATTAAGCCCGGATAAGCATTATTTAATACGGGTTTTCTTCATTTTAGTTTTTTTATTTTCTATATTTCAAGGACAGTTAGATTAGTTCATTGCTGTGGATTGAATATGGTCAGTTATTTATTTTCGCTCTTCTCTCATCCCGTCTTTAATTTTACTAATTACACTAATTATCAAACTTTTCCTCTATTCCCCTATCAAACAAAGTTAATAATACAGGCACAGCCTGGCAAAAGATCTTTCTTATAAACCATTCTCTGTTTATTTTAAAAATCAAAAAGGGACTACTATGAAAAAATTTCTTACTCTTTGTGTTGTCCTGATACCTTTTGTGGTATCGGCACAAACATTCATTGACGAAACATTCTCCGGCACAGTGCCTCCAACCGGATGGACTATTGATGCCCACGCGACTAACTGGAAGTCAAATGACGGAAATGTTGCAGGCGGAACAGTTCCTGAATGTATGTTTGATTATAATCCTTCATTTACCGGATTAACAAATTTAATCTCTCCAGTGATAAATTTAACCGGTGTAACCAACCTGAAACTAATGTTCAGACATTCTATCGATCACTACAGCGGGGCTTATACTGTTGGTGTTGCAACACGTTCGGGCGGCGGTGCCTGGAATACTGTATGGTCAAGAGTTAATCCTACGGGGAATGTTACAGAGCTTGTTGATATTACAATCAGCAATGCAAATGTAGGCGCATCTGATTTCCAGATTGCCTGGTTCTTCAACGGCAACTCATATAATATTGACTACTGGTACATAGATGATATTATGCTTTATTCACCTCTTGCACACGATGTAATGGTAAAATCAATCTTAACAGAGCCTGAATACGATCCTAACTATACATTAACTCCTCAGGCTGTACTTAAAAATTTCGGATTGAACACAGAGACATTTAACGCTACCTGTGTTATCAAGTCAGGCGGAACAACACTTTACACCCAGAACTGCACTAACTGTACGCTTGCCCCAGGTGCTGAAGAGACAGCCTCATTCCCCGATTTTATATTATCACTCCCGAATGATCTTTATGAAATAACCGTTACTACAAATCTTGCCGGTGATATGAATGCTTCAAATGATTCCAAGACAAATACATTTGATACATATACCACTGTGAGAGAGATGGTAATTCTTGAAATAGGAACAGGTACCTGGTGCCAGTACTGCCCCGGAGCCTCGATGGGCGCACACGATCTGATTACTAATGGTAAGACCGTAGGTGTAGTAAAGTATCATAATGGTGATACATTTACTAACAATTATTCCAATGCAAGAAATACCTATTACGGAATTTCCGGATTCCCTACCGCCGTATTTGACGGCGTGATCAGTTATGTCGGCGGAAGCAATACGGTAAGTATGTACCCGGAATATCTGCCTATTTACGAAAGCAGGAAACCTAAAAACTGTGCTTACTCAGTAGAGATCTTCGGAACCAATACCGGATTAGATTACAATGTTCAATTAAGAGTAAAAAAACTTGCAGTTGTACCGGCAACTTATAATAACCTTGTAGTACATCTTGCTTTAACAGAATCAAATATTCCGTTTAACTGGCAGGGACAGACAGAGGTTGATTATGCCGAAAGACTTATGGCTCCAAGTGAATTAGGTACACCACTTGATTTTTCGGGCGGTAATGAAGTAATCGTAACCCTTCCTTTTTCTATAAACAGCGCCTGGGTTGTAAGTAATCTTGAACTGGTTTCCTGGATCCAGAATCTTACCGGGAAGGAAATCCTGCAGGGAACAAAAGTAGCCGTTCCTGAGCTTGAACCTCTGCCGGTAGAGCTGGTATCATTTACAGGCACCAGTTCCATTAATGGTGTTATTCTTAACTGGAGTACTGCGAGCGAAATAAACAATCTCGGATTCGAAATTCAGAATTCAACCGACGGTGAAACATTCAGCAAAGTCGGTTTTGTACAGGGTGCCGGCACCTCCACTGAAGTTAAAGAATATACTTTCCTTGATGATGCAGATTATTCAGGCCATTCGGTTATTTACTACAGACTGAAACAGCTTGACTTCAACGGAAATTTTGAATTCAGCAGCGTTGCAGAAGTTAAGATCGATCTTCCGATCAATTATGCTTTAGGCCAAAATTATCCTAATCCTTTCAATCCAAGCACAAAGATCACTTATTCTGTGCCCGAGAGAGCCCCGGTCAGTATAAAAGTATATGATATGACAGGACAGGAAGTTTCCACCCTGGTTAATGAAGTAAAAGAAAGCGGCACCTACGAGATCACTTTCTCTGCAAAGGAACTCTCTTCCGGTGTATATTTCTACAAAATGACATCCGGGAACTTCAGCTCAGTTAAAAAGTTAAATATTCTAAAATAATTTCTTAGAATGGCGGGGTTAAATGCCCCGCCGTTCTTAAAACAGGACATTCGAACAAGTTAAGGTTGTATAATGAATAAATCAGTAACTGTATTTTTATCATCGTTTCTAATTTTTCTTTTTTCGGTAACTCTTCATTCGCAGGATATACAGGTAATAGCGAATGAAACTCATCTCTATGATACACTTGGTGCTGAGATCGTATTTGATTTTGAGATCATTAATATAAGCCAGGCTAACCAGGTAGTCTTTGAAGTACGTACAATAAATACCATGCCGCAGGGATGGATGTCATCCCTCTGTTTCGGTGAGAATTGCTTCGCACCCAATGTCGACAGCATTGCAACAACACCGGAGTTCTTTACTGACGAATTGGCGCCGGGAGATACATTATTATCCTCTTTGCACGTATTTACAGGAGAAACTAACGGTACATCCAATACCCAGATCCAGTTTGCTACATTCCGTGCTCCTGACGATAGGATAATAAAAGATTTCAGCGCAACTACCCTGCTTAATGATGTTAAAGACCCTGTGAAGTTAAATGCATTTGCATTGATGCAGAATTATCCTAATCCATTTAATCCCTCCACAGAAATTTCGTTCAATTTGAAGTCTTCCTCATTTGTATCCTTAAAAGTATTTAATCTTTTAGGACAGGAAGTTGCAAACCTGCTGAACGGAAACCTCCACCAGGGAATGCACTCGGTTAAATTTGATGCCTCAAAGCTTAACAGTGGTGTTTATCTCTACAGACTTGATGCAAAAGGATTTGACGGCAGCACTTTTAGTTCCGTCAAGAAAATGATCTTAACCAAGTAATTAAAAGGAGCTTCGGCTCCTTTTTTTATATCCCCCCACCAAAAAGATGAATGAATGAATGTCTGAATAAATGTCGTCATTGCGAAGGAGTCTTCGACTGAAGCAATCCCACGCTACTTTCCTTAGAAAGGAATAGACCTTCAAAAGATTTTACACAACTCGGGAAGGACAGGTCAACTTCGCAATATTAGTAAATTATTTATCCAGGGTTGACCTGTCCCTACGCAGGTTGTCTTATTTTTTATTGATTGCTCAATTAATGTAGAATATTAAAAGAAAAGAAAAATTCTGTAGGGACAGGTGGCACAATTGCGGATAATTAGGTGGTAATTGCAAACGCCACCTGTCCTTTCTGGATCAGAGCAGAGTGCTATCAGGGAGTGCCCGTAGCAGAACGCCATTCGGGAATGGTGCCAATAACGGAACGCTCACTGAGCGTTCCTTACATAATACACGAATCTGCCATTCAGGAAGGACAGGTCAACTTCGCAATATTAGCGAATTATTTATCAAGGGTTGACCTGTCCGTACACAGGTTGTCTTTTTTTATTGATTGCCCGATTAATGTAGAATATTTAAGGAAAAGAAAAATTCTGTAGGGATAGGTGGCGCTATTGCGGATAATTAGGTTGTAATTGCAAACGCCACCTGTCCTTTCCGGATATCCATAACTCCTGGTAATTGCCCCTCGAATGCATCAACGGGAATATCTGGGTGTGGTGCCCGTAGCGAAATGCTATCTGGGGTGAGTACTCTCGCAGAACGCCATCTGGGTAGTGCCCATAGCGGAACCTTATATAGCACTCTTTGGGAACGCCCCTGCGGTTGGTGCCCAAAGCGGAACGCTCACTGAGCGTTCCTTACATTTTGCCACCATCGAATCGAACCATCGTCATCGAACTTTTTATAAAAACCACTTCATTAACACTTCGTTAACACCTGGTTCTAGACGGCTTGTAAACAGCTTGCTCACGTCTTGTAAAGCCCTTGGAGCTGTCTGTTTTAAGCCAGCAGCATGCTCTTTACAAAGGTTTAGCAAGCTTTGAATGATCTTTCTGGGGCGATTTGTTATCATGGTGTAAATAAAATGTTCGTTAAAAGTTCAATTTTTACAGGCATTGGCCAGTAATTGGCCATATAAATGCCAATACATCCGCTACAGACATGGTCCAAATCTGACCCACCTACGGTCCACATCCAGAAATTTCCCGAAGTTGAGTAGGATTTGGGTACCGTCAGAAGCGGATCTGAGTAAAAGGGGAAGGCCTTTATCTGGCCAATTTGAGGCAGACAACAGGAAATGGATGATTGGATGATTGGATGAATGCCTGAATAAATATATCATTTTCTCCTAACTTCGACCGAACGACCGCACGACCGCACGTCCGCACCTTTTGGGATGAACGGTTGGACTTAAATTTTATTTCTTAATTATATTAATGTACAATTCTATTCAGTTAAGGAGTATTGTAAATGAAGCTGATGCTTTTAGCTGCCATGTTTTTTTGTGTTTGTGTATTTCCGCAGCAGGAGGAAAAGAATCCTGAATATGAGATGAAGACATATTATATGGTTTTTCTCTACAAGGGACCAACGAGAGATCAGGATTCACTTGAGGTTGAGAAAATTCAGCAGGGGCATATGAACAATATTGAACGATTAGCCAAAGAAAAGAAACTTGCAATTGCAGGACCATTTCTTCACGACGGCGACCTCAGGGGGATATTCATAATGGATGTCGATTCCCAGGAAGAAGCTGAAGAGCTGGTTAAAACTGATCCTGCCATTATTTCAGGAAGACTTAGATATGAAATTTATCCCTGGATGTCGGCAAGAGGATCAACACTCCCCTGAGCTGCAAGGGTTATTGATTAAAAAAAAGTGACAGCCCGGGGGCTGTCACTCAAATATATCTACTGAGGAGAACTTGTTTATTTTAGGATAACAAGCTTTTTAACTATTGAATAATCGCCGGCAGCAAACTTATAATAATATACACCGCTTGAAATTGATGATGCATCGAATTGAACAGTATAGTTACCTGTGTTCTTCATTTCGTTAACAAGTGTGGCAACTTTATTTCCGAGCACGTCAATTACTTCCAATGATACAAAGCTGTTAACCGGTACCTGGTAATCTATTGATGTAACAGGATTGAACGGGTTCGGGTAATTCTGGCTTACAAAGAAATCTTCAGGACCCTGTCCTGCAGCAACACTGATCTCATTACTGAATTCAAATGTTCCGTTAAGGTCGATCTGTTTCAGCCTGTAGTAGTAGGTTCCGAATGAAGGTACATAATCGACGTAAGAATAATTGCTCGTAAAATTAGTTGTTCCTTTACCTGCTGTAAAGCCTGCTTTTACCCAGTCTGATGAGTTTGCACTTTTTCTTTGTATTTCAAATCCTGAATTATTAAGCTCACTGGCTGTAATCCATTCAAGGATTACAAAGTTATCCTTTGCCTTTGCAGTAAATGAAGTAAGCTCGACTGGAATAGGAGGTATCTGTGTTAAAGTAGCAGTCTTTAATACAATGTTGTTACCCGGATCGAACGTTACTGTGGAGGGCTGACGGTTAAATGTCCAGGTGAATATCTGGTTATTTACATTATTCATCACTGTTAAGGTTGTATCGGGACCCGAGCTGAATGTTACCTTTACCTGCAGGGGCATCTGGTGGAATGGAGTATTTGTTTGTGTCTGCTTTGCAACAAATCCAACCTGCCATACATTTCCGCCCCATGGGTCTATCCAGTAATTATTAGCATAAGCAGGGTGGTTCGGCTGATAGACCCAGCCGTTAAAGAACCAGCTGAGATCCTGTCCGTACTGTGTGCTGCAATGAGCAATAAAATCGGGTATTACTGCACTCTTAAATTTAACTGCAGGATCATTTGCATATGAGCTCATAGCCTGGAAGAATTTAGTATCTCCCATTACATACCTGAGCATATGAAGAACACAGGAGCCCTTCATATAAGTGATTGCATAATTGAAGAGTACACTTGTTGAGGGAGTATTAACAGCCCAGGAGGGATCTGATATTGCCCAGCCGGGATTACTCTGCATATAACTTTGAGCATTTCCATTGATCTCCGATTTATATGCATTGTAGCCGGAAGTGTGTTCTGTCCATAAAGCTTCAATGAATGTGGCAAATCCTTCATTAAGGAAAATATCAGCCCAGGTTGCACAGGTGATCATATCACCGAACCATTGATGTGCAAACTCGTGGGCAATTAAACTTTCAGACCAGCAGTTGGGACAGAGACTTGTTAAGGTCTGGTTCTCCATACCTCCCCACACGAACTGATTATTTAATGTAGAGAAGCCGTTCTTCTCAAAAGGATGTTCTGTAAATAACTGCGAATAATGCGTAGTCATCTGCAGAAGAATACTTTTCATTTGATTAATCTGAGAAGTGTTTTCTCCCGTATTCCAGTAAAACCTCATCGGTATACTATCGGCAGGATTCGACAGCTTATGCCAGTAAAATATATCTACATTGTAATTTACCTTTCCGGTAATTACAACAAGGTATGTAGCTACGGGATCATTGCTGATCCAGTTATAATAAATAGTATCGGCTGTTTTAACTGAATCTGCTAACCGTCCGTTGGATCCAAGCTTAACTGTTGCGGGAACTTTAACTTTTATGTCAACTGTTGCTTTGTCGTGCGGTCTGTCCCAGCAGGGGAACCATTTGCGTGCACCTTCCGGTTCACAGTCAGTAAAGAAAAATCCATTGCTTACATAGACTGCATCATCGGAAACATTATTATGACGGTAATATATTTTGACCTGACCTGTCTCGCCGGGAGTATATGCACGGTCGAGATTAATGTTTAGAATATTTGCTGTATGAGTAAAGGAAACACCTGCCATACGCACCGAATCTATTACAAGTGATGTATTTACCGCATTCAAGGGGATGCTGGTAATGAGAGAATCGGCCTGGAAAGATAAAATGACAGATCCTTTATAGGATTTAGGATAAGGACTTAAGAAACAGCTATAGATATCCAGATCGATCTTATAATTTAAAGCATTATAAGAATGCTTAATATCCGCGGCAGCGTTATCTGTAATCCATATGCCTGTTGTATTGCTTTTCTTCTGAAAGCAGTATGCTGACCCTGAAGGAGTTGTTGGATTATCCTGAGAAATCAAGAGTCCGGAAAAAAGGAAAAAGAGCAGGAGGGGAAGTAAAATTTTTTTCATAACAGAACCCATTTAGTAAAATTGAACAATAAAACCAAAATTATGATTGTTTTAAATAAGAATGAAGCGTTTTAATGATTATTAAAATTTATTACACCAGGAAGGCTTAAAAAAGGGAGAAATAGAATACTTCACATAAAAAAATGTGTGACAATTCGTTCAGGTACTTGTTTACAGGGCATAAAAAGATTTTAGTTAATTATTTTAATTAATTATGCCGCAGGGCATAACTTTTTGTAAAAGTAATTTTACATTGACCAAAAAAGGAGTGTAAATGGAAGACATAATCAGAATTGTATCGGAAAAGACAGGCTTACCAGCTGAAAAAGCTAAAGCAGCTGCAGATTCTGTGATAACTTACCTGAAAGATAAATTACCGGGTCCCGTTGCTTCACAGATTGATAATATTATTAAAGGGGGACGCACGGGTTCCGAGGGCTTATCATCAGGTATGAAAACACTATTAAAATAGTCAATTGTGAAGGCTCTGACGATAAGATTGAAAGATCAAATCCGGGTGATCATAACCCCGACACTATGAGGAGGTATAAAAAGACCTGAATGAGCACACCAATGAGATAATGTATAAATAAATCCCGGTGGGGGAGCAGAGATGCTCCCCCTTTTTATTACCATTTATTAAAATGAACTTTACCTGCCGAATATCTTTCTTCGGTTTGCTTTTCCTCTGCAGGATAACCTAAAGATATCAATGCAACCGGTATAATGTGATCGGGCAGTTTGAACAGTTTTTTGATGGATTTGATTACCTCTTCATTCGGATAGATTGCAATCCATACAGCCCCGAGTCCCATCCCGTGTGCTGCAAGCAGGATATTCTGAGCTGCTGCAGAGCTGTTCATTACATTATATTCTATGAATTTTTCCTTCTCAAGATCACCACATATCAGTATGCCTGATTTTGCCTGCTTAAGCATCTCTGCGTGCGTAATGATCTTTTGTATTTCAGGTAAAATCTTCTGGTCGTCAATTACAATAAATTCCCACGGCCGGTAATCCATTGCCGACGGGGCATACATAGCTGCTTTAAGCATTGTATCTATTTTTTCTTTTTCTATCAGCGCAGATGTGTACTGCCGTATGCTTCTGCGTTTATATAATGCTTCAAATAATTCCATTTCATACCTATTATTTTTAATAACTGAGTTGCAAATTTAATTGTATTCGGTTAAACTTCAGGCGGCTATCCTTATTTAAACCAGTAAATTATTTTTATCTTTTATCCTGAAACTAAAAATTAAAAGAATATGTGTCTGCTTCTGATTGCCAACAGGGTACATCCTGACTATAAACTGATAATTGCAGCAAACCGTGATGAATTCTATGAACGTCCAACTGCACCCGCAGCATTCTGGGAAGATTATCCTGAGCTGCTGGCAGGTAAGGATTTTAGAGCTGGCGGCACCTGGTTGGGCATTACCAAAACAGGAAGAATTGCTGCTGTAACAAATTACCGGAGCGGACTGACACAAAACGAGGATGCGCGTTCCAGGGGAGACCTGACAAAGGATTTCCTGGTATCGGATATATCGCCGGAAGATTACGCAGCAATCCTTAAAGAAAATGGATCAAAGTATAATAAGTATAACCTGGTCTTCGGCTCGGCAGATGAGCTTTATTACTATTCCAATGTTACTAATGCCCTGGAAAAGATAAATCGAGGGAATATATGGTCTCAGTAATTGTCTGCTAAATACTCCCTGGCCAAAGGTTAACAAGTCAAAGATAGATCTGGAGGAGATCTTAAAAAAAGATCCTGAGGATAACAGCCTCCTGGAACTTTTAAGAAATCCTGAAGTTTATCCTGATGATCTGCTTCCTGATACCGGTATAGATCCCGAAATTGAGAGATATCTCTCGGCAGTATTTATTAAAACACCTGTATACGGTACGCGGGCGTCTACTGTAATTAAGATTGATTATAATAATGAGGTCACTTTTCTGGAAAAATCATTCGGCAGTGCAGGAGTAACAGGTGCGAATATGTTCAGATTGCAGATAAAATGATCCGATGCACATAAGTTTTTTATTAAGTGTTCCGGTTCTTAATTTTACATATCTTTAATTCTATTTATTGAGGAAATATGGAGATAATTCACGATACTGACAGTCAGAAATTCTGTGTTAGAATAGACGGTAAGGAAGCATACCTGTATTACCGTTTAAGAGAGAATACAATGGATTTTGCCTCCACTTATGTCCCCAATGAATTAAGGAACAAAGGGCTTGCTGCAAAAATCGTTGAAGCAGGACTGGAATATGCAAGGCAGCATAATTACCAGGTCATTCCAAGCTGCTCCTATGTTGATGTTTATATCCGCCGCCATAAAAAATACCAGGATCTGCTGGCATAAATAACAATATCCTACCCCTGTCCTTCTTTTTTTTGTAAGTTACCCTAGCAAATTTTATTCGTATGGACAAGACTACAAAGAAAATAGGCATTATCCTCGTTTTTATAATTCTTGTACCCTACCTCTTTTATTCCGCGTATGAAATAACCAGTCTGAATGAAAATGAAAGAGTAATCGAAGCCATATATACCAACCAGCTCGATGCAATTCTATTTTCCATAAACCAATATTCCGAAGACATAATCACAAGCTGGAGCAATAAGCTGGATTACCATTATCCTGATTCTTCAGAAAGAAACAAATTCTTTAAAGAAAACCCTTCACTTGAAGTTCTTTTCTCGGCGGATACTTCACTCCGGAATATTTCATATTCATATGCAGTCGATTCTGCAGCAATAAATAAACAGGTGATCTCCGCGATCCTGAAAGCCCGCAGAAAGGAAATATCAAAGCTCATATCCTTTACCGGCGAGGGGTACACAAAGCTTCAGCCGCTGACGCAGTCTGAAATTGATAAGGGGATGGTAATATTTATACCCCCCGGAAAAACTTCTACCGTTATAGCCGGAATTGTATTTAACCGGGAAGAGTTCATAAGGAGAATGCTTGCACCAAGGATACAATCCATTGCCGGTGATGAATTCACACTTTATGTTTCAAGGAACCGTGATGATGTGCAGATCTTTTCAAATGAGCAGGGCGTCCGCTCAAAAACTGCAGCTCAGCTTAAGCCGTTATGGCTGCTGCCTGAATATTCGCTGGGGATTTCTTTAAAAGGAGAAACTATCGAATCTCTTGCATCCGAACGTCTTTATACAAACTTCTTACTTATAATATTGCTTAATGTCATTCTCCTGTTCGGCATATGGCTGATATTCCGCAACATTAAAAAGGAAATACAACTGGCAAGGATAAAGTCCGATTTCGTTGCCAATGTATCCCACGAACTAAGAACTCCCCTGGCATTAGTAAATATGTTTGCCGAGACTCTTGAAATGGGGAGGGTGCGTACGGAAGAGAAAAAGCAGGAGTATTATTCGATCATTACACAGGAGATTGGAAGGTTAAGCAAGATAGTCAGTAAGATCCTGAGCTTCTCTAAAATGGAGGCAGGAAGGAGGACATATGCCTTTTCGTCAAACGATCTGAATGAAATTGTTTTAAGGATATTCGGTACTTATAAATTTCATCTGCAGAACAATGGTTTCAGGAGTGAAATTGAGCTGGAAGATACTCCCCTGCCGGTAAATGCTGACCCGGAGGCTGTAGGGGAAGCATTAATTAATCTGATTGATAATGCAATAAAATACACCCAGGATAATAAATATATTAAGATCAAAAGCGGACGGGAGGATGGCTCTGTCTTTGTCGAAGTAGAGGATAAAGGTATAGGTATATCTCTGGAGAATCAGAAAAAAATTTTTGAGAAGTTCTTCAGGGTGCAGAGCAGCCTTATACATAATACAAAAGGTACAGGTCTCGGCTTAAGTATTGTAAAACATATTATGGATGCCCATAAAGGTGAGATCATTTTAAAAAGTACCCCCTGGGAAGGGAGTACCTTCAAATTGAAATTTCCTTTATCATCAACTATATAGGGAAAGGATTTAGTTATGGAAAAAATACTAATTGTTGAAGATGAGCCGAATATGCGGCTTGGCTTGAAAGATAACCTTGAATTTGAAGGATACGAAGTAGATTTTGCAGTTGATGGAGAGGAAGGACTTAAAAAAATTATGCAGAACACCTACAGCCTTGTCCTGCTTGATATAATGCTTCCCAATATGTCGGGATTTGATGTCTGCAGGACTGTCCGCAGCAGGAATAATAAGACCCCTATTATTTTATTAACAGCAAAGGGGGAGGAAATAGATAAGGTACTCGGGCTGGAGCTTGGTGCCGATGATTATGTAACAAAACCTTTCAGTCTGAGAGAGCTGCTTGCAAGAATAAAAGCAGTTATAAGAAGAGGTGAAGTAAAATCAACAGGCGGGAATAAGGATATCCGTATCGGTAAGATTGATGTAAACTTTGCATCATATAATGCCTTCGAGAACGGCACCCAGGTACAGATGAGCCATAAGGAATTTGAGATACTCAGCTTTTTATGGAGCCATAAAAATAAAACAGTAAGCCGCGACGAACTGCTTAATGGTGTCTGGGGTTATGAGGAAAGTCCTACTACAAGGACAGTAGATAATTTTATACTGAAGCTGAGACAGAAAATTGAAAAGGATCCTAACCACCCGCAGATCATTATTACGGTCCACGGGATCGGGTATAAGATGATTATCTGAGATCGGCTAATATATTATTTTCGTTTACTTCTTCTGATTTAGTCTCCCCTATCTGCTGACGCCACATTGCATAGTACAGACCTTTTATCCTCAGAAGATCATCGTGTCTGCCTGCTTCAACTATTTTTCCTCTCTCAAGTACATATATCTTATCGGAGTGAAATACTGTCGACAACCTGTGAGCTATCATAATAGTGATCATTTGATTTGTGCCTGACACTCCCCTGATGGTTTCATTTATTTCCTCTTCCGTAAGGGAATCCAGTGCGGAAGTTGCTTCATCAAATATGAGCAGGTTCGGTTTTCTTAAAAGAGCCCGTGCAATTGATAACCTTTGCTTTTCTCCCCCGGAAACTTTTACTCCCCCTTCTCCTAAAACAGTATCGAGACCTTTATCTGCTCTTGCTAATAAGTCCTGGCAGGAGGCCTGGTTCAATACATTTAGTATCTCTTCGTCAGTAGCAGAAGGATTAACAAATAAAAGATTTTCTTTAATAGAACCGGAAAAGAGCTGGGTATCCTGTGTAACAAATCCAATCTGCTCTCTCAAATCGTCGTAATCTATAAAGTCATGGGATGTTCCGTTATAAAGGATCGAGCCATCTGACGGTTTATATAACCCGACAAGAAGTTTAACAAGTGTTGTTTTGCCCGAGCCCGAAGGTCCTACAAAGGCAATGGTCTCTCCTTTACGTACATCAAAAGAAATATTATCCACAGCCTTAACCTGGGATGTATTATGCCGGAAGCTCACACGGTCGAATGACACCGTATTTATTGCATTAAGGACAAAAGGACTATCCGGTTTTTCTTCAACAGGGAGTTTCAATATCTCATCAAAATTGTTTAGGGATACTTCTGCCTCACGGTAGATATTTATTATATCTCCTACACTCTGCAGGGGGCCGAATATAAAGAAGGAATAGAGGAAAAGAGAGAAGAATTCACCGACAGTTATTGTCTGAGTATAGATCAGGTAGAGCATTATAAATATTATACTTGTACGGAGAAAATTAACCGCCGTACCCTGTATAAAGCTCAACGTCCTGATATATTTTACTTTTTTTAATTCAAGCACCAGGATCTTTTCGGTAGTGGAATTTAAGCGCTTAATCTCCTGCTCGCCAAGCCCCAGACTTTTAACAAGCTCAATGTTTCTGAGCGATTCGGTTGTTGTTCCTGCAAGAGCAGTTGTTTCACCTACAATTACCTTCTGAACTTTCTTAATTTTCCTGCTAAGTACAGAGCTGACTATTCCGATAATAGGGGCTGCAGCAAAGAATATAGGGGCTATTATCCAATAAACATATATTGAGTAGATGGTGACGAAAATAAGTCCCACCAGTGTGGTGAACAGTGTGTTAATTCCTGCAATTATAAGTCTTTCGGTATCTGTCCTTACCTTCTGAAGAACACCGAGCGTTTGTCCGCTGCGGCGGTCCTCAAACAAAGAATAAGGGAGCCTGAGAGAATGCTTTACCCCGTCGGTATAAATATCCGCACCTATTTTCTGTGTTATTACATTTACATAATAATCCTGGAAGTTCTTAGCCACCCGTGAAACGAAGGCAACGCCTACAGCGGCTCCCAGCAATAATAACACACCCCTGAAGAATTCTGCAGTAGTGTATTGACTGAATTTGGTTGCATACTTATCTATTACTGTCCTGAATATCAGCGGATCGAGCAGGGAAAATATCTGGTTGATCGCAGCAAGCAGAAGTGCTACGGCAAATAGTTTCCAGTATCTCCCGGTATATGAAAATAACAGCTTCATAAAAAGTAAGTTATAAAAATATATTAAGACTTTCAGTATAATGCGTCAGCAGGTTTAAAAAACAAAAGGCTGGCAATTGCCAGCCCTTTGAGGGATCTTGAATATTTATTCAGCTTTCTGATCTTGGCTCTTCACATCTTTGTCAGATTGTATATTTGCTTTTACTTCAGTCATCCAATCATTCTTCATTTTTATCCATTCAGCACGTTGTGTCTCATCGAGCATACCTTCTATATCATCAACTAAAGAGACAAGTTCAGCATCAAGATCCGCATATGTATTGGCATCGCTTTTACCTTCTTGCTGTTCCATATTTATATCAGCTACATTTTCTTCGAACTCAACTATTCTCTCTATTATTTGATTTTCCTGTTCTTTGGTAATAGTTAAAGTCTGACCCAGCCTTTCTGTAATTTCTTTTGCCAGTTTGAAATGAGCGGCGGTATCGATCTGGGATTGCTTGCCAAAATCTGTCCCTGTCCCTTTAGAAGCATCCTCGCCGGGATTCCCATATTGCGTATCGGATGGTTTGCTTGTGGTATCCTCTATCTGAGCCTGGGCCCTGAAGAAAAATAATACACTGAATACACACATCAGGATCATACTACTCTTTAACCTAATCATATCTTCTCCATATTATATTTAATCATTTTTGAATATAAAAGAAATAGAAAAAGAGACTGTGATTTCAGCTTCTCATAAATGAGAAGAGGTTGAACGGACTTTGCAAAAACAGAGGTAAAATTCTTTAATATTTATTTATTGCCAGCAATTTAAGGGGATTTTTTTGGCATAATTATCTATAAATGCTGAAAATGAGTACTTCCATCCTGGAAATAATTAATGATCAAAAATGTTATCATTGCGGATTAAACTGTGATGATACAATCCGTATTGAGGATAAGTACTTCTGCTGTTCAGGGTGTAAGACTGTTTATGAGATACTTACCGGCAGCGGTCTCCAGGATTATTACAGCTTTGATACTTCTCCCGGTACCCGTGTAAATGAGATCCCATCAAAGTTCGATTACCTTGAGGATGAGGATACATTCCGTAGTCTCGTTGAATTTGCAGACGACAGGATTGCCTTAATAAATTTTAATATTCCCCGGATGCACTGCAGTTCCTGTATATGGCTCCTTGAAAACCTGTATAAGTTTTCTCCCGCCATAAATGAATCAAAGGTAAACTTCCTAAGAAAAACTCTTTCCATAAAATTCTTTTACCATCAGCTTCCTCTTAAAGAACTGGTAAAGCTTCTTGCCTCGATAGGTTATGAACCTGTTATTACACTTGAAACTGCTGAAGGGAAAGATAAAAAGGGCACCCTGCAAAACAAGGGTCTGTATTACAGACTCGGGGTGGCGGGATTCTGCTTCGGCAATATAATGCTGCTGAGCTTTCCTGAATACCTGTCTATCCCCAGGACGGATACAACATACAGGTATCTGTTCCTCTATTTGAATTTATTCTTATCCCTTCCGGTATTCTTTTATTCCGCTTCGGGATATTTTATATCGGCGTGGAAAGCACTAAGAAGAAAAATTATAAACATAGATTTCCCTCTTTCGCTTGGTATCCTTGTCCTGTTCGCCAGAAGCGTGTATGAGCTGATGGTATTGGGGGAGGCAGGATATTTTGATTCGATGGCAGGACTGGTATTCTTTCTTCTGCTCGGAAAGATATTCCAGAGCAAGACATATGAAACTCTAAATTTTGAGCGTAATTATAAATCATACTTCCCGCTGGCAGTTATAAAGAAAGAAAGCGGTAATGAGAAAAGTGTGCCGGTAACAGAAATAAGGACAGGTGACAGGATAATGCTCCGCAATAATGAAATTATTCCTGCTGATTCTCTTCTGATTAAGGGAGATGCAAATATAGATTACAGTTTTGTTACCGGAGAATCTGTACCCGTAAGGGTTAGGGAAGGGGCAGTACTTTATGCCGGGGGGAAGCAATCAGGATCAGCTATAGAAGCTGAAGTTGTTAAAGAAGTTTCTCAAAGCTACTTAACACAATTGTGGAACAACAGTGCCTTTGATAAACCGGCAGAGAGCAATTTTACAATATTCTCAACTACCTTCAGTAAATATTTTACATATGCTATCCTGTTGATAGCGTTTGCAGGATTTATTATCCAGGCAGCAAACGGCATACAGGCGGGACTTAATGTCTTTACGGCTGTACTTATTGTTGCCTGCCCCTGTGCGCTTGCAATGTCTGTCCCTTTTACATTCGGCAATGCCCTCCGCATTATGGGACGCAATAAACTCTACCTGAAGAGCATAAGGACAGTTGAAAATATTGCCGGGATAGATACCATCGTCTTCGATAAAACAGGAACGCTGACTAAAACAGGTGACATTGAAGTTAAATTAATGGGTGAGATCAACTCCTTCCATAAAGGATTAATCAGATCTCTCGTAAGAAATTCTACTCACCCCTTCAGCCGGAAGATCTATGAGCACCTGGCTGATGAGAACCTGTATGATGTAAAAGACTTTAAAGAAACAGCGGGGTCCGGTCTGGAGGGAGAAGTGCTCGGACATAATATCCGGATGGGATCCGAAAAGTTTATTACAGGACAGCAGGCAGATAATACTGCAGGCACAGTCTGGTTTTCAATCGACAATGAGATCAAAGGACACTTCTGTTTTGCAAATGTTTACCGGCAAGGGATAAAAGATCTGCTTTTTTCCCTGAGTAAAAAATATGAACTCTTCCTGCTCACCGGGGATAACGAAAATGAGAGAGATAACCTGATGAAGCTCTTCCCGTTAAAAGAAAATATTAAGTTCCGGATGAAGCCTGAAGAAAAGCTTGAGTTTATAAATGAGCTCCGGGTAAAAGGGAAAAAAGTAATGATGGTTGGTGACGGTTTAAACGATGCAGGAGCTTTAAGTAAAAGCAATACCGGCATAGCAGTAACAGAAAATATCAGCACCTTTACTCCCGCATCCGATGGTATTATAGAAGCAGGCTCATTAAAAGACTTATTGAATTTTCTTATATATTCGGATACCTGCGTAAAATTAATTTATATCAGTTACGCAATCTCCCTCATTTATAACATTGCGGGACTCAGTTTTGCCGTGCAAAATTTACTTACACCTATAATCGCTGCCATCTTAATGCCTTTGAGTTCAATTTCTGTTGTTTTATTTGCAACAGCGGCAACCAATCTGGCGGCCGGTAAAAGGGGGCTCTTATCTCTGTCATAATATTTTTAATCGCAGTAAGTCTTTTAATGGCGCTAAGCTTCCTCGCCGCATTCCTCTGGTCTGTTAGAAAAGGACAGTATACAGATACTTATACCCCCTCGGTAAGGATCCTCCTGGAGGATACACCAAAAGATAACAGGGATAATAAAGAAGAGATTAAACTTAAAACTACTAATGGAAAACTTTATTCAAGGAGTTCGATCAATGGTGCCTGATAAATTCAGTTATGATAATGGCATTGTAAGGAATTTCGGATTTGCAACAGGCCTCTGGGGTGTTGTTGGAATGCTAGTTGGAATAACCATCGGCGTCCAGTTATTCTGGCCTGCATTAAATCTGAATATCCCTTATCTGACATTCGGCCGCATAAGACCCCTTCATACAAATGCTGTCATATTTGCCTTTGTAGGAAATGCCATTTTTATGGGTATCTATTATTCCCTTCAGCGGTTGTGTAAGGCAAGAATGTTCAGTGATTTCTTAAGCAATTTCCATTTCTGGGGATGGCAGCTGATAATTGTTGCCGCAGCTATTACTCTCCCCCTTGGTATTACAACAAGCAAGGAATATGCTGAACTTGAATGGCCTATCGATATTGCAATCACACTTGTATGGGTGGCATTCGGCATAAATATGTTCGGCACTATTATAAAACGAAGAGAGCACCATATGTACGTGGCAATATGGTTCTATATTGCTACCTGGGCTACTGTAGCTGTGCTGCATATTGTTAATTCCATTGAGGTACCCGTAAGCTTTCTTAAAAGCTATCCTATTTATGCAGGTGTACAGGATGCCCTTGTTCAATGGTGGTATGGACATAATGCCGTAGCTTTTTTCCTTACGACACCATACCTCGGACTAATGTATTATTATCTTCCCAAGGCTGCCAACAGACCGGTATATTCTTATAAGCTTTCCATAATACATTTCTGGGCTTTGATCTTTCTATATATATGGGCAGGTCCTCATCATCTGCTTTATTCATCACTCCCTAACTGGGCTCAGTCACTCGGAACTGTTTTTTCTATTATGCTGATTGCACCCTCCTGGGGAGGAATGATTAACGGACTGCTTACTTTAAGAGGCGCCTGGGATAAAGTCCGCGAAGATCCTATATTGAAATTTATGGTGGTCGCAATTACCGCCTACGGTATGGCAACCTTCGAAGGTCCTATGCTCTCCCTTAAGAATGTTAATGCCATTGCACATTTTACAGATTGGATAGTTTCACACGTCCATATCGGCGCACTCGGATGGAACGGATTCCTCACCTTCGGAATATTATACTGGCTGATCCCGCGGCTGTACAATACAAATTTATTTTCTAAGAAAATGGCAAACTTCCATTTCTGGATAGGAACACTCGGCATAGTATTTTATGCATCGTCAATGTACTGGTCGGGAGTAGCGCAGTCGCTGATGTGGAAACAATTCACCCCAATAGGTCTCCTGCAGTATCCTAATTTTCTTGAAACAACCCTGCAGATAATCCCGATGCATATTTTCAGGGCAATAGGGGGAACACTCTACCTGACAGGCGTACTTGTTATGATTTATAATCTTGCCAAAACAGTCAGGCAGGGAAAGCTGGTAAAGGAAGAAGCAGCCGAGGCACCTGCACTCATTAAAATTAAAGAATCATTTGCTCCGGGGAAAAGACACCGCTGGCTTGAAGGCAGACCGGTTTATTTTCTTATTGTTTCACTTGTTGTTGTTCTTATCGGCGGTCTTGTTGAATTCCTTCCTACCTTCCTTATAAAATCGAATATTCCAACAATAGCCAGCGTAAAGCCGTATACTCCTCTTGAATTGATCGGAAGGGATATATATATCAGAGAGGGCTGCGTTAGCTGCCATTCTCAGCTTGTGCGTCCCTTCAGATCTGAAACAGAGAGATATGGTGAATATGCAAAAGCAGGTGAATATGTTTATGATCATCCCTTCCTGTGGGGTTCCAAACGCACGGGATTGGATCTTTTAAGAGAAGGGGGCAAGTATCCTAACCTCTGGCATTATCTCCATATGGAAAACCCATCATCGATGTCGCCCAATTCAGTGATGCCCTCATTTCCCTGGCTCCTTACGGATGATATGGAACTTTCGACACTGGGATCCAAGATCAAAGCAATGAGAAGTGTCGGCGTGCCTTATGATATAAACTATGAACAGACTGCATTAGCTGATCTGCAGAAACAGGCTGATGCTATCAGGCTGGATTTACGTAAGGCAGGAGCTCCGGCAGAAAGCAATAAAGATATAATTGCTCTCATCGCTTACCTGCAGAGATTAGGCAGGGATATAAAAGGACAATCATTATCGGGAGCGAGGTAAAAGATGCTTAGAGATTTTTTACCACCTGTCGAATATCTTGGAACCCTGCAGGGTATTTCACTGATTCTTTTTTTAAGCTTCTTTGTAATGCTTGTTATCTGGGTGTTCCGAATCGACAAAAAATATATAAGAGAAATGGAAATACTGCCTCTCGATCAAACTAATCCGGAAATTAAAATATCTGGTGGTCACAATGAATAGAATAAAATTAAAAGCGAAAATGCTTCTGTTATTAATAACCTTATCTGCAGCTATAAATCCATTGCGGGCTGCAGAGTTTACAAAAACGTATTACGATTTCGTTGCCTTATTTATTGCGGGCATCATACTGCTTGTCTTCCTTGGTTTTCTTTATTATGGTATGGGGGAAGGAAAACCTGCACCGGCAAAGAAACAAAATGCCCTGTTTGCCAAAATCAGGCAGATATTAACAGGTGCAACTCCTATTGAAAAGGAAGAGGAAATTCTTTTCGAACACAGCTTTGACGGTATACGGGAGCTCGATAACAGGATACCTCCCTGGTTCAGCTATTTATTCTATATAACTATAATCTTTGCAGTTTACTATATGCTGGATTATCATGTATTCAAAACAGGCGTCCTTCAGGAAGAAGAATATGCAATGGAAGTGAAACAAGCCGAGGCATTGCGCGCTGAACTTATCAAAACAGGCGCATTCATAAATGAAGAGACTGTTACCCTTCTTACCGATGAGATTTCTTTAATATCCGGTAAGAAAATTTTTACATCAAACTGCGTTGCCTGCCATCGTGAGGATGCCGGAGGACTTATCGGTCCCAATCTAACCGATGAGTTCTGGATAAACGGCGGAGGTGTTAAGGATATATTTAAGACCATAAAGTACGGTGTTCCGGCAAAAGGTATGATCAGCTGGCAGGCTCAGTTAAATCCGAAACAAATCCAGGAGGTAATGAGCTTTGTTGTCAGCTTAAAAGGATCTAATCCTCAGAATCCTAAAGCTCCCCAGGGAGACAGATACACTGAAGCCGATACGACAAAAACTGTGGCTATGAATTGATGAATCAGCAGGAAAGCTTTAGAGATTCACTTGCTACTGTAAGTAAGGAGGGGAAAAGAAAATGGATCTATCCTAAGAAACCCGCGGGTAGATTCTATTCTGCAAGAACTATTGTAAGCTTTTTACTTCTGCTGATTCTTTTTGTTATACCTTTCATAAAAACGGGGGGACATCCGTTATTTCTTTTTGATATACTTGGAAGGAACTTCATTTTATTCGGAGTTCCTTTTGGTCCGCACGACTTCCACCTGTTTGTCCTTGTAATGATCGGACTTATTATATTCATCATACTTTTTACGGCAGTATTCGGAAGGGTATTCTGCGGATGGGTATGCCCCCAGACCGTGTTTATGGAGATGGTCTTCAGAAAGATTGAATATTTCATCGAGGGGAGTGCAAAGGAACAGAGATCACTTAATGAGCAAGAGTGGAACGGGAGTAAATTTTTTAAGAAGACCTCCAAGCATATTATCTTCTTCGGACTTGCATTCGTGATCGCAAATTTTCTGCTTGCATACATAATCGGGATGGATAACCTGGTTAAAATTATTACCGATCCCCCGGCACAGCACCTCAGCGGGCTTTTATACATTACTTTATTTTCCGGGCTGTTCTACTGGATATTTGCATATTTCCGCGAGCAGGCGTGTACAATTGTATGTCCATACGGTAGGCTCCAGGGAGTTCTGCTCGATTCCAACTCATTAGTTATAGCATACGATTATAAAAGGGGGGAACCGAGAGGCAGGTTAACAAAAAATGAAGTGAGCAATAACGGGGATTGCATCGACTGCAAATTATGTGTTGATGTATGCCCCACCGGCATAGATATTCGCGACGGTATACAGCTCGAATGCGTAAACTGCACTGCCTGTATTGATGCCTGCGATGAAGTTATGGTGAAAATAAAAAAACCCAAAGGTTTGATACGATATGATTCATTAAATGGAATTGATAAACAGCAGCGCTTTAGAATTACACCGCGTATAATGAGCTACTCTGCCCTCCTGCTGATACTTATTTCTGTCCTTACTTATCTCTTTACAGTAAGAACTGATTTTTCAGTTAATATTTTAAGAACACCCGGAATGCTGTTCCAGGAGCAGCCGGGAGATATTATCAGCAACCTGTATGACGTTTCGATAATCAATAAAACATTTAATAAAATGCCCGTGCGGCTTAAGCTGGAAGAAAGCCGTGGTGAAATAAAATTAATAGGACAGGAAATAACACTCGGACCGCAGGGAAATTATGACGGCAAGTTCCTGGTGCTTATGCCAAAGGATGCCATAAATAAAATGAATACCATTCTAACAATCGGCGTATACTCGGATAAAGGACTGCTGCAGAAGATCAGGACATCATTTCTCGGACCAATGGAAGTAGAAGAGGAAGATTAAAAGCTGATATGAAATTAAAAATTAATTGGGGTACCGGAATACTTATAACTATTATACTATTTATAGCATCTGTGCTTATCCAGGTATTTTTTTATATGAAAATGGATGTCGACCTGGTAACTGATAATTATTACGAGAAGGAACTTAAATACGAGGACCATCTCGCAAGTGTAAGAAATAGTAATACGCTGAAATCAGATATTGGTATTGTCTATTCCGGGAATGAAATAAATATAAATTTCCCCGGGGGATACATTCACGATAAAATTAAGGGGTCGCTTCTTTTCTACCGCCCTTCTGATTCATCAAAAGATTTTATGCTTATGCTTCGTCCCGATAATAATGGTCTGCAGAAAGTAAGTACTTCAAATCTTGCATCAGGTTACTGGAGATTAAAAATGAACTGGCAGTATGAGGATAAGTTGTATTACTATGAAAAATCAATTCTCATAAATTAATGGAACTATACGCAGCATTTATAATCGGGCTTGTCGGCAGTCTTCACTGCATAGGTATGTGTGGCCCCATAGCTTTAATGCTGCCGGTAAATTCAGAAAATAAAGGAAGCTATTTCTTTGGGAGACTGCTTTACAATTCAGGCAGGATATTAACTTACTCCCTTATGGGATTAATCGTCGGGTATATAGGCAATAAGGTTTCTCTATATGGATACCAGCAGAGCCTGTCGATCATATTGGGAGTTATTATTCTGCTTATAGTGCTGATGCCAAAGAAATATTTAACACAGCTTGGCAGACTGACCTCCTATTACAATTTTTTAGCTTATATAAAAAACTCAATAGGAAAATTATTTAAAACAAAATCTTCAGGATCTTTATTTATTATAGGATTGCTGAACGGATTTCTTCCCTGCGGACTGGTTTACCTGGGTTTAGGAACTGCTGCTGCATCGGGCTCAGCATTAAGCGGGATGGCAGTAATGCTTCTTTTCGGAGCCGGAACTCTGCCGGTTATGTTTGCAGTATCTTCATTCTTCAAATTTTTCCCTCTTCATTTCAGGAACAAAGCTGTTAAGCTGGTCCCCTGGTTTGCCTTAGCGCTTGCTGTAATTTTTATTCTCCGCGGATTGAATTTAGGTATACCATATGTTAGTCCGAAAATGACTAAAGTGGCCTATTCCCGGGCTGATTGCTGCCAGGAACCCTGAATCTTTAAGCTCCTTCAATTATAACGATACCCCGTTATTCGGGCATTTACCTTCAAAACATAAAAATTTCATCATTATTTAAGCCTCATTTAGTTTTGTGGAGATAAGCGGCAGAAGATGCCCGGATAATGATAAAGCAGGCGCCGGGCTATTTAGTCCGGAATTCGGCCGCGCACTGTCCGGGCATTGCCCGCGCACTGTCCGTGCATAAATATTTATAAATGATTTGTTTTTGAAAAAAAGGTGAAAAGTTTATAAAAATAAAAACACGGATTGCCTCTCCTTCCTGCGTTCATTCCACCAACAATGCCCGTATAAACTTTGGAATTTTTAATGCTGGTCTCGCTTGTAAAACCACTTTCTCTGAAAACATTAGATTGAAAGGAAAATAATAACGTGGAAAGTAACAGGACTGGTCTAAGATTCATATTTCTTAAATCTTTGTTATTATAACTTATATAATAATAGGCTATAAATAAAATAGAATTTTTATAACCGGGATGTCACTGATACATACCTGTCCAAACACATTAGAGTGGTTAAAAGTAAAGAATAATAAGGCAAATCGAACAGATCCTCTAAATTCAACATTAATCCCTCTTCCTAAAAAAACTGCTCTGGTCTTAAATCGACTCTGCCAAAGAACTGCATTCCTGATTTATAGAAAAATTTATATTACATATTTTTCATTGAACTCAACACCAAATTGTTTCAATATCTCTATATATTCTTCTTTGAATGTTTTCTTTGCGTGATGTTTCTCCTGATTATTTATATAATTAATAACATTTGAGATTTGAGACCGGCTGTAGCTGAATCCTCCAAATCCTTCCTGCAAATAAAAAAGCCCTCACAAGGAGGGCTTTTAGTTATACTTGAAATATTTATTTCGAGGGTAAAACTGAGTCTTTGGCTGCTTTAGCAATTCTGAATTTTAGAACTCTCTTAGCAGGTATAACCATAGTTTCGCCGGTGGCAGGATTTCTTCCCATTCTTTTCTTGCGGTTAACAACAACGAGTTTGCCTAACCCGGGAAGAACAAAAGATTTTTTAGCTTCCTTGTAAGCCAGTGTTACAAGTTCATCAAGAAATTGACCGGCAAGCTTCTTAGTCGTTTTGGTTTTTGCTGCAAGATGAGTAAGAACTTCTGCTTTGGTCAATGGTTTATTGTTTGCCATAGTCTACGCCTCTTTATAATGTTTGGTAATTTCGATGTAAATATCAAAAATTTTTACTCATAATACAAACAATGTATCAAATTATTTTTTTTGCCATCCCCCCGGGGGGTTCTATTTACAGGGGTTGGAATACATCCTGACTGATGGTCTTTGTAGCTTATTATTGATTTATTTATTTTCTTAATGATTTATTTGAAATTTTCCCCAATGATAAAGTTCCTGCTCGTCCTTATTCTTTTCATTACTGCATCATCATATCCGCAGGTCTCTGATTCATTATTGAATGCCAAAGATACTTCAGCTGTTATAAAGCAGGACACTATTCTTGTAACCGATACAACCAAAGTATACGACAGCACTGCAGTAATTAAACCCATAAAAGCCGATACCCTTCATCCCATAAATCAAAGGACATCATACACCGGCAGCTCTTTTATCGGTAAAAAAGTATTAAAGAACCTGTACAGCGCTTATGAAGGGTACTCTCTGCAGGAATCGGAAAATATATTTATAAGGGATTATGCCTTCCTGGGTTACCCCGATGAGATATTCTACTATGGGACAAACAGTGTTAACCTGCTTGAGGATGGGCTTTCAGTAAATACCATGTTCGGATATGTAAATTCAAATCATATTGCCCTTGAGTCTGTCGATTCAATTGAATTTATTCCTGCTGTCCGGGGATTTCTGTACGGTCAGTCATTTAGTCAGACCTCGATAAATTTTGTTACCTACGATTTTGTATCGCAAAGTCCTTATACAAGAGTAAGATATTACGAGGGGCTTGAACGGGAAGGACTTGTGAGCGGAACTGTCAATTTCCTTCTTTTTAACAAAATGAATTTATATGCAGATATTACCAACAGGTCTTCCGATCCCAGGTATTTTAATACTGATCTGAGCAGCTGGCAGGGAAAGGTTAAAGCAAAATATTTCTTTTCGGATAAGTACAACCTGCTTGCGTCGTATAATTTTAATCATTTCTTCTCCGGCTTTAACGGCGGTGTTGATATCGACAGTATTGCTTCGGCAACAAGCAGCATAGGAAGTGTTCTTTATGATGAAATACTTGCACCGGTAGTTTACAGAACAAGACAACTGGAAGATAAACAGCATCTGTTCAGGTTAAGGTTCCTTGCGCTGCCTGCACGGGGGTTCTTTACTGATTTTAATTTATACTACAGCTTCTCCCACCTGCGGCTCTTTGCAAATGAAGATTTCACTGCATCGGATTTTGCTTATAAATCTAAATCATTCGGAGCTTATATTGATCAAAGATATACCAGGGGACCGCTAACACTGGAACTGAGAGGAGATTACAATCATTCCAATCTTCTTATAAATCTGTATGAGCCTGAAAATCCCATAAGTAATAAGGATTATAATGCCTTATCCTTATCGGCTGCCGGATACCTGAGTATTTTAGATTCACTTGTTATTCCATCTGTCTTCTATCGTTACGGTAATACAAAAATTACTGAGACTGACAATCAGCACGGTGCAGGGGCGGACATTTTCATACGCCCTCTGAATTTTCTGACCTTCTATACCGGTTATTCCTTCTTCGATAATTTATTCAGTGATCAGACCGGAACAACTTTTCAGGCTGGCGCATCCGGTCAGTTTGGTCTGTTTAAATTAAAGGGGGAATATTACACGAGAAATAACTTCCGGAGAGCCCTGTATTTCGGGGGAAGTGAAAATATTTACGGACTCCTCAATAACTACCCGGTGGAAGTAAACCATTCCGGAATAGATGCCTCTGCTGAATTAAGGGTCTGGGGCTTTTTCCTTTCTTCAACAATAAATTATCCTTTCCTTTCCGACAGTAAAGAGGTTACAGGATTACCGGAATTAATTTCCCGTACAGGGTTTTATTTCTGGGACTATTTATTTTCAGGGAGTCTCGACTTGAAGACAGGATTCACATTCACATACTGGGGCGAACAATTCCTTAGTAATGAACATTCCAGAACAGATTATTCCCCCTATTATGTACCTGAAGCATATAGAATTGATTTTACATTTTCAGGAGAGATTGAAAAAGCGGCTATATTATTTTTTACCTGGGAGAATATAACCGACAATCAATTTTATATTACGCCTTTCTACCCGATGCCTTTTTCAGGTTTCAAGTTTGGAGTGTCCTGGGAACTATTCAATTAGGAGCATAATGAAATTTGTTTATCTGACAGTTGTTATTTTATCTTTATTAATTTTTTCCTGCACAAAGGAAAACACAACACCATCAAACGAACTGGATAATAAAATGAACAGCATTGCCGAATCTTATGTTAAGCTTATTCTGAATATCGGGTTATATGATCCTGATTATGTTGACGCCTATTATGGTCCCGCGGAATGGAAACCCGCAGCCGCAGATGGTACGGGAGATAGTGTAATATTCAGCGGATTATATTCTAAGGCAGATACACTTCTTGATGAACTTGAATCATTGTCTTCTTTTAAAGCAGATGAACTTCAGACACTCAGGTTCAGGTATTTATACAAACAGATCCTTTCTGCAAAAGCACGGATATTTATGCTGGCGGAAGGACATTTTTCGTTTGATGAGGAAACCAGGGCGTTGTATGATGTTTCTGCTCCTCATCACGATTCTTCATTTTTTATGACACAGATTGATGAGCTGGATAAAATACTACCGGGCAAAGGAGATGTTCAGAAGCGTTTGGAGAAATTCAGGAATGATTTTATTATTCCGGTTGATAAACTTGATGAGGTATTCCAGGCAGCTATTAATCGAATGCCGTAAACGGACATTGAATCATATTAAACTTCCCCCGGATGAGAACTTCAAGGTGGAATATGTCAGCGGCAAGCCGTGGTCTGCATATAACTGGTATAAAGGCAGCAGTTACAGCGTTATACAGGTTAATACCGGATTACCGATATATATTGACCGTGCTGTAGATCTTGCAGCCCACGAAGGTTATCCGGGTCATCACGTTTATAATGTGCTCCTGGAACATAATATGGTAAAAAGGAATAAATGGATGGAGTTCAGCGTTTATCCTTTATTCAGTCCGCAGTCGCTGATTGCCGAAGGGACTGCAAACTTCGGAATAAATATGGCTTTCCCGGGAGACTCGAGAATTGCATTCGAAAGGGATGTGCTGTTCCCTATTGCAGGGCTCGATACGTCATTGACTGATGATTTTTATTTGGTCCTGGAGATCACCGGAAAACTGGAGTATGCTTTTAACGAAGCCGCCAGAAATTATCTGGACGGGAAATTCACAAGAGATCAGGCAATTGAATGGATGATGAAATACGGACTGCGTACAAAGGAACGGGCGGAACAGAATATACGTTTTATAGAAAAATACAGGAGCTATGTCATTAATTATAACCTGGGACAGGATATTGTGAAGAACTATATAGAAAAGAAAGCCGGCACGGAAGATAGTGAAATGAGATGGCGTGTATTTGAGAAAATAATATCAACCCCACAAACCCCTTCGGGACTACAGGAGGAATAGCAATGAAGTTCGAGGCTGATAAAACAGTAAAGTTTTTCGTCTCAGTAATCGGTATAGCAGTAATTGCATTTGTTTTAAGAGAGCTGAGCAGCATTTTCATTCCGCTCATCATAGCCTACTTTTTATTTTTCGTGTTCTCCCCTATCAATCATTTTTTCAAGAAGTGGAAAATCCCCCTGTTCTTAATTACCATTCTGGATCTTGCATTTATTTTATTCGCCGTCTGGATTATTTCAGCTTTTCTGATAGATACATTTTCCCGGTTCGGCGAAAGCCTCCCTGAATATGCCGAAAAGCTGAACAGGCTGGTTTCATCCGCAGCAGTATCCCTAAGAATTGATGATCCCTACTTAAAAAACTTTTCTATCCAGAATGCGATCGGCAATATTGATTATAAATCATATGCCGGGGGGATTTTCTCTTCTACTTTTTCATTACTGGGAAGCGTCCTGTTTATTGTGTTTTTCTTTGTATTTGTTTTATCCGGGCACGAAACAATATACCAGGCTCTCAAAAGAAGATTCCCGGTTCAAAATGATAATCCGCCTGATAAACCTTCTGAAGGTGAAGGAAGAGTAACAGAAACTTTTAACAAGATCACTGCTCAGATCCAGAAATATATTATCAGCAAATTTTTAATTAACCTTGCTGCAGGGTTTACAGGCTATGTTGTGCTGGGATGGATAGGATTGGATTTCCCCTTAATATGGGGTGTGTTTATTTTTCTTTTTAACTTCATTCCCGCAATAGGAAGTGCGATAGCCCTTGTACTGCCGGTACTGATGGCACTGGTACAGTATGAGTCGACCGGCATACCCATACTGATCCTGATCGTAATTATCCTTATGCAATCTGTCTTTTTTAATGTTATCGAACCTATGGTCATCGGCAGAAGATTAAACTTAAATCCCCTTCTTATTCTGATTTCAGTTTTAGTCTGGGGATATATCTGGGGTATTATTGGTATGCTTCTGGCTGTACCCCTTACTGCTATAATTAATATTGTAATCTCAAATTCAGACTCAAAGAATATGAATTTCTTAGCTGATCTGATGAGCCAGGACTGAGAGTCCTTTGGGTAAATGTGATTTTAATTATATTATTACATAACTGCATTAAGCATATTTATTTCTAACAAAACGGGAAAATAATGAGACAATATTACATCGCTTTCGCTTTACTTATGGCTGTATTATGTACAGGAGAAATAAAGGCGCAATCTCCCCAGGGAGAGGATTTCGGATTTGGAATAATACTTGGCGAGCCGACAGGAGCAACATTGAAGTTCTGGACTCAGCGCAGTAATGCATTCGTTGTGGATGTTGGTGCATCCTATTTCGGAAGCCCCAGGATCGGCGTTGATTATCTATGGCACTTTGATGCCTTTAAGTCGGATATCGCATACCTGTATGCCGGACCTGGTGCAGCCATAGGATTCGGAGAAAGTAACGGATTCTGGTACAAAGACCATGGTGATAAATATTTTTATAAGACTGAAGGTGAAATAGGATTGGGTGTCCGCGGAGTTTTTGGCGTAAATGTTATTCCAAGAGATACTCCTATCGAAACATTTTTTGAAATAGGTGTATTGATAGGACTGGCGCCTGATTTTGGATCTTCAATAGATGCGGCAATAGGTATAAGATTTTACCCGTAGAGAATTTATTAAAAAAAATGAAAGGATATGCTATGCCGAGAAGCTGGAGTGATAAAGACGAAAGACAATATGAACATATTAAGGATAGTGCAAAGAAAAAAGGTCGTTCTCCCGGACGGGCAAAACAAATAGCCGCAAGAACAGTAAACAAGCAGCGGCGTGAAGAGCATCGCACTCCTAATAAAACAACACAGGGAACTGGTAATCCCAATAAAGGTTATGAAGACAGGACTAAAACTGAGCTTTATAATATTGCCAAAAAGAAGAATATTTCCGGCAGAAGTAAAATGTCCAAACCGGAACTTATAAAAGCCTTAAAGAAGTAGTATTCAGGCACTTTAGCTGATAAAGCTAAAGTGCTTATTTTTTTTATTTCCAGGTGTATTTATACTTATAGGCAAGGTCAATTACTGATCTGACAGCCTCCTTATCCCCCTTTGAAAGTTCATCATAATTCATTTTAGAGCTGGATTCCGGATCGATATACGGGTACATCAGATCAGCTGAATTATTGCTGTGCCCTAATCCTAAAGCGTGTCCCATTTCGTGAACAATGGTTGCCTTGATCTCGCCGTCGGTTAAAAGTTCATCACCATACTTCAGCAGGCTTATTTCCACATTGGAGATCTGGATTCGCCTGTCAGGACCTAACTCATAATCAGTAAGTCCCAGGAAATTTATATCATACTTATCCATCAGGTTTTCTTCAAAATGTATAATTATATCAGCTTTTGTAGGGGTGTTTACAAAGCTGTACTTTATCCTGGGGTCTGCCTGCTGCCATACTTTTAAGGCGTAATCTATATAATCCCGGAAAACATCCTTATAATTTTTTGATTCACATTCCCATATATATACCTTGAGCGGGAAGTTATCGGGTATCCAGTGTTTCCCGTTCCATAGCGATGTTCCTGACCCGTCTATCTTAAAATAGTTAACAGTATTTTTTCTGTTTATCCTGTAATAATCAGCTTCGCTTTTCCCGGATGATTTCTTATCCCGGTTTATGTATTCATACTTCGGTTTATCGGGAGCAACTCTGGAGTGCTGCGAATAATTAAAGCTGCCCTGGGTGAGAAAAACAAATACTAATAAAATCACTAAAATATTCTGTTGAAATCTTTTCATCTTAACCTCAATCATAAAATCTTGCGATAAATTTCAATTCCCACTCTTATTTAAACAATAAGGTTCTCATATTCAATCAAAAAATATGGTCAGCATCAAAACACAGACGGTAATTTATTCTGTTTCACATCTTTTGTTTGTTTCCATATAAATTTAACTTTGCGTATTAAATCGGAACTCTTTTTGATAAATGTATATCTCCCCTGGTCGGCAGGGGCCGACACTGAAATTCTCATAAATGACCTGAAAGCTCATCCTCTCGTGAGTCAGGTATATTTTCTATCCGACAAACAACCCCCGGATAAATCAGCATATGTTAACTGCAGCAATCTGCATTCTTCGGCTGGACATAGAAATATAGCCGCTACAGCCGACAGTAAGTATACCCTTCTTCTTATTAAGGATCCGGTGCCTGTGCTCCTTGCCAATACTCTTCAGAGATTTTTGTCTGCAGCAGAGCAGACAGGTGCATCAATACTTTATTCCGATTTTTATGAAAAAGAGAGAAATGAACTTAAACTTCATTCCTTATTACAGTATCAGTTGGGGAGTATCCGGGACAATTTTGATTTCGGCTCCTTTCTTTTTTTCAGAAGTGATGATTATACCGCCGCTGTCAAATCGATGGATAACAGGGAATTTGCAGCACTGTACGAGATCAGGCTTGCTGTATCACGAAGATCATCTGTATTTAAGATCCCTGAGCCTCTTTACATAATTTCTAAAGAAATACAATTTCAGCAGAAGGAACAGTTCAGCTACCTGGATCCCGCAAACAGACAGGTACAGCTTGAAATGGAAGCCGCTGCAACGAAGCACCTTAAAAAGATCTATGCCCATCTTACCGGGCGATATAAAAAGGTTAATGCCTTTAAAGAATCCTTTGAAACTGAAGTCTCAGTTATTATCCCCGTTAGAAACAGGGTCGAAACAATTGAAGATGCCGTTAATTCTGTATTCCTGCAAAAGACTGATTTCTCCTTTAACCTTATAGTTGTGGATAATCATTCAACAGACGCCACAGGGAAACGACTAAAGAGACTTGCAACAAAGTACCTCAATCTGCATACTATAATCCCTGAAGAATATTATCTTAATATCGGGGGATGCTGGAATAAAGCTGTAAACAGTACCTACTGCGGCAGGTTTGCCGTACAGCTTGACAGTGATGATATGTATTCTTCCGCCGAAACACTGCAGAAGATCTATAATAAATTCAAAGAAGATGATTATGCTATGGTGATAGGCTCATACCTGTTATCTGATTTTGACCTGAAGGAAATACCGCCGGGCATTATAGATCATAAAGAATGGACAGATGATAACGGCAGAAATAATGCTATAAGGATAAACGGACTGGGCGCACCGCGTGCTTATTTTACCCCGCTTATCCGCAGTATAGGATTTCCCGATGTCAGCTACGGAGAAGACTATGCCGCAGTACTTGCCATAACCAGGGAGTATAAGATCGGCCGTATCTATGAACCCCTTTACATCTGCAGAAGATGGGAAGGAAATACCGACGCAGGTCTTTCAACAGAGCAAATGAACAGGAATAATTTCTATAAAGATACTGTCCGCACGATGGAGATCCTTGCCCGCCAGCAGATGAAGATGAGCATAAAGCTTGAAAAAGATTGAAGCTGTTCTTTTAACTGATGAAAATATTTCCACTCTCCTGGCTGAAGACAATCTTATTGGAGCAGCAAAGTATTTATTCAGACAGCAGCTGAAGGACCGCAGTGATATACGGGAGCGGTATAATAAGCTTTCTGATGTTCTGATTAAAAGGTTTAAGCTGAATGATCAATCGATCGAGCTTCATTTTAATCCCGGCAGAATAACTTCTACATCAGCAAGGACAGATACCGAATCAATAGCCTCACGTGAATGTTTTCTTTGCTTCAATAATCTGCCACCAGAACAAAAAGGAATATTATACGGCAATTATATCCTGCTTGTTAACCCCTTTCCCATTTTCCCACAGCACTTTACCATAGCGCATAAAACTCATAAGCCTCAAAGGATTCTGGATTCTTTGGATGAACTGCTCCTTCTATCTGAAAAGCTGTCCGATTATCTGACAATTTTCTATAACGGACCTGAATCCGGTGCCTCTGCTCCCGACCATTTACATTTTCAGGCTGGTACAAAAGGCTGCCTCCCATTGGAAAGGGAAATCTCTGGTATGGCAATTCTGAAAGGAGAAGTCTTGTATAAAGGGCTTTCAGCAATTGATGATGGGTACCGTAAGATAATTTTGATAACCGGAAATAATGCCGGTGAGATAAATAACAGCTTCAGAAAATTTCTAAATGTATACAGCGGATATTCAGCAGGCAGGATAGAACCTCTTTTGAACATACTTGTTGTATATGATAAAGGTGAATGGAAAGTAATTATTTTCTTAAGGGAAAAACACAGGCCGGAAGTATTTTATTCAAAAGGGGAAGATAATTTCCTGGTTAGTCCTGCTGCAGCAGACCTTAGCGGTGTAATAATTACTCCCCTTAGAAAAGATTTTGACAGAGCAGATGAAGGACTGATGCAGGGTATAATAAAAGAAGTCAGTCTTGAAGGTAAGAAATTCGACGAGCTAAAGGATCAGCTTAGAACCCGATCCTGATTCTTCAATTTGCGCTCCCTCCGGAGGTCGTATATCAGCAGAAGGAAAAATGGAATATACTCAAGCAGTATCACTATGGTATATTCTGTCCACACTTCCGCCAGCGGTGTGAAATTAGAAAAGTTAACCGTAAAGAATAAGCTCATCAATGAGAAGAAGCCGAAGAAAGGATTGAGTGCTGCTCCCCATCCAAGGTACCAGGGATACAATGTAGTGGTGAAAATGAAATAGGCAAGGAAAATATAATAAATACCGGTGAGCAGGTCTTTTCCTTTGATAGTTATAAATATTACAGTTCCAAACAAAAGGACAGAACAGACTTCACGTGCGATCTCCCCGTTAGAGAACATCTTTATGAACAAGTATACTGACCCGTTAAATTCCCAATGCTGCAGATATTTAAACAGGTGATTAAATAGATTTAATCCATCACTAACGAAAGGAATATAGAAAAATATTGAAGTAAGCAGTAGGATAGAACTCAGGATGAGAAACTTTTTTATACCGATCATTTTATAGATAAGCGGAAGAAGCATCAGAGGAAGAAATTTTATCAGCACAGCGAATGAAAAAGTAAGAGACGAACAAATAAGCTTATTCTTCTCAAGAAAATAAATAAACAGCACCAGGAACATTATACCTGCAGCATCAATGTGTGCATTAACAAAATACTCCATTATGGGCAGCGGGAGCCAGGCGTATAAAATTATTAACCAGGGCTGTAGTTCTTTTAATTATCAGCAGCTTCAGTAAAAATATAAGGGTGATAATTTCGCACAGGAGAAATATTAACTTAAGTCCGAAAGTATTGTCCCCCCCGATCAGATAACCTGCTGAAAAGATGTGCTGGGATAAAGGAGGATAAATAGAAGTAAGATGCTGGAAGTTAGCCTTTGCAGGAAGATTTTCTTCATAGAGCCCTATTAATTCAGGATCGTCGGGAGCAACAAGATAAGGATTAAAGCCTGCCAGATCCATTTTACCTTCCCATAAATATCTGAATGCATCTTCGGAAGTGGCGGGATGAGAAGGAATAAGCGTCAGCCGGAAAATAATCCCTGCCAGAATAATTATGAGCGGAAATTTAATAAGATGATAATTCCCTTCCTTCCCATAGAAATACTTTGATAATTCCGACTGGTATATTTTTTCTTCCAGAGGATAAGGATCATATTTTCGTATTGCATACCAGCCCAGGGAAAAAAGAAGGAAGATCTCAAAATAGATGAACATAAAAAGGGGGATATTCCCCCCAAGATTCAACAGCAAAAAGATCAGCAGCAGTATTTCATAGAGTCCTGCCGTAACCCAAAGAATTCTGATGAGAAATCTTTGATCTTTCACTTATTCAACTTTATAAAAGCCGGAACTTAAAGCTTCCAAATGCACAACAGCTTTATTACCGGCAGTTTTAACCACCCCTCCTTCATCCAGAGATACAAGTCTGCTGAAGGTTAGATAATCGGGCAGCTTCAAATTAATGTCTACGGGTGCATTGCTCTTATTCAGGATGACAAGAACTCTTTCATTCAGATCGGAGCGCATATATGCGTAAACATCTTTTTCGACAACAAGTGAATGGAAATCACCATAGCGGAGTGCAGGATGTTCCCTCCTGAGTTTTATTATTCTGCTTACTTCCTTAAGATTATCCTTTTCTGCTCCAGTAATATCTTTACCGAAGCGCATCATTCTCCTGTTATCCGGATCTGCCGCACCTGACATTCCAATCTCATCACCATAATAAATAACAGGCAATCCGGGGACCGACAGCATATACGCTATATAAAGCTGAAGTTTTTTATAGCTCGAAGCGTTATCTACAATAGGAGGGTTACTCCACCCGATCTCAACCTGGTTGGTTCCTGATGTAACGTCACCGTCAGCATAAGCCATAAATCTTACTTTATCGTGACTGTCCATTACATTTCCCATCAGGTGATTATCTCCGTAGACTGTAAAGGTCTTTTTAAGCTGCTCATCAAGAAAACGGAATGGAATTGTTGAATCGGAGAATGTAGGAACGGCAGTATCATACAATATAAAATTGAACTGTGCATCAAGCTGACCGTTATTTACATATGAGCTCACCAATTCATAGCTGCCGAAAGTTTCCCCGACCTGGTAGACCATCTTTTTTTCAGGCTGCTCAATCTGCTCCCTGATCTTTCTTGTTAGATCACGCCAGAAGGTATTAGGGACGTGCTTAACGGCATCGTGCCTGAAACCGGCGGCACCTGTTTCCTGGAGCCACCAAACTGCATTATCAGTCATATAATCCAATGCATCTTTTGATTTAACAAAATCGAAAGAAGGAAGATAAGGTTCAAACCAGGTGGTAAGCCTGAACTCATCCCAGATCCTTAAATTCTTTCGTCCATCGGGAAGATCAAGAGTGCCGAACCAATCCGGATGTTCTTTCCACAGCGGATGTTCAATATGAACGTGGTGAGCAACGTAATCAAGCAGGACCCGGATGTCCTTCTTTTTTGCCGTCTTAATCAATTTTTTAAGAAGCTGCATATCACCGAATTTTTCTTCAACTCTTTCGGCATCTATAGGCCAGTAGCCGTGGTAGCCCGAATACCAGCGGTGAGGTTCAGGATATTCTTTAAAAGCTATATCGGTATTATCAACTACCGGGGAGATCCAGATTGTATTTATTCCAAGTGAATCAAAATAGCCCTCTTCAAGTTTATCGATTATTCCCTGGAAATCTCCTCCCTGGTAATTAGCCTTTGTGCTGAGTTCAGGATGCTGAACCGGTATACTATTAGATTTATCTCCATCATTAAAGCGGTCGATCATAAGATTATAGATAACTGCATCATCCCATAGCATCGATTCCCTGCCTGCCGGCTCTCCATTAATAAATTTAACTGTCTGCCAGTTCGATACCCTGCCCCCTTGAGTTACAACGGTCCTGAATGTTTTATTGTCATTCAGCAGATCATCAGGAATAGATACCATATATCTATTCCTTTCCACAGTAATGTATTCATCGTTCAAAACGGTGTTATCGATTAAACAGCAGATATTCTGTTTTGTGAAAGCAATCTCCCTCTCATCATTATCGAGATAAAAAGTTATAGTATAGTTATCATTCTTTTCCTCGTGAGACACTATATGCAGCGAGAAATCTCCCGGATATTTGGGAGGCACCGTAACAAGTGAATTGAAATCCCCCATACCATTTGATATTTTCTCAGGATTGACAGGATCAAAATATTCTTTCCCGTCAACAAAAAATTTATACTCATACCGTCCCGCTTCAATAGGTATGCTGATCTCATATGTGCCATCCTTATCAGGATCGGTCATAGGATATTGTGCACGGTTCCAGCTGTTGAAACTTCCAAAGAGATTTACTTTCAGCGGATTACCCGGGGGTCTATAAGAAAATGACTGTACCTGTTTGCTGTTGATTATTACAGGGATAGATTTTTCATCAAATCCATCCTTAAATTTTATTAATGCAAGCCCTTCAAAACCCCTGGCGGGCGTGAGTGTCAGCATATGGTCTTCGGATGAATAATCAATAAGTATATCGGTGTTCTCTTCAAATTCTATATCAGAATCGGTACTGTAAAGATCATCGAGCAAAAAAGTATTTGATGTATCTGAGGAAAGAGTCAGCGGTCTTATTATGTCATCAAAGACCTGGGCGGAAATTTTAACAGTGCAAATTAATAAGAAGAAAAGAAGGAATCGGATTAGTATTAAAGCTCTCATCTGTATCTCATTAAATATAGATGTTCAAAATAATAAAGAAGTCTAAGAATTTTAATACAGCAGGCAGAAATATTTCTGTGATTCCTGATTCCCCTGATCAAAGGAAAAGGTAAAGGATTTAAAGAAAATCCTCTTTTATAAGTATTCTCCCCTCGTACCCTGAACCTTTTTTGTGATAAAACCTGATTTCATCTTCATCCGTCCGCCAGCAAAGATATACTTCTTCGCCTTCAAGAATTGCAGGAAAATCAACCAGACCAACTGTGAAATTCCAATCTTTATATTCACACCCCAGATCTTCAAGTTCTTTTATAAAACCTGTAATTTTTTCTGCCAGGTTCTGTATCTGGGGATTTTCCTCAACTTTACCATCCAGATCCTCAGCAATCAACCGCATTTCCTTGCTGGAGTCAAGTATATCCATAACGATCTGCCTGACCAGCGGGAGTGTTTTATTAGCTTGTTCCAGAGTAAAGTAACGGGTCTCAACCATTTGAAATTTCAATTATAATTAGTATTTCAGAATTGAATCTTATTTAATTTTTAATAGTATAAGAATTCTAAACAGCAATTTAATTATTAAAAGTCATATTACTTGTCATTTTGAATACAGTCACAGAAGGGATAAAATTATAAAAAAGATCTTTTTGAGGGTATTTTTAGGTATTTCCCTCACTTTCTGCATTATTTTATTAACCGGGAACACCCCCCAGCTAATAGAAAATAGCCATTATTCCCATAATATACCGGAAAAAAGCCGGGCTATAGCACTTGTTGGTGATCTTCAAAGGACATCAATATGGGAGCTTGTGATGGGGAGGGAACAGAATGATGCTGAACGTGGTCTTGTTGTGAAATCCATTGCCGGTGATAACCCGGCTATGCTCATCCTGCTCGGGGATATGGTATTTGACGGCTCAAGTATTTTTCAGTGGGAATATTTTGACTCACTCCTTGTTCCGGTAAAAGCCAAGGGTATTCCAATGTATCCGGTAATCGGAAATCACGAATATTGGGGAAGAACGAACAGCAGTCTGTCTAATGTTTATAAAAGATTCCCGGTACTTAAGCAGACAACCTGGTACGCACAGACCTACGACAGTCTTGCTTTAATTTTCCTTAATTCAAATAAGATTGAGTTATCCTCGTATGAATGGCAGGAACAATTGGACTGGTATAATAACAGGATCTACAGCTTTGAAAATGACCCTTCGATCAAAGGTATACTTGTTTTTACACATCATCCTCCTTATACGAACAGCATTATAACCGGGGACGAGGATTATGTACAGGATGCCTTTCTGCCGGCTTTTAATAATGCTTCCAAAACAGCTGTATTTATTTCAGGTCACGCACATACTTTTGAACGTTTCAAAATAGACGGTAAGATGTTCATTGTCTCCGGAGGGGGAGGCGGTCCCAGGGTATCTTTAAAATTAGGCAGTGATGCTCACGAGGATCTCTGCAAGGAGGAATCGCCACGACCATTTAACTATCTTCTTGTCGAAAGAACGGTAAATGGATTGAACATTAAAGTGAAAGCATTGAAGAAAAACACAAATAAGTTTTACATTCTTGATGATTTGACAATCCCTCTAAATAAAATAACTACCAGCAGCCGTACTAATTAGGAAGTTAGTGGTTTAGTGGATTAGTGGTTTTGGAACCGGTGCGGTAATTAGAAATATCTTTCTGAAATGTTTTTTCCCTTGAAATAAAAAACCGGGACCCCTCTAGTTGAGGCGTCCCGGCTAAATCGGGATTTCCATATTTATTTCTTTCGGTTATCTGGATATTGTAAATTCGTTTTCAGTATCAGGAGCATAATCGTTATAAAGTGCCCTGCTTATGTTCCTTACTTTTGCATCTTTATCTTTCTTTGAAAGCTCATAAACTGCCGTCATCCCGTCAAAATCTCCTATTTCATAAAGAGCGCGAGCTATTAACAATCTAACTGCCGGATCTTTTTCGTCTGCAAGAAGTTCAGTTAATGTTTCGACTGCTTCAGAAACTCTGTATTTACCTGCCATAAATATCGAGCTCTTCATTAAACCTGTATTTTCTGATTTCATTCCGTTTAACAGGTTTGTAACCTCTGTCCTGCTGAATTTCTTTTCTGCAGGAACAGGATTTTGTGCGGTAACGGTAGCGGTCATTAAAACTGCCATTACCAGGAGGGCTGCTGCTGTTCTTTTGTAGGTCTTCATTTTTTTCTCCGATTAAGTTTGTTCAATGTTATTGTTAAGTTCTGAGTCAAACTTAATACCGGCAATTATCACCATTGTCATTCAGGAGTAAATGAATGTAAAGAAATGTCATAGGATGTAATGGAATGTTAATTCGGCCGGATGAATGGATTTATGGAAGGATGAGTGAAGAGAATTGATAAATTTATTTCTGCTCTTTCCAGTAACGCCGGAATTTATCCTGTGTGATAAGACCTATGGGACCTTTATATATTCCCCCGTCCTTGAAACCGTCAAAGACTCTTACTGCGATCAGATTCTTACCCGGACGTATTAAACCATCCCTCAGAAAATAATTTCTTTGCACCAGGTATTTATCCTCAAGACCCCCGGGGTCATAGGATTCCTGCCTTCCCCAGGTAGAACCGACACGCTCGCCGTTGACATAAGCGGCATCATAATCATCAACTCTTCCTAGCAGAAGAATAAGCTTTTTACCGGCAAATTCCGCAGGGACATTAAATTCCTTTCTATACCAGGCATAGCCGTCATAATCATAAAATCCCTGCGATTCCCAGAACCCGGGTACAATAACATTACTCCATGCTGAATCGGAAAGATTAATTTCCTTATAGGCGGTTTTATCGCCTGTCCTGAATTTCCAGTCTCCGATAAGATTAATATCCGGATCAAGCATATTATTCATTTTATATATTCCAACTTCGCCTCCGGTTATTCCACCTCCGAGCTGTGCATCGTAAACCCTGACGGCAATGGTGTTCTGTGCATCATAATTAATAATATCGGGGGGGATTGGATAGCGTCTCACGGATGTATATGCAGTTTCATACATTGGAGGGAATGATCCGGTAAAGCCGATCAGGTGCCCGTTTATAAAAACTTCGTCTACATCATCAACACTTCCCAGAAAAACATAAAGAGATTTGCCCCGCAGCTTTCCAGGTATCTCAAATTTCTGCCGGTACCATCCAAAGCCATCGTAACCGTGATAACCTTCATCCTCCCACGGGGATGGAACCAGAATATTCTCCCAATCGGCATCATTATAATCCGGGTCTGCCCATTTGTTGTCATCACCTATGGAGAACTTCCATTCGTCGTTGAATTTGACTACCCTGTCATATTCATCATCAGCATTATTCTGAAAGCATCCCGGAAGGATAATGATAAATGTGAGCAGCACCTTTAAAAATCTTAAGTGCATTCCTGATTTCAATTATTTTCCTATTGGCAAATATATTTATGGAAACTTAAGAGATTATCATTTTGCTGTAAGAATTTGTAAAAAATTGTCACAGAAACCTCTAAAACAACAAATTTTAGAGGTTCTGTTTAATTAAATTGAGACTTGCGCCAGGGAGTTAAAAAAAATTAAAGAAAGAAATCACTATTCTTTGATTATTGAGATGGTCCCTTCTGCCGGAAATTTGATCGAATAAAGTTTCCCGGAACGGTTATTTAATTCTATATCCCTCAGCCAGGGATTATAATATTTCAGAATTTTATAATTAAATCCCTTATCCACAGCAAAGACAGCAAGATCGGAAATTGAATAATTCACATCAACATTGTAGGTCTTTAGCTGAGGATAAAGTTTGTTGATATCGACATAATAACCATACTTCGAAGGAGCGGTTAGAATTTCTTTAAGTGCCAGTACCCTGAATATATATCGGGAAGTTTCTTCACTAAGCACAAGATTGTAGTAATTTTTTGTCATCTGCCTCCCCAGCTGCTTTTCTACATTCGGAATTCCCATATTGTATGAAGCCGCCGCAAGAGTCCAGCTTCCGAATTTATTATAAGCATTCCAAATGTAACGGCAGGCAGCTTCTGTAGATTTTTCGACATCATACCGTTCGTCGACCTGTTCATTTACTTCCAGACCGTATTCAAGAGCGGTTCCTTCTAAGAATTGCCAGAAACCTGTCGCTCCTGCAGGGGATATTGCATTAGCTAATCCGCTTTCGATAAGTGCGATATATTTAAAATCATCAGGTATTCCGTTTTTCTTGAGGATAGGTTCTATGACAGGAAACCATCTGTTAGCTCTTTTTATGCTGAGAAGAGTGAATGAATGCCAGTAAGTATTTGTTAAAAATTCCCTGTCGACTCTCTCATATACTTCAAAATTATCCATAGGCACCCGCTCTCCGGCAAAATTCATTTCAGAGGGGAAATCAGGGGATATAATTTTATATCCCTGCGGATATTCGGATTTATCCGACTGGGCAAATGAGTCATACCCTCTGCCGGGAAGGATCAGCAGGTAGATTATAAAAATAATTACCGCAGCAGTTAATACGGATCCTAAAGCAAAGTAATAGAAATTCGGTTTCTTAAACATATTTATCCCGCTTTTTATTTAATTGATTCGTTAAATCTGAATTATAATTTAAAAAAATTATCCATTAAAAAAATGAATTAGTTATTGAAGCAAAAAAAAAGCTGATCACCCAGATCAGCTTTTATAATCATTTAATTTTTATCAGTTATAATCCGGAAGGAAAGAATATTTCTTTGCGTACTCAAGCATCTGCTGTGTAAAATCTTCAGGGTAGCGGATCTTTATATCCGTAATCTTCCCGTTTTCCATTACAGGCTCAAGTACAGGGTTTATAAATCCTTTATACGGAGCAATGTTCAATCTTTCATATCTTGAAAGAACTTCTTTATGAAGCGGCTCATCCACCTGCACGCCGTAGTTTTCAACAATTTCTTTTGCTGCATTATAATCCCCTTCGGAAGTTATTCTCTGCATTTCTCTTCAAGAGCTCACCGAACAATTGTCTCAGCTTTGCATAATCATTTATAACAAAATAAGTCTTTGCCGTCCCTTGTCTTTCTTTCAATAACATTCTCCTTCATTCCTTTTTCATAAACCCATTTAGCAATCAGCTGACGGTTCCTCATATGAGATTCTTCACGGTTCTCACCCGGTTTAATTCTCTGGAGCTGAAGCATTAATCCGTTACGGATATATTTCTGATACTCTGCCTTATAAACGTCTTTATCAGGAACAACACCTATTTCGAGGAGCTTATTATCGGGTAGATAATAAAGCGCAACAAGATCAGCCCGTGCTTCTTCAATTGTTGAAGCATAGCTTTTTAATGACTTTGCTTTGGTGAACCGATCGCCCTCATTTATTTGTCCCGATGCATGTCCGATTACTTCATGCATATCGGTGTGCAGATTATCTGAAAGGGAGTCCATAATTCTTAGCAATCTCGATTTCTTCCTGAGAGCAGCAGAATTCCTTAAGCACTTCTTCCGAATTCTACTTATTATAGGCATGCAACGATATTGCCAAGGTTAACTGATTTTGAGCCATGAATCTTTTCTTATCCAGTTTGCATTAGGAAGGTTTATTCCGATAGGTGTTGATGGTGAGGAATCTCCGCTCTGCTGACAACTACGGTAATTACCTTTGCAGATATACCTACAACATTTTTCTTTTTATGTTCCGGCGAAGATTGGGAGCAGTTATCTTCAAACCATTGTGCTTCACGACTTATGGCATCAATCCTTTTAGTAGCTTCCATATCTTTGAAGGAAACAACCGATTCAAACGACCCTCTATGCCCGAGCGGATCTCCGTATACTTCAATGAATCCGTTAACTGCATCAATTGTGGAAATTGTATCCTGAACCCACAGGATATTGTACTCATCAAATTTTTCAAGATCACCTGTTTTATAGTAGTCAATTAGTTTCTGGAATGCTTTCCTCTGGAGATCATTCTCAGCAGCAGTAACAGCTTTTTCGAGCCAGTAAACTATCTTTTCTATTGCAGCGGAATACATTCCCCCGACCTTCCAAACCTGCTCTTTAAGCTTTCCGTTATCCTTCACAAGCTTTGAATTCAATCCGTACCAGATGGGTGTCGGATCGTTGGTTTCCATTGCTGAATAAAAATCCTCAACCTCCTTCTGACTTACACCTTCGTAATAATTATTTGCTGAGGTTTCAATCATATCGTCGTTGGGATCCTGGTTGAGCCGGGTAACAGCAATTTGGGGATCAAACATTATTGGAGTTAATTTCTGTACCAGGGCATCTACTGTTTCACCTTTATCCAGGGGGAGTGCCGAAGGATCGGAATTCTTTACAAGTTCAGCAAAGTACTGGCTGCTGAATTCCGGCATTATCTTTCTGTTTGAATAGTGATGATGAATTCCGTTGGAGAACCATACACGTTTTGTGTAGACCATAAACTTATCGAATTCACTGTTTGATTTATCCCCTTTATAAGAAGTAACTATCCCTTCAAGGGTCCTTCTTATTTTCAGGTTATGCTTGAAATTCTGATCGTAGAATATTTCCCTTCCGCATTGGGCAGCTTCAGAAAGGTAATACAGCAGTTCTTTCTGTTTCAAGGTTAAACTTTCGAATCCCGGTGCATTGTACCGCAGGATTGCGAGATCTGCAAACTGTTCAGTTTGATACTTAAAATCCTCTACGTCTTTTGACTGGGCAGAAGAATTGTCAGGCAATAGCACCCCCACCAAAAGAAATACAAGGAACAAATATGATTTTTTCATTTTCCACCATTATAAATTTTTCCATCTTTAAATATAATTATTTATACACCTGTATACCGCGGTATTTTTTAAGGGATAATTAAGGATGAACGTTGGATGGTTGGATGAATGTATGAATAAATATTGTCATTGCGAACCTGCCTACGGTAGGCAGGGGAGTCTTCGACTGAAGCAATCTCACACACCGGGATGGTTGGATGAATAAATGCCGTCATTGCGAAGGAGTCTTCGACTGAAGCAATCTCACACACCAGGAGGGTTGGATGAATAAATGTTGTCATTGCGAAGGAGTCTTCGACTGAAGCAATCTCACGCACTGGGATGGTTGGATGAATGTATGAATAGATATCGTCATTGCGATGAGTCATCGAAGAAGCAATCTGGCATACTTTCCGAGAAAGAATAGACCTTTAATAGACTGAGCCATTCAGGAAGGACAGGTCAACTTCGCAATATCAGCGAATTATTTATTCAGGGTTGACCTGTCCGTACACAGGTTGTCTTTTTTTTATTGATTTCTCGATTAATTAGAATATTTAAAGAAAGAAAATTATTGTAGGGATAGGTGGCGCTATTGCGGATAATTAGGTAGTGATTGCAAACGCCACCTGTCCTTCCCACATATCCAATCCATATCTCCTGGTAGTTGCCCTCTGGCATTCGAGGACTGCATCAACGGGAAGCTATCTGAGATTGCGAAGTGCTATCTGGGATGTGTACTCTCTCAGAACGCTATCTGGGGGGAATGCCTGTAGCAGAAAGCCATTCAGGCGGGGTGCCCCTAGCGGAACGCTCACTGAGCGTTCCTTACATATTGCGTTTTGCACCATCGTACCATCGTACCATCGTACCATCGAACTTTTTATAAAAACCCACACTTCGTTAACACCTGGTTCTAGACAGCTTGTAAACAGCTTGCTCACATCTTATAAAGCCCTTGGAGCTGTCTGTTTTAAGCCAGCAGCATGCTCTTTACAAAGCTTTAGCAAGGCTTGAATTATATATCTGTAGCGATTTGTTACTATGGTGTAAATAAAATGATTGTTAAAAGTTCAATTTTGGAGCAAATTAGCCAGTAATTGGCCTATTAAATGCCAATACATCCGCTACAAACATGGTCCAAATCTGACCCACCTACAGTCCACATCCAGAAATTTCCCGAAGTTGGGTAGGATTTGGGTACCGTTAGATGCTGATCTGAGTAAAAGGGGAAGGCCTTTATCTGGCCAATTTGAGGCAGACAACAGGAATTGGATGAATGGAGGAATGGATGATTGTATGAATAAATGTATGAATTTTAAGAAAGAGAAAATTCTGTACCCAT
>CAVXTT010000022.1:0-264798 GCA_963764685.1 uncultured Ignavibacteriales bacterium
CCTTTCCGAGAAGGAATAGACAATCAAAAGATTTTACGACATTCGGGAAGGACAGGTCAACTTCGCAATATCAAAGAATTATTTATTAAGGGTTGACCTGTCCGTACATAGCTTTTCTTTTTTTTATTGAATACTAGATTCAGGTAGAATATTTAATACAAGAAAAATTCTGTACGGACAGGTGGCGCGATGGCAAATAATTAGGTAGCATTATCGAACGCCACCTGTCCTTTCCAGATTTGTGCAGAACGCTGGAGTGGTACCCATAACGGAACACCAATCAGTAGTGGGTGCCCAAAGCGGAACGCTCACTGAGCGTTCCTTACATACTATGGTGTAAATTAAATGGGGGTTAAAAGTTCATTCATGGAGTCAGCGACAAAGCCGCATCCTCCTATGTGTCTTTCTATGTGCCCTCGTATGTTAATAATTATTGATTTAGATAAGTTTGTTCTTATATAATATTGGCTTAAGGAGTGGTAGAGCGGTTTGTGCCCAGATACATTATATAAATGATATCGTCACATAGAAATTACTCACCATTCCTTTAAGCTTCTTAAATACTGAACAGTACTTAGAGATTCCGTTTATCGGAAATCCCGCATAAAAATACGAGAGAAGTTTACTAAGAAGCATCAAGCCAGTATATAAATACTCTCACATATTTAAAGGTATCACAATGATCATAAAGCATATTATCGGAGTTGATGTATCGAAAGATTCTCTGGCAGTTAGATTTGGAACTCTTATGGCTGACCAGGAACAAATTCTTAGCAATTCCATAATTGTAGATAATAATCTAAAAGGCTTCCATAAACTACTGGTATTTGCAAAGAAAAACAGAGGTAACTCAACAGCTCCACTCTATTTTGTTATGGAAGCCACAGGAGTTTACTATGAAAATCTGGCCTACTTCCTTGCCGATCACAAACAACAGGTGGTAGTAGCACTTCCGAATAAAACAAAGAGCTTTGCCAAGACCCTGGAGATTAAATCCAAGACAGATAAGCTTGATGCAATAAAATTAACTCAGTATGGACTTGAAAAACAATTACACTCCTGGCAGCTTCCAAGCCCCACAATGAAGGCTCTTAAAGCTCTTACAAGAGAACATCATTCGATAAAAGATATGATGGTACAGATAAAGAATCAGATCCATGCAAGGGATTATGCACATAAACCATTAAAAGAATCTCTGAAGAGAAGCAAAGAAGCACTGACTGTTTTCAAAAAACAAATCAAAGATATCGAAAAGCAGATCGAAGATCTTATTGACCAGGATCCGGACCTTAAAGACAAAACTCAAAAAATAATTAAAGTGGAAGGACTTGGTCTAATTTCAACCGTCTCAATAATTGCTGAGACGGATGGCTTTGCCCTGATCAGAAATGCTAAACAACTTGCCAGTTATGCAGGTCTGGATGTTGTATATAATGAATCGGGGCTTAAAAAGCATAAAACCACTATCTCTAAAAAAGGAAATAAACATTTGCGTCGGGCTGTTTATATGCCTTCATTATCAGCTGCCAGGTATAATCCAAAATTAAAGCAGTTGTATATCCGTCTTGTTTCTAAAAAGAACATTAAAAAGCTTGCACTAATTGCTGTTGCCAGGAAACTGCTGCTTCTGGTATATACCATTTACACAAAAAATGTAGAATATATTTCAAACTACAACCCGGCTTACGCCGGAAAACATACGCTGAGTTTGGGTTAAATTTATTCGTTAAGGTATTGACTTTTTACACAGTACCTATGTGGTTAATGCCTTTATTTTACGTGCTCAATGTAGTTAATGTCCTTATTCTATTTATCAATATTAATTAATTGAAAGGGAAAGCAGGCTATGCAGAAATATTTAATTATCTCCCCGCACACGCACGAAGAATGTACGAGGGTTATAAAGCAAACCCTTGCCATCGGGTATCTTACTCACTTTTACTGGGGATGCAAATCCGGCGACCATACCGGATATGCGATAATCGAAGCAGAGAGTGCAGAGCAGGCAATGCTTTCCATTCCAACAATGATCCGTGACAAAGGGAGAGCGATAGGGTTGGTTCAATTCGATCCGCAAGTCGTGCAGAATTGGAAGTAGGAATTTGTGCGGAAGTTGTAGATCTATGTGGTTCATATCTTAAAAAGCACTGCATAAAATTTTAATCGGTGAATGATGAATGTCAGGGTTATTATATTTGGTGCTTCCGGGATGGTTGGTGAAGGAGTGCTTTTGACAGCACTCAGGAATGAGAGCGTTGAAACAGTTCTTGTTATAGGGAGACGATCGTGTATGGTAACCCATCCGAAGATGACGGAAATAATTCATAGTGATTTCTTCAATTACTCAGATATTGAGGGACAGCTTACAGGCTATAATGCCTGTTTTTTTTGCCTGGGTGTTTCTTCTGTGGGTATGAATGAACACGACTACAGCAGGATTACCTATGATCTTACAATGAAAGCGGCAGAAGTTTTATCAAAATTTAACTCTGGGATGACTTTCTGCTATGTCTCCGGTACGGGAACAGACAGTACTGAACAGGGACATATTATGTGGGCAAGAGTAAAAGGTAAAACTGAAAATGATCTTGCGAAGCTTCCTTTCAAGGCTGTATATGCCTTTCGCCCGGGACTAATGAAACCTGTCCCCGGTCAGCAAAATGTGAAACCGCTCTTTAAAATATTGGCATTGCTGCTATATCCCTTGATGAAATTCGTGTACCCGGCATCTGTTTCTACACTGGAGGATGTCGGTCAGGCAATGATCAATACAGTTTTACGCGGATATCCGAAAAGGATTTTGGAAAACAAAGATATTGCTGACCTGGCGGCGTCTGACATTAGTTCATAGTTTCTGGTTCTTATTTCTTAGTTGATAAGGGGAGTATAAAATCCATAGTCTTCATAACTGTCTTTGTAACTTTCCTGATTTGCCAATCCGCTAAACCATAAATCAAAAATGAGCTGCCCGCCGTATAAGGCAGGCAGCCACGGAAAAATAATTTATTTATTCATCTTTTCTATGAAGTAGATAACCGAAGAGTCCGTTCTCTTCATCATTTGGTCCGGCTGTAAAGTAGATCCTGTTCTCAACGGCTGTAATTGTGTTTGAAGTGAACAAAGCCCACAATCCTTCAATTTCAATTGGCTTCTCCCGTCGATCGAGTAATTGTCCCACAAATTCACCTGACTGACTGAATACATTTATTCTTCCGTCACCGAAATTACCGATAAGAATTTCACCGGATATCTTTCCGGAAAATCCTTCAGTAATTCCCCAGGGTGAATTAAGAGTTCCTCTCGTGGCGAATCTGTTAACAAGCATTCCGGCTGTGGTATACACATCCACGTACCCGTTTCCCGGACCCGCTTCATCATCTTCATTATCTGGTGCTAAATGTTTAGCATAAGTTACATACAGCATTCCATTTATATTCTTTATATTAAACGGACCGTAATCGGATGGAATATTCGGATCAGTGAAGGGAAACCCTGTAACCAGATTGTAATTCTGGTCGAACACATCTACTCTTGACTGTTTAAAGTTTGTGGCATACAGATAAAAATTCCCGCCGCTCTCGCCTATCTCCAATCCTTTATATACGGATTCCTGTGCCGATTGATCAGACGTTACTACAGCAGTCGCACCGGATGAAGGTCCCCAGGCGGAAATGATTCCATCCTCCCCAGCAAAAATAAATCTGCTTATATTCGCATCCGGAAGTTTAAAGACAGTTGTAAAGTTGAAAACAGCTCCAGTAGGAGATCCGCCGGGTACATTTCCGACGGTCGGAATGGTTACAGGACTTAACACCTCGTTACCAGCTGAATCATATATCGTTGATACACCTGTCTCCGTTGCGGAGATCCAGAATCTTCCTGTTGGTGTAACAGCCACACCCCAGGCGTTCTTAAGGAAGGGATCTAGTCTTGCTCCCGGCGCGGCGAAATCAGCGACGAGATTATATTGATTAAACTGACCAAGAAATCCGTGCTTAGCAAGGGTTTGAGGATCAGCACCTGTCATATTATTCTTCTCGGAACATCCTGTTATTCCAATTATTGTTAGAATGGGAATAACAATTACTGCAATGCGAAACAACATTTTCATTCTCATAACTACTCCTTTTTAATGATTAACCATTTAATTTATTCACCGAATCTATTTAACCGTAATTGTCCCGGTCATTGAGCTGTGTATTTTACAGTAGTATTTATATGTCCCCACTGTATTAAATTTAAAACTGAATGTACCATTTGAACCCAGACTTTCTGAATCGAACAGACCGGAAGGGGAACCCGGTACACCGCTTGTTACAGTATGCGCGTAGCTGTCCTGGTTTGTCCATTTAAGTGTAGTGCCCGCGGAAATTGTTTTATTCCCAGGTGAAAATGACATCCCCTGAATAAATACTTCATCTGATCCAGGGTTCTTGATGGTGTTGGAGTTTGTCGAATAATCGCTATTACCACAGCCGGAATTGATAAACAAAAGAGCGGGCAGAATAATAAGGAGAAAAAATATTTTGTAACTCAATATCCGGTTTCTTTTTTCAAGTAATGTCTTTTCATTAATTTTAAATGAGTTCATTGTTCTTTCCTTTTTGTGAGACTGAACATCCTGATGACCGATCAATTATCAGATATAAAAGGCTAGAGTGAAAACCCTGCAGTTAGGGACATTAATTTTTCCGAAGTCGATGTCTATGGTGCTCCCGACCACTTGTGATGAAGGAACTTGAAAAGTTTCCGGGTAGCTGGAGGGGTGAGATCCACAGGTTCGCAACTTTAGCCAAGTATTAAATCCTACTCCAAAAAATTCTAATATTTTCTTAACAAAACTCTTGCTGAATTTGGTAGATTCATAATTGTTATTTAGATTAAGTCTTAATAAATCTTAAACATTGGAGTCACAATGGTTCGAAATTTCACAGTATTCCCACTATTAGCCCTATTGGTGTTCATTTTTTCAACGGATATTATAGCTGACAGAAAGTATTTTGCAAGGTCATACCTGGCATATACTTTACCCCAAAGGGCAATGGAAATGGAAATCTGGAATACAATGCGGATGGGAAAAACGGGTGGATATTATTACAGATTTCAACCCCGTTTTGAATTGGAATATGGTGCAATTGACAAACTTACCACTTCCCTTTATTTTAATTTTAACCAGGTGACCGCCACAGAAAATTCATACACCTCCAGTCCTCTTGAATTTTCATCATCGTCTTTTGAACTGCGTTATAGATTAACCAACCCGGATGATATATTCATAGATCCAGCTTTATATTTTGAATTTTCATACGGCGGTGCTGAAGTTGAATACGAGCCGAAAATAATCCTATCAAAAAGAATAGGTGACATAATAACTGCTGTGAATTTTACCGCAGCGATTGAAAGAAGTATAATTAATTCAGAACAGGAATCGGAGTTTGAATTTACAGCCGGCGTTGCTTATGAGATCTCCCCTCATTTAGCTCTTGCCCTTGAGTTCAGGAATCACAGGAACTATGAAAATGTATTTGAAGAAGAGGAAAACCAGGCAGCATTCCTGGGACCGACGTTAAATCTCCAGACTGAAGAATTATATTTTACAATAAACTTTCTGAAACAGGTCGGAGGGAGTCCATCAACAAAAGACAACCTTGATCTGGATGGGCACGAGAATTTTGAGATAAGGACAATCCTTGGTGTTAATTTATGATCCTTAAAATTCTGCGGCTGTATCTATTAATAGTTTCTCTTTTTGCTGTTGCCGGATGCGGGGGATCGAAGGCAACTGATTCCAATGAAGCTACTTTATTCCCCGTGGGTAGAGAACTTTATTTTTCAAAATGTACGTCCTGTCATAAAGCATATGTGAGGGAACAATATAGGGCAGCCGTATGGGATACAATTATGAATGTTATGACTGCGAAAGCAAAGCTGAGTCAGGAAGAAAAGACATCAATTCTAAATTATCTTTGCGAATCAGACAGGGTTACTTCTATAAAAAAGAAGGATTAATTATTTAGGCGGTTGTAACTTTGGGAACTACGTTTAATTTAATTCAGGAAAGCCTAAAAGCCGGAGGTTAGATGGAAGTTCATAAAGTTAAAATATTGAGCATCGAGCATATTACGCATAATGTAAAGCGTATAAAAGTTGAAAGACCTGGTGATTATAATTTTATCCCGGGACAGGCGACAGATGTTTCTCTTCCCGCGAAAGAAAACGATCTTCACCCTTTTACATTCACCGGGTTGAGCGATTGGGACCACCTGGAGTTTTCAATTAAGATATATACTCATCGGAAGGGGTTGACTGCAGAAATAGATAAGCTTAAAGCGGGTGATGAGATTATCTTACATGATGTCTGGGGTGCAATTCATTATAAAGGACCCGGTATATTCGTTGCCGGGGGTGCGGGGGTTACTCCCTTTGTTGCCATCCTGCGCGATCTTTACAGAAGAGGGGAAATTAACTTAAACAAACTTTTCTTCTCCAATAAAACTTCGTCCGATATTATTCTTAAGGATGAGTTTACCAAGATGCTCTCCGGTAATTTTTATAATACACTTACTGCAGAGAGATCTTCTCAGCACCGCTACGGCAGATTTGATGAGCAATTCTTCAGGGATAATATTAAAAATTATGATCAACCTTTTTATGTATGCGGACCGGATGCGTTTGTACAGGATATAAATAAAATTCTGCAAGGACTTGGAGCCGATCCGGATCTCCTTGTTTTTGAAAAATAATGTACCGCTTGTTCATTAGTTGAAAACAAAGTCCAAACATTAGGAGGTTCAGTCATTTATCCTGCTGCCGCTTATGGCATTAAGAACGTTATTAACAATAACATCACATCTCAGGAGGTTGAAGCTGAATATTTCCTCCGACTTATAAAAGGAACTGAGATGATCACGCAGCATTTTACGGGCCCGGTTAAGACGCACTTTAACATTTGATTCCGATATATTAAGACATTCCCCTGTCTCCCGTACGCTTAAATTTTCTATTTCATACATTACAAACACCAGTTTGTACTTCTCCGGCAGTTGATCAATTGCCATTTCAAGAAGTTCCTTTAGTTCCTTGTTATCGCTGATTTTATATGGAGATTGCATATTATACTTAGTTCCTGGTTGAGTATCCTCAAATAAACTTTCATTATCTGTAATGCTGATAAATTTACCATTATACCTTTTTCTTGCAAGGGCTTCATTTATAAAAATCCTTATCAGCCAGGTGGAGAAGGCAGCCCTGTTCTCAAAAGATGCGAGCTTTTCAAAAGCCCTGATATAGGTGAACTGCATAACATCTTCAATTTCTTCATCATCCCCCCTGAAAAAGCTTCTTCCTACCCTGTAGAGGCGCTGATTGTACCTTCGCATAATTATTTCATAAAGGTCAGTTTCTCCCCCCAAAACACGGGATATTACGGAGATATCATCCAAATCCTGTAGCAGATTTAATTAGTTCCTTCATTAAAAACCTAATGTTTATCAACAACATATTTTAGAGTAATATAGTATTAAAAGGTTACAAAAAGTGTCTTGTAACCTACCTGCCTCAGATTACTCTAATGGAAAAACGAAAGGAAGTAATAATGGAAACAGCAAACGTAAAAAGCATTCGTTCTGATTACCAGGGTTCCGTACACACGTCAAATGTAAAGGTTAATATTAGTACAGAATATTCTGTTGGTTCTCTACATAGTAATTCCAATTGCCGCGGGCGCCGATAAATTCCTGAATATCTTAACACAATGGACAAACTATCTTAATCCCCTGATACCTCGTTTAACAGGTATATCAGCCGGCTTATTTATAAATATTGTGGGAATTATTGAAATTGCTGCAGGAGTAATTGTTTTATTGAATCACAGAATTGGTGCTTATATAGTATCAATATGGCTTGCGGCAATTGCGCTGCAGTTGATCATCGGCGGAATATATCTGGATGTAGCCGTCCGGGATCTGGCAATGGCAGCAGGTGCTTTTTGTCTCGGACTTCTTAGTGATAAATGATCTTCTGAGGTCTTTATGCGGCTAAATATTCTTTATAGCATTTACAAAGGACAGCACACTTTGGAATTCTTATTCAGGCATCCTCCAATAATTAAAGGAGCGGCCCTGTTGGGAGCCGCTCCAACCAAAATAAAATAAGAACCAAGAACTAAAACCAAGAACCAATCAAACTATTTGAGAAGCATCATCTTCTTTGTTGATACAAACTTCCCGGTAACTATTTTGTAAATGTACAATCCGGAGGCAAGATCAGAAGCGTTCCAGCTGTATTTATAGGTACCTGCCTGAAGTGCTGTATTGACAAGCTCTGCTACCTTTTCTCCCAGTGAACTATAGATAATCAGCTTTACATTCTGAACATCTTCAGGTATGCTGAACTGTATCGTGGTGCTCGGATTGAACGGGTTAGGATAATTCTGCTCGAGTGCATATACCGAAGGTATAACATTCTCTGAAACCATCAGTTTGCTTACTGACGTATTCAAAGTAATTTCTTCTCCGGCTTTCAGTCTTGCGATCTCCTTACCCGTTTCATCTGAAAGTATTATGCTAACTCCTTCAGCCTTTAGGTTAAGAGGATATTGTACTCCTGTCATCTCAATGCCCTGCTGAGTATTTAAGTTCTCTGCAAATCTTTGGGTTGAGTAACGGACATCGAACATTCCCTGGGGAGGATAAGGAGGAAGATCAAATTGGGCAAGATCAGCTTTACCCTTAACTGCATAAAGAGTATAACTGTTTTGTTTGTTATCGGTAATGGTAATTTTACCGAAGTCTTCTGTTAACGGCACTACGGCAGTCTTTGCAGTTCCTCCGCTAGGAATATTAATAGCTCCTGCACCTGTTAGTTTTACCCAATACCCATAACCGGGGTTAAGAGTTGCAGCTACAACATAACCGCCTGTATATTCGTAAACTGATCCGGAAATAAGTCCCGGCGGAGTTGTTGTCAGCCCGGATGCCGGAACCGATTGTTCATATCCGCCGAAGAGGTTCCATCCCGATGCTGCAGTAACAGCATTATGTGATACTATCTGAATTCCTCCTGTCGGCCATTCATCGCCGGTATTATATGTCCTTTCGCCTGAATGTTTCATCCAGTAACCTGTTCCGGGAACTGCAGCAGTAACCGGTTGATATCCCCCTTCAAATTTAAATACATCTGCTGAAGGATCCCTGTACGGCCACCAGGTATTTACATTCTGATCTGTCGGATGTAAACCGGGTGTTGAAACCAGATTCCACCCATTGGCTACATTTACTGTTAACTGGAATGTATTAACAGGATTAACATAAATTCCGTAAAGGCGGAAGTTATCAAGCACCCACCACCAGTCCCAGCCTGGCTGAACTGATCTCAACCTTACTTTAACATTTGCACTACCGGCGGCAAGTGAAGAAATATTGATTGTTTCGTGAGAATTCCGAATACTGGCCCCAACATGATCCCAGATCCCGACCCATGTTGTGCCCCCGTTAGTGCTTAATTCAACATGGGCTTCATCCTGCGCATCAAGAATCCTCCAATCATTATCGAATTCAATTTTTACAACTTCATATATCGAACAATCAAAAGTTTGTACTATCGTGGCAGTAGAATTCATAGTTGATCCGCTCCCGCAATCATCCACATCGGCAGCCATTACGCCTCCTGAAGATGCAGCGGGGAGAGTATATGCATTCGGATAAGCAGGAGTGTTGATCTCCCATCCGCAGGTTCCGCTCGTAGTTGTAATTGTCCACGCACTCAAAGTTCCTGAGAACGAGTCTGAGAACAATGTATCGATAACCTGGTTTGGATCGGTAACATTAATGTAATCGGTCTTTGTCATAGATGCGTTATATGTTCCGTCGGAAACAGTAAGTTTTACACTGAATAATCCAATGTTTGTGTATACCCAGGTTGGATTCTGAACAGTTGCATCAACAATGCCGTTATTATCAAAATCCCATTGCCAGGAAGTGATAGTGCTCTGGCCGGCTGATTGATCTGTAAAGTGAACTGTCAAGGGTGCTGAGCCGCCGGTAATGTCGGCTGTAAAGTTACATTGTATTGGTCCTGTTACATACCCTCTTGCTGTAAACACAGAGTATATTGCCGAAAGATGACTTCCACCGTAAAGCGTTTGGTCGGCAGTGATAAATGCCTGCGCAGCATCGTCCTGCCCTGAGCTGCTGTTAGTCATTGAGAGCGCCTCAAGAAAATTTCTGTCTGTAGGAGTTCTTCCTATCAGATCATAAATGGACATTAAAGATGATGCCCACATTTGACCGTCGGTGTGGATAGTTCCTGTCAAACCTTCAGGATAATGTGCGGTATAATTTGTTATTCTGCCTGCCCAGAAAGGATTATGACCATCCCAAATAAATACCCAGTTGTATGCAGGATTTGCGGGGGTCCAGTACCCTTTGCTTCTTATATACGACGTAGTCCAGTAATCGCCGCTTCCTTCGCTCAATCCTTCAACCTGTGAAAGACTGCCGCTGGTTAGCCAGTCGTGAATTCCGTGACCCAGTTCGTGGAGAACAACACCAAGGTCTTCGGCATCATCAACTCCACCGTCGCCGTATGCAATACTCCCGGTACCTGGCAGATAGTGTGAATTATCATCACCGCTTAAACCGTGGGGATCGAACTTTACTCCACCAGTATACTGGAAGGGATAAGTGTAAAACCCAATGAGTCATTTATCCAACGCATTGAGTTGTCGATATGAAAGAAAACATTAACAGCTTCAAAGTTGTCACTGAATCTGGTGAAGGAGAAATCGCTTGTCGGATTTGTATGGAGTCCCGTGTATGGAGATTCAAAATCTGTTATCTCTGCCCAGGGACCTTTTAATGTATAGACACTGCCGTTAAAAGTGATATCGTGCAATGTTCTAACTCACGATGAGCTGTTAAGGAATCTGAATCGGCATCGTTATTATCAACAAATCCGGTAGTACCGTAAGTTGCTCTTGCGTGAGTGAGCGGATCGGGATCAAACACATAACCGCTGCCATCGACCAGGAGAGGATTTTTATCATCCGGATTGTAGTAACAGGCTTTATCTTCAACCCTGAATATTTCACCTGTCTGTGCATCGACCATAACTTCCCATTGTCCGAAAAGTTCCTCTGCGGGTATTACTGTTACAACCTGTGCTAACCTGAAAGTACCCTTATTATAGTATACTCCCGTTTCAGTTTTTTCAAAGGCACTACGACTTCTCAGACCTAAATAATTTTTTGCAGATGCTAATGCCTGGGAGGTACTGATGTTCACAGTCTGCAGATCAGGCTCCTGCTTTGCGGCGTACTGAACTCTTGGAGCCGTTCATGACAAATACAACCCGGTTGCTCCTGCTTATTGTAACATTTATGCCTGAATTGAGGACAGGATAATCACCAATGTATTGAATAAAATGTACGTGATATCCGCCGGGAGTTACTGTGGTGGTTATATATCTGAGTTCGGATAAATTCTTGCTCAGTTGGAACAGCAGGTTATTATCCGAAAGATACTGTCTTGCCATTTTCTCGGGAGTATCAGCTTTGACCAGGTATTCCGGTCTGTAGACTGCAACAGGTATACCCGTTACCTGGTTTATTTTCATATTATTCAGCAGCTGACTCGCTTCAGTTACATCAGGAAGCCGCTGCAGTGAATTATTCTGTTTGGGTTTTTGAGCATTTGAAGTATTAAATGTAAAAAGTACAAGAAGAAAGAGAATATAGTTTCGGAAGATAAAATTAAATTTCATTTCCGCCCTCCGTTTAGGTTAATTGTGAAATCGGGATGTTTACTTAACAAAAAAAAATAATGACTTAAACTTATTCATTATTTATGACAAATAAATTGGGAAAAATTAAGAATGTTTAAAGTTATTTGTGAGGATGGAAACATCCGGTTAATGAAAATAAATGTGGATAAATTATTCGAATGTTGATTACACTGAAATACACAGTATCAAAATTATTGAACTTTTGTATCCAACCTCCGGTGAAACTTCGATAAACTATAGTAAAAGCTCCGATATACTTATATAAATATATAAAGGTATAACGGTACTTCCTTACTGTTTCAACTCACTTGAAAAGCAATACTATAGAAATGCATTAAGTATTCACTGTTGAAATTATTGTTCCCAGGCTAAATCGAAAATATTGGCATTGCAATGATTCAGCTCAGTTTGTATGACCATCAGGGAAATATTCTGAGGTCCCGGAAATTGCTAAAATTGCAGTCTAGAAGGAGAGATAAGTAAAAATCTATTTTAAGAGGATCATCTTTTTTGTTGAGACAAACTTATCCGTTACGAGCTGATATATATAGATTCCACTTGGAAACTCTGCAGCATCCCAGCTGTATTTATATATTCCCCTCTTAAGTCCTGTATTAACAAGCTCTGCGGTTTTCTCTCCCAATGCATTATAAATCATCAACTTTACATTATGAGCATCCCCGGGAAGGTTGATCTGGATTGTAGTAGCCGGATTAAAAGGATTCGGGTAGTTTTGTAACAAATCTAACTCAATCGGCAGAGTGTTATTATTTTCTGAAATACCGGTAGTTGAACCTCCTGCATTAATCCACTCCGTATATATAACACAAGCTATCCTGTAAGATGCTTTTCGGAATAAATCAATCGTAAAGTTTTCAGCAATTTCCCAGAATTTATTGAAATAGGTACTGCTGTTATGGTTACCTGAATACGCTTCTGCTGCTGAATCGGCATATAAAACCGAGTCAACATATTGGTAATTGTCATAGATCATATTGAAAACAAAATCAGATAAATTTTCTATGTACCGGAGACTATCGCCGTTATAAATTATCTGATTCTGAAAATTGTTAATTAAATTAGATTCATAACGGGAATGAACCCCTGTTTGTCCTGTATACTGTCCGTTGTAATTCCTGGTTATATGCAGCGGCATATGTGAATCGGCGATATAATGACCAAGATCTGCAGACAGCAGCATAGCCTTATGCATATCGTTATCTTCAAAAGCTGCCTGGATTGAGTCAGCAGTTATCAAAATTGCCCACGGAAGAATTCCCTGGTCCATCACAAATGAATAACCATGTATTGCGACTAAGGAATCAAAGTTTTGGGGTATAGTACCTGTTTCGATAAATTCTGGGTAATTATCGATATCAATATAATGTTTTGGAGCCTCATCGGGATCCCAGGATTTTCTATCATCTGCATCCGAAGCGTGAGCTTCAAGGGAATCAGCCCAGGTATCAAAGAATTCCAATTGGGGGAAAGCAGATAGAATCGTGTTATAATTTATTATTCTGTGACCGACATATCCCCACCCCGTTAAGAGAAAAGCCGATATTAAAATTATGGGAAGTAAAAACCCCCTCTTGAATAATCTTTTAGTCTTGTCTGTAATTAATAACATCTATAATCCGGTTTAATATATTTAGTACACTCTCAAACATAAATAAATGTAAAACAAAACTGTTAAATAATTTGAGGAAAGATAAGTAACTAAGTCACTAATTCCTCACTAATCATCTTCAACTAAACTAAAATTTTAGTAATTTTAAGTATTCGGAGGTTTTATGAAAGCACTTTCCCGTCTTAAAAATCTGTTTATAATATATTTTATTATAAAAACAGCGATTGATATTTACCTTATTACAGAAAACAAGGATGTATTCGATGACCTTGGTAAGTATGGACTTACTGACATTCCGCTGAAAGCCGATCTGATGTTAATCATTATTATTGCGGTTAACGTACTTCTCTTCGTGATAGGGATGTGGCTGTTTAACAATCTTGAAAGTAAAAAGGAGTGGGCGAGGGTAATACTAATTATAATCGGCTGGTTAGCAGTACTCGATTTCATCGCAGGTTTACTGTTGAGTTCACAGAATCTTGAAGCCTTAAAAGAACTTAGACTCTCAATTGACTGGGAAAAACTTTTACTGATAGATAATATATCGGGTCTGTTTTCATTTATCTATTGGGTTTTCCTGATCTCTACGCTGCAGTTTAATATGAAAGTAAGAGAGATGTTTGAGTAATAAAGCGGTGATCAAAAAGATACACCTATCCGGTTATCCATTTAAACTTATAATTCAGCTCCGGGATCTTCATCCGTTCAATAACTTTTGTAAGTCTGGCGGGTAATGCGAGGAGATATTCACTGGCTTTTTCGGCAGCTTCATTGAGGTTCTTAATGTTTTCGATATCCCACTTGTTGATCAGCGAGGACAGGATATCCACATAATCTTTAGCCGTGTATACTTCAAGCCTTTGAGCGGCATCTGTAAAGTGTCCGAATGTCTTACCGATCTCCACACCTGTCTCTCTCAGAAAATGTGCAGGCATTATAATTTTTTTCTTCATCATTTCAGCAAATGCGATTATCATCCTGGAAGGATCGATCTCTAAAATTTTTGAAACAAACGACATATAGGCTTTTGCATGGCGCTGTTCGTCCGCAGCTACAAGGCCGCATATTTTCGCCAGGAAAGCATCTCCCTGGTTTTTTGCCAGCGTCCCTACCCGTCTGTGGGAAATATTTGTTGCAAGTTCCTGAAAACTGGTATAGACAAAGCTGTTGTAAGGATCGCTCCCGGTCTTGATGTCAAATCCGTCTGCAATAAGATATTGTGTGGAGACCTCCATTTCTCTCATATTCACCCTGCCAGAGAGATACAGATATTTATTCAAAAGATCACCGTGCCGGTTCTCTTCAGCGGTCCAGCCGCGTATCCATTTCCCCCAATTGCCGAAATAATTTAATTCTTTCATTCCATCAACAGTTATACAAGCCACGATTCATATGTAGGAAGTGCTTCTTCCGTAATTGTATCCCCCACCAGCACAGCGATCAGCTCATAAGATAACCCTTCGGCCGAACTCTGCAGGTCTCTTACTTCTTCGTAAAAATTTTCTTTACCTGAATCGGGTAAAATATCTCCCGGCTGCCAGGACTCTTCAATATTTCTTAATAGAGTCTGGACAATTTCTCCGACATGTCCTTCGAGATGTTTTATCACTTCAATTACTGATAATTCAGAAAATTTCATAATGGCTTTTGGGTTATGATGGATAATTAAAATAAACAAAAAATCTTTAAAATTATTTAGCTGATTTAATGGATAAATTTATACCCTGTGAACCTGAGGGCATTGTAAAGGGCAAATTCCTGTATTATATAAGGAACGCTCAGTGAGCGTTCCTTACACAATACAGGAATCTGCCATTCGAAGGACAGGTCAACTTCGCAATATCAGCGAATTATTTATCCAGGGTTGACCTGTCCGTACTCAAGTTGTCTTTTTTTATTAATTGCCCGATTAATGTAAATATTTAAAGACAAGAAAAATTTTGTAGGGATAGGTGGCGCTATTGCGGATAATTAGGTTGTAGTTGCGAACGCCACCTGTCCTTTCATTGATCAGAGCAGAGTGCCATCAGGGAGTGCCCAAAGCAGAATACCATTCAGAGGGAGTGCCCATGCGGAACGCTCACTGAGCGTTCCTTACATTTTGCGTTTTGCACCATCGTACCATCGAACTATCGTACCATCGAACTTTTTATAAAAGCCACTTCATTAACACTTCGTTAACACCTGGTTCTAGACGGCTTGTAAACAGCTTGCTCAAGTCTTATAAAGCCCTTGGAGCTGTCTGTTTTAAGCCAGCAGCATGCTCTTTACAAAGCTTTAGCAAGACTTGAATTATATATCTGTAGCGATTTGTTACTATGGTGTTAATAAAATGTTTGTAAAAAGTTCAATTTTGGAACAAATTAGCCTTTAATTGGCCATATAAATGCCAATACATCCTATATAACTATAGCCTGAGTCATACACAAAGCTTACGGCCACAACCTGGAATTTCCGTATTTGGGTAAGATTTGGGTAACATCAGAATACGATTGTGTAAAAGTGGAAGGCCTTTATCTGGCCAATTTGAGGCAGGTTTCTGGAAGTGCTTGCTCGCCGGAGAAGGGGAGGAATGGAGGAACGGAATTTACTAGGTCACTAATCCACTAATTTTCTGCTTTCTTTTCGAAATAATTTCCGAACTCTTTATACCTGATATAGGACTCGACAAGCGCTGTTAGCTTACTTTTAAATTCCTCTTCCGCTGTCGCATTAAATCCCTTAATAATATACTGCTGAAAATGAAGTTCCTCTGAATCTTCGATATTCACTCCCTGGAAGTCAACGCTCGGCTTTATCTTAAGACCCTGTTCTACACCTTTACAGGAACTTATCATATTCAAAAAACCATCCGTTTCAGTACTGTTCAAAGGAATTTCAGCTGAGAGGGTTAAGCGGACTTTAAAATTATCACGGTAAATATTTTTCTTCACAATGTATTTCACAGTCAGTTTCCTTTACATTTTGATGAATAATTAATTATATAAGTTCCGTCAGTTCAGCATAATGCCGAAATGACAAGAAGGAGGTATTAATTGTTTAAAGTGATCGGGAAAAGCATGAATTGAAAGCTTCTGTACCCGCCCGGGTACAAAGATAAACAAGTTAATTTAAAAAACATCGCCTGGAGATAGGACTGCAGGCTGCCGGAATTTCCGATATAGCTTTATTTCGTAACCATCCTGCAATGTATTAATAAATTTTTTTCTGTTCCATTTTATAACATTCATTAAGAGTATCATAGGTGAAAAAATTGAATTTAGAGCGTGGCAGAGATTTTGCGTAAGTAATTTAATGCTCAAATTTGAGATGCTTTTAATAAGGGAGGTTTTATGTCTTTTTGGGAAGTGGTGCTTCTTGTTATTCTTGCCGTATTAGCGGGTGGACTCGCACAGGTGTTCTCCGGATTCTCAGTAATAGGATTTATTTTTTCTGTCTGTTTAGGCCTGGCAGGAGCTCTTGCGGGAGGATGGGCTGCCAGGGAGTTCGATCTCCCGGAGGTAATTATCATCGGCGATATGAATTTTGTAATATGGCCGATAATCGGCGCAGTACTTTTCACTGCACTGTTTAGTGTACTTAATCCCCGTAAGGCTGACTGATATCTGCAGTTTATAAATCACAGGCCGAAGAGCATATTATCCGTTGCAACCTCAAATCTGGCAAATTATTTCTAAAGGGAGGAGCAATAACTTAGATTTGGATCAGATGTTTGCAAAGAACCATTTATAGTCGAAATTCAATTCTGGGATTCAACAAAAAAACCTGTCAAGACCGGGTATATTAAAGGACTATCTTACATTTCTCTCTCCTTTTTATTAAGTTTAAGCACTTAAATACTACCCCCTACTAAGATTTAAAATTTCAAATGGGAATGTTTGTTAAACTTCCATTAATATTTCTCTTTTGTATAAGCTTTTTTTCTACCGGAAATCACGCACAGGTAAATGATGTTGATTTCGGAATACCGCTAATAACAAATTACCTCCCAAAAGATTACAAGGCCGATGTTCAATGCTGGTCTGTTGTCCAGGATAAAAGAGGATTGATGTATTTTAGTAATTACAAGGGAGTTCTTGAATATGACGGGGTAAACTGGCGTTTGATTCAAATTCCCAACGGGATAGTGAGAAGCCTCGCAATAGATGAAGATGGGGTTATTTATGTCGGCGGTTTCAATGAAATCGGGTACCTGGCTCCGGATGCAAACGGGCAGTTGTTTTATAAGTCCCTTAATAAATATATTTCATCCGATTCTGAAGATTTCGGTGAAGTATGGACGATATTTCCACGCAAGCACGGTTTATATGTTCAGACAGTCTCCACTCTTTTTCTCTTAAAATCTGATAATAGTAGTTCGACTCCATTTCTTAAAAGAATTACCACACGGCCGACAGTTGAAAAATGGATTTCAAGGACAAGGATCAACCCCATTCATTCTATAGGTGAAAGGATTTTCATTCAGGAGCGGAATTTAGGATTGCAGGAAGTGGTAAACGGAAAATTGCAGCTGCTTCCCGGAGGAGAAAAATTTGCCCGGGATATGGTTTATATAATGCTCCCTTACCGCGGCAGGGATAATAATCAAAAAGATAAAATACTCATCGGTACTGTACACCAGGGTTTGCTTCTTTTTGACGGGAGTAAATTTGAAAAATTTAGTAACGAAGCGGAGGAATATTTAATTAAAAACCGGCTTTACTTCCGTGGGGCATTGCTTGGGGATGGTAGTTTTGCACTTGGCACTCAGTTGGGGGGTATCGTTGTTATTGATGCAGATGGGAAGCTCAAAAAAATAATTGATAAAAAAGCCGGGTTGAGTAATAATTCAGTATGGGATCTATTCTACGACCGGGAAGGAAATCTTTGGGCTGGTCTGGATAATGGGATTGCGAAGATCCTCTATCCTTCTCCGATATCAATGATCGATGAGAGATTTGGTTACGAGGGAACCATTATTAATATGTATTCCTTCAAGGGTTATTTTTATCTCGCCACAGCTTCAGGTATGTTTTATTCCCATAGGGGTGAGAGTTTCCAGCATATGAAAGAGATATCTGTACAATCGTGGAAATTTCTCCCTTTTAATGACCGCCTGCTTACTGTAACTAATTCCGGTCTGTTTGAATTAACCGGGTCTTCTGCAAAATTAATTGAGACAAGTCTCAGATATACAAACCTCATTTACAGATCAAAGGCTGACCCCAACATTATTTATATTGGTTTGTATGACGGGGTAGCAGTGTTAAAATATGAAAATGGTAAGCTTATTGATTGCGGCCATATTCCAGTAATAACTAACAGGGTTTCGAATTTTGCCGAAGACATTTACGGCGACTTATGGTGTGTTGAGATGTCGGGTAAAATCTTTTGTGTAAAAACACCTGGTGATAGAAAGGAATTATCTTCTTATAAATTAATAACACCTCCCAATCAGGATAGAATGGTTGGTGAAGTAAAAATGTTTCAGTATCGGGACACAATTTATTTTTATACCGAAGATGAAATCTTAAAATATAATTACAGTACAGGAAAGCTGATAACGTCGGAAATTCTGAAAGAGTCACTTCCCGGTAAGGATTATAAATTTATGTCGATTTATCCAGATGAAAAAAATATCATCTGGTGCTTAATAAGGGATCACGATAAAGCAATAATATTTGAAATAGACAAAAGTAAAAATAATATCCTGCGTCATAATTTCCTGGAACTTGTGAAGGATAAAATACCATCGGAGGTTTTCGGTTCAACGATCTATGCCCAGAACGATAAAAATAAAATGCTTTGGGTAGGAGCGACAAATACACTTATAAAATTCAATCCGGCTTCCAACCTGCTGCGCGGGGATACTTCTCTTACCAGGCCAGGTATCAGACGCGTGGTTGTAAATGATTCCTCTGTATTCGGAGGATATCCCTCCGGTGAAAAAGAAGACCTCGAATTCTCTCCTGCAGCAGCCTCTATAACCTTTGAGTATTCACTCCCCTCATTCATTAATGAATATGGAAACGATTACCAGTATCTGCTTGAGGGATTTGATGGAAACTGGAGCGGCTGGAGTTCAAGTGCCGCAAAAAAGAATATACCAATCTTTCTCCCGGTAGATTACACTTTTAAGGTAAAAAGCCGGAATGCTCTGGGACAGATTAGTGATATAGCCGGTTATAAATTTACGGTACTTCCCCCCTGGTACAGAACCTGGTGGGCAAACCTTGCCGGGTTTCTTATACTTCTTACAATTCTTAATTATCTTGTACGCTACAGGGTTGAATATTCTTAGAAAAAGAAATATTATTCTTGAGAAAATCGTCAATGAGAGAACTGCAAAGATCAATGAGCAGAAGGAAATACTTGAAAAACAAGCCAGAGAAGCTGCGTGAACTGGATCAAATAAAATCCAACTTCTTTGCGAATATCTCTCACGAATTCAGGACTCCGCTTACATTAATAAAAGGGCAGCTGGAAAATGTTTTAGGAATAATCAGGGATGAGAATATCCGGAAAAAGATCCTGATGGCATTTAATAACTCCAACCGTCTCCATCGGTTAATAAACCAGATTCTTGATCTTTCAAAGCTGGAGTCAGGAAAAATCAAACTTGAGCTTGAGCAGGTTGATCTTATTAAATTAATATCTACCCGGATTGGCTTCATTTGAGTCAATGGCTGAAAGGAACGGGATATCTCTGAATTTGTTTAAAAAACACGCTAAGCTTATCCTTAATATTGATAAAGGCAGGATAGAGGAAGTTATTGACAATCTTCTTTCAAATGCTCTTAAATTCACCCCCGCCGGAGGTAGTATTGAAATATCCGTTGATATTCAAAAAAGCGGGTATACAGAAAATGCAATTATTACCATACGGGATACCGGTACAGGAATTTCTGCCGAAAAACTAATTCATATATTCGACCGGTTTTACCAGGCTGATGATTCATCAACAAAACAATTTGAAGGAAGCGGACTAGGTCTTTCGATAGTGAAAGATTTTGTTGAACTGCATGGCGGATCAATAAATGTGGAAAGTAAATTGAATGCAGGGACAACCTTCACAATTTACCTTCCATATGAAGAAATTGAAATAACCGAGAATACCGAGGAACTGAAAGCAAAAGAGAGCATTATAGGTGAGGAAAAATCCCTTATATCTAATTGTAGAAGACAATTCGGATATGCGGGGTTATATTAAAGAAAATCTTGAGAGTCAGTATAGAATTGAAGAAGCGGTTAATGGGGAAGATGGAATAATAAAAGCAATAGAAAAAATACCGGATTTAATAATTACTGATGTAATGATGCCTAAAATTGATGGTTTTGAATTGTGTACAACTTTGAAAAATGATCAAAAAACAAGTCATATTCCGATTATTATTTTAACTGCAAAAGCTGATGAGGAGAATAAACTAAGCGGATTATTAATCGGAGCCGATGATTTTCTTGCCAAACCTTTCAGTCCCCGTGAACTGGAAATCCGGGTAGGAAATCTAATCCACATCAGGCAGCTTCTTCGGGAAAAATATAAAGAAATTTCAGTAATCAAGACGGAGGATGTTAAAGCCAGTCCAATTGATAAAGATTTCCTTAATAAGGTATTTAGGGTAATAAAAGAACATCTTGAGGATCAGCAGTTAAGTGTGCAGCTTTTAGCAGATGAAATCGGAATGAGCGTTTCACAACTTAACAGAAAACTCAATGCTCTTATAAGTCAGCCGGCAGGGAAACTGATCCGATCCACAAGACTGGATTATTCGGCCAAACTTCTGGAAAGCAATGCTGGCAATATTACCGAGATTGCTTACCGTATAGGTTTTGCAGATGTTTCTAGTTTCACAAACAGCTTTAAGGAAAAATACGGTGTTGCCCCTTCAGAATATCTGAAAATTAAACAGAACGGCCTCTAATTTTCTCCAATAATCCCACTCTGCTCAAAATCCCCAATTATTTGCGCAGTAATCCTAAATAAAAATTTGGTTTATTATTTAAGTTTATCTCTGAAATTAAGAAATTTAAGTAAATATAAAACCGCATTTACTCAAATCTCATTATTGGAAAAGTAATAGTACTTTGATTAGTTGAAACCCCGGGCTGTTTAAGAGTATTCTCATCATAGAGCTCCAGGAAATCTTTTAAACAGCCATTTTATAATGCAGTTGAAAATGAATATAAAAATAGCAGGATATTACTTGTTTTTGATAATTGCGGCGATTCTTTCATATTTTTTTCTTTTAACTCTTTTTTAGCCTTATAATAAATTTTTACCCTCTATTTTCTGGCAAAAGGTCTGATCTACGTTCAGACCTTTTGCATTTAGAATAGGGTTCGTTAAATTATTTTAAATTTGGGTAAGCGGGAATTTGAAAACGTAACGAAAACTGACTTTCAGGAGGGTAATTCAGAAAAGTTTTGAATTCTTAGATAAATCTAAGTCCGCTCAAAATACCCAAATCTTTGCTCAATAAACCTAATAAATCTCTTTCATCAAATATTTACGTTTAACCGGGATGTTAAAAAAAAAGTTTGGATGATGTTATTAGTTGTTTTCACTGCAAATTGCCTAGAAGATGGCTGCTTAATAATTCTGCTAATGTATTTTCTTCCCATTAACCACGAAAACTAACATTTTTTATTTGCGGAGGATTTTATGATTCAAAGATTATTGCAATCTTTGTTTGTTTCAGCTATTATAATTTTTAGTCTCGCCAATAATTCTTACGCGCAATTATCCGGTTCATATACGATTCCAGGCGCTCCATTCGCTACTGTAAAAGCGGCAGTTGATTCCCTCAACCTGGTGGGCCCAGGTGGAGGCGGCGTAACGTTTAATATTACAAGTGGTTATTCGGAAAATATAACCTCACCAATTACACTCACAGCTACTGGCACTTCTGCAAATCCTATTATATTTCAAAAAACCGGCGGCGGAGCAAATCCTTTAATTACAAGGACAGATGCCGGCACACTAATTACGTCTGTTCAGGGGGGTGCAGGAGATGCAGTTATTCGTATTGAGGGCACAGATTATCTCACTTTCAATGCAATCAATGTCTCAGCGATTAATGAAGGGATTGAATACGGATTTTTGACTCATAAACTAAACGGTTTAAATGGAAGCAAATATGTAACAATTTCAAATTGCACAATTACGATGTCAAAAGGTGCAAGCCCTTATGTTTCAGGAATTTATATTGGTAACGGGACAACAGATATAAACTCTGCAGACGGGGTTACTGTAAACAGCATTGACGGTGAGAATTCTAACATATTTTTAACCGGAAATACCATTCAGAATGTACACTCAGGTATCTTATCCATCGGATCTTCCGCTGCAGGTTTCTATGACAGCGATATTGTTATCGGTCAGTCCGGTGCAGGTAATACAATCCAGAATTACGGCGGCGGTGCCCTTGGAGCCTGCTACGGTGTTTATTTCAAAAATGTAAATAACCCCACCACATCCTATAATATCTTCAACAACGCCGCAGGCGGCGGGACAACTTCAACGGACAGTTTATTCGGTATCCTGCATCGTGTTGTATTAGGGAATGTAATAGCTAATAATAATTCCTTTACAATGAATAACTCTTCGACAAGAGTTACCAGCATAATCTATAACAGCAATAACACCGTTACCTCAGAAACATACAATAACAATACGTTTGCAGGTACGCTCGGTACCGGAACTTTAAACCTTATTTATACTTTCAGCAATAATACCCCTGATAAAACAGCATCCGGCAATACAGTTACCTCCATAACAAAAACGGGAGGGGCTGTAAATGGTTATTATGCTGCATCAAGTTTCGTGGTTGGCGGGACAGAAACAGTTACTAATAATAACTTTTCAAACATTACTGTCACCGGAGGCAGTAGTACATCTGCGATTATTTATTGTTCAGGGACCGCAACTCATAATTTTATAATAAGTAACAATATTATCTCAAACCTTACTTACAATGGCGGCTCAACCATTAATGTTATTACCACATCCGGTGGAAATAATGCCCAGGTAGACAATAATACTATTTCCAACATAACGTCAGGCAGTACAATTAATGGAATTAGTTTTAGTGCTATAAATGCTTCTGTTTACAAAAATAAAATCTATGGTTTAACTTCAACCACAGACAGGCTTCAATCCTGTTTATGGAATAACCACAGGCATCATTCACTGGTAACACAACTACTAAATATTTATAATAATTTTATTTCTGATTTAAAAGCACCCGGATCTAAAGCTTTTTTAAGCGTCGCAGGTATCTATGCAGGTTCGGGTACAAATGTAAATTTATTTTATAACACGGTTTATTTAAAATATACATGCACTGAACTGAATCATAGAAGTGCCGCTGTGGGTTTAGGCGATACCGGTCCGAATGTGGATATGCGGAATAATATATTCGTAAATGAAACTGACGTTACAGCCGGTACTCTTGCCTGTGCGATATACAAATCAAGCACCTGGCTGCTTAATATTTCAGATAATACAAATAATAATCTTTATTATGCCGGAGTACCATCTTCCAAGCATTTAATCTTTTTTGACGGAACTAATTCCGATTCAACGCTTACACAATACAAAAACAGACTTGCACCGAGAGAATCAAATTCAGTTACAGAGCTTCCTCCGTTTATAAACATTGCTTCGGTGCCATATGATCTGCATATCAGTCCGTCAATCGCTACTCAGGTTGAAAGCGGCGGTCTGCCGGTTATCTTCTCCTATAAGCATTACAACCGACTTTGACGGTAATACCCGTAATTCCACAGAGCCTGATATGGGAGCTGATGAGTTTACACGGTATTCCGGCAGATAAAATTTCCCCTGCTATTGTCTATTCACCGTTATTAAATACAAATTCAACAACAGTAAGATCCCTTATTGTAAGTGTAACCGATCCCGGCAGCGGGGTTCCGGCAACAGCACCCGGCTGGCCTAATTTATACTGGAAGAAAAATACCGGGGGCAGCTGGACAGCAGTAACTCCTTCGGGTGTTGCCGGAAGCATTTATCACTTATAATTTCGGCAGCGGTGCTGCACTGAATGATACAATATACTATTATATAGCTGCCCAGGATAATGCAACACCCCCCAATGTGGGTACATATCCTGTTATGGGAGCCGGTGGATTTACTTACAATCCTCCAGCAGCTTCAATACCTCCGACAACTCCAAGCAGGTATGTAATTACCAGTGCGCCCTTATCCGGAAATTATACAATAGGGACAGGCGGTGCTTATTCCACAATACAGGCAGCTGTTACTGATTTAAATCTCCGCGGTGTTAGCTAATGCAGTGAATTTCCTTCTTCTGGAGGATATGGTAACAGATACAATCCCTGTCGTAATCAGAGTTAACAATGTCAATAAACCAACCGGTCGCTCATAGTGTAACTATTAAACCTAATACAGGTGTGATTGCCGTTATTCAGGGTGCACCTGCACATAATTTCACTATTAAAATTCTCGAAAGTTATGTCATCATTGACGGATCAAACAGCGGTGGTACTGACAGGAGCCTTACCATTCGTAATACGTAATCCCAACTTCCCAAGTGCAATACTTCTTGGGCTCAATTGGAACAACTCCATTGACCGGGGTTACTGTTAAAAATTGTAACGTAAATAATGGTGCTAATTCATGCTTATGCTATAATGTTGTCTGATGGAGAGAACCCCGGCATAGCAGGATTTTTTAATAATGTGATTATTCAAAATAACTTTATCCAGAAGTGCACTGGATGCTATCTATTGTAAAGCAGAAGTTTCTGCCGGAAACGGAAGCGGATTACTTATAAGCGGGAATATTATGAATTCTGGCAGCACCAATGCCGTTCAGGGAATGGGTATTTATGTCGGAGGAGTTGATGGAGCATCCATAACAGGTAACCAGATTGCCAATCTTGGCAGTGGAGGCAGTCCTTTGGCTATCTCAGTTGGGGCAGGGGTGGTAAACACTTCTGTCAGCAATAATGTTATCGGTCCTATATACGCCGGAGACGGTGTCCCGAAAGGTATCTGGGTTGGATCAGGTATGACAAATGCAAACATAACCATATCCGGAAATGAGGTTTCCGGCTTATCGACTTCTTACGGCGGAGCGTTGACGGCAATGTATGTATATGGAGCTACATCCGGAGTGGTAATTGAAAAGAACAAATTATATGACATTTCAAACAACAATAGCTTCGGTTTCGGCACAAGAGCTATAATAATCAACACTAATATTCCTTCCAGCAATATAATTATCAGAAATAATGCGGTATGGAATGTTAGAACAGTCGGCAAAATCTTTCCAAACAGCTGGGGTGTAGGAATCGGAATTGATGGTTCTACCGGCGGTGTAAAGGTTTATCACAATAGCGTTAATATGTACGGTACTCTTGCCTCCGATACTGCCGGTATAAATACTGCATTTGGAGTACTGAGTGCTTCTGCTACTGCACTGGATGTCAGGGATAATATTTTTGTTAATAAAATTGATAACACGTCTTTCTGTTAATGATAAGAGCTATGCAATAAACAGTCAGGCTCCCGCAACAGCATTTACCGATATAAATTATAATGATTATTATGTTTCAGGAGCTGCCGGAATTCTCGGTTACCTGGGCGGAGACAGAACTACACTTTCTGCATGGCAGACGGCAACTGGAAAAGATGCCAACAGTATCTCCGGAAATCCTGACTTCATCAGCGAGACGAATCTTCATATAAATCCGGCTTCCGGATTTGTAAGCAACAACGGTTATTATCTTATCAGATGTCCCTATCTGACTTTGACGGTGATATAAGAAATAATCCTCCTGATATTGGTGCTGATGAATTCTCAAATGCTCCGACAACATTTCCAGTTGACTGTAAATGTAAGCAACGGCTGGAATATGGTATCAATCCCCGGATTACTTCCGACGAATCAGAATGTAACAAGCTGGTGGCCGGGTAAGGATCCCTGCAGCAGGTGTATTCAAGTTTCAGGCGGTTATCAGTCAGTAACCACCGCAGTCCCCGGGACAGGGCTACTGGATGAAGAATGTTGGGGCCCAGACATATAACACAGGTGATGAGTGGCCTGCAGGCGGAATACAGATAGTAGCTCACGATCCAATACCGGGTGCTCTTGGATGGAATCTGATCGGTGGCTATGAACAGTCCAGTTGCAACAACAGGTCTTACTACAACACCACCGGGACTAATAACAGGATCAGTATACAAATATTCAGGCGGCTATATAGCAGCAACAACAATGGATCCGGGATATGGATATTGGATAAAGCTTACCGGTGCAGGATCAATAAATATTCCTTCAGCCCCAATGGGTCCGATGAAATCATCAGCTAGCAGTATCAACAGAAGGCTTCGGTAAGATCACGATAACCGATAAATCAGGAAAGAGTTATACACTGTACTCTGCAAAGAGTAATACAGATCTTAATCAGTATGAGCTTCCTCCAATGCCTCCGCAGGGAATGTTTGACATCCGTTATTCAAGTCAGAGATCTGCTGAAAGATTAAGCACTCCGCAGGGCATCGATATGATGGGTGTTCAATACCCGGTAACCGTTAAGGCAGAAGCTACATCAATAATCTTATCCGATGAAACCGGTAAAGAAATAAGCAGATTAAATTCCGGTCAACAGTCAGAGATCAGTGCTTCTGCCGGAAAATTATATATCACTGAAAATCTTGTACCTGCGGTATACTCACTCGAACAGAATTATCCCAATCCTTTCAATCCCAGCACAATGATTCAGTTTTCGCTACCGGAAAATTCTGACAACGTGAAGCTGTCAGTGTTTAATGCCCTGGGACAGAAGGTAGCTGAGCTGGTGAGCGGTTCTCTTGCTGCTGGAAAATACATATCAATGGAATGCCCACAATTTTGCACAGGCATTTATATGTATGAATTAAGAACAGATCATTTTGTATCAGTTAAAAAGATGATGCTATTAAAATAAATTAAAAAACCCTCTGGCAAAGGAAAGCCTGAGCTGTAAACAGGCTTTCCAATGCTTTTTATAAAATATAAGTGAAAGACAATGAATTACATATATAAGAATTTATGAGAAAGATGTTTAGTACTTGCTCTCTTAAGTTGTCTGTCTTTGCCCAAAGCGGGATGAGTACTGAGCACAAAGTAGTTTCAGCAGGTCCGGCTCCTAATGGTGATTTATATCAGTCAGTCACTGCCCCCTCATCTGACAATCCGGCGTTAAAGCGTATGCTTTCTGGAATTATGTCATAAAATACTTTGTCGATGCCGATACCTGCCGGGACTACCATTTAACACAATAAATATTTTTCAGCCTCCGGATTTCGCATCCTCAATGACTAAGGGGGGTGATGGAAATTATTATCTGATTACTCACGAACCTGCTTTATATAAATTTAACAATATTACAGGTGCAGTAACGTTGCTGGGATCCATAACCGGTCTATCAGGAAATACACCGAACGGGATTTCATACAATCCCGCAAACAGTACTTACTACATTATTACTCCCGAATATTTATTTTCGTTTAATATTTCTACCAGGACCGCCGCTCTGATCGGGAGTATGGGAGTTCCATAAGTCTGTCTTTATCGACCTTTGTTTTAATGAAGGGGGTGCCTGCTATGCTTATGATATTGAAACTGATGCCGGTTATATAATAAACCCGGCTACAGGCAAGGCAACATTTTTAGGACCCCTTGGATATATAGCAAACTATGGCCAGGGTATGAGCTATGATATGGAAACAGGAACAATATATTTAAGCGCCTGGAACTTTGGTCAAACACACAGGTCAGCTGAGAACAATGGATCCCGGTACAGGCGCAACAACACTCTTAACCAGCTGGGGCAACCAGCAACTTGCTCCCTTTGCCCTGGACACTCAATTTCCGGCCCCTTCGAATATTCCCCAGCCAAATAACCCGAATCCTCCTGACCTTGCTGTGAATATTCCCGTAAGCGGTAACACCCTTGGCTGGAATAATGGTACCGGAACAACAAGTAATGAAGTATGGTTCGGTTCTGTAGGCAATGTTGCAAAAGTATATGACGGACCGGCAATAACTTCTTACTCATTACCAGTTTTAAGCTACCAAACTAAATATTTGTGGTGGGTAGTTTGTAAAAATGCCTCCGGCAAAACCCAGGGATTGCCATGGACATTCACAACTCTTCAGGATCCGAATTATTTTGTTGCATTCCAGGAGCCATTCAATAATGGAAGTTGCTGGACTCCAATCGGACCCCAAGGTCTGACAAATTGGGGCATTTCCCCTACAAATAATGCAGGCGGTTCTCCTCCGTCAGAACTGGATTTGTTTTATGATCCGATTTTTAACGGTTTATCAAGAGTTATTTCCTGCCCCATAAACAGCAGTAATTTATATCAGAACACTGTTACGTTCAGACATTCATTCGACTTATATCTATCTCCAGGCCCTTCAATCGGTTTGGCTGTAACCTATGACGGAGGTGCCACCAGCACTGTATTTGGGAGACTACTCCTATTGAGGATATCGATGGTCAGCGAAATAACTGTAAGTTTCACACCATTATCAAGCGATTACCAGTTAATATTTTTCTTAAACGGAAATATTTTTCTGATAAATCAATGGGATATAGATGATGTTACGGTTGATTATGTACTCCCGGTGGAATTGTCGTCATTTACAGCGGTCCCGGTTGATCAAGGAGCTGAATTAAACTGGTCAACGGCAACAGAGACAAACAATAAGGGTTTTGAACTTCAGAGATCTGATGGAACTGAGTTCCGGACAATCGGATTTATTGAAGGGCATGGTACAACTTCAGAAGCACAAAATTATACTTATACAGACAAAAATCTTCTCTCCGGCAAATACAGTTACAGACTTAAACAAATTGACTTTGACGGAGCATTTCAATATTCAAAAACAATTGATGTAGAGATTTCTTCGGTCAGTGAGTTTGCATTAAATCAAAACTATCCTAATCCATTCAACCCGAGCACGATGATACAGTTTTCTCTTCCCGAAAATTCCGACAACGTGAAGCTGTCAGTGTTCAATGCCCTGGGACAGAAGGTAGCTGAACTGGTGAGCGGTTCACTTGCTGCAGGAAAATATAATTATCAATGGAATGCTAACAATTTCGCATCGGGTATTTATACGTATGAATTAAGAACAGATCATTTTGTTTCAGTTAAAAAGATGATGCTGGTAAAATAAATTAAAACCCTCAGAGAGGGGGCTGCCAATGCTGTTTTAAAATAAATAGTGAAAGAACGATGAATTACTTATACAAAAGAATGATGACAAAGATTTTATTACTTGTTCTCATAAGCTGCTCAGTGTTTGCCCAAAGCGGAAGAATACAGCACAAAGTAGTTTCAACAGGTCCGGTTCCTTATGGTGATTTATACAATCAGTCAGCCGTCCCATCGTCTGACAACCCAGCCCTGCTGGCCTATGCTTTCGAGAATTGGTCACACTCAACTTTGTCGATGCCTATACCGGCCGGAACACCATTTAACACAATGAATATTTTTCAGCCTCCGGCTTTCGCATCCTCGATGACTAAAGGGGGCGATGGAAATTACTATCTTATTACGCACGAGCCTGCTTTATATCAATTTAATAATATTACCGGTGCTGTTACTTTGCTGGGATCCATAGCAGGTCTTGCAGGAAATTTACCTAACGGGATTTCATACAATCCTGCAAACAGTACTTACTACATTATTACCTCAGAAAATTTATTTTCGTTTAATATTTCCACCAGGGTAGCGACTTTAATCGGGAATATGGGTGTTCCATTCAGTGCCTTTATCGACCTTTGTTTTAATGAGGGAGGTGCCTGCTATGCTTATGATATTGAAACTGATGCCGAGTTATATAATAAACCCGGCTACAGGCAAAGCAACATTATTAGGACCCCTTGGATATATAGCAAACTATGGCCAGGGTATGAGCTATGATATGGAAACAGGAACAATATATTTAAGCGCATTTAACTTTGCTCAAAACGCAGGTCAGCTGAGAACAATGGATCCCGGTACGGGCGCAACAACACTTACTCAACAGCTGGGGCAACCAGCAAATTGCAGCTTTTGCCCTGGACACTCAATTTCCGGCCCCTTCGAATATTCCCCAGCCGAATAACCCGAATCCGCCTGATCTTTCTGTGAATATTCCCGTCAGCGGTAACGCCCTTAGCTGGAATAATGGTACCGGAACAACAAGTAATGAAATATGGTTCGGTTCTGCGGGTCAATGTTGCAAAAGTATATGACGGACCGGCAATAACTTCTTATTCATTACCAGCTTTAACCTATCAAACTAAATATTTATGGTGGGTAGTTTGTAAAAATTCCAACGGGAAAACCCAGGGATTACCATGGACATTCACAACTATACAGAATCCAAATTATTTTGTTGCATTCCAGGAGCCATTTAATAACGGAAGTTGCTGGACTCCAATCGGACCGCAAGGTCTGGAAAATTGGGGTATTTCCCCTACAAATAATGCAGGCGGTTCCCCTCCGTCAGAATTGGATTTATTTTATGATCCAATTTTTAATGGTTTATCAAGAGTTATGTCCTGCACCATAAACAGCAGTAATTTATATCAGAACACTGTTACGTTCAGACATTATTATGACTTATATATGTCTGCAGGTCCTTCAATCGGTTTAGCTGTAACCTATGACGGGGGTGCTACCGAGCACTGTCATTTGGCAGATTACTCCTATTGAGGATATCCTTGCCCAGCAAATAACAGCAAGCTTCACACCGGTATCAAGTGATTACCAGTTGATATTTTTCTTAAGCGGTAGTAATTATTATATGAATCAGTGGGATATAGATGATGTAGTTGTTGATTATGTACTCCCGGTGGAATTGTCATCATTCACAGCCGTCGCATTTGAAAAGGGAGTTGAATTAAACTGGTCAACAGCAACAGAGACAAACAATAAAGGTTTTGAACTTCAAAGATCTGATGGATACTGAGTTCCAGACAATTGGATTCATTGAAGGACACGGTACAACTTCAGAAGCACAAACTTATACTTATACAGATAGAAATCTTCTTTCCGGTAAGTACAGCTACAGGTTAAAGCAGATTGATTTTGACGGAGCATTTCAATATTCAAATACAATTGAAGTAGAGATTTCTTCAGTCAGCGGATTTGCACTGAATCAGAACTATCCTAATCCGTTTAATCCCGGTACAAGCATATCATTCAGCCTGGCTGTTGATTCAAAAGTCAGTCTGAAGGTCTTTGATATACTTGGTCAGGAAGTTGCATCTCTTGTAGATGGTAACCTGGCGGCAGGCGGCCATAAGGTTGATTTCAATGCTGAGTCATTGAACTCAGGAGTTTATGTTTACCGGATTGATGCATCGGGAATTAATGGAAAGAACTTTACAGATATAAAGAAAATGTTACTTCTTAAATAAATATAACGGATAAAAACCCTAACTATTTCTTAAAAAATCAAAGGGAATACTCTTATGAAAAAATTCTTACTCATGGGGCTGGTTGCTTTTTCAATTATGGTAAATGCACAGTCAGACCCGAATCTTAAATGGCTCCACCCCTCACCCCAGGGATGGGATTTAATTTGGATGAAAATGTTTGATGCCAACACCTGGTATCTTGCCGGTCAGTATGGCATATTTATGAAGACGACTGATGGCGGTCAAACCTGGAAAACTAATAACAAAGCAGGCTGGCCTAATGCAGCATACCCTAATGCACTTACTAACTGGCATGCCAACGACAGCCTGGTTTTTTGATCAGAACAATGGCATTATCTGTCCGAGAAACGGTGCGGGCATTCTAAAAACAACAGACGGCGGTGAAACCTTTGATACGCTGCGGATTTTTCAGCCCGTGACTCCTTATGGGAAAGAACAGTGAACGGGATTTATTTTGTCAATTCAAATCTTGGTTTTATTTGCGGGGCTAAGGAGGACAATTTAATACACAGTTAAAATTTTAAAAACTACAGACGGGGGAAACACCTGGGAGGAGCTGCCGAATTTACCGGATGCTGTAGATTATACGCGATGTATTTGCAACCAGTGATTTAAATATAACTGCGTGTACCGACAAGGCGGACAAATTTATAAAACAACGGACGGCGGAGACAACTGGAATATTATTCAGACACCTACAACTCAGCCTCTGTATGACCTGGAATTTGTGAATGATACCGTGGGATATGTTTGCGGAGGAGTTGGTTTCTTTAAATCTACAACCGACGGCGGTTTTACCTGGACGGGCGGAGTAAACACACCAACCTCGTATACTAATTACAAAATCAAAGCAGTTAATAATGAAATTTATGTGGCTGGTGATTATACGAAAATGTTCAAGTCTACCAACGGCGGCGCAAGCTGGGATACCTTCTCTGCCCTCAATCCGCAACGAATTATTCCGGCTTTAGTTATTGCATGGATGTAGTCGGTTCAACTGTTGTTGCCGCAGGAAGATATGGCAACATATATAAATCAACCAACGGCGGCAGTACCTTTACCAGTCTTTCGCAAAGGTTCACTGATTGGGGGGTCGATTCAAGCTTATATGTTGGTACATCCGGTAAGATAATTGGAGCCGGACATTGGAGCGATACTTATCCCGGTTGTATTATTTATTCTAATGACGGGGGCAGCTACCTGGCAGGCAAGTTCTGTTGATCAGGAGGCACTATGCTTAACAGGCTGCAGATGTTTGATAATAATAATGGCTATATTATCGGCGAACGGTGGATATTTTGGAAAGACTACTAATGGCGGGATAAATCTAACACCTTATATCGATTCCCTTCAGCGGAGGTAAGAATTTTATAGATCTTGACTTCATTGATCAAAACACCGGCTGGCTTGTCGGCGGCCCTGACGGTCCGGGAACCGTAATTGTAGCCAAAACCACTGATGGAGGACTACCTGGATTGATCAATCACAATCCACTCTAGGGTGGACGCATCAAGGGAATGGATATGGTTGATGCCAATATTGGATATTTCGCTCACGCTGACAGTTCATAAAACAACTGATGGCGGTACCAACCTGGGTGCCATTAACCGCTTCCCCGGTGTGGGTAATTTTGAAAAAGTTAAGGCATTCGATGCTAATAATGTTTATGCTGTTGGTAATACCGGAGGTCTCCCAACGTTGGTGTTTTCTATAAAACTACCGATGGGGGAACAACCTGGTCACAGGTACCCACACCTATCCCAGCAGGTGTCATTTTTTGATCAGGACTGGGTGGATATGAATAATGGAGTTATTGTCGGTACACTGGGACTGATATTAAAGACCAGTGACGGCGGAACAACCTGGACAGTAATGAATACCGGAGGATGGACAGTTTATGATGTCCAGATGATCAGTGCCGATAATTTTTATGTAGCAGGCAGGGAATGGACAGATATTCAGATATGGCGATGCGCCGGCAGTAACAACATTCCAGTTAACAGTAAACGTAGCAAACGGATGGAATATGGTATCCATTCCGGGATTACATCCAACCAACCAGAATGTAATAACCTGGTGGCCGGGTAAAGATCCTGCAGCAGGAGTATTTAAGTTCGCAGGCAGGTTATCAGGCAGTAACTGCGGCAGTACCCGGAACAGGTTACTGGATGAAGCATGTCGGTGCAAACACCTATAACACTGGTGATGAATGGCCGGCAGGCGGAATCAACTTTGTAGCTCACGATCCTATATCGGCTATATCAGGATGGAATCTGTTCGGCGGTTACGAACAATCAGTTTCTGCTACCGCGGTAACAACAACACCTCCCGGACTTATCAATCGGTTCAATATTTAAATATTCCGGTGGTTATGTAGCAGCTACGACAATTGATCCCGGGTACGGATATTGGGTAAAGCTGACAGGAGCAGGACAAATAAACATACCTTCTGCACTTTCAGGTCCTCAGAAACAGGTAACATCATCAACAGAAGGTTTCGGTAAGATCATCAATTACCGATAAAACAGGAAAGAGTTATACACTATACTGCAGCAAAGAGTAATACGGACCTTAACCAGTATGAACTTCCTCCGATGCCTCCGCAGGGAATGTTTGATGTCCGTTACTCAAGCCAGAGATTTGCTGAGAAGCTCAGTACCGCTCAGGCAATAGAGATGACAGGAGTACAATATCCTGTAAAGATTAAAGCAGAAGGAACCGGAATAATACTTACAGATGAAAAAGGAAAAGAGATAGCAAGACTAAAGACAGGCGAAGAAGTAAGTGTAAATACTGCAGGTAAGTTGTATGTAACAGAGAATGTAGTGCCGTTGGAATTTTCACTGGCTCAGAATTATCCTAATCCGTTTAACCCCAGCACATCGATAGAGTTCTCACTTCCTGAGAATGCGGCTAATGTAAAGCTGTCGATATATAATGCATTGGGACAAAAAGTAGCAGAGCTGGTTAATACATCACTTGCAGCAGGGAAATACAGTTATCAGTGGAATGCAGCAAATGCAGCTACCGGTGTATATATATATGAACTAAGAACAGAAAAATTTGCATCAATAAAGAAAATGATGCTGTTGAAATAATTCTAATACCCTCATTTACAAGGAAAGCCCGATGAATCATTCGTGAAAAAGGGCTTTCCGATATTTTATGAAATAATGATCTGTTTTCTTAGACAATAAAACTAATGAATAAAACCTTTGTTCAATTTAATTCACTTATCTTAATCAATTAGGAGGGATTATGTTCAAAAACATACTCATGAACTTTTCGCTTATCTTCTTCCTTATGCTGATTTCATTTTCGCAGATATTATGCGCAGGGAATATCCGGTACTTATACCATCCCCGGTGCTGAATTTGCGACTATTAAAGCAGCAATAGATTCTTTGAATCTGGTAGGAGTAGGCACAGGCGGTGTAACATTTAATGTTACCGCTGCTTATACAGAACCAACAACCGACGCGCTGGTTTTAACAGCGACAGGAACATCCGGCAACCCGATTGTCTTCCAGAAAACGGGCGTCGGCGCTAACCCATTAATATCAAGAACGGATGCCGGAACATTAGCACCTACGAAGCTTGGTGCACAAGGTGATGCCGTTTTAATTATTCAGGGTTCAGATTACGTCACATTTGATGGTATTGACGTTTCTACCGCCCTGGAAACTATAGAATATGGTTACTATTTACGTAAGGCCGGTGTTACAGATGGCTGTAAATACGTTACTATTAAAAACTCAGTGATTGATTTAACCAAAGGAACCAGCAGATTTGTTGTAGGAATCTATTCCTCCAATAATGATGCTGCTACTGCAGTAACAGACTCAATTGGTATTACTGTTACTACCACAGGAGGCAGAAATGAATATGTAACCCTCACAGGAAATACAATTCAGGATGTCTTTTCCGGAATTTATGTGAAAGGGTATAACCATACAGTTACACCTTATGATTTACAGGACTTCAACTTTACTATCGGTACAAGCGGCCAGGGAAATACTATCCGGAATTATGCCGGTAATGTGACTCCGGCAACAGTAACAGCGTATGGCATATTGCTCCATAACCATACTAATCCCACAGTCAGTTATAATACAATAGACAACGCAAAGGCGGTGGAGTTAATGCCTCCAGCGTTATTCATGGTATCTATATGTGGGGAACTGCCGCAACTAACCTGGGTGGTGATGTTGTTATGAATAATAATAATATTACTATCAATCAGGGAAGTTTAGGAGCAGTCAATTGTCTTACTATCGCACAGAATAGTACTTTCGATGACTGTAAATAATAATACCTTCAGTATAGGAACATTCGCAACAACAACGGGGCAATCCTATCTGATTAACATAACCGGTACTGCTACAACCAAAACCGTTAACGGAAATCAGAACAGCGGTCTGATTAGTAAAACAGTTACCGGTGGTGGTCTTACCTGTCTTGCCAGTTCCGGAAACACTCTTACTGTTGGGACTGAAACTTTTACCGGAAACAAATTTTCGGGCATTACTTTAATAGGTACTGCCGGCTTTACAGGTATATCAGTATCTTCTTCCGGCAGCCCGGCAACGTGCACCAGATCCTTTTATAACAACAAAGTATCGGATGTAACTATGGTTTCCGGAGCATTCACCGGAATGAACTGCGGTACCATTTTAACACAGGAAGTTTATAATGATACCGTAATGAATTGCAGCGGCACAGGTAGTGCCACCGGTATCAGCACCGCATCCTCAGCAGCCGGTCTTACCGAAACTGTGAGAGATAATTATGTTACAGGATTGAACTTCGCAGGAGGAAGCGGAACCTTTACCGGTATAGGTACCGGCGGACCCTCAGCTACCTCCACCAGATATCTTTATAACAATACCGTAACAAATTGTGCAGGCGGTACCGGATTCCAAAGCTATGGAATCAACGGCGGGAACATAACTAACCAGGAAATATATAATAATGTGGTTTCCGGCATCACCGCAGGAGGTAACTTAAATGGGTTAACTTTCGCTTCCCAAGCGCAACGGCATTTCCACAGTTTATAATAATACTGTTTATGATCTGACTACAACCGGCGATAAGAGCTGTGATTGGAATATCCAACGCGTCTACCGGGACAACATATTTTTATAAAAACAGTGTCTCTAAGCTAAGAGCATACCAATACCGGTACTGCTGTCACAACCGTAAGAGGTATTGACGTTACTACCGGGTATAAAAATTATGTTTATAATAACATGGTTTCCGACTTAAACGCAACCCACTACAACTGCAACAGGCAACGTCGTATATCGGGATCAATTCTACACAGAGTTGCTACCAGCTAATACAATTTATTTGTATAATAACACTGTATATGTTAACTCAACCGGTACAACATATAAATCATATGGAATATATTCCAATTCAGGACACAATACTGAATTAAGGAATAACCTGGTTGTAAATAACTCGGCCGGTTTAGCTTTCGCATACGGCAGAAGCTCAAATGCATTGGGTACTTATTCCCTCCTGTCGGATAATAATAATTTTTATTCGAGCATATAAGACTTATATCGTGGTACGGTACCGTATACCGCTTACAACTATAAGCCAATTTAAAGCAAGGGTCTACCCCAGGGAACAGAGCTCTTTTGCTGAAAATTCTCCTTTTGTGAATGTTGCAACTGCACCGTTTGATGTTCATATCAATACAGCAATTGCAAGCCAGACAGAATCAGGCGGAGCTCCGGTTACAACTCCTATTGCTATTACAAATGACTACGACGGCGACGTGAGAAACGCAACTTATCCCTGACGTCGGAGCAGACGAATTTACAGGAATTGCCTCCGATTTAACCGGTCCGGCCATAGTATACACTCCTTTAGGTTATACCGGCAGCCTGACCGACAGGACATTAATAGTCAATATCTCAGACCCGAGCGGCGTTTCTTCAACTGCGCCCGGAATGCCCATCCTTTACTGGAAGAAACATTCCGACAGTACCTGGACGGCAGATACAGTTGCCACAGTTGCAGGGAATGATTATACATTCACCTTCGGCGGCGGCGCTGCACCAAATGACACTGTACTTTATTATGTCGCTGCACAGGATTTAGCAACAACTCCGAATGTAAGGATAGTTCCTACCCCCGGTTCCGGTGGTTATACATCAAATCCTCCTGCAGCATCAACACCTCCTACCAATCCTGACAGGTACGTGATCAGCAGCGTATCTTTAGCAGGAGATTATACTGTAGGTGTAGCTGATTTCAATCAAATCACAGGACGTACGATTACTTTTGAGAGATCAGGCGGCAAGCTTATCCCGATGGAAAACGGAAAACCGTACACAGGAGATCTCTATGTAAAGAAAGCTGAACATCCGGAATATAATTACCCGGATAATGTTCAGGGAGTATATACAACATTAACCTCAGCGGTTAATGATCTGAACCTTCGCGGAGTAACAGCTCCTGTTAATTTCCTGTTGACAGATGCCGTATACGATTCGACAACTACTGCATTCCCGTTGGTAATTAAAGTGATTAATGAAAATTTACCGACTGCAGTAAACCAGGTAACATTTAAGCCGAATACCGGTGTTACATCGAAAATAACACATCCCCTGGCTACAAATGCACTTTTCAAGATACTTTCAAAGTATATTAACATTGACGGCTCTAATTCCGGCGGTACAGACAGAAGCCTGACCATTGAGAATTCCAGCGCAACTACGCCCAGAGTAATTTTGTTCGGCTCAGTAGGGTACAAATCCGATAAGCTGGTGCACAGTAAAGAACTGTAAAATTATCGTCGCTCAGGTGCTGCAGCCGACGGATATGGAGTTGGTATTGCTGATAGTGCCACTGCAACTACTGCCGGGTATTCAAATAATATAACGGTTCAAAACAACTATATCACAGGACCTTACGGATTATATATTTACGGCCCTGTGGTAAATAATTTATGGGTCCCGGGTAACGGAAGCGGACTTTCCATAAACGGGAATACAATTGATTCTTCTTTTAATGGAGGCATGTACCTCAATGGTTTGGATAACATATCGGTTACCAACAATACAGTTTCAAATGTAAGAGGTACTACCGGCGGCGGAGGTTTCTTTATCTATACCAGTTATGTTGTAAATAGCTCAATCTCCAATAATATCATTGGCCCGAATAGCTGGGTAGGTGGAACTGTGACTGGTATCAGGGCCGGAAATAACTTTGTTACTAATTCTAACCTTACCATCAGCGGCAATACCATCTCTGGACTTTCTGCAGCCAGGTGCTGGGTCGGTAATCGGAATATTTGTTGAACAGCAAACCGGAGGTGTGGTCATATCAAATAACAAAATCAGCAACTTAAAACAAACGAATACAACTTCCAGGGCGGCGATTGGTATTAATATAAATGGCGGAATACCAAATGGCAACATCACTGTTGCTAACAACTTTATATGGGATATTGCCAGCTACGGCGATGTAAGCCTTACCAGCAATAATGCCTACGGCATTTCTATTAACAGTTTTACAGCTGGTGCCAACGGATACAAGATATATCATAACACTGTTGCATTAACTACTAATCAAACCTTAGCAACTGGAAATCCTGCCTGTTGATTCATAGGCTCAGGTGTTTCTGCTCCCGGTGCAGTTGATATAAGAGATAATATATTTGCCAATTATATGACTGTCGGTGCTAACCGTTATGCTGTAATCAACCAGGTTAACCACTAATGTCAACCTGGGAAATATTAATTATAATGATTACTATACAACCGGTCCTAACCTCGGTCGTCAGGGATCAACGAACTATGCTGACATCACTGCCTGGAGAACAGCAACCGGACAGGATGTTAATTCTATACAGGCTGATCCTGTAATAGTTAGTACTGCAGATCTTACATATCAACCCGAACTACCAGGTTGTAGACGGGAAAGGAACATATCTTGGATTAGTTCCTTCAGATATCGATGGCGATACAAGAAATAATCCTCCGGATATCGGTGCAGATGAATATTCTTATGTTCTTCCAGTAGATCCTGCTGCATTTGCTGCAGCAGCATTCAGCAGTTCACAGATAAATCTTACATGGACAAAGAGTGTAAATCTTTCAGATGTTATAGTTGCATATAATACAACTAACAACTTCGGAGCTCCTGTTAATGGTTCTGCATATTTAACCGGCGATACACTTGCCGGCGGCGGAACAATTATTTATTCAGGATCTTTAGAAGGTTATAATCACACAGGCTTAGCAGGTGAAACAACCTATTATTATAAAGCCTGGTCAACTAACGGTCCAAATCAATATTCCTCACCCGGATTAACAGCTAATGCAACTACAGCTTTAGCACTCCCTTATTTCCAGGATTTCAACGCAGCACTTACCTTACCTTCAGGATGGACAGGTGACTTTGCTGTTGCAGCTAATCACGGAACAAGCGGTTCTAATGGTTTGACCTTTAATCTTTATGATACTGAACCTACAGCTGCAGCACGCAGTCCATGGGTAGGTGCAGTACAAACAAACACAGCATTGGAATTTGATTATCGTATTGTAAACTGGAGCGGTTACCCGGGCACAGCTACTGTTCTCGGCGGCAACACAATTCAGATACAGGTTTCTACTGACGATGTTAACTATACAACCGTATATACAATTGACAGTTCTAACCACGTTACTTCAACTTCCTTTACAAACAGACAGGTTCTACTTTCAGCTTACGACGGAAGTACTATTTATGTAAAATTCCTCGGAACCTGGTCAAGCGGCGATTACTATGTAGATATCGATAACTTCTATATAGGTAATGCTCATCTTCTGAATCCGGGATCCTTAACTGCCGCAGCAATCAGTGCTTCTCAAATTGATGTTGCATTTACAACCAATCCTGGCTTAAGCAATGTTGTAATAGTATGGAATACCACAGGTACATTCACAGATCCGGCAGGTACACCTCCGGCAGTTGGTGATCCATTTGCAGGTGGTACGCTTCTTTATAATGGAATAATCTCACCGGTAAATCACACTGGTCTGACTGCTTCAACTTTATATTATTATAAAGCATTTTCTTATGATGCTGTAAGTTATTCTACCGGAATAACAGCCAGCGCCGCTACATGGTGCCCCTCTGTAACAGTTCCGGTTACCCAATCATTTGACGATGTTACATTCCCGCCTTTATGCTGGACAGGAATAAATGCCGGCAGCGGTAACAACTGGGTACGCGCTACAACCAACACATATGCTGGTGCAGGTACAATGGCATATGGATATAATTCAGCCAGTGCTGCAAATGCCTGGATGATTTCACAGGGTCTTGACCTGACTGCCGGTACAACTTATATAGTTGGATTCTGGCAGAAGGTTGCTTCAGCCACATTTCCTGAAAAACTCAAGGTAACTGTCGGAACTCTGCCAACAGTAGCAGCTCAATCTACCGTTATCTGGGATAATGCAGGAGGCTCAGACCTGACGAACACAACTTATATGTACAGAACGGCTTTCTACACTCCGTCAGTTACAGGCACATACTATTTCGCATTCAATGTTTATTCAGACGCAGATATGTATAACCTGTATGTAGATGAAATTTCAATTCTTGCTCAGCCTGCAATTGATCTTTCATTCACGAGTTTCTATCAGGATTCAGGATTACCTGTACCGAAAAACGGAAATATTTCCGATTACAGTGTTACAATGAGTAAGGATTCAAGAGAAGAAGGACTCGCTTTTGTAACAACCGGAACAGGTGTAAATTCTTCTGATGTGAATAACTCAACTTTAGTTCAAATGGATTATCAGATACAATTAGCTGATGTTACTCTTAAAGGTATAATCGAAAATTTAGGCAGTAATGCAGCTCCTTATTCACTGGATTACAGTGTAAACGGTATTCCTCAGACACCATATGCAGGACCATCTGTAAATACTGGATCAACTGATACTGCCACAATAGCTTATACACCGGCAGAGATGGGAACATTCATAGTACCGGGAACAATTACCGTTACCGGAGATGAAGTTGCAGCAAATAACAATGCTCAGTTCCGTATGAGAATATATCCTGATACATATTCCAGAACCATATATGACAGAGGCGATAATGTCGTTAACTCATATATCGGTTATAATGATAATACAATCAGGGTAAAAGCAGGTGTACGTTATACAGCAGGCGGACAGATTAAGCTCGCAGGTGTTGATTTCATAGGCCGTACTGAAGCAGTTGCCTCAGGCGAATGGGAAGTACAGGTTAGAGCAGCCGGAACAACTACAGGCGCTCCGGGTGCTGTACTTTATACAAAAGTATATAATACTTCAGATTACTTTGCAAGTGCAGGTGCTTATTTCTTCTTCCCATTTGGAAACGATGCTCCTGTAATAGCTTCAGGATCAGATTACTGGATTACTGTTAAAGCTCCTCTGGGTACACTTTTCCCTTCAGCAGCACATAACAGCGGAATCACTATCGGTCACAGCTTTATAGAAGACAGTCCTGACACAACAGCATGGTATTCCTTAATATTAAGTGGGACGGAATATGCCTGGATAATGCGTGCTGTTCATGTAGATGTTGCACCGACAACCTTCCAGTTAACAGTTAATGTTAATGACGGATGGAATATGGTATCAATCCCTGGATTGCTGCCGACAAACCAGAATGTAACAACCTGGTGGCCGGGTAAAGACCCAGCAGCAGGTGTATTCAAATTCGTAACAGGTTATCAGGCAGTTACAGATGTAGTACCTGGTACCGGTTACTGGATGAAGAATATGGGTGCCCAGACTTATAACACAGGTGATGAATGGCCTGCAGGCGGAATCAGCTTCGTAGCTCACGATCCTATCCCTGCCCTCAGCGGATGGAATATGTTTGCCGGATATGAACAGTCAGTACCGACTTCAGGGTTGACGACCACGCCTTCGGGGCTTATCACTGGAAACGTATACAAATACGGCACAGGTTATACAATAGCTACCCAGCTTGAGCCTGGATATGGCTATTGGGTAAAACTGACGGGGTCTGGATCGATTAACATACCATCAGCCGGACCCTCCGGTCCTTCGAAGATTGTTAACAATGTTTCTACAGAAGGCTTCGGTAAGATCACTATTAGTGATAAAACTGGAAGAAACTACTCTCTTTATGCCGTTCAAGGTGAAGCAGATTTAAGCCACTTCGATCTACCTCCTTATCCTCCGCAGGGAATGTTCGATGTCCGTTACTCAAGTCAGAGATATGCTGAGAGGCTAAGCAGCACTCCGCAGGCAATAGAGTTAATGGGTGTTCAATATCCTGTAAAGGTAAAGGCAGAAGGAATAGGTATAATAGTTTCAGATGAAACAGGTAAGGAAATTGCAAGACTAAAGACCGGGGAAGAAGTTTCCCTGAATACAGCAGCCCAAAAGCTGATGGTATCAGAGAATGTAATTCCAGCGGTATATACACTCGAGCAGAATTATCCTAATCCATTCAACCCGAGCACTGTAATTGAATTCTCATTACCTGATAATGCAGCTAATGTAAAACTTTCAATTTATAATGCACTTGGTGAAAAAGTGACAGAACTTGTTAATACTTCTCTCGCAGCTGGAAAATATACTTATCAATGGAATGCGGGAAATTTTGCAACAGGTCTTTATGTTTATGAATTAAGAACCGATAAATTTGTATCAGTGAAGAAAATGATGTTAATTAAGTAATTAAAGATTCACGTGCCCTCCAGAGAAAGAGGACCTCAAAACCCGAGGTCCTCTGCTCTCTTTAATTGACAAATAGATTAGAAAGGATGGGTACCAGACAACTAAAAACTATAATCAATATTCTAAATTCAAGCTGGTTGGTTATAAAAATGATATAATTAAAAGAGAAAGAGCAATGAAAAGAGTATTATTGTTTACTTTAATTTTTTCAATTCTCGGAATTATCTTTTCCGACGATATCTATTCCCAGGCTTATCAGGGATGGAAATTTACGCACCCGACACCCCAGGCAAATAATCTTCGTAATTTGCAGATGATCAATGAGAATACCTGGTTTGCTGTCGGGGCTAATGGTACTTTTATGAGAACTACTGATGCAGGTGCTCACTGGTTTTTCCATCATCAGGCAGGGAGGTATACAAATAACGCAAAGTCCATCGGAGGTACTAGTAACCTCTGGTTCTTTGATGCCAATAATGGCTATGTTACGGGGGAAGCCGGGTATATCGGAAAAACTACAAATGGAGGAACTACTTTTGACTCTGTCGGTGTTGGAGTTATACCCTCGAACGAATCGGGAGTGGGAATATGGTTCGCAAACCAGGATACGGGTTTTGTAACAACAAGACAACCAAGCTGGCTCAATGGAAGAATTGTAAGAACCACCAATGGAGGAACAACCTGGACAACGGTTCAAACTTATGCACAGGGTATTACTGCCATTTGGGGTACAAACTCACAAACTGTTTATGCAGTTGCGGTTGATGGGACGATTTTTAAGACTACCAATGGAGGAACAACCTGGACCCCATCTACTTTTGCAGTAGGACAATATCTGTATGGAATGAGTTTTCTTAATGAAAACACAGGATTTGCTGCTGGAAGCGAGGGACAAATTTACCGTACCACTAATTCCGGCTTAATCTGGACTCAGTTGAATTCTCCCCAGGTTGATTGGGCATATTTTCAAATTAAAGTAGTGTCTGCAACAGAAATATATGCTGTTGGGGATCCCGCATTTTTATATAAAACCACTGACCTTGGAAACACCTGGCAGACAATTAATATTATGCCCGTAAACGGTCCTGCCTCAACTTTCGTATGGTATTCGATGGGAAAGGTTGGAAATACTATGACACTTGGAGGAGATTTTGGCGTCGTTGCAAAATCAACTAATAATGGATCAACCTGGTCGGCAAATCATTTCTCTTTAAACACTAATATATTATTCGACCTTGAAAAAGTACCCGGATCAAATAACCTGCTCGCAGTCGGAAGACAATATGACATTGGAACCCGTCAGATATTTTTCTCATCAGACTGGGGGACAAATTGGATTTCGCGTGATCTTGGTGTTGATATGAATGCAAGTTCAATCTGTATGGTTAATTCTCAGGTAGGTTATATTTCAGGTACAAACGCTCAAGTACTAAAAACCACCGATGGCGGTGCCAACTGGTTTCAAGTAACTCAACCATTCGTGGGCACAAATGATATATATACAATTGATTTTGTAACTCCCGATATTGGTTGGGCATTTGTTAATTATGCTCCCCCAAGCGGCGGTAGTGTTTATAAAACTACGGATGGCGGGACATCCTGGGTTCCGCAGACTAATGGACTTCCAGCGAATTCAGTTTATTCAGCTGATATGGTGGATGCAAATATCGGGTATCTCTGTATTAATTCTTCGAACCAGCCGATTTATAAAACCACAAACGGCGGTACAAACTGGACCTCAATTACAACACCTCTGACAGGCATTATCAAAACTATTCAGGCGCTGGACGCAAATAAACTCTTTGTCGGAGCTGGCAGCGGGACTGTCCGCTTAGTCAAATCGACTGACGGGGGAGCAAACTGGATCCCGTTAACGCTTCCAGCAACAATTGATGTATCAAGCCTTGATTTTATGGATGCAGACACCGGTTATGTCTGCGGTAATACAACTACCGCAGTATGCCGCACTACTAATGGCGGCTCGACTTGGACATTTGAAAATGTGCATCTACCAACCCTTAGTGCTGTAGCAGTTCTTCCTAATGATGTTGTTTTTGCAATGGGTACTTATGGATCAATTTTAAGATACGATCCCCACGGTTTTGTACCCGTTGAACTGCTTGCATTTACTTCTTCAGTATCAGGAAATAATGTCATCCTCAACTGGAGTACTGCCACCGAAGTTAATAACCGCGGCTTTGAAATAGAACGTGCATTAATCGCTGAATCGCCTGGCTGGCAGCGTATTGGATTTGTTCCGGGAAATGGTACGACTTCCGAAGTAAGATCTTTTTCATATACTGATCAGGGACTAAATCCAGGAGGCTACCTTTACCGGCTGAAACAAATTGATTATGACGGAACACTCAAATACTACGATCAAATACAGGTAGAAATATCTGTTCCGTTTAATTTTACTCTCAGGCAGAATTACCCGAATCCTTTTAATCCGAACACTACAATCAGTTATTCGGTTCCTCAGAATTCATTAGTTAATATAAAGGTATTTAATATCATCGGACAGGAAGTTTCCACACTTGTTAATGAAGTTAAACCTGCAGGTAATTATCAAATGAATTTTGATGGCAATGGTTTAGCAAGCGGGACTTACCTTGTGAAAATGCAGGCAGGCAATTTTAATTCTATAATTAAAATGACTCTTTTGAAATAAAACTCAATTGAAATAACAGGATTTTCTTAGGGCTGTTCTAAATGAAACAGTCCCTTTGAAATATAAAAGCTCTAATTCATCATTTAATTAATTCATCAAAAAAAGGGAGTTTATGCAAAAACTACTTTCATTTTTAACATTTGTACTTATCTTTGCTTCCCTTGCTTACGGCCAGGGCGCAATAGATATACACCTGACGGTATCAGACAATGCCGGGGGAACTCTCCCGTTAAGATTCGGCCTTGATCTTACCGCAACAGCAGGTATCGATCCTCTACTTGGTGAGAGTGATCTTCCACCATTACCACCGGTTGGTGTGTATGATGCAAGATTCCTTCTTGCTGGGTGGTCTGTCTACATTATGGGATTACAGAAATGCACCCGCATTTCCGTACACAGGCAATGTACAGCACACATTACAATGGCAGTTCACCACCGGCGGAACTGTGGTAACAGTAGCATACGATCTGCCGGGAGCAGCAACTATTCAGATAGTTGACCCCGCAGGCGGTGCATTCTTTAACAGCGGCACTCTTACCGGAGCAGGCAGCTATAACTTTACACCTCCTTCATTTATCACCCAGGCATTCGTGAATGTTGTATACACAAACATTCAGCCTGCAGTTGTAGGTCCTGGATTTGGTATTGCTCCTCCCGAGCCATTGGATTTCGGCGGAGTTGCATTCCCGGGCGGATCAGAAACACAACCTGTGACAGTAACCAATACAGGTAATGCCCCGTTAACCATTGAAGGCTTAGTATCATCTAATCCACAGTTCACATTTGCACCCGGTACTTTCCCGATAACAATAGGTGCCGGATTAACCCAGGTATTCAATGTTACCTTTATGCCGACAGCACTTGGTCTTCAGACAGGTACATTAACCTTCACGCATAATGCACCAGCCCCGGGCACAACCTTTGTATATGATGTACAGGGAACCGGCGCAGATGCAGCTCCTATATTTGCAATAAGTCCGACAAGCTGGGATTTCGGTAATGCAGCAGTCGGTGTCCCGGTTACACATAATTTTGTTGTAACCAATAATGGTATCGGCGATCCTCTGATTGTATCTCTTGCTTCAACAACCGGAGCAGATTTCGGAGTAACCCCTGCCAATGCAAATATACCGGCAGGCGGAAACCAGGTATTTGTTGTTACATTTACTCCATCAGTAGGCGGTCCTATTTCAGGAACACTGGATATGACACACAATGCTGTTGGTTCTCCATTCTCAGGAGCATTAACCGGAATCGGCGTAGCCACATTCGGATTAGTATTCCAGAACGAAGCAGTATACAGACTTGAAGATTCAAGTTATACTGATATACTGCAGCTGCTCAGCCTTACTGGCGGCAACCTGCAGGCAATCCAGTTCAGGATACTTGTAAACAAATCAGCAGACGATCATAACCTTGTACGGTTCCACTCACTGGAAAAAGGTCTTGATGTAGCTGATCCGAGCTGGGTACTTGAGTATAACATATTCAGGGGTCCGTTGACATCAAACGGTGCCACCCTGGATAGTGTATATGTATTGTTATACAACCTGAACCAGAACGGCGGACTACCTCCTGGAAACTATAATGAATTGATAAAGGTTAACTACTCGACAGTTAATCTGCCGGCACTTGTTGATACAGACAAGACTTCTTTCAGACTTACAGAAGTTGTAGGAAGTACATTTGAAGGCTTCCCGTTAGCGGTAGCCCCATCAAGAGATTTTGAGAACATCTATGTAACAAACAGAGTTCCTTCACTTGGTGATGTAAACGGTGATGGTGAGGTCGACATACTTGATCTTATCGAAGTAGTAGATCATATCGTTGGCCGCGATTCATTGAATGCAGATGAATTTGCCAGAGCAGACATAGCCCCCTGGGTTGTTGGAAATGCTCTTCCAAATCCTGACGGCTTTGTAAACGTATTTGATCTTTCAGTTATTCAAAATATAATTCTTACCGGATACTATCCGAACGGAATACCAATCCACTCTCCGGTAACACTTGTTAACGATCCTAAGTTGGCAAAGGTTACCAATACCGAGGCAAAGCTTATTCTTCACATCACGGAGAGAGGAATTGCAGCCCGGTTGATATCAGAAGAGGCAATCAGAGGTGCTCAGATTGAATTCTCAAAGGTCAACGATGATGCATCAGGAATGACCATAGATTCAAAACTCGAGGGAGGCTACTATTTACAGACAGCCGACCTGTTAAGAGTACTGCTTTATGATATGGGCGGAGAAGCCTACATACCAGCAGGAGAACACTTCCTTGCAAATCTGCCGTTTACGATAGAGAATCCGCAGAGCATAGAAATTGATAAGGTAATCCTTGTTAATATGCTGAAACAGAGGATCGGGACAGTCAGGATAGAAATATCCTACGGCAATGCTCCTGAGCTTCCTGTTGAATATGCACTGGAACAGAATTATCCAAACCCGTTCAACCCGACCACAATGGTACGGTTCTCAGTTCCACAGACCGATGTTGTAACCCTGAAGGTATACGATATGTTAGGTCAGGAAGTAAGGACATTATTCAGCGGCCAGGTACAGATGGGCACATACACTGTACAGTGGGATGGACTGGATAATTACGGATCACAAATGAGTTCAGGAACCTACGTCTACAGAATGACTGCAGACGGCTTTGTTCAATCAAAGAAAATGGTTCTCCTGAAGTAATTATTTAGAGAAAAAGTTTTCATAACATCCCCCCTCTATCTCAATCCCGCATCATCCGGTGCGGGATTTTTTTTGAACGTCATAATATTTGTAGAGCCCGGCATTTCCGGCTTACAAATAATAAATGTGCGGGAACCACCTGCAGCGCTAACCTGATCATAAATCCCTTGAGTAATTCTAAATAATAAATTATTTTATTTCTGAAATAATAAGATGGAGATAAAATGGCTGAGAGAATATTAGGCGAAGAGTTATTTCTGAATTCAATAAAAAATCAGCTTAATGAAAGAAGGGTCAGGCTTAATGAAGCTGTAAAATATATCCCGGATACAGGAAATCTTTTCAAGCTTCTGAAGGAAGTTGATCTGGCTCTCGAAAGGATGGATAACGGGACTTATGGAATTTGTGAAATCTGTAAGGATCCTATTGAAACAGAAAGATTGTTGGCCGATCCCTTAATTACTGTCTGTCTGGATCACCTGGATAATAAGCAGCAGAGAGCACTCGAACTTGATCTTGAGTATGCTGGAAAGATACAGCGCGCACTGCTTCCGCGGAATCAAATAAAAAATAATGCCTGGGAATATGCATATCATTATCAGCCTGCGGGCACTGTAAGCGGCGATTTCTGCGACCTTATAGAAAATAACGATGGTACCTTAACATTCCTGATCGGAGATGTATCGGGCAAGGGTGTTTCTGCGTCTTTAATGATGTCGCATCTGCACGCTCTTATTCATAGCCTCTTAAGCTTTGATCTGCCGCTGAATGAAATAATGATCCGGGCAAACCGCCTTTTTTGTGAGAGTACTCTTTCATCAAATTATGCTACTATGGTTATGGGAAAAGCCCTCCCTGACGGTACAATAAATATTTGTGTGGCCGGACATAATCCTCCTTTATTGAGCAGAGCGAATAGCGTGGAACTGATCACCGCTACTGGTATACCTGTCGGGCTATTTTGTGATGCCGAATATGAGGTAAAACACGTATCACTTGGGAAGGGAGACACCCTGTTTTTATACACCGACGGAGTTTCTGAAGCATCAGTTGATCAGCTTGAATATGGTGAGGAAAGGATTAAAAACCAATTGATTCTGTTGAATGGATTAACTTCATCCGACGTAATCGCAAAACTGCTGCTTGACCATAAAGCATTTTTAGGTAGTTCGAGACCGACTGATGATATAACCATTGCTGTTTTAAAAAAGACCTGATATTCTGTGTCCAACAAATAGTCTTTTTATTAATCGGCAGTAAAATTATTTATCTACTTCGCAGGTTGAGGTTTCTTTAACTTCCTGTTAACATTTTTCTGTGCTTCATCAACTGAATGTGTATGATGAAGGTCGGATTCTTTTTTTGTTTTTTGAGCAAGATATTCGTAATAGTTTCTCAAAGTTATTAATTCTTTTTCACTCAGATCTTCCACGCTGATTAGCCTGTTGCTTGCGTCGGGGCTGGAAGCAACCAGCTCATTTAATTTCATATGGATCGCAATTGAATCCTTGTTCTGGGCCCTTTGAATCAAAAATACCATAAGAAAAGTAACAATGGTAGTTCCGGTGTTTATAACTAGCTGCCAGGTATCTGAATATTTGAAGATGGGTCCGGTTGCAGCCCATATAATTATTATGCCGACAGCAATAATAAATGCGGGCGTCTTTCCCGAAAAAGCAGTTGTTGCTTCCGCAAACTTTTCAAAGAACGAAATATCATTTTTTTTGTTCATATTCTTCCCATTAATGTGTAATATTCATGCTTTCAGGATCCCGAATTATTAAGTCAAACTAACCCCGAGAAGATAATTCATTTATCAATCCTGCATTAAGTACGAAATATTGTTAAACAATTGTATATTAATATTGATGAAAAGCATTAGGATAAAGCGTATTTATGAAAAACCATCCAAAGGTGATGGTGCGAGAATTTATGTTGACAGGTACTGGGCAAGGGGACTCAAAAAAGGAAGATGCCCTTATGACTGAATGGATAAAGGATATTGCACCGTCCGACGGTTTAAGAAAATGGTATTCTCACGATCCCGGAAAGTGGAAAGAATTTAAAAGCAGATATTTCAAAGAATTAATTTCTAAAACCAGCCATTCTCTCCAAACTGCTTGACCGGGAGGAAGATCTTATAACACTTCTGTTTTCTTCAAAAGAAACAAAATTAAATAATGCTGCTGCTTTAAAAGAATTCCTTGAAGTAAAGCATTCACACAATGGCTAAAATTATACCACAGTGCTATTAGCAAATCCTTCTTAAGAAAGAAATAATTACTTTACTTTTGTTCTTAACCTTGCAGCCTGCGCTTTAATTACAGGCTCATTTTTTTCTACTGATCCGGCTTTGGATTTAATAGTTATTTGTGACCCAACGGTTCCCGAGGCCTGTTCTTTTACGGCCTGAGCCTGCTTTCCGGCAGAATTTTCTTTGGTAGCGATTTCAGTAGGTGCAGTTTGACAGCCGCAAAATAAAACTGCGGAAATAAGAAATAATTCCAGGTTTTTCATCTTATAACTCCTTTTTAATATTCATGCCAATCATAAATATTCAAAAGCATTATTTTGTCAAAAAGATGTAAAAAGTAATGAAGGAAAGTCCCTGTTCTGCTGTTTTAAGTCTGGTAGTTATCCCAGTTTTATTAAATCGACAGTCATTGCCTTAAGTCTGCTTCTGGCCTCACGGTCATAAGCCTGTGAATCTGCTTTTGCTTCTTTCATAACATTAAAATATTTACCTGTAATGTTTTCAAGTGCCGGAGCTATTGCAAGATTGACTACCGCATCAGCTCCTGTCTGAGCTTCACCCCACGGTTTAATTCCAGCATTTCTGACTATATTGGTATCGAGATATGTACCCGGGTGCAGACTATTAGCAGTTATTTTTTCTCCTTTTAATTCTTCCGCAAGATCCATAGTGAACATTATTAAGGCAAGCTTACTTTGAGAATAAGCTTTAACAGGATCAAATTTATTCTCCATCATAATGTCATCAAAATTTATTCTGTACTGTCCCGCGGAGGCAACATTCACAATGCGGGATGGAGTTGCTTTTTTTAATGCCGGCAATAATAAACGGGTAAGCAAAAAAGGAGCTAAATAATTTACGGCTAATCTCAATTCATAACCGTCGCTGCTGTAGCGGGGGTCCGCATAACCTGCTCCTGCATTGTTTATCAGCACATCCAGCTGCGGATGATTCCGAAGAACATCATCAGCAAGCAGGCGCACATTCTTCAGTGACGAAAAATCGGCGGTAAAGAATTCGATCCTTTCATTACCCGATAAGGCTTTCAACTCACTGGCTACCCGAAAAGTTTTGGACTCATTTCTCCCGTGGATCAAAATGTGCGCATTCTGTTTTGCAAGCTCTAAAGCAGCAAGCTTCCCGATCCCGTCGGTTGCACCGGTTATCAAAACTAATTGTTGACTTACTGGTTTCATTTAAATAATAATATCTGTCAGATAAAATAATGATTTTTTGCAGGCCCCTTGGTCAATAACGATAAAATATGATTTACGCTACACTTCTTTCCGCGGCGTAAATTTAATTTGTTATAAATCATAAGGAGACATCTGATGAACTTATATGTAGGCACCAGCGGATATAGTTATAAACAATGGAAAGGAAATTTTTATCCCGATGATCTTTCGGATAAAAAAATGCTCGGATATTATTCAGGACAATTTAACACGGTTGAAATAAACAATACTTTTTACAGGATGCCGAAGCAGAATGTACTGGAATCCTGGAAAAAGGAGGTACCGCGGAACTTTCAATTTATCATCAAATCCCCCAAACGCATTACACATATCAACAAGCTTGAAACAAATGATTCTGCAGAGTATTTTGTTAAAACCGTAATGGCTCTTGATAATAAACTCGGGGTATTGTTGTTCCAGCTTCCCCCCTATTTTAAAAAGGATATAGAAAAACTGAATACGTTTCTTGAATCCCTTCCACCGGATACACGGGCTGCATTTGAATTTAGAAATGAAAGCTGGTTTGATGATGAGGTATATGAAGCGTTGAAGAAACACAGACAGGCATTATGTATGGCTGACACAGATGAAAAACCTCTTAAGGAAATTATTTCAACGGCAGATTGGGGATACCTGCGTCTAAGGAAAACAAATTATACGGCTGCATCCTTAAAAAAAATAAAAGATAAAATATCGGCTGCCGGTTGGAAAGATGTTTATGTCCTTTTTAAGCACGAGGATGAAGGGAAGGGGCCTAAGTATGCGAAGAAGTTTTTAGAATTAAATTGAAAGTCGCCTCCGGGGTACTGGTGATCCGGAAATTCGGTCAGCTATAAAATTTGTTTGATTCTACCCACTTCACCGGTTTCAAGTCTGACCTTTATTCCGTGAGGATGTTTTGCAGATTTTGTGAGGATATCTTTTACATATCCTTCAGTCAGATTTCCGGATATCTGATCTTCTTTCATAACAATCAAAACGTGATCCCCTGGTTTAATTTCACTACGGTTTTCCGGACTTACCTGTTTACCCATTTCTCTCCGGTCTTTCTTCTGCGATTCCGGTTAGCGGTTCTGTTTCTGCCTCCGCGGAATGATTCTTTTGCTGTCCCGTTTGTATTGACATCTTTAATATCGCCGGGCTTCGGCAGAAAAGGATGATCGGATATTACCGGGATTGGAATTTTTATCAGTCTGTTTATTTCTCTAAGCTGTCCCCGCTCATCATTATCGCAGAAGGTTACTGCTGTTCCTGCAAGTCCTGCTCTTCCGGTCCTTCCTATTCGATGAATATAGGTTTCCGACTCTTCCGGCAGATCATAATTTATTACGTGCGACAGTTTGTGAATATCAATACCGCGTGAGGCTATATCGGTTGCTACCAATACCTTGGTCTGTTTTGATTTAAAATTATTAAGCGCCCGCTGACGGGCATTCTGAGATTTATCGCTGTGTATTGCTTCTGAATTTATCTTTGCTGAATTAAGATGCCTTGAGATCTGTTCAGCGCCGTGTTTTGTTCTTGTAAATACCAGGGCGGATAAAACAGTTTCCTCTTTCAGCAGATGGATCAAAAGTTTTTTCTTATTCGGCTTTGAAACATAATAGAGCTGCTGCTTGATGGCTTCAACAGCCGGTTGATCGGGAGTTATTTCAATCTTTATTGGATCTTTCAATATGTCTCTGGTCAGCTTTATTATTTCGCCGGGCATTGTTGCAGAGAAAAACAAAGTCTGTCTTGCAGCGGGAATGAATGTCATTATTTTCCTAATGTCGTGAATAAAGCCCATATCAAGCATACGGTCGGCTTCATCCAGAACCAGTATTTTTATATGCTCAAGTTTTATATGCCCCTGGTTTATCAGGTCGAGCAGTCTGCCCGGAGTGGCAATAAGTATATCAATTCCTTTTTTAAGCTTTTCTGTCTGGGGCCGCTGTGAAACACCACCGTAAACAACCAGATTCCTTAATCCTGAATTTCCGCCGTAAACCTTAAAACTGTCGCTTACTTGCTGGGCCAGTTCACGGGTGGGAGTAATAACCAGGGCTTTAATTCTTCTTTTATTATTCTGTGCCGGGGGGAGCTTCCCGAGAATTTCGAGAATAGGAAGAGCAAATGCTGCAGTTTTTCCGGTTCCTGTCTGCGCGCAGCAAATAAGATCCTTTCCTTCCAGAACCAGGGGAATCGCTTTCAGCTGTATAGGTGTCGGTTCTTTGTATCCCTGCGAGATCAGGGCTTTTTTTATGTTATTGTTAAAATTAAATATATCGAACATTAAAATATAATTCCTTAAAAGACTATGCCTGATAAAAACTGAAGAGTTGTAAATCCAGCGGTCTGTTGATTGAAGTTAGGTTAAATTGCCAGAGGTTGTCTGATGAGCATATTTATAAAAATCACGTTAATAATTTACTTAATATTCAGACGAACTCATAATGACAGGCTGGCTATAGACAACTCCACACTGTAAGAAAGGCCTAAAAACTAATAAAAACGAAACAAATATGGTTTCGACATAAAATGTGAATAGAGATAGTGATGTTTTCAAACATTTTAATTGATTTTTACTCATTATCTGAGCTAAAAACGGTCAACCTAGGTGCAAGCTTCCAAAAGTTCATGTGTTTTGTCGAAGGTATAACGGAGGTTGCTTTAAGCTATCCTGTTTTCTTAGAGTTTTAACACAGCAATAGTACAACGAATTTTACTAAACAATTTCTCAAAAAAAATTCCAGGACATTTGTCCTGCTTTTTTCTGCGATTTATTTAGCGACCAAATCGTTAATGACGATTTATAAGCTAAATTAAAACAAAATAATTGTTCTCCAAATTCCTGTAATAAGCTGCTTATGATTGAAATTTCAAGCTGCTTCTTTCAAAAAAAGGACGAACGCAGGGTTCTAAATGTAAAAAGATGAAATGAACGAAAAAGAAAATAAAATATCATTCCTATCATACATCTCACAGGCTCATTCCTTTCGAAAATGAATGACTTTCTTCACACTATATAATCCCGTATTCCTTTTTATTGGCTTCAAGATAATAACTAATTTAATAGCTGATAATGATAAATACGTACGATGTTCAGGAAAAGAAAATCCTCGTCACTTCCGATAATAATGATTCAGATTGGATAAACTATATTTCCTCACATCCTGATACTTTAATATACCATCACCCTGTTTGGTTAAATGCACTGGAGGCAGAGACAGGGAATGAAGTCATACGCCTCATCGCAAAAGATAATTCCGGAAAAATTACAGGAGTACTACCGCTGCAGATTACTTCGGGTATGTTTTTCGGCCTGGGGGGACTTGCAGGTGCTCCCCGTGTTTCTTCGCTGCCAAGAACACCTCTTGCCGGAATACTTGCGGATGATGAGCAGGCTGCAGGTGCTCTTATTTCCTTTGCTCTAAAACTAACTTCAGACTTCCCCGGCGTATCTCTTCAAATTAAAACTACAGAGCCTGGTCTTTATAAGGAAAAAAGACTGAGACTGATACCCTGGCGGGAAAATTTCAGAATAGAGATTCCTTCAAAGGAAGATGATATCCGGTTTGGAAATCCCCGCAACCACAGAAGAATAAAATGGGCTGTTAATAAAGCTGCCGCGGAGGGCGTAAATATCAGAAGAGGGGATTCTATTGCCGATTATAAAAAATGGTATAGTCTATATCTTGAAACGTCAAGATGGCACGCAGTACCCCCCCGGTCGTTTAAATTTTTTACCGGTTTATTTAATTCTGCTCCCGGTCTGGTCTCATTATTATTAGCAGAAAAAAATAATCAGATCATAGCAGGCTCTGTATTTCTTCAATATAACAAAACTGTTTTTTATTCATTTAACGGGAGGGACAGAGACCGTCTGAATTTGAGACCGAATGATCTTATTCAATATTATTCTATTTATAAAGCCTGCAGAGAAGGATATTCATATTTTGATATGGGGGAAGTTGCCGGAGGACAGGCAGGGTTAACTGAGTTTAAAAAGAAATGGGGATGTGAAGCCAAACAGATATATCACATTTATTATTCACCGGGGAAAGAAGTAAATGACATACTGATTTCGGATGCACCGGGGAATCTAAGATTGAACATCTGGCGGAAAATACCTATTGGAATTACCGCTAAGTTAGGTCAGATAATAAATAAAAGATTGTGAGGATCTATGCCGAGACATATACCGCTGCTGGCAGGTACTGCAACATTCAGTGATTTCCTTTATACCCTTCCGCGCTTAGCATTTCCATTTAATCTTGTTGAAGGGAATTCTTTGGAAAAATACGAAAAGGAATTTGCCCGAATTACCGGATCCCGATATGCTGTGTCTTTTTCTGCAGGACGGGTAGGTCTTTACGGATTACTTCTATCCTATGGAATAGGAAAAGAAGATGAGGTACTGCTTCACGTCCCTTCACACATTGTAGTTCCGAATGCAATTCGCTATACCGGTGCGGTACCTGTTTATGCCGACTGTAATTTAAATGATTACAATATTGATATAAAAAAAGCGGAAGCAAAGATAACTCCCCGTACCAAAGCTCTCATCCTGCAGCATACTTTTGGCATTCCGGCAGATATTGATGCAGCACTTAAACTTGCAAAGAAATACAACCTGATAATTATTGAAGATTGTGTCCATTCGCTGGGCGGTACATACAGAGAAAAGCAGCTCGGCTCATTCGGGAACGCATCATTTTACAGTACGGAAGAAACTAAAATGATTTCCACTACAATGGGAGGAATAATTGTTACAGATGAAGAACATATTTATGATAAAATGAAACTATTCCGCCTGCAATGTGAGCCCCCCGGTTTCGGACTTACATACAGATATCTTCTTAAATTCACATTGTATTATTTACTTCTGCACCCCAATGTGCACAAATATACAAGGGCGATATATGAGTATTTCGGGAACCGGCTTCCATTGCCGAGGCCTACTTCTTATGAGGAACTTAAAGGTGAACGTCCAGAAAAATATTTACTCAGGTTCAGCAATGTCCTTTCAGAAATTGGATTACGCCAGCTTTGCAAACTGAATGCAAATCTGCAGCACCGCCGGGAGACAGCATCCTTATACCTTTCGTTACAGAGAGCAAAAAATCTAAGAAGAGTAAAACTACCTTATGATTCAAAACCATCCTGGGTACGATACCCGGTCTGGGTAAACAACAGGGATGAAGCAAACAGAAGATTTAAAAAATATGGCGTATTAGGAATGTGGTTCAGTTCAGTACTTGAGGAAGCGGCAGATCCTTCAAATGCCGGTTATATTTCGGGAGCCTGTCCTAATGCTGAAAATGCCGCATTGCATTTGATAAATTTGCCAACGCATCCAAGGGTAACAAAAAAAGATGCAAGATTATTGTTTTCTCTCATTGAGGATCTTATTCCCCCGGATGATGAAACAGATTTATCAGAAAAATATAATGGACAAAAGGAAAAGATAACCCACCTGTGAGGAAATGAATCTATTGAAGATTGGATAAGATTTAAAGTTCAAATCCGGCTGCTGCAGAAGCCTTGCCGCCGGTTTCGGGATCGCTAACGTGAAACACAAGAACATATTTCCCCGGCGCATAAGTTGAATCCAGGTTAAACTGAATTTCAAGGGGTATATCGGTTAATTCCTCCTGCGAATCTTTATCCTCTACCCTGGTTATTATCGATTTCAAAGTGTCCCCTTTTGGAGTTATAACATCAATATCATATGCGAGTGAGACAAAAAACTTCTGGTTCTCTTCTTTCTGTTTAAATCCTTTTACTCTTGCAGATGCATTTACTTCCCAGGATCCCCCAATATCATAGGCAAAGGCTTCAGCATTGTATGCCTGCAGTTTAGGCTCTTCATTTTTTGAGCATCCCGCAAAACATAAAAATATGAGCAATGCTGCTGTCAAATATTTCATCTTATCCTCATCTGGCAAAAGTAAAAGAAAAGCGGAGCATTGAGCTCCGCCTAAAAACGATTAACCATTCTTTTTCTGGAAATCTTTCATAAAGGAAACAAGATCCTCAACACCTTTTTTAGGGAAGGCATTATAGATGGAGGCTCTTAATCCGCCTACGGATCTGTGTCCTTTCAATCCATCAAAACCTGCTGCTGTAGCTTCAGAAATGAGTTTCTTTTCTAGTTCTTCACTTGGAAGTCTGAAGGTTACGTTCATTAAAGAACGGCTGTCGGACAGGGCGTGTCCTTTAAAATATCCGCCGCTCTTGTCAATAAAATCATAAAGTAATCCGGCTTTGTCACAGTTCAGCTTAAACATTGCATCAAGACCGCCCAGCTTCTGCAGCCATTTTGCAACCAGACCGATAATGTATATGCCAAATGTTGTAGGGGTATTGTACATCGACTGATTCTCCACGTGTATCTTATAATTTAAATAAGTGTGGAGTGAATCAGCTGACCTCTCGAGCATATCTTTTCTTATTATAACAACAGTAACACCTGCAGGGCCAAGATTTTTCTGTGCGCCTGCATATATCAGGGCATATTTATTTATATCAAGTTTTTTATGCATAAAATCAGAAGAAGCATCGCATACCAGCGGCACGTTTCCAACTTCGGGCTCACTCTTCCACTGTGTCCCATAAATTGTATTATTCGATGTAAAATGTACATAAGACAGCATCGGCATCAAGCTTCAATTCGGATTGCTTTGGAATTCTGTTAAACCCTTCCGCTTCGGTTGTAGCGGTAACATTAACGGCCCCAACTCTTTTGCCTTCTTTAATTGCTTTTTTAGACCAGCTTCCGGTTGAAATATAATCAGCTTTATTTTTCGGAGGCATAAGGTTTAAGGGAACCATCGAGAATTGAAGGGTTGCACCTCCCTGTAGAAATAAAACCGAATAATTATCACTGATATTGAGGAGCGTCCTTATATCCTTTTCAGCCTCCTGGATTATCGCATCAAATGTTTTTGAGCGGTGGCTAATCTCGAGAATTGACATCCCTATTCCTTTAAGGGAAAATAAATTTTGCTGTGCCTCCTTAAGTACTTCTTCGGGGAGTATAGCCGGGCCGGCACTGAAATTATAGATCCTTTTTTCCATATAATTATCCTTCTGAAATCTTGTTCAAATTTCTATTTATTATGTATTTAAAATTAAATGAAATATGCCTCAAAATATACCTTAAAATTGAACCTGTAATTTTTTAAATCATATGAATAAGAAATCCATCCCGGAGTTTCGGCTCGAACCAGGTGGATTTTGGGGGCATAATTTCTCCCGCATCGGAAATTTTCATCAGGTCATTTACTGAAACAGGATAAAGCGAAAAGGCAACGGCTGCTTTACCGCTGTCCACCAGTCTCTCTAATTCTTTGGTACCGCGAATCCCTCCGACAAAATCGATTCGCTTATTTGTACGGGGATCGTCTATGCCCAGGATGGGATTCAAAAGAAAATCCTGAAGAATGCTTACATCGAGTGTACCGGCCACTGAAGCCGAAAGGCTGCTGCTCGCAAGAACTGAGTCTCCAGGTTTTAACATAAACCATTCACCATCTATATATAAACCCCAGGTTCTGGGATCGTGAGGCTCTTTTAATTGAATTTTTTCTACAATAAATTTCTCTGATACTTTCGCCAGGAATTCATTCTTACTTTTTCCGTTCAGGTCAAAAACCACCCTGTTATAAGGAAGTATTTTCAGCTGCTCGGCTGGGAATAAAACAGCCAGAAAATAATTATACTCTTCTTTTCCTGTATGAGCCAGATTACTTTCCTGTTTAACTTTTCTTGCCCTGCCTGCACTTGCAGCCCTATGGTGGCCGTCGGCGATATATAAATTCTTTACTATGGCAATCTCTTTTACGAGTAAATCATTGAATTCAGGATCCAGTATCCATATCGTATGCTTAACACCATCGGGGGCTGTTACGTCATATAAAGGGGATTTCTCTTTCATTGTTTTTGCAACAAGATCATTTATCCTGTCGATACCCCTGTATGTAAGAAAAACAGGTCCAGTTTGTCCCCCTGTATTAATAATATGGTTTGTTCTGTCATCTTCTTTTTCCTTGCGAGTCTTTTCGTGTTTTAGGATGATATTATTATCATAATCATCAACAGAAAAAACTGCTGCTATACCTGTTTGTGCCCGGCCGTCCATTATTAATCTGTATATATAGAAAAACTCTTTCTCTTCCATTTCAAGCGGGGCTTCTTTTATTAACCTGTCCAGGTTTGATTTAGCTTTTTGATATACCTCTTTCGAGTAAGGGTTTACTTTATCGTCAAGCTCGATCTCTGCTCTTGATATGCGTAAAAAGCTTAAGTGATTATCTCTTGCAAATTCTTTAGCCTCCTCCCTGTTAACGACATCGTAGGGTACGCTTGCGACTAAATGTGCGGTCTTTTTTGCAGGTCTTAGTGCTTTGAAAGGCTTAATTACTGCCATATTTATATGTCTCCGGAAATAAAATTAATTACACATTAAATTTAAGAATTTATTCCCAGAAGCGGAGAGTAAATGGGGGGCAATGACGTACTTATCTTCTTTTTTATTAAAAAATTTCTATCTTAATGAGAACTCAATAATTCCCCAGGAGCAATCATTATGTATTATGAAACAATTATTATCGGCGGTGGACAGGCTGGTTTATCATTAAGCTATTATTTAAATAAAAGGGATAGTGAACATATCGTACTTGAGCAGGCATCTGCAGCAGCAAATTCCTGGAGAAACGGAAGATGGGATTCCTTTACTCTCGTTAGTCCTAACTGGGCTTTTCAAATTCCGGGAATTGAATACAGAGGCAGCTCCCCGGATGGTTTTATGCCGCGCGATGAAATTGTAAAGTCGTTCGATGATTTAGTAGAGAGGAACAATCTTCCGGTGAAATGTAATCAACGGGTAATCTCTGTTGCTGCAGGGGACGAGCATAGATTTCTTGTGAAGACTGAGGATGCTGAATATTATTGCAATAATGTTGTGATAGCTTCTGGTTTATTCCAAAAGCCTAAAGTGCCGGGATTGAGCTCAAAAATTTCGGAGGATATAACCCAATTAACCTCTGGAGAGTACCGAAGTGCTGCAGCATTGCCGGAAGGGGCTGTATTAGTTGTGGGCACAGGACAATCGGGCTGCCAGATAGTTGAAGATTTAAGACTCGCAGAAAGAAAGGTTTATCTTTCCACCGGAGGCGCGGGACGTGCACCCAGAAGATATCGAGGGAAGGACATTTTTTTCTGGCTCGCTTCGACCGGATTTATGGATAGAACGGTGGATATGCTGCCTGATCCCTCATTCAGATTTTTAGCTAATCCTCACGTCAGTGGTGCACACGGAGGGGCTACACTCAATCTTCATAAATTTTACAGACAGGGAGTTACACTTCTGGGGCATATTGCTGATGCAGATGATAAAACAATTCAATTCGCACCTGATTTAAAATCAAATCTCCAAAAGTCGGATAAATTTGAAAAAGATCTGCTTGCAATGGTTGATAAATATATTGAGGATAACCACTTAGAACTTCCGGAAGAAACAATAGAAATTCATATGGATGGATACAGTGCACCGGATATTACTAAGCTGGATCTTGATTCAGAGGGCATTTCCACTATAATCTGGGCTTGCGGGTACTCATTTAATTTTGATTATATCAACTTTCCTGTTTTCGACGGGTACGGGTATCCTATTCAGGAAAAATGCGCAACAGCCGTCCCGGGTCTATATTTTCTGGGACTTCCCTGGCTTATAAAATTAAGGTCAGGTCTGGTTATAGGAGTTGGAGAGGATGCAAAATATTTATCTGAAAGAATAACAACCGGTGAAAGCATTAAAGCTTTTGGTGTTTACGAAAAGTAATTTATTCTAACCGGTATCTGTCATCTCTTCCTGAGGAACGATCCTTTCCTTTTCCGCTGTATTGTCAGTTGCATAAGCTGCTTCATACATTTTTACAAGTAAAACAAAAAGTGACAGCAGCAGGGGACCGTATACGATACCAAGGATGCCGAACATCGGAATACCGATCACAACTCCTGTTATTGTGATTAAAGGGTGAATATTCCCCAGCTTTTTATTTATTACCAGGCGCATTACGTTATCAATATTTGTAATAAGTACTACCCCGTAGATAAGGATGCCAATTCCGCCAAATGTATTTCCGGATGAGATTTCAATTGCTCCTGCAGGTACGAAAACCAGGGGTGTCCCTACTACAGGCAGGAATGCTACAAAGAAACAAACCAATCCCCAGAAAAGAGGATCGGGTATAGAAAAGATAATAAACCCAATCGCTAGCAGAGCTCCTTGTACAAAAGCAATCATTCCCTGTCCTATCACATTAGCATATGTAACATTCTTAAACTCTAAAGCGAAGTGTTTAAGGTTACTTTCCCTGAAAGGAAGATATTTGATGAGAATGCTCTCGAAGACCTCATATTTCGTAAACATAAAATACAGGAAGAAATACATCATAGAAATTGTCAGCAGGATGGCAAGAGTTGTATCCATTATTTGCGGGAATATGCCAACTATCATATCTCCTGCACGCCCCAGGAAATCCTCAACTGCCTTCGGCTGCCTGAGATTCCTGCCAACAAACATCTCGATTTTACTAACCAGATCTCTGATGATTTCGGGATGAGCCGTATAATAAAGAATTTTATCAACAAGCATAAAGCTCAGGGCAAGAAATGGTAGGACTATAATAAAAAATGAGAGGACGATTATTATTACTACACTTATAGAACGCTTCAGCTTCAACCGCCCGCTGAGATAAATAAAAAGAGGTCGGAATAATACATAGAGCAGCACAGCTCCCAGAATGGCACCTACCAAATCTGATAATGAATATAAAAGAAATAACCCGAGAAGAAGGATAAATACAAGCGCAATTATACGGCTTTGCTTGATGGAATAGACTGACATTTCACTCTGTTTTTGTGGATATCAATTTAAGAAAGGGATCATTATCCCCAAATGATAAAAAGCAATATTAAATATGACTATTGGGTCAGTTTTTTGATTTTCAGGGTTTTGGAGCATAAAATTATGTACAATGCTTGCTTTAACAACCGGTTTATCGGGATTATGTAAGTGTTTGAAGGAACAGGGGATCAGGCAGCTCCTATTGGATTTAAGGAAATTACCCGGGAAGATCTGATTAAAAATTTATTTCTAGCCCTTTCTGTTCCAATACCTAACTCCTACTACCTCGTTACAACCCTCCTTTGGTCGTAGTCCTGTAGTAGGCATTTAGTAGGACATAGTAGGGGTTGTGTAGGGGGTAGAGGTATTTCTTAATTCGGTATTTGGTCAAATCATTGATCGTTAAGAGTTGCCGGCTCTAAACTTATCAAAAAAAGAGAAATTTATCCTGGACAATACTGCCTTTTACACTCAATTTTTACCATTCATCCCTAAATCAATTGACAAGAAGCAAGCTTTATTTTAATTTGGAAACCGAGAAAACAAAAAGAGTTTCCTTTTCATTTTAATAAAACAGAGAAAAAATGCACGAAGAGAAAGAAATAAAAGATAAAATACTACATAAAGCCGAGGAGATGTTTTATCAATATGGTTATACCAGGGTAACTATGGATGAAATTGCAGCCGGCCTTTCGATCAGCAAAAAGACATTATACAAGTTTTACCCCAGTAAGGAATTGCTGCTTAAAGAGATGGTTTTTATAATGAAGTGTGAGGTTACAGATTTCGTTGACGAGCTTTGGCGGGATAAAGAAATAGACTTCGTTGAAAAGCTTAAGAAGTTAATGAATTTCCTGGGAAAGCAGACTTCAAAGCTCAGAGGACCGCTGCTTCAGGATCTTCAGAAGCATATTCCTGAAATTTGGAATGATATTCAGGAATTCAGGAATAGTCACGCTTTGGAAAGATTTTCGGAACTCCTGAAGGAAGGAGTAGAGAAGGGGGTATTCAGAAAAGATATCAGCCAGCAGCTGATCGTTCTTACATATGTTAATTCAATAAGGATGATAAATCCTGAAGTTCTTTCTCAGCTTCCATATACGGCTAATCAGTTTTTCGAAGCGGTTATCCGGGTAATTTTGAAGGAATTCTTACTGAAGAAGCAAGGAAAAAATATTTATCAATATCGGGGAATGATGTTCAGGACATACAGGTATCACCTGTCCTTAATTCAATAGAAAAAAATAATTATTAAAAGCATACATAGGAGTAGATAAATGATGCCCCGGAAGTTTTGGTTTATAACGTTGGTTCTACTGGGATTTATTTTAATAGCTGGTGCACACTGCGCAGGAAAAAAAGATTATTACGCTTGAAGAGAGTCTCCAGATTGGTCTTGAAAACAGTCACTTTCTAAACGCTTCAAGAATGAATATGGTTTATGCAGAATCCAAATACAGCGAAGTAGATGCTCAGCGTTTGCCTTCGCTGAAATTTAATGGAATATATACAAGGCTTAGTTACCTGGATCCTTCACCGATCAGTTTTGCCGGTGCAAGTTTTCAGCTTAATCCCTCTGTCGTGAATAATTACTCCTTCCGTTTTAGTCTGCAGCAGCCTTTGTTTACAGGATTCAAGTTAAGCAACGCTTCAAAAATAGCAGAGTATAATTCATTGGCAGCAAACGAGCAGTACAGGCAGGATGAACATCAATTAATATATGATATTAAGAACGCTTACTGGGCACTTGTTCGGGCGAACAAGATAAATGATTTTGTAAACGAAAATGTACTGCAGATCCAGGCTCATCTTAAAGATGCACAGAACCTTATGGATCAGGGTCTGCTGACAAATAATGATGTTCTTAAGATCCAGGTGCAGCTTTCTGAAGCACAGATCAGGCAAATCGATGCGGCAAATGGTGTAAAGCTTGCATCTTTAAATTTATCAAATACCCTTTCAGTACCTGTAAGCACTGAATTGCAGGTACCGCAGGATGTTTCATTCAGTGTTAAACAGACCCCCCCTATGGATGAAGAGTTGACTAAAGCATATGAAAACAGACCGGAACTGAAGGCAATGGATTTCAGGATAAAAGCTGGAGAGAGCGGTGTAAAGGTAGCACAATCGGGATGGTATCCGCAACTGTACGTGGCAGCGAATTATAATGTTGCTCGTCCTAATACCAGAATTTTTCCCCTGGAAGATAAATATAAGGACACGTGGGATTTATCTGTAAATCTTCAGTTCGATCTTTGGAATTGGGGACAAACATCCAGTCAGACAGACCAGGCAGAAGCCCAGCTGTCACAGGTAAGAGATAATTACGAAATAGTCAGAAATGCAATTACTCTTGAAGTGACACAAAATTATCTGAACATTCTTCAGGCAAAAGAAAAAATTGACGTTGCTCAAAAGAGTGTAGGACAGGCTGAAGAAAATTACCGTATCAGCAGTGAGAAGTTTAAACAGGGATTGCTGCTTAGTTCTGAAATGCTTGATGCCGAAGTAGCTCTGCTGCAGGCACGCACAAATTATATTCAGTCGGTTGTGGATTATGAGCTTGCAAAAGCAAGACTTGAAAAATCAACAGCTGTAAGAAATATAAATCAATAAGAAATTAAAAATAAATGAGGCATATGATGAAACGTATAAAATTAATTATCGTCCTGGTGTTAGTGATAGGAGCTGTCATAGCTATACTAATGAACAATAAGAGTAAGCTTGAAGCCAGATCAAAAACCGAGAGACTTGAATCTTACCCGGTTACCTTAGCTCCGGTTGAAACCAAGCAGATCGGTAATACCATTGAAATGGTTGGTACAATTAACGGGAATAATGATGTTGCAGTTGTTTCAGAAGCATCCGGAAAAGTTACAAAGGTATATGTAAAAGTTGGTGATTATAAATCCGCGGGCTCTGTTTTATTCCAGCTTGATGATGAACTTAAGCTCGCCGCATATAAAACTGCTCAGGTAAACTATGACAAGGCAAAGAAGGATTTCGAAAGATTTGATGCGCTTTATAAAGGGAAATCTGTAACTGATGCTCAATATGAGGGATCGAAGCTTGCTTACCAGTCTGCGGAGGCGAATTACATTGTTGCAAAAAGGGAATATGAAGATGCAAAGGTAAAAACTCCTATTTCAGGTGTGGTTACATCAAGAATTATGGATATCGGCAGCTATGTAAATAAGGGAACTGTTGTGGCTAATGTGGTTGATATTTCAAATCTGAAGGTAAAGCTTAATGTTGCTGAGAAGGATGTATTCAAATTAAAGACCGGAGATAAAGTTGAAATATCCACGGATGTTTATCCCGGAGCAGTGTTCACCGGGAAAATAGCTACAATAAGCTCAAAGGGAGATGAAGCCCATACTTACCCTGTTGAAATCACGTTACAGAACAGCAGGGAAAATCCGTTAAAAGCAGGAATGTTCGGTAAGGTTAGTTTTGCTTCATTAAATCGGAAGAATCAATTGTAATTCCCCGTGAAGCACTTGTAGGAAGTATAAAAAACCCAAAGGTTTTTACGGTTGAGAATGGTATTGCAAAGCTTAAGGATATTGTAATCGGCTCAATCAGTGAAGATAACCTGGAAGTACATTCGGTCTAAATGCCGGAGAAAAGGTTGTAGTGAACGGCCAGAATAATTTAAGAGATAATGATAAAGTACTTGTCAGAAACTGATGCAATAAAGGAATATAAGGAATTTAATATGACTATAACAGAATTAGCAATAAAACGACCCACAATAATTGTTGTAATATTTGCAGCATTAACAGTTCTTGGAATATATAGTTATACACAGTTGAACTATGAACTGCTGCCGAAGATTACACCCCCGGTAATAACAATTACTACAATATATCCCGGGTGCTTCACCGAATGAAGTTGAAAATTCAGTATACTAAGCCTATTGAGGATGCTATTTCAGCACTTGATCAGATTGAAGCAATAAATTCAACATCTTCAGAAGGAGTTTCTTTTGTATTCGTACAGTTCGACCAATCTGCCAATGTTGATGTTGCAGTACAAAATGCACAGCGAAAGGTAAATGAAGCAATCCAGCTCCTTCCGGATGATGCAAAAACTCCTACGTTATCCAAGTTTGCACTGGATGAAGTCCCTGTACTTCGAATGGGTGTTACCAGTAAAATGCCTTCAAAGGAATTTTATCAGTTCCTGAAGGATAGAGTCCAGCCCAGGTTTTCACAGATTGCAGGGAGTAGGACAGATTACCCTTATCGGTGGTGATGAAAGAGAAATAAAAATTAACCTTGATGCCGATAAGATCCGTTCCTACGGCTTAACGTTACCCAGGTCAGCACCGTAATTAAAGCTTCTAACCTTGATTTCCCGACCGGTAAAATCGAAAACTCAAGTGAACAGTTTATTGTGAGAGTTGCAGGTAAATTCTCTTCCACAGATGAACTGAGAAATCTTATCATCGCCCGCTCCAAACAGGGAGGAGATATCAAGCTTTCCGATGTTGCTGAAGTTGAAGACGGACAAAAAGATTATAAGAACATAAGCAGGATAAATGGAATTACTTCGGTCGGTGTGCTTGTTCAGAAACAGACTGATGCAAATGCAGTTGAAGTAAGCCAGCGAGTAAGAAATGAAATAGCCTCGCTTGAAAAGGAATATAATGCTTCAAATTTGAAGTTTGATATCGCCCAGGATGGATCTCTATTTACAATTGATGCAGCCAATGCAGTTAAATTTGATCTCGGACTTGCTGTATTACTTGTAGGAATAGTAATGCTTCTTTTCCTGCACAGCATAAGAAACTCGTTTATTGTTATGCTTGCAATACCTGCATCAATGATCTCTACATTCATAGTAATGTATATGATGGGATTTACTCTGAATCTTATGACATTGCTCGGTTTATCACTTGTTGTTGGTATTCTGGTTGACGACTCTATCGTGGTGCTTGAAAATATTTACCATCATCTTGAGAAAGGTGAGAAGCCAAAAGTTGCTGCACTAAAGGGAAGAAATGAAATAGGCTTTGCCGCACTCGCTATTACACTTGTTGACGTTGTTGTTTTTGTTCCTCTTGCTTTGACAGGAGGAATGATTGGAAATATTATCAGACAGTTTGCGGTGGTCGTTGTAATATCAACCTTATTAAGCTTGTTCGTCTCCTTTACCGTTACTCCTTTACTTGCATCCAGAATAAGCAAACTGGAAAGACTTACAAACAGAACGATTGTAGGAAAGTTTGCTTTATGGTTTGAGCAGGGCTTTAAGAAGGTCTCTTCACATTACATCAGTGTATTGAGATGGAGTCTTGCAAACAAAGGTAAAGTAATATTAATGACAGTAGCTCTTTTCATTATGTCTTTTGCTCTTGTACCAGCCGGCTTTATCGGTAATGAGTTCATTACAGTTTCAGACAGGGGAGAGTTTACAGTAGGTTTAGAGCTGCCTTCAGGTTCGAGCCTTGAAAATACGAACTATGTTACCCAGGAAGTAGAAAAAATGATCGCATCGCTTCCTGAAGTTAAAAAGGTGTTTGTTAACGTCGGAGCTTCCAATGAAGGTTTAATAGGACAATCATCAAATTATATTTCCCAACTGGATGTTGCTCTTGTTTCTAAAAATCTGAGAGACAGATCTACTGAACAGATCGGAGAATATATTAAAGGTGAGGTTCAGAAAATCCCGGGTGTGAAGGTAAGAGTAAACCCGATTGGTATATTCGGGACAGCAGACCAGACACCGATACAGCTTATTGTAAGCGGTCCCAGCAGAGAAGATGTAAGTAAAGCCGCCAATACTATAATGAGTATTCTGCATAAGATACCCGGTACTGCCGATGTAAGGGTTTCCTCGGAAGACGGCAAACCAGAAACCAGGGTAGATATAAACAGGGAAAAAATGGCAGCCTTAGGTTTATCCATTGCTGAAGTAGGACAGACACTGCGTGTTGCTCTTACCGGTGATGATGAGTCAAAATTCAGGGAAGGTAATGATGAATACGATATCAGGATTGTACTCGATAAATTTGACAGATCAAAGATATCCGACCTGGCAAGCCTGACTTTTATGAACCGGAGAGGAGAAATGATCGAGCTGCAGCAGTTTGCAGATATTGTACAGACTACCGGTCCTACAAAGCTGCAGAGAAGAGACAGAATAAATTCAATTATTGTTTATTCCCAGGCTCTCGGCCGTCCCAGCGGAAGTATCGGACAGGATATAAGAAAAGAATTAGCTGCAGCAAAACTTCCTGAAGGAATTAAGATCGCATATGAAGGAGACTTAAAAGCGCAGTCAGATTCATTCGGAAGCTTAGGACTGGCAATGCTAGCAGGTATCATTTTCGTTTATATGATTATGGTCGCATTATATAATTCATACATTTATCCTTTTGTAGTTTTATTCTCAATACCTGTAGCAATGGTAGGAGCTTTACTTGCGCTGGCACTTACAATGAATTCACTAAGTATTTTTTCAATACTTGGAATCATTATGCTGGTAGGTCTTGTCGGTAAAAATGCCATCCTCCTTGTTGACCGCGCAAACGCTTTAAGGGAAGAAGGAATGAGTGCATATGATGCATTAATCGAAGCAGGTAAATCCAGACTGCGTCCTATTGTTATGACCACTGCTACGATGGTGTTTGGTATGCTCCCGATCGCAATGTCGACAAGTGCAGGTTCGGAATGGAAATCAGGACTGGCGTGGGCATTGGTCGGCGGCCTAACAAGCTCAATGTTCCTGACCCTGATTCTTGTACCTGTTGTTTATGTAAAAGCCGATGCCTGGAGAGAGACTGTTCCTGCATTCTTCAGAAAAGTTTTCAGACGCAAGGAATATGTCCCCGAGCCGGTAACTGAACAACTATAAATACTGAATGAGTTGATTAAACTCCCGGTCTATCAAGGCCGGGAGTTTTTTTTGTTTAAATAATACCGTTTATTTTATCTGATCTATGTTGGAAATAAATTACAGTTTTGGAGTACGTTGTTTGAACCGGGCGGTCAGTGCCCGCCCCTACAATTAATCGGATCTTATCTTTTTATTTGGATTTTTTATTTAGATCAATAATTCCCACGGAGAGGATTTGAACGAATATATTTCCGGATGCTGATCAACTCCTCCTTAGAACGGATTATATGATCATAATAAGATTTTTTCCACCTGAATGTTTGACCAGTATTTATTTTATTTATTCTTTTCGATGCAATTGATTTAAATGCACCTATAATAGTAGGTATTGAAGGATTATTAGACCCGCCAATCCCAAGCGTAAATAAAATTCCATGGAAATGGTCGGGCATAATGATATATTCATCCAAAGAACAAATGTTGTAATGGTTGGGAATGTCATCCCAGGTATTCTTAATTATCTTCCCAAAATTATAAAGAGTAAGCTGCCCGGAGTCTATTCGGGATAAGAATTCTGAACTTGTTTCTACCTTAATTGTAATGTAATAAACTCTTTGTCTGGAATAATCAAATCCCGGCATCCGGTTAGGTCGTCTGATTGGCAGATCCATAAATTTTCCCCATTTATAAAGAGTAAAGATATCTTAAATAATTTCAAATCCTACATCTCCGTAGGGGCGGGCACTGACCGCCCGTTCCATAAACCTTCCACAAACCAGCATCCCACTTTAGGCAGGTCCCCTCCGTACCTCTGCATTATTTCCCCACTGAATCCTTTACTGATCCCGTGCATCTTATAGTTGTTAACTAAAAGGACTTATAAATGAAGAATACAATTGAAGGAACAGATTTTAATTTTGAGCAGGAAGTATTGAAATCAGATATCCCGGTACTGGTTGATTTCTGGGCTCCCTGGTGCGGGCCATGCAGAATGGTAGCCCCCGTTGTTGAGGAGATCGCAGATGAGTATACCGGGAGAGTTAAAGTGGTGAAGCTTAATACAGATGAAAACCAGGAAACTGCTTATAAATACGGGATCAGGAGTATCCCTACATTAGGCATTTTTAAGGATGGACAGGTTGTGGATGCTATAATTGGTGCAGTTCCGAAACAGCATCTGCAAGAGAAATTGAACCCCTACATCAGCAGTGTAAACTGAATTAAAAGGGTCCTTCCGGACCCTTTTTTTTACTTCATCAATATCATCTTCTTAACATCCAGATAATCCCCCGATCTTAATTCGTAAAAATAAACTCCTGTTGATAAACCGGCTGCATTAAAGGGGATAATGTGCAAACCGGGTGAAATGTACTCATTCACCAACGTACTCACTTCATTTCCGAGAATATCAAAGATCTTTAGGGTTGTTATTCCGTTGGATCCTTCGGGGATGTTAAATTTTATCGTTGTCGCAGGGTTAAAAGGATTAGGATAATTCTGTTCTAATCTATACTCTGCCGGAGCGGTAATATAAATTTCAATCTCATTTAAAAAACTAAATGAGCCATTGTAGTCTATCTGCCTTAACCTGTAGCTGTGCTTTCCGGTTGTGACACTATTATGAATGAAACTGTAATGGGTTAATTCTGTTGTTGTCCCCATACCTGTAATAAATCCGATAGTTTCCCAGGTGTTATTATCAATGGTTTGAACTTCAAATCCTTTATTATTGTTTTCAGTAGCAGTAGTCCATTCCAGGATAACACTGCTGCCCTCTGCTTCAGCCGAAAAGGAAATCAGCTCAACCGGAATGTAAAGAGAGAATGGGATGAATTTTACGAGTCCGTGTGTATTATCATCAACTTTGTGAAATATATGATCTTCGATTGATGTTGAATCATACGCCCGCCAGTCGTTATTCTGCGCATAAATATCATTAGTACAGTTGTTATAAAGGTCGTAATGGGTGGTATCCTGGATATTATTATAAATTATATTTTCACCGTCATCAGTGGTATCTGCATTCTCAACATTACCGATGTTAGGATTAGGACCGGCTTGTACAGTTGTGCCGTTCTGAATTGTAATACCCCACCAGTTTCCATAAATCTGGTTACCCGCAATGACAGGTGTATTACCCGGTATCCCGTTAACATTTATTCCGCTCCCCGAAATAAGCTGGTTGGGATTGTTCTTATTATTATAAATTATATTATTCCGTAATTGTGCAGTACAGGTTCCGGTTGTTACGTATACGGTTATTCCGAAGCTGTTGTTATAAATTTCATTTCCTTCTGCAATCATAGTTGAGGAAGCACCTGCTACCCAGAGACTTAATCCTCCCGTAACAATTCCCCCGCCGTTCCGTATAACATTATTACGAACAATAGGGGAGTTCGTTCCCTGCACACCAATACTTACCTGATTTTTGGCAGAGGTAGCCTGTGTATTATTATACCCGATATAATTTCCCTCTAAAAGAGGGCTGGAATTTAAGTTTATGAGAATGCCGTATTCATACGACCGCTCAATTGTACTGTTAAGTATTTTTGCATTCGATGTACTCATCTGTACTCCCCTGCCGCATTTATAAATGTAGCAGTTTTCCAGCGTAGGACTCGCATCTATGCAGTACATTCCGTAATCAGCATATTTAATACTTGCAAAACTGATCAGGCATTCACTGTCAACAGCCGTTGCATTAAATTTAATGCCCGTATATCCTCCTGTAGAATCTGCAAGGGGAGAGGTGAAGCGGACTGAATCAGAGGCAGTACCTAACACTCCGAATCTTCCGTTTACATCTATCCCCGAGAGAGAATTAATAAAGTTAACAGTGGTTCCCGGAAGTACGGTAAGTTTATCATTAGCAGAGACAGTAACTTTATTGGTCACCTCGTAGTTGGGATAAATTCCCGAGACTACTCCTCCCGAATGAACGACAAGGCTGTCCATATTCCAAACTACTCCTGTATTGGGTGTCGTATATTGTGCAAGAATAATGGAAGTAAAGAGAAGTAGAAGTAAAACTAATTTTTGCATAAGAATCTCCTTTCGGGATATTGCCCGCGGATATCAGGATATATTTACGCGGTTCGATATTTCATTTGTATCATCCGGTTTAACCGGGAAGTGTTCGGCAAGTATGAGCCGATTTTTTTAACTCCATAAATTATCCCCTGGCTGAATTCTCCTCTCCCGAACATCTGCTGCATTTCATCTTTAATATTATCCCAGGTATCGGGAGTAACTTTTTCATTTATACCGGAATCAGCAAGTATATGAAACTGTTTTTCTTTCAAAAGCAGGAAAATGAGGATGCCTGTTTTATCTCTTGTCTTATCAAGTCCCGTCCTGAAGAATTCTTTTTCGGCAGCTTCCTTTATTGATTTATTTCTAAGCGGGAATGATTTTTTCTCTTTGATGCAGACACTTATTTCCCCTGATGTAAGCTTTTCAAATTGTGCAATTGTATTACTGATGCGTAAAAGCTCGTCGTCATTCATATAATTGTAAATAAGTTGCTTTTCCATACAGAAAAGGTATCAAATCACGAAGCAAAACTCAAACTCAAAAAAAACGCAGCCGGAGCTGCGTTAGGAACAAAGATAAGTGAATATCCTTTATTTTTTTCTTACGGTTATATCGCCGCCCGAAGTCTTAACAGTAAAGGAGTTTCCCCCTTTGTTGAGGTCAGCTTCAAATCTCGATGAGGAGATCTTAACAACATTGTTTGTGCTTAAATTACAGCTGACATCACCGCCGGAAGTAGAAAATTTAGCATAGGCATTAAAGTCAGCAGGGACATTTGCAGTAATATCACCTCCGCTGCTTGAGAGAGAAATACCTTTATTCTCACCAGTATAGATCAGATCGACATCTCCGCCTGAAGTTTCTGCCTCGATCCTGGAGTCGGACCCTTTAAGCTGTATATCACCGCCAGAAGTGGTTGCTTCAATGTCTCCCTTAAAATCAATACCGGTTATATCGCCGCCTGAAGTAGATACATTTATATCACCGCTGGTGTTTTCAACATTTATATCACCGCCGGAAGTACCTGCTCTTAAATTTCCGGTAAGCCGCTTAAGGGAAATATCACCGCCGGATGTCCTGATATTAGTTGTCCCCTCAACATCTGCCATCCGTATATCACCTCCGCTGGTATTAACTGTATTGTTGAATTGTTTCGGCACTTTAACTTCAAACCTTAAACTTATTCCTTTGCTGAACCAGTTGAACGTATTCCCTTCACGTTTTGCTGTAACTTTTACTTCCTTCTGATCACCGGTAAAATTAAATTCTACTTTTTCCTTTGCCTTATCATTGCCGAGCACTTTTATATAGACTTCGGATTTATCCCACGTGGTAATTAGTACGTCTCCCGAAGAAGCCTCAAGTGTAAAAAGGTTTCCCGGGGCAATCTGGAAAGTTTTTTCGTGCAGTATTTTAAGCTCTTCATCGTCCATTTCGCGGTAGCTGCACCCTGCCGCATTAACGCTTAAAAAGATAAAAAATATAAAGAATAATGATATTAAACTTATCTTCTGCATAACGGCTCCTTTTGTTGATCTATTCATTAGACTTTTCCTCCCGTAAAAAGGTTACTTTTTTTGATCGCAAGTAAATATATTTATAAATATCAATAAATTATTCAGGAATAGGATGAATGGCAGAACTGAAAACAAAGAGCAGCAATGACAGTGTTCAGGAATATATAAAAGGTATTACCGACACCAAAAGGAGAGAAGATTGTAACTCAATTCTCCATTTAATGAAAGAGGTTACAGGGGAAAAGCCCAAAATGTGGGGAAGCAGTATTGTAGGATTCGGTACATATCATTATAAATATCCAACCGGGACCGAAGGGGATTGGTTTAAGACCGGTTTCTCCCCCCGAAAACAGAACCTTACACTTTATATAATGTCGGGCTTTGATTCATATGATGATTTAATGAGCAGACTCGGGAAATATAAGACCGGTAAGTCGTGTCTGTACATCAATAAACTTGAAGACATTGATCTTGATGTGCTTAAAAAATTAATCTCCGAATCATTGCTTATGCTTGATAGGACATACGGGGCTTAAATAAGTGCGGAGGTGCGATAGATCGATGTAAAGATCGTACGGAGGTGCTGACGTGCTGTCGTGCGGACGAAGTTCAGGAATTCTTGAATAAATAGTAGTCATCTTGGAAGCAATCCTTATATTTCTATATAATGTGCAACCGACTGCACGCTGCCACCGGTAAGGGGAAAATAAATATTATGGAGTTATGCCATTATAGCAGCGGACGGTTAGGGAACCGCCCCTACAGCCGGTAAATTTTTAACCAGGAACCAAGAACAAAAAACCAAAAGAAGCTGATTCATTTCAGTGCAAATTTTACCCTGACGCTTCGTCTTATGTTAACATTGCCTGAAATATTTTCACCTGTTGTTATTTTTGTAACTGTATTAAAAGGATTGGGGTAATTCATTTCGAGACCGCCTCCCCCAGTTCCTCAATTTCAAGTACTTCCCCCAGCTTCATATTCAATGCCTCTGTCATATATTCTGCCTTTTCCATTGCAGCAAGCAATGCTTTTTCATATGCGGCGCGGTGCTGTGCTTCATAATCGGAAATGGCATACTCGGCATTTATTTCAAAAGCATTATTGGTCGACAATTTATTGGTGATCTCATAATAGCGTTTCATATCTTTTAACAGGAATGAAACGATTGTGTTAGTATAATACCCTTTCTGAACTCCGCGCTCTACCGGGTCATAATACTTTCCGAAGGATAAGGGGGATATCTCGGTGTCCTCCGATTTTATAGCTGCATCCTTAAGAATGATTAACAAGTCCACCAGGTACTTGTCATTTAATATTTTGCTTGCCTCAACTGATTCATCAATTGTTTTGATATAAACAGCAAACTTCATTTCATCAGCTTTCTTTATGATCTCAGCATTACCGGTAACGTTTATGAATTTTTGATCCTGTTGTGAGAAGGATGCAGCACTCATAAGAATTAAAAATAACACGATACTTATTTTCATTACTTTTTTATCTCCCGGATAATTAAAAAAGACCAACAAAAATTAGGCACTTTGATCGGAAGGACAAAATCAAAAACTCGCCTGAGGAAGGAGAATGCCCGCAGGGGATGAATTGAGGGATGGATAATTGTATGAATAAATGGTGTCATTGCGAAGGAGTCTTCGACTGAAGCAATCTCACGCTCCTATTCGAGAGAGGAATAAACCTTTCAAAAGATTTTACGCCATTCAGGGAAGGACAGGTCAACTTCGCAATACCAGCGAATTATTTATTCAGGGTTGACCTGTCCGTACATAGGTTGTCTTTTTTTTATTGATTTCTCGATTAATGAGAAAATTTAAGGACAAGAAAAATTCTGTAGGGATAGGTGGCGCTATTGTGGATAATTAGGTAGTAGTTGCGAACGCCACCTGTCCTTTCCGGATCCGTGCAGAACTCTGGCTGGGAGGGTGCCTCTACGGGAATTCTATCTGGGGATGGTTCTCGTAGCGGAACCTATCTGGGGGGCGGTACCCATAACGGAATCATATCTGGAAGTGGTGCCCATAGTGGAACCTTATCTGGTGCCCGCAGCAGAACGCCATTCGGGGTTGGTACCCATAGCGGAACGCTCACTGAGCGTTCCTTACATTTTTGCACCAGCGAACCATCGTACCATCGAACCCCCGAACTTTTTATAAAAACCACTTCTTTAACACTTCGTTAACACCTGGTTCTAGACAGCTTGTAAATGGCTTGCTCAAGTCTTGTAAAGCCCTTGGAGATGTCTGTTTTAATACAGCAGCATGCTCTTTTCAAAGCTTTAGCAAGCCTTTAGCTATAAGTCTGGAGCGATTTGTTACTATGGTGTAAATAAAATGTTTGTAAAAAGTTCAATTTTGGAGCAAATTAGCCTTTAATTGGACATATAAATGCCAATGCATCCTATATAACTACAGCCTGAGTCTTACACAAAGCTTACTCACAACCTGGAATTTCCGTATTTGGTTAAGATTTGGGTAATATCAGGGTAGGATCTGTGTATATGTGGGAGGCCTTTATCTGGCCAATTTGAAGCCAAGAATTGGCAGCTGCACTTGTACAGGGAATTTTATGTACACTATATTTCTAATGTGGTTAATCCCTTTTGCCTCACGTTTTTAATATTTTCTTCTAGTGAAGCAGAAACTTACTTCTTCAAATCCATATATCTTATCTCAACATCGAACCATTTTTTACCTGAGTCCTTAAGTCCTTCAATTTTATATGGTACCGTATCTTTCATCATATAATCCACATATTCAATGGCGTAGGGTGCAAGGTTTCCTAATTTAGGGAGACCGGGTCTTTTTAGTTTTTTAATGAAAGCAAATGCGGAATCGCTGTGTCGGAACCGGTAAAGATTATAGTATCTTATCTGGTCAAGGTTCGGTATGATGATCCTATTTCCTCCAAGACCGTTATACTGAACTATCGCAAACTGATCCTGACTGTGTATCAGTTCGGGTGTATGCCCACATCCAGCAAGCAGAAGGAAGAAAAGAATTAAACAAGTTTTCTTCATCTCAAGCCTTGAGACAATTTCTTAATAAAACCCATAATTAGTTCTTGAATCCGGTTAAATACAAAAACAAAGATCTAATAATTAAGATCAGTTGCCAGCCCTCTACAAAAAAACATCGTGAAATGGAAACCGGTTCGTTCTAAATTCAGCTGAGTATTACCATCGTCTCCTGATTATGCAGGCTTCCCGATTAAACAATTAAAACAGCGAAATAAAGTAATTAACTTAGACTTAAAGTTCAATTCCGGAGGTTGAAATTAATAATTGCTGTTTGCCAAACATTCATCTTTAATATATGGGGGGAATAACCGACTTATTCTTTGACCTTTGGTTATTAAGTGCAAAGGGATGGTATATGAATGATGGATCTGATAAATGTAAATAAAGTTAACTATCCCTGGTTACCCTTCAAACTGTATTTATTATACAGCAAGGGGGACTAACTATAGCAGATGATCAAATAGTGCAGTAAACTTGCAACCTTGCTAATTTAGACGGACGATCCTCACACGCCTGTTCTGGGCTCTGCCTTGTTCTGTGGAGTTATCGGCAACCGGGAAATCTTTACCAAGTCCTACAACCTCGAACCTGCTGCTCTCAAGTCCACTGGAGATAAAATAACTCAGTACTGATTCGGCCCTGGCTTTGGATAAATATTTATTTGCCTTATCAGAACCGATATTGTCGGTATGCCCTTCAATTCTCCATCTTGAGCCGGGACTTTCCTTTGCAGCTCTTACCACTTTATCAAGATCCTGGTAAGCTGACGGGAGCAGTTCAGCTTTCCCGAATGCAAAATTGGTACCTGAACTTAAAACCACTTCCTGTACATCAGGTTCATTGAATATGGTACATCCTTTCTCGTCAACTTTATCTCCTTTAGGAGTACCCGGACATTTATCATATGCATCGGGAACACCATCCTGGTCGGAATCAACAGGACAACCATTGCGGTCAACAGGTACTTTTTCTTCAGTATCTGGACAGATATCAAGATAATCCGGAACACCGTCCTGATCCTGATCTGATGGACAACCGAGATCATCTACCACTACGCCTTTGGGCGTACCTGAACAAACATCCAGGTAATCCGGTATGCCGTCTTCATCAGCGTCATAAGGACATCCTGATTTATCTACTTTAACGTTAGGTGCCGTCCCGGGGCATTTATCATCTGTATCCGGAACTCCGTCTTTATCGGTATCCTTCGGACAGCCGAATTCATCAATAGAAGTTCCGGGAACAGTATTCGGACAGGCATCTTTTGAATCAGGTATACCGTCATTATCAGAATCCTTTTCACCAAAGAATGATGCCGAAATTCCTGCCATAGCGAAAAAGAACAGGTCATTATTCGAACCTGCCACATAATCATCAAGATTATCATTGGGACTTAGCTGAGCTCCCCCGTTTATATTAAAACTCAGATTATCGGCTAACATAATTCTGAAACCTAATTCGGCCAGGTAGTTAACCTCATTTTTATTATAAAGTTCACTTGCATTTCCCGGGAGAGGTACCCCGTTCTCCGTAAGAGGATTAAAATGTGTATATGCCGCCCCGGCAGTCAGATAGGGGAAAACTGCATCCTGTATCGATAGTGCAAAAACAAAACCTCCTCCGAAGGAAGTAAAATCTGTTCTGACAACCGAGGGTACTTGTTCAGGGTCATCCTCTGCAAGATAACCTCCGAGTGCAAAAATTCTGAACCCGAATGCTCCAAGAGAATAGGTCGGGAAAAAGTATTCCAATGAAACTCTTCCTAAGGCATCCGGTTTTACTCCGGAATAATCAAAATTTGCAATTGTAGCGCCGCCCTCAACCGAAAGGACCATAGTATTTGAGAAGGCGTGAAACTTTCTTCCGGTATTATATTGAGCATAGGAAGAAGTGCAAATAAGGAGGATCAGAAGGATGGTAAAGGAGGTCTTCATAAAAATCCGTTTTAATGATTGATTTAAATTTAACCTAATATCACATTTAGACAAAATAAATTAAAGGTGTGTTATTTATCACTCTGCCCAAAATATCTAGTTGTAAAAAGACTTATTCTTCCTGAAAATTCTTAATATTTCTCCGCAATTCTGTTGGCTTATACCACAATTAAATTTTTTCAAGGAGGTTTTATGTTTAAGCTTTTAAATGTTTTTATATTTTTATCGTTCGTAAGTCTCGTTCTTACCAGTTGTACACGGAATGAGAAAAAAGAACTCACAGAGGATGAGATGATCAGCCGGGGAAAATATATTGTTACAACAGGCGGGTGTAACGACTGTCATTCTCCCAAGGTCTTTGGTCCGAAGGGAATGGGGATCGACACTACCAGGATGTTATCAGGACATCCCCAGGATATGGCGCTTCTCCCATTTGATACGGCAATGGTACAACCAGGGAAATGGTATCTTGCAAATAGTCATTTAACTGCGTGGGTAGGGCCCTGGGGGGTTTCTTATACGGCGAATTTAACTCCCGACGGTCCGACAGGTTTAGGGAACTGGACATCTGATATTTTTATTAAAGCAATGAGAACGGGACAGCATATGGGTGCCGGGCGGCCGATACTTCCACCAATGCCATGGGAAATGATAAATAAGTTAACAGATGAGGATCTGCAATCTGTTTTTGCCTATCTCAAAACTATACCGCCGGTCAGAAATCAGGTGCCCGATCCCGTTGCTCCAAATATGCTTGCCGGTGCTTCCGGCGGAGTGAAATAATATTTAGAATTAACGAAGCAATCTTCTCCGGAAGATTGCTTCAGAATTTAATTGTCTGTTAAATATTTCTTCAGTCCCAGCATTATTTGTTCCCATCCCTCATCAAAACGTTCCCTTGTAAGATCCGGATTATCTTTAGGGAAGGTTTCAATTCCCTTATGACTTAAACTGACCCTGGTTTTATTTCCTTCCGGGAATAATTCAAAAGTTACTACAGTATTCCCCTCATAACCCTCATATCTCCAGCTGTAACTGAGTCTCCTCTGATTTACCACTTCCAGAATTCTGCATAGGTGAAGATATTGCTTTTCATTAGTTCCGCCGTAGAACTTAAACTCCAATCCTTCTTCCGGTACAAATTCAGGTATATCAAAAGACCATTGCTTAATTTTCCTGCTGTCGGTCAATGCTTCCCATACAGTTCCCGCAGGGGCATCAACCAGGATTTCCTTTTCTACAGGTTCAGAATTATTCATTTCCTCTTACCATTTATTAGTAAAAAATAAATTAATAGGTACACGTGTACAAGTGTAATGATCTAATCAATTATTACTTGTGACTAAACAGAAAGGTATTTTTTTGAGTGTCAAATAGTTTATATATTTTAAGTTAACTTCTTAAGAATTTCATATTGCTTTTATTTTGTGGATTAATGCTTCAATTCTATTTTGTTCAGAATGAATCAGGGGTATATGCTGCGTATTAAATTATTTGCCGCTCTTCTTATTTTATTCTACGGCTGCGGTGAGAAGTCTCCTGTCACCACCGGAAGAAATGAAAAGCTGATGTTCAGTTCCGAGGCCTATTACAATCACCTGCGTACTGCCTTCGTTCCTGATAATTACCGCATTTTAAGTGATTCAATACAATACCTTGATACACTGTACTATTATTACCTTGCGAATAATTTTAATCCTGTCTTTATCAAAAGCTTTGAGGAAGAGGGAGTAATATTTTCACTGCTGGAAACTTTTAAAGCTGCAGACAAGCATGGACTGGATCCTGAATGGTACCACGCATCCCTTATCGAAAAGGAATTCATTAGTGCTGTTACAGGGGATTCAGTTTACCCGGCAAGATATGAACACCTTGCAAATACCGAAGTACTTGTTGCCGATGCACTTATTAAATATGCCTGGCACCTGCGGTATGGGGTTGTAAATCCGAAGGAGATCTATTCCGATTCCTACTACCTTCCCTTACCCGACTCAGCTTTAAAAGATCTGTTTGAACCTCTTAAACAAAGTGATATAATCGGGTATCTCGAAAAAATACAGCCGCATAGTAAAAGGTACACTGATCTACAGGCCGCATTAAAATACTATAAGCAATTTGAGGATTTGGAATTTGCTCCCATACAGATTCCTTCGTTAAAGATTGAACCCGGGAACTCAAGCCCCTTCATAATCCCGATCCGCGAAAGATTGATCGCTCTGAAATTTATTGATACTGCTTCAGTCAAAAGCGATTCCCTTAATATTTATGATTCGCTGCTGGTTGAGCCCGTTAAAGAATTTCAAAGACTGAATGGGCTTTCCGATGACGGTGTAATAGGAACAGCAACAGTAGAAAAACTAAATACTTCTCCGGATGAATATATCCTGAGGATTAAAATGAATCTGGAGCGCTTCAGGTGGAATGATTACTCTGATTCCTCAAGATATATCCTGATCAATATACCTGATTTTCGTTTATACGTTATTGAAGAGGGGAAAGAACAGTTCGATATTAAGGTCTGTTCCGGTAAAAGACGCTCCGCTAATTTCCGGGCACAGATGGATCAGTACCTGAAGACAAAAAGGTCTTATCAGAAGCCGGAGGATTGGGAAACTCCTAATATGACAGGAGAAATATCCTATTTAATTCTTAATCCTACCTGGACTGTACCGAACAGTATTATTAAAGAGGAAATTGCCAGGGAAGTAAGGAAAGACTCAACATATCTTCTCAGGAAAAATTTTAAGGTTTATAAGGATGGGGCAAGTGTAGATCCGGCAGGTATTCCTTCTTCAGAATTCTTAAGAAATAATACTTCTTACCGGGTAGTGCAGGATGCGGGACCCTGGAATGCACTCGGCAAAATAAAATTTATGTTTAATAATCCGTTTCGGTATTTATCTTCACGATACCCCGAGCAGGGCACCGTTCTCCAAAGCCAACAGGGCAGTAAGTCATGGATGTGTAAGAGTAGAAAAGCCGCTGCAGCTGGCTGAATATATTTTGAAGAATAATTCTAAATGGAATGTGGATTACCTGAAGCTGGAGATAGGTCAGCAGGTTGAAGATAAATCTGTGAAAGAAGAATTCTATCGCATTAGAAACAGTCTGAGGGCAAACTCATCTTATGGGAAAACAACTGAAGTAAAGCTGAACAATAAGATCCGCTTAATAGTCGATTATTTTACAGCCTGGGTCGATAAAGAGGGGAGAGTTAATTTCAGGGATGATGTTTACAGGAGAGATGACCTGCTTGCGGAAAAGCTCTTTCCGGGAACTAAAATAAAAGTACTGGCGCAGAATTAAAGCTACTTACCTTCTTTTTCATTATGTATATTACCCCGGGATAATGATGCAAATATCCCTGTAAATGATAACACACTGAAAATTATAAATGCCGTTCTTGCACTATCAAGAAAGGTGAACCTGTTCTCATAACTGATCTTTGCCTTGCCGAGGAAAATAGTAAAGATCACGATTACCAGTCCCATACTAAGCATTTGACCTATCATTCTCATTGAGGCTAAAGCAGAAGAAGCCACACCATAAAATCTTTTTTCAACAGAGCTCATTACAGCATTAACATTCGGGGAAGAGAAAAGGGCAAACCCTAATCCAAGAAAGGCAAGGGTGCCTGTAATCAGCGGGTAGCTGAATTCAGGATTGATAAAACAGAGTATAATGAGTCCTAACGTTAGCACCCCCATTCCCATAGAAGAAACTATCCGGGGCTCATATTTGTCTGACAACCTGCCTGCCAGCGGAGAAAACAATGCCTGAATTACTGGCTGTGTAATTAATATCAGTCCTGCACTCTGCGGAGTCAGACCCTTTACCGACTGCAGGAAAAAGCTCAACAGGAACCCGATGGCAAAAGTTGCACTGTAGTTTATAAGTGCTGCAAGATTGGAAAGCGCAAATGCACGGTTAGTTCCGAATAGGACTACATCGAAAAGGGGCTCTGATCTTTTCTTCTCAATAAAATAAAAGACGACGAGTAAAATAAAACCTGCTGCAACAATAAAATATCCTGATATTTGCGGAATGAAAGATATTCCGGTCATTATTACAACGATCGACAAGGAATATATTACCGCACCTGTAAGATCGAACTTTTCATTCAGGTTATCCTCCCATTCGTGCCTTAGAAATGCGAATGCCATAACGGCAACCATTATTCCGAATATTGAATTGATCAGGAATATCCAGCGCCACCCGAGATGCTGCGTAATTATCCCACCAAGGAATGGCCCTGAAGATAATCCGGAATATACAGCCGCAACTGTAATCCCAAGGACTCTTCCTCTTTCCTTTAAAGGATAAACTGAAACGAGCATAGCTGTGGAGCAGCTGAATATGAATGCTCCTCCTATACCCTGAATGATTCTTCCGCTGAAAAGAATAACATCACCCGGGGCAGTACCGCACAAAAATGATCCAATGGTAAAAAGAACTATCCCTGCCTTGAAGAAAAATGTTCTTCCCCTGATATCAGAAAGTCTTCCTGCAGGCAGAAGCAGGGCAGCGGTTGTTAAAAGATAGATCGTTGATATCCAGCTTAGAAATATCGCCGAGGCTGCGAAATCTTTTCCCATTATGGGTAATGCAATATTGAGTGATGAACCCATAAATGCGGTCATAAATGCAGTTACCGTGCTGATTATAAGGACGATCTTAGGAGAAGGGGGAGTATTCATTAATTATATAAAATAACAGAGCTTCATTCCGGTAAATGATCAAAGAGATCATTAAGGGGAGGGTTGAAACTCTCCCGGTAAATTTCAAAATATATATTTTCTGTTAAAAACTCTTTTATAGAAGATCTCACTATTGTTTCCTGGTATGTAACATAGCAGTCAAGAGCCGTCAGCGCTTTACTGATGTCTTCTTTGTTAGCAGTTATTATACAGTCTATTTCCCCAGGAGTAGAAAAACCAGCTTTTATCCATTCCACCTTCTTTGCAGAATCTTCATCCAGGGTAAACATAGCGAGTCTTTTCAAATAACTCTTTTGTTCTCTTAATCTGACAAATACATTTTTTACAACAGCGTGTGTAACAAGTGATCGTGAAACCCGCTGACTCCATGTACCGGATAGGTAACAACAACCGCCGGCTTGATCTTCTCTATATGTTCACAAATAACCTTATCAATATCACGGGGATCCATTTCTTTCAGACCGCTGTCGGGTAGATCCAGTACTGTCATTCCTGAAAGCCCCAGTACTTTTTCCACACACAGCATTTCTTTATATCTTACCTCACCCATCTCCTCAACAGAGTAATTAAACCTGAATCTCTGCTTAGTGGCTCCTCCTTTAGTCAGGGTAAGAAGATATACCTCGTGTCCTTCACGAAGCTGTTTGCATATGGCGTGAGCAGGACCAAATGACTCATCATCGGGGTGGGGGAAAATATATAGTATCTTCAAGCTGCCTCCGGTCTGATTAAACTTTTTTGGGAGCAAGGAACTTATTGTACAGAATAAGTCCGATTATAGTTACAACTCCTATAAGACTGAACACAAACCACAAGGCTCCCGGATTTTTAAGAGTGTCAACAAAGTAAACATAAAGGTTTGCTCCGAGAACACCTCCGATACCGCTTCCGAGCACTCCATAGAGAAATGCATAACCAAGATATAATGCTTTCTTATCCTCGGGAGCAATGAGTCCGACATAGCTGATAAATTTTGGATGTGCTGTCATCTCCCCGATCGAGAATATTATTATACCTGCCATAAATACCCAGGCATATGTAGAAATAGCAAGAATGCCCATCCCGAGAGTACCCAGGGCAATTCCTGTGATCATTGTAGGCAGCGCAGGTTTATTCTTAACAATATTGGAGACAAGTATCTGGAGCAGGATAATTGTGCCCGCATTTATAACTGTAACGTGTTCAGCATCGAATTTCCAATTCGGGTTAGAAATAAATATTGCCAGTATTGAATTAACAAAGTTGTTAACAGGGGTCATATCCATATACTCGGTTAAATACCAGAGTACCGTGTCGAACATCTGGAAATAGAGGATCCAGAATCCTGAGTAGATAACAATCATTATAATGAACCTGAAATCCTTAAGTACCAGGACTGCACCTTTCAGAACTTCGGGAATTGTCTTTGTGCTCTTAGGTTTATCAGGTTCCTTGTAAGCAAACAGGTTCAGCAGAAGCAGCCATCCGGTACCCAGCGCGGCCATAATAAATATGTATGACCAGCTGATATCTTTCAGGATCGGGACAAGTATTAACGGGAATATGAAAGCACCAAGATTTATTGACCAGTAGAATATGCCGAATCCCAGTGTTGAGTTTTTTTCAGTAGTAGACCTTGCAATCGTACCTGATATTATGGGCTTGAAGAATCCTGCCCCGGTAACCATAAAGAGAAGACTCAGGAATACCAGTGTATAAGAAGTAAAAAGACTCGTAAAAAAATAACCCAGGCTCATAACAGTAAACGCAAAGAAAAGAGTTAGCCTGTAGCCGAACCTGTCAGCCAGTGCACCGGATAATATGGGTAAAAGATAAAGCAGCGGGGTTATAACACTTTTTATAACACCAACGCTCTCTTTGGTGAATCCCAGTCCCCCCTCTGTTGTACTTAATACAAGATAAACAGAGAGTACAGACATTACGCCGTAATATGAGCCCCTCTCGAAGAACTCCATTAATATTACTACCCAGTAATTTTTAGGGAAGGACCTTATCCCGGATTCCCTTGACTCGGCTGATTTCTCACTCATATTACTCCTTAATTAAATAAATGGTTATGCAGGAAGCTTCCCGAATACTTTATTCACGAATCTGTGGAATTTATGAAACCCCGCAGGAGAGGCAAACATCAGGATACATTCTTTATGTATTACATTAACATTATTTCTTTCGCAGAATTCTATCGCTTCTTCTGATTCCGCTCCGCTTTGGAACCACAGTTTTGATATTCCCGAGTTGTATACATCGCGGGCAAGACTTAATGAAGCGTTTTTACTTGCGGCACTTACCACAGCCCCCGGTTTTTCGGGTAAAGAGCTGATCGAAGGATAACATTTATCCCCTTCCATTTCATTCATATTAGGATTTAAGGCATAGACCCTGTAACCCTTTAACTTGAGCTGTTTATAGATCTCATTCCCAATTTTCTGTTTAGTTCTTGAGACACCTGCAACCGCAACCACTTTTTCATTCAGGAACTCCTGAATACTTCGTTGAGAAACCATTTTGTACTCCTTAATAATTATTAAACATCATTATACCTGAAGCAGCCGGTAAGGTGATCATTTACCATCCCGGTTGCCTGCATATGTGCATATATTATTGTCGAGCCGACAAACTTAAATCCTCTTTTCTGCAGGTCCTTGCTGATGATATCGGAAAGGTCTGTCCTGGCGGGAATTTCTTTTATGCTTACAAAGTTATTCCTGACAGGTACACCGTTAACAAAGCTCCAGATATATTTATTGAACGAGCCGAATTCCTTTCTGACCTCAAGGAATGCCTTTGCATTTGTTACCGCGGCTTCAACTTTCAGCTTGTTTCTTATTATTCCTTCATCTTTAAGCAGGGAGTTAATTTTTCTTTGATTATATCCGGCAACCATATTAAAATCAAAATTATCGAATGCCTTTCTGAAGTTCTGCCGTTTATTCAAAATAGTGAACCAGCTTAGTCCTGCCTGGAATCCTTCCAGCACGAGGAACTCGAACAGCTTTTTATCATTATGAACAGGTACACCCCACTCCTTATCGTGGTACTTTATATATAAAGGATTTCCAAGGGACCAGCCGCAGCGGGGGAGTGACAGATCGGGTTGTTTTTTGCTCATAATCTTATGTAATTTTAATGCATAAAAATAATCGTGTTGAGTGAGAATTCTAAATATAAAATGAATATCCCCTTGTCAATCAAAATACGATATGATTTTTAAATATAAATGAAAACCCTGCTATTATACTTATTTATTTTTATCTGCACTTCAGTTTTATTTCCCCAGGAAAAACAGGATTCTATTAAAGTCCCGGAGGTAAATCATTATTTTCAGCTCCGGGAACAGCTGAATGAAATTGATTTTTTAATGGAGCTTAAATCAATTGAAAGAGAAGCCATTTTTCAGGAACAGAACGGCTCAATATGGTTATGGACATATCAATCACTGAAGCAAAATAACAGCGGCAGCTCTGAAAGTCCAATGCCGGAACATATTTCCCTCCCGCTTTACAGGCAATATCTTAAAGACTCTAAATTTAATCCTATAAAAGCAATTCTTGGTGCAGCAGAGGCAGGAGCAGTTGGTTATCTTGCTTATAAATCAATCAGTAAATATGGATTATTTCCATAAGCTATTCATTTAAAGGGAAAAGAGATGGATAAAACTACAGTTAAAGTTCAAAACGCAGATCTGATAGGACCGCTCTGGTTCATCGGGTGGCTATATACAATCGGGTTTCTGCAGCTTACATTCTGGAAAGGCGTTCTTGCATTGCTGCTCTGGCCATATTATTTAGGCGATTTTATCAGGACGCTGATCTAACCCGGTCATTTGATCTCGTACATCTCCCCCTTCCGGGGATAATTTACTTCAGGATATTTCAGCTTCCTTATCTTTTCCTGAAGAACTATTGCTTCTTCCTCTTCGCCGTGTACAAGGAAAATGCGCTTTAATTTCTCCGGTGAACAGTAGCTTAAATAATCAAGCAATCCCTGCTGATCGGCGTGAGCACTGAAGTAATCCATTTTTTTAACAGAGGCTTTTACCTTATATGGTGAACCTAAAATATTTACTTCCTCGGCACCATCCATAATTTTTCTGGCAAGTGTTTCTTTTGCTGCATAACCGGCAAACAGTATAAGATTGTTGGGCTTCTCAATATTATTTATTAAGTGGTGAAGGATTCTGCCTCCCTCCGCCATTCCCGATGCAGATATTATCATACAGGGAGTGGTGAGATAATTCAGTTCTTTCGATTTTGCGGCATCCCTTATATAAGTGAGCCTGCTGAATCCGAAAGGATCCTCGTTGTTGTCTAAAAAGATCCTGTAAGTCTCCCTGTCAAAACATTCCGGATGCAGTCTGTAGATCTCTGTGGTATTAACGGCAAGCGGGCTGTCGACATAAATAGGGAACAATGGGATGCGACCCTGGTTAAAAAGTTTATGAAGGATATAAACCAGGAGCTGAGTCCTCCCCACTGCAAATGCCGGGACAATTATTTTCCCCCGCGCTGTACTGTTTCATTTAATACAGCAGAAAGTTCTTCTTCGATTTCGCCTCCTACCGGGTGGAGTCTGTTCCCATAAGTACTTTCCATAATTAATAATTCAAGCTCCCTGAGAAGATTGGGGTCTCTCAGGATAGGCATATCTTTTCTTCCGATATCCCCGCTGTAACCTAACCTTGTATATTTCCCATTTTCCCTGATCTCGAAAAGTATACCAGCAGAGCCTAAAATATGTCCCGCATCCTGGAAGGTTACTTTTACGCCCGGAACAATTTCTATTGCTTTATCATATTGCACACCGATAAAATGTTTCACCGCTGTTTCAACATCATCAATTGTATAAAGCGGTTCAAATAAATTCTTTTTCTGGGAAGCCCTTTTCCTGTTTACGGTTTTAAGATCTTTCTCCTGTAGGTAAGCGGAGTCCCTAAGCATTACCTGGCACAGATCCACTGATGCAGATGTTGCATATATAGGACCTCTGAAGCCGCTTTTATAAAGATGGGGAATATTACCCGCGTGGTCTATATGGGAATGGGATAAAATTACAGCATCCAGTTCAGCAGGATTAAAAGGGAAATTCCTGTTCACTTCAAAAGCTTCTTTTCGTCTTCCCTGGTATAAACCGCAGTCCAGTAAAATCTTTTTCCCGTTCACTGTAAGCAAATGCTGAGACCCGGTTACAGTTTGAGCAGCACCAAAAAAGTTAAGTTTCAATTGATCACCTTAAATAATCAGTATAGTAAATTTAATATTTCTATTGGAATAATGCGGGAGGTTTTTTGAGGTTTACCATTATAACTCCTGCCGTAATTACTACACCGCTGAACAGGATCAGCAGTGTAATATTTTCCTGAAGTATTATCCACGCCGTCAAAACAGTAACGAATGGTTCGAGATAAAGAAATGCACCTGTTTTTGCAGCATCAATATCGCGCAATGATTGTGACCAGAACACATATGCAAGTCCCGAACAGAATAGACCAAGATATAGTATTGCTGTCCATACCCCTGCCGAAAGATTAATAACTGTATTGAAAAAATCATTGCTGAGGGTTACAGGGGATATTATGATCCCCATTACTATGAATAAATAAAGGACAGTAAGCAGCGGAGAATATGAAAGAGAAATTTTTTTATTTACCATCGAGTAAATACCCCACGTAAATGAGCTGGATAGTACCATGAGGTCCCCTTTGCTAGAAATAAAATTTATGCTGAGCAGGTTTCCGTTGGAAATTAAAAGAAGCAGACCTGCAAATGCAATAAATATTCCTGCAAGATTGAATAGACTGAGTTTCTCCTTAAAGAAGAGATATCCCATAACTGCCATAAAAACGGGAGCGGTGCCTACAAGCCATCCGGTATTGGTAGCCGAGGTGTATTGAAGTCCTGTAACCTGTATCCATAAATGAAAAACAGCTATAAGTGCAAGAATGAGAATACCAATGAAATTTTTCCCGGTGAGTGCAATAGATCTTCTTAATGCGATAGAGATCAGCAGTAATAAAGAAGACCCGATTACAAGCCGGAGAAAAATTATCTGAAGCGGAAGGAGTTCTTCAAGAGCAATTTTAGTTGCAACAAACGATATACCCCAGAATACCACAGCCGCCAGCGGCTTCCAGTATTTCAGGAGATATGTTTTCAATTAGATTTTTCTGTCTTCCGTGCCGATGAATAGTTAAGAAGGTCGTAATTTATCAGGACAGGCGGCATATCGAGTTTTACAATCTGAACACCCGACTGTGTATAGAATTGTGTGGCAAGTGTGTCGTGAAAATCAGAAAAGACTACAACTTTTTTAATGCCTGCTGCGGTTAATGCTTTTGCACAGGTAGTGCAGGACATATTGGTTATGTATGCTGTTGCACCGTTAGTGTTTACTCCGTGTATGGCAGCCTGCACAAGGGCATTCATTTCTGCGTGATTTGTTCGCACACAGTGGTTATCCACCACAAGGCATCCTACATCTTCGCAGTGCGGGTGTCCCGGCAGCGAACCATTATATCCCGTTGCCAGAACAAATCTGTCTTTAACAAGCACACAGCCGCAGTGCATACGGGGACAGGTAGAGCGTTCGGAAGCAAGCATTGCAAGTTTTAAAAAGTATTCATCCCAGGAGGGTCTTTTGCTGTTATTATTATTCATAAAGTAATCTGGTTATAAATTGAAGATATTAAAGGGAGATTTATTTAACGCAATTTAAAAGTAAATTCTTAAATTAAAAAGAAGATTGTCTACCTCTTGAAATAATAACTTGATCTTTCAATCCCGTTAATATATTCGTGATTGTATCCGTCACTGTCTGTTCAGTAAACCCTGCCGTTCCTGATGTGTACATTCAGGAGGTTCTTGCCATAAGTTTTCACTTCCTGCCGGTCAACGAATTGATGTATTGTGCCATTTTCATCTAATGCGACTATTATTTTACCATCGGTATCTACTGCCACGAACCCGCTGCCGTAAAAAGCTGCAAGAATTCCATCCTGATATTCATATATCTTTCCCTCTTTAAGGATAATGCTAATCATTGTTTCTCCTGATCATAAAATCGCCCCTGTACAGTTCAATATATAATATTCTCTTATTTTGGGAATTATCCATATCACCGGAAAGCATTGATTTGAAGCCCTTTAAAGGGGTAAAGGGAGGGGAATTTAAAGAACGGGGAAAATTTTATCCCAAATCCTGGTTTTCATTTATCTTTGCCCGGGCAGCGCTGAGACAGTGAACGGACAGTGCTCGGGCGAAATCCGGACAAATTAGTCCTGTTGCCGCCGGATCATTACTTGTGCATTATTCCTGGAAAATCCCGGGGAAAATAAATTTATACCAGGAAATTGTAAAAATTTTTTTAAGCAAATACCATGATTTGAATAATGATTTTTATTATACAGGGGGAATGTGTAATTATTTTTTGACTCTTATCATCAAAACGGCTACAACCAGGGTAACTGCCGATGAAAATAAGAATGGCACGGCGGAACCAAATTGATCCCATAGTACTCCTGCCGCAGCAGATCCGGCCATTACCATGAATCCGGAAATCATTACGAGAATGCCGATAGCTGAAGCTCTTCTGTCATCCGGAATAATATCCGAAATCCAGGCTTTTAATATACCTTCGGTGGCGGCGGCATAAATACCATAAAGAGCAAATAAAATAAATATTATATATAAATTGGAGGCGATTGCAAATCCCAGGTAGACAAATGAAAAGAGGAACAGGCCGGTTATATATATATTTTTTTTACCGTTCTTATCTGCAAGAAGTCCTGCAGGGTATGATGAAGCCGCATATATAACATTATAAAAAACATAACCGATGATTGCAGTTGTATCTGAAGCTGATACCTGTTTTAATTTTAAGATCAGAAAAACATCGCTGCTGTTGGCGAACGAGAATACTGCTGTCAGGATTACAAGTTTTCTATAAACCGGGGGAGCTTCTTTCCAAAAGGAGAAATCAAAAACTTTTGTCGCACTCCGCGGCTTTACTCCTTTATCCTTCACCAGAAATGTTAAAGCTGTTGCAATAATTGAGGGCACAAAGGCAAGAAGGAATATTAATCGGAAATCATTATTATAAATGCTTAGGAGAAGAATAGCAGCTAATGGTCCAAGCACAGCACCCACGGTATCCATTCCCCTATGGAAACCAAAAACGGCACCGCTGTTCCCTTCAGCATAATCAGCCAGCAGGGCATCCCTTGGTGCAGTACGGATCCCTTTGCCGACCCTGTCAAATATACGTGAGGCTGTAACTGTGCCGATTGCAGGAAATAAACCCGGAAGTGGTTTTGATAACGCGGAAATTGAATAACCAAGGGATACAAAAGGAGATCTTTTCCTGTATTTATCGGAAAGGAGTCCGAAATAACCTTTAAGCATTGCTGCCGTAACTTCTGCAAGCCCCTCAATTATTCCGATCAGTGCCATTGAGGAGCCAAGTACCCCTGCGAGAAATAGCGGGGTTACAGGATACAGCATCTCGCTTGCGAAATCTGTAAAAAGACTGACAAGTCCGAGATAGACCACCTGCCGGGATATTTTTCCTTTAGAATATTTCATTTATGCATAATTTTTGGTGTTTTGTACCTGAATCCTTTTTCACTTATTCCAATCTAACAAATATAAAATTTACTGGTAAAAGATATAGATGAGCATTTGGCAAATTTTAATTTATGCAGGCTTGTTACTGCTGGTGGTCAATTTTGTAAGAAAAACCTTTGCAGCACGCAATATAAAGAATTATGGAACTGATGAAGCAAAAAGAAAGCTTAACGACAGGAGTGCAATATTTCTGGATGTGAGAACACAGTCTGAAAGAAATGCCGGATCTATTAAGGGTTCCTTGCATATCCCTTTAAATCAGCTGTCCTTCAGGATTGAGGAGTTAACGAAATTCAAGGATAAAGAATTTATTTGTTACTGCAGGAGCGGGAACCGTAGTGTTTCGGCCGCAGTTTTATTGAATAAAAAAGGTTTCAACGCATCAAATTTGAGGAGCGGGTTTACCGGATGGAATTAATTAGAAATGTATTGAACAAGAAAAGTTTCAGATATATTTTCCCTGTACTTGCCGGCGGAACTTTGGGTTTTCTATATTATTCTTTCATCGGTTGTAACGGCTCCTGTGCAATTGCGGGTAATCCTTTCATCAGTACTGCCTACGGTGCTGTATTAGGTGCATTATTTATAAAAAGACAAAAAAAGGAGTTATAAAATGATTAAGAATTTAGGTTTAATAGACAGGATAATCAGGGTGCTTACGGGTCTTATTGTCCTGGTTCTATATCTAGCCGGTCAGATCAGCGGAACCGCTGCTATAATTTTAGGTATAATTGGAGCGGTGCTGGCATTAACAGCTTTTATCGGCACCTGCCCTATATATCTTGCCTTGAAAATTTCGACATATAAAAAGTTGTCGACACTTAGCATCACAAAATGATTGAAATTATTTAATTAATAATAGGAGGATGTAAATGAACTATGGATTTTCGAAAACAACTGATCTTTCCTATGAACAGACAGTTGAAAAAGTAACGGAAGAACTTAAAAAGGAAGGCTTCGGAATACTTACAACTATAGACGTTAAAGATACATTGAAGAAAAAAATAGATGTTGATTTCAAAAAATATATAATACTCGGTGCCTGTAATCCGTCATTTGCTCATAAGGCGCTTCAGGCCGAAGAGGAGATCGGACTTATACTTCCCTGTAATGTGATCGTTTATGAAAAAGGGAATAAGACCGGAATTGGTTTCTTCGACCCGGAATTGATGACGCAGGTAATTGATAATGAAAATCTTAAAAACATCGCAGCAGAAGTTAAACAGAAATTGCTCAGAGTATATAACGCTGTCTGATACAGCTGAAAAATTTAAAGGAGAAAAGAATGGCTGAACAGTTAAATAAAGAAATGTTTCTTGAAAAAGTATTTAATTATGAGAATGAACAGGAATGGAATTATAAGGGGGATCTCCCCGCTTTAATTGATTTCTGGGCTCCGTGGTGCGGTCCCTGTAAAATGGTTGGCCCCATTATCGACGAGCTGTCTGAAGAGTATAAGGGGAAAGTAAATTTTTATAAAATTAATACAGACGAAGAGCAGGAACTCGGGAGTGTTTTCGGAATACGCAGCATTCCGTCACTTTTATTTATTCCTAAAGAGGGGCAGCCTAAAATGGCAGTTGGAGCTCTTCCAAAAGAATCATTGATCCAGGCGATTGAGCAGGAACTCCTTCTCGAAGCAAAAAACTGATTTTTCTTAAATACTGATTGTAATTATCTTTATCCCTTTAATAATTCAATACTAAACTTTAATGGGAGTAAAATGAGCAATCACGTTTATAAACAAATTGAACTGACCGGTTCTTCCTCAAAAAGCATAGAAGATGCTGTAAACCTGGCAGTTGAAAAAGCTTCAAAGTCTGTAAGAAATATGCGCTGGTTTGAAGTTACCGATACAAGGGGTTACATTGAAAACGGTAAGGTAGCTTATTGGCAGGTTACTGTTAAGATCGGGTTTACACTGGAAGATTAATAAGTGCCGGGATCTGATTTTTCGGCATTGAATAGCAAGTGTATTGGGGTGGTTAGTAACCGCCCTGTAAATTATTCGATCTCAATTTTATTAATGACAAGCAGTTCATATCACTTCGAGTTTTATTTTTCGCCCTAATGTTTTGGCATAACGAATCAGTGTTGAGAGCTTAATATCTTCAGAATGGTTCTCTATTCTTGAAATAACAGATTTTTTTGTTTTTAATCGGGTGGCTAACTCCTCCTGGGTTAATCCTGATTTTTCCCGCATATCCCTTAGTACAATACCGATCTTAAAATTTTGATAACCTAAGTCATAGTTATCTGCGAATTCGGCATCTTTCCTTTTTCTTTGCTCAATATAATTATTTAAATCACTCATTCATTCTCCTTATATAATACGATCTTTTTCTCTCTTCGGCTGTTCTTATTTCATATTCAGGCGTTTTCTGCGATTTTTTTGTAAAGCCTGATGTTATTATAAATTTAGTATCCGAATCAAAAAAGCCCAATAATCTGATAAATCCACCTGCTAACCTTATTCTGATTTCCCAAAGACCAGATGACCCTGTGAGCTTCTTGAAATATTTTCCCGGCACAATGTGAGTCTCTTCAAAAAGTTTCAGCACCCAGGTTACTTTTTTAGCTTCGCTTCCAGTTAAATTATCAAGATATTCTTTAACCGGACATCTTCCTGATTCAGATGTATAGAAATATATTCCCCTCATATGGTAAGTTAGCATTAGAGCTAACCTATGTCAACTAAAAAATCAATGCTGTCGGATAGAATGTGTCCTACCAAAGTTACAGGTTATTTTTTCCCGTTAACGTATGATAAAAGTACAACACCGCTCTTAAACTTTCTGGTATCGGTAAGCTTCAGTTCTAAATTTTTATTTAACCCCTTAAAAATTGGTGTGCCGGAATTTATAATAACGGGGTCTACCATTATCAGATACTCGTCGATCAGACCTTTTTCGGTTAACTGGCTCACGATACTTCCGCTTCCGAGAATGCTAAGATCTTTTCCGGATGACTGCTTCAGTCTTTTCACTTCATCAAAGATATTCCCGCTGATTATAGTAGTATTATTCCAATCAGCTTTTTTTAATGTTCTTGAGAAGACAATTTTCTCTGCCCGGTTCATCCCTTTTGCAACCTCAGGATCGTTCTCCAGGGCCATCGGGGTCGGCCAGTAGGACGCCATCATTTCATATGTAATCCTTCCGAAAAGAAGTATACCCCCGGGCTTCATAGAATCCGAAGCAAATTGATTTTCTTCCTCACCGTGCTTGTGCCAGCTGAGATCTCCATTCTCCCCTTTGAAATACCCGTTCAATGAAATAAAATTAAATACTGATAATTTATTCATCTGCGCATCTCCATAGTTATACGTACCGGCCTATAAAAACATTATTCTGAATAAAATGCAATGACCTTCTTAATATGATCCTCGCATACTTTGCAGTATGGCTTTGTACCTTTCGAGAACATTATGCAGTCAAGCATCGACCTGTACATTCCCTCAGAAGAATATCCCGCGCCTTCATATGCACCCACCATATTCCGGTATTTGCTGGCTTTAAGATATTTATCCACTTCAGCAGAATGTTCCCTGTCCTTTGCATTATATTCTTCTTCGGCAGTTTTTACCTGTTGGGCTGCTGCTCTTTCACGTTTCAGCTCGATAACTTTTTTATTCAGTTCTCTTCTTTCGGCCTGCCACTTATAGTCCATCTTATCATAATCTGCTTTTTCCCAGGGAGTAGGGATCTCTATATCCTTATCCGCAAGGGATTTCCATTTAAGCTCATTGTTTAAAAGCATTGTAATATTGGGCTCTACAGGCTCAACTCCTTTGGTATAAAACTCATTGTAGGCTACATCTGAGGTGTAATATTCATCTGCCAGTCCCGCAAATGAATGCCCGAATTCGTGCAGGAATAAATACTCGTGCCAATGGTTATCAGCCGTGAAAGTGCAGAATAAATTATATATCCCTCCGCCGCCGTATCTCGAATGATTAACCATTATATAAATGGCATCATAGGGAACGTGAGCTGCAAGGTCTCTCACAGCTTTATTATCTTCGGTAAGTAAATATCTTTCCGAGCCCAGAGAATTAAAGGTAGTGCTGAATACTGTTTTTTTGTAAATATTTGAGAATGGCTCGTCAGTGCCGCTCTCCTGCGACGCTTTGAATACCCCGTATACATTGAATTTTTCTTTAAGTGATTTATATGGTTCAAGACTAAACAGCACGCCTGTAAATCTGTCAATATCTTTTTTGAATTTGCTCTCTTCGGTTTTAGTATAACCTTCACCAAGTATAACAACATCAACTTTTTCTGAGGGATCGCCCCCCGCCAAACTCTGATAAACTTTTACTCCTTCATCCTGCGGTTCCTCCCTTATAAATGAAATATCTGAAGGGTCAAGTTCAACAGAAAAAATTTCATTCAGTTTGTTCTGCTTATCCCTGCTCTCTAAAGTAAATTTTATTTTATTCTTCGGAAGGGGGATTATTGCCGTTTCGTGGTATGTGCGCTTTATGCCGTTCACGCCCGGTTCACTTGTTCTGTATTCCCCAAAGTAGCTGTCGAACCCTTTGGAAAAAATAAGCTCACCTCCTGCAGCATCGTAAATTTTATAATAGTACCTCCCGTTGTTAAAATTATCGAGCAGGTTTTTTCTGCTTCCTCCCCAGATCCCGTAGATATAAACCTGGTCAAGAGTAAATTCTTCCTCGGCAGCATTGCCGGTATGGAAGTAATCTATACGGAAAGTTTTATCGGAAAAATATTTATCGAATTGTGCTGACACAGGTGTTGCCATAATCATTAAAGCCGTAATTATTAAGATCAGATACTTCATTTTTTCTTTCCTTTAATTTGAAAGGACAGTTATTACTCCAGTTGCAGTGCTCTGCCAGAGGACAAGGGATTCGGAACTGCCGTAAAAATTAACTACCCAGTCAGCCGAATTGGTTAACCCGCTGTCAGGATCTATTGCCTTGCTTGGAAAAAGGAACATATCTATGCCGCTGTTATCGTGAGTGTTCCTGAACTGAATGACATCCTCTCTTTTTAAAAGGGTATCGAGTACTGCGGGACTGTCATCATACTGCGCATCTGAAGTAATGTGTACAGTTGCAAGGAAGCTGATTGCATTCCCTATGTAAAATTTTGCAGTACTGTCTTTTACATAAGATAACATTACATTAAAATCTATGGGGGATTTTACGGGTCCTGCACCATAAACAGGGACGTAAAATTCATTCTCTCCGATTGCATCCGACTGCATTGTATATACAAAGGCATTTAACGAACTTGTGTTTAACAGATCTACCTGACCCGCTGTATTTACATTCCTTCCATATATGCCTGCAAGCTCTGCATCACCTGAAAAAGTATTTCGTGCTGCCGATAGCACAGGATCAACATTCTCTTTTGCAGTTACATATGCAGTGAGAACAGGAGGGGTAACGGACTCCTCGCAGGAGTATAAGAGAATAGCCAGTAAAAGAAAATATTTCTTCATTAAGGTCCTTATTCAATCTAAGTCACTTTTAAATTTAATAGTTTTCCTGAATTATTTCTAATGAGTTTTGGAACAATAATATTCACTCATTAGTAATCGATAAGCGCTCCCCTTAAAATAATATTTTTTTAGTTTCTCTCTTTCTTATCCGGATTTTGATGCCTTAGGGCAGCTTCTTCCTTTTTCAGAGAGTCTCTTTGAGCCAGAACCAGTTTCCGGTGATCCTGTTGTTTTAGTACCTGATATAGATATTGTCCCAGGAGTTCTTTAATTTCTTCCGGGCTTACTTTGGCCCGATCGGGGTCATCAACACTTCTGTGCCAGATTTTAGGGTCATTATAATCATAATCACCAAAAAGAATAACCGGTGTGCCATAGGCGACGAGTGTTGTGCCGTCGGAGGCAAGGACCCATTGCTGTGCCCAGTAATAGATCCATTCTGCATCGTCTGCAAACAATCTCGAGCAGGAATGACTTGCAGGATATCCAGGCATTTCATACTCATGAATAGAAATGCCTTCAAAATTTGCGATATTGAAATTCCATCTCAGCAGCCATTCATCATTGATGGTACTTGTTATCTCTTTGGATTTCCAGTTCGTATGAAATAACCCGTTTGGAGTAGGTGTGGTTTTCTTACCCGTGCTTGTTGCCCCCCACCGGATAAGATTTCCATATTCGTAAGCGGCAAATGCCTGGATGGTCTGGGAAATAAGGAGGAACTTTTCAACCTTATCAGCTTCAGGAATTTCAAGCGGGAAAGGAGAGTAGTACCTTGGATCATCAACAAGAGTATCCGGCACAACCAGGGTATCCAGCTTCCGCAGATGTTTACTGTCCACACGATTTAATGAAAGAACAAGACGAGAACCATCCTTACCGAAATCCCGCAGCAGGTTTTCTTTAGTCCTTTTCTTTCTGTAAAAGGAATAAGTGATTGGTTTCTCCAGTGATTTTTTCTCGAGCGAATCAATCTCTTTCTGAAGCTTTATTTTTAATGAATCCGCAGCTGTCATTTCAGGGTTTTTATTACCGCCGCACCCGGTACTAAGCAGCAGGAATAAAAGCAGTGCTGAGATCAAAACTGATCTTATCAAAGTATGTCCCTCATTTTAAGATCATTCTTTAGCTGTGATGCACTTCGAAATTGTATACCGTCCCATCCTAATTGCTTTGCAGCTTCAACATATTCTTCTATATCATCAATAAAAATATGTTCGGCGGAAGGTTTGCCGGTGAATTCTTCCACCGATCTGTAGATCTTCTCTTCCGGTTTAACTGCCTTCACCTGGTGCGAGAGTATCAGCTTATCGAAGTATTTCAGGAATTCATAATCCTTCCACCCATATTCCATATGAATAGAATTGGTATTAGAAAGAAGAACAAGCGTATATTTCTTTTTCAGGAGCGGCAGAAGTGCTGAGACATCCTTGTTTTCGTGAAATACTTTGGAGTATAATTCACAAAAATCCTGACTGTTAATTTTATTCTCCAGGACGTGCAGCATTTTATTTATAAAACCTTCTTCAGATAAAGAACCCCGTTCAAAGTTCCTGTGGATTTCATAATTATTCTTATAGTAATTCCAGAATTTGTCACCTAGTCCTTTATCAATAATGTCCAATTTTGCGAGCGCTAAATCATAGTTGAAAGGAATCAGGACATTCCCCAGGTCGAAAACAATAACCGAATAATTTTTTTGCATTGTTATAGGTAAAAATACTTAAGAAAATGAGATAAATAAATTGAATAGGGTATGATAAGCGATTAAATATTTCACGAAAACCAGTCTTTTAAGTTTTTTGATTTAATTATGTATACTTTTCTTTACAATTACTCTCTGAAATGAGGGAAGGACAGACATACCTCCGTTCAACCTCTAAAAATTTTCGAAGGTATCACGAAGCTTCGCAGTATCTATAAGGATTTTATTTACAGATTTTAACAAAAAATAATAGCCATTTGAAATATGAGGAGGATAATGGGGTGAGTATAAATGAAAAGGCGCCTGTTAAGCGCCTTTTTGAAAACCGAATCAGAATATTCTATTAAAATCTAGCTTTAGCTTCATTTACAACAATATTTCTTCCATTAACTGATGATTCGTTCAATTCTCTGATAGCATTTTTTGCTTCAGAAGGATCTTCCATCTCAACGAAACCGAAACCTCTTGATTTGCCGGTTTCCCTGTCCATTATTACCTTTGCAGATACGACAGTTCCGTGTTTTGAGAATGTGTTTTTTAATGCTGCGTCATCAACTGACCAGGGTAAAGACCCTACAAATAACTTAGTACTCAACTAAAAACCTCTAAAAAATAATTAAAAAAAAACCGGTCCAAACCGGTTATAAAAGATACCACTATTAATTGGCTTAACCTAATGGAATGGGGCGGTATTCAGGTTATTACTGTTTATTATCTTTATCTGAACCATTATTGGCTAAATTCGGCCTTTTTAGCTGTTGAGTTACTCAACACAGACAAGAATCCTTCAACTACAACTGGCAAAAATGTCGACGGACTATAAAAGTGTCATTTTCTGCAAAGAAAGTTGATTGCTAACCATTTAGTATTATTTGTTTTAGGTATTTAAATTTATAATTTTTAATAGCTTTGTAATTGATACAATAATTGTGGGGGAATTCCATATAAGGTTTCGCTTAATCTTTAAACATTTTTAAATCACATTCCGTGATCATATGAAAACAACATTACTGCTCCTCCTCTGCATTCTTTCCTTCTCTGTATATCCGCAAAATTTTAAGAAGGTTGAGATATTTTTTGACAATCCAGCCCGGGTAAAAGAATTATTAAATGCCGGGATGGAATTCGATCACCTTCAGTATACTAAGAATAATTCGCTGCTCACATATATAAGTGAGAATGATTTTAAGATTCTTCAGAATACGGGATTCAGGTACACTGTTTTAATTGATGACTGGCAGAAATATTATGAATCATTACCACTGCTTACCGAAGCAGAGAAACAATATTTTATAAATGAAAGTCGTGATGACTATAATGTTGCAGGATTCGGATTCGGTTCTATGGGAGGGCATTATACATTGGCAGAAATGATAGCAGAGCTCGATACGATGTATATGCTTTATCCTAATCTCATAACGCAGAAAGCATCAATCGGGAGTACTATAGAGGGCCGTCCTATCTATGCAGTTAAAATTTCAGATAACCCTAACTCAACTGAGAATGAACCAAGAGTGTCATTTTCAGGTGTTACACACGCACGCGAACCGATGGGTATGATGAACCTGATCTATTATATGTATTATCTTCTTGAGAATTATGGAATTGACCCTGAAGTAACCTACCTCGTTGATAACAGGGAAATATTTTTTATTCCTATAGTTAACCCCGACGGTTATGAATATAACCACAGCACTAATCCTAACGGGGGAGGGATGTGGAGAAAAAACAGGAGGAATAACGGCAGCTCGTACGGTGTTGATCTTAACCGTAATTATGGACCCTATGCCTACTGGAATGCTCCAAACGGAGGCTCAAGTACTACACCATCATCAGATACCTATCGTGGAACTGCCCCTTTTTCAGAACCGGAGACCCAGGCAGTTAAAAATTATATCGCGGGCAAAAGCATCAGGTGTGCATTAAATTATCATACATTTGGAAATTATCTTATCTTTCCATATGGGGCGCTTAACCACGAGACCCCTGACTCACTGACTTTCAGAGAATATGCGGGAGATATGACAAGATATAATCATTACACCACCGGGACTGACCTGCAGACTGTTAACTATTCAACAAGAGGCAATAGTGATGATTATATGTATGACGGTGATACTGTTTTAAATGCGGGTAAGACTTTTGCTATGACACCTGAAGTTGGAAACGATGGTGATGACTTCTGGGCACCCCAAAGCAGGATATTTCCACTTGCACAGGAATGCCTCTGGATGAATAAATATTATACCTGGGCAGCAGGAGCATATGTCAGTCTTAAGGATCCGAATTTCGACAGGACATATTTTCTGCCAGGAGATACTGTTTCACTTCAGCCTGTATTTAAAAATAAAGGATTGTCTGCTGCCGGCAATCTCAACTTTGAACTGACTACATCAAGTCCCTGGGCTGTTGTCGTAAATGGAACAGCGTCAATAGACAGTCTGGCGGCCCGTTCCGAGGGTATGATACTTTCACCGATGAAATTTGTTTTGGATCCGGCAACACCTGTAGAACAAAATATTAAACTTGTTATCACTTCAAAGAGCGGGATTACTGTAATGTCGCAGGATACGGTTTCAATTACTGCCGGAATGCCTTATTATGCCTTTATCGATACATCCGGAGTTATTTCTGCAAATTGGACAGTAGGATGGACACCAACTACATCCCCCAAATGGGAAACTACTACACTTACCTATTATTCAGCACCGAATTCATATGCGGACAGCAAGACAGGAAATTATATTTCGAATGCGACTGTAACTTTAACCACCATAAATAATATAAATCTTGCCGGAATGCCCAATCCCCGTTTATCCTTTTATATGAAGCACGATTTCGAGACAGATTGGGATTGCGGTATTGTACAGATCTCAACAAACGGAGGCACTAGCTGGATATCTTTACAGGGAACATACAGCAGGTCAGGTTCCGGATCCGGCAGACAAACTCCCGCCGGGATACCCTGTTACGATGGTTCCAGGTATAACTGGGTAAAGGAGGAAATAAACCTTAATGCCTATATAGGTCAGCAGATAAAGCTCCGTTTCGAATTAAGGAGCGATGCTTCCATAGAAAAGGATGGGTGGTACCTTGATGATATTCGTGTTTTTTATTATGGTGCAGCGCAATACACATTGAACATTACCGCAATGATAGAAGGACTTTATAACGGCATTACAATGATTCCGGATACAGTAACCGTAGAATTAAGGGATACGGCTTCTCCTTTTTCACTTGTTGAGAGCAAAAAAATATTTCTTAACAGCTCCGGAAGCGGGTCTGCTGTTTTTGCTTCCGCAACTGGAGGTATACCGTATTATATTGTGTTAAAGCATCGTAACGCCGTTGAAAGCTGGAGTTCCACTGGAATAGCTTTTTCCGGAAGCAATTTAAACTATGACTTTACTACTGCTGCAGATCAAACTTACGGCAGCAACCAGGTGCTTAAAGGAACCAAATGGTGCATATACAGCGGAGATATAGATCAGGACGGCAGGATAGATCTCAGGGATCTTGCTCAAATGGATAATGGAATTCATAATTCTTTAACAGGGTATGTTCCGGAAGATCTGAATGGCGACGGGATTGTAAATGTTAACGATATGAATATTGGAGAGGCAAACGCTGTCCAATTCATCCAGAGCAAAAAACCTTAGACTGAAAGAAGAGGGGGCATTTTTCAGAATCTGTTTTTTCATTTGGAAATCTCAGGATAGTCTGTGTATTTTGATACGGTTTCAATAATTCCGGTTTATTTTAAAATTAAAAAAAAGGAGCAGAGATGGACTCAGCGGTTTCAATAGTTTCCCTATGGCTTCCAATTCTTCTTTCTGCAGTAGTAGTGTTCATATTAAGTGCAATCATACATATGCTGTTAAAATATCACGCAGGAGATTATAAAAAACTGCCGGAGGAGAGTTCAATAATGGATGCCCTGCGCAGATTTAATATTCCCCCCGGAGATTATATGTTTCCTCGCCCGGAGGACAGTAAAGAGCGCACGTCAAAAGAGTTTACGGACAAGTTCAGTAAAGGGCCTTCAGGACTTGTAACAATTTTGCCTGCCGGCCCGGTAAATATGGGTTCTAATTTTGTACAATGGTTTCTTTATTGTGTGATTGTTGGAATTTTCAGCGCCTACATTGCCGGCAGGGCATTGCCGCGCGGGGCTGATTACCTTGAGGTTTTTCGATTTGCAGGTGCAACGGCTTTTGTGGGCTATAGCTTAGCCCTGATGCAGAACAGCATATGGTACAGGAAAAGCTGGGGCACAACAATAAGAGTTATGTTTGACGGGTTGATCTTTGCCCTGTTTACCGGCGGGGTCTTCGGCTGGCTCTGGCCGGGTATATAAAGAAAATCAGATATCAATCAGGGAGTTCCGGCTCCCTGAATTGATATACTCTTTTCCTATCATTTCAGAAGAATCATTTTAATCTTCGAATAATCTCCTGCCACTTAGGCTTGTAAAATAAATCCCGCTTGCCCAAATACTGTCGTTAAAATTTACTTTATAATAATCTGGTGGGCAGGAAAATGATCCTATTAAAATAATTTTGTATAGAATTCATACCTTGAATATTAATGATTTAAGTATGGAGCAAGCAAAAAATTTAATGTTTTTCGATGAGAAGGGAGAAAGCCCATTTTCAATTACTTGCTAGTACTAAAACATTAGTTGCTTCAGTAAAATAATTTGACAATTTTTTGATACCTCTTTTTAAATATTTATCGGATATGGTTTAAATCCGGGGAGTAAGAATTATGAAGCAGCTCTCAAGTCTTTTAATAGTTTTTTCTTTATTATTTTCTGCATCTGCTCAGACCTTTATTAATGAAACATTCTCCGGTACAGTACCTCCATCAGGGTGGACGATTGATGCTCATGCATCAAACTGGAAATCAAGCGGTGGGAATGTCGCCGGAGGAACTGCTCCTGAATGTATGTTTGATTACAACCCTTCATTTACAGGGTTATCCAGTTTAATCTCTCCCCAGATAAATTTAACAGGGATCACCACACTTAAGCTGATGTTCGGCCATTCAATCGATCACTATGGCGGTGTATATACCGTAGGGGTCGCCACACGCTCCGGCGGGGGTGCCTGGAACACGGTATGGTCTAAAGTTAATCCTACGGGTAATCTTACGGAGTTTGTAGACATTACAATTAACAATGCTAATGTGGGGGCATCTGATTTCCAGATAGCCTGGTTCTTTAACGGTAATTCAGAAAATATAGATTACTGGTATATTGATGACATCCTGTTATTTGCCCCGTTACAGCACGACGTCGGAGTCAAATCCATATTAACTCTTCCCGAATATAATCCGTACTATACTTTGATCCCCCAGGCAACGCTGATTAATTTTGGACTTACGTCCGAAACATTTAATGCCACCTGCATTATTAAAGCAAACGGAACAACGCTTTATACGCAGAACTGCAATACAATTGTTCTGGGTGCCGGAGTGAGTCAGACAGTCTCCTTCCCGAATTTCGTGCTTAATCTGCCCGAAGAAATTTATGAAATAACTGTTACCACCAATCTTTCCGGTGATATGAACACTTCCAATGATACTAAGGTAAAGACATTTGACACTTACACGACTTCCAGGGAAATGGTAATACTTGAAATAGGTACAGGCACCTGGTGTCCATACTGCCCCGGAGCTGCAATGGGTGCACACGATCTCCTATCAAATGGAAAGAGTGTGGGGGTGATTAAATATCATAACAGTGATTCATTTACAAATACATATTCCAATGCGAGAAATTCATACTATGGAATTTCAGCATTTCCTACAGCCATATTTGATGGTGTTCTTATGTATGTGGGAGGCAGTAATACTCAGACGAACTATCCTTATTACCTGCCGATTTATGAAAGCAGGAAATCAAAAAAGTCTGCCTACACATTAGAGATCTTCGGCACGCATTCAGGCTACAATTATACTGTTCAGCTCAGGATAAAGAAAGTTGCAACTGTGCCTGCTTCATATAATAACCTGGTGGTGCACCTGGCTTTAACCGAATCCAATATTACTTATAGCTGGCAGGGACAAACCCAACTGCATAATGTGGAAAGATTAATGATTCCTAATCAAAACGGAACCTCACTCAATTTTGCAGGCGGCAACGAAGTTACAATAACACTGCCGTTTACTGTAAATGCCTCATGGGCTGTTAATAATCTTGAGCTGGTTGCTTTTGTACAGAACCTTAATGGAAAGGAAATATTGCAGGGGAAAAAAGAATGGCTTCAGGATATAGAACCTATGCCAGCGGTGCCTGCAGCTCCAATACTTATTTTCCCGCCGGATAACAGTTCTGTTTCATATACTAGCGTTCAATTTAAATGGAGAAAAGCTGAGTCTGCACAGTTCTACAAGCTTGAAATTGCTCTTGATTCTCTTTTTAACAGTATGGTTTTTCAGGATTCAAGTTTAACCGATACAGTTAAATCTTTTTCGGGTTTATCGCCTGATACACATTATTTCTGGAGAGTAAAAGGAAAAAATTTTTCAGGATGGGGTCCTTATTCCTCAATATTCGGTTTTAATGCAGCAGCTACTTTTTCTTTAACCGTATCACTAAACAATGGATGGAATATGGTTTCCATTCCGGGATTACTTCCATCGAACCAAAATGTAACAAGCTGGTGGCCCGGGAAAGATCCCGCAACAGGTGTATTTAAGTTCAATCAGGGTTATCAGATGGTAACAACAGCGGTTCCAACAGTAGGTTACTGGATGAAAAACATTGGCGCCCAAATTTATAATACAGGTGATGAGTGGCCGTCAATTTTATTAGTTCCGCACGATTCAATTTTGGTTATTAACGGATGGAATATGTTTGGAGTATATGAATGCCCTGTCCCGGTAACCTGGATTACAACCACACCACCGGGAATACTGCAGGGGCAGATTTATAAATTTTCCGCAGGGTATCAACCGGTGGATACACTATATCCCGGTTATGGATATTGGGCAAAAATACTACCTCCGGGGGGAGCAATCCATTTACCAAATTGCACATTAACTGTGAAATCAGAAGCTGGCTCCCTGATTACTTCAGATTATGGGAAAATCATTATTACCGATAAACAACTAAGGAGCTACACACTTTATACTGCAGAAGAGAATACTGATCTTAATCAATTTGATCTGCCGCCTCTTCCTCCCGACGGAGTATTTGATATCCGTTATTCGACACAGAGGTATGTTGAAAAGCTTAACAGCACACCTCAGGGTATTGAAATAACGGGAGCAGAGTATCCGCTAAAAATAAAAGCTGAGGCAGTGAGTATAATCCTGTCAGATGAAACCGGAAAACTAATAGCAAAACTTAACCCGGGAGAAGAATTTACTTTGAATGTTGAGGTGGTTGGTAAGCTGCTTGTAGAAGAAAATTTTATTCCTTCTGTGTACTCACTCGGGCAGAATTACCCTAACCCATTCAATCCAGGCACAACGATAGAATTCAGATTACCGGAGGATGTTCAGAATGTTAAACTTAATATTTACACTGCATTGGGAGAGAAAATAGTTGAACTTATAAATACAGGCCTTCGGGCAGGTGTTTATAAATATTATTGGGATGCATCGGATGCAGCATCCGGATTATATATTTATGAGTTAGTTGCAGGAAATTTCACCGCTACCAGGAAAATGATCCTGTTAAAATAGTTTTGTGTAGAATCCGTGCATTGCCCCATAATATAAGACAGGTCAACTCCGAAATATCAGCGAATTATTTATTCAGGGTTGACCTGTCCCTTCACAGGTCGGCTTTTTTTATTGATTGCCCAATTCATGTAGAATATTTAAAGACAAAAAAAATTCTGTAGGTACTGGTGGCGCTATTGTGGATAAAAAGGTAATAATTGCAAACGCCACCTGTCCTTCCGGATCAGAGCAGAATGCTATCATGGAGTGCCTGTAGTAGAACGCCATTTTGGGGGAGTGCTGTATTAGAACGCCATTTTTGGGGAGTGCCCATAGCGGAACGCTCACTGAGCGTTCCTTACATTTTGCGTTTTGCACCATCGTACCATCGAACTTTTTATTAAAACCACTTCATTAACACTTCGTTAACACTTGGTCCTAGCCGTCTAGTAAACGGCTTGATAATGTCTTGTAAAGCCCTTGAAGCTGTCTGTTTAAAGACTGCAGGCTGACTTTTCCAATACTTTAGCTATACAAGAGGTAGATACCTGGAACGATTTATAAACCAGGTGTTAATAAAAAAGTGCTTAAAAAGTTAAATTTTGTGAATAATTAGCCTCTAATTGGCCAATTAAAGGCCAATAAATCCGTAATAACTCTGGTCGAAACCTGACCCAAATACTACTCACAAACAGGAATTTCCCGATTTTGTGTAGGATTTGAGTCGCACCTGTAACGTATCTATGTAAAAGGGGAAGGCATTTATCTGGCCAATTTGAGGCAGACTGCTGATGAAAATTCTTCTAATCTATAAGTAAAAAATTTAATGAAGATAATTACTCTGCAAGTATTATTTAACAGGGGTTACATTCAAGGGGAATAAAATCCTTGCTAGTTATTAATTAATTTGATCTGATAATTCGGAGGATTATAGTTTTTTCTTTATATATATTTGTATTCTTCATTACTACAGAAAAAGGAACAACTCTTCCTATTCTGTTATTGCTGAATACTGATTCAGTTTTTTTCACTTTAGGATACTACTCTGAAATCTGACTACTCTATGACACACCGGTATAAAGATACGATTATCTGCACGGCTCATTTAATATTATTTCAACCAGATTCTAATTGCTGAAATTAATTTAACCAGCGGGGATTTGTTAATTGCTAAGCAGATAAGTAATTATCAAGTAATCCGCCTTAGTAGCTGAAGATCAACTAATCAACAACATAATCAATGCGGTAAGCTATGAGACAACATAATACAATTCTTTTACTTATCCTGACTCTAATAACTATATCTATAATCCCATCCTTTGCTCAAAAGGGAGAGTATACAGATAAGATATGGTCAAAAGTTCAGGTTAAACAAGACAGGATCCAGGAAAAACTACCTTCGTTAAACTGGATGCCTGCTTCACAGGTTCCTACTATTTATGATTTCGCAACAGTGGGCCCGAACATAAGACCGAAACCAACAACAAACACGACACAATCTGAAGTCAGTATAGATGTTCATCCAACTAATAAGGATATTATATTCTGCTCGGCGAATGCAACACCCTGGCCGGTCAGCGGTATTTATGGAACCGGCGTATACTGGTCGCTAAATGGGTCAACAACCTGGACCGGTTTTGATAATCCTCCTTTTGGATCCAATTCAGGAGATCCTGCTTCGGTAATCGGGCCTGACGGAAGATTTTATGAAAATTATATATCGAACGCTGATGGTCAGGGTGTATCGGTTTCAACTAATAATGGTGCGAACTGGACCTCCTATACTGTTACTCCAATTCCCGGTCCCGGAGGACTTGCAGATAAAAATCATTATATGGTTGATAAAAAAGCAGGCAGCCCTTATGTAAACAGATCATATTGCGCCTGGACCGATTTCGGGGGATCTATTGATGGGCAGGCAGCTTTAAAGTACTCAACTGATTTCGGGGCAACCTGGTCATCCATATTTAATCTTTCAGGTACTCTCAGCCCGGGAAGTCATGCCCAGGGAGTAAACATACAAACAGGACCTAACGGTGAAGTTTATGTATGTTATGCAATTTATGATGCCTGGCCGGGGGGTGAAGATGCAATTGGATTTTCTAAATCAACAAACGGCGGAGCTACCTGGACAAGCGCAAGAGTTTATTCAGCAACAAATTTTGGGATCAGGGGCAATCTTTCAAGTAAAGCAAATATCAGGGTATCCTCATTTCCATCAATGGCTGTGGATCGTTCAGGCGGAGCTTATAATGGTACTATTTACATAACCTGGCCTCAAAGAGGTGTAACCCCTGCAGGAAGCGATCCTGATATTGTTATGATCAAATCTTCAAACGGAGGTACAAACTGGACAACTCCGATTCGTGTTAACAACGATCCTATAAACAACGCCAAAGATCAGTATTACCCCTGGTGCACTGTTGATCAGAGCACCGGCCGTTTTATGCTGGTATTTTATGACAGCAGAAATGTTGTAAACAGTCAGGCTGAAGTATATATGGCAACATCAACTGACGGCGGTGTTACTTACGAGAATTTCAAGGTGAGCGATCAGGCCCATACTCCGGCACCTATTACAGGTTTAGCAGGCGGCTATGCGGGAGATTATATTGGCGTAGCAGGACTGGATAATGTCGCTTTTCCTTATTGGGGAGATAACAGAACCGGGAATTATCAGGGATGGACAGCTAAAGTTTCATATGGCCCCCCTTGTCCGGTTGCCGTTGGTTCAAATCCTGCTCCGGTCAACAATGCCACTAATGTATCATCAACTTTACCTCAGTTAAGCTGGACAAACGGAGCTGGAGCAACTCAGTGTGAAGTCTGGTTTGGTGCAGGTGTAATGAGTATGGTATACAGCGGAGCTCTTATCAGCAGCTGGACACTACCCAGTGCTCTTACATATAATACCAATTACAACTGGCAGATCATCGGGAAAAATGATTCCTGCAGTGTATCCGGAGAAATATGGAATTTCACTACTGAACTTTCACCGGGACTTGTTTTTGTTGAGCCTTTTAATAATTTAAATAACTGGACTGCGATAGGTCCCCTTGGTATAACCAACTGGAGTGTTCAGAGTACTACAAATGCCGGGGGATCATCTCCGGAATTAAGACTGAATTGGTCTCCTGAATTTCAGGGGTTATCAAAACTGAAAAGTAATGCAATTACGGTACAGTCGAACAGGCATTACTCCGTTCAATTTAAACATATGCTCGATTGGTATGGTAACCCGGCACCTAATATGGGTCTTGGAGTTTCTTATGATAACGGCGCTACATATACTCCAGTCTGGAATATTACCCCTACCGGAAATGTAGGACCGGCAACTGTTAACGCTTCGTTCATTACACCAGCTTCCGGTTCCCCGGAAACAGTGAGTATGAATCTTGTATTTTTCTGTAACGGTAATTCATTTAATATAGATTACTGGTACATAGACGATCTAAGTCTTAATGATGATGATTTTCTGCTTGTGAATAATCCGGCAAGCTTTACTGCAACGCCAATAAGTGAGCAGCAGATAAATCTCTCATTTACACCTAATGCAAATAATAACAATGTTGTTATTGTCTGGAACCAGACAGGTGTTTTTACAACACCAACCGGAACACCTCCGGCTGCAGGTCAGCCATTTGCAGGGGGCACTCTGTTGTATAATGGAATTACCTCACCGGTTGCCCACACCGGGTTAACTGCTTCTACAACATATTATTACAAAGCATTTTCATTTCAAAGCTCAAGCACAACTTATTCATCCGGTATGGCTGCAAATGCCTCAACCCTTGCCGCCACTACTTTCCAGCTGACAGTTAATGTTGCGAACGGCTGGAATTTAGTTTCTATCCCGGGACTGCAGCCGGTAAATCAGAATGTCAGTACCTGGTGGATAGGAAGAGATCCTACCGCGAGCGTATTCAAATTCAATGGCGGATATGAAGCCGTAACAGATGTACAGCCCGGAACCGGATACTGGATGAAACATATTGGACCTAATTTATATAATACAGGTGATGAATGGCCTGCAGGGGGAATTCAGTTTGTTAACCATTCTCCGATTACTGCAGCATTGGGATGGAATCTTTTCGGCGGATATGAGCAAACTGTTTCTGCCGCAGGTGTAACAACCACACCTCCAGGATTAATAACCGGTCAGATTTATGAATACCAGGGAGGGTATATTGTTGCAACTTCAATAACTCCCGGCTATGCATATTTTGTTAAACTTACCGGAGCCGGACAGATTAATATTCCTTCCGGAAGCCAGGCACCTGTTAAAGGTGTCAAGCTCCCGACTGATGGTTTGGGAAAAATAATCATTACCGATAACAGCGGGAAAAGTTATACCCTATATGCTGCCGCTGAAGGTGCGGATCTTGCAGATTTTGATCTTCCGCCGTTGCCTCCACAGGGAATATTCGATATCAGATTTGCAAGCCACAGGTCTGCAGAAAATTTGAACAGCACACCTAAGCTTATAGAAATGATGGGTGTGCAGTATCCGATAAAGATTAAAGCCGATGGCATTAGTATTATTCTTTCTGACGAATCGGGAAGAGAAATTGAAAGAGTACAGGATGGACAGGAGATCACAATAAATTCATCCGGTAATAAGCTCTATGCATCTGAGAATATTGTTCCCAAAGAATATTCTCTTGAGCAGAATTATCCGAATCCTTTCAATCCGGGTACAACAATCAGCTTCTCAATTCCTGAAGATACCAAGAATGTAAAATTGATAATTTATAATTCACTTGGAGAAGTTGTAGCCGAATTGGTTAATTCAGAACTCCAGACAGGTAATTATCAATACAGATGGGATGCCGGTAATATGTCAAGCGGTTTATATATTTATCAGATTGTAACTGAAAAATTTTCCGCAACCAGGAAGATGATTTTACTCAAGTAAAACCCCTTCTTTATTATTTAAAACCCTTCCATCACCAGACGGAAGGGTTTTTTATTGTGCCTCGGCTTAATGTACTTAGTTTTGGTTCAGGGTTCAGGCTGCAGATAAAAACCTTCTGTGAACCAGCCGCACCAATGCTGATAGGAAAATACAGCCGTTACTCCCATACCAGTATTTTTTACAGGAATAACTTTTTCTGTGAATGAATCGGAATACCTGAAAAGCCTGCCTGTTAATTCAGAGCCTTTAGCTGCAGATTTTATTACTCTTAGGATCGTTGTCAGTCCAAACACAATTGGATAGCGGCCGCACCATAACGGAATATCTTGTCTGGTTGAATCCGGCAGTATGTCATTTGCCGTCATTTTGATTTTTTCTTCTGTTAACCTTCCCTCCAAATCTTCATTAATGATTCTTTTATCGTTAGCAGTAGCTATTGAGTGAGCATCGGCATTCATACCATACGGGGAGTTATTGAAATCTTTGCCGTAGTGGTTTGCATCATTTGAGATAAGAAAGAAAATATCCTTTCCGATATGAAGGTTATTTGATTTTATATATGCACTGATAATTTCAGCAAGGCGATTAGACAAACTATCCAAATTCTCGGGCGACATCATAGTAACCATTATGGGAGTAATTTTTATATCCCTGTTATAATATTGCAGAAATGGAATCAATGCTTCTATAGAATGCTCAATCCTGTGTGCGGTGTTGCTGATAATATAGGAATCCTGCGGCAGTTCTGCGCGTAATTTTTCTCTTAAGGGGGATATCTTAACATTACCATAAGGACCATACCAGCTTGAATATTCATCAAGGATGAGAAGATTAGATAAATTACCAAGTTCTTTTCTTACAGTCGCGTGGGTCACACCGAAAATAACAACCTCCTTGGTGTGTATCTTGTGATAAAGAGGGTAATAAACATTACCGGCATATAGGTAATCATCATGTACAGAAATTGCGGCGGCAAGGTTTTCCGGGGTATCTATGTTTTGATTATGCCCGGATAAATATTTCATTAAAGTGTCCATTTCACTTTTATCCCAGCAAAATCCAATACTATCGCTGATAGGCCTGATGCCTTCAGTTTTATTTTCCTGTGCCTGCTGATACCCGGCTGCGGTAATTAAAAATATTACAATCAAATAAAACTTCTTCATATTTGCTGCTTTGATATTATTTAAACCTCTATTAAAAATATAAACAATATTATAAAGATCATTAATTAATCAAAAAGCCCGAAATACACTGCAGATTTATAGGAAATATATTTATTAACTCTGTTTACTGCTTCATTCTAAGGAAGTAAATTTATCTTATTGATAAAATTATTTTTTTTAATCAGAACCGCAATTGGATTGATGATCAAAAAAAGAGGCATTATGAAGAAACTCTTAAAAACTTCTTGGGGGAAATATTTATTTATTTTCGTTTTATTAATTTGTGGCAAAGCTGTTGCTGTCCAGCCAGACACGATGTGGACAAAAACTTATGGGGGAAGCAATATAGATGTCGGCTACTGTGTTCAGCAGGCTTCTGATGGGGGTTATGCAATTTGCGGATATACCCGTTCCTTTGGAACATTAAGCGGGAGAAATATGTGGCTTATTAAAACAGACTCTTCCGGAAACCAGCTGTGGAATAATACGTATGGAGGCAATGCTGATGATGAGGCTTATTCTGTTCAGCAGACATCGGACGGGGGTTATATTCTTGCCGGGTATACTAAATCTCAGGGTGCCGGGGCAGCCGATGTAATCCTTGTGAAGACAGATAGCCTCGGTAACGAATTATGGAAAAAAACATTCGGCGGGACAAGTGACGAAGAAGGATATGGAGTTGTGCAGCTACCGGGGGGTGAATATGTTATTGCTGCTGCAACTTCTTCTTTTGGTGCCGGAAGCCGCGATGTGTGGCTGATAAAAACTGATCCTGCGGGAAATGAAATATGGAAAAAGACTTTTGGCGGCTTTGGCTCAGATGGCGCAAGAGCACTGCAGCAGACCCTCGACGGAGGTTTTATTATTACAGGCTGGACATTTTCATATGGACCAGGCGCTGTTGGAAATGCCTGGCTGTTAAAAACAGATCCTTCTGGTATTCAGGAATGGAACAAATATTTTGGCGGCACGGATGCCGACAGAGGTCTTTCTGTCCAGCAGACGTCAGACAGCGGTTATATCCTCACTGGCTATACAGCATCTTCCGGTGCCGGTCTTGACGACCTGCTTCTTGTTAAAACTAACAGCACTGGAATCCAGGAATGGTATAAAACATTCGGCGGAACAGGTAGAGATTATGGAAATTCAGTTCAGCAAACCTTTGACGGCGGATTTATCGTAGCCGGCTATACTCTTTCTTTCGGCGCAGGAGGGGATGACCTCTGGGTATTGAAAACAGATACGGCAGGTATTGAAGAATGGAACAAAACCTACGGCGGGCTCTATTCTGACGTTGGATATTATATTCAGAAAACATCAGATGCCGGATTTATAATTACCGGGCATACGCTTTCCTTCGGCGCCGGGGTACACGATGTCTGGCTTCTGAAACTTTCACCTGTTATACCTGTTGAGCTTACTGATTTTTCTGCATATACTATTAATGGAAAAACAGTACTTCAATGGAGCACTGCAAGTGAGATCAATAATATGGGCTTCGGAATCGAAAAGAAGCCCGCTGCAGAAGATGAATGGGAAACAATAGGATTTATCGCAGGGAAAGGTACTACTACCGGAAAAAACAACTATTACTTTGTCGATAGTTTTGTTGATCCGGGTTTAATGGATTACAGGTTAAAGCAAATGGATTTCGACGGCTCTTATACGTATTCAAATATTGTTCAGACTGCATCACCAGCACAGACTGGTTTTGCACTGCAGCAGAATTTTCCGAACCCTTTTAATCCATCGACAACTATCCGGTATTCTGTTCCATCTGATCTGTTTGTAGTAATAAAAGTTTTTGATGTTTTAGGTAATGAAATAACAACATTAGTTAATGAAGAAAAGCGGGCGGGAAATTATACAATAACCTGGGCGGCTGAGGGTATTCCCAGCGGCACATATTTCTATAGAATTTATGCAGGTGATTTTATCGAGACCAGAAGCGCCGTACTGCTGAAATAGTATTTTAGAGAAGAACTAAAATGCGTCACATTTTTTTATAAAAAGGGCTTTTAGTTTTACATTTTTATCGTTCCTGTATATCATTATTTATGTCACATATCTGAATATTTTTATTTAAATTGAAATTATAATTGACGGATCAGATTATTAATATATTTAAGGAGATACCATAATGTTAAGAAACACGCCTACCGATGGTTCCAAATCGGAAGAAACCACCATTATAAGCAGCGGAGTAAAGATTGAGGGTAAAATTACAACAAACGGTAATATCCGGGTAGATGGTGAGCTTCAGGGAGATATTACATCTCAGAACAATGTAATTGTTGGAGAAAGCGGTATTGTTAACGGCCAGATTAACGCGGATGTCATTACTATTGGAGGTAAAGTAACAGGTACCGTAAGATCTAAAGAAAAATTAGTGCTTGACGCAAAAGGAAATCTTAAAGGGGATATTTTCACAAAAACCCTTGTTATTGAAGCAGGAGCTATGTTTGACGGAAAAAGTACAATGGGGAGTGCAGTAAATATCCCAAGAGAAGCCCCTAAGCCTGTTAATCCGACTCCTGTCAGTACTCCACAAAAATAATCAGACCGGAAGGGATCCCCGATCCCTTCCAATCATTCTGCTTTTTAATATTTCTCCGGAAAAGTCTGCTTCCTTTCGTCCTGGCTCATTACATCCATTTCCAAAAAGATTATAATTTGTTCCTTTAGTATCTTTGCAGAAAAAACAAAATGAAAACTGCGATGTTATCCGATGATCTTGTCTCCCTTAAAAATGAAGTTAAAAAAGCTTCCAATCCTGTTCAGGCAATGACCCTTCAAAGATTTTTTAAGACAGGGCCGGGTGAATATGGAGAAGGGGATATATTCGCGGGACTTAAAGTCCCGGTATCAAGAGCAATTGCATTAAAGTATAAGCATTTATCATTGCAGGATATTTCAGTAATACTCAAGTCTCCGGTTCACGAAGAAAGAATAATTGCATTATTTATCCTTATTGCAAAGTATAAGAAAGAAAGTCCTGAAGGGAGAGAAAAAATATTCCGATTCTATCTTAAGAATAGAAAATACATTAATAACTGGGATCTCGTAGACCTTTCGGCTCCTAATATTATCGGGGATTACCTTCTGGATAAAGGCAAAGACCTTCTTTATGAATATGCGCAGTCAAAGAATTTATGGGAAAAAAGAATAGCCGTTATTGCAACATATACATTCATCAGAAAAGGAGATCTCCTCCACACATTCACAATATCTGATTTATTGCTTAATGATAAAAATGACCTGATCCATAAAGGAGTAGGATGGATGCTTAGGGAAGCAGGAAAAAGAGATTATGATGCACTTGAGGAATATTTGATTCCCCGCTATAGCAAAATGCCGAGAACAATGCTAAGATATGCAATAGAAAAATTTCCTGAAATTAGACGCAAGGATTTCTTACTGGGGAGAATATGATCGAATTCCTTCCTCTCGGCGGGGGAGGTGAAATAGGGGCCAACTCATATTATGTTAATATAAAAGGCACAGGAATTATACTCGACTGTGGTATGAACCCTCAGAAAACAGGAATTGAATCACTGCCGGCTTTTCACCTTCTCCAAAATAAACCTGTTGATTATGTCCTGGTAAGTCACGCTCATCAGGATCACCTCAATGCACTTCCTTTTCTTGTTAAGCAATTTCCATATATAAAGATTATTACAACTCCGCAAACCAGGGCCGTTGCCGAATTAACTCTTCACGATTCAGTATCTATTTTAAGAAAACAACTGACAGAAGATGACCCGGCACTTTACTCTCATGATGAAGTTGACCTTCTGATAAAATCTATAATGTACCGATCTTATGGGGAGATATTTGAATTAAGGGGATACAATCCATCCGGAAGATCTTTTCCCTCTGCAAGGTTTTATAATGCGGGACATATTATTGGTTCAGCCTCTGTACTGATTGAATATGATGATGAGAAGTTATTTTATACAGGAGATATAAATCTTAATGCACAGTCACTTATCCCTGGGGCTGTACTTCCAAAACAAAAAATATCCACATTAATTCTTGAGACAACTTATGGGGATACAGATTCCTCAGCAATTGATTCGTGGAGCAAGGAGGCTGCCAGATTTGCCGTCTCTGCAAATAAAATCCTTTCGAACGGCGGCTCAATACTCGTCCCTGTTTTTTCTCTCGGTAAGATGCAGGAGATTCTTGCAGTATTACACAAACTGATGATCAGGAATAAACTCGCCCGCACTGAAATTTATGCCGGCGGAATTGCAGAAAAAATTATCAGGATTTATGACTACAACAGGTACGTGGTTGATTATAAAGACCCGGAGTTTATACTAAAAGATATCCCATTGAATAATTTGTACTGCATTGGTAATACAGAAGATTTATTCCGGGAACCCTGTATTGTGCTTGCATCCAGCGGTATGATGGTAGAAGGAACCGCATCGTATAATCTCGGGCTATCGTGGCTGAAACAAAAGAAAGGAGCAGTATTTACTGTGGGTTATATGGAAGATAACACGCCCGGTTATATCATTGCGAATGCTGTTAAAGGGGATAAAATTGAACTTGCAGGTACCAGCATTAAAGTAAACTGTGAAATTAAAAGGTTCAGATTCCCGTCTCATTCTAAACGGGAAGACCTTCTCGAAATTGTTGATAAACTTCATCCCTCGAATGTAATTCTTGTTCACGGCAGCGAAGCGGCAGTTAAATGGACCGGCTCAGAAATATTAAAGAAGCATAAGCATATTAAACTTTATGCTGCGGAAAACAAGAAAACGATTTATTTATAATGCAGATGCTGCATTAAATCAAGCCTGCTGTTATATTTTTTCACCCTTATATCGTATTTAATTAACTCAAAGTATCTTTTCAACTATATCTGCATATTTGGCGGGAACCTGGATCAATTCGCTTCCGTATTTTTTTATTGCTGCTTCAAGCCAGGGTTTAGAAGATGACACATCAAGTATTCTTATAAAAAGTAAATCTCCTTTTCTAAGCAGTTCGTATTTATTAATTGCAATCGTGACCGGCTTATCCTCCCCTTTAAGATTTAATGATATAAATATATTTTTCTTTTTCTGGTCGAGATCAAACTTATCAACCTCACCTATTCCGGTTATGTAACCATTAATTACTTTCCGTATACCTGTTGAGGCGATCATATCTTTTAATCCGAACATTCTTTGCTTCCTTAATTTTAAAGAAAAAAAACCGCAAAGGCCAAAAGCCTTTGCGGCGGGTTTGATCTATTATAACAGATTATTCGAACCCAAAAACTATTCCTAAGTTTATTATATAGAAATTACTTTTCATTTCAGAAAGGGGTACATCCCCTAAGTCTTCAAATTTATAATCGAGGAATACATATCTGACATCCCCGAATAATCTAACCTGTTCACCCAATGGAACTTCTGCACCGCCGCCAATATGAAATCCGAATGGATTTTCAGTCTGATCTGCCAGATCTGCCTGCTGAAATCCGGGATCGAAATCCAGTGTGGAATGATGCCACCCTACACCGCCGACAGCATAGAATTGAGGAAATGGATAAAATAGAGCAGATAACATTACCGGCCAGGTTCTTACAGTCCAATCTTTGTATTTATCCTCTCTGTAATTTATCGATGCTTCTACTCCGAAAGCGACAGACAATTTTGCCCGCAGGACAGCTCCAAACATAAATGCACCTGCATCAGCATCTCCGGATCTTTGATATCCGACCTGAGGTCCAATTCCTATATTTCCGGCTTCAACATCATTTTGTTTCTGAGAAAAGTTATTTACCGTAAAAAATAGTATTCCAATTATCATTATTATTATTGATTTTCTTAACATTACATAGTCTCCTTAGTTATTCATAATTAAGACCCCTTGTCTTAAGTATAATTCAAGATAAGAAGGCTATGAATAAATGCTGTTATTTTAATCAATATCTGAAGATCGCGGCAATTCCTTTGCCGTTGGGCATTTTATTTTTATCTAATAGAAACACCAGACCGTTATTCTGGATTGTACTGCTCACAGACAGGCTAAATAATTCGATATCTCCCGGGAGTCTCTTATTGTTTATAATCACATCAAAGTTTTGAAAATCAAAGCTGCCCCATTGTTTTTCAGCCGGGTCAATAAATAAATGACTGATCCTTTTTGAAAAAGCTGCCTTTACTATTTCTGCTATATCAACGGAAGTTCTTCCGGTTGATTTAAGATTTCCATATAACTGCAGTGACTCCAGCTCAACTCTTTTAAAATAGGTTTGGAGCAATTCTCTTGCTTCAGAATAAATTTCTTCCTCTCCCATAGTTATTTTTTTTGTAATTCCTTTTTCGAAAAGGTTAGGATAAGTATTCACTTCTCTGTAAAGAGGGTGAAGATATTCAACACCTGCAAGTACCAGGGGTATGAATTCAGATCCAATCTTGTGCATTACTGCCTCATTTGCTTTTCTGAAATATTCAAGAATATTATCCTTCTGTTTGGAGGCATCAGTATCAACACCTGTTCCGTGAAAATTAGCCACTCCGCCCGCACCACCCGAATAAATACCCTGCCTGTACTGCAGATTCCTGCCCGGATTATCATAGCCTACCGCTTCTTCTACAGTTTTCGGTAGACCTGGAACGGTCACCGGGCGAAGTGCAAAATGATGGCTCCTGAATAATTTCATATCTTTCTGATCAAGCAAAAGTATATAGAAATCAAAAGTTTCCGTTAAGGCGGGAATAAGCGGAAGTATATGAAATTGTTCGCCTATAAAAACATCCTCCTCAAAACGGATAGGAAGTTTAATATAATAGAACTCTTTTTCTGTTCCGAAAAGTGCAAGTCCATCCTGCCGGTAGCGCCAGAAATCAAAATCATTCTGAAGAGCCTTAAAATGCGTTAGAATATGTTCCCTTTTTGAAAGGGTAATATTTTCCTGGTTAAGATCTCTCTCAATCCGTTTTAATAAATTTTTGTAACGCAGCAGGTCCTGGTCGATCTCATTCCAGATCCTGTGAGCAGGCATATAAGCGGAGATGCATAACTCACTTCTCTCCTTAATTAGCAGTTCAATGATTTTTTCGTTAATAAATTCCATTCTCAGTTTCCTCTTTAGTATTTAACCGGAAGTAAAAAGAAAAAAGTAAAGGATGTGAATTCTCAATCACATTATTATGTGCGGTTATTTGCAGCTGGCTTTGTTTTGGAACGTCTGAATCTGCTAAAATCTGTTATTATAATGGCAACTGCTGAAATAATGATTACAGCAGAGACAATTATTCTCAAATTCATTTCTTCACCGCCTAACATCCACCCCAGGAAAACTGCAACAACGGGATTTACATAGGCGTAAGTTGTCGCCCTTGAGGGTCCTGCCTTTTCAAGCAGCCAGATATAAGCCGTGAACGCTACAAGGGAACCAAAAACTATCAGGTAGATAATTGATAAGAAAGATTTTGCCGAAATTGTGTGCAAGGATAGATTATCCCAGTTTTCAAAAATAGAACTTACGATTACCAGGAGCACACCTCCGGATAACATTTCCATTGAAACTGTGAGCAGACTGGATTTAGGCAATACGGCTGTCTTTGAATAAACAGAGCCGGCAGACCAGAAAAAAGTAGCCATTAAAAGTGCAACAGTTCCTCCGGGGCTGATTTCATTTCCGGAAATAAAGCTGTAAGGACTGATCAGAAAAAAGATCCCTGCAAAGCCCAGTATTATTCCCGAAACTAATTTTAATGATGGAGATTCACCACCCGGTTTCAGCCAGGTAATTATAACGATCCAGATTGGAACAGTGGATACGAGCAGTGCAGCCAAACCGGAAGGGACATATTGTTCTGCCCAAACTACTCCGCCGTTGCCTCCAAGAAGCAGAAGACCCCCGATAATAATCGCTGAGCGCCAGTACTGCCATTTGATTTTTTCTTTTCCTCTTATGCTCACAGCAATAAATAGTATTGTTCCTGCAGTAAAAAATCTGATGCCTGCCATTAAAAAAGGAGGAACTGTTTCGATTGCAAATTTTATGGCAAGATATGTTGATCCCCAGATTATATATACTGCGGCAAAGGCTGTTAAGAGTTTTAAAGTAGAATTTTTTGGTTTCAAGATTATAAAAAGGTATCGGAAGGAAAGATACTAAATAAAATTAAATTCAAGAGTGTTATCCAAAGGGAGATAAAAAGATGTCGTACAGAATTAAATTTCTGTTTTCTTCATAACTACGAAAGTCATATCGTCTTTCGGCGGATTATTTCCCTGCCATAGTTCTATTTCAAGGCGGAGGCATTCAATTATTTCTTCAACACTTTTATCTGCACAGGAGTGGAAAATTTCCTTTGCACGCTGAAGTCCGAGAATATCACCTTCCGGACTGAAAGCCTCGGTAAACCCGTCACTTAAAAACAATACTGTATCACCCGGCTCCAGATTAATTCTTTCCTGTGTATAGGGGAAATCAAGGAAACTTCCCAAAGGCATAGTTTTCTGAATTATATCCTCTACTCTATTCTCAATGCAGCGGTATATCAGCACCGGGGGCATACCCGCATTTGAATAAAGAAGGTTCCCGTCTCTTAGTTTTGCAATCGAGAAGCTCATATACAGATTATGCAGGTTCATTGATTTTAATGCATTGGTATATTTTTTTATCATTGAAAGGGGTTCGGGCTCATCGGCGAGGACATTAAATAAACCTTTCACCGCCGAGACCATTGTTCCCGCTCTTGCACCGTGCCCCGTGGCGTCACCGATAACTGCAGTTAAACCTGCATCCGATGTGTGAAAATCATAATAGTCACCGCCGACTTCAGTTGCGGTTTTCATAAATACTGCAATCTCGTATCCTTTAACCTGCGGTATCGTCTTTGGCAGAAATGATAACTGAAGTTTCCGGGCTTCTTCAAGCTCATCTGTTTTTCTTTTGTTATCTGCTTCGAGAAGTGTTCTCTCAATTTCAATTTTTTTAGCAGTTATTTCTCTTTCAAGATTTATTCTTGAAAGCACTTCAACCTGTCCCAGCTGCTCAATCAGGTTTTTATTGATCCTGGCAAAATTATATGACAGCGCCATTGACATACAAAATATAAGCGCCAGTACACCATAGCCGTAAACAAGGTTAAAGCCGCCAGGGGCGGGGGCATAACCCAAATCGATAAGGAACTGGTATACAACCGACAAAGAAAGGAATAAAAATCCGGTAATGATAAAAACAGAACTTTGTGATCTCTCCCTTGATTTTATGATAGTCCTGACCATCTCAAAAACGCACAAAGCTATAAAAGAATAGATTATTATGAACAGATCCTGGAATGGTTTCCAGATACTTACGGCACTGATGACAGCGGCAAGTAAAAGGAAAAGGTAATGCTGCTTCGGGAATTTCTTGCCGGTGCCGGCATATGTAGTGTATAATCCGAAAAGGAGTGCAAGAGTAATCGAGACAGGCACCATACTGTAATAATAAATAATGCTGTCCACATCAGTTGAAACGATACGCTCATTTATACTGAACGAAAGCACAGCAAAAGAAAAGAGGCAGAGAGAATAATATAGATTCTGCCTTTCATAAGGATAAAAAATAAAAATGAAAAGATGCAGGAAACCAAGTGTCAATGGAATAACAGTGAACAGGATCTGATAATTTGTAACGGACCGTACATCATTATATGTTGAAACGAGGGTACTGTTTATTTCCCTGAGGCGTAATTCGAACCCTGGTGAAAACCCTTTCTCAGAGTGCTCTCTCCAGTTATAATTTGCATATCTTACCACGATCGACTGGTAAGAGGAGTCGGCCCAAATGAGAGATTCCCATATTCGTCTTTGTTCCGGATGAAACTCCGAACTATCCTTTCCGACCGTGCCGGTAGAAAATAATAATTTACTATTGAAATATACTTCAGAGGCCCCGAGATGGCTTACCGTTATAGCAGTTGGCTTTCCCCACAAAGTAGAATCGATATAAAGATTTATTCTGAACCACCCGATGCCCTTCCAGTCATCATATTTTTCTATTAAACCGGGATTTATAAGCGGCCAGTCTGAATCATCATACCTGGTAAATTTCCAATCAGGATTATCCCCGGAATGATACCTGTAATCTTTTCCGAAAATAATCGGCGAAGAATTATCCAGGATGAGATGCCTGGAAATAAATATTCTCCCTTCTAATTTGGTGTTAGCCCAGTTTTGAATGTTTACAGTAATAACAGTGTCGGATTTTACTTTAAGGACAGAATTGTCAGGTATATTTCCAAGAGAGTCGAGTGCCTCACTCTGCCAATCCCCCCTGGTAAATTTGTACTGTACCTCTTCTCCTGTCTTGAAGTAAAATTTATTTATCCAGCTGGTATCGGATTCTTTGGCAAGTTTAATTTTGCCGGGCTCCCAGTCTCCCAGGTCCGGCTGATTTCCTGTTATATAAACATATTCAGAATCAGGCTTGGTAATTACTCTGAATGTAACCCTGTTAAGCTCAAAATTATCCCCCTCGCTGCAGGAATTAAAAAGAAGACTAAAAGATAGCCCGGTTATATATATAAGGGGTAAAAAGTATCTCCGCGTAATCATCTTTATCTTCAAATTGAGTACAAAATTATAAAATAAATGATCAAAAGCACCCCATATAGACGACTGTTTACTTTTCAGTTTTTTTATAAACTATATTCCGTTCGTTCAGGTAATTAAGTATAAAGTTAAAACAATCTTCTTTTGCACCGATAAACTCCGGAGGACAAATATCCTTAATGTTGAACATACCTTTAAGAATAAGATTTGCCGCCGCTGTACATGTGTACCCTGTAGTTCTCGCCATAGATGAAATTCCTGTCTTCTCATCGTAAGTATCGAATAAATCGTAATCGTATGCTTTATAATCACCATTTTCTTTTCCCCGGATCATTATTTTCATCAATGTAAATTCCCTTTCTCCCGGAAGAAGCTGCCATTGGGGGAAAAGGAGCTTTGAAGTAAGTTCAACCGGGGAAATATTAACTCCTTTGACCTCAATACTCTCCCTGTTAAAAAAACCTGTATCTCTTAAAATCTTCATCAGGTCAATATGCCCAGGGTACCTTAAAGTTTTCTCTGACATATCAGGAATATTCATTGTTTTCAGGAGCGATCTGAGTCCATCGGTATTAAAAGCCTCAAGTGTGCCTATACTATCAAAATCCAGGAATTCGGATTCCGACATAGCAGGCTGCAGAATAATCTTTCCTTCTTTAACTATTCTTGCAGGCCGTGTGTATTCTTCCAATACATCAGATGGAGAAAATGGAGCCTTATATTGATAGGGGAGTGAACGCCTGAAAGGAAGTCCTCCCACATAACATTTAAAGTTTGAAATCTCCATCCTCCGGTTATGATATCCGAGAATTATATTGCTCATCCCGGGAGCCACACCACAGTCAATAACGGCAGTAACATTATTTGAAACCGCATCCATCTGAAGTTCAAAAGGATCTTCGCCGAAGAAAGAAATATCTACAACATCTTTTCCCGAATTTATAATTGTCTTTAAAGTTCTGAATCCCATAAATCCGGGCACAGCAGAAACAACCAGGTCGGCATCCTTAATAACTTCCCTTATATTTTTGTCCTCAGCAAGATCCTTACGAATAGTTTTTACTCGCGCTGAGGACAGAGAGGATAACTTTTGCTCATCGATATCTGCAGATGTAACGGCATAGTTTTTAGACAGGTCGAGTGCAATTGCACTGCCAACCATTCCTGAGCCTAATACAGTAATTTTCTTCATAATTCCGTTAAGAAATAAGGCCAAATATAAAGTAAATCCTTTTAGGAATCATTTTTGACACTAACCAATAATTTCCACTTATGTGAGGTTGTTTATGGCAATTTCCGGGAAAATGACCTTTATAGTAATCTAAGACAAGGAGAACAAATGCATAATATTGATTTAATTGAAAAGTTGCTGAACTGCGCTGCCGCCTGTGAACATTGCGCTAATGCCTGTCTTGATGAGCACGATATAAAGATGATGGTCGACTGCATTCGATTAGACAGGGATTGTGCCGATATTTGCAGAATAACGGCAAATTATGCTGCCAGGGATTCAAAAAATCTGAATGAAGTTGTAAGATTATGTGCCGGGATCTGCAGAGCTTGTGCCGAAGAATGTGAAAAACATAAGCATCCGCATTGTAAGGAATGTGCAAAAGCGTGCAGGGAATGTGAAGAAGTCTGTAAAAATCTTATGAATGTTTAATAAATTTTTTTATTAATAAATTATTTAACTAATGCTTCTACCCCTGATGTAATAGTGAAGTAATCCTGATCTAATCCTCATAAATGACCAAATCTGAGGATTAGATGAGGATTAGATGAGGATTAGATGAGGATTAGATCAGGATTAAAAAGCTGGTGCAAATAATAATTTTGCTCAAAAAATTTCATTTTTTTTGCAGCACCGTTTAGATAATTCCAGAAATTGATTAGTACAGGATTTTAGTGCAGATCAGATAAGATTTAATTCTTTCAGAATAAAAAGACCAAGAGTAATAGTTAGTGCAGAACCAAGTGTAGTAAGAAGCAGAATATTAGCCGCAAGCCTGCTGTTCGAGCCCATTGCCTCGGCCATTATAAAACTGGCAATAGCAGTGGGACAGGCAAACAAAATAAATAATATACCCAGATCATCTTGTCTGAATCCTAATAATACTGCGGCATATGTTCCAATGAGGGGCACTATTAATAGTTTTATAAATGTTGCCCAGAAAGAAATTATTGAGGAGCGTTTAAGACCTTCGAAGGAAATGAATCCTCCTATACCCAGCAGTGCAAGCGGGAGTGTTAAAGCTGCCATATAACCAACAGTTGTCTTAATAATTCCAGGTAAAGGAATTTCGAAATAATAAAACGGCAGTGCCGCAATAACTCCGAGCACCAGGGGATTTCTTAATATTTCAATAATTGTTTTCTTGTAATCAAGCTGCTTTTCTTTTCTTAAAGGTACTGTCAGTGCAATTACAGCAAGAATATTATATAGAGGTATGGTGAAAGCCAGTACTACCGATGCCTTGCCGAGATTATTTTCACCATATAAATTAGCGATGATCGCCAACCCGATAATTGCAAAATTTCCGCGGAATGCCCCCTGGATGAAAACCGTCCTGTCCTTCGGCTGCTTTATCAAAACTGAAATTGCCCAGATTACTAAGAAAAGGACTATAGTGCCTGCATATGAATAAAGAATCACGCGCCAGTTAAGCACATCACCTGAATCAAGTGCAGATATTTCGGTGAAGATAAGTGCCGGTAAAGCGGCGGAGAACACAATTTTTGATGAGAGTGTGATAAAGTTATCGTTTATCATTCCCTTTTTCTTCAGCAGGAACCCGAGAGCTACAATGAGGAAAACAGGTATTACAAGACTTGAAATAAATAAAAAGTTCTGCATAAAATTCTTTCCGCATCACTAAATTAACTGAAATTGGCAGGTATTAAAAATGTAACACAGCCGACTCCCTGGTTTAAGGGTGACAATTCTCATTGAGAAGGTTCAGCCGGAGGTCTACCTTCAGAATGAATTGACAATGAAAGGGATAAGATGAGAATAAGAATGTTTGCAATATTTTTAATGCTGGTTACGATTACGACGGCATTAAATGCACAGGATGATAGAGCTCGATTAAAAGAATATCTAAACGATGCCGCTAACGATGTATATACTACTGAAGATCCTCAGGAAAAAAGAGAAATACTGGATAATATGTTTAATGACCTGCAGAAGGTCTTTGATACTGCAGAAAACTGGCCATTGTTCTCCGATGAGGAGAAAAATACTGCAAAGGATTTCAAGATCAGGATAAAAGAAAAGCAGGATGAGCTTAATGGAAATAATGGATTCCAGAGAGTTGCTGATAAGGATCTGAATAGTTTTGCCTCTTATACAGTTCACGATTTCGAACAGGCAGCGGAATATGTGACAATAAGTGTTGCAGCACTTATTATAATATTGCTCGTAATACTCCTTCTTTAGGTAATGATGCCCCGCTCTATTTTTTTATACATCTGGATTGTCTTCGCCGGAATTATTATGCCGGCGGAAGACAGTCTGGTTAATAGAATTATTTACATCATCCATGGTGACGGTGATTATGTTTTTCATGAGAATGGTGAAAGCTATTTATCCGATGAAATAGTTTTACAGCAGGCAATAACAAATGCCGAAAAGGGAACACACTCCGAATATTTCATTTTTCATTATAATTCTAAGAGAAGTTTCCTGATCTTTTTCCCTGGAGAGGAGTCGGAATTTTATCACTACAGGAATGGGCAGCTTATAACAGAAAAAAAATTCTTCAGATTTGATCCTGTAGATGGACATTCTGCAGAATCATTTCTTATCAGAGAATCGGCTTCTATAAAAAATATCGATAGAAATATACTGCTGTATTATGGACATGAAATTCCTGCCGGCGAGGAGTATGGATATAATGCCTCTTTTCCTGAAGTACCATTTGGATTAAAATCATTAAAGGGGAGAATCATCGAAATACTTGATGCGGTCGAGAAACCGAAATTTGATCTGCTGGTGTTGTCGACCTGCAATAATGGCTCTCCTCCTTTTATTTTTGGATTGGCAGATATTGCGGATTATATAATAGCAGCCCCGGGTGAACTTCACCTGAGTCAGATGAATTCATCCTCCCTGCAGATACTCGAAAAGAATAATTTGCAATCGATGAATGCATTTGCGTTAAATTTTGCATCCTCTGCTTTTGAGATCCTACGGATAAAAACTCTTACTGAAGTAGTTATATCAGTATATAATGCTAAAGATTTGCTAAATGAATACGATCCTGATGCTGTTTGCTATAAAGAGAGGGAAATGACTGATCTGGTGAGAGTATTCTTTCGACCCGCAAAATTTGGTAAATATCAAGGGCGTAAAGAGCATTCCGGGTGGTATTGTGACAATCAAAAAGTATTATCCCGCAGCGGTGAATAGGGCTTAATTCCTTCCTTTACCTTTTCTTAATTTTAAGAAAATACACTTATCTGCTTAACTCATAATTGGTAAACAAACCTCTTTTTTTCTATAATTTCCCAAGTTAATGTTGGTATAATTGTTGGCGAATTGATGCATTCTGAATCAGCAAAAAATGGATTAAAAAAATGGAAAATACCAAGTTAAAAGGTGAAATAGTGAGTAAGGGTAAAGCCGAACGTGAAAAAGTGACTATAGACGGAAACGAAGCCGCTGCTTACATCGCTTATAAAACCAATGAAGTAATTGCAATTTATCCCATAACCCCTTCATCAAATATGGGGGAATGGTGTGATGCCTGGTCAGCCGAAGGCAAAAAGAATATCTGGGGAATAGTTCCCTCAGTCAGTGAAATGCAGAGTGAAGGAGGTGCTTCAGGCGCTATTCACGGTGCATTGCAGACCGGTGCATTATCTACAACATTTACAGCATCACAAGGACTCCTGCTGATGATCCCCAATATGTTTAAAATAGCAGGAGAATTGACCTCTACGGTATTCCACGTTTCTGCAAGATCTATTGCTGCACAGGCTTTATCAATTTTTGGTGATCACAGCGATGTAATGGCAACCCGCTCAACCGGTTTTGCAATGCTTGCCTCGAACTCTGTGCAGGAGGTTATGGATTTTGCGCTGATCTCTCAGGCAGCAGCACTCAAAGCAAGAATTCCGTTTCTTCATTTCTTTGACGGGTTCAGAACTTCACACGAAGTAATGAAAATTGAACAGCTTTCCGATAATGATATTAAAGCGATGATAGATGAAGGACTTGTTATAGAACATAGAAAAAGAGCACTTACTCCTGATAATCCTGTATTAAGAGGAACTGCTCAAAATCCTGATGTTTACTTCCAGGGAAGGGAAACAGTAAATACTTTCTATAATCTTTGTCCTGATATAGTGCAGAATGAAATGAATAAGTTTGCAGAACTGACAGGACGCCAGTACCGTCTGTTCGATTACTACGGTGCTCCTGATGCAGAAAGAATAATTATTCTTATGGGTTCGGGCGCTGAGACTGCAGAAGAAACTGCAGAGTACCTGATGAACAGGGAAGAAAAAGTAGGCATCGTTAAAGTTAGATTATACAGACCATTCGGGATAGATCAATTTATTAAAATTATTCCTAAAACAGTTAAGTCAATTGCAGTATTAGACAGGACAAAAGAGCCCGGTTCTTCAGGTGAACCTTTGTATCTCGATATAGTGAATGCTTTCTCTGAAACATTTATGCAGGGAAAATCAAGCTTCAGGTTCCCGAAGATTATCGGTGGAAGATATGGATTATCTTCAAAAGAGTTTACCCCTGCAATGATAAAAGGAGTTTTTGATGAGCTGAAAAAAGAAACTCCTAAAAATCATTTTACAATCGGTATCCTTGATGATGTTACTAATACCAGTCTTGATTATGACCCCCAATTCTCAATCGAAGCTCCCGAAATATTCAGAGGAAAGTTTTACGGACTCGGTGCCGACGGCACAGTAGGAGCAAATAAAAATTCGATTAAGATTATCGGCGAGAACACCAATAATTTTGCCCAGGGATATTTTGTATATGATTCAAAGAAATCTGGCTCGGTTACGGTATCTCACCTGAGATTCGGGTCTAAGCAGATAAAATCGAGCTACCTTATAGACCGGGCTAATTTTATCGCCTGTCATCAGCAGGTATTCCTTGAAAAAATGGATATGCTTGATGATGCTGTTGAAGGAGCCGTATTTTTGCTTAACACACAGGTTCCCAAAGAAAAGGTATGGGATTCCTTACCTATGAAAGTACAGCAGGATATTATTGCAAAGAAAATGAGGCTCTATGCAATTGATGCATACACTGTTGCTAATGAAACAGGAATGGGAGGCAGATTAAATACTATAATGCAGACCTGCTTCTTTGCAATTTCAAATATCTTGTCAAAAGATGAATCCATCGATCTTATTAAAACTTCAGTTAAGAAAACCTATGGTGCCAAAGGGGATAAGATAGTTCAGATGAACTATAATGCTATTGACCAGACATTACAGCATTTGAATGAAATCCCTGTACCTGGAAAAATAACCAGCTCATTTAAACTTCCTCCTGTTGTTTCTGATAAGGCTCCTGATTTTGTTAAAGGCCTGACGGCACCTATTATTGCAGGCAAGGGAGATATGGTACCGGTTAGCAAAATGCCGGTTGACGGAAGTTATCCTCTTGGAACAGCAAAATGGGAGAAAAGAAATATTGCGCTTGAAGTGCCGGTATGGGATAAGGAAATATGTATACAGTGCAACAAGTGCGTTCTGGTATGTCCCCACGCTTCAATCCGTGCAAAGATATATGACGAAACACTTGCTGCCAGTGCGCCGGCAACATTTAAATCAATGAAATATAAAGATAAAGCTTACGGTGATAATCTTGCTTACTCCTTACAGGTAGCTGTGGAAGATTGTACCGGCTGCGGTTTGTGCGTAGATGTTTGTCCTGCAAAGAATAAAAAAGAAGTAAAACTCAAAGCAATAAATATGGCTGATCAGCTGTCAATAAGGGAAACAGAAAGAGCCAACTGGGATTTCTTCCTTGATATTCCTGAATTCGACAGAACAAAAATTAAAGTATCGGCTGTTAAAGATTCACAATTCCTTGAACCATTATTTGAGTTCTCGGGCGCCTGCTCCGGCTGCGGCGAAACCCCTTATGTTAAACTGGTAAGCCAGTTATTCGGGGACCGCACTGTGGTAGCCAATGCAACAGGATGCTCATCAATCTATGGCGGAAACCTTCCTACTACTCCCTGGACATCAAACAAAGAAGGAAGAGGACCTGCCTGGTCTAACTCATTATTCGAAGATAATGCTGAATTCGGATTCGGATTCAGACTGGCAATTGATAAGCACCAGATGCAGGCAAAACAGCTGCTCGTAAAACTTTCATCATTTATCGGAGACCAGTTAGTTCAGGAACTTACTAATGCAGTTCAAAAAGATGAAGCAGGAATATATGAACAGAGAGAACGGGTTAAGATATTAAAGGATAAGCTTTCTGCTGCAGGTACTAATGGTGCATCAGTGGAACTGAAACAGGATATAAATCAGCTGCTTAGTCTTGCAGATTACCTTGTAAAGAAATCTGTATGGATAATGGGAGGTGACGGATGGGCTTATGACATCGGATACGGCGGATTGGATCACGTTCTTGCTTCGGGTAAGAATGTAAACATCCTTGTTCTTGATACTGAAGTTTACTCAAATACCGGGGGACAATGTTCAAAATCTACCCCCAGGGGTGCAGTAGCTAAATTTGCTGCTGCAGGTAAACCGATGGCAAAGAAGGATCTTGGATTGATGGCAATGTCATACGGGAATGTTTACGTTGCTAAAGTTGCAATGGGCGCTAATGATGCTCATACTGTCAGGGCATTTCTTGAAGCTGAGGCATATGAAGGACCATCATTGATTATTGCTTACAGCCATTGCATTGCCCATGGTATCAATATGGAAAATGGAATGAGAAATCAGAAAGCAGCCGTGGAATCAGGTCACTGGCCTCTCTTCAGGTACAATCCCGAACTTGCTTCCGAAGGAAAGAATCCTTTCAAGCTTGATTCTAAGGGAATAAAGATTCCATTGAAAGATTATGCATATCTCGAAACCAGGTACAAAATGCTTGTGAAAACTCACCCGCAGGAAGCAGATAAGCTTATGAAGGAAGCCCAGGAAGATGTAACAAGTAAATACAAAATGTATGAAGAGATGGCTTCTAAAGGTGATCATACAGAAAACGAAAAGTCTTAGTAACTTATTTTAACAAAGGATTTATATGGATCTCTCGACTAATTATCTCGGACTCGAATTAAAAAATCCCATTATTCCATCTGCCGGTCCGCTGTCAAAGGAACTCGGCAACATTAAAGCAATGGAAGATGCCGGTGCTGCAGCTGTTGTACTTTATTCAATATTTGAAGAGCAGATCGAACGGGAAGAAATTGAGCTGAACCATTTTACTTCCTACCTGACTGAAAGCCACGCAGAAGCATTAGCATATTTCCCCTACCAGATAGATTTCAAAACCGGTCCCGAAGAATATCTAAATTATATAAGAAAGATTAAGGAGACGGTTGATATACCTATCATCGGGAGTCTGAATGGTACTTCAATCGGCGGCTGGACAGATTATGCCAAGAAAATTGAGATGGCCGGAGCAGATGCGCTGGAATTAAATATATATATGCTTGCCGCAGATCTTGAAAAAACAGGACAGGAAATTGAGCAGAATTATATTGATATTGTTAAACAAGTAAAGACAGTTGTCAGTATACCTGTTGCTGTTAAACTAAGTCCCTATTTCAGTTCAATGGGATGGATGGCAAAGCAGCTTGACCAGGCAGGAGCAGACGGTCTGGTGCTTTTCAATAGGTTTTACCAGCCCGATATAGATCTTGAAAATCTTGAAGTTGTTCCCAACGTAATTCTCAGTACGCCAATGGCTATGCGTCTTCCATTAAGATGGATAGCCATTCTATACAACAGGATAAATGCCGATCTTGCAGCTACAAGCGGTATTTTCTCTGAGACAGATGTAATCAAAATGATTATGGCTGGTGCAAAGGCAACCCAAATGCTGTCAGCCCTGCTGAAGCTGGGCATAGGTCATATTTCGGATGTTCTGAAGAAACTTCAGTACTGGATGGAAGTAAATGAATATGAATCGATCGATCAGATGAGAGGAAGCATGAGCTACATGAATGTTCCCGATCCTTCCCAGTTCGAACGCAGCAACTATATGAAAGTTCTGCACAGCTACAAGTAAGTGCGATGGTACGATGTTCGATGGTGAAAAAGCATATGTAAGGAACGCTCAGTGAGCGTTCCGCAGTGGGCACCACTCTCAGTAAAGCGTTCCTCAAGAGCACAACCCCCCCTCTAGCGTTCTTCAAGAGCACAACCCCCTCTAGCGTTCTTCAAGAGCACAACCCCCCTATAGCGTTCCTCAAGAGTGCAACCTCCAATAGCGTTCCTCAAGAGTACAACCTCCAATAGCGTTCCTCACAGTACCTCTTAATAGCATTCCATATGTGCATCCTTCTGATATTGTTCAGCATAACCCACCCCGGATAGCGTTCCGCACGCAACCCCATCGATTCTTGTAGGGCTTACTTCATTTATGGCAAATGGTAAGGATAACTTTTTAATCCTTGAGATAACTCCGCAGTTCAGCTTTAAGCCGGCAGCTTAATTACTTACCACCCGACTATACTGCATTCCTTATCAACACACGAAGAACATAGATAGATAATATTTTCATTACGCTCTCATCTAAAACCCCAAAGTTTAAGCACCTGGTATTACTTTAATAATCTTATCATTTCTTCCGTGGTGTTCACAGGCAGACTGCATTGATAATTTTTGCAGACATATATTGTCGGCTTTCCTTGCTGCTGCTTGTAATCTTTCAGAAATGGCGACATCTCTAATAATAACTTATCCTCCTCCGAAACAACCAAAACAACTTTGTTAGGAATGTATTCATTATTCAGTGCTCTAAGAATGTGCTTAACTGGATCATCGTTACTATTTCCTGAAATAATTATTTCATATGACCCTGCAAATGCAAATTCCAATGCTGCGGCAGCATAGGTGTAACCGGCAGGGGAGGTTTTCATATTAGAAGAATAGACAGATGCTGCTTTCATTGCTTTATGTTCATACTCCGTATTATTTGTCATTCTGCTTAGACGTAACAGATTCAATATAGAAACAGAATTTCCTGATGGGATAGCGCCGTCATAAATATCTTTTTGTCTGGAGATGAGATCTTTATTATCAGCTGTTGAAAAAAAGAATCCTCCTGATGTTTCATCCCAAAATTCTTTGAGTGTAAGATTCATAAAATCTAAAGCTTTTTGTAGATATTTTGAATTAAATGATGCCTCATAAATATCAATCAGCGCAGTAATAAAGAATGTATAATCATCGAGGTGGGCAGTCAGGCCAGCTTCCCCATCGCGATATCTGTGAAGAAGCTTATCCCCTGAAGTTAGTCTCTCCAGAATAAATGAAGCACATTTTTCTGCTGCGGTTAAATATTCCTCTTTGCCCAATACACCATATCCTTTTGCCAATGCAGAGATCATTAAGGAATTCCAGTCGGTGAGAGTTTTATCATCTTTATAAGGATGGATCCTTTTCTCCCTTTCAATGAAAAGTTTTTTTAACAGGGCTGCGGATTTCTTCTTAAAATCTGCTTCCCTCATATTAAATTCTGAAGCAAGACTCCCGATAATTATCCTCCATATGGATTATGTTTGTCCCATCAGCAGAGCCGTGCATCGGGTCTATCCAGTTCCCTTCTTTTAAGATGCTAAATGTTTTTATAAATAATTCAGCATCTTCTTTAAGCAGGTGTCTGATTTCATCTTCAGTCCATAAATAAAACTTTCCTTCCACGCCTTCACTATCGGCATCCTCGGCGGAATAAAATGCTCCTTCCGGGGAGGTCATATCCCTTAGTACATATGCAAATATCTCTTCAGCAGTTTCTTTATAGAAACTATTCCCTGTTGCCTGGTATACTTCGATGTACACAGGTGCAATAAGCGCCTGGTCGTAAAGCATCTTTTCGAAGTGAGGGACAAGCCATTTCTGGTCTGTTGAATAACGGTGAAACCCGAATCCTATATGGTCATATATGCCCCCTTTTCTCATTTCAAGAAGAGTTTTCTCTACAATCTCCAATGCATTTGCATCCCCTGTTCTTTTCCAGTATCTCAGGAGGAATAAAAGATTATGCGGAGTTGGAAACTTAGGAGCATTACCGAACCCCCCATGCAGGGAATCGTGCCGCCTGGAAAGATCATTATAAGTATTATCAAGCAGATCAATTGAAACATCCGATGAGGAGTTCTGCCGCGAAATATTTTGAAGGGCAGCAGTAATTTCCTCTGCTGATTTATTTACATCATCTCTACGGGTTTTCCATATATGCTCAATTCTTTTAAGGATATCAACTATTCCGCTTCTTCCGAATCTGTTCTCCTTAGGGAAATATGTCCCTGCAAAGAAAGGTTTTTTATCGGGGGTCATTATTATGGTAAGAGGCCATCCGCCGCTTCCGGTAAGCAGCTGGCAGACAGTCATATATATCCCGTCAATATCAGGGCGTTCTTCCCGGTCCACTTTTACCGGGACAAAAAATTCATTTAACAGTTCTGCAACATCATTATCTTCAAATGATTCTTTTTCCATAACATGGCACCAGTGGCAGGTAGAATATCCGATCGAAAGAAATACCGGCTTATTTTCATCCCTGGCTTTATTAAAAGCTTCATCTCCCCAGGGATACCACTGTACCGGATTATGTGCATGCTGTAAAAGATAGGGACTTTTTTCATTTATCAGCCGGTTTGGCATTATTTTTCTGCTTTCATTGGAATTGTACGGAATTCACTTTTTTGATATGTTCGTATCACTATTTTCCCACGAAATGAACAAAAAATGGATAACAAAAACAATCTTATTATTCCGTTCGCAATTATTGCGGCGGCATTTATTATCGGCGTGATAATCTTTGTATCCGCCTGGAGTTCCAGCCGCAGTGCCGACCAGACAATTACCGTAACGGGATCTGCAAAAAAGGAAATTACCTCAGATCTGGGGATATTCCGCGGCACATTAAACGTCGAAGCCAAAACTGCCGAGGAGGCGTACAGGATTCTGCAGCAGGAGAAGCCTGTCTTTCTCAGGTACATTACATCAAAAGGATTTACACAGGACAAGATTGAATTTTTTACTATAAACAGCTATCCTGTTTATGAAATGAATGCCAATGGATACCAGACAAACATTGTCAGGGCATATGTTTACACCCAGCGACTTGAAATAAGATCATCAGATGTTAATAAAATTAAGGAACTTTCCCTTGATGTGTCCTCCGTAATAGAACAGGGGATTAACTTTACGGTAGAGATGCCGGAGTATCATTATACAAAAATAGCTGATCTTAAGATAGAAATACAGGCCGCGGCGGCTAAGGATGCTATGATACGGGCAGGAGAAAATAGCCGAAGCAACGGGACGGGATTTAGGACCGATAAGGAATGCAAGGATGGGAGTAATACAGATTACACCGAAACTATCCAATGCAATATCCGATTACGGAGTAAATGATCTCAGCTCTATTGAGAAAGAAATTACTGCCGTAGTTAATGCATCATTTGAAATTGACTAATAGAAAAAGAATATGACAAAACCTCAAATATGGGTAGCCGCCTTCTTAGCACTTTTCATACTGCTTTTTCTTCTGGGACGTGTATCAAAAAATACCGGTACAGTAGAAAACAGCCCTACAAATAATTCTGTTCCGCAGCGTGAGGAAATGACGCAGGAGGAGGTACCGGGTGCCGATCTTGCAAGAAGATTAGGTTGCCTTGGATGCCACGGTACAGATCTTAAAGGTACACGTATGGGGCCTTCACTGGTTGGACTTAAAGAATACTGGACACGAGATAACCTTATAAATTATCTCCGTAACCCGAATTCATTTATGGACTCGGAAAGGTTCAAAGCTTATAAAGAACAATATCCCGGCATTATGATGCCCTCATTTAATAATATTGATATTAAAGACCTGGGAAGGATATCGGATTATTTACTCAGTCTCTGATTTTTTCTCCCCCCTGACCGATCTACACGGATTAAGGAATTTGCGAAATCCCTTAATCCGGGTAATACGGACTCAGCTTTTTATGCTACGGTAATTTCCTTTGAGAGATATACATCCTGGATGATATTTAACAATTTGATGCCTTCCTCCATCGGACGCTGGAATGCTTTCCTGCCTGATATAAGACCCATACCACCGGCTCTTTTATTAATAACCGCTGTCTTTGCTGCTTCACCGAAATCATTTTCTCCTGAAGCACCGCCTGAATTGATCAGTCCTGCACGTCCCATATAATTATTTATTACCTGGTAGCGGCAGAGATCGATAGGATGATCTGTAGTAAGATCTGAATAAACTTTCTTATGGGTCTTGCCGAATTTCAATGCATTATACCCGCCGTTGTTCTCCGGAAGTTTCTGTTTAATGATATCAGCTTCGATAGTTACACCGAGATGGTTTGCCTGTCCGGTAAGGTCTGCAGAAACGTGATAATCCTTTTCTTTTGTTTTGAATTCCGTATTGCGCAGGTAGCACCAAAGGATGGTTGCAAGTCCAAGTTCGTGTGCATACTGGAAGGCTTCACTTACTTCAACTATCTGACGTCCGCTCTCTTCTGAGCCGAAATATATTGTGGCTCCTACAGCAGCAGCACCCAGATCAAGCAGCCTGCTCAACACCTGCAAACATTATCTGATCAAATTTGTTTGGATAGGTGAGGAGCTCATTATGGTTAAGTTTTAAAATCATCGGGATCCTGGGTGCATATTTTCTTGCAACCATACCAAGAACACCAAGGGTTGAGGCAACGGCGTTGCAGCCCCCCTCAATAGCTAATTTAACAATGTTCTCAGGATCAAAGTATTCCGGATTGGGAGCAAAGGAAGCTCCGGCGGAATGTTCTATCCCCTGGTCAACGGGAAGAATTGATATGTAACCTGTCCCTGCAAGCCGCCCGGTCATATATATCCACTGCAGGTTTTTAAGGACGTTGATGTTTCTGTCGCTTTGTGCAAATACACGGTCCACAAAATCAGGACCCGGTAAATGTAATTTCTCCTTCGGAAACTTTGCTTTATAGTTTAATAAGTTGTCTGCATCATTTCCAAGCAATTCCTGGATTTTATTTGTCATTATTTTCCCTTCCGGTTTATTGTTTCTAAGCAATTGGTTCTTTAAAATAAACCTTTAAGAGGATCAATTCAATTGAATACTGGATAAGAAATAGTATACACCATTGCGTAATCATATTTAACAAGTCTTAACTAAATAAAAATAAAATGGTTTATCGGTGGGAAATCCTAAACTTAGCTGTTAGGTTATCGAGTGTTTTGAATCTGGGAGAAATATTGAGAAGACCGGCCTTACCCTTGCGGGCGGTTGGGGAACCGCCCCTAAGTTGGTATTTTACCATCAAAGCATCGTATTCTCCGACCATCATAATGTTTAAATTCAGCGTTTTAAGACTATGCCCGTAGAGGGAGGGATTGTCAGCTTTTCCTCTGCAGTGCCCAGGGATTCTATACCGGCCTTTTCTCCATTTGCGATTATCTCCCATCCTGTTCCGGGGACAAGGAATTCCAGATCTTTAGTCATATCTGCATTGAAAAGAACAATAAAATCCTTATCCTTATAATCCATAAAATATCCTGCGGCAAAAGGGTTTTCTTTAAAATCGAAAAAGGTAATATCTTTATAATCTGCGTGTCTGAAGGCTTCAAACGTCTTTCTCATTTCAATTAAACCTTTATAATAAGAAACCAGCTCACCATTCACCGCGGCGTGATTATAATTGATGTAATTTGTTTCGTTATCCTTATTATAACTGTTATGGTCAAGCATCCCGGCGTGCGAGTCCTTAACCCCTTTAACAGGTTCAACAATTTTGGTTCTTGCAAATTCCTGTCCCGAATGGATCATCGTTATACCTTGTGAGGTAAAAAGAAAAAGGGCACCAAGTTTATTCAGCTTCATCTGGAGGGGAGTTAATTTAACGAATTTATCAGGGTCAGTAATAACCTCATCAGGTTTAACATCTTTTAACCCAATCCTGATAAAATCACCCAAAGTATACCCATCGTGAGATTCAAGATAATTTACCGAGTGTTCCTTATGCTGGAAAAGTCCCAGAGTATCTTTTACAAGTGTTCCGTTGACATAACTTTTTATCCTGCCCGGATTATTATTTCCATACCATTTGCCGAAGATCCAGCCGTGTCCATCTATCGGATTTTCACCCTTGATACCATTCCTTATCTGGTCATTCCAGCTTCCCCATTCCCTTAATGAAAATCCTGCAGGATCATAGCCGCCGCCCCAGGGTTCACATACAAAAACAACGTGAGGGTTTATCTGTCTTTGCTTCCCTGATTATTTCTTCAATGGTTTCCCAGTCGATCAGTTTTCCCAGATCAAACCTGAACCCGTCGATATGATATTCCTTCATCCAGAAAAGGACACTTTCAATAATCATCCGGCGTGCCATAGGAGCTTCTGTTTTAAAATCATTTCCGCAGCCGCTCTGCATAAGCAGATTTCCTTTTTCGTCGAGACGGAAATAATATTCCTTATCGATATCGAGCAGACCCCCTGATTCATATAATGAAACATGGTTATAAACCACATCCATAATTACACCAATACCTTCTTTATGGAATGCCTTTACCATATCCTTAAATTCATTTACCTGGGTTGCCTTATACCCGCTCCATTTTTTCCATTCAAGATTACCGTTACTGTAAAGTTCATCGGGAGCAAAGAATCCGGCAGTCATATATCCCCAATGATTTCTCTCGTAGGGATTCCAGGTATTATAAAAACCATTGAGACTGTCATTATACGGGATCTCAATATTTGCGAATTCCTGCGCTGGCAGAAGCTCAACTGTGTTAACACCTAAGTTCTTAATATAACTTATACCACCGGTTTTGTCCTTTTCTATCAGTCCTTTGTAAGTACCCGGGTAGTCGGCTTCAGAGCTGCTGTGGGCAGTCATATCTTTAATATGCATTTCATAAATAATAAGATCACGCCAGTCCCGCTGTACCCATTCATCCCCTTCCCAGTCGTAATCATCCTGTTTAACGACAATTGCCTTGCGGGGACTAAAGTAAGTATTATATGAAGCGAAAGCCTTCCCGTAAGGATCAAAGCATACAATATCTTTCTTGGCCCATTTATGTCTTAAACTGAAATTGTAAAACGTCCCGTAGAGTTCCCCCTCAAGTGAAGTTTCCCATACGCCGCTGCTGTCCTTTGTCATAGAATAGTCTTTACCGGAGTCATCACTGTAGGTTTTATAAATGATAAGTGAGACCATTTTTGCATTTGGTGCGAATAATCTGAACCAGGTTTTGTTGTTTTCTACAAAGGTTCCAAGTTTTTTATCAGAATATTCGGGATGTGCTGTTTTTTTAACAAGCCTGCCGGAAGTTCTCTCAGTGAACAATGGATTTTCTCCCGCAGATAGTAAAATGGAAAGCAGGTTCATAAGAACCATTACGAAGATCAGTTTTTTCATTTTTATTTAATTTCAATTTGTATTCGGTTATTAAAAATTATTCTCCTATGATCTCACCATCCACAACGGGCGTTACGCAGATAAGAGGTCTTTCAGGAAGTTCAAAATTTGAGAAGATCTCCTCGAACAGCTGGTACTGCAAACCTCTTTTTTCGAGCTTGGCAAAACGGTTGTAAGACATAAAATTGCCGTTCTTGTCAACAGGAGCATCAAAATGATATGACTTACTAAAGTCCTCACGTGCCATCTTTTTCAGGAACGCAATCTTGGAGTCATCGCCCCCTTCCATTTCGTAAACTACTGCACGGAATTCGGTAACAAGACCTTCTTTAATGATCAGATAAATATTCAAAATAAATTCGTTCATTTTCTCTTAAAATATGATAAGCAAAATACTCCAACCGACAGTGCTATTGAAAATGCGAACTTGCACATTACACTTTCAATGATATCCAGCAGACCCCTGTTGCCCGAAACGGATAAGGTAAATGCAGTTATTACAGGAAGAGCTGTAAAAATAAAACCTGCGATCACTATGGCAGTTAATACCCTCTCCTTATTCCTCTTTTCTTTTTTACGATAAAGGTATAGAAATATAATCGAAATAATAATTAATGAATAATAAAAGAACCCATAAAGCGAGCCGAGAGGGTAGTTATATGCTGCATAAAACACTGTACATTTTACTGCCTGCATTTCCGAAATATGAAAAAAATAATATATTATAAAGAATGCTGCCGGAATGAAAGCTGTGTAAACTATTCTGCTTTGTCTGCCAGCCAGTCTTGATGCAAACAAAAATGAAGCACCCGGCAGAAGGGATATATCTGAGAATGCAAAATATACTGCAGCCTGATTTTTAAAATCCAGTCCGCATATATAAAACTCTGCTGCCTGATAAATAAGCAGCAGTGCAATAATAAATATTCCAGCCTTCACCGCCGGTGTCTTTTCACTGAATATTAAAATATTAATGATCAACACCAGCTCAAGGCAGGCAATGAAAAGTGATATTATGCCGTCCCAATTATTCAAATCGGCTCTGCATTTTATTTACAAATTATACTGGGCTAACTGAATTATTTTATTAAAATAAGCTTTTTAACCGATGAAAAGTTTTCTGCATTAAGTTTATAGAAATAGACGCCGCAGGACAAATTATATAAATCGGAATCCAGCTTAACTTTGTGGTATCCTGAATCCTGATATCCATCCAGGAGTACAGCTATCTTCTGTCCAAGAAAATCAAACAGCTCAAGTTTCATCTTTCCGGCATGCTGCAGCCGGAAGCTTATAGTTGTTGAGGGATTAAAAGGATTTGGGAAATTCTGAAACAGCTCTGAATTAGTTGGAATTATTTCATCATCAGCAGAACTGATCCCGTTATTGAATTCCACATCCATACTATCGAGTGCCGAATTTCCAGCCGGATCATATACCTCAACATAGATCCTGTAGATATCGTCATAAAATAGTCTTGTATCAAGAGCTAAATATCTTTCAGTAGTGTCCAAAAGCTCGTCGCCGTTATTATTTGTAATTATATGGTAATAATTTCTCTCGGTATCCATCCACGAGGATGCCGGATGTGTATTATCAAGTTTGTAGAGCACTTTTGCATAGGGCTCATAATATTCACCAGAATACATTGGATAAGGATGATTAAGAATATGTCCGAGTTTACGGGAAACAACAATACTGTCATCCGAAAGACGTTTGATCCAGTAATAGGATTTAAATGCTGGCTGCTGCCACTCCGAGTTGCCTATATAATCCACTACCTTAACGATTATATCGACTTCGCCTGACAGATTATTGGCGTCAAGATAAACGCTTGATTCATTTTGGCAAAACTCAAATTTTGCAGTAGAGCTGCTGTTCTCAATTACCGGTGCTGTTGTATCGGTCAGCGGCTGTAAGGCAAGGTAAGGATTGAAATTTATTCCCCATTCGTTATCATTATACAGCCATACACTTCCGGAGTCATTGATCTGTACAAAATGAATATGCCCCCAGTCGATTGCCCAGTATATTATATTTCCAAGAGGCTCATGAATATCAACGGTATCACCTGTAAATACAGGTATGCTGGTCTCAACTAAATGTGCATACAACCATCCATCTGATCTTCCGGGTTCCTGAACAGGACTAACAGCAACACGCCAGTATATATCACCCCCGGTTGTCAGAACTAATTTTACTATTCCCTGCTGTACCGCATAGACCGGTTCATTTACGGGAACAATCAGATCAAGTCCCTGATGCAGATAAGAAAAATACGGATCACCATATCCCATATTCTGTTCATAATGGTTCCAGGCAGTTCTTACACTGTCAAACGGTGCGAAAGGCCAGGAGATTGGCTCATAAACAGAATCTTTTACATCGTCCGTTATCGAAACCGGGCTAAATATTTTTGAAGAAACTTCTACAGGTGCAGTCAGCTGATTATTCTCAAAGGCTGCAAGATATCCAGCTAAAGAACCTCCCTCTCTTTTATTCATCCCTGTAAAGATTTTCCCTTTACATACCAGCAGATCGCTGTAAGAATATCCATATGGAAGCACCTTGGAATAAAGCTCTTCATTGTTTTTTAACGAGCGCATTATAAATTGGTCTTTTGTAATATAGCAGTAAGTGTCTTCGTCAACTATTTTTATTTTGCGGACAAAGCTGTTTACGGGAATTCTGAATTCTAGTTCCTTTTGGGAGTAAACGGAAATATTTTCCTGATCCGCCAGTACAATATCGCTGCCGCTTACGGCGAATTCTATGCAGCCGGGATATTCACTAATTTTATTATTGGATTCCGAATACAATGAGAGTTTGCCGGGAGTCCCAACTCCCATAATGTTCCCATCGTCAGAAAAATCGAAAAGATAGGCTCCTTCAAACTGAAGTGAGTTTAATAGAGATCCATCCGGCGAATAAAAATTAATTGTTATCCTGTTCCTGAAATGGAATGTGTGATCAATAAAAGCTGTTATGCCGGAATTTGAAATGTAAAGATCCGAGCCGGGTACTTTTTTAAGAGCATACCGAAGATTTCCGTTCTCATAAAATGTTAGATCAGTAAGCTCCCTGTATTCATCTCCCACGGCACCTACGGTGAAATTACAGGAGTAAATTCCGTTATCGGAAATTCTGTCGTATTCGGTTGTCTGGTTAAATTTACCTGCTGGTGTTAGTTCAAAGCTGTCCGGAAGCTGCTGTGCTGTTCCAATGCTTGTTAAGATCAGAATGAATAAAACCCTTAGCCACATAATAATCTCCTCTTTAATGGAAACCGGCATAAGCTTGGTCCTTATACCGGTGTCCAGGTTCAGTAAAATAAGAATACAGGAGCCAAATAAAATTTTACTTTTTAGGCCCGATCATTTTTTCGGGTCTTACAACCTCATCGAATTTATCAGCTGTAAGAAGACCCAATTCAATAACTGCTTCTTTTAATGTCTTATGCTCTTTATGAGCTTTCTTTGCTACCTTTGCCGCATTGTCATAGCCGATATGAGGATTAAGGGATGTAACAAGCATTAAAGAATTTTCAAGATGATTCTTAATGTTCTTTTCATTTGCCTCAATACCGACGACACAGTGATCGGTAAAGCTTTCGCAGGCATCTGCAATAAGCCGAATCGACTGCAGTACGTTAAAAATTATAACCGGCTTAAAAACATTTAATTCAAAATTACCCATTGCGCCCCCGAAGTTAACGGCAACATCATTACCGAATACCTGTGCGCATACCATTGTCATTGCTTCCGACTGTGTGGGATTAACTTTTCCCGGCATAATTGAACTGCCCGGCTCATTTTCGGGAAGACTAAGTTCGCCGATACCACACCGGGGACCCGAACCGAGCCATCTGATATCATTTGCGATTTTCATTAATGAGGCAGCAAGTGTTTTTAATACGCCGCTGAATTCAACAAGGGCATCGTGTGTGGCAAGGGCTTCAAATTTATTCCTTGCGGTAATAAATGGAAGTCCTGTAAGCTCTGCAATTTTCTTTGCTGAGATAACCGCAAAATCAGGATGTGTATTTAATCCCGTACCTACTGCAGTACCGCCCAGGGCAAGTTCGTATAAACGGGGGAGACTTGCATTTATTCTTTCCAGTCCGTTAGTTAGCTGCTGAGTATAGCCGGAGAACTCCTGCCCCAGGGTCAACGGGGTAGCATCCATTAAATGGGTTCTGCCGATCTTAATAATTTTTTCATACTCTTTTGATTTTTTAGCAAGAGCATCTCTCAGCTTTGTAACCATCGGAATAAGTTTCCGGTGTATCTCTTCAACAGCAGCGATATGCATTGCGGTAGGGAAGGTGTCATTTGAGGATTGTGCTTTATTTACATCATCATTTGGATGAATTGGTTTTTTACTTCCCATTTCCCCCTTTGCTAATTCAATTGCCCGGTTTGAAATAACCTCATTGGCATTCATATTAGTTTGAGTGCCGCTGCCGGTCTGCCAAACAACAAGAGGAAAGTGTTCATCAATCTTTCCTTCAATAACTTCATCGGCTGCTTTAACAATGAGGTCAACTTTTTCTTTGGGGAGCATTCCTAATTCAAGATTGGTAAGTGCTGCGGCTTTTTTTAATATGCCGAGAGCTCTTATCAGTTCACGGGGGAATCTCTCGCCCCCGATCTTAAAGTTCATTAAAGATCTGGCTGTCTGCGCGCCATAATATTTATCAGCAGGTACTTTTATTTCCCCCATACTATCTGTCTCTGTCCTGAAGTTCATTTTGAAACCCTTTTGTAAAATGAAATTAAAACTGTTATCAAATTTACAACAATTTGTAAAGTAAATCAGAGGAATTCAAACAGAAGGAAAAAACCCAGGCAGATGATTTATTTCATAAATATTGGCCTTATCGTGTCCACTATACAGTGAAATTTCAATAATTTGAAATCTAAAGTATTCTCTACGGGAGATATTAATAGTGTATTTTTAGCTAATTACACCTGTTTTGTTCATTGCCCTGGGTATGCAAAGGGTATGACCAGTCTGCTGACAGCTAAATGAGGCTTTTTAGGCCGGGCATTGGCCGCCCATTGGCCGGGCACTGCCTGAGCAGCATATAATTAAAAAGATTTAATTTACTGGAATTTTCATTATTACCCGATAAATGCATAAAAAACAGATGAACCCTTTAGAGGTTAAATTATGATGAGGACAAACCTTCTCCGTATACAGGTGTTTATTTCATTTGTCCATTTATCTCTTATTTTAAGAACTGCATCTTCTTTACTGCCGAAAATTCCCCTGACGTTAATCTATAGCAATAAATACCGGATGAAAGGAAGGAGGACTTGAACTCAATCTGATAATTGCCGGCTGTTTTGAATTCATTAATGAGTGTGGCAATTTCGTTTCCGAGTAAATCATAGACCTTTAAAGTAACTTCTCCATCATTTGGTATACTGTATTTTATTATTGTGGAAGGGTTAAACGGGTTCGGATAGTTCTGGCTTAATTCATATGAAAGTGCTCCAACAATAACTTTAACCTCAGCAGAGTAACTAAAACTGCCGTCAAGATCTATCTGCCTGAGCCGGTAAAGGTATTTTCCAAAAGATATATTTTGATCAGAATAGTGGTATTCCTGCGGATTAGTTGTTGTTCCTTTACCTTCAATAAAAGCGATCGATTCCCAGGAAGATTTTTTTTCGGTAGTTCTCTCAATTTCAAAGCCATAATTGTTTGTTTCAGTCGCTGTAGTCCAGCGGATATTTACATTATTATTTCCTGCTTCTGCGGTAAAGGAAGTTAATTCCACAGGAACAGAGTGTTTCCCGTTCCTGGCTAATATTTCAGCATCTCCGGTCGAGTAATCGTACCATATTACAGACAGATCTATCCAGGGAGCTGGAAGCGGACCATCCCAAGCCCAGCATAACCTGGGGCGGGAGGAGGATTCAGGATTACTACACAGTTTAATAGAATCCTGCCAGGTTATTCCTCCATCAGGGGATCTTTTGAAATAAATATCGGAGTTATCATAAGCAGGTGCCGATTGTGTATTATCCGACCAGGTGAAATAAATATTTGGTTCAACAACTTCAATACAGGGAGTATTCGAGTGGCCAGGGTTATTTGTAATATTAACTGCTGTTGACCAGGTATCTCCCCCATTAGTGGATTTTATAAGATAGATATCATCAAAATTATATGTTGGATAAGATGTTATATTATCGCAGGCAAGATAAATATACCCGCTTAACGTAACTGTCATATGTATCCGGTTCTGCGGAAGACTGTCGCTTGTAATATTGACGGGTGTTGACCAGGTATTCCCTGCATCAACTGATTTTGTAAAATAAATATCGGAAAATGGATATGTGGTTGTTTCTACCCAGGTACAGTAGACGGTATTACCGCTTCCAGATATCTGAGCCCATCTTGAAGTGGTTGAGGTGTTTGAAATATTTACGGGTGTCGACCAGCCGTCGCCGAAGTTTGTAGATCTCGAGAAATAAAGCTCATAGTTTGAGCCGGGACGTTCTTCCCAAACAGCATATAAATTTATACCAGCATCAGCGAGTTGTGGTGTCTGTCCGGTAGGAAAATGTAGAAATGAGCTGGGGAGTCAGCCACCAGCTGATTCCGCCGTCGCTCTGACTTTGTTGCAAATACACCCGTACCGAGATCGTGATAAAGGACTACGATTTCATTTATCCCCCTCGCAGCAATAACGGGATATGCACCTTCGGGGTAACTGTTCTGTTCGGACCCCACGATAAGCCGTGATCGGTTGATTTATTTAAAAGAACAGAACCGTTATCCCCCCAGGCAGCATAAAAAAATAATCCGTTTGAGAAGACAGAATGGTAATCTGATGTTGCACCTGGTGTATTTGATAAATTATAAAGAGGATCAAACTGGATCTGCGCATTAACAAGAATGGTCAGGCTGAATAAAAGCAGGAATAAATTTCTCATATTCACCTCTGGAGTTGATGTGAAATAGATTTTATTTATTACGTAAACTTATCTAAAAATCAGCAAGTTCGGAAGTGCGGTGCCCAATTAAGGATTCTAAATTCCCATTTATACATATCTGTCCAAAATGACGAAATAAAAAAAGAAGCAATAAAATTACATGTAATGCTTGCTTTTGCACCCGGAATATCGGAATTACGCATATGTTTATAGGAACAGGGATCAGACAACTCCTGTTGAATTTAATGTAATTACCCGGAAAGATCTGACTAAACACTTATTTCCAGACCTATCTGTCCCGGTACCCAACCCCTTTAACCTCAATACAACCCTTCTTCGAAGGTAATGTTATAGTAGGAGTTTAGTAGGACATAGTAGGAGTTGTGTAGGGGGTAGAATGATTTTATTGTTAGGTGCCCGGGAAAGTTTATTTTAAAAGAGGGGTTGATTTAGAGTTTAGGTGGAATCTGTCCAATTTATCTGATTATTCTATACTTTTATCTAAACTCTGATTTATTTTGGCCAGTGCATTTACCTAATCCAATAATCCGCTAAAGCACTAGTCCAATGCCATAACAGGATAGAGGTTCCACTGCTTATCAAAATAGGGGAGCGCTCATAAAAAAGTTAAGACGTGCATCGGGATTATTTCTGAATGCCTCATCTTCTTTAAGTTTCTTTTCGAATTCTTCCAGCAGGGCAGGATTATTTTTGATCATCTCTTCTGCAGTCTTTTCCATTACATAATCCTCAAAGTATTCCTTCTGCTCCAGGATGCTGTTGAAGAATCCCCAGTGAAGAAATGAATCTTCCGATGCAGGTTCAAGAAGATGAACGATCAGCTTTAATGTTCTCTGATTTGTGCTGATAACATAAGCGCCTGCAGGAACGATAACTATTTCAGTATAGGTGTCAAATTTGTAATTTACAGTCTGATGTCCTTCATAAGATGCGGCTGCGAATTTTACATCTTTAATTTTGTACCGGCATACACTTAACTGCGTATCTTTTTTAATCTCAGCGCATACTATCCCGTGCAGCTGCATTCTGTTTATAATATTCCTCCATTCGGCAGGAATGATATAGCCGGATGGGACAAGTATAGAATCGGTGATAACGACTTCATTATAGTAAGGGATCTCTAATTCAAATGGTTCACCTGTAAATGTGATCCTTTCTTTTCCCGATATCCTGCTTGAGTCTTTTACAACCTTTATACCTCTAAATGTAAAGGGAACATTCGTTTCTGCTCCGCTAAAATTGAGAGGGAAATATTCTTTTTTAGACACAAAAGCCTTTATGCCCTCTGTATCCGCTTTTCTATTCAACTCCTTAAGCTCATTAGAGTTATCCGAGATGAATTTTATTACTGTTTCGAAAGCTGCCTTAGTACCGAATACCCTTTCCTTATAGGGTTTCAGCATATGTGTCTCGATCAATAGTGTAGGGCGGTTCTGATCAGCAAAATAGCCGGTAGAAAATCTTGCAGGGGATACCCAGTCGGTTATTCCTTTATTTAAATCACCATCCTTAAATCCGGTATATGGGGCTGAAAGAAAGCCCTTCTCAGTTAAAGCTTTTTCTAAATATGGCAGGAACTTTTTTCTGATCCAGCTGCCTGTCGGAGGATAAATATTAGCAAACTTTTCTGTCCCGTATGTTATTAAATACTGGTAGTCAGCACCGTCGGTAGTATGACTGTCAATTACAAAATCAGGCAGCCATTGGGAAACTAATTTTACAATCGACTGCATTTCAGGAGTATCGCATTTAAGCCAGTCCCTGTTAAGATTTAAATTTTGTGCTGTAGTCCTCCATCCCATTTCTTCGGGACCATTTTGATTTATCCTGTTATATTTAGATCTCCGTTCGTGCCCGTCAACATTAAATACGGGAATGATCATCAGGATTGTATTATCCAGGAAGTTTTCTTTTTCTTTTGTAATTAGAATCTCCCTTAGCAGCATCATTGAGGCATCCTTTCCTTCAATTTCTCCTGCATGGATGCCATTTATTATCATTATAACAGGCTTCCCGGATGCGAATGCCGATGCAGAAGTAAATGCCTTATCTTTTGATACAATAAAACAATATAAATCCCGTCCCTGTGGAGTAACTCCGAACGGCAGCAGACGGGCATATTCTGAATTCTCCTGGAGCCGTCTGAAATAAGCTATCGATTCTTCATATTTGGGAGTGGCTTTATAACCGGACTGCTCAAAAAATGTAGTCCAGCCATCTGTTCCATTGTCCTGAGGATAATTATTCGCGCAGAGAAGAAGAAGGCAGAAAAATAACAGAGTTTTCATAAATGTTTCCCATAATACAACCCTTAAAATTACCAATAAATTGAGAGAACGGATATAATATTTTAATTATCTTTCATGAAATTGATGTATAAATTTTATCCGGCAGGCAGTATGAAAATTATTTCTGTTTTCTTAATCTGTTTATGTGCAGGCTATTTAAATGGACAGAATCCTCAGAACATTATGGGAGCCCCCAAACATACTTATGATGTTCTAAACTATAAATTAAACCTCGATATATATCATTGTTATGCCCCTCCTTACCCTAAATCATTCACTGCAGTTGAAGAAGTACATTTCAAGGTAGATTCTGCTTTATCGTTTATTAAACTCAATGCAGTAAACGAATATTTGACGGTGGATTCAGTAGGTCTGGCGGGAATTTCATTTACACATACTCAAAATATTCTAACAATTAACCTGGATGCTTCTTTCGACCCGGGAGATACTGTTACTGTCCGTATTTATTATCATCACCTGAATTTCTTTGATAATGCCTTTTTTGTTGCGAATGGATTTGTATACACAAACACACCTCCTGAATTTGCAAGGAACTGGTTTCCCTGCTGGGATAAGCCATCTGACAAAGCAGCACTTGATCTGACAGCTAAAGTACCTTCAACTGTGAAATTGGGATCTAACGGAAGGCTTGAGGATTCAGTTTTAACAGGAGATACCATTTATTACCGGTGGGTGAGCCGTGACCCGGTTGCTACATATTTAATGGTAATCTCATCAAAAGTGAATTACAATCTGGATATTACTAATTGGGTAAATCCGAATACAAATGATACAGTCCCAATAAGGTTTTACTGGAACCAGGGAGAGAACCAGGCAAACCTGCAAAGTATAAAAGATCAAATGCAGCCAATGATGACATATTTTTCAGATCTCTTTGGTGATTATCCCTTTGAGAAGTGCGGCTTCGCTACATTAAATTCTCAATTCCCGTTTGCCGGTATGGAAAACCAGACACTGATAAGCCTCTGTCCCAACTGCTGGGAGGAAATACTTGCTGCCCACGAATTCTCTCATCAATGGTTCGGGGATATGATTTCTCCGGCTACCTGGTCTGATGTGTGGCTGAATGAAGGATTTGCAACTTACTGCGAGGCGCTATGGTATGAATACACATCAGGATATACAGGGTACAAAACAGCTGTTGATAATCACGCTCTTCAATACCTGGCCACAAATCCGGGATACCCGATATACGATCCTTCCTGGGCAGTTACCACACCGCCTATCGTGATCTTATATAATTATGCAATTATATATGCAAAAGGATCGGGAGTACTTCATATGCTGAGAACCGTACTTGGGGATTCTGTATTCTTTGCTGGATTGAAACAGTATGCCACAGATCCTGCACTGAAAAATCAGAATGCCTACACTTCTGATTTAGTATCGGTTTTTAATAACGTTTCAGGACAGGATCTTAGCTGGTTTTTTGATGAGTGGGTATATGGTCCTAACCATCCTGTATATCAGAATACATATGACATTGATTCAATATCGTCGAGCCAATGGAAAATTTCCCTTCTTGTAAAACAAACACAAGCAAATGCATCATTCTTCAAGATGCCCGTAAAATTAAAAGTCAATTTCGGCGATGGCACGGATACTTTATTTACAATTTTCAGTGAAACTAATAACCAGATATTTGAATTTGCTTTTAACAAGAAACCCGCGGGTCTTGTCTTTGATTATGGTAACGATATAGTGCTGAAGCAGGGTTCCACTGTAATAACTGCAGTCAACGATAATAATGAAATTCCATCTGAATATAGATTATATCAGAATTTCCCTAATCCTTTCAATCCGGAGACAATTATAACGGCAGATATACCATATTCCGGTAAGCTGAAATTAACCATCTATAATATTATCGGGGAGGTGGTACAGATTGAAGAGAATAATAATGTATCTGCAGGAGTTTATCGATACACCTGGAACGCCTCCAATCTTCCCTCAGGTGTTTATCTCTGTAAGTTTGAAGCAGAATCTCTGCAAAAATCTTTCAGCTCAACTGTGAAGATGCTCTTGGTCAAATAATGGAGAGGTTATATTGTAAACTAAGAACGAAGAACTAATAACTATTTCTCCAATTGCCATTTTTGTATTACGAATTATTTCCTAAATTAGGAACATCAAACGAAAGGAAAAGGATGAACATTTCGGTAATTGATAAAAGCAATTACTTAAAAGGTTTATTAATAGTCGCCAAAAAAGATAATCAGTTAGCTCACTCCGAAAAAGAAATGATCAGGGGAATAGCAACCAGGCTTGGTTTTGCAAAAGATTTTTATGAGGATACCCTCCGCAACCTTCTTGCAAACAAATATATAACGGATTCTCCTGTTTTATTTTCCGACAAGAAAATAGCTGAGTCGTTTATTAAAGATGGTCTGACCCTGGCTTATTCTGATAACCTTGTATCGGAAAATGAACTGCAATGGCTCAATAATACGGCTGTCGAAAACGGGATATCTCCGGAATGGCTGGAAGAGAAAAGGAAGGAAATTCAGAATGCGGGCGGCTCTAAATCGTTTGCATTATACTCCATAATTTAAAACTTTACCGTTTAACCTGTTATTTTGCTAGATATCCGATTTTTCTTGCCACTTTTACGTTTTTCTTTATTTTTACTCCCCAATTTATATCTGCGTAAAATCTCAAAGGAACTCCTATGAAAACCCTGTTCTCTTTTACAATTCTTCTGGTTGTATCATTTATAAATTTTTCTTTCGCACAGGATGAAGCAAGACTTCTAAGGTTTCCAACAATTCACGGAGATCAGGTGGTGTTTTCCTATGCCGGAGACCTTTATACTGTTTCTTCTTCCGGAGGAACAGCAAGGAAACTTACAAATGATGCCGGTTATGAAATGTTTGCAAAGTTTTCACCAGACGGAAAGAGTATTGCTTTTACCGCACAATATGACGGGAATACAGAAGTTTATTCAATACCCTCTGAAGGAGGCGTTCCTAAAAGATTAACTTATACCGCTACACTCGACAGGGATGATGTATCCGACCGTATGGGTCCCAATAATATTGTAATGTGCTGGAAGGGAAATGATAATATTATTTTCCGTTCGAGATGGATAGAGTTTAATGATTTTAAAGGGCAGCTTTATCAGGTGCCTGCTGAGGGAGGAATGGCTGAGCAGCTTCCACTTCCGAGAGGAGGTTTCTGCACTTATTCAGATGATCTTAGTAAACTTGCCTATAACAGGGTATTCCGCGAATTCAGAACCTGGAAGAGATACCGTGGAGGACAGGCTGATGATGTTTGGATATATGATTTCAATACTAAACAGACAACAAACGTGACCAATAATCCCGCACAGGATATATTCCCGATGTGGCGCGGTGATATGATCTATTTTATTTCCGATCGGGATGCAAGACTGAACCTGTTCTCTTATAATCTTACTACAAAAGAGACCAAAAAACTTACAAATTTTACCGACTATGATGTAAAGTTTCCTTCATTGGGTGATAATGCAATTGTATTCGAGAACGGCGGGTATATTTATAAATATGATCTCGCTGCAGGTAAGGAAAGTAAAATAAATATTTACTTAAATGAAGATTTGGATATAGGCAGAGGTGGTTTTGTTGATGTAAGTAAAAATGTTTCAAACTTTGAAATCTCACCTGATGGGAATCGTGCATTATTCGGAGCCCGCGGGGAAGTGTTTACAGTTCCATTTAAAAACGGGAATACGAGAAATCTTACAAATACCTCAGGCGTACACGAGAGGAATTCCAAATGGTCCCCTGACGGTAAGTGGATTGCCTATATATCAGATAAATCAGGGGAAGACCAGATATATATCACCCCCCAGGATGGAAAGTCAGAACCGGTGCAGGTTACTGATAATAAAGGAGTTTATAAATACCAGCCTTATTGGTCGCCCGACAGCAAGAAATTATTATGGAGCGACAGGGAGCAGCGTCTGCAGTATGTGGATATAGATTCTAAAAAAATTACCCTGGTTGATGAATCACCTGATTGGGAGATTTCCGAATACAGCTGGTCACCTGACAGTAAATGGATTTCCTACTCCAAAAATGATGAGGAACAGATATCGAGAATATTTATTCATTCAATTGAAGGGAATAAAAATTATACTGTTACCGACGGATGGTATAACTCAGGAACCCCGGTATTCAGCTCAAATGGTAAATACCTGTTCTTCGTTTCCAACAGAAGCTTTACGCCTAAATACGGATGGATGGAATGGAACCATATTTATCAGGATATGTCGAAAATATATCTTGTTACTTTAGCCGCTGACACAAAATCTCCTTTCGAACCTAAAAGCGATGAGGTTGTAATAAAAGAAGATAACGGCAAGGAGGAGAAGAAAGAAGAAAAGAAGACTGAGAGTACCGATATAAAAGTGGATGCCGATGGTATTGAAAGCCGGATCGCAGAATTTCCTATCGAGGCATCAAATTATTTTAACCTGGCTTCTGCAGGTGATTTAGTTTACTATATGCGCGCAGGCAGCGCTGATGAGAAACCAAAAATACTTATGTATGATCTTGCAAAGCAGAAAGAGACCGAGCTTGGAGAGATAAACGGGTACGAAATCTCAGCTGATCAGAAAAAAATGCTTGTCGGACAGAATGGAGCATTTGCCATTATCGATCTCCCGAATTCTAAGATTGAAATTAAAGAACGCTTGAATCTTTCCGATATGAAAATGAAGCTGAACAGGAAAGAGGAGTGGAAGCAAATATTTGATGAGAGCTGGCGCCAGATGAGGGATTTCTTTTATGCACCTAATATGCATGGAGTCGACTGGGATAAAGTTAAGACTAATTATGAACCACTTGTTCAATATGTAAACCACCGTGCCGATCTGACTTACATAATCGGAGAAATGATTGGTGAACTAAGTGCAGGCCACGCATATGTAGGCGGTGGGGATTATCCGAAAGCAGAAAGAATTAAAATGGGACTCCTTGGTGCAAAGATCGAAAAGGATGCTTCAGGTTATTTCAAAATAACTAAAATATTTAATGGACAGAACTGGACGAAGGATGTACGTTCTCCTTTAACGGATATAGGCGTTAAAGTTAATGAAGGCGATTATATTATTGCAGTCAACGGAAAATCTGCAAAAGACATTAAAAATATTTATGAAGAATTATTCGGAACAGCAGGTAAGCAGGTTACCCTGACCGTAAATTCTTCAGCTTCAGAAAGCGGGAGTCACGAGACTGTAGTTATACCTACAGCAGATGAGCAGCCTCTTTATTATTTCAACTGGGTTCAGAATAATATTGATAAGGTAAATAAAGCATCGGACGGTAAGGTAGGTTATATTCATATTCCCGATATGGGCTCAGGCGGTCTTAATGAATTTGTGAAATATTTTTATCCGCAGCTTAAGAAGCAGGCATTGATAATAGATGTCAGAGGCAACGGCGGCGGTAATGTTTCTCCGATGATCATCGAAAGATTAACAAGAGAAGCTGCAATGATTGATATCGCCAGGAACGGAACTCCGCAATATAATCCCGGTGGAATGCACGTTGGTCCTAAAGTAGCTCTGCTGGATGAATTTTCTGCTTCAGATGGTGATATTTTCCCTTACCGATTTAAGAAGTATAAAGTTGGTAAATTAGTGGGTAAGAGATCCTGGGGAGGAGTTGTAGGAATAAGAGGAACACTTCCTTTTGTTGACGGCGGATTTCTAAACAGACCGGAATTCTCAAGATATAGTCTCGAAGGAGATAAATGGGTAATGGAAGGTTATGGTGTAGATCCCGATATTTATGTTGATAACGATCCTGCCCAGGAATATGAAGGAAATGATCAGCAGCTCAACAAAGCAATTGAGGTTGCCCTTGAGGAATTAAAAAATAATCCTCCTGTTATACCTAAGGTTCCTGATTATCCTGATAAGAGTAAATAATAAAACTTCGTAAAGGCGGCCGGTATAGCCGCCTTTTTTATAACCCATCCATCAATGGCTGTAGGGGCGGTTCCCTAACCGCCCGCTCAATCGAGACCACAAACGTATTATTTATGTTTCCGGAGGATGGAAGAAGTATTTCAGTCGGAATACCATTATTTTTATTAGTACCATCTCATACAACATTCTTACAATTTTTGAGAGATCATAATAATCCACCACACCACCGGACATTATATCCCCTTCGATCTCTACAGTCATTTTAGAGGAGTGCCCGTGAACATCTTTACACTTGCCGAAATGTTTCGGCAGCCTGTATCCCATTTCCCAGCACCAGCGTTTAATCTAATTTATGGCTGAGTATTGTACAGCTTGAGGATCCATACAGAGCGATTTACCAAAACCATAGCGGGAATTGAATAAATAAATTATATTCAACCCCTTTGTCCTAATTCTTAACTTTAATTTCAACGTAAAGATGATCATTATTTCAGATCTAATGAAATATTACCCATAGCGGGCGGTTGGGGAACCGCCCCTACAGAATTAAAAGGTTATTTGAACCGTTTCAACGGTTATCTGAGGAGATCGCCCAGAGCTTCTTTTAAATGCGGAAATCGGAATCTGAATCCTGCAGATATTAATTTTGAGGGAATAACTTTTTGGCTGTAAGTTACAACCTCGGCTGCTTCCCCGACAATTATTTTTAGTGCAAAAGAAGGTACCTTAAAAAGAGAAGGTCGGTTAAGAACATTTCCTAACGTTTTGGCAAATTCATTCATTGTTACCGGGTGAGGGGAGGTAACATTAACAGGACCTGATATAGTTTTATTATCCACTGCTAAAATGTAACTCTCGGCTACATCTGAAAGATGAACCCAGGAAAACCACTGCGTGCCGGTTCCAAGCGGCCCGCCCACAAATAATCTAAAAGGGAGAAGCATTTCTTTTAGTGCTCCTGATTCAGGACTTAAAACAACACCGGTCCTGATGCTGACTCTTCTAACACCTGATTTTTCTACATATGCTGCATTTGATTCCCACACTTTACAAACCTCTGCCAGAAAATCAGTACCTGCTGGAGATGATTCAGTTATTTCCGCATTCCCCTGGTCTCCATAATAACCGGTTCCCGAAGCTGAAATAAACACTTCCGGTTTACGCTTCAGGTTAATTATTGCCATGCTGAGATTATAAGTGGAAACCCTACGGCTTTCCAGTATACGCGATTTGAATTTATCGGTCCATCTGTGAGTGAAAAGATTTATACCAGCCAAATGAATTATGGCATCCTGTCCCTCAAGGTGATCTTTCCATTCATCGGGATTGTGATAATTCCATTCAACTGCCTTGGCGGATGAAGGCATTTTTACTTTCTCAGCTGTTCTTGTAAAGATTGTTATTTCATCACCGCGCGAGACTAGCTTTGCGCACAACCGTTTCCCGATTAGTCCTGTAGCCCCTGTTATCAATATTTTTTTACCCATTAGTACTAAATTCCCTTTGTATCCCCTTTAAGCATCTGCCATACAGTCATTAATATTATCTGAATATCCAGCCAGAATGTCCAATTCTCAATGTACCAGATGTCATATTCTATTCTTTTAAGAGTACGGTTTCTATGCTCTTCTTCATCCTGGACATCCCCTCTGAAACCGTGTACCTGGGCCCATCCGGTTATACCCGGCTTTACTAAACTGCGAAGCCGTATCTCATCAACGATTTGGCTGTAAACCTCATTAAATGCGATGGGATGAGGGCGCGGCCCTACCACAGACATATCGCCTTTAAGGACATTAATAAACTGGGGAAGCTCATCAAGATTTGAGCGCCTGAGGAATTTACCAATTTTAGTTATTCTCGGATCCTCTTCAACAGCTGGTTTGAACTGCTGCGGCTGAGCTGTATGCATTGTCCGGAATTTATAACATTTGAATAATTTATTTCCCGTTCCGACACGGTCCTGTACAAAGAAAAGCTTGCCGGGAGAATAGATCAGGTTTAAAATATAGATAAGAGGAATAAGCCATGTAAGGAGAAGCAATATTGCGATAATCGAAAATATAAAATCAAAAACTCTTTTTACAATCTTCCAGTGGATCTCTGCCAGTGGTTCATCCCGTATCGTAATTATCGGGAGATCACCCAGCATATTCAGCCTGAACTTTTTAGAAAGGAACTGGAAATAATCAGGTATAATATGTGTACGTACGGCATGCCTGTTGCAGATCTTGATAATATCGTTAAGTGATGATGATTCATACAGGGGGATTGCAATTACTACAACTTCAATTTTATGATTAATTATTACCGTCTCGAGATCCTTTACTCCTCCAAGAATTTCATTTTTCTTATCGGTCTCCTGGACATTATCAAGATACCCCGTAAAGTTCAAGCCGAAATCGATATGGGCAGTAATAATATTATGAAAGTTTTTACCAAGCTCGCCTGCTCCAATTATCAACAGATTGCGCAGGTTTTTTTCTCTTCCTGCAACAGCTTTAACTACTACCCTCAGGATCTGTATTCTTATACTTATAAATACAAGGAGCAGAACGGAATAGGTAACAATAAAGTTTCTTGTAAACAGATCTTCTTTAACTATGAAAATAAAAAAAACCGATACTACTGCCTGGGCAATAATGTTCTTTAGTACTGCCGTAAACTGAAATGAAAAATAACGCGTGTTGAAATCATCATAAAAATTCAGGACGTTGGAGATGAAGTACCATACAAAATTCAGTATTGCCATAAGGGCAAACATATAACTGCGGAAAAGAAGAAGATTAAAAGACTGGGCTATAGCGGCAGCAAGAATGAACGTGCCGTTCAGAATTATAAGATCAATGAATAATCTTAAGTAAAAAAAAGATTTCTTATTTGCGATCATTTATGCTTTTGAAAGGATTCAATTTTATTATCCACAAATGCTTTTATTTTCTGCTCGAAAATATTTCTGCCGAACTGCTGTGCATAAGTTCTCAGCAGGTCCGGCTTAAAGGAATCAGCATTGTTTTCGAATCTGTTTACTGCATCTGATATGGATTTTACATCCTGCCGATCGAATAGAATTCCAAAGGTTCCGTCCTTAATGGTTTCTGCAGTGCCTCCTTTATTTAAAGCTATTACCGGCGTACCGCAGCCTAATGCTTCTATGGGAGCTATTCCAAAGTCCTCATCTGCTGCAAAAACAAATGCTCTCGCCTTACTTAAATAGGAATTCAGCTCCTGTCCAGGCAGGTACCCCGTAAAAGTTATGTTAGGTGCCCCCATTGATCTTAAATTATTAAGTTCCGGACCGTCCCCCACAATAATCAGTCTCCTGCCGGGCATTGAACTAAATGCTGAAATAATCAGATCTACACGTTTATAAGGAACAAGACGTGATGCAGTGATATAATAATTATCTTTTGGAACAATACCCCCGGGAGGGTAAATATCCACAGGAGGATAAATTACTTCTGCATCTTTTCCATATATTTTTTTAATCCGTCCAGCTATATAATTTGAATTAGCAACATAATGATCGGGTCTGGAAGCTGTATTTATATCCCACATCCGTATGTAATGTAAAACAGCCCGTACAACAAAACTTTTAAGGCCTTTATTCAAACCTGTCTTGTCGAGATACTGGTTCATCAGATCCCAGGCATATCTTATAGGGGTATGGCAGTAGCAAATATGAAGCTGACTGCTATTGGTAAGAACCCCTTTGGCAACAGCGTGTGAACTTGAAATTACAAGATCATATCCTGAGAGATCGAACTGTTCAATTGCATAAGGAAATAAGGGAAGATAATTGCGGTGATTCCGGCGTGCAAAAGGAAGGTTCTGTATAAATGATGTTACCGGTTTCTTGTCTTTCAGCACCTGCTTCCGGTCATCATTGCTTAAAAAATCAAATAAACAAAATATATCTGCATCTTTCCAGATGTTGGTAAGAGATTCTACAACTTTTTCTGAACCGGCATACCCGACAAACCAGTCGTGAACTATAGCAGTTTTCAATTATCCTTTAAACCTGAATATAAGTTGTAAGTTTTCTCTGCCATTACAGAAAGGCTGTAATGTTCAATGACTTTTTTCCTGGCATTAACTGCAAAGCTCCGATAGAGGCCTTCATTGTTTAACAATTTTAATATACATGCTGCAGCGTCAGCTGGTTTATCAATACTGTAAAGGCAGCCGTTAATATTTCCTTCGATAAGATCATTGTTGCCTGTTACATCTGTTGCAACTACGGGAAGGGCATAGCTCATTGCCTCAAGAACTCCTAACGGAAGTCCTTCCCATCGGGAGGTAGAAATATAACAAAAGGAGTTAATTAAATAATCACCGGAATTAAGTACGCTGCCTGTTAAATTGAAACAGCTCTCTAATTTTTTTTGAGTAATGGCATTCCGGAACTCCTCATAGTATTCACCCGTACCTATTATGGTAAATCTGAAATTGTTTGTCACTTTAAGCAGCTCTTCAGCAACCGGAATCAGTAAAGCGGTATTTTTGGCAATATCAAATCTTGTAATGGTGGCAATATCTGGAGTACTGCTGCTGCCGAAAGAATAGGACGCTGTTTTCTGAGGTATAGGGGTGCCGTTCGGTATTAAAACGATTTTCCGGGAAGGGGCAAATCCGGATCCCACGGCTATTTTCATCTCCCCTTCGGAAACAGAAATAAATTTGGATGTTGTAGAGTGATAAAAATTTCTCAAGCCATAGGTATAATTTTTTCTTCAGGTCAGAATAAGCACCGGTATGAATACCGTGAAAAGTATGTACTGTATTAAGTCCCCAAATAAACGACAGCATCCGGCTATATATTCCGGCTCCTTTACCGTGTGAATGTACTATCCTGATCTTATTTTTTCTGCAGAATGAAGCTATTTTCCAGAGAGGTGCAAAAGCAAATTTTCTGTGCGGGATCTTTATCAGATGCTCAGATCCCAGTAGTTTAATATACATTCTCCAATAGGGGTAATCTTCAGGACAGGCTACATAGAAATCTATTTTGCCATTTAGTGAATTCAAAAGTCTGAAGATATGTTCAGGACCGCCGCCGAAATCTGCCCTTGAGGTAATCATTAATACCTTCTGTAATCCTGAAGCGGTCATTTTGATCTATCCATTAATCCCAATATCCTTACCCACAATAGGCTCTGCAGGTGCACGAAATTCCTTACCAGGTGTAAGCCTTTCTTTCTTCTGATGAAACGGTATTCGGGAATATCCAGCTTTCTTTTTTCTGCAAGATATTTTAATCTTTTCGCTTTTGTTTCCCAGTCAGCAGAGAACTGCTTATCGTGAATACGGTAATAAACAAGCTGCCTGGGAATAAAAAGAAATGATCCCGTTTCACTTAAACGCAGCCAGAGGTCATAATCCTCCACTTTTAATTCAGGATCCTCATCAAATCCCCCCGCTTCTTTTATGCTTTGTGCATTTACAATAACGGATGAAAGCGGTATGGTGTTGCCGATTTTTAACAGATCACTCCGGCTCTGAGCAGCCCTGAAATGTAAAGGAAGCACTTCATAGTTCTCAGAAAAAATATTTACCTTGCCGAATGTGACACTCATTGAGTAGACAAAGACAATTCCCTCCATTTTCAAAAAGAAGGGAACCTGCCTTTCCAGCTTGTCTGGTTTCCAGAGGTCATCACTGTCAATAAAGGCGATCAGCTCACCCGAAGATTTTGCAATACCATAATTCCTGGGAACAGAAGGACGTCCTGAATGAGTTATCTGGTATACTTTTACTCTTTTATCCTCTTCTGCAACCGCTTTAATAATTTTCACTGAATCATCTGAAGAAGAATCATCAATAACGATCACCTCAAGATTGTCATAAGTCTGGCCTAAAACCGAATTCAGACTATCGCTGATATAAGCGGCTGAATTAAAACAGGGGATTATTACAGAGACTAATGGATTGCTCTTCATTATAATTTATTTAGTTATCCTGCGTATAAGTTCCTGAAGGTATATTTCGGCTTTATGATCTTTTAATGATCTTTGGTGACCTGCATCTGCAAGGGTATTACGGACTTCCTCGTTATTCAGAAAGAAATTTATTTCATCCGGAAGAGTATCAATATTTTCATAAACAGCAATTTCTTTATCGATCTCATAAACCAGATTGAGTCCTGGTACAAAATAACTTAGCTGAAAACCGCCGCATCCGTTTATTTCATAATGCCGTCCCTTTACCTGCTCCTTGTTTTTCTTAAGCAGAAGCATTTGTTTAATATCTTTAGGGGATTTTAGTGCTGAAAGCAAATAACGGTAGTCATAACTGATACTGTTGGAAAGATTTAAATTTATCTTTGAAGCATTAAATATCTTTACCATATCTTCCTGCGAAAGCCAGGAATCTCCCCATCCTCTGCCGAATACGGATACTGTTACTCCTCTATTCCTTAAATAATCAAGTACCCATTTCCGGTAGGGATTATACCCTCCCACAAAAGAAACGTCATACTTTTTCGGCGTCTCCACTTTTTTATAGATATCGGGGTTATAACCAAAAGGGATATAAAATATATTCTTCTCCCCGCTATTGATATAGTTGAGGTAGGAGTAATAATCAGGGGTTGTTGAGTAATCAAAATATTTTCTCCAGTAGCGGGCAAATTCTTTTCGCCAGGGGTCATCAAAAAAATATGCGGCCGTAACTGTATTTTCTTTTAAGCTTTTTAGTGATTCTTCATCAAACTCATTTTCAAATAAGCAGAAGAGTGCAAAATCCGGTTTCTCTGATGTAATGAGATCTTTTAACTTTTTATTCATCAAAGCTTTGCCGTTCTGTTTAAACTCGGCATAGAAATCAAAAAGCACAACATTATCTTCCCCCATGATTTTTTTCAGCGGCAGAAAGATGTTTATATACTCATAAGAGAAACCTCTTTTCTGATCACCGTAATCATACTGCATCAGAATTACTGCTGCCTTCATATCCCGGCTTTCATTGATTTCATAATGCCTCTGTTTATCATTGCGATATAAAATAAATAGATAACACCTACAACCACTGCTGTATAAGCCGTACCCGTTATCCCGATTGATTTGATAAGGAAATAATTAAGTGCAACGGATAAAATACCAATTATTATTTTAGGAGAAATATACTTGCCGGGACGGTTCATTGATAAACCAAGGGTAGCCAGCGCCTGTCCTGTATAAAATAAACCCGTTCCCAAACAGAGCCAGGGGAGAAGGTCAGCATAAACTGCATATTGTTGACTGCTTATAAGCAGAATTAATTCCCTGCCCCAAAATCCTGTAAGGACTGCTGCAAAAATCGATATCATCAGCACCAGCAGCATATTTAATCTTATATATGTATAGCCGAGATTAACCTTCAACCGGTCGTTAAGATCCGTATAGTTCTGAAAAATAATAGGAGTAGTGAATTCGGAAAGAATATTATTCGGAAATACTACCATCGCACTTATCAGGGAGATCATCACGGCGTATATTCCAACATCCGATGTTGATAGCAGTCCCGCAATTATCCATTTTTCTCCATTCAACTGCAGCCAGGCTGTTATTCCCCATATCAGGAAGGGGAGAATATAGGTGATTAACTTTTTACTGATCTCAATTTTTAATTCAGGGTATTTCTCTTTTGTATTTTCTTCAGGTGCCGGCACAAATTTTTTGAACACGGCGATCTTAATTAAAGTAAAAAGTGAGGCTGCAAGTGTTAAAATTATAAAGACCGGCAGAAGCGTGAGTTCCCTGCTGTACAAAAGAAAAAAGAGGGCAGCTGTTAAAAATATTTTTTCTCCCCCCTGAAGAAGAGAATTTTCTTTACGTTTCCTGATTATGCTGAGGAATGCGTTAAAAAATTCGCCTGTACGGAGTGCAAGAATATAAACTGCCAGCAAAAAACACCGCCAGGGGAGCAAGTCCAATATTAAAGAAAACAGCATATCAAAGCCGCAGCACAATGCAATAATAAAATGTATAATTCCCGTAAAAAATATTATGCGGTAAACAAAATGCAGGTAGTGATGGATAACTTTCCGTTCGAGGTAATCATAATAAAATCTGATGAATCCCTGAACAAGAGGACCATAAAAAGTAAGGCTTAAAAGGGAAGAGATAGTTATTACAAGGGCATATACTCCATAATCCCGTGTACCCATTTTAGAAAGTATCTTCAGGATTGCAAATCCCAGCACTACATTAAGCAGCTGTCCTAAAAAAACCCAGCTGAGCTCGGCAACTGACCCGGCATGAATTTTTGATCTGAAAAGCTCAAAAAATTCCTTTGCCCGGTTCATTGTTAAGGATTGAGGAGTAATATTCTTAGTCAAAATAATTATTCTGGCTTAATATATTAAAACTTCCGCACTTCCGGACTTTTCCGGAGTTGTACTTTTACAGTAGTTAAATGATTAAATAAAAATTCTAGTACAAAATCCTGGTTTATATATAATTATGCGCGGACAGTGCTCAGGCGATGGGCGGACAGTGCTCAGGCAAATTGTGGCCTATTTAGCCCGATCCGGGTATGTTGGGTATCTCCGGGCTATTCGGGCATAATCCCCGGAAAGTTATAGTTTTTCGAAATTTTTGTAAAAAACCTGTTAAAAACTATTAAAAATGGGTGTTTTAGGTGGATGTGAGTTACCCTTTTTTTATAACATATTGACTGAGTGTTTAATAGTTAGTCCACTTCGAGGCTCAAATTAGTCCGATTCAAGGCGGGCGAGGTTCTTTTTAAATTTGAAATTACTATTAATATTCCAATCTTTCCTGAGGGAAAAAGTAATATTTATCCTTTAAAGTGAGTATTTGAAACTTTCATCCATAATAATTGCCAAGAACGAAGAGCAGAATATCAGGCGGTGCATCGAGAGTCAGCTCGACTGCATCGATGAAATTATAGTTCTGATTGACAGCGCCACCACCGATGCTACGGAAGAAATTGTTACTTCATTCAGAAATGTAAAATATTTGAAGTTAAGTTGGCAGGGATATGCAGAAACAAAAAAGAAGGGGGTTATACTTGCCGAGCACGACTGGATACTCTGGATTGATGCAGATGAATCAATCACTCCTGCTCTTGTTGAAGAAATTAAAAATTTCAAAAATACCTCTCCGCAGTTTAATGCATATACCTTCCCACGGAAATCTTTTTTTCTTGGAAGATGGATTAAGCACGGGGGATGGTACCCGGGAAGGGTAGCCAGGCTTTTCAATAAAAAGTTTATTAATTTCAGTTCAAATAATGTTCACGAGCATTTAGAAATAAAAGGTAAAACCGGTGAATTCCGGAATGACATTGAACATTATACCGATCCCAATATTACCCACTACTTCAACAAATTTAATTTGTATACGTCCCTCGCTGCGGATGATCTTTTCCGTTCGAATAAAAAATTCAGGATGACGGATATTATTTTAAGACCTTTTTTGCTGTTCATTAAGATGTATATATTAAAAAGAGGATTCCTTGATGGTATACAGGGATTTATTCTTGCCGTCTTTTCATCGGCATATGTTTTTACCAAATATTGTAAATTATGGGAATTAAAAAGAGGAAATTAAATATGGATTTTAGTAATAATAATGAGCTGCTGTTTATGCAGGTGGTGATCCAGAACCAGCAGATGGCGTTACTTTCTATGGGGAAACTTAAAAACCCTGTTTCAGATAAGATCGAGCGGAATATGGAATATGCAAAAATTTCCATCGACACACTCGATATGCTTAAAGAAAAAACAAAGGGGAATTTAACAGACTATGAAACAAAATTTCTTGATGAGGTAATCAAGGAACTGAAATTGAACTATGTAGATGAAGTAAACAAGAAACCGGAAAGCAGTCCGGAAGAAAATAAGGAAACCTAAAGCTGACTGAATTTTTATGATTGTCGGAATTGTTGCAAATATTACCAAGGAACACGTTTTTGAAGTTGTCGGTGTTTTTGCCAAAAAACTAATAGCCCACGAAATTGATTTCATTCTTAGCGATGAGCTTTTAGTATATAAGGACCTTATTGATAAAAAACTCAAAAAAAGTTCATTTAAACAGATAGATGCGCTTTGTAAAAAAAGTGATTTGATTATTTCCATTGGAGGAGATGGAACTATGCTTGCCACTTCCTTCAAAGCTCAATTTTATGATAAGCCGGTGTTAGGAATAAATCTTGGGAAACTTGGATTTCTTGCAGAGGTACCTATAGATAATATAGATGTTTTGATAGACAAGATCAGCAAAAATGATTATAAAATTGAAGAGCGGATGATTATAACGGGCGACTGCATAGGGCACAATATCGGACCGCTTTATGCTATAAATGATCTTGTGATAGATAAAGGCGGCTGGCCTAAAATGATTGAACTTTCAATCACCGTCGACGGCGAATATGTTACTACTTTTGCGGCAGACGGATTGATTATTGCAACTCCGACTGGAACAACCGGATATTCTGTTTCTGCAGGAGGTCCTATTGTTAGTCCTTTAACAGACACAATCACTTTGTCACCTATCTCACCTCACAGCTTGAGTGTTCGTCCCATTGTACTGCCGGGATTCCAGGAAATATTAATTAAAGCCGATTCCCAGCATAAAGAAATTCACGTTAACTGTGATGGACAGAGAGTTTTTTCATTTAAGCCTCCCCTTGAGCTAAAAGTAAAGAAAAGCATCAGATCAGTTAAGCTGGTGAGCACCTCATTTACCAGCTATTTCCAGACACTGCGCAACAAACTATTATGGGGCATAGATTTAAGAAAGAATTCAGTATGAAAAACAAAAACATTTTTAAGTTTATTTTTTTATTAACGGCGGTCTGTGCTGTTTTTCTGCCGGCCCAGGATAAAAACACAATTATCAAGGATGAGAAAAAGGGGGAGCCGATGGCGATCGGTTTCAGCACAAGAGAAGTTTTTTCGGATACCAGTTTTTCCGGCTGGTTTGATTCGGAATATGAGAGCTATGTTATAGACACGGCAACACTTGATGAGATCGGGGAAATTCCTGATGAAATTAAAATAACAATTGTAATGGGAACCTGGTGCAGCGACAGCCATATGCAGGTGCCCCGCCTTTATAAAATACTCGATTATCTTCAATATCCTTCTGAGGAAGTAACACTTATAGCAGTCGACAGGGAAAAGAAAGGCCTGGAAGGGGAAGTGACCGACCTTAATATCGAATTCGTTCCGACGATCATTTTCTATGATAATGAAGAGGAGATAGGCAGGATAATCGAAGCTCCTGAAGAAACTCTTGAAAAAGATATTCTAAGTATTATGGAAGAATAAAAAAATCCGGCCTAAGCCGGATTTTACTTTTTAGCTTTTTACAGGCTGAAGAATTTTTTTCCTCTTTGTACCTCTCCGTTTTTGAGTAGTCTTCCGTGCAGCAACCTTTTGAGGTTCGGCTTCGGTTAGTACCGGAGGATTATTCGCATCATTATAATTCTTATAGACATAAACCTTATGCTTATAATTTCTCATAATAATTTTCTGCGAATCTTTGTGGAGTATATAATTCGGGAGTAACGGAACTTTTCCGCCGCCGCCGGGGGCATCGATTACAAAATGAGGAATTGCAAGTCCGCTTGTATGTCCGCGGAGAGCCTCGATAATATTTAATCCTGTTTCAACAGACGTACGGAAATGATTTGCTCCCTTTGTTTCATCGGCCATGTACATATAATAAGGACGAACTCTCATCTTCAGCAGTTTCTGCATCAGTTCTTTTACTACTGCAGGATCGTCATTTACTCCTTTCATAAGAACCATCTGGTTGCCTACGGGACAGCCGGCATTTGCAAGCATTTCACAGGCGTGCATACTCTGGGGGGTTATTTCCCATGGATGATTAAAGTGAGTGTTAACAAAGATAGGATGGTATTTTTTTAACATCTCACACAGACTGTCGGTTATTCTGTGCGGAAGTACGCAGGGCATCTTGGTTCCCAACCTGATAATCTCGATATGAGGGATCGCCCTAATTCTCTGAAGGATCTTTTCCAGCATAATATCAGTAAGCATCAGCGGATCGCCGCCCGAAAGAATCACATCTCTGATTTCAGTATGCTGTTCAAGATATCTGAAAGCACTTTCCAGTCCCTTCATTGATATCTTTTCATAATCCCCAACCTTCCTTTTTCTGGTACAGAAGCGGCAATAGAGTCCGCACTGGCTTGTTACGAGGAAAAGTGCTCTGTCAGGATAGCGGTGGGTGATATTCGGAACAGGGCTCATAATATCTTCCATCAGAGGGTCGGCCTCTGCATCGATATCTTCAAGCTCTGCTTTGTCGGGCACACACTGCAGCCATATAGGATCGCCGGGATAACGGATCAGGCTGAGATAATATGGATTTATCCTAGCCTGAAAAAATTCATCCAGATCCTCAGCTACCTTTCTGTCGATGCCGAATTTTTCTACGAGCTCATCAACAGTATGAACGCTGTCTCTGACCATTTGCTGCCACAGTTCCATAAGAATTAACCTTCTGATTGTTGCTAATAGCTAAAGTACTTTCCGAAGACGACCAGGTCGTCTCCGACGGTATAAAAATCTTTTATTGAAGCTATTATCGAATAATTATTTCTAAGATAAAAATTTCTGGTCCCAGAATAAACATCTTTGGAGGAAGTTTCAGCAAGCATCCATCTTCCTTTATTCTCTTTTACAAATTCTTCCGCGTGTGTAAGGAGTTCTCTCCCGATTCCTTTTCTTGCAGCGTCGGGATCTGCAGCGATCCAGTAAAGATCATAAACGCCGTCGGTAAGTGCCCGGCGTCCGGCGCAGTAATATCCGAGAATTTTATTTTCCTCCTCCAGCACAAAGACATTATAATCTGTTTGTTCCGGGTTCAGTGCCGCAATGTTTATCAATTCCATTGCAACTTCAATTTCTTTTTTAGAAAAAATTGGAATTCTTCCAAGCAATCTTTCTAATTTAGCTGTGTCAGCTCGCCTTAACGTTCGAACCATAATTTTTTCTGGCAATCACGAATCCTGCTATTGCCGCAAGCAATTCCGGGTAACTGATTCCTGCTGCAGCTGCAGCCCGGACAAAGCCAGAATCCTGGGAAATGTCAGGGTTCGGATTCACTTCGATAACAAAAGGTGTACCATCTATACCCAAACGTATATCCACCCGGGCATAATCTCTGCAATTCATTGCAGCAAATGCTCTCAGGGCAGTTTTTTTAATTTTTTCTTCGGTGGTTTTATCAAGTTTAGCAGGGCAATCAGGTTTCGTATGTCTGTAATAAATACTTTCCGCCATCCATTTTCCTTCATAAGTTACTATCTTAGGAAAAGTTTCCGGCAGGCCGTCGAACTTAATTTCCGAAACCGGTAGAACTCTTTCGCCGAGTATGGCTACATTAAGCTCCCGTCCGTCGATATATTCTTCTGCCAGTACATCCTGCTTATAAGTATCGTGGAGAAAGGTGAGATGTTTCTGTAATTCCTTGTCGTTATTTACAACGGATAATTCAGAAATCCCTATACTTGCATCTTCGTTAAGGAGTTTAAGGATTACCGGGTATTTCATCCCTTTCAATGTCCTGATGCTGCCGGTATTTTTTAGAATACGGGAGTTTGGGGTTGCAATGCCGAATGACCGGAGGATATTTTTAGTTCTTTCTTTATTCAGACAATTGCCGAGAGTATTCGGGGTATTTCCTGTAAACTGATATCCGAGCAGCTCGAATAAAGCTGCCATTGAAAATTCAAATGAGGCAATACCTTCAATAGACTCAACAAAATTAAATATTACATCAGGGGAAAATTCCTTTAAATAGTTTAATGTCCCGTTCACATCACGGGTGACACTGAAAGATTTTACTTCGCTGAAACTCTTTTTCAGTGCAGTCTGGATCTTACTTATCTCCTTTGCAAAGGAAACTTCCGAAAGATCATCCATTGTTATGCCTTTACCGGCGGGTTTTCCGCTGTATACGGAAAAGAGACTGACCGGAGCATTATAACAGATCAATATTTTCGAATCACTTTTCATTGAAGATTATATCTCTTTACTGCAGAAGATAAAACTTTATTAATCATTTCGCTGTAAGATAATCCCGCTGACCTTGCCGCTTTGGGGTAGCAGGAATTTTCTTTCGGGTCTGGTAAAATCCCCGGAAGGGGATTCACTTCAATTATATTAGGGATATTATTTTTATCCAGCCTGATATCGATCCTGCTCCAGTCGCGGCACCTCAATGTCTTGTATGCTCTTAAAGCAGTATCCTTAATTCTTTTTTCGAGTTCAGCATCCAGGTTAGCCGGGCAGGAAAATACTTCAAGAGGATTTTCTTTTGTATCGAGGATCCATTTGGCTTCATACGAGTAAACCGGAATGAAATCCTTAGGGAATTCAGAGTAATTTATTTCAACTATGGGCAGGACTTCGGTATGGCTGTTATTTCCAAGCAGACCAACTGTAAATTCCCTCCCGGGAAGAAATTCTTCTATCAGAGCCGGCTGTTTATAATTTCCAACAATTCTCTCTACTTCATTTTTTAGATCTTCTTTGCCGGTTACAAATCCTGATGTAAAGATTCCTTTACTGGAACCTTCTCCTACCGGTTTTACAAACAATGGAAATTCAAGCGGAACATTTTTGAAACCATTAGTATTATCGGTAACAACAAATTTGGGAGTTGCAATTCCGTGATAGGTTAAAATTTCTTTTGTCCTGGCTTTATCGAGACAGGTGGATAATGTCAGAGGGTCGGACCCGGTATATGGAATTCCCAGCATATCAAGCAGTGCGGGTATCTGGGCCTCCCTGCTGATGCCGTTAAAGCCCTCTGCTATATTGAACACTATATCGGGTTTAAGCAGTTTTAATTTTTCATAAGCATTTTCATCAGCTTCGATCAGAACAACATCATTATATTCTGCAAGAGCATCTCTCACGGCATTGATCGTGTCCCACGAATCCCATTCTGCATAAGTATCAGGTGAATTAAATTTAGAAGGAGGTGTAGATTGGATTGGAGATAGTTCTTCCGGGGAATTATTTACTTCCGGTTTGACATTGAAGGTTAAAGCAACTTTCAATCGAACACTAAACAAAGAAAACGAAATAACTTCTCCTAAAGAAAAATTTTTTTTTGCAAATATAACTATTATATAATTTAAGTCAATATTTTTTTGTCTTCTGAAAAAATATTTTTAGGACGGCGAAAAAATAATTTTAGATGAATAATCAGAAATAATATTTTTCTGAAGCGGTATTACTATGCTATTCGTGCATAGTCGAGATGTGCTGAGTAATTTACGAGAAGATTTTTTTTAATAAGCTGATTGAGAGGATTTTTCAGATCAGGATCTTCGTGAATAATCCGGAAGGCTGCTTCCTTTGCATTTAATATTAATTCTCCGTCGGAAGCTATGTCGGCATATTTAAGTTCAGGGAAACCGCTTTGACGGATGCCGAATATATCTCCCGGTCCGCGCAGCTTGAGATCGGTCTCAGCAATTTTGAACCCGTCAAGATATTGCACCATTGTCTGCAATCGAAGTGAAGCTTTATGTTTTTCAATTATACCTGTGGATAAATATCCGGTGTCAGGACCAGGATTAAATTTTAAAACATCTTCCCTTGTGACCAGAATGCAGAATCCCTGTTTTGATCCTCTTCCGATTCTTCCTCTTAGCTGATGAAGCTGGCTTAAACCAAACCGGTGAGCGTCATTAATTATTATAATATTGGCGTCAGGAATGTCAATTCCAACTTCAATTACGGTAGTTGACACCAGTACATCGAATTTCTTCTTTTGAAAGAGTGTCATTGTCTCTTCCTTTTCCTGCCACTTCATTCTGCCGTGAATAAGTCCTACATTTAGTTGTTTCAGATAGGTTGAGCTTAATTTCTCATAATATGATATCGCATCCTTCAGCTCAAGCTTTTCTGATTCCTCCACAAGCGGGTATACTATAAAAGTCTGGTAGCCTTCGCGGGCTTTGCTGTTTACAAAGTCATAAATTGCCGGAAGGGTTGATTCACCCCTAAGCAATGTCTTTATCGGTTTCCTGTTCTTGGGCATCTCTGTAATTACCGAGTTATCCAGATCGCCGTAAACTGTCATAGAAAGTGTTCTGGGGATGGGTGTAGCACTCATAACTATTATATCAGGGGAAGCTGCTTTGGAAGACAACCTTGCGCGCTGCATCACGCCAAAGCGATGCTGCTCATCTACGATTACCAGCCCGAGGTTCCTGAATTTTATTTTTTCTTCAAACAAAGCGTGGGTACCAATAATTATATCTGCTTCCTGAAGTTCAGCTTGCCTGTTACTTTCCTCACGTAAAGATTTTTTTTGTCCGCCAAGGATCAGGCACACCTTTATTTTACGTCCTTTATATTTCTCTCCAAATTCTTTCATCATCCGGGAAATATTTCTGGCGTGCTGATCGGCGAGAATTTCTGTGGGTGCCATAAGTACCGATTGATAAGAGTTATCTGCAGCAATAAGCATAGCTGTGAGGGCAACAATTGTTTTCCCGCTACCCACATCTCCCTGGAGAAGACGGTTCATAGGTTTGGGGCTCAGCATATCCTTCTTAATTTCGCTCAAAACCTTTAATTGGGATCCTGTAAGCTTAAACGGGAGCCAATCAATAAAATTTTTCACAAGAGAAGAATTGATATGAAATTGGATACCCCGGGAAGTTGATTGATGTTTATGCTTTTTAAGTGCAACAAGTATTTCCAGATAAAAGAGTTCTTCATACTTAAATCTTTTTATCGATCTCTCTAAATGTTCCCTGGTCTCCGGGTAGTGGTAATTTCTTATGGCACCGGTAATATCCTCGAGTTCATTTTGTTTTATTATTGTGTCAGGGAGAGTTTCCGCAACATATCCGGAATAAAGTTCAACTGCATTAGATATAATTCTTCTTAATCCTATATCCCCCAGATTACTTTCCTTTAGTTCTTTAGGAATACGGTAGAACGGAATAATTTTACCGGTATTAAGAAAATTATTTGATTCCTCGGCAGTGATCCTGTCAAAATCAGGGTGGGTAAACTGGATGTTATTATATTTATTTAATGATGGTTTCCCGGAGACCGCAAAAAAATCTCCTGACTGGAATACATCGTAGAAATATTTAGCACCCTGATACCAGACACATTCAAAAAATCCGCTCTCATCTCTGAAATTAACTTTCATCAATTCCTTTTTACCAAAATAAAATCTTTCCTTATCGTAGACCTTTGCGATTACAGTAACTTCACCATCAAAACCGTTCATCAGATAACCATAAACCTTAGCTGAGTTAAGAATAGTAGTTCTGTCAAGATGACGCGAAGGGAAATAGTAGAGCAGGTCTCTAATGGTTTTTATACCGATTTTTCCAAAAGCTGCGGCTCTCTTAGGGCCTACGGATTTAAGGTATTGAACCGGTTGTTCGAGATTGTTTACTTCTGGAGGATTCATCTATGGAAAAATAAACAGGATAACCGATAAATTCAGCTTACCCCTGGTATATTATTTATAGTTAACTTTTTGGTGATTAAGGTATATATTAAGCAGGTTGTCATAACTGCCCATATTCATTCTGATAATTTCAGTGATCCTGCGGGAATTAAAAAGCTCACCTCGGGTTATAAGCCTTATTTTTTCATAATACATCTTCAGGGCAGGATGCATTTGCGATAAGTCATTAGTTTCTAATGCATAAATGTATCCGTCCGGAATTTTCCTTGCGAAGTGTCCAATCCGCCATATCTTATCGACTCCATTCCATTTGTGTCCGATTCTCCAATATTCAGTTGCAGGGAGTCTGGAAAGAAGAGGATCGGTTAAAGCATATGGATCAACTAAATACAAGTGCGGGTCTGTGAAGAAACCGAACAAACCTATATTATTTCTGACTATTACCTTCTCATTTTTCATTCCCTCTGCCTTGCCGTTTTGAACCCAGGGATGGCTGTATAATTTTCTTTCAGTTAAATTATTAAGAAGTCCCGTATACCTGAATAAGGAACTTCTCTCATCTGAGATACCGTTATCATTTATACGGACAGTTACTTTATCTGAAAAGATAGTTTTATAAACCGATATATCGGCACCATAGCCGGCATTATTGCTGTAAAAAGGGAAGGGAGATATTATATTAAGAAGAATTGCAAGGAAGAGGAGAATTATGAAAGTATAATCAAGCTTCATCTGGACCAATGAAAGTACAATAATTGAGGTGAGGAAGAGAGGAGAAAGAAACCTTCCGCTGTGAAAATCCCCGCCAATTTTAATTAAGTATACTATATATAAGAGCATACCGGCGGCAAAAAGCATATTTTGTTTCTTTGCCAGGGAAATTATTACTCCTGCCAGGATGATAACAACGGTTACCGGGTCAAGTTTGAGTGAGTGATAAAAATAATATAATCCCTGTGCGAACAGTTCTGGTGCGGATATCCCCGTATTTAATTTTGCATATGCGGTATTGGGGAACAGACTGCCGAAATAAAAGAGTGAGAATAACTCCCAGAGTAAAAATGGCAGCAACCCTAAAAAAGCAAATACAATTAATCTTTTGTTTTTAAACAATTCGTAAGCAAGGGGGGGAAGTACAAGCAGGATCAGATCCATTCTGCATAACAATATCAGCGATCCTATCAGGAATAAATAGAAAACTCTTGACTTGCCCGGTAAATGCCCGATAAAAAGTACATAAAACACCAATAGTAATAAGTGAGACAATGGATTCTCCAGTCCGGAAGTTGAGTAATCCATAAAGGCTTTGGAGAGAGGAAACAAAATCATTAGAAAAAAGAAAGTAAGCTTATTAGGGGTGATCCTGTATAAAAAATAAATAAGCAGGAAGCAAAAGAGAAATGAAAGGATCAGTACTGTGTAGTAAAATTCACGAGTGATAAATGAAAATCCTGCAATAAAAAAGAACCAGAGAGGGTGAGTGAATACCTGTACTCTTTCTCCTAAATTCCAGGTTAATCCTTCTCCATTTAGAAAATTGTGAACGCTCCTGAATGTAATGAAAGCATCCTCGGTAACCCAGGCCGTCGTAATCAGGATTGTCAGGAAAAAAAGAAAGGAGAAAAGGAGTAATAATTTTAAAGTTGAGGAGAGTTCGGGATGAATATTATCTGCAGGGCCGGTTTTTATATTCAAAGGAATGATTAATTCATTTGAAATTTAATTTATTCAGTCTTCATATCCCTGGTCATCAGGTCGTAAGTAGCCTTCGAGGGATCTTTATCTTCAAATAGAATATTATAAACTTCACACGCGATAGGAGTTTCAACTCCGGATTTACTTGCGAGCTCGACAACCGATTTTGTTGTCTGCACGCCTTCCGCCACCATTGTCATTGATTCAAGTACTTCCTTCAGCTTTTTGCCTGCCCCTATTTCTTCTCCGACAAATCTGTTTCTGCTGTGCCTGCTCATACAGGTAACTATTAGATCGCCCATGCCCGATAACCCGGCAAAGGTTTCCGCCTTTGCTCCTAATCTGATTCCAAGTCTTGATATTTCAGCGATTCCCCTTGTCATAATTGCGGCTTTAGTATTATCTCCGAATTTTGCTCCATCGATTATCCCGGCTCCTATTGCAATTACGTTCTTGAATGCCCCTCCCATTTCAACACCAATCAGGTCTGCAGAGGTATAAACCCTGAAGTAAGAGGTCATAAAGGTACTTTGCACAATTTCTGCTGTAGTTTTGTTTTTAGAGGCAGCTACAACTGCAGTAGGTATTTTTCTTGCAACTTCTTCTGCGTGACTTGGTCCTGAAAGTACGGCAAGCTGCTTCGGCTGTAAATATGGGATTTCCTCCTTAAGCATCTGGGACATTGTCATCAAGGAATTATTTTCAATACCTTTGGCTACGCTGACAAGTATTGATTTTTTCAGACGGGCAGCATTTACATTTTTAATAACACTTCTTAGAAATTGTGAGGGGACTGCAAGCACTATGAGATCTTTTTTAGTAGTTGCTTCATCCAGATCATTTGTAATTTTAAGCTGCTCGGGTATTCTTATTCCGGGAAGGTACTTTTCATTTATTCTGGTCTCTATAACCCTTAAAACATAATCCGGTTCATATTCCCACAGGGTAACATTATGCTCATTCGTATGAAGCAAAATGGCCAGGGTGGTACCCCAGCCGCCTGCACCAAGTACAGAAATGTTCATTAAAAGTTATAATTTTTTAGTTCTGGAGAAATTTAATTTATGTTCTTCACCGTTAACTAAACGGATTACATTTTTTCGATGAGTGTAAACGATTAAAAGGGATACTGCAATGACAAAAGGAAGCAGGGTATTATAGCCCATAATATCTACATGAAATAAATTTTCCCTGATGATTAATGTAAGCGGGACAGCAATTGCCCCAATAATAGATCCAAGCGAAACATATCTTGAGACTGTAACAACAATGATGAACACGCCGATGGCAACAAGCATATCCACAGTAACGATCATAAGCAGCATACCCAAGGCAGTAGCAATTCCTTTTCCTCCTCTGAATCCTGCAAAAACTGTCCATATATGCCCAATTACAGCAGAAACTCCTGCAATAATCTGAATGAGAGTAAAATCATCAAAAGGAGTTGCATTTTCAAAAGGAATTGATCCGTAATGAAGACGCGCAACAAGAACAACTGCTAAAACTCCCTTAAAGGCATCAAGGATAATCACCACCAAACCGTGCTTCCAGCCTAAAACACGCATTACGTTAGTACCACCGGCATTACCGCTTCCATAATTCCGGATATCAACTCCCTTTGCAAGTTTGGTTACGATGATACTTGTAGGAATTGACCCGACCAGGTAGGAGAGAATTATAATTGTTGCTAGAAGAAACATTCAAATTCCTTTATTATCATAAATTTAAACTATAAATCTTATCTATAATATGCAAAAATGCCATTGTAATTAGAAGCTTTTCCTGTTAATAGGATTCAAATTAACCCAATAATTTTCTTAAAATGAGAATATCTTCCGGCTTAGTAATTTTAAAATTTAATATGGAGCCTTCGACAATATTAAGATGCTCACCAATACCTGCTGCAATTACTGATTCATCTGTCCCGCTGACATTTTTTTTATATGCAGCTTCCATTGCTTTCATAAGAACTTTATACGTAAATATCTGAGGGGTTTGTAAATAATAAATATTCTTCCGATCAGGATATGCATATCCGTTTTTCCCCTCTAATAATAAAGTATCACGTGCTTTAATACCGACCACAGCATTACCTTTAAGTTTAGCAGTTCTGATTGCTTCAGTTAAGATGCTTTGAGGTAGCAGAGGTCTTGCTGCATCGTGCACAATTATTAGATCTTTATCATTGGCATTTATGCTGCAAAGAGCCGAATAAACAGAATCCTGACGTTCTTTACCTCCATTTACAAGAGCCGGAGACTTTACTAAGTTTATACTTTTTTGTGAGCTGTTTAATAAGACTGAAAAATTCAGGTTCGGCAGATATGATAATTTCATCTACTTCTTTGTTCTTTTGAAAACTTTGTAATGTATATACCAGAATTTCCTTCCCTGAAATTTTTACATATTGTTTAGGGATTTTAAATCCTGCACGACTTCCCCTGCCGCCGCTTGGTATAATTGCGAAGGTTTTCATTTTATAGATGTAATGTCAAATTTATACAATAAGCATTGCATCACCGTAACTAAGGAACCGGTAATTTTCTTTCAAGTGCTTTTTTATAAGCTTTAACTATAAACTCTGTTTCAGCAAAAGCACTAACCAGCATTAGCAGAGTTGATTCGGGCATATGAAAATTGGTTATGAGTTTATCGGTTATTTTAAAATCATAAGGAGGATAGATAAACTTATCTGTCCAGCCTCGGTTTGGTTTAACAAATCCATCTGCAGTTACACTTGTTTCTAGTGCCCTGCATGTACTTGTACCAACAACAAAAACATTATGCTTAGAGGAAATTGCCTTATTTATTATTTCAGCTGATTTAGCGTTTATTTCATAATACTCGGAATCCATTTTATGCTTGGTCAGATCTTCAACCTCTACAGGTCTGAAAGTACCGAGTCCGATATGGAGAACAACAGGAACAATTTCCACATCTTTTCTTTTCAATTTTCTGAAGAAGTTTAGGAGTGAAATGAAGTCCTGCAGTTGGAGCAGCAACAGCACCATCAACTTTTGCATAAACTGTTTGGTAATTTTCTTTATCGGATGGTTCCGGTTCTCTTTTTATGTATGGAGGAAGGGGAGTCATTCCGATTTTTTCAACTGCCTTAAATACATTTCCCGGCTGATTAAATCTTACGGTTCTTCCCCGTGAAGTTGTATTATCAATAACTTCGCACCATAACTTATCATTGAAATATATTTTATTTCCTATTCTTACTTTTCTTGCAGGATCCACAATAACATCCCATATGCATTCTTCAGCATTCAGTTCTCTAAGAAGGAAGACTTCAATTTTTGCATTCGTTTTTTCTTTCTTTCCACATAACCTTGCCTGGAAAACTCTCGTTTCATTAACGACAAGGACATCTCCCTTTGCCATATAATCAACAATATCAGTAAAATACTTTATTTTCAATTTCCTGTGTTTCCCTGTTAAGCACCATTAGCTTTGATTTATCTCTTTGTGAAACGGGATATTTAGCAATGCTGTTTTCGGCAGATTAAATTTGAAGTCTGATAATTTCATTCTTCATTCCTTTTTTATTATTAAATCCGGCAAGACAGAAGTACCCGCCGGCAAATTTGATTATTTATTTTCTCTTTGAGATTATTTTTTTAACTGTGTTTCTTTTTCTTACTGGACAGGTTTTTGGTTTTAATTTATTCTCCATTATCTACTGCTCTTGCTGCAGCAAGCCTTGCAATTGGAACTCTGAATGGAGAACAGCTTACATAATTTAATCCTAGCTGATGACAGAATTCAACTGAAGATGGCTCACCGCCATGCTCACCGCAGATACCAACTTTAAGATCAGGGCGGGTTGATCTTCCTTTTTCTGTTCCCATTCTCAACAAGCTGACCAACACCGTTTCTGTCAATTGCTTCAAATGGATCAATTGGCAATATATCATTCTGAACATAAAGAGGAAGGAATTTACCTGCATCATCTCTTGATAAGTCCAAAAGTTGTTTGTGTTAAGATCATTTGTACCAAAGCTGAAGAATTCAGCTCCCTTGGCAATTTCATCTGCAGTAACACATGCTCTTGGAAGTTCAATCATTGTACCTACAAGATAACTTACTTTTTTTCCTTTTTCTTTCAATACCTCATCTGCTACTCTTCTAACAATCTTTTCCTGCAGTATAAATTCATTTACATGACCAACAAGCGGAATCATAATTTCAGGTTTTACCTTTATATCCTTCTGCAGCAACATCACAGGCAGCTTCAATAATTGCTCTTGCCTGCATTTCAGTTATTTCAGGATAAACAATCCCAAGACGGCATCCTCTGAAACCAAGCATAGGATTAAACTCGTGAAGACTATTAATTTTCTCAACAAGCTTTTCAACTGAAATTCCAAGGCTTCTGCAAGTTCACTTATTTCTTTCTCTGAATGATGGAAGAAATTCGTGAAGCGGTGGATCAAGTGTTCTGATTGTTACCGGATATCCATTCATTTCCTTGAAGATTCCATAGAAGTCCTCTCTCTGTAGAGGAAGCAGTTCATTTAAGGCTGCTTTTCTGTCTTCAACAGTTTCAGATACGATCATTTTTCTGACAGACATAATTCTGTCACCGCCGAAGAACATATGTTCTGTTCTGCATAAGACCAATACCTTCTGCACCGAAAGCAATTGCATTTGCAGCCTGATCAGGCTGATCAGCATTTGTTCTGATTCTTAATCTTCTGAATTTATCAGCCCATTTCATTAAGACTTGAATAAGTCTGGATAAACAGAAGAATCTTTTGGATCAAGAGTTTTTGAAATAAGAACCTGAATAACTTCTGAAGGTTTGGTTTCAAGTTTTCCTGCAATAACTTCACCGGTGGATACCATCAATTGAAATATAATCTCCTTCACGAATTAATATACCTTCTTTTCCTTCCACTTCGATTTTTCTTTCTTTGTAATTGATCTTCAAGGAGCCGCATCCGGCAACACATACTTTTCCCATTTGTCTTGCAACCAGTGCAGCATGAGATGTCATTCCGCCTCTTGCAGTTAAAATTCCTTCAGAAGCATTCATTCCTTTAATATCTTCCGGAGAAGTTTCAATTCTAACAAGAATTACAGGGTCACCATTTGCTGCCATTGTCTTCTGCATCCTGTGCACTTAAAGCAACTCTTCCGCATGCAGCACCTGGACCTGCATTTAAGTCCCTTTGCAAGCAGTCCTGCCTGATTCAATTGCTTTCGTTTTTCCTCAACATCAAAGATAGGTCGAAGAAGCTGATTTAACTGATTGGGTTCAATTCTCATAATAGCTTCTTCTTTTGAAATTAAATCTTTCCTTAACCATATCAACAGCCATTCTTATTGCAGCAAAGCCGGTTCGTTTACCAACACGGCACTGCAGCATCCAAAGTTTACCCTGCTGAATTGTAAATTCGATATCGAGCATTTCCTTGTAATGTTTTTCAAGAATATTACGGTACTTATCGAGTTCTTTATAAATTTTAGGATCTTCTTTCTTCAAGTTCGGAAATCGGATGAGGAGTTCTTGTTCCCGCAACAACATCTTCTCCCTGTGCATTAAAAAGATATTCACCGTAAAATACATTTTCACCTGAAGCAGGATCTCTTGTAAAAGCAACACCTGTACCAGAATCTTCTCCCATATTTCCAAACACCATTGACTGAACATTTACTGCTGTTCCCCAATCTGCAGGAATATTATTTAGCTTTCTGTAAACAATAGCTCTTTCGTTCATCCAGGAACCAAAAACTGCACCAATGGCTCCCCATAATTGTTCCATTGGATCATCAGGAAAATCTCTTCCTGTTTTCTCTTTAATTGCAGCTTTGAATTCCTCAACAAGTTCCTTCAGATGATCTGCTGTCAATTCTGTATCGAGCTTAAACCCGTTATCGTGTTTTTTCTTTTCAAGTATTTCTTCAAAAGGATCTGTATCGTGTTTATGGACTGGTTTAAGATCAAGAACAACATCGCCATACATCTGAACAAATCTTCTGTAAGAATCATATGCAAACCGTGGATTATTTGTTTTTCTGATGAGTCCTTCAACTGTATACATCATTTAAACCAAGATTAAGAATAGTATCCATCATACCCGGCATAGATGCACGTGCACCGGATCTTACAGAAAGGAGCAAAGGGTTTTCCGGATCACCGAATTTAGCTCCCATCATTGCTTCAACTTTTTTTAACGAAGCGACAATCTGATTTTTTAATTCCCTCGGATACTTTTGTTTATTTGAATAATAGTAGGTACATACTTCAGTTGTAATTGTAAAACCTGCCGGTACAGGTAGTCCTATATTTACCATTTCGGCAAGATTTGCACCTTTACCTCCTAACAAGCTTTTCATTTCCGCTTTTCCTTCGGCTTTATTTCCACCAAAGAAATAGACATATTTTTTTTCTTTAGCCATTAATACTTTCCTCCGATAAATAATTTTATTATTGTTCACTTAGTTTAGCAATACATTTCTTAACTGCATTTTTTTCTGCATCTCTGAGATAATGTAATTATTAAATTCTTCCGGGTTATCCGGCGCTAATTTTATTTTGAGAAAGAATATATCAACATCATCTATTTCAGTAGTGTACCTTAGAAGTTTTACTGCATCTTTTTCGGTAGTAACAACTGAATGGGAGTTTGTCGAATAAAATTTCTTTCTAATTTCAAGGATCTCTCTTAATGAATAATGCTTATGATCCCTAAAGATCATTCTGTTTTCTGTGTTTATATTCACTTGTTTCAACACATTAAAGAATGACAATGGATTTGCAATTCCCGATACCACAAGACTTTTCTGTCCCCTGAAATCATCGAGTGAGTGCTCTGCCTTGGTATGCAAATCAACAAAACAAATGCTGTTATAACGGGCGGTAAAAATATTTTTCCCGTGCATATACCTCAAAAAGACTGATGGAATTTCTTTCGGAGGTGAAAATTTACGGTTTATAATAATTGCATCTGCTCTTTTTATTTCCCGCATCGGTTCCCTTAATAATCCGGAAGGGAGCATCCATATATCGGGAATTTCTTTATTGACCAGGAATCCCTGTTCAAATATTAGAAGATTCAGATCTCTATATATCCACCTGTGCTGGAAAGCATCGTCAAGAACTATAGTTTTTGCATCTGTTTCGGCCAATAACCTTTTTGCTCCCGTTACTCTTCTCTCTGAAACTGCAGCCGGGATATTACATTCTAATACAGTCTGGTAAATTTCATCTCCGCATTCATTTACCTGCTTCTCCAGTTCACCTGATCTAGAAACAAGCACATAACCAGTAGTTTCTCTTCTATAACCACGGCTTAGAACTGCCGGCTTCATTCCATTTGATTTTAGCAGCTCTAAAAGATAAATTACCAGCGGGGTTTTTCCTGAACCTCCAACAGTCAGGTTTCCTACTGATATTACCCCTGCATTTACCCTCTCAATTTTGAGTATTCCTTTGTTAAAGAACATATTCCTGATATTAATCAGGAGAGCATAAAATACATTCAAAGGGAACAGGAGGATTTTAAAATATCTCATTCGAAAACTTCAGCAGCCCGCTGCATTTCATTTAATCTGTTTTCACAACTTTTGATCATTTCGGATATCTTTTCATAATCAAGTTCACTGCTTATGAGCAAAGGGTCAGAATATATTACATTAACTTTTGAAAAGAACTTTGGGATTTCAAATCTATCCCAGCTTTTCAGGTTTCTTTTTTTCTTATATCCTATCCCCAGTAAAACCAGGGGTACATTACTTTTCTTAGCCGCAACAACAGCTCCTGCCTTCATTTTTCTTGGAGGACCTTTCGGTCCGTCAGGTGTAACAGCTATTGAACTTTTATTCCGTGCATAATCAACCATAATTCCTAAAGCAATATCCCCGCCTGATGAACTTGAACCTCTTACAACATTATAATTCCATTTTTTTAATATTCTTGCAAGCAGATCCCCATCCTTGCTCTTGCTTGTAAGACCTGTAAAATTTTTGTTCCTATGAAGGTACCAGGGCAGCAGCATGGTGCCATGCCAAAATGCCAGAACGAAATTCTGATTTTTATTCGTTAAATCGTCCAGGATATGTCCGTTTATAATATTGACTGACAAGGATCTGCAAAGTGCATTAACACTATTTGCAAGAAGATAATTACCGGCAAACCTTAAAACGCCTTGTTTAATTTTTTTGTAGTTCATTTAGAATTATCCGGGCTGCTCTTTCTGAAGCACCTTTTTCACCAAGTTTTGTCTTCACATTACGGAGTTTATTTTTTATAAAACTGACTTTTTTACTGTCTGAAAGGATTTCCTTGATCTCTTTATATATATTCGGACAGTTCATTTGCTCCTGGATCAGTTCGGGAACAATTTTTTCTCCGGATATAATATTGGCCATACCGATATTTTTAACCTTTATAAGTTTCTTCCCAATAAAATATGTCAGGCCGCTTGTTTTATAAACTATAACCATAGGCAGTTCAAAATAAGCCGCTTCGAGAGTTGACGTTCCTGATTTAATTATACCCGCAGTGGAATATCTCATTAATTCATATGTATGATCTTTTATTATTTTATAATCACCTGGATAAATATCCCGGTAGACGTCATCAGCTACATTTGATGTTGAAGCCACAATAGCTTGCAGGTTAAATTCGCTGCATATTTTTTCAGCCGCCTTCATCATTTCCGGCAACAATCTTGCTATTTCGTGATTCCTGCTGCCGGGCATTAATAAGAGCAGGCTTTTGGAACCATCCAGAGAAAATTTCTTATAAAAGCTTTCTTTCGTCATCATATCATAATTATCCGCATAATCCAGCAAAGGATGCCCCACAAATTCAACTTCTATTTTATGCTTTCTGTAAAATTCCTCTTCAAACTTGAAGAGCACTATCATCTTATCGATATATTTTTTTATTTTTTTTACCCTGCCCGATCCCCAGGCCCATACCTGAGGGGATACATAATAGATAATTTTTATTCCTGCTGCCTCTATCAGCCGGGCAATATTTAAATTGAAACCCGGATAATCTATGAGCACCACCAGTGATACTTTCCGCTCTTTAATAGTTTGAATAAGCTGCCTGCGAACTTTACGGATATAAGGCAGATGCTTTACAACTTCAGTAAATCCGAGAAAGGCCATATCCCGGATATGAAAGTTTAACTCCATACCTGCCATTCTCATTCTGTCGCCTCCTATTCCCCATATGCGAATAGCAGACTCCCTCTTCCTTAATTCAGTGACTAAACCTGCCCCAATTATATCACCTGAAACCTCTCCGGCAATTATCATTATGTTGTTTCTTCCGGGCATTAGAATCTGCCGATAAACCAGAGAAGAAATAAAGTAATGGAAACGAATCCGAAGGCCTGAAGGCTGCGTCTTTCAGAACGAAGACCTTTCTTTAGGTTATATTCCGGCTGATTCAGTGAGGCTTTTTTATATGGCAGTCCAGGTATAAATCTCCTCACATTCCTGGTATATTCCGAATATTCTTCCTTGAAAGTCTCCTGCAAATATTTCTCTTCTTCTTTAACTATTATATAATACTGAACAGAGAAGAAAATAAATCCAATTATCTGTAGGTAAGGAAAGAGAGCGTATGACATAATCCCTAATCCCGTATACATTAAAATATTTCCGACGTAAAGAGGATTTCTCACATAAGCAAAAGGTCCGCTGATTACCAAACGGCTTCCGCCAACTTCTCCGGTAGTGCGGGTTTCGCTCCCTGCATAACTTACCCCCCATAGTCTTATCAATTCACCTGCCCCTGCTAAAAAAAATCCTGCGATAAGACTCCAGATGTTGACATTCTCATAGAAGAACATAAGCAGTATAAATGGTATAGGAGTGTAGCTTCTATACTTAAAAACTTTTGCTGCAAAATTCGCCGCATTACTCACTTGTATAAGCCTCTTTTCTTTTTAAGTCTGCCTGATGTCTTTTCTTCAAATTCTTTTTTGCCATAAGTGAATCCAACCGCAGTATCACGTCTTTAAAATTGTTAAAAGGGAAGTAGGTGATTCTTTCTTTCTCACAATACTTTAACAGATCATCTTTAGCAAAGATATAGTCACAGTAATGAACCGATTCCTTATCTGAATTCCCATCCCCGATAAAAACAGTAACATCATCATCACTGCTGTTGTTGATGATATGTTTTGTCTTACAAATTGCTGAATATCTGCAGCTGCTTTCAAAATAAGGGAAAGAGGGAATTAATTTCCCATCCTCACTAATTTCGAGTTGATTTGAGAAATATTTTATATCGTGGAGTTTCTCCTGGTCAAAAATCCTGTTGATATACAGATCGAATCCGTCACTCAACACAAAAAACGGTACCGAGTTATCTCTGCAGAATTTTACCAGATCGTGGAAGGAAGGGTCAATTTCCACAGTATCAATGAAGTCTTGAATCTCAGTGATAGAAACTTTATCCACCAGGCTGCAGAGATCTGTCCAGCATTGTTTTGCACTTATCTCATCCGACAGCAGTTTTCTTATTACCTCATTGACTTTTACAGGGCCTGCGAATTTTCTGAATATTGCATCACCAACATCTTCTTTTGTTATTGTCCCATCAAAATCAATGAATAATTTTATCTGCCGTTTCATGCTAATTTACCACAACCATTTTTTTGACATCTACAAAATCACCCGCTTCAAATCTGTAAAAATATATTCCCTGTTGAAGTCCTGAGGCGTTAAAAACAATTTCATTTTCGCCGGCAGGATAACTATTCTTTACTTCTCCCACTTTTTCGATATGGCTGTCAAAAAACTCCAATGTAATACTCATTTCTTTTGGAAGATAGAATTTTATTTTGGTCGAATCCGTAAAAGGGTTAGGCGTATTCTGTGCCAGAGAAAATTCAGCTGCACCCCTGAAATAATTTACTGATACAATATCAGAAGGCTGAATATTCGATTTCGCATCAGTCTGGATCAGGCGGTAATATATAGTCCCTGACTGTAAAGGTTTATCCTTTACTTCAAATTTTCTGGCATTGAGTTTGCCATCAGACTCAATAGACTTAATGACTTCCCAGCCGTTCGTGGTATCGGCACCTGAGTTTCTTTCAATTTCATAAATAGTTACTCCAGTTTCATTTGCAGAGTACCAGGATATTGTTACAGAATCAACATCAATCACCGATTGAAATCCAACTATCTGGGAGATATACGTTCCAGTGTTAAATACCTTTTGAGCAAATATTCCTGTCTGCGACTCTCTCTTGTCTTTAAATATTGCAATAATTCCCCCCCTGCTGTCGGATATAACTGATAAATAGCTCTTTTCAGACCCCGGGTGCGAAGCCACAGGTATTGCCATATTATCCCAGACGAGTTTTCCCTTTTTGTTAATGCGCTGAGCATATAAATTTTCATATTTTTTTTCGTCACGTCTGTCAATCCAGGTAATTATAGCACCCCCGCTGCCATCAGTAACAATTTTTTGTCCGAACTGATCCTGTTGAAGTTGTATGACAGGAACCCCCTCCTTCCCCCACAGCGGTTCCCCGTTAAGTGTATATTTTTGAACATATACGTCACGGTTTTTTTTCCATTCCTGGGTCCAACTTAATAATACACTACTGTCCGAGGTCAAAACCTGAGGGTTTACCTGATCACCTGATAAAATTGCAGTCGATCTTCCTCCGGAATGCCATAAGAGTTTTCCTGATTTTGAAACTAACTGATGATAAATACTTTTTCCTTTTTTATAAACCTGCCAGGCTAAATAAACAGAGGTGTCATTTATACTTTTTGCAGAATAAGAGACTATATTAGAAGCAGTACCCGATAAACTGATAGGATTTTTCCCCCAGGTACTTTTACCATCCTGGTCGATATGTAGTGCAAGTATCCTGCTTTTGAAATTTTCGGTTTCCTGCCAGAGCAAATAAGCACCACCCGCGTTATCCGCAATTACAGAAACCATGCTCTTAGGAGTTCCTGAAATAACAATTGGTTGGTTCAAGTTATTAAAAATGACGACTCCGGAAGAATTAACCTTTAACAGGTGAAGATCATATTTTGACTCCTCCTGCTCTGTATAAGCAATGAAGGAGTTTCCTAAAATGTCAGCATCAATGGCGTAATGAATTATTGCTGCATTTGTACTGGTTATTTGTACTCCGGAATTAGACCATAATAAAGATCCATTCTCGGATACTTTTTGGCCTAAAAGGTTTCCAGTTGTCCTGCCACTTTTCGATTTCCAGATTACAATTGCTGAATTAAATCCTGTTGAAACAGCTGCCGGGCGCTCTTTAACATCATTCTGATCTGAGATCTTTTTCCCGTCAACCCTGAATGTTACTTTCCCGTTTCCATCCAGATGAAGAAAATATATATCGTTTTGAAATCCGAACCTGTTATCTTCCCAGAATATAAAAGCACCTCCGTTGAGATCTTCAACAGAAGTAATATTTATGGGATCCCTTACTTCAGACACCAGCAAGGTATTAACATCAGGATTATTTACCCATTGACCAAAAGTATATTTACCCGAAAGGCATAACAGGCTGATAAAGAGAAATAGCCTGCCGAAATTGTCAGAACTTATTTTATGCAAGATTAAAGTCCTCATTAAATCTGACGCCGACAAGTTTCGAAACCCCTTCTTCCTGCATTGTTACACCATATAAAGTATCTGCAGCTTCCATGGTTCTTTTATTATGTGTAACCACTATAAATTGTGTTTCCTTGCTGAAGTCATGCAATATTTTTGTGAAACGGTCAATATTAGCATCATCAAGAGGAGCATCGATTTCATCAAGTATACAAAAGGGACTCGGTTTAACGAGGTATATCGCAAACAGCAATGCTATAGCAGTTAATGTTTTTTCACCTCCCGATAAGAGTTCAATAGATGTAGGTCTTTTCCCTTTAGGTTTTGCGATTATTTCAATCTTTGCTTCAAGGGGGTCTGCATTCTCCTCCAGACGGAGATCGGCCTCATCTCCGGGATTAAATAATCCCCTGAAAATGGTAATAAAATATTCTCTGATCTTCTCAAATGTATCAAGGAAAAGTGTCTGTGCAGTCTGATTTATCTCTTCAATTGTTTTTGCAATATCTTTTTCGGAATCGATCAGATCGATTCTTTGCTTGTTCAGGAACTCATATCGCTGTTTTTCCTCCTCATACTCGGAATAAGCGAGAAGATTAATCGGCCCAAGGTTTCTTATCTGCTGTTTCAGATTATGTACATGTTCTGTTCTTTGTGAAAAATTAAAAGTTTCCAGGTCACTAAACGATTTTAATTCAAGGGTTATTGAATAATTTTCCCTGATGTTTTCATTCAGATTAGCAACCTTCATTCCCAGTTCATTTATCTTTATATCGAAGGAATGTATGTTTTCCGAAATGTTATCCCGTTCGACTCTTAATTTATTTTGTGCTCCTTCTTTTTCCGAAATAATGTTTCTGAGCTGATTATAACCTTCATCAATCTCATCAACTTCCTTTAATATATATGCTCTTTTTTCCTGCTGGGTATTTAATTCTGCCGACTTTTCCGTTATAAGTAAATCAAGCTTGCTTATTTCATCAAGCGATGAAGAGATATCAAAATCTCTTTTTTCAACTGATTTACTTATCTGGTCGATTGATTCAGCAGCCCGCTTTATACTATTTTCAATATTTCTCTTCTCACCTGCTAATCTTTCAAGTTCAATATTCAACTCATTAAATTTTGTATTTAGACCAGAGTGTTCCTGTTCAATTTGTGAGAATTCACTTTCGAACCTGCTTGTTTCTTCATCTGCTTTTATTTTTTCCTCAAGGCCTATCCGCAGCAATTCACTTATTTTTATTTTCTGGTTGTCAAGTGCATTAAACTCGCGTGCAGAATCCTGCAGTTCTTTTCTTGATTTTTCAATTTCCTCAGCGGCTTTATTTTTCTCATATTCAATCTGTGCAACCTGTTTCTCAACACTTGCAAGATCATTAACCAGCAGTCTGCCCTTATCAGAGAGACCTTTCAAATCGATATCATTAAGCAGTTCAGCTTTTTCTTCGATTTCTTTTCTTAACTTTTCCAGCAGCTTTTCCTGTTTGGGAAATTCCGATGTAAGGTTATTAAGGAGTTGTCTTCTGCCGAACAAAGTATCATCTAATTTAGGGGGGGAACCAGCCTCAACAATACCATTGCAGTCAAGATAATCCCCATTTAAAGAAGCAAAATTAAATATTCCGTATTTTGAGGATAATTCAAAGGCATCCTCCAAAGTCCTTACAACAACTGTTTTCCCAAGAAGGTTTTCAAAATACGGTCTCCACTTGTTTTCGGTTTCTATAAAGTCTTTTGCCCATCCAAGGAAACTTTTTTCTTTTTCGAGTTTCCTGATTTTATTTTTTATTTTCCTGTCAGCCAGCTTTTCAAAGAATGATCTTTTAGCTCCGGGTTTGAAACCGATTACATAAAAAGACGCTTTGCCCGTTTCATTTTTGTTTAAATACTCTATCCCCTTTTTCAAATCATCAAGGGATTCGACCAGAATATTATTCAGATTACTTTTTAATGCTGCTTCTACGGCAAAACGGTATTTTTCAATTGAACTTCCGATGTTTGCCAGGAGAGTTCTGTCGCCTTTATACCAGTTATTATCTGCAATCAGAGCTTTTGTCCCTTTTGAGAAACCTTCAAGATTATCAATAAGATTTCTAAAGAATGTAATCTTATCCTTTATACTGTTCAATAAACTTTTTTCTTCCAGCTCTTTTAATTTTAAAGAATCAATCTCCCGCTCAAGTTCATCCCTTTCTTTTTGTTTACGGGAATAAATTAATTCAGCTTCCTGCAGTTTATTTTCTGTCTCACTTTTTTCCAGGTTAAGTTCTTCCAGGAATCCCACTGTTTTAGCAATATTACCCGTAAGCTGCTGAATCCGTTCATTTAATTTATTTATGGAGATAGTTTTCCCTGACAGGGATTTCTCAATATTAGATAACTCAGTTTCGTGAATATTAATTTCTCTGAACTTTTCCAGGAGCCGTTCCGATCGGTTTTTCAGAAATGATCTTTTTTCTTCAAGCTGCCTTTTGAAGTCAGAAATCTGATCAACCAAAGTATTCCGTCCTGTTTCCCCGTTATTTATTGCTTCCTGCAAGTTGTAAGTGCTGATGCTTCCTTTTGTGATCAATTCTTCGTTTTGTCGAAGCTGCGAAGAAAGTTCATCAAGTTCCTGTCGTAACCGTTCAATATTTTTCAGAAGAGAGTTTTTGCGTTCTTCACTTACCGATAACTGATTTTGAATGCTATAGATTTTTTCAGTTTGTGTATTAAGTTCCGATCTTTTAAGATTGAGATTATATTCAATAGCAGTCAATTCCCCTTTAATAGCTTTTATTTCATCATCCAGCTTGGCCAGATTTGATTCAACATCTATTTTATTTCTGAAACTCTCTTCCCGGTTTTGCTTAAACTCATTTCTTTGCAGATTAAATAAAGCCAATTCCCTCTCTGCGAGCTCAAGTTCCAGTTCACGGAGCTGTAAAGAAAGCTTATTATGTTTATCTGCCCGCTTTGCCTGACGCTCCAGAGTGAATTTACTTTTTTCTCGACTTCCGCAACAATATCATTGACTCTGCTGAGGTCCATTTTTACTTCTTCAAGCTTTCTGAGGGCAAGTCTTCTCCGGAGTTTATATTTATTAACCCCTGCAGCCTCTTCAAACATCGTCCTGCGCTCTTCAGTCTTATTGCTTAAAATAGTTTCCACCATTTTAAGCTCAATCACAGAATAGGCATTGGCATCCGATTCCGGTATCCATAAAAAGATTTGTAATATCCTTAAGACGGCAAATGTTTTTATTTAGCAGGTACTCACTTTCACCGGAGCGGAAAATTCTTCTTGTAATAGTAACATCGGTGTATTCAGTAGGAAGGATTCCTTTGGTGTTCTGAATTGATAAGGATACTTCAGACATTCCCATCGGCTTACGGTTTGAGGTACCATTAAAAATTACGTTTTCCATTTTATCGCTTCTTAATGCACCGCTTCGCTGTTCACCCAGACACCACCTGATGGCATCTACTATATTGGTTTTGCCGCATCCGTTAGGACCCACAATGGACGTAATGCCCTGATTAAAATTTACCACAGTTTTTTGTGCAAAAGACTTAAATCCAAGTATTTCAAGTTTTGATAAATACAATTATCCGCCTGTATTGTACTGATTTAATGTGAGCTTCAAATACTCGAGAACAGAATTATTGATTTCATAATACAATAGATATCCTCCTACAATAAGGAATATCAGGAGAAGGCTATAGAAATAAACGCTGCCCGCATTAACATCGAAGATTACATATATCCCCTTCATTAGTCTGTAGAAGATCCATACTGTAAAAAGAAGGAGTCCGCTATAGACATACAAATTTACAGTGTCTGCTTCCAGAATTCGAAATAAAACAATTCCGACCGGTATAAGAAGTACAAGCGGCAGGAATGACCAGGTTACAGTATAATAAACACTCGAAATGTAAACACGGGTTCTTACAAAGAATGATGCAAACTTAATAACAATGGTCAGGATAAGAAGAAACAAAGCTGAAGCAATAAAAAGCCATAAAAGGGAAAGTAAGGGGGACCAGGATAAATAACTGATCAATTTTAATAATCCGGGACTGCCAAAACTAAGGAGGATTTTTTCAAAAACCAGCTTTCCTTTAAGATAATGAAGAACATTGCTGAGCAGAAGAGCTGATACTGCGGAAATCACGACTGCCAGAAAAGTCGTATGGAAACCGGAAATAATTCTCTGATCCCTAACATCAGCATAAAAATTATATGGTCTTGTTAATGCGCGGGAAGCATCCTCCCGAAACTTTTTCCCCGAATTAACCAGTACCCCTATCATCAACGCAGTAAGAAGTCCAAAAATTATAAATATCATCGGGGAATCATTTTTTTTGCTTCCAATGGGGATAGTAACCTTTTCAAGATTGTTAAGCCTTGCATTAATTATATTATAAGCAATCCTTTCGGTATTACGATGTTCATCAGCAATACCGATTGAATAAAGATTATTGCTATTATAGCCTCCGAGCAGCGAGCTGTAATCTCCCCGGAAATCAAACATAGTGTTTATAAAAAATCCTGCATTAGGTTTTTCATCGTGATATGTAAACAGATCTTCAAAAAATTTAGCCTGAGCCTCATAGGAATGATCATTCAGGTATCCGTCGGAATTTCCTGAGTTAACTATGTAAGTTGCACTGCTTATAAATACTCTCCCGGCTCCGATGGTATTACAAAGTTCATCAAGTTCCGGTATGTAATTGTTTATGGATTTGTTAAAAATTTCAATTCCGTAAAGATCAATGCCCTCTATAAGTTTTGTATTAAAACCTTGAAACGAGGCGTAGGTTAGTAGAGAGGAATTCTTTTTCACTATCCCTGCTAACGCAGTCAATGCATTAATGTGAGGTTCTGAGCCGGAAGGAATTGAAGATCCTAAACCGATCGCTGCGAGCGAAGTATATTTTTTATAAGGCCTGATAAACCCATTTAAATAGTTGCGGCTGCGCTCCATAAAATTAATATCTTCAATCAAACCACCGGGGATGGCATCTGCAGGCATTTCAATTAAGGCTAATAGTCCGTATGTGCTGCATAACTTCAGACAGTAGGGATGAGGTACTGAATTAGCAAACCTCACGGCATTAAATCCAGCTGACTTTATCATACGTATATCATTCTCCATCTGATCGTAAGTCATCATACTGCCGTAAAACAAATTTTCAGGAATGTAGGTTACACCATGGAAATTAAAGTTCACTCCATTCAGCAATAATGAATCAGCTGCTGCAGAGAGAGAGTAGAATCCGGTTTCGTATACTGCTATATCAATAATTTCTTCCCCTCTTAAAAGTTCGATAAATATCTTATACAAAGAAGGATTTTCCGGACTCCACACTGCAGGGGAGGAAATGTTCAAAGTTCTGTTAATTATTTTTTCGGAATTCTTTAGGAGAGTAAATGGACCCTCTTCAGTGATCAGAGGAAGTGTGCCCGAATAGGGACTTATAATTCTTGTCCTGAATCTTATATCTACAGAATCCGAAGCATCAAAATCTTTATTATCAATCTTCGCATAAATATTTAATGATGCAGAATTGGATTTAGGATAAAAACTTCTTTTCAGTTCAACATCAGTTACCGATATTTTAGGGGTGAGATATAAATATACATCTCTGAAAATTCCTCCAAAGTTCTGGGGAAAGAGGAACCGCTGTTTTACAGGGATAGTATTTTCTGAATCAAGATGATAAGAAAGTGTTACCCTCAGAGTATTATCTTTCTCCGTGTTCAAAATGTCTTTTGGCAGGTCTAACTGAAAAGGAAATTCACCTCCGGAATGACGGAAAATAATTACATTATTTACAGAAATATCAGCTGTATAATTTAAACCAAGAAAATAGAGTCTAAGTTTGTTATTACTGAGCATTCCCGGCGATACGGAAAAATTTTTTTCAAAAACAAGATCACCTTCTCCGCTGAAAATTGAAGGTACTGTAACTGCTGAGCTTCTTTGTTTATCATTAACCGGGTAAACTTTCCAGGTTCCATTTAATGGAATAATTTTTCTTTTTGAGGTTATATCAAAGAAAATGGAATCGGAAGATTTAATTTCGTAACGGGGAAGCTGTCTGAAAATTATTTGTCCGGACAAGTGGGATTGGAAAAAAAGAGTTAAAAATAAACAAAATGTCAATACTTTGGGGAAATTTCCCATCCGCGGGTAGTCCTATATTTATAAAATAAAACCTACAAATATACGAAGGAAAGTAGGGCATTTCAATTGAAAAACAACAAATGACCAATAAGTCACCTATTTCTTTTGCTTATCCCACTGCTGTCTAAAAAAAATAAAAATAATAAAAAACCTTAAATAACTGACAGATTTGTTTCTTTTTCACTTTCAATCCCCATACTTCCTGGTTTCTTTCCCCAAATTTTCTTCAAGAAAATTTCACATTTAATATGCTATTCATTTAAAATAGCACAAAGATTGTATATGTATAAGCCATCTCTAGGCCATCTGTAAGCCATCTGTAAGCCATAAAACGGCACTTATGGCTTACAGATGGCTTAGAGATGGCTTACAGATGGCTTACAGATAAGCAATTATGAAGCAATTAGTAATAAATTTGGGTAATTTTTCTTCTGATACCTGGTTGAAAGCTGAATATTTGACTTGTTGGTCAATTATTGGGAGTAGATCTAATTTATCTTCAGAAACCAACGACTTCTCCCAGGGCTTTTTTAAGTGATTTCCAAACAATATCCAGAAAAAAATCCCCATTTTCCCGTATGTAGGTAATATTTCCTGATTTTATTTTCCCATCTTTGTCAGGATTCGATTCTCTGACCTTTAAATTATTGGCAATTAAACTTTTAACATCCTGAAATGCCCCTCCTTCAGTCGATTCTTTAGTCAAAGATTTAATTTTAAGGTTATTATAGACCGGAACAACACCTGCATTTGCCATATATCCAGAGGCTTCCACCTTAAAAGTTACATTCCCAACCTCACCAGAAATCAATTCGGTTTTATCGGCAACTCTCAAATGGTCATTCAGTGGAAGGACACTCATTTTGTCAAGTGAACCTTCATAATCAAACCTTAATTCTTTTACACTCAAAGGAAGTTTCATTTTTACTTTTAATTCTCCCGCTCCCGCCAGGCTGGAAGAAACATCAAAAACGACTGGATGCTTCAATCCTGCAGAGCTGCTCAAATTAATAATATCGGCACGAATTTTTGTAAACGGCAGGTGTGAAATAAGCCGATCAGTCCATAATTCCTTGACATGTATTTCAGAATTTTCAATTCTTAAAACTTCGACATTTATTTTGTATTCAAGAGAAGAAACAAGCTCGTTTGGCATTTGGGGAATTATGGATTTATCTTCCGGGACTCTCTTGTCGGTTACAAATTCCAATTCTGCCTCTGAGAGTTTAATTAATTTTGCATCAAACTCATGCTTCTTTATTAAAGCTGCCAAATCAAAACCTGCAGCTGACATTTCATCTAATCTAAGTGTAAGTTTGTTGGATCTGAATTTCTTTCCCTTGAAAAACTCCAAAGGAGATTTAGGAGATTTAAATAAAACTTTCCTGATGTCTGCTGTTGAATCCATTGAAGAAAAATTTATTGAGTTTATCGTAAGGGTGTATCCTGTTTCTGGAAATTTCCACAAGAGATCACCACATTGAAAATCAATACTCCCTGCTACCTTTAGTGGTATATTCTGTGATTCTTCCTCATAGTGGATAAAGATATCACTAATGGTAATATTAATATTCCCGATATAATCGTCACTCATTGCTTTATATTTACGATTCCGGAATTTACCATCGCGTACAATTAATTCTCCGATCTGCAATGGTTTTTTATCGGGAGGGATGATATCTCTGAGTTGCTCTATTATCTTTTTTTGAGGCTCTTTCTTTTGGGGAATCAAGCTTTCGATGCGGACATCGGGAGAGTACAATTTAATATCTGTAAAATGAAGACTGCCTCCCGAAATTATATTAAGCCATGGTATTCCTCTGAAGCTTATCTCAGGTACCATTGCAGTTATGTTTAAATCTTCATCTTTATAAACATATTCTATTTCAGAAGCTGATATAGAATTACTGAGGAATGAATATGAAAGTGCATCTATTTTAATGCGATGCCCCTTTTCACTATTTATTCTTGAAATGAGCTCAGGTTTTACAAAATGATTAAAGAAGGGATCTACGAGCAGATTTGCTGCAAGAAATAAGCCCATTACTATTGCGATAAACAACAAGATTAGTCTGCAGGGTATACATGTCCATATTCTTCTTTTAAAGCTTGTTTTATTTGGATCAGCTGAAATAAAGGTCTCCAGGTCAAAAAATTTAAACTTAAATTTAACCCGTGAATTATTAGATCAATATGAACCAGTTAATACATTGCCAGTAATACTAAGTATATGTGATGATGATCAGGCTGCCTGAATGATGCCTATAAAAGAATCAGCTTTTAAACAAGCACCTCCGACAAGCGCTCCGTCGATATCGGGCTGGGAAAGAAGATCTGCTGCATTATCAGGTTTAACGCTTCCGCCGTATTGAATGATTAAAGCTGAGGCAATTTCTTCAGAATAAAGTTTTTTAACAATAGTTCTTATGTGATTATGTACTTCCTGAGCTTGTTTTGGGGTTGCAGTCCGTCCGGTTCCTATAGCCCAGACAGGTTCATAAGCAACGATTATTTTTCCCATTTCAGCCACAGGTATCCCTTTTAGTCCCTCAACCAGCTGTCTTTTAACTACTTCCTCCATAATATCAGATTCTCTTTCCTGTAGGGTCTCACCAATACAGAAAATCGGTAATAAATCGTATGACAAAGCAGTTTTCAATTTTTTATTTATCAGTCCATCAGATTCACCAAAAATCGTCCGTCTTTCTGAGTGGCCTAAAATCACATAATTACATCCTGCGCTTTTCAGCATAGCCGCAGATATTTCACCTGTAAATGCTCCTGATGCTTCAAAATACATATTTTGTGCGCCAAGTTTTATAGGAGAATTTATTAGCATTCCGGAAGCCTCACTCAACGATGTAAAAGGAGGACATATAATTACATCGCAGGCAGCTTTAATTTTGCTCAAACCATCAATTATTTCAGTGATTAATTTACGCGATTCATTTAAATCGTTGTTCATTTTCCAGTTGCCGGCTACTATTTTACGGCGCATTTATACCTCAATTTTTTTTCCTTTGATTTGTTAAAATAACCATAGAACGACTGTACAGCAACTTTTGGTTATACTTTTTCAATACCTTCAATGTAAATGAGGAATTTCATATATTTTAATTTATATTTTAATTATTCATACCCTTATGAAAGAAAAAAACGGAATCGCAGTTGTCGCTCTGAGCGGCGGAATGGATAGTTGTGTCACAGCTGCTATTGCAGGTCTTACTTATGAGCTGGCATTTCTGCATGTAAATTATGGTCAAAGGACAGAAAAAAGAGAATTAAAGGCATTTGAAGATATCGCACGACATTACCGGGTAGATAAAAAATTAATTATTAACCAGGCGCATCTTGCTGAAATTGGAAATTCCTCCCTTACCGATAATGATATTGATGTGGAAGCTGCGGATTTATCATCAAAACAGATTCCATCTTCATATGTTCCTTTCAGAAATGCAAACATTCTTTCAGCCTGTATAAGCTGGGCAGAGGTGCTTGGTGCAAAAGAAGTTTTTATCGGTGCAGTTTATGAGGACTCATCAGGTTATCCTGACTGCCGTCCTGAATTCTTCCGTGCATTCGAACAAGCGGTTTCACTTGGAACTAAACCTGAAACTGATATTAAAATTAATACGCCGGTAATAAATTTTACAAAGGCGGAAATAATCAACAGAGGATTAGAATTGGATGCACCGCTTCATCTTACCTGGTCCTGCTATAAAAATGAGGATGAAGCCTGCGGAGAATGCGACAGCTGTGCCTTAAGATTAAGAGGATTTCAACAGGCGGGCATAAGTGACCCCATAAAATATCATAAAAGACCTGCATATTATTAATTAGGAGAGATAATGACCGAAAAAATTAAGATCCTGGAAGTTTTCGAGAATCAATATCCCGACAGGGATTATACAGTAACCCACACTGCACCTGAATTTACATCATTATGCCCCAAAACCGGGCAGCCTGATTTTGCAGTAATAACAGTTGAATATATTCCTGATATACTTTGCATTGAATTAAAATCCCTTAAGATTTATCTGAATTCATACAGGGATGATGGAATTTATTTTGAAACGGTAACAAATAAAATACTGGATGATCTTGTTGAAGTATGCAGACCAAGATATATGCTCGTTACTGCTGATTTTAATGTACGCGGAGGTATCTCTTCCGTAATACGCGCTGAATATGTAAGTGAAGAACTGGATAACGAAGAAATATAAACTGAGATTATGATATCCACAATTACAGTGAAAAAAGGATTTTGTTGAAGCAAGAGATGCTCTATTCAAGTCAAATCTCAGACAAAAGGACTCTCTTTGGTTTAGTCTACGCTTCAGTCTTCTTGTTGAAGAATTCGTACGAAAAATATCTCATGGAAAAACATTATAATTTTGCATTAGCATCGGCCGGGAGCTTCAGCAGAAGAGAATTAGCCCCTTATTCGGATATTGATCTTATGTTTATATCCGAATCTGTTGCTGAGAATGAAAATGAAATTTCATCCCTGGTAAAAACTCTTTGGGATAATGGAATAGAAGTCTCACATACTGTACGTGATTTTACCGATCTTCAGAATTTCCTCCATTCGGATATTCATACTTTTACCCAATTCTTCGAAACGAGATTCCTTTTAGGAAATACAGCTCTTTATAAGCTATGGAACGAATCCCTGTTTGATCTTCTTAATGATGAAACATCTGTACGCCTGCTTAAAGATCTGATTGCAGATCTAAATGCGAGATATCTGAAGAACGGCGACTCCCCTAAAATTCTTGAACCAAACGTTAAATCTTCTGCCGGAGGTGTTAGAGACCTTCAGTTTATCGAGTGGATGTATATTATCAAGCATAAAACTCTGTTAAGTAAACAGTTTGAAATATCCCAGGCAGAATATTTTATAAACCTGCTGATGGAGCAGGAGTATACAACAAAGCGTGAGGGCGGCAGGGTGCTTGAGAGTTACAGGCTTGTTATGGCAGTAAGAAATATGCTGCATTTAATTTCAGAGCAGAAGAATGACAGGTTTGAGTTCAATGCACAAAAAAGAATTTCCAATCTAAGATATAAGAGGAAGGATGCTCTTTCTGCATTTATGCAGGATTATTTTAAGGCAGCAAATATAATTCACCGTTTCAGCAAGGCTATGGTTAATAAGTTTATCGAGGAGATAACAAATCCGCTGCCTGATGCACTTGCTATAAATCTTGATGAACAGTTTATACTTAAAGGAAAAACTATTTCATTAAATGATCATTCCGTGCTTCATCTTGTCTGATGTGCTGAGGGGTTTTTATTACCGCGGATTATATAATGCACATTTCGATGAAAAGCTCAGATCATTGATAGTAGAGATTGTGGAATCTTTTGATGATGAGCATAATGAACCAGGGTCTTCAGTATTTTTCAGGGAAATATTAAAGCTGCCCAAGAATGTGGGAAGAACACTCTCAGTTATGAATGAGCTTGGGGTACTTGGTATTTTTATGCCCGAGTTCAAGGATATATTCGGATTTTTTCAACACGATGTTTACCACTGCTATACGGCAGATGAACATACTTTAATGACAATCCAGAATGTGGAGAAGCTTGATAAGGATAATTCAATATTAGGATCCATTTTTGCGGCAATCAAAGAAAAGGAACTGCTTTATCTGAGTCTTCTTATTCCACGATATTGCAAAACCAATTAACATAGCAGGACACGAAATAATAGGCGCCGAGATGGCTTCCTCGATTATGGACCGTCTCGGCTACAGTGAAGCGGAAATTGATCAGGTAACATTTCTAGTCAGAAATCATCTGTTGATGGAACAGGTTGCTTTCAGAAGAAATCTTAATGATCCTGAAACCCTGAATAATTTTACTTCTAAATTTTCATCTGTAAACCGAGCTTGATCTGCTTTACCTTGTTACCTATGCAGATCTTTCTGCTGTTAATCCGGCGGTATGGACGTCCTGGAAAAGAGAATTGCTGTCTGAATTATACAGAAAATCCCGGGCAATGCTTGAGGATCAGATATCAGGTGAAGAACTGCTGATGTCGAGTACCTATGTTGTCCCAAAAGAGATCATTAAACACTCGGATCTGATATCGGAAGACCATGTGCAGGAGCATATCGATTCCATAAATGATAGCGGTTATGCCTATCATTTTTCAGATGAAGAAATTGCCCGTCATATTGAAGAAATCTCGAAAGGGGAGAGCTGTTTCCGTTCTATTTAAAGAGCTGAATGATTTTACCAATATTACAGTTATTACGAAAGATTCCCCTTCTCTGCTCTCGAAATTATGCGGAGTTCTTTCAGTTAATGACGTTAATATTCACGATGCTAAAATATTTACAAGACGGGACGGGATAGTAATTGATACTTTTAATGTAACCGATTTCCGCACCCATAAAAAGATCGAAGAGGAAAGGTACGGCAAAATTGAATCAGATTTTAAAGATGTAACAAACGGACTGATGCAGCTTAACCAGGAATTTGCAAGGATGAAATCAAAGTGGTGGAGGATAGAAAATAAATTTTTCAAGAGAACAGGTAAGGTTAAAATTGAATTTGAGGATCATGAAAAGTATACCATCATTGATGTTTTTTCACCCGACCGCTTAGGTTTCCTGTACCAGGTTACAAGTAAACTGAACGAACTTGGATTAAATATTTATTTTGCAAAGATCTCTACAAAAGGAGATGATATAGTTGATTCATTCTATGTTCTTAATCAGCAGGGTAAGAAAGTTTCAACGAATGAATATGATCTTATAAAAACAGAACTGACCGAAACTATTAACCAGATGCTTTAGGATTACAAATTGAACTTTATGGAAAAAGAAAAACCTATTGGTGTTTTTGACTCAGGAATCGGGGGACTTACAGTAGTAAAAAGAATTGCAAATACTCTTCCTGAAGAGGATATAGTATATTTCGGAGATACCGCACGTGTGCCGTATGGTTCCAAATCCAACAGCACCGTTATAGAATATTCAATTCAGGATGCAAGATTCCTGATGAATAAAAATGTTAAGGTAATTGTCGCTGCCTGCAATACTGCATCATCAATTGCAATCGAACAGTTAAGAAAAAATTTCGATGTACCGGTTATCGGAATGATTGAACCGGGTGCACAACTTGCTGTTAAGGAAACAAAAAATAAAAAGATCGGGGTAATAGGAACCAGGGCAACCATAAGTAATAAAGCTTATTCAAAAGAAATAAAAAGACTTGATCCGCAAATATTGGTATTTGAAAAAGCCTGTCCATTATTTGTCCCCCTTGCAGAGGAAGGATGGATTGATCACAAGGCAACATACGAAATTGCTGAAGAATATCTTGCTGAATTAAGAGATCTTAAAATTGATACTCTTGTCCTCGGATGTACACATTATCCGCTGCTTATCCAAAGTAATACAGGAAGTTATCGGTAAAGATGTTATGCTTATTGATTCAGGTGTTGCTTCTGCAGAGGTTGTAAGGGATGAACTTGACAGAATAGGACTTCATACCAATAAATATTCTCCCGGAAATCATGAATTCTACGTTTCAGATATCCCTGTAAAATTTAAAGAAATAGCAGAACTTTTTCTTGGCAACCCGGTTGATAATATCCATAAAGTAGATATTGAACATATTACCGCAGAGCCTATTAAATAGTGCCTGAAGTTCCAAAGTTTTGGATGAGGACATTGGGGATTCCTCTACATCAGAACTTTTTTACCCTTCAAACATTTGTTTCAAATGCGCCCTATCCCTGGCCGCAGCAAGCGCAAGCATCAGTTTAATTCTCGCTTTTTGACCATTAAGGTAATCTGCAAAAATTACCCCCAGTTCCCGAAGCCATTTTCCTGCACCGGGGTAGCTGTAAATATCAACAGTTTCTCCGGCAGGGCATCTGCTGACAAGGACTAACGGGAATATTTTTTCCCAACTGAATATCTTATTCCCTCAAATACTGGTGGAGGAACATTGCCTACTCCCATTGCCTCTACCACAATTCCCGCAGTACCTGAATCTGCAGAATATCTGAAAAATTTATCATCCATACCGGCATATACTTTTAACAGATCAACATTGGTTATTAACTTTTCACTATCCAGGGTTTCCAGCTTTCGCGGAAGCCGGTTAAGAATTACTCTGCCGTTCTGTACAAAACCCAGGGCACCGAAATCAAGACTTCTGAAGCTGTAAATTTCTTCGGTAAATATTTTAGTTACTTCACTGGCTGCATTTATTTCACCATTCAGACATACAAGAGTACCCAGGTTCCTGCAGTTCTGATTTAAACATATGCTCATTGCATCCATCAGGTTTTTTGGACCATCCCAATCAGGTTCAGAACTATTTTTCATAGATCCGATAACAACAATCGGTATTTCTGTTTTTATTGTTAGATCAAGCAGGTATGCTGTTTCTTCAAGTGTGTCTGTCCCGTGAGTTACTATTACTCCTTCAAAATTATCAGTTTTAATTAGTTCTCTTATTTTTTCCGATAATTCAAACATAAGTTCCGGGGTCATATGAGGGCCGGGATATTTCCCGAAATCGTAGCATACAATATCTGCTGTTTTTTCAGCTTCGGGTATTTTGGAAAGAAGTTCTTTACCTGAAAATCTAGGTACAGCACCGCCGGTCCTTTCATCAATCATCATTGAAAATGTACCGCCAGTAAAAACAATTAGTATTTTTTTCATTTTTTATATCATATAATGTTCAGGTGCTAAAAATAACGACTGAAACAAGCACCTACAAAAAAATGTATAAAAAAAGAGGGATTTTCCATTTTATATAGACTTGTAGGATACACCTTTTAGGATTATTTTTAATGATCAAAATAGGAGCAAAATTAAATGTTGATGATCCAGGATGTAGATTTAACCCCCAATCCGCAGGCGTTAAAGTTCATTCTAAATGAAAAACTGTTAAATATAGAAGTAAGAAATTATAAAAATAAAACAGATGCTGCTGCAGACCCTTTTGCTGCCGGAGTATTTGATATTCCGGGAGTAGTTTCAGTGTTTTACATGGATAAGTTTGTTACCATAGAAAAAAGCAAGGAAACCACCTGGGGACAGATTCAAAAACCATTTATTGAATATTTAAAAACTTTTGATAAGAATTTAATTCCGGTTGAGAAAGCACCTGAAGATATTGATGAAAATACAAGTGAGCTGCTCAAGCAGATAAATGACATTATCGACCAGCGTGTAAGACCCGCATTAGCAAACGACGGCGGCGGTCTTGAAATTTTAGGTATGGATGGTTTTGTTGTTCATATCAGATACCAGGGAGCGTGCGGAAGCTGTCCTACTGCAATATCCGGAACTCTTATGGCTATCGAAGGGCTATTGAAAAGGGATGTGCATCCGGCAATTGAAGTAATCCCTGCTTAAACAAGTTCTTTGTTCGTGGTTCCTGGATTTTAAGGCTCCTTCCGGAGCCTTTTTTGTATTAAAAAACCCCAGAGCTAAGTACTAAGAACCAAGAACTAAGAACCAATCAACACTTTCTGCAGCGATTCCATTGCCGTATCCATTTCATCCACGGTTGTATAAGGTGCCGGACCTATTCTTAAATTATTGCCTCTGGTATCTGTAAGTACTTTATAATTTTGCCAGAGTTCCTTATAGATGTCGTAGGATCTTTCAGGTGATCCGGTATCTAATGTTAGAAAAGGGCCCCGCTCCTTATCATTTCGGGAGGAGACTAAAGAAATTCCATATTCCTCTAAACCATATTTATCATACAGATGGATCAGGTAAGCTGTCTGCATTAAATTATTTTCTTCAAGGCAATCTACGCTTAAGCCCATGTTATTCATAAATTTCAGGGCAGCAGTCTGCCTGAATAATCCGCTTATATCCCGTGTGGCACCTAAAAATCTTTCCGAAGCTGGTCCATATTTCACAGGGAAAGGATATTCTTTTTCTTTGAATGAATCAAAATCTGCAAACCATCCGGTAATACGCGGCCGAAGCTTACAATCTGCAGGAACTTTCAACCAGGCAGCACCTTCACCCCCTTGTGCATGTTTATATCCGCCTGCAGTGACGAAAATATCATCCCCCAGGTCAGAGATATTTAATCTTCTTATATTAAAATGATGATACGCATCCATCAGAAAAAGTGCACCGGCATCCCTTGCTCTGTTAATGATCTCACCTATATTTTGAAGAACATATCCATCATTGAAAAACACTGAAGATATTATTACCAGATCAGTTTCGGGAGTAATTGTGCGGATAAATCTTTCATTTAAAGTTACTTTATCGGAGACCGGGACAAATTCAACATCCACTCCTTCTTCTTTTAACCTGTACAGCTGACGCTTTACGGAATGGAATTCAGAATCAGTAGTTACAATCCTGGTTGAGGCATCCCATTTAAAGCAGCTCATTACTCTTGTAACAAGATCGTGTGTATTTTCGCTGTTAGCAATAAGTTCAGGATGCAAATTGCCGCACCTTTCAGAAACAAGCTCCTGAAATTCAGGGACTAATTCAGCAAATATATAATCCCATTTCAAATCCACATCAGAGTATGCCTTGTGTACACTTTTTATCTGAGCCTCTTCTATAATATCCGGCCACGCCTGATGCGAATGTGCGGTAAGCAGGATAACTCCATCTTTCAATGTTTTTGAATAATGTTTTCGGAGCTCAGCAGAATCGATTATAGGTTGGTATTTCATATCATCTTAAAAAGTTAGTTTTGCTTTTACGTTTTCCGGCAGCCATGGCAGCCGGTCTCTTTCTATAAAGTATGTAGGCAGCAGGGTAAGTTCAGTAAATACATTATTTGTTTGAATTGCCCCCGCAAGGTATACAGCGCCTGCACTCCCTCCCGTGCCCGGTTTTGTACCTATCATTCTTTTTACCATCAGGTAATGTTTATACCGCCACATTGATATCAGCTCATCAATTTCGATCAATGAATTTATCAGTTCAAATGGCAGACGGAGCAGTGGGAACTGACTATAGAGCATAATAAATAATGCTGCAGAAAGTTCATCTTTTTTAAAAATGTCGGTTCCCGATTCAAGAAACAGCTGTTTAAAATGGGAAGCATTCTTCTCATAATCATTTACTATCCTTTCTTTCCTTTCCTTTGAGTTCTCTCCTCTTAAATTCTGATCCAGCACTTCCTTCTGCATTTCCTGGTATATGTTGAAGTAATCCGAAAGGAATTTATTTCTGTGTATCCTGTTCGCAGGGTAGACAGGGTTATAATCATTCCAGTATTCATCCTTTAGGAAAGGCATTCTGCCCAGCCAATTTTTTAATCCCTTTAGAAGATTAAAACTTTCTTCGGCACGGCAAATCTCTTCATAGTCTTCCCCGGTAAAACCTCCCCGGTGAGTTGAGGTGTTTTTATAATGCTCCGGCATATACCGTTTCTGCATCTGCAGACCGAGCATAATTTCTATTAGTCTGAACTGTTTACTTTGAAAACCTGATGCGGGAGTAAGAAGTGAACGGAAATCAAGAAAATCGAGAGGAGTCATAGTTTCAAGTATTTCGAACTGATTATTTATCAGCTTCAGTATCTTAATTATTCTCTGCAGTCTTTGCACTATTCTCAGCATTTCTTCCCGGTTATCGTCAATATAATCCTTCTGGAAATATTCAATTACAGACGCCAGTTCAAAGCGTATCTGCTTAAACCATAATTCAAATGCCTGGTGAACAATAATAAAAAGCATCTCATCGTGAGAACTTTTACTTAACGAGGCACTAACCGGAAATTGTGCATCAAGGATTTTGTCCAGTCCGAGGTATCCGGAATAATAAATGGGCTTTGTATCCTGCATAATTTACTCTGAATTTATTGATTACGGCTGAAAGGTGTCTTTAATTTATATAAAAGGAGGCTTTGTTACAATAATTATCTGTTTTAGCCAATTTTTAACTTAATAAAAATCTCAGTCAGGTATTGGACAATAAAATGCTTTTGGCTTTTGCCTGCATCCGGCATGAGTGCGGCGTGCCTGCGGCAAAAAGGCCTTTCAGCCGCACTCATGCCGCAGTCATGCCGCACCCATGCCGCACTCAGAATAAAATAATAGGCCTTTAATAAAGAAATAATTTGGGCAAAAATGAGTATGGCCAGAAGAAATCGATTCAATCGGGAGAACTCTTCAGGACGCCGGATTCTTCAATTATAAACCGTAATTAATATTTTTTTAACGGAGAATTAACACTGAGTTAACATTGTGTTTTTATTATTACCTATCAAAATAAAAGGAGAAAAATGGAAGAATTATTAAAAATGGCAGCAGCGGCTCTACTTCTAGCTGTAGTAATGTTATATGATTGGAAAATTAATAGAAATAACGCAAACTAGGTACCTGATTATTAAAAATTTAGTTCATTCTGTATCAAAAGGGGAATAAAATAGAATTAATACCTTAAAATTCTACCCTCCAAAGGTCGGTTATTATTACCGATTCTGAAGGCGTACCAACCTAACCTGTTCCGTTTAATATTCCCGCCTGGCTATATTTCCTATTATGTGATTTTTTATTTGAGATTAAGGAACTTTCCCTCACTTTGAGCATCTTTATATAAAAGAGATTTGTTTTTTGTTTTGAACGAAACTACTGAAATCCTGGATTTTACGTTAATATTTAACCGCAATAAGGCTAAGCTGTATAATTATGTCCTTAAAATGATAAGCGACAGGATGACTGCTGAAGACATTGTACAGAATGTTTTTTTAAAGCTTTATGATAATATGCATCTTATTAAAAACCGGCAGAGCATAAACTGCTGGCTTTTCCGGACAGCGCGAAATGAGGTTTTTATGTTCTACAGGAAAAAGAAAATCCATAAGGACAAATTTGGAGTAGCTGATACTGAAGAACTTGAAATTGATGCACTGTATAACCTGGAAGATATAATTGATAAAAAAGAAATTAAAAGATTGATTGATAACGAGCTGGAAAATATTCCGGAAGAACCAAGAGAAGTCTTTTTACTGAAAGAATACAGCGGACTCAGTTATAGTGAAATTGCAGCAGTAATGGGAATTGATGAAAAGCTTGTAAAAAGCAGATTATTTAAAACGCGGCAGAAGTTGATAAACAAATTATCGGGAATCATAAAGCAGTAAGGAGTTTTATATGAATACAAACGAATTAAAAGAATTGGTGGAATTATATATCGATAACGAGCTCGAGAAAAGTAAGGAACCGCTGCTATTCAGCTCACTTGCTGCTGATGATGATGCCCGTGAATATTTTTTCAGTTTAAATGTAATCAGGAATGCCGTTGAAAAAGATATACGGCCATTTCCTTCTGAACTGGATGAAAGGATCTTTAACTCATTAAAAGATCGTGAAAAAAACCAGCTATTTCCTTTTATCCGGCAGCGCCCATTTGTACTTGTCCCGGCTGCAGCTGCTGTTTTTTTTATTCTGGTTAGTGTATTTCTTTTCATTGAGATGAGAAATTACCAGCAGAAGGTGGATTCAATTTCGGAGCAGATAAATGTCCAGAACAGGACGATCGAACTTATCTTAAATAATAGTCTGCCGCCTGCAGAAGTGAGAGGCAGATCAATAAACGAAATTATAGTGAGAGCAAATCTTTAGGAGATAAAATGAAAAAATTAATTTTAACAGCTGCTTTTCTTTTTGCCATAACCGGCTGTAAAGCCGACAAACCGGTTACCAGCGATTCTGCTATTTTCAGATCAGATGATTACAAAGTAGAATTAGACAAAATGCCTGAAGTGAAAGGAGGAATGGTTGAATTACAGAAAAACCTGATCTATCCTTCCGAAGCGAAAGAACAGAATATTGAAGGGAAAGTTATTGTTAATGTTTTTCTTGACGAACAGGGAAAAGTTGTAAACACAAAAATATTAAAGAGTGATAGTAAGCTGCTTGAGCAGTCGGCTATTGATGCTTTGGAAAGAACAGAATTCACTCCCGGAATAGTTGAGGGAAAAGCAGTTAAGACACAGATCGTAATTCCCATAGTCTTTAAATTTGATGGATCATCCGGGAAGAAAGAGAGCAATCATCCCGAATATCTTCAGGATGTTGATGAATTTCCGGTACCCGTCGGAGGTTTTCAAGTCATTGGTCAAAATATTATTTATCCTAAGAATGAAAAGGAGAAAGGGATCCAGGGACAGGTGATGGTGCTTGCATTAATTTCAGAATCCGGAGAAGTTATAAAAACAGAAGTGGTGAAAAGTGTAAACCCTGCCCTCGACAAAGCCGCCTTAGATGCCATCAACAGAACTAAATTCCTTCCGGCAAAAAAAGACGGCAGTAAAGTTAAGTCGCAGGTGCAGATTCCCATTTCCTTTAAATTGCAATAAGTCAGCCGGGGTTAATGCCGATAACTGTTTACTTTCATCTAACGTTATCTTTCCTTAAGTATTTCTGATAAACCGCCTGGTGTTTGTGCCCCGGACAATAAACAGGTCTGCAAGAAGGCATAAATATTCTTATTTTATCAGGGTATGAATTCGAATAATACAAAATCCGCCTGGATTGTTTCCGCCGATATGGGTTATGGGCATCAGAGGGCGGTTTATCCTTTGAAGGATTATGCGGAGGAGGCAATTATAAATGTTGGCTCTGCCGGTGCCTCCCCAAAATCTGAAGTCAAGGCGTGGAAGAGAGTATTAGGGACATATGAATTTATTTCCAGGGCAAAGAGCATCCCTCTAATCGGAAGTACATTATTTAATCTGCTTGATGCGTTTATGCACATACCCTCATTTTACCCTATGCGGAATTTATCCAACACTACATTCCAGGTAAATCTTCTTGAATCAAGTATTAAAAATGGCTTGTGTTCGGGTATGATGGATAAGGTAAGGACAAAAAATCTTCCCCTTATCACTTCATTCTATGCCCCTGCAATTGCAGCTGATATGGGGGGAATGGATAAAATATACTGCATAATATGCGATGCAGATCTGAACAGAGTATGGGTTTCCAAATATCCGTGGGACAGCAGGATAGAATATTTTGCTCCCTGCGGTAAAGCTGCTCACCGTCTGAGGGCATATGGAGTACCCGATGATAAAATACATTTATCAGGTTTCCCCCTTCCTGTCGGATTAACAGGCGGCAAAGATCTGAGCATATTAAAAAGAAATCTTGCCCGTCGTCTTAAAGACCTTGACCCTTCAGGTAAATTCTGGCAGCGCCACGAAAAAAATATTATTCACTTTCTCGGTGAAGAAAATTGTTCCGTGGTAAAGGAAGGGGTGCTTACTATTTTATATTCTGTCGGCGGCGCAGGTGCCCAGAGGGAGATAGGCGGAAAGATCGCAAATAGTCTGAAGAAAAAAATTCTGAACGGAGAGGTAAGATTAATTTTATCAGCGGGAATTAAGGAACAGGTACATAATTATTTTTTAGATATTAAGAATGAAACTGCACCTGATTCAGAATATCTGCAGATAATCTTCGACGAGAACCTTTATAAATATTTTGATAAGTTTAATGCTGCTCTTAACGAAACAGATATATTATGGACAAAACCGAGCGAGCTTTCTTTTTACTGCGGTCTGGGCCTGCCGATAATGATGACATCTGCACTGGGATCTCAGGAAAAGTTTAATAATAAATGGCTGATCGAAATTCAGGCCGGAATTAAACAGGATAATCCTGAATATACCGATCAATGGCTTTATTATATGCTCAACAGGGGAATTGTTGCCGAGGCTGCCTGGGCAGGATTTCTCAAGGCCAGAAAGTTAGGTACATATAACATTATTGAGACTATTGAAACAGGTAAAATGACAACAGAATCTTCTCCAATAATCAGGTAACAGATTGCAGCAGCAGAAATATTTACTTTTTTATTTAAAGACCGGGGGAGGGCATCTTGCGCCTGCAAGATCAATTGCAAAGTATATAAACGGAAAATACAATGCTTCGATCTCAACTGTGCTTGTGGATGGATTTGAAGGAACTAATCATCTTATCAGATATTCTGTAGAAGACGGGTACCGAATACTTCAGGCAGATGCTAAGTGGTATTATGAACTGCTTTATGCTACTAATAAATTCCGTCCTCTTGCAGAACTGAACTGCAGGATCATTACAATATTTACTAAGAATTTTATAAAAAAGGTAATACAGAGAGAGAAGGCAACGAAGATAATAGTTCTGCATTTTTTTCTTATAGAACCGGTTTATGAAGCTATTTCTGAATTAAATCTTGATATCCCTGTTTACACAATTGTGACAGACCCCTTTACCGCTCACCCGATGTGGTTCCTTACCAGGAAACAGAATTTTATTGTTTTCAGCAACAGGCTAAAGAATAAAATTGTTTCTGATCTCCCTGAGAGCAAAATTAATGTTTTTCCCTTTGTCCTTGATGAAAAGTTTTCAAAAGAAATATCTGCCGATGCTATTCCATCCCTTAAGCAGCAGCTACGGGTTCCCGCCGGATAAAAAAGTTGTTTTAATATTGGGGGGAGGGGACGGCATACCCCACGGAAGGAAAATTCTTGAAGCATTAATGGAATACGGCATTGCTTCTCCTGTTGCCATTGTGTGCGGAAAAAATAAAAAACTTTATGCAAGTGTAGAGGAAATTAAGAAGAGATATCCTCAGTATCAGGTATTCAATTATGGCTTTGTCGATTTCGTTTATGAGCTGCTTAACATATCCGATATTGTTATTACAAAATGCGGCGCCTCAACAATGATGGAAATATTGATGCAGAAAAAAGTCCCTGTAGTAAATGATTTTATCTGGGAGCAGGAAAAAGGTAATATGGAATTTATAAGGGATAATAAGCTGGGAATTTATGAGCCGGAAATTAAAAAGATACCCGGAAGCATTGAAAAGCTTTTAACCGATGAGAAAGAATATAATTTTTATCGTGATAATATTATTAGTATGGGGCTGAGGAATGGAACTGCCGAGGTAGCTGAGTTTCTGGTGCAGAATTAAAAGGGGGATCTAAAGATTTCTTAGAATTGTTTCAAGCTGCTCTTCGTTCTCTACAATAACCGTTCGGGCCTTGCTGCCGTCATTGGGACCAACAATTCCGGCTTCTTCAAGCTGATCTACTATTCTTGCCGCCCGTGAGTATCCCAATTTTAATCTTCGCTGCAGTAAAGAAACAGATCCCTGCTGATGCCTCACAATTACCCTTGCTGCATCTTCAAACATCGGATCCATGTCGCCAAGGAACCTGCCTCCGCTTCCTTCCTTCTTTTCATAGAGCGACGGCAGGAAATAAGGCTTGGAATAACCCTGCTGTGATGAGATGAATTCAGTTATTCTTTCCACCTCGTCCGTGGAAATAAATGCATTCTGGATCCTTATCGGTTTGGGAGATCCGGTCGGCAAAAACAACATATCTCCTTTACCTAGAAGCTGCTCTGCGCCGTTCATATCAAGAATGGTCCTGGAATCTATTTTAGTAGCGACCTGGTAAGCGATCCTGGAACTGAAATTAGCCTTAATAACACCTGTAATTACGTTTACAGAGGGTCTTTGTGTAGCAAGGACAAGATGAATGCCTACTGCGCGTGCAAGCTGTGCCAGTCTGGTAATGGGCTCTTCAACTTCCTTGCCTGCAGTAATCATAAGATCGGCAAGCTCATCGACAATTACTATAAGATACGGAATATGATGATGTATCATATTTTCGGAATCCTTTGGACGTCTTTCCGGATCAGCCACTTTAAGGTTATAATCCACAATATTCCGAACTCCTGCTTTGGCAAGCTTATCGTACCTCTTTTCCATCTCGAACTCTACTGACTTAAGAAGCAGTACAGCGTTTTGAGGAAGAGTAATTATTTCTTCATCAAGATCAGGGGATACAGCAAGAAAATGTTTTCTGAGTTTCTTGTAAAAAGAGAGTTCAATTTTCTTGGGATCAATCATAATCAGCTTTACTTCAGACGGATGCTTGGAATAAAGCAGACTGCTGATTATCATATTTATACCAACACTTTTGCCGGATCCTGTAGAACCTGCAATCAGGAGGTGGGGCATCTTTGCAAGATCAGTTACAAATACATCACCATTTATTGTTTTACCCATTGCAAGTGGAAGCTCGCATTTCTCTTCCGAAATTTTCGCGAGTACCGAACGAACCTTTAACAAGCGATGCTTCTGCATTAGGTATTTCTACTCCTATTGCGCTTTTGCCCGGAATCGGGGCAATAATACGGATACCTTTTGCTGCTAAAGCAAGAGCGATATCGTGTTCGAGACTTACAATTTTACTGATCTTAACACCCGGTGCCGGTACAATTTCATATAAAGTAACTACCGGACCAGGAGTTACCGAGATATCTTTTATTTCTATATCAAACAGTTTAAGTTTTTCCTCGAGAAGCTCTGCATTGCGGGTTAATTCCTCTTCAGCAACCTTGATATCCTCTTCAACTACCGGATCAAGCAGATCAAGTCCCGGCCTCTTAAAATTGATTTTTTCCTCCCATTGATTTGGGAGCTGAGCTTCATTTTCCCTGTCAATGGCATCCCTGTCAGGCACTTCACCTGTCTTCTCTAAGTCAACTTTTTTCCGCTCATCTTTGGTGATAATATTTTCTTCAAGTTTTTGGGGGATCTCATCTTTCCTTATGATCCTGATTTTAGCCTGCTCTTCTTCTTCGGCAGCCGATAATTCTTCTTCCGAAGGGACAGCAACTTCTTCTTTCCGTTTCTTTTTCTGAGGGGTAAGCTCTTTTATTTTTTTGAGGTTCTCTATTTCTCTTAGATCCTCTCCGGTATCCTGATCGATATCCTCTTTCTTTCCGGGGGAAAGGGAAGCGGCGAAAATACTTTTAATGAGGCCAAAGATCTTCTCTATTTTAATATCGAAGGAGATAACGAGCAGAACAGTAATAGCCGTCAGTATCAGAAAAAGACTTCCTATTCCCCCAAGTAACCTGCTTAAAACAGTTCCTATATAATATCCGATGGCGCCGGGGAGTTCTATATAATCTCCGAATGCATAATCCTGTGAATTAAGTACACCGAAGAATGCGGAAAGGAGTAATCCGGTAAGGAGAACAAAATTTGTTGAGATTAAAATTGTTCTTAATTTAATTTTAGTAAAAAGGGCAAAACCCCAAATTAAGAAAATGACCGGGAATACTGCTGAAAATATTCCAAGTGTTTTGTTGATAAGAAAATCTGCCATATGGGCCCCGAAAAAGCCCATCACATTATGAAGATCTCGAATGGAATCCGTCCCTGTAAGCACACTCCCCAGATCTGAAAAGAAGTCATTCAGAAGTGCTTTGTCAAACCTCGAATAAGATAAAATGCTCAGAAATAAAAATGTGGATATCAGGATAATGAATATCCCGAGGATTTTCTTTTGTTTTTCGAAGGTAACCGAGAAGTATTCTTTGCCTGATTCTGGCTTTTCTGATTTAACTTTGGGTCTTTTCTTCATTCCCGGGTCAGTGTCATTAAATTAATTTAACCTCTATAATTTAATAACATTTCCTGATAAAAAAGGAACAGATTGAGAAGTATTTAATTTACTGCAGTATTTTATATCCTTTTCAAATCCATTTTCAATGAGGAGGCTGCCGTGTTCTGTTCCGCTGAGCATTTTAATCACACTTCGTCCGAAACTTTTATTCAGAGATATACTTGCTTTAGCCGTATCGGTTAAAACAACATTTTCTTTTCTTAGTAAAATTTCTGAGACCAGTTTACCAGCACAGACTGTATCTTCCATTGAGAAATTATTTTGGTTTCCCGAACAAAGAATATTAAAATCAGAGTTCCCGGAACAGATTTTGTCAGCTACAGCGCTGATATTGAGAAATGAACAAATTAATTGGTTTGCAGAAAATTTAGCCCTGAGAACAGCTTTTGATCCATTTGTCGTAAAAAGGACTATGGATTTTCCTTTAACGACCTGGGGGATATATTCAAGGGGGGAGTTGCCGAGTGCAAAACCCTCAACCTTTTTTATATTCCGCTCACCGCATAACAGTGTAAATCCTCCGAACATTCCCCCTGAAACTTTAACGGCAAACTCCACAGTGGCTACAGGTATTACTTCTTTAGCACCGTTATCAAGAGCTGTAACTATTGTGGAGGTTGCCCTCAACACATCAATAACAACAGAATTCTTTCCTGTAAAGTAGAGTTCATCTACAGCAGCAGGGTTAAAAATAACTTTTAATTTCATCCGAACTTTATTTCTTTATAAAAGGCAGCTTAACTACTTCAGCGTTAAATTTCTTATCTCTTATCAGGATCTGAACAATATTTCCCTCTTTAGAAAAGGGTGCGTCAATATAAGCTAAAGCAATTGGTTGTTCTGTAACAGGGCTGACGGTACCGCTGGTTATATGTCCGATCTTGTTTCCATTGTTCATAATATCATATCCGTGACGCGGAAAGATTTTTTCTGAGGATATAATCGGAACAAGTCTTCTTTTCAAACCTTCAGCCTTAACTTTTAATAGAGCTTCTTTCCCAATAAATTCTTCTTTATTTAATTTCGTTATCCAGGCAAGCCCTGCTTCAAGAGGATTTGTGGTTTTATCTATATCATTTCCGTATAAGCAGAATCCCATTTCGAGTCTAAGGGAATCCCTTGCAGCAAGTCCGACAGGCTGAATATTAAATTTCTTACCAGCTTCAAAAAGTGCACTCCATAATTTCTCGGCATCCTTATCTGTTCCTTTGAAGTAAAGTTCATAACCGAGCTCGCCGGTATAACCTGTTCTGGATACGATCATATCCATACCAGCAACTTTTGCTTCGAAGAAGTGGTAGTATTCCAGGTCGAGATTTTTATCACAAAGCTGTTGTACAACATCTTTTGATTTAGGACCTTGCACCGCAAGAAGGGAATAATTATCACTCTGGTTATCAATTTTAACACCGAATGAATTATTTTCATTCATCCAGTTAAAATCTTTTTCAGTATTTGAAGCATTAACGACAAGCAGAAATTTTTCGTCGTTAAATTTATATACCAGGAGATCATCAACCATCCCTGCATCGGGATAACACATTGCGGAATATTGAACCCTTCCGGGGGTTAATTTAGATGCATCGTTTATGGTAATATGCTGAACAAATGCCTGTGCTTTTGTACCGGTGATAAATACTTCCCCCATATGAGAGACATCAAATACGCCGACTGAATCCCTTACAGCTTTGTGTTCTCCGATTATTGAAGTATACTGGATTGGCATACGGTAGCCTGCAAATTCAACAATCTTGGCTCCGTATTTTTCGTGAATATTATAAAATGTTGTCTTTTTCATTTTTGTTCCCGGGAATTTTATTTTCTGTTGTTTCCTTCGATGAATCTAAAGCATTCATTCAGGAAGTTATCATATTCTTTAATAATTGATTGTGAACAAATCTTAGGCATATAGGCAAGATGCTTAAACGTTTTCTGTAAACTCCTTTTGTGTTTTAGCAGAAATAATCTTAAACTGCCCGATAGGTACTGATTCATCCTCGATTAGCTTAATACGGATCAGATATTTCAGCTGAAGTTTGGTAATTGTCTTTATTTTACCCTCCTTCAGTTTTGTAGCCATAACCGGATTACATCTGAGAATAAGAGATCTTTCGGTTGACGTCCTCCTGAATTTTTTAATCCAGTCCTCAATATCATATACCAGGTGTGAATGTTTTGTAAGGAGTCCTGTGCCGAGGCAATAAGGACATACCTCTTTCATTGTCTGCATAATATTCTGCCTGATACGCTGCCTGGTTATCTGCACAAGTCCAAAATCAGACATAGGTAGAACAGAAACTTTTGCCCTGTCCCTCCTGAATTCCTTTCTCAGCTCATCATATATCTTCTTACGGTTTTTATCTTCCTCAAGGTCGATAAAATCAATTACAATTATTCCGCCGATATCTCTTAAGCGGAGCTGCCTTGCTATTTCGCGCGATGCTTCCAGGTCAGTCTTTAAAGAATTCAGCTCCTGCTCTTTACTTCTTGCATATCTTCCGCTGTTAACATCGATTACCACCATTGCTTCGGTGTGTTCTATTATCAGGTAACCTCCGCTTGGGAGAGGCACTTTTCTTCCCATTACAGTTTTTATCTGTTCTTCAATTTTGAATGCATCGAATATGGGATTATGGGAGCGGAAATATTCTATTTTATCTGCAAGATCAGGATGCACAAGCTGAACATAATTTTTTATCTGCTTGTGAAGTTTTTTGGAATCGACAAATACCTTCGAAATATCAGCAGTAAAAAGGTCCCGTATGACACTCGAAGTAGTATTCATATCCTGGTGGATCAGTGAAGGGGGAGTTTCCGATTTTGCGGTACTCTCTATTTCCTGCCAGGTCTTTAATAAATTATTAAGGTCATCTTTTAATGCCTCTTCTGTTTGGTTCCGGGCTACTGTCCTGATAATAAGCCCATAGTTCTTGGGCAGGATACCCCTGGCATATCGAACGAAGTCTTTTCCGTTCTTTGTATTCCGAGATCTTTTTCGATATACCGATTTTCCCGTCAAAGGGAAGGAGTACACAAAATCTGCCGGGAATTGAAACTGAAGAGGTAACACGTACGCCCTTATTGTTAACAGGTTCTTTTGTAATCTGAACAATAATCTCCTGTCCTTTTCTCAATTTGGTTATTGTGGGAACAGGGGCTTCTCTTGTTCTGGTATGTGCTGGTTTTGGAGAGTCATCATCTTCATCATCTTCATCACCGGTGTCCCGGAGATCTTCATCTCCGAGCATATCCACAAGCTGCTGTGTATTTTCGCCGATATCCGAAAAGTGCAGAAAGGCGTCGTGTGTAAGACCTATGTCAATAAATGCAGCTTTTATACCAGGCAGGACCCGTGCAACTTTGCCAAGGTAAATGTCCCCCACCATTCTCCGGTTTTCCGGATAATCAACAAAAAAGTCGGTCAGGTATCCGTCTTCGGTAATCGCAATTCTTGTTTGCGTACCCGAGGAGTTTACAATAATTTCCTTTGTCATAAAGAAAAATCTTCTTAAATGGAATAGTCCATTTCAAATTATAAAAATCATTACGCGGGCAGCTGTTAATCAGCAGGTTATGGTAGGCTGGATAGAAATTCTGGATTGGTTCTGCCTTCCTGTCGCTCAGACAAAGAAAAAAGAGCATAGATCTCTTAAAAAATTTTAATATCATAAATTCATCTGAGCTCATAATCATCCCGGTAATCTGTACCTATATCCCTAAAAATATAAAACAAAAATGCTGAATAGATTACTATTCAGCAAATTCGAATTAACTTTCTTTATTCGGGGCTTTTTCCTGGGTATTATTCTCTTTCAGCAGTTCTCTTCTGCTTAAAGAATATTTCCCGTTTTCAATCTTCAACAGCTTAACAGTAACTTTATCCCCTTCTTTCAAATAGTCAGTTACTTTAGCTACCCGTTTATTATCAATCTGCGATATATGGAGAAGCCCTTCTTTTCCGGGTAATATTTCAACAAAGGCTCCGAAATCCATTATTTTGGTTACAACACCATCATAAATTTCGCCAACTTCAGGTGTAGCAGTCATTTTCTTAATGTGCTCTTTACATCTGGCAGCATTTTCTTTATTTGGTGAAGCTATACTGATAGTACCGTCATCCTGAATGTTAATATCGACTCCGAATAGTCTCTGCATGCCCTGGATTGTTTTACCGCCGGGGCCGATTATGAGACCAATCTGGTCAACATCAACTTTCATCGTTAATAATCTTGGTGCAAACGGCGATAAATAATCCCGGGGTTCGCTTATGGCTTCGTTCATAATTCCAAGAATATGCATTCTGCCTTCTTTTGCCTGGGCAAGAGCTTTCTCCATAATTTCAAATGAAATACCTTTAATCTTAATATCCATCTGGAATGCTGTTATACCCTCAGTCGTACCGGCAACTTTAAAATCCATATCCCCCAGATGATCTTCATTACCAAGAATATCCGAGAGAATAGCATAACGGTTATCCTCACTTACAAGCCCCATTGCAATGCCTGCAACAGCTTTCTTTACAGGTACACCCCCATCCATTAGTGCAAGCGATCCTGCACAAACAGTAGCCATTGAAGAAGAACCATTTGATTCGAGGATATCGGAAATTACACGAATTGTATAAGGAAACTGATCTTCCGCTGGGAGCATTATTCTTTAATGATCTTTCGGCAAGATTACCGTGACCAATTTCCCGGCGTCCGACTCCGGTCATTCGTCCAACTTCGCCAACACTGAATGGAGGGAAATTGTAATGAAGCATAAATTTTTTTGAATATTCTTCTACCAGACCCTCAATCATCTGCTCATCATTTTTTGTACCGAGTGTAATGGTTGTTAAACTTTGTGTTTCTCCCCGGGTAAATAAAGCCGAACCGTGAGTTCTGGGAAGTACCCCGACCTCAATTGAAATATTTCTGATCTGCTGCGTGTTCCTGCCGTCAAGACGAATGCCTTCTGAAAGTATTCTGTCTCTCATCAGCTTCTTTTCAAGATCGTGGATGAATTCTTCAACAGCCTTTTCCTGCTCAGGATATTTCTCTTTTGTCGCTTCAACAACAGATTCAAGAAGCTCTTTATTTTTATCGGATCTCTCTTCTTTACTAAGAATAGCGTATACAATGTCCTTCAGTTTTCCCTGGCAAAGCTGAAGCACTTCAGATTTCAGTTCTTCATTTACTTCGGGGACAGCTATTTTTCTTTTGGGTTTTCCTGCTGATTCCCGCAGTTCATTCTGAAACCTGACCAGCCGTGCTATTTCCTGCTGAGCGAATTTCAAGGCTCCGAGAAGGTCATCTTCAGATACTTCTTTTGATTCTCCCTCAACCATCATTATTGAATCTTCAGTTCCTCCAACAACAAGCTCGAGATCGCCTTCTGCAATCTGTTTCATTGTCGGATTTATAATATACTCTCCATTGACTCTGCCGACTCTTACTTCAGCCATAGGTCCTTCGAAGGGAATATCAGAAATTGTCAATGCGGCAGAAGCACCGGTGGCGGCAAGGACATCAGGATCATTCTCACCGTCGAATGACAGAACAAATGCAATTATTTGTGTTTCGTTTGTATAATTCTCAGGGAACAAAGGACGTATAGGTCTATCAATTAATCTTGCACTTAATATTTCTTTCTCACTTGGTCTGCCTTCCCTTTTAATATATCCCCCGGGAATCTTTCCTGCAGCGGAAGTTTTTTCCCTGTATTCAACCTGTAAAGGAAAGAAATCCTGATCTTCCTTAACTTCTTCTGCAGCAACGGAAGTAACGAGTACCATTGTATCGCCATACCTTACCATCACAGCACCGTTAGCCTGCCGGGCATATTTCCCGGTTTCAATCGTTAACTTTTTTCCGCCTAAATCTATCTCTTTAGTAACTACCATAAACTTCCTTGTTTTACTTTCTTATATTCAGTTCTTTAATTATTGCTCTGTATCTCTCAATGTCTTTCTCCATCAGATAATCCAGCAATTTTCTTCTTTTGCCTACCATCATCATCAATCCTCTGCGTGAATGATGATCTTTTTTATGGGCATTGAAATGATCTGTGAGATCATTTATCCTTTTGGTAAGCAGAGCAATCTGAACTTCGGATTTCCCGGAATCTTTTTCGTTTGTCCCAAACTTCCGGACAATATCCACTTTTTCTTCTTTCGTCATTAATCTATCCTTTTAATTGATTGTACGATGTAACCCCAGAATTAACCGGGATTAATTATTTTATTTAAAAACTCTAATCCTTTTTCTTTATCCTTCAGCATCTGCTCTACAAGTGCTTCCGCCGAATTAAATTTTTCTTCCCCTCTTAATCTCTCGATAAGCTTTACTTCTATTTCTTTACCGTAAATGTCTTCATTAAAATCATATATATATACTTCGGGTACAATTTCACCGGCATCATAAAAAGTCGGCCTCTTTCCTATACTCAACAGACCGAAATACTGCTGTCCGCTGATTTTCAGTTCTGCGAGGTAAATACCAAGTGCAGGAAGCAGTTTTTCTGACTCAAATTTTATATTAGCAGTAGGGAAACCAAGCAGTCTGCCGCGTTTATCTCCTTCAACCACATTGCCCCGGAAAGAATAATATCTTCCCAGCATTTGATTTGCTTTACTTAAATCTCCCTCAAGCAGGTCATTCCTGATTTTTGTACTGCTGACAACCTCACCATCGATATCAAACGGATCAACTTTAGTAACCTTAAATCCAAATTCCTTCCCCATCTCCTTAAGCGTTTCTTCATTTCCGCTTCTTCCTTTGCCGAAATGATGATCGTGTCCGATTATTATTTCACTTATCCCGGTGCCGTTTACAATATAATTTAGAAAGAACTCGCGGGAAGAAAGCTGTGAAAATTCTTTTGTGAAATTTATGATAAGGATGTTCTCAATTCCGAAATTTCCCAGCAATTCAACTTTTTCATCCAGCGTAGTTAATATTTTAAGCCGGTAGTCACCGGATATAACGTTTCTCGGATGCGGATGAAATGTCACTAAAAATGTCCTGCGTTCCCCGTCAGTTACTTTTTTAAGAATTTTTTTATGTCCTAAATGTATCCCGTCAAAAGTTCCTATGGTTAAAATTGTACTTTTATCGGTTTGGATATCAGATACATCACGAAAAATTTTCATAGACCGAAAATTCTTAACTAAGCTTATAAATATACGGTTTTTAGGGGTGAAAAAAAACAATTCACAAACGTAAATCCTTTGAAATCAACTTCTTTTCGCGCATTTCATCGGGGGTCAGGGCATTCTCAACTGAAAAGCTGCCGATCTTTACTCTTCTTAATTCCTTCAAAATTCCCCCTGTTCCAAGCTTTACTCCAAAATCATTAGCAATTACCCTTATATAGGTTCCTTTCGAGCAGGTAATTTCAAATGAAATTTCCGGAAGCGAGATCCCTGTTATTTCGAAACGGCTTATCTTAATTTCTCTTTCGGCGCGCTCCACAACTTTTCCTTTTCTGGCAAGTACATACAGGTTTTTCCCGTTCTTTTTTATCGCAGAATACATAGGCGGCATCTGCATTACGGCTCCCAGAAATGAATCCCTTGCAGCCATAATATCCTCTGGAGAAATCCCTGCGGGTATATCTATGTCTGTAATTTCCGTTTCAGAATCCATTGACGGGGATGTTTTACCTAACAGAATGATGCCGGTGTAAGTTTTTTCCTGATCCTGGTAGCTGGTAATTTCTTTAGTTTTTTTACCTGTGCATACGATCAGAAGTCCTGTAGCCAGCGGATCCAATGTTCCCGCGTGACCGATCTTCTTCTCGCCGGTAATCTTACGCAGTTCGTGAATTACTTTAAAGGAGGACCATCTTTTCGGTTTATCGATCAGTATAACTTCACCGGAGCGGAAGTCAGCATCAGAAAGATCAGCTGTTTCCTTCGTTATCATGTATTTTTTTGATAAGCCCTTCTATTTTCTCGACGTAATCCAGCGTATCATCAATGAAAAATTTAAGTTCTGGAACAAATTTTATTTTTATTCTTGAGGCAAGTTCTGATCTGATCATTCCATGAAGCGAGGTTACTTTGCTGAGTACCTCCTGTCTCTTGGTTTTATCAAAAACAGATAAATATATTTTTGCGTTTTTTAGATCCGGGCTAACCTTTACATCGGTTATTGTAACAAATCCTAATGAAGGATCCTGGATCTTATAAAGAAGAATAAGACTTATTTCCTCTTTAATAAGGTTTTCAATTTTATCTATACGATACGACATTGCATACTCCTTTCCCTCTCCAGACGGGAATCAGTTCGAGAATAATGGAGATAAACTTTAAGCTAATTTTTTCTTTGTTTCAATTATTTTGTAAGCCTCAATGATATCGCCAACCTTTATATCATTGAAGTTTGCAATATTAAGTCCGCATTCATAACCGGCATCAACTTCTTTAACATCATCCTTAAACCTTCTCAGCGAAGCTATTTCACCTTCATAAAATACTATTCCGTCTCTGATAATTCTGACCTTGCTGTTCCTGGCTATTTTCCCTTCCTGCACATAACAGCCGGCAACAGTACCGGACTTAGGAACTTTAAATGTCTCTCTGATCTCAACAGTTCCGGTCACTTCTTCTGATAATACAGGAGAGAGCAGTCCTTCAAGTGCAGATTTAACTTCATTTATAGCATTATAGATAACGCTGTACAGACGGATATCCACGTTTTGTGTTTCAGCAAGCTTTCTTGCATTAAGATTAGGACGTACGTGGAAACCAATAATAATAGCTTCAGAGGCAGCCGCAAGAAGAACGTCACTTTCGGAAATTCCTCCCACACCTCTGTGGATAACTCTTATTTTTACTTCCTCATTTGAAAGCTTCATAAGTGAATCGGATAATGCTTCCACCGATCCGTCAACGTCTCCTTTAACAATAAGCGGCAGCTCTTTTATTCCGCCGACACTGATCTGTTTTGCAATTTCATCAAGAGTAATATGATGAACCTGTTTCTGATCCTGTTCCCGTTTAAGCTGCTGTCTTTTTACAGCAATTTCCCTGGCAACCCTGTCTGATTCAAGCACTACAAAGATATCACCGGCCTGCGGGGCACCTTCAAAACCTACGACAAGTACCGGTGTTGATGGAGGAGCTTCATTTACCTTATTTCCTCTTTCATCAAACATTGCTCTGACACGCCCGTGATAAATTCCGGCAATAAATGAATCACCAATTTTAAGTGTACCTTTTTGAACAAGAATAGTCGCGGTAATTCCTCTTCCCTTATCTAGTTCGGATTCAATTACAACCCCTCTTGCTTCTCTGTCGGGGTTTGCTCTCAGATCCAGCAGTTCTGCTTCAAGCAGAATTACTTCAAGCAGGTTATCGACATTCAATCCTGTTTTAGCGGAGAGCTCAACGCTCTGATATTTACCGCCCCACTGCTCAACAAGAATATTCCGGTCGGCAAGCTGCTGTTTTATTTTATCAGAACTTGCACCGGGCTTATCCATTTTATTTATTGCAATAACAATAGGTACCGAAGCCGCCAGCGCGTGATTTATTGCTTCAACTGTCTGCGGCATTACAGCATCATCGGCTGCAACAACGAGCACTACAATATCTGTAAGCTGTGCACCGCGTGCACGCATTGCTGTAAACGCTTCGTGACCGGGTGTATCAAGAAAAGTAATATATTTACCGTTTCCGACATCAACTCTGTAAGCGCCTATATGCTGTGTAATTCCGCCTGATTCACCGGCAACGACATTTGTTCTTCTTATATAATCAAGTAGTGAGGTTTTACCATGATCAACGTGTCCCATTATTGTAACAACAGGTGAGCGGGGCAGAAGCTCGTCATCATCATCACCAAGATCTTCGAGGATTTCGGCAGTATACTCTTTCTGGAATTCGACGTCAAAACCAAATTCATCGGCAACCAGAGTAATTGTTTCAACATCAAGCCGCTGATTTATAGAAACCATTAATCCCAGCTCAATGCATTTGGATATAACATCACCGACAGGCACATTCATAAGATTGGCCAGCTCATTTACGGCAATGTATTCCGTGGCCCGGATGATCTTCTCATCCAGCAGTTTTAATTCAAGCCGTTTTTCCTCTTCGGCTTCTCTTTCTCTTCTTTTCCTTTTTCTTACACTGGCTCTTCCGGAAACAACAGAATCGTCCATACTCAGAAGTGTCTTACGTATGGCTTCCTCTACTTCCTTCTGATCTATTTCAAATTTCTTTACCCGTTTTTTCTTCTTGACTACCGGAGTTTCTTCTACAACCGGTTCTCCTGCTTTCTTTTTAGCCTTCGGTTTTTTCTTTTTCTTTACAGGTTCACCCGAAACTGCCGGAGTCGGCCTGCCGGTTACAACAGGGGGTTGTTTCGTTTCCTCAGCAGGTTTGTCCAGTTCAAGTTTTCCTACAACTGTTAAACCTTTTCTCTTTGTAACTTCGGCATCTTTGGGAGATACAAATACACGTCCTTCAGGCACCGCAGTTTTTTCTTCTTTTATTTCAACTGGAGGTGCTTGCACAGTTATTTCCGGAACTACCGGCTGCTCGGTTAAGATAACTTCCGCAGGAGGAACAGTCTCTTCTTCTTTTGGAGTTTCGGTTTCAATCACCGGCACGACAGGAGCGACCTTTTCCAGTTCCTTCTCAATTTCCACCGGGGGAATCTCTACTTTTTTAGCTGTCTCGGCGGCTGCTTTCTGTTCTTCAGTTTCAACGGCTTTATCACGCTTCTTCTGGAACTCGGCAATTTTTTTATAATGCTTTTCTGCCCTCTCAATGTCCTTTTTGAAATGATTATTTATTTCGGTAATCATCTCATCAGAAAGTACGGATTGATGTGTTTTAACATCAAAGCCTTTTTTCTGAAGGAACTCTACAAGATTTTCGGCAGCAAGATTATATTCCGCAGCTAATTTGTAGACTCTTAATTTCTTGGATTTGGTTTCGGTCATACTTTCCTATTATACCTGTATTACTCTTCTTCTTCAAACTGGGATTTAATAACTTCAATTACTTCCTGGATCTTCGCTTCATCAAGTTCCGGAATCTCAGCTTTCAGCTTTTCAAGACCGGCAGTAAGCACTTCAATCGCAGTATCGTACCTGTGATTTATAAGTATTTCATAAATCTCAGTTCCCAGCTCTTCTTTAATATCAATAAGCTCGATATCTTCTTCATATTCCTCAAAGGGTTTTTCTTCTCTGAGTATTTCAATTTCATAACCTGTAAGCTTCATTGCAAGTCGTATATTCACCCCATTTCTTCCAACTATCATTGAAACCTGGTCGCTGTCTGCTGTAACTACTGCTTTTTTCAAATCTTTATCAATTTCAATCTTCTTCAGCTTGGCAGGAGCCAGCGCTCTCTGAATAAAAGTTACGGGATCCTCGGAATAATTTATTACATCAATATTTTCATTATTCAATTCTCTTACTATAGCATGGATCCTGACACCCTTCATACCAACGCAGGCACCTACAGCATCAATTCTCTTATCCTGCGATTCCACTGCTACTTTCGCACGTTCGCCGGGTTCCCTGGTAATTGCTTTAATCTCAATTATACCGTCATATATTTCCGGGATCTCTATTTCAAATAATCTTCTCAGGAACATATTATCTGATCGTGAAATAATGATCAGTGGTCCGCTGTTCCCTTTTTTAACTTCTTTTACGATAGCTCTGATCGTTTCCCCTTTTTTATATCTTTCATAAGGTATCTGCTCATTGCGGGGAAGAAGCAATTCATTCTTATTATGATTTACAAGTATATCATTTTTTCTGATCTGGTAAATATCCCCCACTACAATTTCACCAAGCAGTTCCTGGTATTCGTTATAAATAATATCTTTTTCAAGCTCACGGATTTTCTGGTTCAGACTCTGTTTTGCAAGAACTATCAGCCTTCTCCCGAGAGTGGCAAGTTCAATTTTTTCAACATAATCATCGCCAACTTCAAGTTCTTCGTCATTTCCCCTTTTATTGACTTCATCTATACTGACCTGGAGACTAGGATTTTCAACTTCATCAACTATTTCACGCTCGAGGAATATTTCAATGTCGCCCCTGTCCATATTAACAACTACACTGAATTTGGCATCCTCGCTGTACTTCTTTTTTACAAGCAATCCGAAGATTTCCTCCAGAATTCCTGCCAGTACGTCTTTATCTATTCCTTTATCTCTTACCATCTGGGCAAAAGATTCAACAATATCGAAATTCATTTTATGCCTTTTCCTCCGTTATGAAAAGCTGATAATTACTTTTGCTTTAGTTATTTCTTCGAACTTAATTTTAAGATCTTGTTTATCATCCGTATGAAAGAGCAGATAGCTCTCCTCTATGCCGGTTAGTTTGCCTTTAAAGGATTTTATCTCTTCGCCGGATTTATAATTTATATCAAATTTTCTGTTAATATGCTTGGGATATTGTTTTAGATATTTCAAGGGTCTTTCAGTTCCGGGGGAGGAGACGTCTAGCCTGTATGCAAAATCAAATTTTTCATCTTCCTCGAATTGTTTTCCTATTTCCCGGCTGATTTCAGCCAAATCTTCAGCTGAAACACTCTTTTCACCGTCAATAAAAATTTCAATTATACGTTTATTTTTATCACCGCGAACGTTTATATCTATAACGAAAAAGCCGTGTTTTTCCGTAGTATTTTGGGCAATGGAGTCTATTTTCTCTAAAATTTGATTCATACAAACAAAAAACGCCCATTAAGGGCGAAAACAATAGGTAAATCTACCATTAAATAAATCAATTCGCAAGTTCAAATAACTATGAGCACCACCCAAAAACTGATTGAAGAAAACTCTGTTACCGGGTAATTCACAGATGATGCAAAGAATATGTTCAGGCAGCTTCCGGACAAAAAATAAGAAAATAGGCCGGGCATAGGCCGGGCATTGTCCGCCAGCTGTCTGCGCAGGATATTAGTTATGGAAAATGTAAAAATTAGCTTTCCGCAAAAAAGAAATAAAATTCGGGAGTACGAAGTGAATATTTGGAGAAAACTTATTATCCGCTTATATAAACCGGATTAATTATACATCAGTTTATTTAAACAGTGCTTTTCCACTCTTCAGGATGAAGTTTTTCTAATTCTTCGACTTTTGATAGTGCACAATCAAGATCTGCTATAATATCATCTGCATTTTCAATTCCTACAGATAATCTTACTAATCCTTCAGAAATTCCGCCTGCAGCCCTTGCCTCAGCACCCATAGTATAATGAGTCATACTTGCAGGATGCTGAATTAATGATTCAACACCTCCAAGACTTACAGCCAGCTGGCATAATTTAACCGAATTCATCAGTACCTTGCCTGCTTCAAAACCTCCATCGAGTTCAAAGGTGATCATCCCGCCGTGTCCTTTATGCTGCCGCAGACCAAGTTCGTACTGCGGATGAGATTTTAAGCCGGGATAAACCAGGTTCTTTACAATAATTTTTTTCTCAAGATATTTAGCGATCTTCATTGCATTTTCACAATGACGTTCCATTCGTATGGACAATGTTTTTATACCCCTGTGTACCAGGAAAGAGTTAAAAGGATCTATTACACCCCCTGTCTGGTTTAATACTTTTCTGAAATGAAGATATGTCTTCTCATCTTTCACGACCACAACTCCGCCTACTACATCTGCGTGTCCGTTCAGGAATTTTGTTAAACTGTGGAGTACTATATCGGCGCCCAGTGTTAAAGGCTGCTGAAGGGCAGGGCTCATAAAAGTATTATCAACAACAACCACTGCATTATTTCTATGAGCAATTTCAGAAATAGCTTTAATATCGGAGATCGAGAGAGTAGGATTCCCCGGGGTCTCAATAAAAATTACACGAGTATTCTTTTTGACCGCATCATTCACTTTGTTAAGATCGGAAGTATCAACAAAGTCTATCTCAACTCCATACTTTGAAAATATATTATTAAGCAGGGTTGTCGTGGGTCCATAAACTGCTGTTGAACAAACTATGTGATCCCAACGGGTTAATAGTGCTGCAAAGACTGTATGGATAGCCGCCATCCCGCTTCCGCACCCAAGGGCTTTATGTCCCTGTTCAAGGGCGGCGATACAGTTTTCGAGAGCCTCTACTGTTGGATTCTGCATACGGGTGTAAATGTACCCCTTTTGTGTACCGGCAAATAAAGAAGCCCCATGATCTGCAGATTCAAATTTGAAAGTAGAGGTTTGATAAATAGGGGGAACTACTGCTCCGAACTCATATTCCCCGATTCCTGCGTGAACACATTCTGTGTCAAAACCAATTTTCTTGTTATCCATAAGATCCCCGGAAGTGATTGCATAATAATATTTAACTTTCAAAATTAAATTGAATACTTGTTAAAGTCTATATTTATTTGCTTCCCGGGAGTATTTTTATCGAATTTGTCATATCTGTCCAAAATACCAGAATCAGATAATGGTTTCCAGATAGCCCAATCATGGTTTCCATATAATCTAATAGCCCACGATTTTCATATAGCCCACGGTTTCTAACAGCCCACGGTTTCTAACCGTGGGGAAGGGGGATAAATATATACACGTCAACCCCTTCAGGGGTTTGCCATTGAATATTAAACGTAACTTTCCCGAACGGGGATTACTCATCATTTTTTTTTGAGCTTCTGCCTCCCACTGCAATCAGGTACTTTTACTTGGTTATATATTCAAGATTGGTAAACCCCTTGAAGGGGTTAAGGATAATTTTGTTTTTATTCAGCCCCACGGTTAAAAGGGTCTGTTGCATAATTAGAATATTTTATTGATAGTACAAAGTTTGGTCTGGATGATAAGAATATATAGCTGGGTAGTGTAGTGTATCTTGATGGAATGAGCTCTCTTTCTAAAGTGCTTTATTAATCTCTTAAGATTTTGGACAGCAGCTATCATATAGGACCTTTTATGTGCTTTATCCAGACCTCTGGACATAAACTTTCTTAACCCATGACTGTTCTTTGCTTCTGCAAATAGCCCCTCTGAGATCGTCTTTCTTAAAATGTATGCTTCTTTTGCCTCTGGAGTTTTTAGCCTCTGCTTTAATCTGTCATATTCCTCATAATAAACGCTCTGCCTGACAGTTCTAAACTGAGAGTTGGGACAACATTTTTCCTTAAGAGAGCATCCGGTACATTGACTTTTTCTACTCATATAGCGCCGGCACCCCCTCCCTTTATCATATGTATAATACTTTAGCTCCTTCTGGTCTGGACATATAAAAACATCCTTTTCCTTATCGTAATGAAATTGACCCTTGTCAATCCCTCCTTTAGAGTTAACACTTTTTTGACTAGGTATATACGCCTTAATATCTCTTTGCTCTAATTCACTTAAATTCTTTCCAGAACAATAGCCCCTGTCTGCTGAAGCTGCTTCTATAGTTAAATTAAAACCTTTTAACTTTTCTTGTGCTCTGTCTATGGATTCAATCAGGTTATGTTTATCATCCCGGTCTGCAAAGCTTACAAGTACATCTGTGATTATTCTGTTCTTGGTATCTGCACAGTATTGAGTTTTATAATATAAATCCGTTGGCTTACCAGGCTTAGATGCGATTCTGGTGTCAGGGTCAGTTTTGCTTTCATATATATCGTTTATTTTAGTAGCTCCCTTGTTCATTTTTATCATCTTCTTTATTACCGTTATCCTTGTCTTTCTGCTCAGAATTTTCCTCAAAGGTTTGATTTACATAATCAACTGCTGACAGTGTAGGCCTTTTCCTTTCCACACTCTCCATTGATGCATTGGCTTTAACAAGAGTTGAATCAATTGTCTGGTGTCTGCCTTCTATTAAGCCCGAGGCATTGCATAGCTCTAGAACTTTATCAAATAATGATTCAAAAATCTCTTTTCCGATCAATCCTCTTGTCCTTGATATTGTGGAATGCCAAGGCAGGCTTTCATCCATATCATATCCTAAAAAGTATCTGGCTGACAGACTATCACTTGCTCTTCTAACAAGTTCTCTGTCTGAGATGATGTTCTCCAGGTATCCATATAGCTGAAGTTTGAAGAATACTGCCGGATCTATTGAAGGTTTACCTGTCCTTCCATATAAGTTTTTGCATTCTTTGTAAAGGAATCTCAAATCCAAGAACTTTAAGAGAACACGATAGAGGTTGTCTTCGGGGACCAGGTCATCTAAAGTGAGTTTATAGATTAATTTTGGCTCAAATTTCTTATTACCAAGCATAGAGTTTATAAGTTTGTTTTTCCTCCTCTTTCACTAACAATATACATGCCGAGTTATGCAACAGACCCTTAAAACCGTGGGGCAAATAAGAGCAAAATTATTAACCCCTTCAGGGGTTTACCAATCTTGAACTCAACGCAATCCCTGGAAAATATTTTGAAGAATAATTTTTATTTGAGGGAGTTTATCATTTGAAATTCTGTGGTAAACCCCTGAAGGGGTTGAGGAGTATATATTGATTCCCCCCTCCCACGGTTGGAAACCGTGGGCTATTTTGGAAACCGTGGGCTATATGAAAATCGCGGCTATTGGGAAACCTGGGCTATTTGGAAATCACGGCTATTTGGAAACCACGGCTATTTGGAAACCACGGCTATTTGGAAACCATGGCTATTTGGAAACCGTGAGCTATTGGGAAACCGTGAGCTATTGGGAAACCGTGAGCTATTGGAACCCACGGGCTATGTGGGAACCTGAGGGCTATGTGGAAACCGTAGGCTGTAGACAGATCTCAGAAAACATATTCTTTTTAAATTGATTTTGCTTCTTTTTAGGAATATTTTTAGACACCAAATTGAGGTTTTTTTGGATACAGAACGGATCATTAATGAAGTGCCCAAGGTTCTGCTGCACGATCATCTTGACGGCGGATTACGCACTTCGACTATCATTGAACTGGCTTCGGAATTAAAGTACAATAAATTGCCTACCCGGGACAGCGGCGAGCTTGCACAATGGTTTCACCGCGGCGCCAACAAGGGAAATCTTACTGAATACCTCCAGGGTTTTGAGCATACAACTGCTGTTATGCAGACCAAAGATGGTCTTGAACGTGCAGCATATGAAATGATGGAGGATATGAAAAATGATGGTGTCTGCTATGTGGAAACAAGATTCGCCCCATCATTTCATCTGAATAAAGGACTTTATCCTGAAGATGTTGTGCAGGCTGTTCTGGCCGGTCTTGATAAAGGTAAAAATGATTTTGGTGTAGGGTACGGACTGATCCTTTGCGGTATGCGAAATATGAAAAATACTCTTGAAATTGCAGAGCTGGCTGTCAATTTCCGCCCGCAGGGTGTTATTGGATTTGATCTTGCCGGTGAGGAAGGCGGCTATCCACCTAAAAAACATCTCGAAGCTTTTCAGTTTATCCAGCGCGCAAATTTTAATATCACCATTCACGCCGGTGAGGCATTCGGAAAAGAATCAATCTGGCAGGCTATACAATGGTGCGGAGCCCACCGTATAGGACACGCCACACATCTCAGGGAGGATATTGTATTTGATAAGGAGGGAAATGTTGTAGGCTTTGGGGATCTTGCTCAGTATGTCCTCGATAAACGAATACCGCTTGAAATCTGTCTCCTCAGTAATGTGCATACAGGCGCTGTCGACAGGATCGAAAACCATCCTTTCGGAACTCTTTATAAAGAAAAATTCAGGGTTACTATAAATACAGATGACCGCCTGATGAGTGATACAACGATGACTAAAGAATTTAAAACAGCAATCGATGTGTTCGGAATTAACCTCGAGGATGTTGAAAAAATTACGATCAATTCTATGAAATCCGCATTCATTCCTTACAAGGAAAGACTTTATTATATATACCAGGTCATCAAGCCGGGATTCCAAAAAACGAAGGACAAATTATTATCATTAAAAAATTATTCGGGAGAATATGAAAAAACTGTTCACAAACTATAATCTTGAACTTGATAAGAATGAAAAAAAACTGCTTACAACTTTCTGCAAACAGGTATTAAAACAAACTGAAGCCGATGATAAATTATTCGGGGAGAATAAAGCATTTAATTCCATAATTCAGAAACTTAATTCAGACGGGGAAGCAGTAAAACTTACTAAAGATGAGAGGACGAGACTTAAACACCAGCTTGAAGAGAATGTAAGATACCTGAGAAAGAATTCGGAAAAAGCCTGGTTTCTGAAAAAATGGCTTTTCGGTTCGATGTTAAAGCAGTATGATAATCTTTTAAGCAATCATTTCCAGGGATAAGAATGATAACCGTTGAAGAAAATAAAATTATAAGAGCGCCGCACGGGAACAAAACTTTCATGCAAGGGATGGATCCAGGAAGCTGCAATGCGGATGCTGATGAATAATCTTGATCCTGATGTTGCAGAAAATCCGGCCGAGCTTATTGTATACGGCGGAAGGGGAAAAGCCGCAAGGAACTGGGAATGTTTTCACGCGATTGTTGATTCGTTAAGAAGACTCGAAAATGATGAAACTCTTTTAGTGCAGTCAGGTAAACCCGTAGGAATTTTCAGAACTCATACAAATGCACCCAGGGTGATTATTTCAAATTCGATGCTGGTCCCCAATTGGGCTAACTGGAATGAATTCAGACGGCTTGAGCAATTGGGATTAACAATGTACGGTCAGATGACTGCCGGCAGCTGGATCTATATCGGCACACAGGGAATACTGCAGGGCACATATGAAACTTTTGCAGAATGCGGAAGAAAATATTTTAACGGCGACCTTAAAGGAAAGCTTATTCTTACTGCCGGCTTAGGCGGTATGGGCGGCGCCCAGCCACTTAGCCGCCACTATGAATGGTGCTGTTTGTCTTGCAATTGAAGTTGATAAAACCAGGATAGAAAAAAGGATTGAGACCGGATACCTTGATGTTATGACTGAAGATCTTGATGAGGCATTAAATCTGGTATCATCAGCAAAGGAAAAGAAGCAGGCTTTATCAATAGGATTGCTTGGTAATGCCGGTGAGATCCTACCGCAGATACTGAAGAAAAACGTTATACCGGATATTCTTACAGATCAGACCTCTGCTCACGATACCCTTAACGGTTATGTGCCAATGAACATGAGTTATGATGAAGCAATTGAACTTAGAAAATCCAATCCGCAGAAATATATTGAACTGTCCAGACAAACAATCGCGGTACATGTTAAAGCAATGCTTGAGTTTCAGAAAAGGGGAAGTATTACTTTCGATTATGGAAATAATATCCGCGGTGAAGCAAAAGATAATGGTGTAGCCAATGCTTTTGATATTCCCGGTTTTGTACCTGAATTTATACGTCCCCTATTCTGCGACGGCAAGGGTCCATTCCGGTGGGCTGCCTTATCGGGTGATCCCCGGGATATTTATGCAACAGATGAAGCAGTTAAAAAGACTTTTCCGGAGAATAAACATCTTTTGAACTGGATAGAACTTGCACAGAAAAAAGTTCATTTCCAGGGACTGCCCGCAAGGATCTGCTGGCTGGGGTACGGCGAACGTGCAAAAATGGGAAAGGTATTTAATGATCTTGTTGCCGAAGGTAAAGTCAGCGCTCCCATTGTAATCGGCAGAGATCATCTCGACTGCGGTTCTGTTGCTTCACCAAACCGTGAAACCGAAGGAATGATTGACGGCAGCGATGCTATTGCAGACTGGCCTATTCTTAATGCATTGCTGAATTCGATAGGAGGAGCCAGCTGGGTATCTGTACATCACGGCGGGGGTGTAGGTATAGGAAATTCTATTCATGCCGGTATGGTTGTAGTGGCTGACGGAACCAAAGAAGCTGCTGAAAGGCTTCAGCGGGTGCTGACTTATGATCCCGGAATGGGCATAATGCGTCATTCGGATGCAGGGTATGAGGAAGCAATTAAAAATGCAAAGAAGTTTGACATAAAAATTCCAATGCTGAAAAAATAATTGGAAACTATTAAATAATTAAAAGGGACCACAATGAAAGTTAAAGTACTTATAGCCGATAAATTTCCGGAAGTATATATTAAGCAGCTCCAGGATCTGGATCTGGATGTTGTATACTCGCCAAAACTCGGGGAAAATGACCTTCCCGCAGCAGCAGAGGAAGTTGACATAATAGTTGTCAGATCAACTGTAGTAAATGCCGAGACTATAAATAAAAGCAAAAAGTTAAACCTGATCATCAGAGCCGGTGCAGGTGTTAACAATATTAATATTGCAGCTGCAAACCAGAAAGGTATCTACGTCGCTAACTGTCCCGGAATGAACTCAATAGCAGTTGCAGAACTTGCCATTGGATTGATGGTATCCCTGGACAGAAGAATTCCCGATAATGTGATCGATTTCAGGAATGCAAAATGGAATAAAGGGGAATATTCAAAAGCCGAGGGTTTATACGGAAAGACTCTTGCGATAATCGGAGTTGGGGCTATCGGTAAAGAGGTTGCTAAAAGAGCGCTTGCATTCGGGATGAATGTCTATGGAAAAGATATCTCAAGAATTGAAGGGGTAATGATAAAAGATTTCTCTGAGATGGATCAACTGCTTCCAATAGCTGATGTAATATCAATTCACCTTCCTTCGACATCTGATACTAAAGGGTTATTTAATAAAAAGATGTTCAGTTATCTCAAACCCAATGCCCTTCTCATAAATACTTCGCGTCAGGATATTATTGATGAGGATGCAATGCTTGAAGCAATAAAGGAGAAAAATATACGTGTGGCCGTGGATGTATTTAAAGGTGAGCCGGAAGGAAAGACAGGCGAAGTAAAATCAAAACTCCAGGGTAATCCGAATATCTATGTAACCCATCATATTGGAGCCTCAACCGAGCAGGCGCAGAATGCAGTTGCCGCAGAAACTGTAAGGATCATTAAAGATTATATCTGCAGCGGTTTAATTGCGCACTGGGTTAACAGGGCAAAGATCACCGATGCAAAATACCAGCTTGTTGCAAAACATCTGGACAAGCCGGGAGTACTTGCATCCATTCTTGATATTATCCGTGAAGGAAATATTAATATTGAAGAGATCGAGAATGTAATATTCGACGGCGGAATGGCAGCCTGCTGCACAATGAAACTGAAATCTCCTGTCAATGCTGAAATGCTGAAGAAGATGCAGGATGACCCGAATATATTAAGTGTATCTCACGTAGCGATATAAAACCGGGATTAAAAGATTAGAGGATTGCATAGATTAAATTTAATCCGTGTAATCCTTTAATCGGTTTAATAAGGGTTCAGACAAATTTTACTTCGCGGATCTCGGGAGAAATTCCGTAAAAATATGGGAGCTTGAGCAGCTGGTTAATTCCTTCATTATCCTGCTCCGTGAAATCAAAAATGAGATCCGATACATTCCTGCTGATAAATTCCATTGATTGATCGGACAGGTCGGATCCGAACTGCTTCTCCTCTATTCTGTCGTATATTTTATTCCCTATTCCCTTTAAAGCGCTGTTCAAAGTTTCCACATGTTCTTTATTAGAGGACGCATACAGGAAATTAACATAAGGAGAAGAGATAAGTTCAATTATTTCTTCGGTAAAGCTCAAGCCTTTAGCATACAGTTCCTTTTTATAATTCAGATCGCCGATAAGCAGAATATTCTTATCAAGGACATTCTCATCGGAAGCGAGGTGAATATTAACATCGGTAATATATGTTTCCTTAAACAGGATCTTAGATAATATAACTTCAGTAGAGGAGATATCGCCTAAAAGGTAAAGGTCGTTTATTTTTTGATCCTTATTATTAAAATACAACCATGAATTACCAAGTACTCCTTCAAAAGCAATTCCAAATTCACCTGATACATAGAGATCTTTATGATTTATCAGATCGAGACTGGGAATTAAGCCAGCAGCTTTTTCGTCTGCAGCTATCTGCTGGCTGATAACAGCCGCCGGCATAAACTTTATATTTTCTTTTATCTCATCAGGAAGTAATTGAGCAATGAGAATGGTGTATATATTTTTGGGAAAAATAAGGTTCATTTAAAATATAAAAAGGCGTATAGTATACGCCTTCAATAATAATAATAATATATCAGCCTTTTGATTTAATTCTTGCAGCTTTACCGGAGAGATTTCTCAGGTAAAACAATTTAGCTCTTCTGATATCGCCTTTTTTAAGAAGTTCTATCTTTGCGATTTTAGGTGAATAAAAGGGGAAAATTCTTTCAACGCCGACTCCGCTGGACATTTTTCTTACTGTGAAAGTCTTCGTCATTCCGGATCCGCGAATGCTTATAACATCCCCTTCAAAAGGCTGAACTCTTTCCTTATCTCCTTCAATAACGCGCACGTGAACCTTTATATGATCACCGGACCTAAATTCCGGTCTGTCAGCTTTCATTTGTTCGGGTACTATATTATTTAAATCAATCATTGTTTACTCCGCTTATATTTAAATTTCTCCATTTTTCAGTCTGAATCCTGGATTGTTCTTCTTTCCATTTTTTTATTTCTTTTTCATTTCCCGAAAGAAGCACCTCCGGGACTTTCATTCCTCTGTATTCTGCAGGTCTTGTATATACAGGAGCTTCAATGATTTCACCGTCCTGAAATGAATCATTAAGTGCCGATTCACTATCGTTAAGCACACCGGGTATTAATCTTACTATTGCATCAATCATCAGAAGTGCCGGTATTTCACCCCCTGTTACCACAAAATTTCCAATTGATATTTCATCGGTAGCAAATTTTTCTCTTACCCTGTCATCTATTTCTTTATAATGTCCGGTTACAAACAGCAGCGTTAGCCGGCGAGGGAAAATCTGTTTGCCGTTTTCTGATCAAACAATTTTCCTTTGGGTGTAGTAAAGATTATATGATCATAATCTCTTTTCTGCAGAAGCTTTTCAATACATTCAAAGAACGGTTCAGGTTTAAGCACCATTCCGGGGCCTCCGCCGAACGGTTTATCATCAATCTGTTTATGCTTATTAAAAGCATAATCTCTAACATTATGAACAATAATTTCTGCTTTTCCTTTATTCACTGCTCTTTTCAGTATACTTGAATCAAGCGGACTGGAAAATATTTCCGGGACAGCAGATATTACATCAATTCTCATCTGTTTCATATAAATCTTCCCCCGGTTCCAGGATCATTTCTTTCTTCTCCGGATTAAAGCTCCGAATCAGTTCCTTAACTGCCGGTATCAGGATTTCATTTCCATCAGGACCTATTACCACATAGACATCGTTTGCGGGCAAGTGCATTACCTCTTCTATCCTTCCGAGCAGTTTATCATTTCTGTATACTGAACTGCCGATCAGATCGTGAATAAAGAACTGATCTTCGGGCAGACGGACAAGGTGTTCCTGATCTACCAGGATCTCTTTGCCGATAAGCGGCTTAAGATCGCCCGGTGTATCAAAATTTCTGAATTTGAGAAATATCTGATCTTTTTTCTTCTTAACATCTTCGATGAAAAATTTCTTTTTCTCATCAAAGAAATCCACATAAACATAAACTAAATCAAAGAACCTATCCGGAAAATCAGAATAGGATTGAATCTTTACAAAACCATCCCGGCCTGCCGCCGCTGTTATACGGGCAATTAAAAAGTAATCTTCAGCTATAGATTATCCTTTTATTTCCAATGTTGATTTTTTCCCATTCTTTGCAGCAATTGCGCCCAAAAGAATCCTCATAGATTCAATTGTCTTCCCTTTTTTCCCGATTACTTTTCCTACATCGGAGGGATTAACTGTCAAAGAATAATTTAAGGTTTTCTTATCATCCTGTGCATCCTCAAATACTTCTACCTGATCGGGATAATCCACAAGATGCTTAACAATGAACTCCACGAATTCTTTCATAGAAACAGCCTCCTATCGAACAATACGGGAGCTTTTATATATATATACGATTAAGACCTAAGTCAGTTTATGCTGACGCAGGTTCTTCAGAAGCAGCGCCCTTAACTTCTGTCGTACCGGTTGAAATCTCTGCAGCGGGAGCTGTATCGGCTTTTTTCTTTTTTCCTGACTTCTTAGTAGTACCGGATGCCTCTTTAATTTTAGTCCAGTTTTCCATCTCTGCCTGAATCTTATCATCCGGCAATTTGCGTCGCATCAGTTCTCTTTTTAGAATAATTCCTTTTTGTCTGAGCAGACTTTTTACCGTATCGGTGGGCTGTGCACCGGCATTTAACCAGTACAGGGCTCTTTCTTCTTTTATTTCAACAGTATGCGGATTTGTCAATGGGTTATAAGTACCTATTGCTTCCAGGAATTTACCGTCACGCGGAGATCTTGCATCAGCAGCAACAACTTTATAAATCGGCTGCTTCTTTTTTCCCATTCTTCTTAATCTTAACTTAACTGCCAAGTTGGTTTAACCTCAATTTAGTTTTAAATTATTAAATATAGTTTTTACTTACACCTTTATTGCTAAGCATACTCATCATTTTCTGCATTTCACCAAATTGTTTAACCAGACGGTTAACATCCTGAATAGCTGGTACCGCTTCCTCTGGCAATTCTTTTCCGACGGCTGCCGTTAAGAATCTTTGGTGCAGACCTTTCCTCAGCAGTCATTGAATTAATGATAGCTTCAACTTTTACAAGTGCTTTATCATCAATTTTGGCATTTTTTATCTGTGCCCCGATCCCGGGAATCATTCCCAGAAGGGATGATAAAGAACCCATTTTCTTAATCACTTTAATTTGCTTAAGAAAATCCTCAAAATCAAATTTATTTTTCCTTAATTTCTCTTCAAGTCTGTTTGCTTCCTCTTCATCAAACTCCATCTGGGCTTTTTCTACCAGGGAAACTATATCTCCTTTTCCTAATATTCTGGATGCCAGCCTTTCGGGATAAAAGTTCTCAATAGCATTTAATTTTTCACCATTACTGATGAATTTTATAGGTTTTCCTACTACAGAACGTATAGATAAAGCTGCTCCTCCCCTTGCATCTCCGTCAAGTTTTGTAAGAACAATACCGTCATAATTAACCCGCTCATTGAAGGCTTTAGCTGAATTTACAGCATCCTGCCCTGTCATTGAGTCAACAACGAACAGAGACTTCTGAAGGTTTTAACAGATCCTTTATATCTGCTACTTCGGTCATCATTTCTTCATCAACATGAAGCCGTCCGGCGGTATCTATAATAACAGTGTCAAAATGTCGTTCCCTGGCATAGGCAACGGACAGTTCGGCTGCTTTTACGTGCATCCTTCTCTTCTATTGAAAAAACCGGTACATCTATCTGCTGACCCAGCGTTTTAAGCTGCTCAATCGCAGCAGGACGATATACATCTGCAGCAGTTAATAAAACTTTTCTCCGGTTTTCTTTAAGCTTCCGGGCTAACTTTGCGCTGAAAGTTGTTTTACCCGATCCCTGAAGACCTACTATCAATAATACCGATATTCCTGATCCATTCAGTTTTATTTCTGTATGGTCGCCACCAAGCAATGAAGTAAGTTCATCATAAATAATTTTGGTGATTAGCTGTCCCGGGGTAATTGAGGTCAGCACTTCCTGCCCCAGGGATTTCTGTGTTACATTATCAATAAAGTCTTTTGCAACACGGTAATTAACATCAGCATCAAGAAGTACCCGTCTGATATCTCTGAGCGTATCAGAAATGTTTTTCTCGGTTAGTTTGCCCTGTCCTGTTAGCTTTTTAAGGGAGGCTTCTAATTTTAATGTAAGGTCTTCAAACATCCTGTCATTTCCTGTTCATATTTATCAGCATTACTTATTATCCTGTCTGAAGTGCATTCGCACCTGACACAATTTCAAGAATTTCCTTAGTAATTGCTGCCTGTCTTTCTTTATTATACTTAAGCTGTAGAGTTCTGATCAATTCTTTTGCATTGGTAGTAGCATTATCCATTGCAGTCATTCTTGCACCGAATTCCGAGGCATTAGATTCAAGAAGTACTCTCCACATCTGGGCTTTTAGATGTTTGGGGAGGAGAAAGTTAAATACTGCTTTCTGATCCGGTTCAAAAATATAATCGGGTAATCTTTCCTTTTCGCCGGCCTGTTCTACATAAGGAACCGGAAGGAATTGTTCTACTACAATTTTCTGCTGAATTATCGACTTAAACTCATTATAAACGATAATATACTTTATCAAAAGTTCCTGCAAGGAAACTATTTATTAAATATTCAGTATATTTTAAGTGCCGATTCATAATTTAACGGAGAAAAAGTACTGGGTTACTTCCTGCTATATTATAATCTCTCCTGCTGAAGAAATCCTGTCCTTTCTTCCCGGCACAAAATACGTGTACTATTGTATTCTGCTGAATATTTTCTTCAACAATCTTTGCTGCTTCTTTAATAATATTGGTATTAAAAGCTCCGCATAATCCCCTGTCTGCAGTAACAACAACCAGGGCGATATTTTTAGCTTCTCTTTGCAGCAGGAATGGATTTTCAGCGCGGTCCTCTTCGGTTATAAGATGAGACAACATTTCTGCAATTCTCCTGGCATAAGGCCTGGCATTAATAATAGCTTCCTGTGCTCTTCTCAGTTTTGCAGCAGCTACCATTTTCATCGCCTTGGTTATCTGCTGTGTGCTTTTAACACCTTTAATTCTGTCTTTTTATATCCCGTAATGTTGCCATACTAACTGGTTATCAGCTTTTTTGAATATCGAAGCAAATTCATCTGCAGCTTTTTTAATATCGGTGATTACATTATCATTAAGCTGCTTTTCTTTTTTAATAGATTCAAATACAGAATTATACTTTACTTCAATAAATTCAAGAATTTCTTTTTCAAATCTTTTTACATCTCTGATTGGTACTTCATCAAGAAACCCATTGGTACCAAGATAAATAATGACAACTTGTCTTTCAACCGGCACGGGTGCATACTGTCCCTGTTTAAGCAGTTCAACAAGCCTTGCACCTCTTGACAAAGTTCTCTGTGTAGCTTTATCAAGATCAGAACCGAACTTTGCAAATGCTTCCAGTTCCCGGTACTGTGCGAGATCAAGTTTCAGACTACCTGCAACTTTTTTCATGGCTTTAATCTGAGCATTACCGCCGACACGGGAAACTGATATACCGACGTTTATAGCAGGTCTTACACCGGCATTAAACAAATTTGATTCCAGATAGATCTGTCCGTCGGTAATGGAAATAACATTCGTAGGAATATAAGCTGAAACGTCACCCTGCTGGGTTTCAATTATCGGGAGTGCAGTAAGACTTCCGCCTCCCAGTTCTTCGCTTAGTTTTGATGCTCTCTCAAGAAGACGTGAATGCAAGATAAAAAACATCACCGGGATAAGCTTCACGTCCAGGAGGTCTTCTTAAGAAGCAGTGATAGTTCTCTGTAAGCAGCAGCCTGTTTTGAAAGATCATCATAAATAACAAGTGCGTGCTTTCCGTTATCCCTGAAAAATTCACCAAGAGTTGCGCCGGAATAAGGAGCAATAAACTGAAGAGGAGCAGGTTCAGAAGCCGCAGCAGCAATAACTGTTGTGTAAGGCATTGCACCGGATTCATTTAATTTAGCAACAACCTGTGCAATTGTTGAACTCTTCTGTCCAATTGCAACATAAATACAATATACCGGTTTGATACCTAATTTAGCAGCTTCCTCGGTATGAGTATATTTTTGATTGATAATTGTATCTACAGCAACAGCTGTTTTGCCTGTCTGTCTGTCGCCAATAATCAGTTCTCTTTGTCCGCGGCCGATAGGAATCATCGCATCAATAGCTGTAATTCCTGTCTGCAGAGGTTCTTTTACCGGCTGGCGTTGAATTACGCCAAGAGCTTTTCTTTCTATTGGTAAGAAATGTTTTGTGGAGATAGCCCCTTTGCCATCGATAGGAAGTCCTAGTGGATTTATAACTCTTCCGAGCATTTCATCACCAACAGGCATTGAGGTAACTCTTTTGGTTCTTTTAACCGTATCACCTTCTTTAACCAAGGTATAATCACCAAACATAACACAGCCAACGCTATCTTCTTCAAGATTCAGCACCATTCCAAAAACTTCATTTGGAAACTCTATAAGTTCTCCGGCCATAACTTTGGATAAACCATAAATTCTGGCAATACCATCTCCAACCTGGAGAACTGTCCCGACATCATAAATGTCCATTTCACTCTCAAAACCGGAGAGTTGTCTTCTGAGTATTGCAGATATTTCATCAGGTCTAACTTCAGCCATAATATTATTCCTTGTAAAATTTCATTTAGTTTAAAGCAGTTCCGGCAAGAAAATCTTTTTTAAGGAGTTCAAGTTGATGCCTTACGGAGGCATCATATACTGTATCATTTACCTTGGCTATAAATCCTCCTATCATATTTTTATCAATAGTAAATTTCAGCCTTACTTTCTTACCAAGTTTTTCTTCAAATTTCTTTTTAAGCTCATCTGCCTGTCCCGGTGTGAACTCATAAGCAGTTACAACAGAAACATTTTCTATACCGAGTTGTTCATCCCTTAGCTCAATAAATTTCTGCAGAATATTAACCATCTGCCCTTCTCTTCCCTTCTGCAGGATGAAACTTATAAAGTTCAGCAATTCAGGACTTATCTTTCCTTTAAAAACCTCAGTAAGGACCGAGTATTTAAGCTCAGTTTTAATAACGGGGTTATTCAACATTCTGACCAGTTGAGGATTCCCGGTAAGTGTACCGTATACAAAATTAATTTCTTCTAAGAGAGAATCAGTGGATTTCTTTTCCAGAGATGATTCCAGCAGAGAGGTTGCGTATCTTAAGGAAACTTTATGATTGATCATCAGTTCTTGTTCAACTCATTTAAATAATTATTTACAATCCTGTTCTGGGCATCTTTGTTCAGGTTTTCCTTAAGTATCTTTTCAGCCGCTTTAATAGCAATATCAGCTACCTGTGTTTTCAGATCATTGAAAGCAGCTTCTTTTTTTCTGTCAATTTCTGCAGAGGCATCATCAACCATCTTTTTTGCCTGCACTTTGCTTTCCTGAAGCATCTGGTCTTTTAATTTATCTGCATAAGCACGGCTCTGTTCAATGATCTTTCTGGATTCTTCTTCAGCCCTGGCCAGATTCGCCTTATTTTCATCCATCAACCGCTGAGCTTCTTCTTTTGCTTTATCGGCTTTTTCAAGAGCTTCTTTAATGGCTTTTTCCCTTTGATCAAGGGCAGCCAGAATCGGTTTCCAGGCAACTTTTTTAAGGACCAGCATAAGAGCAATGAAAGTAATAACAGTCCAGAATATTAATCCCGGATTAACATCCAGCAATGTGCCATTACCTTCAGGTGCAACTGCCAGCACTCCATATATTGCAGCGAGCATCCTCTAATTCCTTTATTAAATTATGAATGGGAGTTGGAGCTGAACTCCTGTTACAATTAAGCTTTTAACGCCAATAAAATGCAAATAACGAGACCGAAGAAAGACATTCCTTCAATAAGAGCAGCAGCAATGATCATTGATGTTCTGATAGGTCCTGCTGCTTCCGGTTGTCTTCCGCTTGCTTCCATTGCTGAACTGGCAAGTTTACCGATTCCAAGACCACCGCCGATTACTGTTAATCCGGCGCCGATACCTGCTGCTAACCAAGCTAGATCCATTTAAGTACTCCTGTTTATTTTATTGTAAGTTTTTTTAATGTTCCTGATGTACTGCCATACCAATGAAAAGTGACGACAGCATTGTAAAAATATATGCCTGAATGAGTGCTACTAAAATTTCAAGCAGATAGATAAAAAGTGCAAATGAGATAGAAACCGGGGCAACAAAGATTGTCTGCATAAAAAATATTAATCCTATCAATGCCAGGATCACCGTATGCCCTGCAACCATATTTGCAAAAAGACGTATACACAATGCAAATGGCTTAGTTAATAACCCGAGTATCTCAACGGGTACCATTATTATAAGCATCCAGGAGGGGACTCCGGGAGGTACTAATCCTTTAAAGTATCCGATCAAACCGTGGCTGCGGATTCCTCCGATCTGTGTAAAGGAGAAAGTAAATAAAGCCAGAGTTGCAGTCACTGCAATATTGCTTGTGAATGTAGATGCAAAAGGGATCAATCCCAGGAAGTTCCCGAACAGAATGAAAAAAAAGACGCTCAGCAGATATGGAAGGAACTTCTCATATCCGTGTCCGATAGTGGGTTTAGCTATCTCGTCTTTTACAAAGACAATGAATATTTCGAAAAATCCGGAAATACCTTTAGGAATCAGGGATTTTTTATAACGGCCTGCAACGACGGTAAATGTAAGCAGAACAAGAAAAGCCGCAAGCCACATAAATATTACGTGCTTTGTGGGAGTAATATCAATGCCGAATAATAATGGAAACTGCGGTATGTGGATTTCTCCAAATGGCGCAAAGTCAAGAGTTCTGCTGTCCATAATATGATGAAGAATCCATTCGCTGTCGGTACCACCGGAATGAGATAAAGTATCACCGGCTGTGGTTAATGTATCAGTAATAGAGGCCGAGGGCATAAATATTCTGAATTATTCGCTTTTCAGTTGATTCAGGTACAAAATTTCGGATAATAAGTAGAAACTATAAAAAATAAAGATTATAAATATAAAGGAATTGGCTATATTTTCCAAGAATTTGAGTACCAGAAATACTGCTGTAAGCATTAATAAGAGCCTCAGAACCATACCCCCCAAAAAGATAATCAGGAACACAGAATGGCTCTGATTTACCGAATATCTGATAGACAGATACCCTAAAAGAAAATTAATTAAGGGGAGACTTATACCCAGAATGGCAGATAATAAGAAACTACTATCGAATAAACCTGAAATGAAAAGAATATATGTTATTAAGAGTAAAAGGATAGAAGAAAGAACAACTATCGGAATAAAATGTCTGATTAACCTCATTTATTCCTTTTTTTGTCAGCCTCCAGGACTGTTTTTATGAATGTATATAGTCCCAGGGCAATTCCAAGGAAAGCAAACACAAGCATCCAGAGAGGATCTGAGTTCATTTTTGAATCAATCCAGCGTCCTATAAAAAAAAAGGCAACTACTGTTACTGCTAATTGCATTCCGGACCCAAGATATGGGGCAACATCCCGGTAGTACTTAGAAATTTTGCCTAGATTTTTGTCCTCATCCATCAGGGATTTGGTTTAAAAGATAAGAGCAGGTTCCGGTTTGGGGGATCTAATTTGTCCGCCTGAACCCATGCTGCTCTTGCCGTCAAACATAGCACCGGCTTCAATAACCAATATTTTTGTTATAAGGTCTCCTTTGAGATTCGATTTAGCCTCAAGAACTACTTTTTCCCTGGCATTAAGTGAACCGTTAACAGTTCCACCTACATTTATCACCTCAGCCTTGATTTCCCCGTTAACTTCTCCCCCTTCACCTACAGTAACATTCCCTTCAGCTGTCATATCGCCATTCAGCCTGCCGTCAATTCTGACATTACCGTTGCTGGTTACTTTACCTTCAATATAAACCCCTGCGCTGATGATTGTAACTTCATCTTTTCCGTTTTCGCGTGTTTTCAAGTTGTACTCCTTTAATAATCAATTAATAATTTTTTAGGATCCACCGGTTTTCCGCCGAGCCATATTTCGAAATGTAAATGAGGACCCGTTGTAACATCTCCGGTATTCCCGCTGAGAGCAATAAGTTCACCTTGGACTACTCTCTCTTTTTCTTTTTTTATTAAAAATGAACAATGCTTATATATGGATACATAATCTTCCGGATGACTGATAATTATTTTATAACCATCATTTTCAGTATAATCGGCAAACAGAATATAACCATTTGCGGCAGCATAAACAGGTGTACCTGTTTTTACAATAAAATCCAGTCCTGTATGCCCCTTCTCAGGATAAAAATCCCTGCTGATGAATCCATTTACGGGTTTCCGGAAAAATATAGTCTTGTCTTCTTCTGTAATAATAGGCGAAAATAATTTTTTGAAAACTGCAAATATATTTCCACCAACATTAAGTTTATCTTTTTTTCGTTTTGGATTCGGGTCCGGATTAAATAACGTTGAGTCTGCAAGTTTAATTGCTGCCTGAAGTCTGCTGTTATAAACTCTCAAATTATGCAGTTCCTCTCCTACCTGTTTCAACTTTTCATCCAGCTGAGAAACCATCACCTTTTCTTTACCGCTAAGTCCCTGTTTATTAAACATTAAATTGTCGATGGGAGAGATCCTTAAGAACAAAAAACTAAGAAATCCTATTCCTGCGGTATAAATTGCAATAAATAATATAACCTGCAGCGATGAGAGTTTACGGGTTTTGAATTCCTTTGACGATCTTTCAGGAACGAGGAGGATATAGAAATTCCCGGCTTCTTTAATCCATTTTACTATTTTCTTTATTTTTTTCAACTATCGCAGCCTTCTTTTAATTTCCTCAATGTCCTTGCGAACAATTTCTTTGGTCTGAATCATCTTTTGAAAAATAAAGATATTTTTCAAAAAAAAGCAAGGATTCTTTATAATTTTCTTGCGATATAGTATATTATTGCAATATTCCGATAAGCATCTGCAAATGTAGAATCGTTCTTTATTGATGTTTTTAAGGCTTCAAGAGCTCTGGTATAATCTCCATTCTGCACAAACAATGTTCCAAGATTAAAATATGCAAGAGAGTTTGCAGGATTCAATTCAAGGGCCTTTTTATAAGCCTCCAATGCTCCCTTCATATCCTTTTTTACCGATAATGTATTACCGATAAGAACATAAGTACCGGATTGTTCCTGCAGTTCAATAGATTTTCTGTAATACGAAAGCGCTTCATCATACTCCTGCTTTTCAAAAGAGGTATTGCCCAAATTGATGTAAGCGTCATAATCATTAAATGAATAAACAGGAGTAAAAATAGAGCTTACAGTAATAACCAGAATAACTATAAGAACAGGAGCTAATTAACTTTTTAAATGCACCACCGGTAATCAATTCATAAGTTCTGGATATCCCATATGCAGCAAAAATGATCAGAACAGGCGTAATCCCTACCCTGAATCTACCAACTACAAAAAATACAATAATTGAGATAACATAAGCCGCGATGAATAAATACAATAATAAGATCTTTTTATTTCTGCCGGATGATAATGCCATACCCAGAACAGCCAAAAGAAAAATAAAATAAAATCCGGGTAAAGGCAGCTTTAAAAGAAAAGAGTAATTCCTGGCATAAAAACCGGTATCCATCGAAAAGGATTGCGGGTTTTCCTGATCATCAAAGAACAATAATAATTTCTTGAGAGTCAATCCAGAGTCTCCCCCGGATTTGATGTGATATATTCAATTGCCTTGTCTTCCCAGAACCTGGAAACTTCTGAATCATTCATCTTCTTATGTGAAATTTTCTCAGCATAATTTTTACCAGTTGGATCAATCGAAAGATCAATATCTTCAGGTATTTTATAGATCCCTGTAGCATCTTTATGGTTGCCTATGTATAGATTTATACCATAATTTGTTGTTAATAAAACGGGTACCTTCTCTGCGAGATAATTATTTAGGGTAATCGGGAGCATTGCAATCAATATTCCAGTTGAAAAAAAGACGGCCCTCTTAAAAAACATTTGCAGGTTCCGCTCCCTGCTTTCTAAATAAATCCAGTAAACAGCTGCCGGGAAAAAGAGTAATATACTCCCCCTGAAGAGAGCCGTAATTCCTAACAACAATCCGTTAATCAGCAGGTAACGGCTGCTGCAATTATTATCAAGCCTGATGAACAAAAAAAGAAATACGGAGATAAAAAAAGTAAACAGAATTTCAACAAGTACTAATGAACTGTAAAAAATAAATATTGCATACAGCACGCTTATAATTGCTGCAATGTAGCCGGTGTTCTTAGAAAATAATTCTCTGGTCAGCAGATATATTATAAATACATTCGAAAGGTTCAATAATATCTGAATTATGCGCACCAAACCGGGATCTTTCCCAAATAATGCATATACTGCCGCAAGGAAATAAGAATAACCGGGTGACATATAGAAGACGAATGAACCAAACAAGCTTCCATTGATTAGCTTTAATGCGAGATCCGAGAATATTTTAGAATCTGAATAGAGGTTATTGAATAAGGGGGTGTTTTTAAGTTCGAAATAAAAAACAAATCTCAGGATTAGACCGATTAGTATAATTAATGCAATATTCCTGATTTCAATTTCTGATATAAATTTGTGTTCTTTGGGAGGGGAAGGTCTCTTCTCAGAAGGGTTTTTTTTTGTCATCAGTTCAGAATTTTTTCAATATTTCATCAAATTTCATTTTACCTTCCCGGATTAGTATTGGGGCAGAATCACTTAGATCGATAAGTGTCGAGGCTTCAAAATATGATTTTTTCTCTGAGTAAAATATCGCTTCAACTTCTGATGAGAAATCTTCTTTAATCATACTATATTCAAGAAGCGGAAGCTGATTATACCGGTTCACACTGGTTGAGATCAGAGGCATTTGAAGCTCGGACAACAATTTAAGACAAAAACGGTGATTGGGTATCCTGAAGGCTGCTGTCTCCTGACCGAGTATTTTGCTGGTCTTAGAATTTAATTTCAGAATAACAGAAATGGGGTCAGGCCAAATCGACAGGAGAAAATCCATATGGTTTTCAGAATTTACTTCTACATACTTTAACAAGTTCTGGATATTATTAATTAGAAGTATAAAGAGTTTTGATTGAGGTCTTCCCTTAATTTCCAGTATACGGGTAACTGCATCTTCATTAAAAGGATTTGCCCCGAACCCGTAGATCGTATCAGTCGGATATATAAATACAGACCCGCCCAGGTATAATTTTTTAGCATAGTCAACTGCCCTATCTATATTTTCATCAATATTTATTAGTTCTGCATCAGTGTATTTTGTCATTTAAGATTTCCTTAATTTTAAGTATTACCGAAGCGGGTTTGAGATTAAAACCGCATTCGAAAGTCTTTATGGGGCATTCTGTCCGGCCGTGAATACCGCAAGGTTTACAAAAAAGATCATCGTAACTCAAGTATGCACTTTTGTTATTATAGGGATAAAACCCGAAGGATGGATTAGTAGAGCAATACAGCATAAGCACGGGAATTGCTGCACATTGTCCCAAATGCGCTGGTGCACTATCGTTACATACGAGCAATATACTTTGTTTAAGCAATTCAATAGTTTCAATGATATTGAATTTTCCCGCAGTAATTACAACATTCTTCTGGTTATTCCCTGTTAAGGAAGCACAGAGTTCTGCTTCTTTTTCTGATCCGATAAGAACAATTTTAATTCCTTTGCTGTTAAAATAACTTATTATTTCCTGAAAATATTCGGCTGGATACATTTTTGTTTTCCAGATGCTTCCTGGAGCAATTGCAGCAAAATTATTCAGATTATTGTCTATTATAAAACAACTTATTTTCTCCTGATACTCAACCGGTACATTGATCACCGGGGGTATTTTCCAATGATCCTGCGAGACTTCAGCACCTATAAGTGAAAGATTCCTTTTCACTTCGTGATCTTCCGTATGATACTTGATAATGTACTTATAAATATGTGCGAGGCTGCTGTTGTTAAATCCATAAGTTTCTCTTACCAACGATTGAAGAACTATGAAGGAGGTTCTGAGAGAGCGGTGCGGGGAATAAATTCTATTGTAGTTTCGTCCACGGATAACTTTACAAAAACGGTTCAAAGCAAAGATTGATTTGTGTTCGCCTCTTTTATCCAATATGATTACTTCGTTTACAACCGGAGAATTCAAAAAGATCTCTGACGTGGAAGGAATAGCAATAACATCAATTATTGAGAAGGGATTATTTCTTTTCAGTTCCTGAAGCATCGGTAATGTAAGTACTGCATCTCCGATAAATGCAGTCTGAATAACAAGAATTTTTTCTTTCAGTGTTTCCATCTTTTATGCATCCACAGCCATTGTTCAGGATTTTTTCTGATAGCCTCTTCAAGGTATGCTATTTGTCTCCGGGTGATTTCGATTATTTTCTCTTCTTCGGTCTCAGGCAGATTCTCTTTACTAATCTGATGCAGGACTAACTTATAAGTATGGTCCTCCTGCCTCACGGCAATACCAAAGATTAAGGGAGCTCCCGTTCTCAGTGCAAGAATCGCCGGGCCGGTGTAAACAGAGGTATTTCTTCCAAAGAACTTCATCTTTATGCCTTCAGCCGGTCCGCGCTGGTCTGCAACCATTGCCACGATATTTTTCTGTTTAAGCTGCTGATAAACCGTTCTGATAGAGATACCCAATGGAATAATCTTATTGGACCATTTTGTGCGGACAGTATTCATCCAATGATTAACATAAGGATTTCGCTGAGATTTAACCACAACGTGAAAAGGTATCTCCACCTGTAAAGAAACAGAGGCCGCAATATATTCCCAGTTTCCCATATGCGCGGATAGAAGGATAACACCTTTTCCCAGGCAATAATTTTCAGAAATTAATTCCGGATTCTCAACATATACCTTTTTCCTGATATCATTTTCTGCAAGATACTTCATACCCAAAATTTCAAAAAGTGTTATTATAAAGCTCTTATAGCACTCATAGGCCATTCGTTTAATCTTTTCAGGGGGGTAATCGGGATATGCGAAAGTAAGATTCTCTATGGTCACTTTTTTCCGTATAGGAATGAAATAAAATACCAGCGGGGTAAAAACTGCTGCTGCTCCACGTGTGATTGTTTCACCAACGAGGGCAAAAAAATAACTAAATAACAGGAAAAAAAAGTACTCTACTTTATTTTTCAAACCGGGAAATTATCTTTTATACAGACTAAAAATATACTGCCGGCAGGTTTATTTACAAAGGTAAAAGGGGAGATGCCTCCTTAAAAAATCCTTCATAATGAGGGATTTTGCAGCAGATTAAGTTCTTACCTTTCTCATCCAGAAATCATCTCTTAATTCTCCCCTCATGGTTGAGTGAATAATAATATAATCATTATATCCTGTCAGATCAGCAAATACAAAGACGACTCCCCCCTCGAGTTCCTCATAATTCCAGATCTCGTAAGGCTTAGTATCTACCTGGTTTGGATATCTTTCTATGTCGCTCGGCTCCCCATAAAGAATTAAAACCCGTCCGCGGTCAGTCCTCCAGCCCTTCTTTTGCATTGTAGCATATCTTTCATTAGCCAATTTGACCCTATTAAAGTACTCAATCTTATATTCATTCTGGGGCGTTGATGTGTTTTTATCACGGGCATTCCAGAAGTTATATAAGAATTGTCTCTTTGCATCCTCAGTTGTTACCTTTTCCCACTGCTTCTGTTCATAGTCTGTAGCAATATAACGGGATTCTGCAAATGCTTCATCAAGTTCTTCCTCAGACATTGTGGTAAATTCAGAAGGAAGGGTGGTATTATCTCCCCCGCTGAGTGACTGGGAATCAACTATTCCCGGATTATAAATAAATAATCGTTTAGAGGAGAAAATGCTGAGATTTTTTATACTGTCCGTTACGGCAATAATTAAAGTATAAGCTCCGGATGGAGCTTTGGATATATTTATAGTACCTAATTCAACAACAGAGGCATTATTTCTTGTGATCAGTTTTGCTTTTTTATAAAAAACCTGATCTGACGAATTTATAAGTATATTTTCGACTTTCAGATTTTCAGAACCCGGGCTGATGTCTATATTGTATATCTCACTGTAGAAAAAGATAACCGGTAATATTCCGCCATAAACATTTCCGGGATTCGGCAATACTTCGTAGGTGTTTTTATAAAACATCCCGGAATCTGTCTCAGATTCCATTATTGAAGCTGCAAGTTCTATATCACTTAATGAAAAACGATCCGCTGGTGTTGGTTTAACGATGATGTTAAACTCAATACTGTCTGAGTTTGGTACAGCATTCAGATCCAATCCTATTAATCTGCATAGATAGTTTCCGGTGGGAATTAAAAAATTCAATACACCTGTTAAGCCCTTATGCACATTTTCTTCTGATGTATCCACATAAGTGCTGAACTGATATTCCCTGTTCACAATAATACTTTGATCGCCGGCATTTTTTATCTGGACTTTCAGCTCTCCGTTTATTCTGGGAAGAGAATCAGGGATATTTATTCTCTGAAAACTTCCCTGATAGAAGGCATAATATAACTCGAGGTAGCTGAGTGAATCATTGTAATGAAAATTAGCGTAGTCAAAGTCTACTTTAAATTCTGATTGGGAGTAAAAAAGCGGAGCAAGGAGCGAGATTATTAAAATGATCTTTTTCATACTGCCTGTAAATAAAAAAGGCTGGATAAAATCCAGCCTTTTCGTTGATAACTATTACTAGAAGCCTATTTTTATTGAGAAAACATGATTCGGATCAAAAAAGCGGGCATATCTGTAAGCATAGTCAACAGTAAGTTCGACTCCTGCATTTACATTAACACCAGCACCGAATGTAGCACCGAATAATTGTTCTTCCTCAACCCCGGCAGCTTCAGATATGTAGGAATATCCTCCTCTGACGAAGAACATATTCCGAAATCCGAATTCACCGGCCAGTTTGTATTCATCATTTCCGAAGTTACTATTCAGAAATGATGATGCAACCATCATTTTGTAATCGTTTGAAAAGCTTCTAACATATGCCAAACCCAATTCTAATTGTGAAGGCAGTTCAAAAGTTGCAGCTTCTATTTTGTAGAATTGCTCACCTCTGCTGGAATTAGGGTCTGTTGCAGACCTGTAAAGATCGGCACCATCGAAACTCATTTGGGGACCAAAATTTTTCAGAACCACTCCCAGCTGTAAACCTTCAACATTAGCTAATCCGTTATATTGGACGCCCATGTCAAATGCAAAACCGGAAGCGCTTGACCTGACAATTTTTTCCGTAATCAAGTTTACATTAACACCAACACTGATCCTGTCGGTAAGTGCATTGGCGTATGTAAATCCAAGAGTTACGAAAGTAGGTGAGAAAGTTGATCCTGTCCCGTATGGGTTTTCAACAGTAGTCTCCTGGAATATCTCCGAAATCAAGTGATTTTACACTGAATCCAATCACTCCGAATCCTTCAAATCCGGTAGATAAAGCTGCATAAGAAACTCCGATGTCCGCTATATAGTTCATATAAGAGAACATCGCTTCAGTTTTCCCTACGCTGGCTCCGAGTCCTGCCGGATTGTAGTATATGGCGTCTATACCGGTTATACCCGATATGTAGGCACCCTGGAAAGCAAGCCCACGGGCTCCAACAGGAATTAATAACTCCTGTGCACCCGCGGTACCATTTCTTTTTCCACCGCTAGCAAATACCTCAACCATTAAGAATAAAGTTAGCAGTGTTATTTTTATTATAAATGTAATTTTTTTAGACATCTTTAATCTCCTTTTAAATTAATTAATAGGGGGAGGGGGAATGACCCCCATACCTTATAACCTATCAATATACTGGGTCTCCATTATTACTGCTAATTTCATTACTTTTGAGCCAATACCCGGCATATCTATATAAGCCAGGTAAATACCGCTAGCTACCGGTAACCCATCTTTATTTCTAAGATTCCAGTCCACGTACTGCGTACCCGGATCCTTATCAATCTTAGCTATGAATATACCGCCGATTGTAAAGATTCTGATACTTGCCTGAACCGGAAGATTAGTAAATCTCATAAATCTCTGATATTTATCCCTTTCAAGCTCATTTGCTCCAAAATAGGGATTCGGGAATACAGAGATATTATCCATATTATTTTTAGCAATTGTAACATCGCCAAGTGTTGGACCAACCGCTTTTCCTTCAAATACATCACCCTTGCTGAGCGGCTGCCAGGCTTCGACGCGGACTACACTACCTTCAGCAGGTGTACCGCCTTCAAAAACCAATCTGCCGAAAGAGCGGTTTGGTGCAGAAGCAGTAGGAGCAGGATCAGGAATTTCCTCTATATAAGGTGCATCTGTTCTGAAGACATAGATAGGCTCCCATCCTCCCAGAGCAGAATTCTGAGACCAGTCACCGCTTCCGTCCAGATCTTTGATCTTTATGTAAAGTCTCTTAGGCTCCTGGCTAAGGTTGTTGCCAACATCCCAGACTTCAAAAGGAACAGTTTTACCAACTACCTTTGGAGAATTATTAAATTGATTTTCCTGCAGGAAATAATAATACTGACTACCGGTAGCAGTAAACCGGATTTCATAATCCTTATACCCTATGGCAGTGTTACCCTGATAATTCAGATTCTGTTTTATATCATCGACACCAGGGGTAATCTGCGATACATTTACCTGCCAGTCACCGGTAGAATTTGAGTTGCCGGAAAACAGGCAGTGGTTCTGTGAGAGGATTTCCTCCGGGACCTATAACTTCATAGACACCTTTTACTCCAACAGTTTTACCTGATGGTGGATAAGCTTTATCAATCCATTCGATCGAATCAATACCCGCTTGATGTGCCAGGAGTATAAATCCATCTGTGACTAATTTACCTTCGATATCAGAAGCAGGTATTTCAAATTCACCTTTAACGACAACACTTGTTAAAAAGTCTTTAGCTTGATAATTAAGTGTGTCATTAGTAGTTAAATCTATCAGGTTATAACTGCTGTTTGGATCCCTGAAATCTGCAGGATTCAGAGGTTCGTTCAATTCCAGCCTGTAATCATGACCGGTTAGATTATAAGGATCTATAACCTGCAGCTGGATAAGCCCGTCACCCTGACCGGATATCTGGTTCAAAGTTATCCTTTCACCGACATTATAAGGAATGCTCGCATCGATTGCCGGTTGTCCCGGGCGTACTTCTACAATTCTGGGAGTACTTTCAAGTACCGGCGGATCGCTCCATTTAGAATATCCGTAGGCAGTTACAGCAAAGTAATAGGGACTACCATTGAATAACGGCCCATTTGTGAAGACATCTTTACTAACATTATAAAATCTTCTCAGACCGCTGTTAAATCCTGCTACGTATGGTTCAGTAGGAACCGGGGATCCATTAACGAGTACATATGCATTAATGTAGTCCCTTATTTCCGTAACATTATTTATAATATCAAAAGTGGCAAGCAACGTAGGATTCGATCCTGTTTCATCCTTAAATTGCCAGACCCGGTATCCTTCAAAATTATAATATTTGCTGGTATCGGTTCCAGGTTCATCGGTGAGATGAATAACATAATTTACACCATTTACTGAGAAGTTTACCGTGGCTCCAAGCAGCGGGTCCTTGCTTGAATAATTTTCAGCATTGTTTTCCCACCAAAGTGTAATTTTATTCTCCTCGGAAACAGCAGAAACATTCGGCTGATCCGGTGGAGGAGTTAATTCGAAGTCAGCGTCATAAGCTTTCTGTGCCGAAAGATCTTTTGTCTTTAGTGCGGTAATACTTTGAATATTATCTGCACCAATCGCTGCTATAATTCCCACAACAATTTCCTGTGTATCGCCGGGGGCAAGAGCAAATGGTCCGGACGACATAAGATGACGTCTGTCTCCGGCAGGAGGTCCACTAGGCCATCCGCCGCCTTCGTACCAGCCCGATCCTGCAACCGGATCACCGGCAAGAACAAACTTAACTTCCTGAGAATTGGTTGGATCTATAAACGGTTCACCATTCCATACTAAGCCCTGCAGGTAATTGTAGAATTCTACTGATCCGCTTGCGAGGCCCTGGGAAGGATCCCTGTATGTTGAGGAGCCATTTATATAGAAAGAAAATGCTGTCATAGGCAGATTACGGAACCCGGCTCTTTTCTCACCGAGGAATTTCGCAGTATCTGTCGGGGCACCGGGTAGAATAGGTCCCTGGAAGAAGTCATAACCGATAGCCGGAGGAGGTGTACCGTATATTCCGTCACTGTTTGTTGAGTTATATGTATAACCAAGACTCAATGCAGTATCACATCCCGTATAATCGTCGTTCGCATCTCCCATATCAGTATCTGACCAGTAACCGAGGATCAGATCATTTATAGTATTCTTACCCTTATTTATGATTTTGTATTTTTTGAATATCATATCACCAAGTGCACCGGTTCTTTTGAAACCGAATACAGTAGTCTGAAATTCCAGACCCATCGGGAGAGTACCATAAGTAAATGTGGACCTGGCTGCATCCAGATCATTAGCAACATACCATACTGTCTCATCGCCTTCATATCTTGGAAGGTCTACATTTTCAGTCGGTTCGCCATCACCATTTACGTCAATGTAGGGGGCGCCGTCAAGAATTGGCCATTCCTCATAATCTTTCTGACGCGCATCCCGTTCCGGTCCGGGTGGAAATGATTCCCATCCCTTTGTAATTTTATAAACACGGTATTTATCTAATGTAGGATCATCAGCAGTACCGTCTTCAAGAATTTTGCCTGCTTGTAAACCCTGGCGGTGAGTATTACCATTCATTCTGATCTCACGTCCGAGTTTTCCGCCAAAGATTAAGCCATCCTCAAAGATAGCTGACTTGGTTGCATTTTGCCCGCCCGGCCAGTAAAAACCATTACCATCCGTTCTGGGATCGTGCGATCCGTCTCCATTATTGGCTAACCACATAAATACCTGGTTAATGGCTATGAATTCATAGTCATCGTTAGCCGTTATTTTCCTGTTTTGCTGCCCTTTGTCTTCACCTTTAAATCCGTAAGCAAAGATGATGACAATAGCGAACAAAGACAGGATAAGTAAACTGGTTATTTTTTTGTTCATTTTAATCTCCATTAATTTTCTAAACTTTTTTCTGATCATCAGTAGTTTAGCCTTATTCCTAATCTGATTTGTCTTGGTGGTCCGAAGTTTCCTGAATTATAATTCAGGGCGGTATACAAACTTTCATATTCTTGTGCTTTTTCATCTCCGTACTGAGATCTGATTCCTTCAACTGTCTCGATACCTTGCGGGCTAGACAACCATCCATCATCGTAGGCATCTCCGGAAACATTGTATACAGCTACAACATTTTGTAAGTCCAGGACATTTATTACCCAGAGATAAATGTTCGTACTGATAGGACCTAAATTAAAGGTCTTATCAATCTTCATATCGAGCTGGAATGTCCACGGTGTAGTTGAGGAATTCAATGGCTCTGTCGGGTTCCTTCTGTTGCCAAAACTTTCTTCATCCCACTGGGTATAACTATACCCGCTCTTAATTGAGAATAAGAAATTGGCTCCGAAGTTTTCAAGAATTTTTCCGCCAAATACTTCAGGACCATCATCATCTGCGAATCTGTAATCAAGATTCAGGAATGCTGCATGGGCCTGGTTAAAATCCAATGGAGCAATTTGCTGTGGAAAGAATGGTACAGCCGTTGGAGACTGCCATATCTGTCTGAAACTTGAGGATGGGTTAGATCCTGTGCCCTGAGCATCGGAAAAAGTATAATCAACTGTTGCCGATATTCTCTGAACACGTCTGAGATCAAGTTTTAATTCAATACCTTTTGCTGTTGAGAAATCATTATTTACGAAAGCATAGTATTGCCTGTGATTGGCACCCTGCTCTGCATAAATAGGTCTGATCTGAATTTGATCCTTGATATCCTTATAGAAACCGGTAATATCAAAAGCAAAGAATTCACCAATCTGCTGTTTGAAACCTATTTCATACTGGGTGGTTCTTTCAGGCTTTAAACCGAATCCAACCGGACTCTGAATAGCAAAGCCGCCTTTTATATTATCAGCTATAACTTTATAACCCTGGTAGATATCTCTTAACCTTGACTGTTGAATGAACTTACCATACTGAGCATGAAATACTGTCTGGTCAGTTACAGGGAAAGAGAAACCTAATCTTGGACTAACCTGCATAAAAGGCTCGGTGTCCTTTAAGGTGTTAGGATCAATTGTATTGTTAGGACCAAATTGAACATTTGCGGGATTTATAAATTCCTGTGCATCTGTATCAATATAATCAAATCTTAAACCGGCATTAATAACGAGATCGCTGAACTCCATCTTATCCTGCAGGTAATAAGCAGCAAAAAGAGGATTCTTAGGAGCTTCAAGACCTTCACCGTTATATTCATTACCATATGCGTCATAACCATAATTATCAACCCTGTTGTACCAGTCGTAACTGGTGCCGTCGGGTATTGATCTGGTTAAACCGGCAATACTCATTGGTGTCGGAAGTAAGTATCTTCTAATAGTATAGTACTTTAATTCAGCACCGGTTTTAACTTCGTGATGCTGACCAATCTGATAAAGCAGGTTTATCTGACCTCCATAATCCTGATAACTTACCTTCTGATATAAGTTGTATGGTTCCTGTGAACGGTCGAAAGTCCACCCGTAAACACTTAAGCTTCTCGGCGGAATTCCGTCTCCGGAAATTTCACCACGGGTAACTCCTCCAACCTCATCTCCCAGAACAGTACCGTAAGGTACATTCTGGATAGAATCTCCGTAAGCAGTTATATTATGCTTCAGGAATGGGTCCATCGTAACCTGGAAGTCATCAAAGTAGTTAAATATCACATCGTAGAAAGCTTTTTCACTCAGAACGTGAGTAAATTTAAGACTACCGGTTAAGGTTTCGTCTTCAACTAAACCACTTCTGGAAAGTGAATTAGTAGTAAAAAAGCCCTGCCCCTGGCGTGTATCACCGCGCAGGTAGCTGCCGCTTATTTTAATTGTGAAGGGATTAAGATCCCATGAGAGGTTTCCCTGTACCTGGAACTGGTTTCTTGAATATCCGGGGACATATCCATTCGGATAAATTACATCGAATGTATCTGCATTTACTAAAACCGGATCGTAAACTCCCTCAAAATCCATTCCCTGGTTAAAAGCAATAGGGGTACGGTTAAAGATGTTATTACCCGCAACAAAGAATCTTAAATTTTTGAAGGACGGTAATATAGGTCCGCTTAAAGTTAGAACGTACTCACTGTATCCATATGAATATGTATCAAGGAATTGGTTTCCTGCTTCAACCAGGTTATCGGTAATTCCCTCAACACCAATATTATAGGTTTCTCCGCCAATCTTTGTGGTGGTTGTAACTATGCCTGCATTGGCTCCGCCGAATTCAGCAGGATAGCCGCCAGCCTGAAACTGAACTTCCTGAACGGCATTCTGAATTCCCAGAGTTGATGCACCTCCGAAAAGCGGGTCATTAACTAAAACTCCGTCAACATAGAATGCAACCTGGTCAGCTCTGGAACCTCTTACATAGAGGTTGCCGCCCTGGCTGACAACACCTGCCTGGACGCTGACTACATTGCCTACACCTCTGATGGGAAGATTCTGAATATCTTCTGAGTTAACAATATTAACAGAGTTTGTACTGTTTTTATTAATCAAAGGTTTCTGGGCTACAATTTCAACTTGTCCCAATTCATAGGTTTCGGAAGGAAGCTGAAAATTAACTTCAGTGGTAACATTCACGGATACACGAATATTCGATTGAGAAACTTCCTTGTATCCTATGTATTTTGCAACCAGGGTATATTGATTGGGAGGGATATTCAAAATTATATATTCACCATCAATATTTGTTGCAGCTCCAAGGCTGGTTCCCGAAATGATAATGTTTGCACCAATTAATGGTTCACCCGTCTCAAGATCGGTAACCTTGCCGGCTATTTTTCCTGTCTGTGCAAAGACACTTGTAATAGCAGCAAGAAAGAATATCAAACTAAAAATAGTAAGTCTTGTTTTCATAATGTCTTCTCCTTAATTCTTTTGACGTGCCGGAGGCGTGGTTATTTCATACGAGAAGAACTCTACCGCTTCGGGTCTTCCAAACAAATAAATATAACCAAGCTTATCGCTGGTGAAAGTTGTAGGATAAATTACATTTCCGCTGCTGGAGGTAAATGTGAATTCATAATTTCCTGCATAAGCACTGTCAATCATAAAAACATCTCCAAAGGCAAGAGTATTGTCACCTGTCTCTATATAAGCCACTGTATCTATGGTACCGCCCGGGCCCGGCGCCACAGCGGTAAGTTTAGTATACTCCCTTTCGGTTACTGTATCATAGGGAGCGGCAGCGTGAATAATTGCGATAGTATTTGTGCCGGGAGCCGGACTATGATCTACATAAACATAGCCTTCAAAAATTCTTATCTCAGAAAATGTAGTTATTAATGGATCCGGATCATATTCACCTGCGAACAGGATCTGCATCCTTTCATAAGATAAAACTTCTATTTCTTTTGTGAAAATCAAATTTCCTGCTTCGTCGTATATTCTGAATATTCGCTTTCCGGCCTGAACATCGAAATATTCAGTTGAAGATGGTCTTGCCATTACATCAAGGCTGCTAACCGGTGTCTGACCATCAATCGTAACCTTCATATTATTGACATTGTGAGAAAGGTTCAGAACTTTGATTTCAGAGAAAGGCCGGGTGGCTTGGTCAATGTAAGGTTCATCTACGCAGCTATATAGAATCAAACTGAATAGCAGGAGGGTAAGACTTAAAACTCCTATTTTAAGTTTTAACCGCATCTTATACCTCTTAAAATATAGTTACAAAAAATAGTTTATTTACAATAAAGTGTAGCTGCATTTTTCAGCAGCTACACTCCAACCCCCTTTAGGAGGATTTTATTTCATTAAGATCATTTTCTTTGTACTGGTGAAAGAACCGGCTTTCAAAGTATAAAGATACATACCTGAAGCAAGATTGCTCGAATTAAATGTTACATTATATGATCCAGCTTCTTTGGTCTCGTTCATTAATGTAGCAACTTCCTTCCCTAACACGTCATAAACCTTCAAAGATACATCGCTTCTCTCCGGTACAGAGAATTTGATGCTGGTGGATGGGTTGAAAGGATTAGGATAATTCTGTTCCAGATTGTAGCTGGAAACTAGCTGATTGTCATCAACTCCTACTATGAACTGGGCTTCAGTAGAAATAAATACCAGTTCTGCAGTTACTCCAACCGGGTATAAAGGATCCGTAGTATTTACTGTACTTCCGGCAATTGCATCAGATTGAGCTGCAATCAATATAGTTCCCAGTCCGGTAATTGGATCTACTTGAGTTTCAGGATTAAGGCTCAAATATCTCCAGTCTCTGCGTGGTGTCGGAGGTGTGATCTTTTCAGGATTCGTCCACGTTGTTCCAGCATCGGTTGAATACGTAATCCATCCTGCATAGAACGTATTTGCTGCTGTGCTCGGAGGTGCACCCATCATAGTATCAGCCGTTGTAGCATTAATGGTTATAATAAGTCCTGACTCGCCAGCTTTTCCAATTGATGGTCTGCAAAGAGGTGCCTGAACATCATTCGATGAATTATATTGTTCGAAATAAGGGATCTTATTCGAATCAGCAAGAACCATTGCGGTACCGCCATTAATAGCAGGAGACCATAACATTATTTTATTCGGGAATGCAGGGAAATAACTAGCTGCACTGAAGTCCTGTTTGATAATTTCAAAAACAACATACGGCTGACTGCCTAAGAAGCATATATCCATTCCTCTCATTGCTCCTAAGCTGTCGCCAGCATAATCATAAGAATATATTTTAACTTCGTCGCCCCAGGAAGCGCCGCCGTCATTTGATTCTCTGTAGTACATATTTCCAAAAGTAAGAGAATCTACACTGCTGCCGACATATGCCAAACCTACTGTGAGTTCATCGGTTGATTTAGCAACATTCTGAGTCTCAGCCTGATCACCGGATATACTGTGCCATCCGGAAAATGTACCAGCTGTAACACCAAGTGTATTTGTGAAGAAATCATTATTCGGTGCACCGTTTATTGAAGCTGTTACAACAACGTTGTCAGTTCCAACACCGAGAACACGCGGCCAGATTGCTTCGCCGTCTGCGGTAGCACCGGGATTATATCTAACCCAGCTGCTTCCCGTAGCATCGCGGACATAAACCTGGGTCCTTGTAGCTGTAATTTCATCATTGGTATGCAGAGCGGCTACTGGTCTGCCGTCATTTAAACCGTTGATAGTGGCAAATCCGCCTCTGCAGGCAGCTGTACCTGTCTGTGTATTTCCTAAGTTCTGCCAGTTCTGACCCATATCATCACTGAAAAGATAAGTACCATTTCTGTCCGCCCATCCCTGGGCTTCAGCTGATTTGGTAAATACCATATGCACCAGGTTAGGATCATTAGGATCCTGCCAGATGTGCTGAGGTGTACCGTTTGACTGTAAATCATAACCGGTAAAAACCGCAGTATTGACAAATGTAAATGTTAAATCTGCTGTTACTACCGGATTAAAATGTACTGATTCCGGTACCGTTGAATTTCCAATCACACCCGGGTTACCCAGTTCAGAACCAGTTACTGACAACTTTCGGCATCTGGACATTTTTCATATCCTGAGCAAAAGAAGCACAACTAAGAACTGCTAACACCATTAATAAGGTAGAAAGTTTTTTTAGCATAACGCTCTCCTTGATATATTATAGATTGTATGAATTATGTATGAGTCAAAAGGTATCCAATAAACTAACATCTTAACTCAACTATCTTAACTGAACTAATTACAATGGCATTTAAGATATTAATTTATTGTTAAATCTTAAAACACTCATCAAAAGTACGATAACACTGTTTTTTTGTCAAGCTTTTTTTTTGATCAAAAACTCACTTTCCAAATAAAATCTTTTTTAGTGTTTGTCAAGGAACAATTTTCCACTCGTACTAAGTATGAACCACCTGAACTTGTTTTATTCCTTTTATCACGGAAATAAGGTTCTTAATCTCGTTAGTAATTTTACCATCAACACTGATAATTGTCAAAGCCTCTTTTTGTACCTTATCTCTGCCAAGTGACAGGGTACCAATATTAATTTCTGCTTCAGCCAGAATTCCTGTTACTCCCGCAAGAATTCCCGGCTGATCAATGTTTCTATATATTATGAAACTCCCCTCTGGTTTAAACTCAACAGGAAAACCGTTTATACCAACTATCCTGAGGTCATTTGTTCTGAATACGGTTCCTGAGATGGAGTTTTTAGCAGCTGTACTTTCACAAATTATTTCTAAAAGATTATTATATGGTGAATTTTCGCCTGATTTTATCTCATTCATAATGATCCCCGATTCAGCAGCAATAGAGGGGGCATTAACGAGATTTATTGGTTCAGATCTTAAAGGACTTAATAACCCTTTTAAAAACGAACTCTTTAAAACCGGTATTGAGGAATGAAGCAGGTTTCCTGAGAAGTGCATATTAATACATTTAAGATTTCCTTTTAGAAGCTGTGAATGTAATTTTCCTACCTTTTCTGCCAGATCCATAAAAGATGAAAGTTCCGTTTCGGGAACAGAGATTATAGAATCTGTATTTACTCCTCCCTGAAGTAAGCCTGATTTAAAATAATTAATGATCTGATCAGCAATCTGTACTGCAACTTTTTCCTGTGCCTCTACGGTTGATGCGCCAAGGTGAGGAGTTACTATTATTTTGTGACTTGAAACAATTCCATTCGGATCAGGAGGTTCATTTTCAAAAACATCAAGAGCCGCCCCTGAGGATAGTCCTGAAGTGACTGCATCAAGCAGATCTTTTTCGGATACAATTCCTCCCCGTGCACAATTTATTATTCTAACACCTTCTTTACATTTTTTTAAATTCTCTTTTGAAATCAGGTATTTTGTTTCAGGGGTCAGAGGAACGTGGATCGTAATTATATCAGATGATCTGAAAAGCATATCAATATCAACTGCTTTAACTCCAAGCTTTCCGCTGGCCTCTCCCGATAATAAAGGGTCGTAACCAATTATCTCCATTCCAAAGGCTTTGCATCTGGAGGCAACTTCTCTTCCAATTTTACCCAGTCCGATTATGCCTAAAGTTTTACCGAATAGTTCTATACCCTTAAAATTCTTTCTCTCCCACTTCCCTTCTTTCACACTTTGTGAAGCCTGCGGAATATTTCTGCACAAAGAAAGCATTAATGCAATAGTATGTTCCGCTGCTGAAACAGTATTTCCCCCGGGAGTATTCATAACTATAATACCTTTTCGTGTTGCAGCCTTGATATCGATATTATCAGTCCCAGCACCGGCTCTTCCAATTATCTCCATATTATCCATACGGGAGATCAATTCAGCATTGACCTCAGTTTCGCTCCTGACGATCAGTACATTATATTGATCAATAATTTTCAGGAGTTCGTCGTTAGGGTATGCCGGGGTTATAATTAACTTCGTAACCGGCGGAAATAAATAATGCCGCGGACTTTTTATCCACGGCATCTGTTATGATAATTTTTTTCACTCTTAAAGAATGATAAGTAATAAGTTAAAAAGATGTGCCGTTGTTAAAGGACAGCATTAAGTTTCTGTACGATGTGTGATTTAGGAACAGCCCCAATAATCGTGTCTTTTAATTTCCCATCCTTGAATAATAGCAATGTCGGTATACTCCTGACGCCGAATTTAATCGATGTCTGCTGATTGTCATCAACATCCAGTTTCCCGATCTTTACTTTACCGTCATATTCAGTAGCAAGCTCTTCAACAATCGGAGCTATCATTTTGCAGGGTCCGCACCAGGCAGCCCAAAAATCTATTAATACAGGTTTATCCGATTTCACTACTTCAGTATCGAAATTATCATCGGTTATTGCAACAGTTTTCATATGAGAGATCCTTTAAAATTAAATTAAGTTTTCGGTTGTTTTCCCTTGTCCAATAAAATTAACAATATCTTCACCGCCGTCGGCGTGTATAACACCCCCTGATATCCATTCGCCCCCCTCCCTGCACAGTAAAGAAATCACATTTGCAACATCTTCGGGAGTTGTTAATCTTTCATTAGGATTTTTTCTTCTAGCCACTTCAACCATATCACGGTTACCGGGAATTTTTCGGAGGGCAGGGGTGTCGGTAACACCCGCCATCACTGCATTAACGCTTATCTGCATAAATCCCAGTTCAGCGGCAAGCTGACGGCAATGCGACTCAAGTGATGCCTTGGCAGCAGACACAGCTCCGTACGTAGGAATAACTGAATGCCCCCCGGAACTTGTCATAGCAAAAATTCTACCCCGGCGGGCAAACAGATCATTTGCAACGAGAGCCTGTGTCCAATACACAAGTGAATGTGCCATTACATCCAGGGTCATTTCCATCTGAGCCTTAGTGATATTGTCACCTGATTTTGAGATGAAAGGTTTCAGAGTTCCAAATGCAAGCGAATGAACCAGCACCCTTATTGCACTGTTTCCGCTAAGGCTTCTTATTTCACCGACTACCTCTTCCCGTTTAACTGCATCTGCGGCATTAACATTAAAAAACCTGCAGCTTGCTCCCTTACTCCGGATAGTATCAATAATTTTTTCCACGTTCGGCATAGTTGCCTGCCTGTCGAGATGGACACCATAAATATTGTATCCATCTTCAGCGAGCTTAATGGAAATAGCTTCACCGAATCCTGATGAGGCTCCAAGGACTAATGCCCAGTATTCGTGA
>CAVXTT010000023.1:0-45350 GCA_963764685.1 uncultured Ignavibacteriales bacterium
ACCCTAAAAACCGTGGGCTATTTGTTTGAAGTTGGGGGTTTAATTTAGAGAATAGAGGAATCTGCTTAATTTCAATCAATAATAAGTGTTTTATCTAAACTCTAATTTATTTTGGATAGCAGTGATCGAAAGAAATTTTCAGATCGGTACAAAATAAGAATTTAAAAGTGATTTTTGGGAAATTCAAAGGTCATTGAGTGTTTTCGAGTCCTCTAGAAAATGTATCGAAATGACCGTCACTGTAGTTACTCATCTCCCGGCAGGTCACCCTTATAATTGTATTTTCTATTGAATCAAGAGTTATTTTATTAAGCTTACTTATGAGTTATGCACTAATATTATCAATAAATCCCAAACCTGATTTTCAAAATTGTTTGTATGAGGTATTCTCTTTAATTTTGTTAATTATTTCTACATTTATAACCCAGGCAATGACAAAATTTTCAGGTGTGGATTATTTTAATATAGACAGTCTTTTATCCGGCGATGAAAAGATGATCAGGGATACTGTCAGGGAGTTCGTTTCTGATGAAATAATCCCTATTATTGAAAAATTTAACCGTAAGGGAGAATTCCCGGCACAGCTCATACCCCGGATGGCAGAACTTGGATTATTCGGTACCACGCTTCCCGAAAAGTATGATTGTGCTGCTTTGAATAATGTTGCTTACGGACTGATTATGCAGGAGCTGGAAAGGGGAGACAGCGGTATACGCAGTTTTGTGTCTGTGCAAAGTGCCCTCGTCATGTATCCTATCTATGAATTCGGCAGCGAAGAACAAAAAGATTACTGGCTGCCGCTGCTTGCCAAAGGAGAAAAGATAGGATGCTTTGGTCTTACTGAACCGGATTACGGATCCAATCCCGGCGGGATGGTAACCAGGGCAGAAAAAACAAAAGGGGGATACCTGCTGAATGGTGCAAAGATGTGGATTACTAACGGCACCATTGCAGATGTTGCAGTTGTTTGGGCTAAGCTGGAAGGAACCGTAAGAGGCTTCCTTGTGGAAAAAGAATTTAAAGGTTTTACAGCTCCTGAGATGAGGGGAAAACATTCATTAAGGGCATCCGTAACATCCGAGCTGATATTTGATAATGTGTTTGTACCGGAGACTCATATCCTTCCCAAAACCACGGGATTAAAAAATCCACTTATGTGTCTTAACCAGGCGCGTTATGGAATCGCCTGGGGAGTAGTGGGTGCTATGATGGCTTGTTACGATACTGCACTCAATTATGCAAAATCGAGAGTCCAGTTCAGTAAACCGATTGCTGCTTACCAGATGACACAGGAAAAGCTTGTTTTTGTTTTAACAGAGATTACAAAATCTCAGCTTCTCAATATTCAGCTTGGAAGAATGAAGGATAACGGTACACTTAAGTTTACACACGTCTCCCTTGCAAAAAGAAATAACTGTGAGAAAGCTCTCGACATTGCAAGAGTAACAAGAGAGATCCTTGGAGCCAATGGTATACTTGATGAATACCCTATAATGCGGCATTCGGCTAATCTTGAATCCGTAAAAACCTATGAAGGTACACACGAAATGCATACTCTTATTATCGGTGAAGATATTACAGGATTTGCAGCATTTGATTAACCAGAAGGAACTAAATGAAAGAAAAAGAAATTAAAGAAGGATTAACATTTGATGATGTACTGCTGATTCCGGGAAAATCATCAGTCCTCCCGAGGGAAGTCGATCTGTCAACAAAATTAACCCCCTCAATAGTTTTAAATATTCCTTTAATATCAGCGGCAATGGACACCGTAACCGAATATATGATGGCTGTCTCTATGGCACGCGAAGGAGGAATCGGTTTCATTCATAAAAATATGAGCATTGAAGCCCAGTGTAATGAAATAGATATGGTAAAAAGATCGGAAAGCGGAATGATACAGCATCCCGTTACGCTTACCGCAGAGAAGACGATAGGGGATGCTCTCGGGTTAATGAAAAAGTACAGCATTTCCGGAATTCCAATAATAGATGATCATCAGCGTTTGGTGGGAATACTAACAAACAGGGACCTTCGGTTTGAACCTAACGTATCATTAAAGGTCAAACAAATCATGACCAGCCAGAACCTTATCACTGCACCTGTAGGGACAACCCTCGAAAAAGCCGAAAAGATACTTCAGCAATATAAGATTGAAAAGCTTCCTGTGGTTGATAAAAATGGAATATCTAAAAGGTCTGATTACTTTCAAGGATATTCAGAAAAAGAAAAAGCATCCTTTTGCCAGTAAAGATGAACACGGCAGGTTACGTGCGGGCGCAGCAGTAGGTGTAACAAATGATACCATTGAAAGAATGGCAGCTCTTTATAAAGCCGGCGCCGATGTTATAGTAATCGATACTGCACACGGACATTCCAGAGGAGTGATCAAGGTAATTAAAGAAGCAAGAAGAAAATTCAAGTATGAGAATATAATTGCAGGAAATATAGGTACTTATGAAGCTGCGCTCGATTTGCTTGAAACCAAAGTTGATGCAGTTAAAGTTGGAATAGGTCCCGGTTCAATATGTACAACAAGAATCATAGCCGGGGTTGGAGTTCCGCAGATTACTGCCGTGCAGGAAGTTGCCAGGGCATTAAAAAATACAGGCATTCCCGTTATAGCGGATGGCGGTATCACGGCATACCGGTGATGTACCAAAAGCCATAGCTGCAGGCGCAGATACAGTAATGATCGGAGGATTATTTGCCGGTGTGGAGGAATCACCCGGTGAAAAAATTATATATGAAGGAAGAAGTTTTAAATTGTATCGTGGAATGGGTTCTTTATCTGCAATGAAAGAGGGGAGCAAGGACAGATATTTCCAGGATGTTGAAGATGACATTGCCAAGCTTGTCCCGGAAGGAGTTGAAGGCAGAGTACCTTATAAAGGAATGCTCTCTGATACGATCTACCAGCTGACTGGCGGTCTAAGAGCTGCAATGGGATATTGCGGCGTTAAAGATATTAATGAATTGAAGAGCAACACTAAATTTATCAGGATTACTACGGCAGGGCTTAAAGAAAGCCATCCGCACGATGTGGTAATTACTAAAGAAGCTCCTAACTATCACTCTTAACAAAATAAATATTATACCTGATGTTTAAGGTTCTTGTTGTAGCTTATTATTACCCGCCGATGGGGTTAAGCGGAGTCCAAAGGACTCTTAAATTTACCAAGTATATGAAAAACTATAATTGGGAACCCACAGTCATTACCGTGGGAGATGTGGCTTATTTTGCTCACGATTACTCGCTGCTTAAAGAAGCTGAAGAAGCAGGGATCAGGATCCTGCGCGTGCCGGCTTCACACCCAAATTCTGCAGTTGCAAAATTAGGTACTGTTTCATTATCAAATGAGCGGGTAAGAAACTTCTTTAGCAAGCTCAGCCAGATAATTTATATCACCGATAACAAAACAAGATGGTCAAAGAAAGCAGCAGCGTTTATAGTTGAGCTGCTTAAGAAAGAAAAATTTGATGTAATCTTTATATCCGGACCACCGTTCTCATCCTTTTACCAGATTTCCAGATTGAAGAAGATCTTAAAGCTTCCAATAATTCTGGATTACAGGGATATCTGGTACAGAAGCTATTTCAGCTTTTATGCAACACCTCTTCACAGTTTTCTGAATAAACGACGGGAATATTTCTCACTCAGGGCTGCTGATAAAATATTTGTCATTAACAGAAAATTTAAAGAACAGCTTCTGAATGATTATAAATTCCTTACCTTTGAGGATATTGTAATTATTCCGCACGGGTATGACCCTGAGGACTTTGATAAGGTGAAGCCGCTTCCAAAAACAGGCAGCAGGATGATCCTTACGTATTGCGGTATATTTTATGGACATACTACGCCCGAGTATTTTCTTAAGGCTTTCGATTTGTTAAAACAGGAGAGACCGGATATCGCGTCGAAGATAGAACTGCATTTTGTTGGCTATTTGAATAAGCAAATAATGAAACTTATCAAAAAGCTGCGACTTGAAGAATACATATATGCTCACGGCTACCTGGAGCATCCTGATGCGGTTCAACGTTTAATTTCAAGTGATGTGCTGTGGCTGATGGTTGGGAAATGGAAAAATAACCACTTGTTAACTCACGGGAAACTCTGGGAATATATGGGGTCACGTAAACCGTTTATAGCCTGTGTTCCGCAGGGAGCTTCACGTATGATTTCTGAATCATATAAAGCAGCATTTATAACTTCACCGGATAATATTAATGAGATTAAAGATACCCTGATTAAGGTTTATAATCTCTACGCAAAGAAGGAACTTCCGGTACCTGATGAGGAATATGTAGCCCAGCATCGAAGGGATTATTTAACGGAACAGTTAACTAAGCAGCTGCAGTTCCATCTGAAAGTAATTTCCTGATGAATGTGCTAATCATTGGTTCGGGGGGAGGGAGCACGCTTTAGCCCATAAAATAAAACAATCGCCTGATCTTAATAATTTATTTATTTTACCTGGTAACCCCGGTACGGAAACTCTCGGGGCAAACGTAAATATAAATCCTTCCGATATTAAAAAAGTAACTCATTTCGCATTAAAAAATAAAATTGAACTTGTTGTAATCGGTCCGGAAAAACCACTTGTGGAGGGGATGGCAGATCACCTGAGGAAGAATAATATTGCTGTATTTGGTCCCGGTAAGAATGCTGCCGAGATTGAAGCGCATAAGTCATTTGCCAAGCAGCTGATGAAAAAGTATTCCGTTCCATCAGCCGCTTACGAGGAATTTGATTCTGACACATTATGATGAGGCAGTGCAGGCATTAAAAAATTTTAATTACCCGCTGGTAATAAAAGCTGATGGTCTTGCTGCAGGTAAGGGAGTAATAATCTGCCATAATGAGGATGAAGCTTTAAATACCATCGACGATATTTTCAAAAAACATATTTTCGGTGAAGCGGGGAGTAAAATTATTATTGAAGAATTTCTTGATGGAGAAGAGGCATCGATCTTTGCAATTACCGACGGGATCAAATTTAAATGCCTCCCTGCAGCACAGGACCATAAAAGAATAGGGAATAATGATACCGGAAAAAATACCGGGGGTATGGGGGCATATGCACCTGCTCCTCTCATAACATTCTGAGCTATTAAAAAGAATTGAAAGTGAAATTATTATTCCGGTACTTTGCGGTATGGAGTCGGAAGGACGCAGATTTAACGGGTGCCTGTACTGCGGATTAATGATCACACCTGAGGGTCCTAAAGTAATTGAATTTAACTGCAGGTTCGGAGACCCGGAAACTCAGGCTGTACTGCCGGTTCTTTCGGGGGATTTTCTTAAACTTTTATATTCAGCAGCGAAAGGTGACCTGCAGGAAGATGCAGTGTCATATAGCGGCGGTTCATCCGTTTGTGTTATTGCTGCATCTGAAGGTTATCCTGATATTTATGAGACAGGGTATGAAATTGAGGGACTCGGTAAGCAATTTGACAATGTTGTAATTTTCCATTCGGGTACTAAAAAGGATAATGATAAAATAATTACCAGCGGGGGACGGGTGCTTGGAGTGACTTCTGTACTAAGGGAAAACGATATCAGGAAAGCAAAACTAGCTGCATATAGCGCACTTTTGAAGATTTCATTTAAAAATATCTACTTCAGGACAGATATTGCAGACCGTGCAATAAATGTACAAAATAAGTAATTCTATTTTTCCTACATTTCTGTTACCTTTCAAATAAAAATTTACGCAAATGATTCCGCTGGAGGTCCATTCTAATTATTCCCTGATGCAGGGAACAATTCCTGTCGAAGATTTAGTTAGGAAAGCTAAGGGATATAACCTGACTGCATTGGCTCTTACCGATACTAACGGAATGTATGGTCTCGTTAAATTTGCCAAAGCTGCTATACAGGAAAACATTAAACCACTATTAGGTTCATATATTACCGATCCTTCGGATGACCGTATTAATGCTGTTGTGCTTGCCCGGAATAATAACGGCTATAGTGAGCTTTGCAAATTGATCACACTCCGGAAACTTAACGATGATTTTTCCCTTATAAAGCTGTTAAACACAAGAAGCGGAAACCTGATTGTAATTTCTTCATCACTCCCACTGCTTCAGAATATAGAAAACACTTCGGATCTTTATATTCAGCTTATCTCTGCGCCTGACTTCATTTCGAAATCCAGGTCATTATTTCAGTTAGGCAAAGAGAAAAACATTCCATTTGCAGCTTCCTCTCCCGTCTACTTTCTTGAAAAGGATGATTACTTTTTACACAAGGTGGTCACCGCGATAAGACTAAATACAACTGTCGATAACCTGGATAAGAATGATACAGCGAATGAAGAGTTCTATTTCAAGGATCCTCAGAAGGAAAAACTTTTCTGGAAACGTTTACCGGAGGCAGTTCAGAACACTGAAATAATTGCAGGGACTTGTAATGTAGATATGCATCTGGGTATATATAAGTTTCCTGAATTTGAAGTAGCAGGGAATGAAAACAGTGAATCGATGCTTCAGAGGATTTCTTATGAAGGGTTATACAAAAGATATAAACCTGTTACCCGGCGGGAGATTGACAGACTGGAAATGGAACTGGGAGTGATCAATGATCTGAATTTTACTGATTATTTCCTTGTCGTATGGGATATTGTTAATGAAGCTAAAAGAAGGGGGATGATGATAATCGGCAGGGGTTCTGCCGCAAACAGCTTAGTATCATATTGCCTGTTTCTTACCCAGGTGGATCCTCTTGCACATAATTTATATTTTGAAAGGTTTCTAAACCGGGGGAGAAGCAGCCCACCCGATATAGATATCGATTTCTCCTGGAAGGAAAGGGATGAGATAGTAAGATATGTGTTTGAGAAATACGGTTATGAAAAGGTTGCATTTATATCAACCACGGTTACATTCAGGGCAAGATCAGCATTCAGAGAAACAGCAAAAGTATTCGGCTTTTCAGATTCCGAGATATCTAAATTCAGCAAATTAATTCCCTGGACAAATGCTCAGAACCTTCCGAACGTACCTGAATTATTTCCTGAAGCCCGGTCACTAAACTTTAAAACAGAGCCCTGGAAGACTATAGCAAACACAGCTGCAAGGCTCGCTAATTTCCCCCGTCATTTAAGCATCCACCCCAGCGGGATTCTTATTACACCGGAGCCTATAGTAAATTACACGGCTCTGGAATATGCAAAGAACAAAGGACTCGGTTTAATCATAACCCAGCCGGATATGTATTCGATTGAAGATCTTGGTCTTATCAAAATTGACCTACTCAGCCAGCGTTCACTTGGAGTCCTTAGGGACACAATGGACCGCCTCGCAGAACAATAATTAGTAAAAACCCCTAAATATTAATTTTTTAGAAGCTTTTGCCCTATCAAATACCAACAGCAGGGTACTAAAAGCGTAACAGAAGCATCTCTGAAGCGTCTCCGGAACGCAAAAAGACGCTCCAGACACGCTCCAGATGATAAATTTTAGATAAGTGGTTTTTAAATGGTGCTTAAAATCGTTAAAAAAGGGTCCTGGTGCGATGGGGAGAGTTGAATCTGATCGCCGGAGAATGTTACTTCGTTTTCTACCAATAGCTGTTTAAATCCGGGTTTCTTTTCACTCAACAATTATGGGTCTCACTCCCATAAAGTATATTTAACCCAATCGTTCAACGGTCTTTAAAATTATTGTCCTGAAGAGTTCCTGCAGCAGCTTTTCGGCCTCTTCGGTAATGTTGTGAATAGAGGGGCATGTTCTGTTGTTAAATTCCGACGGCGTGAATTTTTCAGGTGCGAGGTTAAATGAAGCAAAGGGAAGAGCGGGTGTTTTAACGAGAAGATTTAATTGAAAAATAACTCTTGTCTCATTCTTTCATCCCTTTCTTTCTTTTGCTGCAACAATTCATTATGTGAATGATATTCACTCAGCCATCGGTCTACTTCATACTTGATCAGGTAACAATAGAAATAAAATGAAGCAAGCGGAATCAGAATAATTGCATCGTGAAATAAAGCATCAAGAAATAAAAAGTGCACAAATAAGATTGGAATTATTATCATTACAAAGAAAGTAATTATCCAGCCAAATTTCCTTTCTTTAATTAAAACATAAAAGATGTATGGAGTAAAAAGTATTGCAGCACCAACTATTATCCATAAGAATAACTTAATTATAATAATAGGATCGTTAGTTACTAAAGTGATAAGAACATAAAGCGGGTATCTAATTAAGATGTATAAAAAGTAAGTAGAGGTTGAAATATGACTTTGATAAAATAATACATCCCTGAATCTTTGAACTGCATCAACATCTTTAATCAATCTTCGATTATTTACAATACTCTCCATTCATTTATTTAAAATGGTCCTCTTATTTCAATTTCTCTTTTATTTCTTTCTACTTCTAAACGTGCCTGAATCCTGTCATAACGGCTCAGCCATCTTTCTACTTCAGCTTTTAGTAAAAGACAGTAAATTCCATAAAACAAAACCGGAAAAAATGCACCCATCATATAAAAAATAAACTGATTAAATATCATATATGCTAAGATGAAGGGTATCACTACAAAAATTAAAAATGACAAAATCCATTGTATCTTCCTTTCTATAAAAAGTATATAAAGAAAGTACGGTGAAAAAACAATTGCTGAAATAGTAATTCCTATTAATAAAAAGCTGCGATAGGGCTCAAGTATACCACTCTCAAATATTTGAGAGTTCATACTTATTAAGCATAAAAAAAAAGTAATAATTAAAATTGGGGCTAATATTTTGCAATATACCCGGAAGATATTATGAAAGTGCTTAACTGCGTGGATATTTGAAATAGGTTTTATCTCTTCTATAATCATAAATAATTATATTCCAATCACAAATCTTCAAAAGACAATTAGTATTAATATAAATTTACCTAAATCTTATGGGATATAAATCTATTTAGTATTTTCATAAGATATTAAAAGATTTCTGTATAATAAAAATTATGCACGAAAATTGTCATATTTTTTCAAACAATTTTCTTAAGCATTTGTTTTTTCCTGTCCCTCTCCTGGAAAGGAGAAGCTAGGTGAGGTTCAGGAGGAAAGCGGGAGTCTCTGATTAAATTTTAAATTAACTTGTTTTATAAACTTCATGAAAAATTTTATTCATAATTAGCCCCCGCGGGGCGAAATATTGATAGATAATATTTGAAAAATTTAATTTACAGCCCCGTGAGGGCGGCATCCTGTTGGCTGGGAGATAAGTTGTTTCCTTCAGTACTTGATTTTCTGTAATCCTTTTTCCTAAGTTTAATATACATTTTGGGAGGTTTAATATGGCAGCCCAACCTATCTATGTTTTTTCTTGCCTAATTAAGAATATTTTTCAATCACTCTCCGCACTACTATGTTCTTATTTTTTTCTCCACTTGTTATTTATTAAGTCCATTACACTGAAGTTGTCCTTACTGCAAAAAACGGCACTCAAATCCCAACAGTCCCTGGTTTATAACGAAAACATGGTTAGTTTTTATAGGGAGTTTACATTTATTTTTTGCTTTAAAACATCATGTAAATCTTTAGTATATGTAAAAAAATTGTAAAGAGATCCTATGAAACTGAGTAAAATAAATAAGACAAACTTTCTCTTTTTTCTTGTACTATTCTCTCCATTAGTATTATGCCAAACTATTTATGATTCTTTATCACTCTTTCCAGACACAACGTATTTTAAGAATGAAACGATGTACGTGACAGGTAATATTACGAATGCTGCAATAAAATTTCATACGCAATCTGAAAACGGATGCACTGTTGAGAAAATATGGTTTCGGTTAGGTAGAAGCGAAGGAGATACAAATACTTATTATGCTTGGTATGTTATAAGTATTGGAGACATTCCTGAAGAAACAATTTTATTTGAAAGCAATTATATTCTCGTCACTATTGATCCGCCAGCATGGCAGGAAATAGATGTTCCCAAAGTGGCTATAAACAATAGAAATGATTTCTTTATTTCAAGGTATATCCCATTTATTAGTTCAATTTCTAATGAGATCAGTTACACTATTCCAAATGAATATTTATTTTTTTCGGACTTAGGGCAATGGTATGATAACATTTTGCCATTTTACTGGGCTATTAAGGTCCTTGTAAGCCATGATTTATCATCTGTTGGTGATCTTTACACTCCTGAAATGTATTTAACAAATTATCCTAATCCATTTAATCCGTCAACAACTATAGAATTTGAAATTCCTCAAAGATCAAAGGTCAAGATCTCAATATTCAATTTTGTTGGGGAAAGAATTGAGGAAGTATTAAACTCAGAACTGGAAAGGGGAAAATATAATCTATTGTACGATGCGCGTCATTTAACGTCAGGAATATACTTTTATAGGATGGAAACTTCAACTCGATACATAACACGAAAGATGATCTATATTAAATAAATAAATCTGGACTGAAACTGATGGTGAAAAGTTTTTCAATAATCGTAATCATTGTTCTCAATTCCTCGATTTGCTTTAGTCAAATGAAAAATAATTTAAAGAGGGTGGGGTGGGAAAGTGGAGTATCAATCATAAAGGAGGATGATTTAAATGTTAAGACAACCGCAGAACAGAAATTTAAAATAGGTTTGAATTCGGGCTATCATTTCCAAAACTTGGATGATTACGACGATTTTACTGGAAATATTCTTTTTGACGTGTATTTAGGTTTTATTTTATCTGATGAAGTTTCTTTGTTAATGGGCTTTAGCTATTGGAAAGCAGAAACACAGCAAACGAGTATTACTCAGTACCCAGTCCCTACAGAAACCATTAATAGCAGAGCATTTAAATTGGGGCTTGAATTTTCCCTGATCAAAATATATAGCTCTTCATTGTTGCTGGAGCCTTCAGTTTCAATTGGAAGTATTACAGGAGCATATAATGCAAATTTTTCTTTTGGAGCAAATTTAAAATTGAGTATTCCCCTTTACCAGGAAAGATTAAATGTATTCACATCAGCCAATTATCAAAATGGATCTGAAATATTAAATGTTGGAGGCGGTGGAGTTCATTATTCATTTTTTGGTATCACCATAGGGTTTGAAATATTTATATGATATAATCTATTTCTCACCAAATAGTGTTGAACTGTACCCCTCCTTGTAGACACTCGGAAAATGCAATTATATTAATTAATAAAGTGCTGGTGAGGTACCAGCTCCAATAATAGTCAGCGTAAGTTTATCCGCTTAAATCAGGATCGCAATGATAGTCTTGTATTTATTAGTCAGAATGACTGTCCTCATCATTCCCCGGCTGTGTTTAGATCGTAGATTGATTTAATTCCGCTGACAAGGAGGTGGGGGATAAATTCGAATGAAAAATCCAGATCATTTAGAAAATAGGGTGCATTTCCGCCTGTCAGATAGAAGCCGGCAATCCTTCCGGTTTCGCTTAACTTCTTATAGGAATAATTTAATAACCCTTGAATAGAATGTCTTACTCCGCTTGCGATACATTCACTTGTAGTTTTACCGATAAAGGAATTATAATCTGACAGACTGACTTCCGGAAGCTGGGCTGTGTGAAGTTTTAGTGCTTTGAAGAGGAGTCCCTGACCCGGTGCAATCAACCCTCCTGTGAATCGATCCGGTGCCTGGATGATGTTAATAGTACAAGCTGTACCCAGATCGGCAGCTATAAGAATATCATTGTCTATCAGCTTTTTTTCTTTTGAGTACAAATTTAATGCTCCCTCGGCACTGCAGATCCTATCAGTACCCAATGTTTCGGGTGTTTCATATTCTATCTTCAGATGAAGTTTTGAATTAGTGTTAATGATATAAGGATCAACAGCTAATTCTTCCTGAAGAAAATCTTGAATAATAGCTTGTGTCCCGGGCACTACTGATGAAAGAGCTGCAGCTTCGGGCTGGAGTTTTGCAAGAAAGTTTTTTGTTTCCTGTATGGAGCTGAAGGTATGAAAGGCTGCAAGATTTTCTCTGTCGTATACGCCTACTTTTATATTTGTATTCCCTATGTCGCAGCAGGCAAGTATCAACGGATACTCACATCCCCTATGTGAATTATTTCGGTCTTATTTTTTGTACGCAGAATAATAAAACCATTGTCATCGATATCTTCAAAGACGCCATTCTTTACTATCAGTCCCGTCCGTTACAGTTATCCTTTCTCCAATCATACTGCACCGGTTCCTGTACTCGTTAAGAATACCCTTGCTGTCATTTTCTGTTCTCAGCAGCTCCTCTTCAAAGAAATTTAATATTTCTGCGAGAAGCTTTTCCCTTTCGATCTGATGTTCGGCAGCAGCTGCAATTTTTATACTTGCAGGTTCGATGCTGAAGGTTCCCTGGAACTGTGTCTGATTTACATTTATGCCTATTCCTGCAGCTATTCTTTCAATTGAATCTCCTGATGAGTTGGACTCAAGCAGTATACCCGAAATTTTCTTTCCGTTTATCAGAACATCATTCGGCCACTTGAGTTCTGTCTTCAACTGGAATAGATTTTCAATGGAAGCAGCCACTGAAATGCAGGATATGAAATTTATCAGGTTATGGTTGTTAAAATATTTCTTATTTGTGAGCAGAATTGAAAAAGTTAAATTCTGTCCCTTTGCGCTGTACCAGATGTGATCTTTTCTGCCGCGTCCCTTATTTTGTTTTTCTGCAAGCAGAACGCTTCCATTAGTATTGATTTTATTCTTTTTATCCAGAAGGAAACTGTTCGTTGAGTCAAGTTCCTCGGCATAAATAAAATTCCTGCCGATAAACTCTGTATTCAGCTTAATATCAAATTCTTCGAGGTTGAACAATACATTACCTATTACTTCAGTGAATAAAATTACTAAAAAAAAGTATATGGCAGAAATATTGACAATTAATTAGAAAAATTTGTCATATTGTCATTTATTTGGTGATAAATTGTCAATTATTAAAAAAAGACTAGGCTGCTATAAGTTATTATTGTATAAGAGTTTACCGGCTTATTTTAGTTTTGGCATTTAGGTTGATTATAAGTAAGTGAATTTTGAATGTATTACAAATTTTGAGGAGATTTAATATGACACTAGTAAAATTTGAACCCTTAAGGGACCTGGAGCATTTCACAAACAGGATTCAGAGATTCTTCGGTGACTATCAGGGTATGGATTGGGGATTGACCTTCAACCCTAAAATTGATATCAGCGAAGATGAGAATTCAATTTATGTTGAAGCAGAGATTCCCGGAGTAAAAAAAGAAGATCTTAATATTTCATTACAGGACAATATCCTGACGATCAGCGGTGAGAAAAAGGGTGAATCCAAGGAAGAAAATAAAGAGAAGAATTATTTCAGAACTGAAAGAACTTATGGCTCTTTTACAAGGAGCTTTACACTTCCTTCTGAAATAAACACTGATAGTATTGATGCTCAGTTCGATAACGGTGTTCTTAAAGTAAAAATTGACAGAGAGAAGCCGAAAGCCATAAAAGAAAAACGGATTGAGATAAAGTAAATTGAAAATGAAGGGCGGCAGGATCTATTCTGCCGCTTTATATAATTAAATGAAAAGGAGTGATTGATAATGGGTAAAATAATAGGAATTGATCTGGGTACAACTAACAGCTGCGTTGCGGTGATGGAAGGAAACGATCCGGTTGTAATACCTAATTCCGAAGGGGGAAGAACAACTCCTTCAGTAGTAGCTTTTACAAAAACTGGTGAAAGACTTGTTGGTCAGCCTGCTAAAAGACAAGCTATAACCAATCCCAGGAATACTATCTTTTCCATAAAAAGATTTATGGGAAGAAAGATTGATGAAGTTTCCAGTGAAAAAACAAAAATACCTTACGAGGTAATTTCAGGCGAAGGGAACTCTGCACGTGTAAAGGTAAGCGACAGGATATATTCACCGCCTGAAATAAGTGCAATGATTCTTCAGAAGATGAAAAAGACAGCAGAAGAATACCTCGGACAGGAAGTAACTGAAGCCGTTATTACTGTTCCTGCATATTTTAATGATGCACAGAGGCAGGCTACAAAGGATGCAGGTGAAATTGCAGGTCTTAAAGTAAGAAGAATTATAAATGAACCTACTGCGGCAGCACTTGCTTATGGTCTTGATAAAAAAACAAGAGACCACATTGTAGCAGTGTATGATTTAGGCGGCGGTACTTTCGATATTTCAGTACTTCAGTTAGGTGAGGGCGTATTTGAAGTAAAATCTACAAACGGCGATACCCACCTTGGCGGTGATGATTTTGACCAGAGAGTAATAGATTTTCTTGCAGATGAGTTTAAAAGAACTGAAGGAATTGATCTAAGAAAAGATGCGATGGCACTTCAGAGATTAAAAGAAGCTTCCGAGAAAGCAAAAATTGAATTATCGTCATCAATGCAGACAGAAGTTAATCTCCCATTCATAACAGCAACTCAGGAGGGGCCGAAACATCTGAATGTTTCTTTATCCAGATCGAAGTTTGAACAACTTATTGACGATTTGGTGCAGAGAACAAAGATACCTTGTGAACAGGCGATAAAGGATGCAGGTGTTCCAGCCTCTCAGATTGATGAGGTAATTCTTGTCGGCGGATCTACAAGGATTCCGATGGTTCAGGAGCTTGTCAAGAAGATTTTCGGTAAGGAACCTCATAAGGGAGTTAATCCCGATGAAGTAGTTGCAGTAGGTGCAGCAATACAGGGAGGCGTATTGACAGGTGATGTAAAAGATGTTCTCCTGCTTGATGTTACGCCATCTATCGCTTGGAATTGAAACACTTGGCGGTGTAATGACAAAATTGATCGAAGCTAACACTACTATACCTACCAGAAAGAGTGAGGTATTTTCTACTGCTTCGGATAGTCAACCTTCGGTTGAAATACATATTCTCCAGGGAGAAAGGCCTATGGCTGCAGATAACAGAACATTAGGCAGATTCCATCTGGACGGTATTCCACCGGCACCGAGAGGAGTTCCTCAGATAGAGGTAACATTTGATATCGATGCTAACGGTATAATGCACATTGCTGCAAAAGATAAAGCTACCGGCAAAGAGCAGAGCATAAAGATCACCTCTTCAAGCGGATTATCCAAAGAAGAAGTTGAGAAGATGAGACACGACGCTGCCGAACATGCTGCCGAAGATAAGAAGAAAAAAGAGTCGGTTGAAACACGTAACCAGGCTGACAGTCTTGTCTTCCAGACCAAAAAACAGATCGAAGAGCTGAAGGATAAAATGCCTGAGGACGCAAAGTCAAGACTTGAAACTGATATCCGGAAAGTTGAAGATGCTATTGCCACTAATAATACGGATCAGATTAAAGCTGCTTCGGATGCCCTGAATAAAACCTGGAGTGAAGTTGCATCTCAGCTTTACCAGCAGGCAGGAGCACAGCAGGGTCCGCAGCCAGGTCCTGAACCCTCACAGGGTGCAAAAGCCCCTGCAGATGAAAAAGAAGTTCAGGATGCGTCATACGAAGTAGTTGACGAAGAAAAAGATAAGAAGAAGAAATAAATTCACGATGGGCTTTGTCCTTCCCGGGCAAAGCCCCTTTAAAAAGTTTAATAAATTAAAGAAAAATATATTCGGAGGAATAACTATGTCCAATACTAAAGAACTCGTTACAGTAAAAGAAGAAGGTAAAAGCTGGGAAGAACTTCTTGAAACTCAGCGTATTACCGCTCCATTGGTAGATATATATGAAACAAAGGATGATTATTACCTGGTAGCTAATATGCCCGGAACAACCAAAGACGATGTCCAGGTAAAGATTGAAGAAGATTCGTTGGTGATTTTCGGAAAGGTTAATTACGATGAAGTAATGAACAGGAAATATATTCTAAGTGAAACCGAACCTGGTAATTACTACAGGAAGTTCAGAATATCGGAAAGCATAAACGATTCCGGTATCGAAGCAAGATACGAGAACGGGCAGTTAACATTAAAGCTTCCCAAACATGAGAGAGTGAAACCCAAAACAATAAATATCCGCTGATTGGAAGAGGCTGTCCCAAAAGGGCAGCCTTTTTTTGTTTAAAAAATTGTTCTTTCATAATTAAGCATTTTTATATGAAAGCGATGACAATACAAGAATAACGGCATGCGTAAATAAATTCACACCTCCTCTGGATATTCCTTTTTACTTCCCTCATAATTACTTTGCTATAGATAATTTCGGTCGATTGTGATATGAATTATGAATGTTTATTTTAACCGCATTAAATTTATTAATAGATGACCACAAGTTCCTCAAAAAACAGAATCATTTTTATAGACCTGATGAGAGCGTTTGCGGTTCTGATGATGGTGCAGGGGCATACCACCGATGTTCTTCTTTCTAATGATTACAGGAACCTTGATAATCCTCTTTTTCTTGCCTGGTTTTTTATGAGAGGTATGACGGCACCAATATTTCTGTTTACCTCGGGAACTGTTTTTACTTATCTGTTCAGACTAAACAACGAGCCCTTCGAATCTAACCCGAGAGTTAAAAAAGGTTTAAAGCGTTTTCTTCTGCTTGTATTTCTCGGTTATATGCTCCGTTACCCTACACCAACCCTTGTTGTTTTTTCTGAGGTTACAGAACTACAATGGAATATTTTCCAGGCAGTGGATGTACTTCAGCTGATCGGCTTCGGGTTATTATTTATAATCATTTTTGCATTCATTTCTGAAAAAACAAAGATCAGTGATTATCTCGTATTCACTTCTGCCGGGTTGCTTTTTTTTATCCTGTACCTGTACTCTGAAAATATTATTTGGATAGATTACCTTCCGCAGTTTATAGCTGGGTATCTGTATAAAGGCACCGGCTCTAACTTTCCTTTATTTCCCTGGGCTGGATTTCTTCTTTTCGGAGCAGTGCTGGGAAGTTACCTGGCAAAAAATCCTAATGCATTCCGATCGGGAAAATTTAGTCTTTATCTTGGTATTGCAGGAATATTAATCTTTGCAGGTGCATTCCTGGGGGATCGGATAGAAACTGCTGTTTATGGTCAGAGCTATCTTTGGACAACGAGCATCTTCCTTTCATTTTTAAGATTAGGTATCGTTTTAATCTTAAATGCTATTGTATCATACATCTCTTTGAAAATAGAAGTCATCCCAAGAATATTAATATTAGTCGGACGCAATACACTTCTGATCTATATTGTTCATTTAATGATACTTTACGGAAGTGCCTGGAACCCGGGCATCATCCTTTTATTCGATCATAGGTTTAATGCAATAAATACTGCCTTCTCAGCTGTTTTTATGTTAAGTTTAATGATTGGAATGGTTATATTAATTCACAAGCTAAAAATTAAAAACAAGCAAATGGTTACCTGACAATATGAGAAAATCATCGGCGGTTAATCCGCAATTGGGTGAAGATGAAAAAAAATATGAGCAGACACTCCGCCCCTCTTCAATTAGGGAGTTTTGCGGTCAGACGAAAATAACCGATAATGTAAATGTGTTTATTTCTGCAGCGAAAAAAAGAAATGAGGCACTTGATCACGTTTTATTAACAGGTCCTCCGGGTCTGGGTAAAACTACTCTGGCCCATATTATTGCATCAGAAATGGGAGTTAAATTAAAAATCACTTCAGGACCTGTTCTTGAGAAACCTGGAGATCTTGCAGGACTCTTAACTACACTTGAAGATAAAGCTGTCCTATTCATTGATGAGATTCACCGGTTAAGCCCCGTGGTGGAGGAATATCTCTACAGTGCCATGGAGGATTATAAAATTGATATAATGATCGACAGTGGTCCCAACGCAAGAACAGTGCAGATAAAACTTCCCAAGTATACCTTAATAGGCGCCACCACCAGGGCTGGTATGTTAACTTCTCCCTTGAGAGACAGGTTCGGCATTAAATTCAGGCTAGATTATTATGATGCAGCCATCCTGGATAAGATCGTACTTCGTTCAGCGGGAATTTTAAATATTAAAATAGATCATAACGCTTCTCTCGAAATAGCAAGAAGGTCCAGAGGTACACCAAGAATAGCTAACAGGCTTTTAAAAAGAACCAGGGATTTTGCCGATTATGAGGACAGCGGAAATATAGATTTAACAATTGCCCAAAAAGCTCTCCTTGCTCTTGAAGTGGATGAATTTGGACTTGATGAAATGGATAAAGAAATTCTTCTTGCAATTATTGAGAAATATAGCGGCGGTCCCGTAGGCTTAAATACTCTGGCAGTTGCCGTTAATGAGGACCCCGGAACCATAGAAGAAGTTTATGAACCCTTTTTAATACAGCAGGGTTTTATAAACCGCACTCCCCGCGGAAGAGAAGCAACCGATCTTGCTTATAACCGATTTGGAAAGAAAAGACATTCAGCAAGAACTTCTTTATTTGATCAGCAATAAAAAAATGATTTGTTATTCCGCTAAAATTATTATTGTGATTGATTTCACCGTAGGAAAAAAAAGTTATACTATTTTATTTCTGAATCAACAATAATAAAACGGAGTGTTATATGGATAAGCTAAGAATAAAAGGCAGCTGGAATGAGCTGAAAGGTAAGCTGAAACAAAAATGGGGAAATTTAACCGATGATGATCTCACTTTTGAAGAAGGAAGAGAGGATGAATTATTGGGAAGAATTCAGCAAAAAACAGGTCGTTCCAGAGAAGAACTGATTGATTATATAAATAATTTATAAGTTCATAGCATACAGGCGAGACCTGTATGCTTTTTTATTTTTTCGAGGGAACTATGGTAGAGTTTGTAAAAATAGGTAATGGTAAAATTGTAGGTACAAGAGTATCCGCCCAAATAGATCCTCAGGACCTGGATGAAATTCAGGAAGTGGTATCAAAAAAAATAAATAAGTATAAAAGCATCAGCTGGTATTATGAAATGATTGATTTTGACGGGTGGGAAATAAATGCTTTCTGGAGAGATATTGTATTCAGTCTTATGAACACAGAGCATTTTAATAAAATAGCTTTCGTCGGTAAAGATACACCGCAGGATATAAGGACGGAGGTTGTCTCTGTTTTTACTCCGGCAAAGGTAAAATATTTTGACCTTTCCGAGAAAAAAGAAGCATTAGAATGGATATTAAATTAATTGTGATACAGTCAACACTTTAGCTAAAAATATTTAGTTAAGTTTGAATCAGGTAAGACGAAGAAAGCTGATAGCGTAATAGTAGTTAAACCGCGTTTCCCCGTTTGGGGGGTGGCAAATGTCCATCCCCCTTTTTTATTTTAAAGGGTTTAATTAATAACCGGGATGTTACAGCAGTTACTGAGTGCCTGCTGCAGCTGCTCAAGTGAGAAAGGCTTGTTTATAAAATATGCCGGATTGGTTTTCATTGCCTCATCGTATGTTCCGGTATTTCGCTGACCGGATAAGAAAATATACGGTATCGGTACTTCCTGCCGTATTATTTTTACGGCTTCAATTCCGCTTATCTTTCCCTTAAGCTGAATATCAGTAATAATAATATGAGGTTTTAATTCCATTGTACTTTTAATTAGGTCTTCACCGGTGCTGCATACTTTAATAACATCATATCCGAGCATCCGAAGCTGATTACGAATGTCAAGTGCAATCAGATTTTCATCTTCACAAAGAATAATAGTTGTTTTCAATTTATCCAGATCAACGGTTAAAAATATTTATAATATCGGCGCTTTCATTTGTATGAATTCAAATAATGTGCCGTGGAGCTAAGGCATAGTCTTTATCATAAAATGTTAAGGATTGGTCAATATCCATTCCCTCATGTGTCTCCCGCAACACCTATCCATTGCACTTTTTAACTGATAAGTTGAGAAAGGTTTACCGATAAAATCGCACGGTTCAGTTTTTAATGCCTCCTCATATGTACTGGTATTCTGCTGACCCGATAAGTATATAAAAGGAATTTTTAGTTTTTTTCTAATTTCTTTTATTGCATCTATCCCTGAAAGCTCTCCCTCCAATTTGATATCGGTCACAATAATATCCGGCATAGTCAGGAATGCCTGATCAATGAGCTCCCTTGCGTTTTTACAAATCCCTGAAATGGAATACCCTAATTTCTTTAGCTGAAATTTTAAATCGAGGGCAATTATAACCTCATCCTCACATAGTAACACTGACGGCCCAGAATTCATTAAGACCCTGATTATTAATTCAGATAAGTTAAACTAGTTACGGGTTAGCGGTTGTGAGTAAAAGCAGAGTGAAGATCACTTATCCCGGTGGGAAACCTCTGTTTTAAGAACTTTTTCAATTATACTTAGCAGTTCGTCACGTTCAAAAGGTTTTGCAATATATTCATTAAATCCCAGGCTTAAAAGATTATTGCGGTCTTTTGCCATAGCGTATGCAGTAACCGCCACTATGGGTATATCCCTGTATGCTTCAATTTCCCTTATCTTTCTTAATGCATCAATACCGCTGTCAGTTTGTCCAAGATTAATATCCATCAGAATAATGTCAAATTTTGTCTTTGATACAGCCTCAAGCACAGAAGCAGTATTAAAAGCTGAATCTACTTTATAATCTTGCTTAAGCATAAGCTCCAGTAAAAATCTTGCGGAACTTTCATCATCTACAACTAAAATTTTCTTTTTCATATATCTATTTATAAGACTGTGCCAGGGCTAGTGTCAGCCCATAATAAACTTTACCGAATAGGTTTAAGTGATTTAACGCATGGTAAAGTTTGTAAATATTCTCCCTCTCATTGTATCCCTGTGCAAATGGAAAGTTTTCATTATAACTATTGTAAAATTCTTCCGGAAAACCGCCGAATAATTTTGTCATTGCCAGGTCAGCTTCCCGGTGGCCGTAATAAACTGCCGGGTCTATCAGACAAACAGAACCTGAATCATCAGTAATAAAATTTCCGCTCCACAGGTCACCATGAAGAAGTGTAGGAGGTTCCTCACTTCCGTTAAGAATATCTACAATTTTATTTTCAAGATACGAGATTCTTTTTCGTAAATCAGATGTAATGTATCCCAGTTGCTCCGCTAATTTATATTGGAACAAGATTCTTTTATCAAGATAAAATTCTGCCCAGGACGTTTTTTCTTTTCCTTCGGCAATATTCACCTGCCGTGTTGAACCAATATAATTATCTTCATAAAATCCATAAGTGTCTGCATTCGTTCTGTGCAGCATTGAAAATTGTAAACCAAAGTCAGAAAAAAAATGTTTCTTTCGCGGAGCAGGTTTTATTCTTTCTAAAAGAATAAAATTTTTACCGGCATAAATTACTGCTGGTACTCTGATTGTCTTGGAAGCAGCGATTTCTTTCAATCCATTTGATTCCTTAATGAACATATCATTATCAGCATCAGGATTGAATTTAAGAAAGTATTCCAGGGTCTTATTTACTATAATTTCAAAGGTTTGGCTTATACATCCGCCCGTTACAGAACGTATGCCGGTAATTTTACCTCCGGAAATTTCTTCAATTTTATTTTTTATTGATGCCGGTATCATTTTGTATATTTTCCAATAAACCAATACAGGCATCTTCGAGAATTGTAATTACCAGGTCAAAAGCCTTCTCGTTCCCATAATATGGATCCGGAACTTCTGATGCCTTAACGGTTGTACAGAAATCGGTTATTAAATGAATCTTATGCCTATACTTTCTGTGGATATCCATTGCAGATAAATTATTAAAATTTTCTGCATCCATAGCGATGATATAGTCGAATTTTTCATAATCCTTATGGGGCTCAAATTTTCGTGCTAAACTTTGAAGATCGTAGCCTCTTAGAGCAGCTTGTTTTATCATTCGTTTATCCGGTTTTTCCCCAATATGATATGCCGAGGTTCCGGCAGAATCTATGTTAATTACTCCCTCAAGTCCTTCGGCTTCTACTTTTGATTTAAAAATACCTTCGGCGGCCGGTGACCTGCAGATATTACCAAGGCATACGAAAATAACGTTTACTGACTGCATAACTCAGAAATTTCCAATCCAATTTATATATGATACGGAATTATCTAATTCTTTAATGAAATTAGCTATGAGTTCGGATTTAATGGCATTTATTAGAGAAAATCTTGTATTTTCTTATCCAAAGTTTATAATTTCTCATTATTCATTTCAAGGATATCCAAAATAACCGTTAAGAGGGAAAATTAAAATGAAGATTATGATTAAATTAACCTATTCCTTTTACGGACGAATTCATTTTTAGCCTGCCGATAATATAGACTTGATAAAAGGCGCGTCCGGGCATAGATTTTATCTGAAAAAATCGAAAATTGTTTGAAAATCTCACAGATTTATTTATACCTGCTGCTGTTTCTCATAATTGCACAAAATACAGGATTTGCACAGACTGATTATCATTCAATAACTGTTACTGATTCGATCCCCATAAATCTTCAGAATGAGTACAATATTTCCCGGGTATGGATTATGCCTTTTACGGAGACAATTGTACTGCGGGGATCGGTATTAAAAAAAGGGGATTACAATTTTAATTATGAACTCGGATCATTTACACTTTCTGATTCTCTACCGTATTCTTTATTCGACACCCTTGTTGTAAGGTATAATGCTGTCAATATTTCACTTCTTAAAGAGTATAAAAGAAGAGATCTTGTTAAAATTTATGATGTGGAAACCGGAGATACAGTTAATGTAAGTCAGTCCCTGTCCTCCGCTTTTACCGGAGAATCAATTTTCGGCAGCAACATGGAAAAAAGCGGTACACTTGATCAGAGGATTTACGGTAGGCACCACAAAAGATTTTACTTTAAACAGCGGTTTACGACTTCAGCTTTCCGGAAGACTCGCAGAAGATCTTGAAGTTGTTGCTGCAATAACAGATGAGAATACTCCTATACAGCCGGAGGGAAATACAGAGAGACTTGAGGAACTTGATAAGGTATTTATTCAGGTAAAGCATCCAAATGCGATCGGTACTTTTGGTGATTATCAGCTTCAGAGAAAGCAGGGGGAGTTCGGAGTTATTGATAGAAAACTCCAGGGACTGCTCGGCGAATTCAGGTACGAAGATTATGATGCATATGTATCTGTTGCGGGCTCAAAAGGTAAATTTCATTCTTTGTTTTTTTACGGGAGCGATGGTGTGCAGGGACCTTACAGGTTAACCGGAATAAATAATGAAAGGGATATAATAGTTATTGCCGGAACTGAAAAGGTATTTATAGACGGAATTGAAATGAGAAGGGGAGAAGCAAATGATTATGTTATTGAATATTCAAATGCCCAGATATTCTTCACTCCACAGAGATTGATTACTTCTGCTTCGAGAATAAATGTGGATTTTGAATATACCGACAGAAGATTTTCAAGGAACTTTTTTGCCGGCGGTACAGGCGCTAAATTCTTTGATAACAAACTGGGACTTAGAGTGCAGTATTTACGGGAAGGGGATGATCAGGATGCTCCTATTGATATATCATTAACGGAAAGTGATAAAGAGATTCTTCAAAATGCAGGAGATGACAGAAATAGTGCTGTTAAAAGCGGGGTTTCACTTGCTCCCCCTGATTCATCAGGAAATCCCAAAGGCATTTACAGGGAACTGGATACACTGATTAATGGCCAAAATTATAAAGTTTATATTTATGATCCCGGAAATCCTGCCTCAATTTACAATGTTAGTTTCAGTGTTGTCAGTGCGGGTAAAGGAGATTATGTAAGAGAAAGCTTTGGTGTGTTCAGGTTCATTGGAATCGGACAGGGTATATATATGCCATTTATTTTCCTCCCTATGCCTGAACAGAAACAAGTCGGTAATGTAGTTCTCGATCTTGCACCTTATGAAGATATATCTCTGAGTCTTGAAATGGCAGGAAGTTTATGGGATAAGAACAGATTATCTTCTCTGTCGGAATCCGATAACGGGGGTTATGCAAGAAATGTTTTTCTTGCTGTTAAACCCGTTCATATTGAGTTCGGAAATATTAATTTCGGACGTGCAGGTATAACATATAAGGATAGATTTCTGGATCAGCGCTTCACGACTGCCGACCGTATAAACGAAGTAGAATTCAACAGAAATTATAATATAATTACTTCTGCGGAACAGCAATCGGAACAGTTGCGGGAAATTGGACTAAACCTTTTACCGATCGAACAGATTAAATTAAGTTCAACCTACGGTTATCTGAAAAGAGGGGATGACTTTAAATCCAAGAGAAGCAATAGTCTGTTTCAATTTACTGATAATTCGACTTACCTGTTTAATTATAATTTCGATTATGTTGAAGCAAAGAACCTGTCACTTAAATCAAAATGGGGCAGACATAAAGGGGGTGCTTTCTATAAATTGTGGATATTCAAACCGGGTATAGATTTTTTAGCTGAAAATAAATTAGACAGGAGAAATAATCAGGATTCGCTTGTTGCCGGCAGTTTGAAATATAACGAGTATATCCCTCAGATCGCACTGCTTGATATCGAAGGATTGAAATTCGATGTGAAATATTCTTTCAGGGATGATCATTTTCCTATTAATGGAGTGATGATCAAAGAGTCAGATTCGCGAACTCAGTTTTACGAACTTGAATATTCAGGTATTAAGGAGGTTTCTACTACTTTAAATCTTACATTTAGAAATAAAAAGTATACAGAGGAGCTTAAGAAATTAGGGTACCTTAATAACGAAACAGTTCTGATGAGGTCGCAAACAAGACTTAGTCTTTGGGAACCGCTTGACTGGGATCTTTATTATGAAGTTTCTACCCAAAGATCTGCTAAACTCGAGAAAGTGTTTGTAAGAGTTGAACAGGGAACAGGCAATTATAAATATCTCGGAGATCTTAATAATAACGGTATTGCAGATGAATTTGAGTTTGAATATACCCTGTATGAAGGGGATTACATTCAGGTGCTGCTTCCCACTGAAACATTGTATCCTGTTATAGACCTGAAAGCAAGCACAAGATGGAAATTGACGCTTGATAAATTAATAAAACCGACAGGCTTTGCATCTTTTCTGAGACCTATCTCCACAGAAACTTATTTAAGAGTTGAAGAGAACAGCAGGGAGGAAAATTATAAAAATATATATCTCTTAAGATTTTCCAGTTTTCTGAACCCTTTAACAACCATCAGGGGATACAATTTAATTCAGCAGGATATATTTGCATTCGAGAATAGTCAGGAGTTCTCTGTTCGTTTAAGATATTCTCAGAAGAAAAGCCTTAATCAATACAGCGGGGGAATAGAGAATGGATATTTGAGAGAACGGAGTTTAAGATTAAGGTTTAAGATGATCGAGGAGGTAAGCAACCAGACCGATATAGTTTTTACAGATGACAATATAGATGCTTCAGAAATATCAAACCGGCGCAGAAAAATTACAGGAAGCAATGCAGCAACGGAGTTTTCCTACAGACCTGAACGGAATATAGAGGTTGTCTTCAGGCTTAAGGTCGGCAGAAGTGAAGATACATATCCTGCAAATCCTACGGTTATAGATCTTAATTCTGAGCTGATAAGATTTAACCTTGCCTTTGCGGGTACCGGAAGACTGCGTGTTGAGGCAGAAAGAGTTGAACTTAATACAAATACTTTAGAAAATTTCCTGCCATTTGAGCTTACAGCCGGAAATAACATTGGGAAGAATTATTTCGGAAGGTTAAATTTCGATTACCGAATTATGGCAAATCTGCAATCAACTATAAGTTATGACGGCCGGTGGCCGGGTTTGGGAAGAGTAATTCATACAGCCCGTGCTGAGGTTCGTGCATTCTTTTAATAATAAATATGAAAATAATATCAAATCTTGTTGAGGTTCATCTTTTCAGGGAAAAAGACGGCAGCATTGAATTTCTCCTTTTGAAGAGGAGCGAAAAGGAAATATATCCCGGGCTGTGGCAGATGGTGTCGGGCAATGTTGAGGAGGGGGAAATGTCGTACCAGGCTGCACTAAGAGAAATAAAGGAAGAGACAGGGTTGGATCCTGAAAAATTTTGGATAGTTCCGAATGTTAATCAATTCTATTCACCCGAAAATGATAGCATAAACCTTCTGCCTGTCTTTGCTGCATTAATAAAGGGGGAACAAACTGTTAGAATTTGTGAAGAGCATTGTGACTGGGGCTGGTATACTCCCATTGAAACAAAGAAGTTACTCACCTGGGATGGACAACGCAGATCAGTTGATATTATTGTGGACTATTTCACACAACAGCGTTCAGTTCTGAATCTTCTGGAATTAAAAATACCTCAATAGAGCCAACTCAATCAGCATTGCCCTAAAATTGATCAGAGTGCAATTCTGAATCCAATTATCAATTATTCAGTTCAATAATTGGAAAAGTCTTATAGAATTGTGACTGATGACTGATTCGACCTCATAAAATTATTTACATTAATAGCCATCCCTTTTTCATTTCATCTGGTATAGTAATTGACAAAATATATCAGAGAAGAGAGATGTATTTATGAATGAATTAAATTTAGAAATGTTTATTTCTCCGGATCTGGATCTGGAGATAAATCAGTATAAGATATTAAATGGTCTTAAAGAATATGGAAACTTGTTCAACAGGAAAAAAATTTATCCTGCGCTGGATGAGCTTATCAACCTCCATATTTCACTTGAACAGCTGATGCGGCAGAAGAACCAGATGACAGGTTCTTTCCCCAAGCAGATACAGGAATATGATATAAAGAATAAAGCCATCAAATATGAGATACTTGAAAAAATAAAACCCAACATCGAAATGTTCTTTAATATGGTAAACTGGGCGCTGCCGAAAATTAAAGATATTATAGATGAAGGGATCATTTTATATGAATTTGTTGAAAGGGAATATAAGATAGAGGAGATTGGAATTCTGCCCTTGTATAAAGAAGAGGGATATTTCTTATTGCCCGATGTGAAGGAATCTGTGCTTCAGGTATTCAGATTCGAGAGCAGCATTTTCAATTCGCATAAAGAAAAAATGAGATCTCTGAAAACAAGTTTCGTTAAATCTATTGAACTCGACAAGGGATACAGAGCACCCGAACTGGTAAAGCTCGATTTGATAAGACAATATAAAGATATGCCGAATCCGGCAACTTTCCTTTGCAGCTCTGAACTTGATTTTCCATTCCAGGAAACAATGTTCCCGGTTGCAAAAAGAAAATTAATGGCTCATTTGAAAATGCTGAAGGATAAAATAACGGTATAACCGGTATTTTATTTTAGTAGCAAAACCTGCAGATTGACCTGCAGGTTTTTTTATATCATCCAATACTTAAAAGCAGATAGTCAGATAAGATCCGTGCGGTTTCTTCCAAAAGGGGATCTTTCTCATCTGCTTCTTCAGTGGGTACTTCTCCTTTATCCAGAAGTTTTAATCCAAGACTTGTCCGTCTTTCATTTTCCCTGGTAATCTTTTGTTCTTCTTCACGTTCTTTGTCTTTCCTGCGGACTTCTTCATTCAGGGAAACAGTCTTCTTATCCCTGTTCTCTTTGTATTCTTTAATATCATCAAGCAGATTTTCAAAATCAGTATTGCTGCTGACTCTCTCGTCGTGTCTAACTTTAAGCTTTGCTATTATACTGCTTAGGTCATGAACTTTATGATATGATGAAGATCCAATCGTATCCCACGGAAGTGCACTGGGTTCAGAACTCTCTCCAAATTCTTTAGGATCATCAAAATAGGATGGGAATGTTATATCAGGAGATACACCAAGGTGCTGTGTACTTTCTCCGTTTATTCTGTAGTACTTTGCGATAGTGATCTTGACCTGTCCTAAATCGCTTTCCGATATCCTCATTAATCTGTTCAGGTCGATCATATTCTGAACTGTTCCTTTGCCGTATGTCTGTTCGCCGATTATTAGTCCTCTGCCGTAATCCTGTATTGCACCGGAAAAAATTTCAGATGCAGAAGCACTGAAGCGGTTCACTAAAATTGCAAGAGGACCATCATAGGCTGCTCCCTTTTCAAGATCCTCTCCTACTTCTATAGAACCGTCGGCATTTCGTACCTGTACAACAGGACCATTATCAATGAATAAACCTGTTAGCTGAATTGCCTCGCTTAATGCACCGCCGCCGTTGTTCCTGAGGTCTATTATAACGCCGTCAACCTTTGCTTGTTTAAGAGAATCCAGCAGCAGCTTCACATCTCTTGTTGTGCTTTTAAAATCTTTTATACCTTTCTGCTGGTCTTCAAAGTTGCTGTAAAAGGCAGGTATTGAAATTACTCCGATCCGGAATGGAGTACCGTCTTCTTTTATTTCCAGTAATTGTTTTTTTGCAGATTGTTCTTCCAGTTTAACTTTGTCCCTTATAAGGGTAATCTCTTTCGGAGTGGGTTGAAGCTCATCGGCCGGTAAGATTTGTAACCTTACCTGAGTACCTTTGGGTCCTCTGATTAACTGAACAACATCATTTAAGTCTCCACCCGATAACATCAACCATTTCACCTGATTCCTGCGCTACACCAATAATGCGGTCTCCTTTTTTCAACAAGCCGCTTTTATAAGCAGGACCGCCTACAATAATCTCATTTATTTTTGTATACTCATCATCCGACTGAAGCTGTGCACCGATCCCCTCCAGAGATAAATTCATATTCATCTTGAAATTCTCTGTATTAAATGGAGAGAGATAATTTGTATGGGGATCGATTGATTCCGTATATGCATTCATTAAAAGCTGAAAGACATCTTCACTTTTATACTGAATGATATTCCGTTTCAGGTTTTCATATCTTTTGTTAAGAGTTTCCGCTATGGATGTCCAGTCCTTTCCAGCTATTTTTAAGTTTAGTGCATCATTCTTAACTCTTTTTCTCCAGTATTCATTAGCCTCATCGCTTGACTTCGGCCATTCGGCATCCTTACGGTCAATTTCCAGATCTTCCTGAATTGTAAAATCCATTTCTTTATCGAGCAGACTCATACCGAAAGAAATTCTTTCCTCGATTCTTTGGGCAAACCTGTTAAACATATCAAAAGCAGGGTTCAGATTGCCTTCCTGGAAATAATCATCAAAGTTGTAACGGTAGTTTTCAAATTCATTTATATCCGATGCTAAGGAAATACATCTTATGATTATCAAGTGATTTAATGTACCTGTCGAAAACTACTGATGATAATGAATCTGTAAGCTTAATTTTTTTATAATGATATCTTGCAAGGATAGTAGAAATAAGCTGTTCCTCCTGGGAATGATAATTTTCCGGTTTGACAGTATAAACAGTATCCCCGGCAATGCCTGATGCATTTTTATCGAGTACAGATGTACCGGTAAATAGATGTGCCGCTAAAATAATTGTTAAAAAGGCTAATAGTTTTTTCATTTCCACTCTCAAATACAACTTAGAAACAATTCAAGTACTAATAATGTTCCATAATAGCAAAAAAACGGTTTATTTACGCTTACAAGATTTATGCCCTTGAAGAATATCTCATATTGAGAGCTGATAACCTGCCGCGCGGATGATTTTAATACATATTTTGGATAAAATTATCATAATAATTCATTTTTAACCCTGTATACCCGCAAATAGTTTATTATAAGTGGTTGGGTTTAATTATTTTTGAAGATTAAATATCAGGAGCTCATTTTGGGTTTATTAGTAGTAGGATCGTTGGGGCTGGATACAGTGATTACACCCTTCGACAGGGTTGAAAATGCTTTAGGGGGTTCGGCAACTTACATTTCACTGGCTTCAAGCTATTTCAGCGGACCCGTTTACCTTACAGGGGTGGTTGGTGAGGATTTTCCTGAAAATTATATCAAACTTCTTGAAAATCACAATGTTGATCTTGAAGGTTTACAAATTGTTCCCGGCGGAAAAACATTCAGATGGTCGGGTAAATATCATTATGATCTGAATGTACGCGATACATTATTTACCGAATTGAATGTCTTTGAATCCTTTGATCCAATAATCCCGGAAAAGTTCAGGAGAGCAAAATTTGTATGTCTTGGAAATATTGACCCGGCACTGCAGATAAAAGTACTTGATCAGCTTGATAATCCCCGGTTTGTTGTTTGTGATACAATGAACTACTGGATCGAAGGGAAGAAGGACGATCTGCTCAAACTTCTTCCAAGGGTAAATGTTCTGATAATAAATGATTCCGAAGCCCGGCTTCTTGCACAGGAACCAAATCTTATAAAAGCTTCAAGGATGATACGCGAGCTTGGTCCCCAGATATTAATAATTAAAAAAGGGGAGCACGGCGCCCTTCTTTTTGTTGAAGATGTGATTTTCTCAGCACCAGCTTACCCGTTGGAAATGATATACGATCCAACCGGTGCAGGAGATTCCTTTGCAGGAGGATTTTCAGGATATTTATTTAAGACACAGGATCTTAGTCCGGAAAATATGAAATGCGCCGTAATATACGGAAGTGCAATGGCTTCATTCTGTGTAGAGAAATTCAGCACAAAGGGACTTGAAGATCTTTCTTATCTAAGGATCCAGGATAGGTTCAGAGAATTTCTAAAACTGTCCCGCTTCGATGAAAAAGACTGATTACTTCTCGCTCAGGTTCGACCAGGATAAAATTGTATACCTCGATCAGACAAAGCTTCCTCTGCAGGAAATTTATATTGAAACCTCTGATTATGAAAGAATTGCAGTTGCCATTGAAACCCTTGAATTAAGGGGTGCTCCGCTCATCGGAATCTCGGCAGCATATGCTCTTGCGCTCTCGATAAAAGATAAAAAAGAGAGACGAGCTTTTTTATAAAGCTTATGAACGTCTTCTTTCAACACGCCCCACAGCAGTAAATCTTTTTTTTGCACTTAGCGAAATTAAATCCGTCTATGAGCAGAACAGAAACAACCCCGATGTTTATGGTATTATATTAAATAAAGCAAAAGAACTTCACTTACAGGATGAGGAATACTGCAGAAAAATAGGGGAGAATGGACTGGCTGTCTTCACAAGAAAATCCAATGTTTTAACCCATTGCAATACAGGAAAGCTTGCCACCGGAGGAGATGGTACAGCCTTTAATGTTATCAGGACAGGATTCGAACACGGTCTTGTTAAAAAAGTATTTGCCGATGAAACCAGACCCTTGCTCCAGGGATTAAGGCTCACTGCTTATGAGCTTGAAGAAAAATAATATTCCCTTCAGTGTACAGCCCGATTCCGCTGCCGGATCCTTATTCGCTATGGATGAAGTGGATTTTGTGGTTACAGGAGCGGACCGGATAGCCCTTAACGGAGATTCTGCAAATAAAGTAGGAACATTGAACCTGGCAATTCTGGCAAACTATTATAACATTCCCTTTTATATTGCCGCTCCTTCTACAACGATTGACAGAAATATTGCTTCCGGAGCGGATATTGTAATTGAGCACAGGGGAAAATCCGAAGTATTAAATTTTAACGGCATTGCTGCTGCTCCTGATGAATATGAAACTTTTTCCCCTGCTTTTGATGTTACTCCTTCACACCTGATTACCGGGATCATCACAGAAAAAAAGGTTTATAAGTTCCCATATAATTTCCTTTATGAGTGAAATTATAAAAACCGGTGCGCTGGTTATCGGTAAAATAAATTACGGTGATACCAGTACTATCGCCTCATTGTTTACTGAAGAATACGGCAGATTATCTGCAATGGTGAAGGGGGGCAGGAATCCTAAATCTAAAATTGCTCACGTTATCGATCCCCTTAATTATGTGCAGGTTGTTATTTACAGGAAGAGCAGCAGGGAGCTGCAGCTCCTATCGACTGCTGACCTTATTGAACATTATCCCGTTGTAAAGAACGATCTGGAAAAGCTAAAGTACTCCTATGCCGTAATCGAACTTATAAAAACTCTGATACCCGAAAATGAAGTGAATCAGAAATTATTCAGGGGAACAGTAAGGATATTAAAGCTACTGGATACTACAACGGGGAGAGATAAAATGCTTTTCGGCAAGTTTTTTCTTTTTTTTATCAGGCAGATCGGGTACGAAATGCAGTTGAACAGATGTTCTAATTGCGGTAAAACAATAGCAGAAAATGATTACTTGTCATACAATGGTCAAATAGGTATTTTATGCAGCAATTGTAAAAACCTATATCCGGGAAACGAGCCGGATGCGGAACTTTTCAACTGCCTCAAAAGTCTAAAATTAAACTCTGAAATAGTTTTTCCCGAAAAGACTTATACTGATGTTATATCTTTCCTGGAGCAGTATTTAAAAGTTCACGTACCCGATTTTAAGGGATTGCAGTCATTAAAAACATTTAACTAATACAAGGATAGTATGATTATTTCTACAAATGCATTATTCATAGAAAAAATTATTTTATTGGAGGAAATAAAACAATGAAGTCCAAAAACTATCTGGGTGCATTTGCCTTATTATTTGTAGGGATCCTTTTCGGTGCCATATTGGTTTCAGGATTCGGACTTGTACGTCCCGGCTACGCCGATATACATCTCGGTACCGATATGCCTCCTGTTAATCTTGATGCCGATGCAAATTCTTTCAGCAAAGCTTTTATTGAAGTTGCTCAAAAGGTAACGCCAACAATAGTACAAATAAATGTAGTCTCCGAGCGGGGACAGGACCAGGAACAGGATTTCTTCTTCCCGTTCTTTAAGGAACAACCCCAGCAGAGAGGATCCGGAAGCGGTATAATTATATCGTCAGACGGTTATATTGTGACAAATAATCACGTTGTCGAGAAAGCGCGTAATGTAAATGTCGGATTATTTGATAAAAGAACCTTCACAGCTAAAGTAATCGGAACAGACCCTCTGACCGATCTGGCTGTAATAAAAATTGATGCTAATGATCTGCCGGTTTCTTATCTCGGTGATTCCGACAGCCTTAAAGTAGGGCAGTGGGTAATGGCTATAGGAAACCCCCTATCGCTTGCTTCAACTGTAACTGCCGGAATAGTAAGTGCGATCGGAAGAGGGCAGCTTGGATTGATAAGAGACAGTTATGGTGTAGAGAATTTTATACAGACTGATGCTGCCATAAATCCCGGCAACAGCGGGGGTGCATTAGTTGATCTTTCAGGTGCAGTGATAGGAGTTAATTCAGCAATTGCTGCTTCCGGTAGCGGAACATATATAGGTTATGGATTTGCCATACCTATAAATCTTGTTAAAGCTGTTTCAAAAGATCTTATTGCACACGGTAAAGTAAGCCGCGGCTATATAGGAATAAATATTGGTGAGGTTGATGATGCTATGGCCAAATCGCTCGGTCTTGACCGTCCAAGAGGAATAATTGTTCAGGGACTCGTTAAGGATGGTGCAGCTGCAAATGCTGATGTTAAAGAAGGAGATGTAATATTAAAAGTAGATGGCAGGGAAGTTAACCAGCCGAATGAACTTCAAAGCTATATTGCATCGAAATCTGCCGGTACAAGTGTAACGCTGAGTATTTTCCGGAATGGAAAAGAGATTGAAAGAAAAGTTACTCTTAAAGCACGTGAAGAGAATGAAAAAGGACAACCTGTAGTAAGTAATGAACCTGGCAACAGCAGTGAAGAAAGCTCAAAATCCTCATCAACCAGCTTTGATGATCTGGGGCTTACTGTGCAGAATCTTTCTGCAAAAGATAAGACCGATTACAAGGTAGACCATGGTGTTAAGATAACAGATGTTAAAGCTTTCAGCACAGCAGAAGATCAAAGACTTATCAGGGGTCTGTTTATTGTTGAAGCAAATAAGGAAAAGATCAATAATGTTTCAGATCTCAAGAGTATAGTTAATGAGAAAAAAGGCTCTGCAATTCTTCTTAAAGTCCAGGATGCAGACGGGAACAGCAGGTTTGTAGGAATGGAAATACCTGAATAGTTCGGATGTATGGAGGTCCGGAGATGCGGAAGGAATAATGAAGTCCTGAACCTCTGATTATAAATATGTAAACTTTTATAGAAGTTCAGATTGGGTTAAGACCTGATCTGAACTTTTTTTATATCAGAACCTCCAATATCTGTCCAAAATGATGTAATAAGAAATAAAAAAGGAGCAATAAATAAAATTATATTCAATGCTTGCTTTTTCACCAGGAGTAAAGAAGCAAGGGGACAGACAGATTTAATTCAATAACCCGGAAAGATCTCACCAAACACTTATTTCCAGGCCTATCTGTCCCGGTACCTAACCCCTTTAACCTCAATACAATCCTCTCTTCGAAGGTAATGTTATTGTAGGGGTTTAGTAGGACATAGTAGGGCTTTGTAGGGGTTAGAGCGATTTTTTAGTTAGGTGCCGGGTCAAATCCTTCGTGGTATTTCATATTGTATTGATGATTGTGAAGAATTAACCCCCTAAACCAATTCTCTCCCTCAGTTCCATTGAGTTCTTTGGAGCCTCACGTATTGAATTAATGGTTAAATAATCCATTTAAGACCTCGGGAGGATTTTTCGATTCAAACCGATAAATTTATTTTAATGGCTGGATTGAAATTGAAAAAAGCAGAAATCCGTCCAATACTAACGATTAACGAACCTTTTTTGTTAGTTATAATTTATCTCTGGACAGACCTGGAACTTCCGGACCTTTAAGACCCTTGAACTGAATTTATTCAATATTTCTTCCTATTTTTCTGTAAACAGTCAAAAGTAATTTATGATCCGTTTTCTCACCGCCGGTGAATCTCACGGCAAGGCTCTCGCTGTAATTATTGAAGGTTTTCCTTCTAATCTTCCTGTTGATATAAATTATATAAATTTTCACCTTCAACGGCGCCAGACAGGATATGGCAGAGGTATGAGGATGAAGATAGAATCTGATAGTGCAGAGATTATCTCAGGTATAAGGAACGGCAAAACTATCGGATCACCGGTTTGTATGCTGATACGCAATAAGGATTGGGAAAACTGGCAGGAGATAATGAGTGTTGAGAAAAATAGTAAGTCAGAGAAGATTTCAATACCCCGTCCCGGACACGCTGATCTTGTCGGTATACAAAAATATAATTTTAATGATATAAGGAATTCAATTGAACGCTCCAGCGCCAGGGAAACAGCTGCAAGAACTGCCGCAGGCACACTGGCAAGAATACTCCTCCATAGTTTTAATATTTCAATCGGCAGCTATGTTGAATCAATCGGCGGGATCTACTCTAAAAAGAACTTTCTTGATTCGATTTTAAATAACAATCTCCCCGAAGACTTTACCGGATGGTTCTTATCCGAAACAGCTGATCAGAGCGAAGTGCGTGTACTTGATGAAGATCAGGAAAAGAAGATCATTTCAAAAATTAAAACAGCGAAAAAGAACGGTGATACACTTGGCGGTACTTTTATAACTACTGCAACCGGTATACCTGCAGGACTTAGGCAGCTTTATGCATTACAACAGAAAGCTCGATGCATCTTTGGCATCTTCTATTATGTCCGTAAATGCAGTTAAGGCAGTAGAGTTCGGTAAAGGATTTGGAAGTGCAGATATTCCGGGCTCATCGAATAATGATGAGATAATCCTTACGAAAGAACAGCTCCTCCGTAAGACAAATTTCGCGGGAGGTATTGAAGGCGGAATCTCAAACGGTATGCCCATTATTATAAGAGGGGGGATGAAACCAATAGCCACACTTATGAATCCCGTTAAAACTATTGATCTCAAAAATATGAAAGTCGTTGAAGCCAGAAGAGAGCGCAGCGATTTTACTGCAGTACCAGCCTGCGCCATAATTGCTGAAGCAATGACAGCCTGGACATTAGCTGAGTTCTTTACAGAAAAATTCGGAGGGGATTCAATGGAAGAGATCACCGATAATTTTAACAGCTATACGGGTAAGATGACTAAACGTATCCGGAAGAATTTCAGGTAAGCTGATGCTTAATGTAAAGACATTTGAATTTAGTCCTTTTTCTGAGAATACCTATCTATTATGGGACGAAGCAACCCTGGAGGCTGCCGTTATTGATCCCGGCTGTTTTGATCCTTTCGAAGAAAAGGAACTGGCGGAATTTATTGAGGAGAAAGAATTGCAGCTGAAATACTGTATAAATACTCATTGCCACATCGATCATATTTTCGGAAGCAGATTTATTAAAAGTAATTATAAGGCAGAGTACTATGCACCCGAACACGATATTCCTTTACTGAAGCACGCTGATAAACAGGCAGAAACATTTGGATTAGAAATTAAAAAACCACCTCTGCCGGATAAATATCTTGATGAACAACAAATATTAAAGATAGGGGAATGGGAACTTCAATGTCTTTTTACACCGGGGCATACACCCGGGGAATACTGCCTGTATTTTCCGGCAGCAGGAATCTGCTTCACCGGTGATGTTTTATTTAAAGAAAGCATCGGAAGGACAGATCTGTGGGGAGGTAATCCTGATACTTTAATTGCTTCAATTAAAGAAAAGCTTCTTACTCTTCCTGATGAAACCATTATTTATCCGGGTCACGGGGAAGAAAGCACGATCGGATATGAGAAAAAACATAATCCATTCCTGGTATAGTGATTAATTAAATATTTTCAGGCATTCATCCAATCATCCATTCAGGCAGTCTTTTTTCTCATCCACTCTTCCATTTATCCATATTTCTTTCCATTCAAATAATAAATTTCATAAACTGCTCACTCTTCTTTAGGTTTGATATAGTAATTATTTTTCTTTTGTCTTATGAAATTCACACAGATACTCGCCCTTTCGCTTCAATCACTGAAATCAAACCGGCTCAGGACAGCTTTAACCGTGCTGGGTATTGTTGTTGGAATATTTTCCATCATTGTAATAATGACTATCATTACTATGATGCAGACAACAATAGAGGAGGGGGTTTCCTTCTTGAGCAAAAATACATTTCAGGTAAGCAAATTTCCTGCTATACACTCAGGGGGTCCAGGTTCCTGGCAGAAATACAGGAATAGAAAAGATATTACACTGGAGGATTTTTACCGTCTCGAAAAGCTTCTTGTTAATGCAAAGTATGTCGGCGCAGATCAGGGACAAGGAGGTAAAATTGTTAAATGGGGAAGCAATGAAACGAACCCTAACATATATGTTGTGGGTGTAACCCTTGGTGCTTTCAAAACTTACAATGTTACAATAAAGGATGGAAGGGAATTACGGGAAACTGATATTGAGTATTCCAATGATGTCTGCATACTCGGAAATGATGTAACGGAAAAGGTATTCGGTTCAATAAATCCGGTTGGCAAGATTATCCGGGTCGACGGAAAACCATTGCAGGTAATAGGAGCGCTTGAACCGCAGCCGAAATTCTTTGGTCAGAGCCAGGATAATTACATTGTTATGCCCCTCACCAAATTTATGTCATTTTACGGAAGAAGAACTCGCAGCATCGACATCACTGTAATGGCAAACAGCAAGGAGGAATATGATGCAACAATTGAATCCACGATTGGTTATATGAGAACGATAAGAAAGGTACCGCCCGGCGAGGATAATGATTTTGAAATTGCCAGCAATGAATCAATAATGGGACAGATAAATGATATTACCGGGGGAATAAAAATCGGCGCAATAGTTGTATCGATAATAGCTCTTATCGCGGCCGGCGTAGGCATTATGAATATTATGCTCGTCTCAGTTACTGAACGCACAAGGGAGATAGGAATTCGAAAAGCTGTAGGGGCAAGACGTATGGTTATATTAAGTCAGTTTTTACTTGAGGCTGTCATCTTATGTATACTCGGTGGGATAATTGGGATCGTTCTCGGGGTTTTTGTTGGTAATGTAGCCGGTTCACTAATTAATGCACAATCTGCGGTACCGATCGATTGGGTACTAATAGGTTTATCATTATGCATTATTGTGGGTGTAATATTCGGTACTTACCCAGCATTCAAAGCAGCTAATCTTGATCCTATAGAAGCATTGCGGTATGAATAAAAAGCCCGGATGGGAAAAAGTAATTACCGGATGGGAAATTTTAATTGTGTAAACGCCCCCTTCCTGTTCTCCATTTTCAAATCGCCGTTTAGTTCTTCCGTCAGATTATTCAGCAAGAGAAAACCGAGGGAGTTTTTTTTCACCCTGTCGTTCATGAAACCGATACCATTATCGTGTACGGTCAAATAGACAAAATTTACATTTTTTTTCAGGGAAACTTTTATCTCACCGTTATTTTTTTCGGAGAAAGCATATTTAAAAGAGTTAGACACAAGCTCATTTAATATTATCCCTATCCACGCTGCATCCTGGGTCCTTAAGCAGAAATCATCAACATCAAGCATTATTTCAAAATTATCCTTCTTAAAAGAATCCTTAAAGGACTGTACCAGGTCTGTTATATATTCTTTAAGATTAACTTCATTAAAATTTTCTCCCTGGTATAATTTTGAATGAAGTGTGGCGATGCTGTTTACCCTTGAGATCGCGTCTGCAAGATGTTTCCGGCCTTCATTGGATATTGAGTTAAGCTGTAAATTTAATATGCTGATGACCAGCTGCAGGCTGTTCTTTACTCTATGATGCGCCTCCCTCATCAGCATTTGCTTTTCTTCTACTGCCTTAGTCAAAAGGTATTTAGTTTCCTTTTCCGCAGTAATATCCCTCAATAATACCGTAATACCTGTCTCAGATGGATAAACATGAATGCTGTAAATCCTGTCGGTATCGTAAATTCCTTTCTGTTCAAACACTATCTTTTGATTTGTTTGCATCGTTAGTCTGAAATTGTGCTCCACGGGACTTCCTTTGAACTTCGGCAGATGTTCCCAGAGCGTCATTTTTCCAATAATATCATCTGTGAGATTAAGGGCTTTATATGCCGGCTGATTTGCATAAACTATATGCCAGTTCCTGTCCAATGAAAAGAAAGGATCATTTATACTTTCTATTATTTCAGCATTCTTTTTGGTAGCCTTCTCAAGTTCAATCTGCGTTTTATGGAATGCCGTTAAATCCTTTGCGAAAACTGTTAGTCCTTCTTCTGAAGGATAGAGAGTAAAGTGGAGATATTTTTTAATAGTACCATGACTGATCTCATATTCAAACTCAGTTACTTTTTGTGTTTTGAATACTTTATTAAACCAGGATTCAAGTTCGGTATCCTTATCAGATAGATTTTCCCCAATACTTTTATGAATCTTAAGAAAATTATAACCGGCATCGTCTGCTGCTTTATTTTTATATATTAAATTCCACTCTTTATCATATCCGAAAACCATATCCCCGACCCGTTCATAGACATCTCTTATCTTATTTTGTACTTCCTGGATCCTCAGCTGTATATTTTTTTCAGCAGTTATATTCTTTGCAAAAACGGAAAGCCCTTCCGGTGAAGGATAAAGGGACATTCGGAACCAATCTGCAGGAGCCAGAACCCCCAGCGATTCGAAAGTTAAGTTATTCTGAGTTTCCATAGCTTCAAGAAACTTTTCCCCCAAAATATGTTTTTTAAATGCAGGATAAGTTTCAAACAGATTTCTTCCAATATCACCCTGGGAATACCCGATTTTAAGAGCGTGCTTATTCAGGTAAGTGAAGTTAAGGTTCTTGTCAAAGCCCAGGAAAATATCACTTATCCTTTCAAGGTTTTCGTTTATTTCACTGAAATATTTTGCCCGCCTGGTCCTCCATATGTATGCTAAAAGAGAAGCTAAAATAATTAAACTGGCTGTGCTGAAAAGGATAATTATCGTAAGCCTTTCATAGAGGGGGGCATAGATCTCATCTTTGTCCACCTTGGTAACTGCCAGCCATTCTGAATCAGGTACTTTTCTCAGGTCGGCAAGAACAGGCACTCCACGGTAATCTATTCCTTCAACAACGCCTGTTATTCCTCTTGCAAGCTTAGACGCCGGAAGATCAATATTTGATACCGGCAGCTTTAATGAAAAAGGCTTTATATTTCCGTGGCGGAGGTTATTGATGTAAACAACATAATTTCCTTCTTTTCTGCAAAGCAGTAATTCAGATGTCTGGCTTGGGGTAGGCCAGGATTGGATAAGCGGAAACAGACTAATATTTGCATCTCCCCTAAGAATCATCAGACCGATTGCTTTACCTGATCTATGGTAAAAAGGGATGTAAACATCAATAAAGTAATTTGCAGAGTCTATTGAGGTAAAAATATCGGAAAGAAAAGGACTCTTTTTCTTGATAACTTCGGCAATTGGAATAATATTAATAAGTTCAAAATTGGAATCAGTTAATACCGGTTTAAGATTAGAATCCAGAAGTGCTGCTGAAATAAATTCGTGCTCATTCACTTCCAGTTTAATTAAGGTTTTAAGCAGGTCACCGGATGACTTATCCTTAGTGAGGAATTTATCTACTGCAGAGATAAAGATCGGATTTTTAGAAATGATATTTGCATTGTGCAGCCGTTCCGAACGCCATCTGCTTATCTGATCAACTTTCAGTTTTGCTATGGCGGAAAGCTCATCATATTTTTCAAATTTTATTCTATGAAGTTCGGTCCTGTAATAATACCAGGCATACACAATAATTATCCCTGCCAGCACAAAAAAGGCATAAACGTAACGGAACCTATTGAGATGATCATATACTTTATTCATCGAATCTGCAATCGTATATATTTTTGCTGTCATCCCGGCTGTGGATTAAGAGATAAGAATTGGCACAACAACCGGTAGTTAACATTTTCTCAATTTAATAACAAGGGGAATATGTGATGTGGTAGTAGTTTTAGGTTCGAATTAGTGACTAATTATTTTTTTATAAGGATCAGAATCTTCGAACTTAATTGCCAATGATTGTCCTCTGAGTATGATCTGAATATGTTTTTTTTCTAATAATTTTTTGAGCAATTTATCAATTAGTTGTTTAGTTGAATCATCCTGTCATAAATTCAATTAGCCGCAGCTTTGTATAGCTGTCCAAAACAATAAAATAAAGCTCCCTTGTTAAAAGGTGGTAAATTTGTTTAATTCAGCCCTGTAGGGATAAGATCAGATCTGTAACAAAAATTTCACGCATTATCATTTAAGCCTTTAAAGAAAAGAGAATTATAATAAAAAAACCTATTCTACATTTATGGATGCCCGGACGGCGCCCGGGCAATGCGCGGACAATGCCCGGCCTAATTTCAGCCAATACAGCCCAAAACCTGTCCGGCCATTATCGGGGCATTATTTACTCAGAATCCCGGAGTTAATAAATATTGTTACTAGAATGCATAAAAATTTGGATAAAGAAGACTTAAAAAATACCTCCAGGGGATCTTCCTATGCAGAAAAGGCAGTAGAGTTTGTTCTAATAAGAAGGATTGATTTATAGTATAGGAAGAATCTGTCCGATTTATCCTATTATTCTATACTTTTACTGAAACTCGAATTACAGTAGTGAAGCTTTATATTACATCCCTTGCATTTTCCTTTCCTAAAAGCTAATTTCCTATATTTCAATAATATTCATCCCAACCTATTAGCGGAGTAAACAATGAAGGAAAATAATCTGCGAGGAGAAGTTTACTATCCAACCAAAGAAATTGTAAAGCACGGTATTGCTAAATGCGGGGAAATATACCGCTTTGCTGAAGAAGATTATGAGGGTTTCTGGGCTAAGGAAGCAGAGAACCTTCATTGGTTCAAGAAATGGGATAAGGTGCTTGATGACTCGAATAAACCCTTCTATAAATGGTTTACAGGCGGCAGAACAAATATTGCATATAACGCTGTGGACATTCACGTTAATAGTTATCGCCGCAATAAGCTTGCTTTTATTTGGGAAGGGGAAAACGGGGAATTCCGTTCCCTTTCTTACTTTGCACTTAAGCGTGAGACCTGCCGCTTTGCAAATGTGTTGAAAAGTCTCGGTGTAAGAAAAGGGGACAGGGTTACAATTTATATGGGAAGGATTCCCGAACTTATGACTGGTATGCTTGCCTGTGCCAGAATCGGTGCAGTCCATTCAGTTGTGTACGGCGGATTTTCTGTTGAAGCCCTGCACGAACGTCTTGAGGATAGTCAATCAAAAGTTTTAATTGTTGCCGACGGCTCATACCAGCGCGGAAAAGTTGTTCAGCTTAAACAAATAGCCGATGAGGCACTTCAGCGTGCCGCAACAGTTGAAAGCGTGCTTGTTGTAAAAAGGACAGGTGAGCAGATTTATATGGAAGCCGGACGCGATATGTGGTACCATGAGTTGATGACTCTGCCCATTGCCGGCAATTCCTGCCATATGGAACATATGGATGCTGAGGATCCTTTATTCCTTCTTTATACTTCCGGTACAACAGGCAAGCCGAAAGCAATACTCCATACCCATGGCGGCTACATGGTGGGGGTATATTCAACTCTGAAATATGTATTCGATATTCACGAAGAGGACAGGTACTGGTGTGCAGCCGACCCGGGCTGGATTACCGGTCATAGTTATATTGTTTATGGTCCACTGCTTAACGGAGCAACTTCATTTATGTATGAGGGGGCTCCTACTCATCCTTACCCGAACAGATGGTGGCAGATGATTGAGAAATACGGAATAAATATTTTGTATACTGCTCCTACTGCAATAAGAGGTTTAATGCGTTACGGTGAGGCCTGGCCAAACCGGCATGATCTTTCATCTTTAAGGTTACTCGGCAGTGTTGGCGAACCAATAAATCCTGAAGCATGGAAATGGTACCATAGAGTAATCGGAAAAGAAAAATGTCCGATTATGGATACCTGGTGGCAAACTGAAACGGGAATGTTTATGATTACTCCGATGCCCTGCGTTCCTTTAAAACCCGGTTCAGGTACAAAACCTTTCCCGGGATTGAAAATGGATATATGTGGATGAAGATGGGAATCCGGTGAAACGATAATGAGGAAGGATATCTTGTTATCAAAACTCCGTGGCCTGCTATGATTAGAACAATTTATAACGATCCCGATAGATATGTTAATCAATACTGGAGCCGCTTTCCGGGTGTATATATGACAGGTGATTCTGCACGAAGAGATGAGGACGGTTATTACTGGATAATCGGAAGAGTTGATGATGTAATTAAAGTTTCAGGCTACCGCCTCGGTACTGCTGAAATTGAAAGTGCACTGGTAAGCCATCCTGCTGTTGCTGAAGCAGCTGCAATAGGACTGCCGCATGATATTAAAGGGAATGCAATTTATGCTTATGTAATTCTTAAATCAGGTTTCAAGAAAGTGACAAACTGATCGAAGAATTAAGGCAGCATGTCGGACACGAAGTAGGGCCTATTGCAAAACCGGAACATATAGAAATTGTTGATTCTCTGCCAAAAACAAGAAGCGGAAAAATAATGAGGCGTGTGTTGAAGGCAAAGGCTTTAGGACAGGATCCCGGGAATCTGAGTACACTTGAAGAGTGAAACATACCGGCGTCGGTGTGCCCTGCAGGGTAGTACTGACGAAGTTAGGGAAGAAAATTCTCTTGTGACTAGTAACTTAGTGACTTAGTATTTATTGATAGAGTCTGTGTTATCAGACCCTATTTATCTATTTATCCGTATTTGATGGTTTTTTCCTTCGGTCAATTTCTGTTATTTTTCTATATCTACTATAATATTTTTAGGTTATATATTGTTTATTGCTGATGCGCCGGTTGAGAAAGTAATAAAGCTTGAAAACGATATCTATATATTAAAACTTCATTGCCCCAGAATTGCTTCCCAAACCCATCCCGGTGAATTTGTAAATGTAAAAGTATCCGATTCTATTTACCCGTTACTGCGTAGACCTTTTAGTATCTGCGATGTGGAAGGTGATTCCTTTTACCTGATGTTTAATATTTTCGGGGAAGGGACGAAAATGCTGGCGAGCAAAAAACCGGGAGATGCTCTTGATGTGTTGGGTCCTCTTGGTAAGGGCTTCCATATTGATGATAATTTTGATACTGCAGTAATTGCAGCTGGAGGTCTGGGTGCAGCACCATTTCCTTTCCTAACAAGATTATTAAAAGATAAGAAAAATATTATAAGCTTTATCGGTGGAAGAACAGAAAAAGATGTTATTACGTACAATCTGCTGAATGTACACACAGCAACAGATGACGGCTCAGCAGGATTTAAAGGAAATGTTATAGATCTTCTTGAACAAAATATCGGTCTGCTGAAAAAAGGGAAAATAAAAATATTTGGCTGCGGGCCGAATGCAATGCTGAGAGCTTTAAAAGAATTTGCCTTGAAATATGATTTCAATTGTGAGGTTTCTACTGAGTGTGCAATGGCGTGCGGATTCGGGATATGCCAGGGGTGTCCTGTTGAATCAACTGCTCATCCTGATAAATACCTGCTTGTATGTAAAGACGGGCCGGTTTTTAATATAAAGGATGTGGTAATATGAAAAAGCCCGATCTGTCTGTAACCATTGGTGCACTTAAATTAAGAAATCCAGTAATGCTTGCCTCCGGTACCGTCGGATACGGTAATGAAATATCTGATTTTGTTAATTTAAATAATATCGGGGCAATAGTTACAAAATCCTTGAGTCTGAAACCGAGAAAGGGTAATCCGCCGCAGCGGATAGTAGAGACCCCCGCCGGTATGCTGAATGCAATTGGTCTTGCAAATGTTGGTGTGGATGAGTTTCTTAAAGAAAAAATTCCGTTCCTGGTTAAATATGATGTGCCGCTGGTTTGCAATATTGCCGCCAGCAGTGTTGAGGAATATGTTGAATGTACAAGGATACTTACAACTGAAGAATCAATAAAAGCTTTTGAGATAAATGTATCCTGTCCAAATGTTAAAGAAGGGGGACTTCAGTTCGGAACGATATTAAAGCTGTCGGAAATATAACATCTAAGGTTAAGGCAGTAACCAATAAGCCGATAATTATAAAGTTATCTCCTAATGTGTCATACATTGCAGAGTTTGCACGCGTTGTTAAGGAAGAAGGGGGAGATGCGGTATCGGCAATAAATACGCTGGTAGGGACAGCTTTTAACATTTTTACCCGTAAGCCGAAAATATATAATGTTAATGGCGGGTTATCAGGTCCCGCAATTAGGCCTGTTGCTCTGGCGAAGGTATTGGAGATCAAAAGAAAGGTAAGTATTCCGATAATCGGAATCGGTGGAATAATGAACTGGAAAGATGTTGTGGAGTTTATGATTGTCGGCGGCACTGGCGGTACAGTTAGGTACCGTGAACTTCATAAATCCCGCAGCTGCAGATGAGATCATTAAAGAACTTGAAGCATATTGTATAAAATTCAGCATCGAAAAACTGTCGGAACTGACAGGGTCATATAATCTTTAATATGAATTTAGAACAGTCACTTGAGAAATTGTTTTCCCTCCACAACAGGGGCATAAAGCTTGGGCTGGATAATGTTATAAATTTTCTTCAGCTGATAGGAAATCCCCATTTCTCAAACTCAAGACCTTCCATATTGCAGGGTCAAACGGGGAGGGGAGTACTTCTGCGTTTACCGCAAGTATTCTCCAGGAGATGAAATATAAAGACAGGGCTTTATACTTCTCCTCATTTTGTCCGTTTCAATGAAAGAATAAAAATTAATGGGGAAGAAGTTGATAATGAATATGTCGCCGGTTTCATAAATATGTGGAATGATTATATAGATCAACATAAGCTGACCTTTTTTGAGGTAACCA
>CAVXTT010000024.1:0-6383 GCA_963764685.1 uncultured Ignavibacteriales bacterium
TGCAACAGACCCTTTTAACCGTGGGGCTGAATAAAAACAAAATTATCCTTAACCCCTTCAAGGGGTTTATCAATCTTGAATATATAACCAAGGAAAAGTACCTGATTGCGGTGGGAGTCAGAAGCTCAAAAAAAAATGATGAGTAATCCCCGTTCGGGAAAGTTACGTTTAATATTCAATGGCAAACCCCTGAAGGGGTTGACGTGTATATATTTATCCCCCTTCCCCACGGTTAGAAACCGTGGGCTATTTGAAAACCGTGGGCTATTAGATTATATGGAAACCCGTGATTGGGCTATCTGGAAACCATTATCTGATTCTGGTATTTTGGATAGATATGCTTTCGATGCTTAATCCAATCCTTCCGGATTGATGCCCTGTTCTTTAGCCTAAATTGTTCGTAAATTTATACCCTATTTCAATAGTTAAACCGTAAACTTATTCTGTTTGTCTAACTTCAGAATACTAAATCGGAGGAAGTTATGAATATTAAATCAGCACTAGTTTTTTCGGTCATAATACTAACATTAATTATTCTGCCGGGCTGCCAGGATGCCAGCTCCCCAAATGAGAATGGTGTGGCGACTGATCAGCTTACCTATGAGACTGTAAACAGCGATATGGGGTTAATGAAGAACGGCGGTATGGAGTTTGACAGCGCTGCCGGAGTATTTTCTATCGGATGGAATGAGATGTTCAGACCATTTGAGGATGGCGGTGATGTAAGAGGGATGGCTTTTGCTGTGGGTTTTGGAGATGGGGAAACAGATCTGACTCATTTCAGGAGATCCGGTTTGGATATGGGGAGTGTATTTATAAATTATTCGGGTAATCAGATCGAACTGCATAAAAGATATCACCGGGTAAGAGGAACAGCATACACACTGTTTGAAAGACCTTTCGGATTCGTGCGGGCCTGACAGTCTGCTTCAATATATTCCCAACACAGAATATCAGTTTGAAGTTACCGGCTCTGAGGCATTTGCGCCTATTACAATTTCGTTGACTTCCCCCTCTTCCCTTATGGATATTACAGCACCGTCGCAGGGTTCTGTTATAAACCCTAACGAAAACCTTACTATTACCTGGCAGGGCGGTAATGCTGATCAGAAAACAGTTCTAAGAGTAATGCCTCATCCAAAGCCGCAGCGAGAACCGGGAAGACATCATATGCAGCCTCCTCCGCGGTTTGATAAAGTAATTGTAGTTATCCTTGAGAATAATCCCGGTACTTATACTTTTACCTCAGAGCAGATCCTTGAAATGCTGAGCGGACTTGAAGCAGATGGAATAGCTGTAGAAGTTTCACAGGTGGATGTTGGTGAAGTAACCCATCCTAACGGTATGCTTAAAACTGCAATGAGAAATGGAAGTAATGTAAAGTTGAGGATCGAATAAGATTAATAAATTTTCAGTAAAATTAAAGCCGCTCCCTTGAGCGGCTTTTTTTACCAGACCTGGTATTCAACATTTGATTAAAACGATCCAAATTTCAGAGTCAGCACACCTGAAAAGCCAGCCAGATCGCTATTTTGAAGAACATTATAATTTACTCCGGAAATGTACCTGTAGCTGACTCCGGCATTGATCCTGAAGAAGGAAATTACATTGAGTTCAACATTTGCTGCCGGTTCAAGAACAAAGAACTCATCATTGCCGTGATTATGTCCATCCTCCCAATCGCCGTGAGATTGATCTGAGAAATTAACATTTCCTGCACCAATAAGAGAGTAGACGGAAAAATGTATCATTTGATCAGAAAGGATTATATACTCAAGCTCAAGACCTCCGTAACCAAAATTAATTAAGGCTTGATTACCGTCAATAATGTAATCAGCATTAATATGGTTAACCAGACCGTAACCGCCGCCGCCGATGACAAAAGTATGATTGATTATCCATCCGCCCCGTCCCCCAAGCAATACAGCTGATTTATCATATATTTGAGTGTACTTAATCACGGGTCCACCAAATCCACCGTTGCTTATTTCACCCTTTCCCATTAAGGTTTCTTCCTGGGCAAACATCTGAAACCCTGAAATAAAGAATGTTATGAACAGAATAGCTAAGATTTTCATTTTGTTTCCAAATATTTTTATTAAATGTGAGACAAAATTAATGCCACAGGAAAATAAAATCGATCTTATTCTTCGGGGATGGTAAAATTACCTGATAAGAGGTGAAAATAAATGATGGTAAAGGAAATTTAATCTTATAGATGAATTATGTTTTTTGAAAGAATAACAAAAACACCTACGCAGGAAAAGGAACTTAAAGAAGGTCCTTGATGCCAATAATTAAGAACTGGATACTTATACAGATCAGCAGAAATCCCATTATCCTGGAAAGATTATCGACTCCGGTTTCACCAAGTATTCTGCTCATATAAACTGCACTCCGGAGAAAAAGCCACGAGACCACTGCAGTAATTACTATTGCAAGTATTACGCCGGTTATGGCTAAAATTTTTTCATAACCATTTTGGCCATGTATTGTTGCTGACATTGTAATCACTGTTGCAATAGCTCCGGGCCCGCTTAAACTTGGCATAGCAAGTGGACTAAATGAGATATTCTTCTTCTGAACTGATTCCTGCTTTCCCGCTACGGCTTTTATTGTTTCAGCAGGAAACAGCATACGAAAACCGAGATACCCTATTACTATTCCGCCTGCTATACGTATTCCCGGTACTGAAATACCGAAGAAGCTCATTATAAGATGACCGGCTACAAGAAAGGTGACTAAAATAGCAGTCATATAAATACAAGCTAATATGATTTGATGATTGCGCTCTCTATCGCTGAGATGTGTGCTTATACTCATCAAAAGGACTGCTGTACTTGCAGGATTAATAATAGGCAGAAGGATTATTAATGTAACAAGAACAGAAGAAAAGAAACCCCCTATTACCTGCATATGAAGTCCTTTAACTTTTTTATTTTGCGCAGATTATGTATCTGCCTTTCGGCTCTCTGCCATTTTTTTCTTATCGGCTGTGAGCCTTAAAATGTTTGCTTTTTCCATTTCAATGATCTTGAGTGCTTCAGATTCCTCTGCTTTAAAATCAGATCTTAACAGCACAATACTGGCTTCCATAGCTGCACGCTTTATTTCTAAATCAAATTGTCTCCGCTCAATTTCCTGTTCGCGTAATAATTGCTCTGCTCCATTCTTGGTTTCCTGTGATAACCTTGCCGAGCCGGTTAGTACCCCCTCGGGTCCGACATAGACATTAAGCAGTTCTATTCCTTTATCGGTTAATATAAACTCACGGATTTGATTGGAATGGGACATACCGCGTGATTTAAGGATATATAACCCTCTGTTACGCTCGCCGCCGATTTCAATGTCACGAAGCAGCAGCCATGTATCTATTAATGAGGAGATGGCCACATCTGTAAATTCCTGATTGTAGCCGCCATTTGAAAGACTTGCGAAGAATGCAGTAATATTGTTCATCTTCAAAAAATCAACAAGTCGAAGCAGCATTATTTTTACTTCCGTCTGGTTTGTTCCAATTACGAAAGCATCTATAGGATCAAGAACGACTATCTGCGGTTTAACTTTATTAATTAATTTTATAGATGTGGTCAGATGATGTTCCAATCCGTGAAGGGTTGGACGAGTTGCATGAAAGTGGAGTAAACCTTTTTTTGTCCAGGGCTCTAACTCTATTCCGATGGATGACATATTACGCATAAACTGGCTTGGTGATTCCTCAAATGCAAAATAAAGAACCTTTTCGCCCCGCCTGCACGCTGCTTCAACAAATTTTGCTGCAAGACTGGTTTTGCCGGTACCTGCTGTACCTGAAACAAGAATAGTACTGCCGCGAAAGTAGCCTTTCCCGGAAAGCATCGTATCAAGACGTTGAATACCGGTGGATATTCTTTCCTTAGATGATATATGATTTAATCCCAGCGATGTTACCGGCAGAACAGAGAACCCGTCTTCATCGATCAGGAAAGGATATTCATTGGTACCGTGTGTTGAACCGCGGTATTTAACAATACGAAGACGCCTGATGGACGATTGGTCTGTTACACGGTGATCAAGAAGGATAACACAATCGGAAACATATTCCTCAAGACCCTGCCGTGTTAATGAACCGTTACCCCTTTCTCCTGTTATGATTGCCGTGACACCTTTCTTCTTCAGCCAGCCGAATAATCTTCTGAGCTCAGTGCGGATTATAACCTGGTTGGGCAGAGCAGAAAACAAAGATTCTATAGTATCAAGCACAACACGCTTTGCCCCGATGTTCTCTATCGCCTGATGTATACGGACAAACAAACCCCGCAGATCATATTCACCCTCCTCTTCAATTTCACCACGGTCAATATGAATGTGCTCAAGCCATATTTTTTTGTCTGCGGCGAGACCCTCCAGATCAAACCCAAGGGATTTAACATTCGAAGTTAGTTCCTTTTCCGTTTCCTCGAATGATATAAATACACCCGGTTCATTATACTGTGTTGCACCGCGGACAAGAAACTCCATACCGAAATAGTGTTTTTCCGCAGCCTGGACCTCCACACACAAGTGTGGTCCGTCCCCTGGGCAGCCCGCCTCCTGTAATTTCATCAAGTCCCTGGATATTAGTAGGGCATTTTGAAAGAGTTTCCCTCTTAAATTTTAATGCTTTCTTCTTCATAATTATCTTTACTTATATATGTTTTGTCGTCTCTCTTTGAGAATTATTTGGTTATTATTTGTTAATAATGTACCAATACTTATACCGCCTATTCAATAATCCAATGGGATGAAAAAGGGATTAGTTCCTCCGGTCGGGCTTGGATATTGCTCTAAAAAAGGAAAGAGCGGTTATAATTTTATAACCGCTCTTTTTACATTTCAAGTCACTCCATCAAATGGGAGCTGCCGGGAACTCTGAGTAATTATTTTTTAATAAGTTTTATTTCAACTCTTCTGTTCATAGCTCTTCCTTCATCAGTATCATTTGAAGCGATCGGCCTGGATTCTCCTAAAGGAATTATTTCCAGCCTGCTTCGTTCAACTCCGTTGGATACAAGATAATTTACTACAGACTCTGCTCTTCTTCTTGAAAGATCCATATTATAGGAATCAGAACCAACAGCATCAGTATGTCCTTCAACGCTCCATCTTGTATCAGGATTAGTTTGCATCGATTGGGCAAGCTGATTAAGCACCGGGTAAGCAGACGGAAGCAGATCCGATTTATTGAATTCAAAGTTTGTATCTCCCGCTAAAGTTACAACTTCTTTAATCCTCACAGTATCTTTTTGTGTAGAACAGCCTTTCTCATCAACCTGTTCGCCGCGCGGGGTATTTGGACATTCATCTTTATAATCAGGAACACCGTCACCATCAGAATCTATCGGGCAGCCCCTGTCATCAACCTTTGCACCACTCGGTGTTTCAGGGCATTTATCTACATCATCAGGAACACCGTCAGCGTCGCTGTCAGGGCATCCGAATTCATTTACAACAACACCGGTCGGGGTATTAGGACACCTGTCTTTGGTATCGACAACACCATCTCCATCGGTATCAACAACGCATCCGTATTCATCAACCTGCATCCCGGCTTTTGTATTAGGACATTTGTCGAGATAATCAGGAACTCCGTCGCCGTCACTATCAATCGGACATCCGGCTTCATCGACATTAACACCAGCCGGGGTATCAGGGCATTTATCATTTTCATCCTTCACACCATCACCGTCACTGTCAGAAGCAGCACCAATAGAAAACGTGAGACCACCTAATGCATAGATCGCAAGGTCATTTCCCCCTGAGGGCGGCAAAGCATCCCAGTCATCTTTTGAACTAAATTGCGAGCCGACTGCAATGTTTAAGCTTATTTCCTTCGACAAAAGAAATTTCAGACCAGCTTCAGCGTGATAGTTTACATCGGTACCCTCAAATGTTCTTCCTGAATATGGAAGAGATACATCATTGGGGTCTTTCGGATTAAACCATTGATATGAAGCGCCGAGAAAAATAAATGGGAAAACCGCCTCTTGTATTGAGAAAGTATACGAAAGTCCGCCTCCCAGATTAACAGTTGAAGCTCTGAAAGTTTCAGGGTTTTGTTGAGTTGCAACCAATCCCTTCCCCCCAATATAACCAGCACTATAAAATCCCCTTATGCTGAAAATACCTGATGAGGTTGTGGGAAAGAAATATTCAAGGCTTCCTCTTCCCATAATTTCAGGTTTTATATCGGGATAATCTGTTAAGCCGAGCAGCGTTCCTGCTTCAGCAGTAATTCCAACAGTCCCGGAAAATGCGTGGTATTTTCTTTCGCTCTGAGTTTGTGAATAATTTAGTGTGGAGATAAAAAATATCAATACTAACAACTGTAAAATAGATTTCATTTAACTTCCTTATAAATATTT
>CAVXTT010000025.1:0-46405 GCA_963764685.1 uncultured Ignavibacteriales bacterium
CCTAAAAACCGTGGGCTATTTGTTTGAAGTTGGGGGTTTAATTTAGAGAATAGAGGTATCTGTTTAATTTCAATCAATGATAAGTGTTTTATCTAAACTCTAATTTATTTTGGACAGCAGTGCCTATTCCTGCTTCTTTTTGAATTCAAGTGAAGCTGAATTTACACAGTAACGCAAACCAGTGGGATTAGGACCATCCTCAAATACGTGTCCCAGGTGGGATCCGCACCTGCTGCACATAATTTCTGTCCTTAACATACCAAGCGTTTTATCTTTTTCTTCATCTATTTTTTTAGGATCAAGGGGAGCAAAGAAGCTGGGCCAGCCTGAATGGGAATCATATTTAGTCTCAGAGCTGAACAATTCATTGCCGCAGGCTGCACAAATGTAAACACCCTTTTCTTCGTTGCTGTAATATTTTCCAGTAAAAGGTCTTTCCGTACCTTTTTCCCGCAGTATGTGATATTGATCTGCGGATAATTCTTTCCTCCATTCATCATCGGTCTTTTTAACTTTTTCCTGCATCGATACTCCTTTTAAGGTTGTTAGATTTATCCAAACAGCTTATGTTTGAATATAATATACACCGGAAAATTAAGTGATGAAAGCAATTTATAAAGTAATACTTTTCTTAATTATAATTGGTGCTTCTGCATTTGCACAGGACTCTGAATATATTCCTGTCTCCAAATTTGATCCTCAAAGAAATGCAGAGCAGGACCTTGCGCTTGCAGTAAAAGAAGCCTCACAGAAGGGGAAGAGAATAATTCTGGATGTAGGAGGGGAGTGGTGTATATGGTGCCACCGGATTGATGAATTTATCAAAGCCGATAAAGACATTACAAAGTTTTTGGATGATAATTATATTCTGATGAAGGTGAACTACAGTAAGGAAAATAAAAATGAGGATTTCCTTTCAAGGTATCCTAAAATAGAAGGCTATCCTCATTTTTTTGTTCTTAATAATGACGGGAGCCTCATACATTCACAGAACACTGGAGAGCTTGAGCACGAGAAATCATACAGTAAAGAGAAAATGATGACATTTCTCAAAAAATGGGCTCCCGTCAGGAAAACAAAAGAATCCTGAGCTTTACTTATTCCCGTGAGGGTGACGGGAATAAGTAAGCTCAAAGGGATCCGCATCAAAGTTTTTTAGTTCTTAACCTGTGCGGGTGGTGAACTATTTTTTTAATAGTTTCAAACTGCAGGTAAGGGTATTCAAGCTGCAGCCTGTCGATAGCGTCACCTACCTTCATTTTTCTTTCACGTAAGTCTTTAAATTTCTTCCTGATTACCCGGTCACGAATCGAGGTTTCATTAAAGAGACCGAAGTTATTCAGAAGCTCATAAGTTTCATCACTTATCAGGTCATTTAAAGGATTACTGAAAGAACCCTGAGATAAAGCTTCCATTTGTTCCTCCGCGTTCTGAAACCTTATAACTTACTTTTCGGCCGGAATAATCCTGTGGATTTCCGAACCGCCTCAATGCATAAATAGTCTTTTTATAAAGTTATTTCAACAGCACATTTATGCGGTTTTTAAAGAAGTGTGTTTTCTTGTACAAGGGTTGGAAAAGGGGGTAATATGAAGGATTTTTTCAGAAGTAATATTAAATAAGACCTTTTCTAATTGCTTTTGCAACTGCCTCGGATTGTGAATGGACGTGAAGTTTTTTATAGATATTCCTGATGTGATGTCTTACGGTATCAACGCTTATAAATAAATTGTCGGCTATTTCATTATAATTGCTGCCGATAGCCAACTGGTTGACAACATCCTTTTCCCGGTTGGATAATTGAAACTGTGATTCTTCAAAATTAGAACGGGTGTTCTGATGAAAAGTATTTATCACTTTTCTTGCAATAAGAGAGCTCATCGGTGAGCCACCTTCAAAGATATCCCTTATCGCATCAATAAGCTTTGCCGGAGGTGTTTTCTTTACAAGATAACCGCAGGCACCTGCACATAGGGCTTCAAATACAGTTTCATTTTCTTCATAAACAGTAAGCATAAGAATATTAAGATCCGGGTCGATCTGCTTTGCTTTCTTTACTCCTTCGATGCCGTTCATTCCGGGAAGTCCTATATCCATCAGCACCACATCAATTTTTGTAAAATCAAGTTCGACAAGGAAAGATTCGCAGTCACCGTAAGTACCCACGCAGGAAAATCCCGCTGTACCGTTAATCAGTGAGGAGAGCCCCTCCCTGATCGTTTTATTATCTTCAACTATAGCTACTTTAATCATATACCATCTTTTAATTTTAATATTAGTTCATTCATCCGAAATTCTAAAGTACTAAATTAATATCTGTTAATTCAGCTTTCTTCTTCTGAAACCGATCATCGAACCGGGGATTCTTCCCAGGAATGTTACAGTTGTACCTTCTCCCTTGGTACATCTCCATTTTACTTTACCCCCTATTTCATTAGCCCGCTGCTCCATATTTTTGAGCCCGTTGCCGTTGCTTTTATCCTTCAGATCAAAACCTTTGCCGTCATCGTTCAGTGCAAGCTCAAGAACATCGCTTCGTACGTTACACTCAAGAGTAACTTTACTGCAGCCGCTGTGTTTTATAGAATTATTTATTCCTTCTTTAAAGATCAGGTAAAGATTCTGCTTGTACTCCATGGGCAGCTTTATTGTTGTGAGCTTTTCAAGATTGTTTGTTTTAAAGGAAATGCCGATTGAAGCAAGCATATCGCTGTAATTATCCTTTAACCTTACGATCAGATCATACAGAGAATCCCGCCTGGGGTTTACAACCCAGACAATATCACTCATATTATCCACCAGATATCTTGAGATCTCACTTATATGTTTAAGCTCATTTGCACCACCGTTTTGTATATTATTTTTTGCAAGCTCGCTGAGTATTGATATTTCGGTCAGTCCGGAACCGACATTATCGTGCAGATCTGCAGCTAATTTTGTTTTAAGCCTTTCAATTGCAAGCTGATTTCTTATCCTTATAGTACTGAGATAATACAGTATGCCGATCAAAAGTAAGACTGCAATAGACGTGAACCACCAGGTATTCCAGAAAGGGGGTCTTATTGTTATGCTGACGGACGTTCCCTTCATATTCCAGACGTCATCATTATTTGAGCCTCTCACGTAGAATATATAGTCTCCGGGAGAAAGATTTGTATAACTTGCTATTCTCAAATTCGGGGGGTTGTTCTGCCATTCTTTATCAAGACCCTCAAGTTTATACTGGTAATGATTATCCGGGGGATACGAGTAATCCAATGCGGAAAATTCAAAAGATATAAAATTCTGTTTATAATCAAGAACCAGCTTATCAGGTTCACCGGGTATTATATCATTTCCAACTTTAACATTTGTTATTACAATAGGAGGTATGTAATTATTTTCCCGGATATTTTCCGGATAAAAATAATTAAGACCTTTTATTCCGCCGAAGAATAATTCACCGTCATCAGCTTTGTAATAAGCACCGCCGCTGTATTCAAGTCCCTGAAGTCCATCCTGAATATCGAAGTGACTGATATTTTCATACTCAGGCTTATTCTGAAAATTCCATCATCCGAGCTGATCCAGAGATTTTTATGTTTATCCTCAAGAATACCATACACAACATCACTCAGGCCCGATTTCATTCCGAATCTTGTAAATTTATTTGTCGAGGGGTCGAACTTGTTTAAGCCTCCTCCAAATGTTCCGATCCAGAGCATACCGTTAGAATCTTCGTAAACAGCCATTACCCGGTTGTAGCTCAGGCTGTTCTCGTCCTTAGGATTATTTTTAAAGTGAGTAAATTTTCCGGTGTTCTTATCAAACTTCTCGAGTCCTCCGCCGAAGGTTCCAACCCATAGATTGCCATGATGGTCCTCATATAAAGAATAAACCCTGTTCTCGCCGATAGAGGATTCATCGGAAGTATCATTCATATACCTTGTAAATTCATTTTTAGAGGGTATAAATTTGTTAAGCCCTCCACCGAATGTGGCTATCCAGAATACACCATCTTCATCAATTATAATTTTTAATACCTGGTTTGCGCCGATACTTTTTTTATCAGCAGGATTATACATATACCGGTAAAACCTGTTTTCCGAAGGAACATATTTGTTCAGCCCGCCTGAATAAGTACCTATCCAGAGATTTCCCTCCTTGTCCATTTCCAGGGCTCTGATGTGATTATCAGTTAGGCCGAATTTATTTGAAGAGTCTGCGGGGAAAAAAGTAAATTTATTTCTTTTCCGGTCATACTTGTTGATTCCTCCTTTATAAGTACCGATCCAGATGTTATCGTCCTTATCTTTCAGAACAGACCATACCACATCATCCGACAGGGAATTTTTGTCCAAAGAATTTCTGCTAATCAGCTTAAACTTCTGCCTGTTCTTTTGCAGCGTATTAATACCCTGACCAAGGTGTGTCCCAATCCAGATCATTCCCGAGCGGTCCTCGCATAATGAAAGCACATCATTATCAGCAATGCTGTTAGTGGTCATAGGATTATTTTGAAAACGCAGAAACCTTCCGGTGGTCTTTTCAAAACGGTTTAATCCTCCGCCGAATGTACCGATCCATAAATACCCGGCACGGTCCTCCAGTATTGTCATAACTATATTATTGCTGATCGAGTTCGGATTATTTTTATCCTGTCTATACACATCAAAACCTCCCTCAACACCTTTTCCTGCGCTTATCCTGTTAAGTCCGCCGTTATAGGTTCCGATCCATATATCGCCATCGGTATCTTCAAACAGGGATATTATTTTATTATCACTTAAACTTCGGGGGATTCGTTTGTCCTGAGCGTATTTAACAAATTCTATCTCATTTAATTTATTTTTAACTATTTTATTCAATCCTCCGCCGAAGGTTCCGATCCAGATATTTTCATTTCTGTCAATCAGAATATCCATAATCCTGTTATTGCTCAGACTGTTCTTCCGGGCAGGAGTATTATAGAAATGATTTATCTTTCCGTCTTTTTTATTAAACTTTACAATTCCCTTGCCCCAGGTTCCTAACCAGAGATTACCAGATGTATCTTCTGCTATGCTGTTTATCGCGTTGTCGTTATTTCTTGAGAATGAAATTGGGTATTCGTAATACTGATCCGGCTGAGTATTAGGTACCTTGAGATCAGCAATGAGGTTTATCTTTTCAAAAGAGTCTGTCCGCCTGTCATATTTATTCAGCAGCCCGTCATTTGTGCCGACCCATATATATCCCTCTTTATCTTCAAAGATAGAAGCGATGCCGGTACCGGAGATGCTGGAAGGCTCTTTTGGATCAGGATTATATACGCGGAAATTATACCCGTCAAATCTGTTCAGACCATTAGCAGTGCCGAACCACATAAACCCTTCTTTATCCTGGATAATAGCCCTTACGGTACTTTGAGAAAGTCCGTCCTCATTTTTTATCTGACCGAAGAAATATTCTTCATTTTGCTGGGGAGATAAAGAATAGGGGAGTAGAATGAGAACAATGCAATATATTCTAGTTAGAAATCTCATATATGAACTTAGTTTTATCCGCTCTGTTTTTCAAGCACAAACTGTAAGACATGCATTGCTTAAAACGGGACTGTCTCTGAGCAAAGGAGGAATGGATGAATGGATGAATGTATGAATAAATGGCGTCATTGCGAAGGAGTCCTCGACTGAAGCAATCCACGCACCTCCGGATGGAATGCCGATAGCGGAACGCCACTGAGGTCAAATTAGTAATATCAGGATTGATTGTATGAAGGTTTTCTAGTTTATTGATTGTCAATTGCAAGAAACATCTACAGACATGCGGTAGGGCAGGTGGAGTGATTGCGGACAATTAGAAGCAATGCACACGCCACCTGTCCCGGTAGCGGAACGCCATTCAGGCGGGTGCCCATAGCGGAACGCTCACTGAGCGTTCCTTACATTTTGCGTTTTGCACTATCGAACCATCGTACTATCGAACTATCGAACTTTTTATGTCAGCTCACCTTTACGGATTACCAGGCTTCCTCGGTTTGTAAACATGTGTGCTCTGCCCGAAGAAAGTTTCAGCTGCTTCCATAAGGGTTTCTGATAATGTGGGGTGGGGATGTATGCTTAGTTTCAGATCTGTAACATTTGCTCCCATTTCAATGGCAAGGACACCTTCAGCGATTAGTTCTCCGGCACCCGGACCGCAGATGCCTACTCCTAATATCATTTGTGTATCAGGATCAATAATTAGTTTTGTTACACCATCATTTCTGTCTAAAGTTAAAGCCCTTCCTGAAGCTGCCCAGGGAAATTTTGCTACTTCATATTTGATCTTTTGTTCTTTTGCCTGGTTCTCTGTTATGCCTGCCCATGCAATTTCAGGATCTGTAAATACTACTGCAGGAATGGCTTTAGGTTCAAAAGCAACTTTATGACCTGCAATTGCTTCAACAGCAGTTCGCCCCTCGTGTGATGCCTTATGTGCAAGCATCGGCTCACCTACAATATCGCCGATTGCATAAATATCGGGATCGTCTGTCATAAGCTGCTGATTTACTTTTATCCATCCTCTTTCATTTACTTTTACTTTCAGTATTCTCTAAGCCTAATCCTTTTGTTTCGGGTCTTCTGCCGATAGACATCAGCACATACTCATATTCCTCTTCAAAACTATTCCCTTCTTTCCCTTGTATCTTTACTTTTATGCCGTTGTTCGTTTCCTTCATCTCAAGTACTTTAGAATCCAGCATTACCTTACCAAAACTCTCCTTTACCCTTTTGGAAAGAAAATTAACCAGATCCCTGTCGGCGCCCGGCAGCAATCCTGACAGCATTTCAACAACAGAAACTTTAGTCCCGAGAGCATTATATACGGAACCAAGCTCAAGACCAATATACCCGCCGCCTATAACCAGTAATGATTTTGGTATTTCAGGCAGGTCAAGTGCTGAAGTTGAGTTTAATAATCTTTTACTGTTTATACTTAAAGAGGGAATGGTTGAAATAACAGAGCCGGTTGCAATAATAATTTTATCGAATGTGAGTTCCTCCGTCTGCCCTGTGATATTTTCAAACTTCAAAGTTTTAGAATTTATAAATGCTGCGATCCCTTGTTTATAATTTATTTTTCTTTGCTTTGAAAGGATACCCACTCCTCCTGTCAGCTTAGCTACTACTTCATTCTTCCAATCGCGCAGCCGGTTGATATCTATTTTGGGCTCGCCGAAATCGAGTCCCCATCGCTTTGCTTCTTTTGTTTCATTTATCAGCTTTGCCGCGTGGAGCAATGCTTTTGAAGGAATACATCCCCGGTACAGACAAACACCTCCCGGATTTTTTTCTTTATCTATTAATGTAACATTCATTCCCAGATCCGCCGCAAGGAAAGCTGCTGCATATCCTCCGGGACCAGCTCCGATAACTGCTAAATTTATTTTTTCCATTAGATAGACTTATTCAAGTATTAAATTAAAAGGCTGTTCAAGTGTTTCACATACCCATCTTAAAAATCTTGCAGCATCTGCACCATCTATTATTCTGTGATCATATGATAATGAAAGCGGGAGCATAAATCTTGGTACAAACTGCTTGTCCTTATAAACCGGTTCATAGCTTCCTCTCGATACACCAAGTATTGCTACTTCGGGTGCATTAACAATAGGAGTAAAATAGGTACCGCCGATACCGCCGAGATTAGTAATTGTAAAACATCCTCCCTGAAGATCATCAAGTCCTATTTTTCTGCTTCGTGCCTTTTCTGCAAGCGAGTTCATTTCAACTGATATTTCAGCAAGCCTTTCTGATCAGCATTCTTAATAACAGGTACGATCAATCCGTTCTCCGTATCCACGGCTATGCCGATATTAAAATAATCCTTTTGTGATCACTTCGTGCTTTTCCATATCAATGCTTGAATTGAACTGGGGGAATTTCTTAAGTCCCGCAACTGCAATCATTACAAGTACACCCGTTACAGTTAATTTGGCTCCTGCTTCCTCAACTTTGGGGTTATACTGTTTTCTTATTTTCTCCAGCTCGGTAATATCAGCTTTATCGTGTTGTGTTACGTGCGGAATAGTTGCCCAGGCATAACTTAAATGTTCAGCTGTAACCGTTCTAATCTTGCTCATCGGTTTCCGATCAATCTTACCGTACCTGGAAAAATCAGGCAATGTCTCCTGCTTAATATTTAATCCCTGGCAGCCTCCTGTCTGACGCTGTTCATTAATCTTCTTTACATAGTCTTTGACATCATTAAGAGAGATACGGTTATTTGCTCCGCTGCCGGGAACATTGTTTATATTAATACCAAGCTCTCTCGCCAGCCGTCTTACCGATGGTGCTGCAGGTGCTGCATTTTTAATAATTGGAGGCTGGTTATCAATTTCTCCCGGCTGGAATTCACTCTTCTTTCCCTTTAATTCTGTTTCTTTTCTGTCAGCTGACGGTTCAGGTCCTTTCTTTTCTTCCTTCTCCGGGATTTCCTTTTTCTCTTCCTGTTTCTGAATCTGCTGCTTAGCTTCTTCAGCAGCCCCTTCAGTTTGAACCACAATGAGAATCTGTCCCACTTTTGCTTTCTCTCCCTGCTTTACAAGAACTTCAACAACTTTTCCCTGTACATTAGAGGGTACTTCAATAGTTGCTTTATCTGTTTCAATTTCAATTATTCCCTGGTCCTTCTGAAGCATATCGCCGGGTTTGACAAGCACATTAAGTATATCCGCGGATTCAATATTTTCCCCTAATTCGGGTAAACTTACATTTACGGTTTCCTGCCTGCCTTTAGTTTTACTTACTACAGGTGGAGTAACTTCATCAACGTGTTCTTTGTCTTTTCCAACTTCCCGTTTTACTTCAGGTTCAGGTGCTCGTTCTTTTTCTTTTTCTTCAGCGGGTGCTTCCGTCTCAGTTTTTTGTGAATCCTCTTCAATAGTAATGATTGTCTGTCCTACTTTAATTTTATCACCGGTTTTAACCAGAACTTCTTTAATTACTCCTGAGGACTCGGAAGGCACTTCAATTGTCGCCTTATCAGTTTCAATTTCAATAATACTTTGATCTTTCTGGATTTTATCTCCCGGCTTCACCAGCACGCCAACTACTCCGGCAGTTTCAATATTTTCACCTAGTTCGGGTAGCTTAAATTCTTTAGCCATTTTCGTAACCTCTTTATGTATTCATCGGGTTTCTTTTGCCCGGTTTTATTTTTAGATTCTTCATTGCTTTCTCAACAACAGCCGGTTTTACTTTCTTTTCTTTCATCAAACCGGTTAATGCGGCAAGTACAATATGTTTGGCATCTACTTCAAAGAAGTCACGCAGTTCTTCACGTCCTTCACTTCTGCCGAATCCATCTGTACCAAGCGAGATTAAATTGCCGGGAACCCATTTGCTAATTGAGTCCGGAAGAGCTTTCACATAATCAGATGACGCAACAAACACATCACCGGTATCCTGAAGCTGTGAGGTTATATAAGGGACTTTTTGCTCTTTAACAGGATGAAGCAGATTCCATCTTTCAACATTCAAGGGCATCTTTTCTCAATTCCTTATAACTCGTTACACTCCAAACATCAGCAGCAACTTTGTATTCCTCTTCAAGAATCTCCTGTGCTTTCAATACTTCATTAATGATCGTCCCGCTTCCGAAAAGCTGCGCTCTTGTCTTTGCATCTTCCTTAGAAGAAGCTCTAAATCTGTACATCCCTTTAAGAATGCCTTCCTTGGCACCTTCAGGCATTTCAGGCATCGGGTAATTCTCATTCATTACAGTAAGGTAATAAAATACTTTTTCCTGTTCTTCATACATTCTTCTTATGCCATCTCGTATAATTACTGCAAGTTCAAATGCAAAAGCAGGATCGTAAGTAATAAGATTCGGAACAGGATAAGCAAGCAGGTGGCTGTTGCCGTCCTGGTGCTGCAGCCCTTCGCCGTTCAAGAGTAGTGCGTCCTGCAGTACCGCCGACTAAAAATCCCTTGCAGCTCATATCGGCTGCAGCCCATATCAGATCACCAATTCGCTGGAAGCCGAACATTGAATAATAAATAAAGAAGGGGATCATATTTAAGCCGTGAGTTGCATATGCAGTACCTGCAGCAATAAATGATGACATTGAACCTGCTTCGGTAATACCTTCCTCAAGTATCTGTCCGTTCTTTGCCTCTTTATAATAAAGCAGACTTGCAGCATCGACCGGTTCATATAACTGTCCTATATGAGAATAAATTCCAACCTGCCTGAACAAAGCTTCCAGTCCAAATGTTCTTGCTTCATCAGGAACAATGGGCACTATCAGCTTTCCTATCTCCTTATCCTTCAGAAGCTTGGCAAGTATTCTTACGAACACCATTGTTGTAGAAACATCCCTTCCTTCAGTTCCTTTATAGAATTCTTCGAATATATCTTCAGGAGGAGTTTTAATCGGTCGTATATCTGAGCTGTCTTGAAGGAATAAATCCGCCGAGTGATTCTCTTTTCTGTTTAAGATATTTCATTTCGTGCTAATCATCAGCCGGTCTGTAGAAGGGAGCCTTAGACAACATCTTCATCCGAAATCGGAATGCCGAATCTCGTTCTGAATTCTCTCAGTTCATCTTCATTTAATTTTTTCTGCTGGTGGGTAATGTTTTTACCTTCACCGCTTTCACCAAGTCCGTATCCTTTAATGGTTTTTGCAAGAATTACGGTCGGCTGTCCTTTATGTTCAACTGCAGCTTTATACGCAGTAAAAACTTTTTCGGGATCATGACCGCCGCGTTTCATTTTCCTTAGCTGTTCATCTGAGAGATGTTCTGCCATTTTAAGAAGATCAGCATCGACTCCGAAGAAATGATCACGGAAATACTTTCCTGTTTCAACAGAATACTTCTGATACTGTCCATCAACAACTTCTCCCATTCTGCGTACAAGCTTACCTTCCTTATCCTTTGCCAGCAGAGGATCCCATTCACTTCCCCAGATTACTTTAATAACATTCCATCCTGCACCACGGAATATAGCTTCAAGCTCCTGGATAATTTTTCCGTTACCTCTTACAGGACCATCGAGTCGCTGCAGGTTACAATTAATAACAAATATGAGGTTATCAAGCTTTTCCCTTGATGCAAGTGTAATAGCACCGAGGGCTTCAGGTTCATCTGTTTCACCGTCACCGAGAAAGGCCCAAACTTTACCTGTTTTGCTTTTGAATCCGCGGTCTTCCAGATACCTGTTAAAGCGTGCCTGGTAGATTGCCATAATAGGACCCAGTCCCATAGATACTGTCGGGAATTCCCAGAAATCAGGCATAAGCCAGGGATGGGGATAAGAAGAAAGTCCCGGTTTATCCTGAAGTTCTCTTCTGAAATTCTCAAGCTGATCAGTGCTTAAGTCTTCCTTCAAGAAATGCACGGGCATAGATACCGGGGGAAGCATGTCCCTGGAAATAAATCTGGTCGCCGTCATAATCTTCTCCTCTGCCGCGGAAGAAATGATTAAATCCGATTTCATACAAGAGTAGCAGCAGAAGCATATGTGGAAATATGTCCTCCTATGCCGCTTTCAAGTTTATTTGCTCTTACCACCATAGCCATTGCATTCCAGCGGATAAGACTTTTAATACGTCTTTCAATTTCACGGTCGCCGGGAAAGGTAGGCTGTTTTTCTCTTGGTATAGTATTTATATATGGTGTATTTGCAGTAAAGGGAATTTCAACTCCCGCTTTATGGGCTCTGATCTGAAGCTGCTGAAGGAGTTCTTTTACTCTTTCGGGTCCGCCATGTTCAAGCACATAATCGAGGGAATAGAGCCATTCCTTTGTTTCAATTTCGTTAATATCGGTGGGTTTATTATTACTCATACCTTATTATCCTATTTCATTTCTGTATTGATTGAAATTACATCGCCTTCCCTGGAATAAGAAATTCTGTTAAAAACAGGATATTTCATTCAAAATCAAAATAAAACAGGGGAGGCTTTGTGAATTTCAGAAAAGAAACTTAATGGATTTGGTAAAGAAATACAAGGAAAGCTGTGTTGAACAGGTATAGGTGTGATAACTGATTAGGTAGCCAATCTCAGTAAGCTAAATTAAAAATCGAAAATGAGGGATTAGGTTAAAACCTCCTGAATATTAAAGAAATTATATATGCATTAATTCCCTGCAATCCCGAACTAACCCGTTCCAACCATTATTTCTAACTTCTTTCTATTTAAAAGACCTCTGGGTGCGGCATGACTGCGGCATGACTGCGGCATGGGTGCGGCTGAAAGGGCATTTTGCCGCAGGCATGCCGCAGTCATACCGAAGTCATTACGCAGGCAATTGTCTTTAATAGCAAAATAGCATTTCTTAAGTATTATTAATAATGAAACTGTACTTTAGATTTTCATAAAAAGCCTGCTTTATATTTGATTTGTTTAACCGGGTAGTATTTCTTTTCAATCAAAAAAAGCTATTTTTGCGAAGCATCAATGCATTTTTAGAAACCAATATTCAGGAGATAGAAAAATGCTCAAAGAATTCAAGAACTTTGCTATGAGGGGAAATGTACTTGATATGGCTGTCGGTATTATCATCGGTGCTGCCTTTGGTACAATCGTAAAATCCCTGGTTGATGATGTTATTATGCCCCCCATTGGACTGGCGCTGGGTAATCTCGATTTCTCACAATTATTTATTCTTTTAAAGGAAGGAGCAGCTGCTCCTGGACCTTATGCCACAATAGCCCAGGCAAAAAGCGCGGGTGCTGTAACATTAAACTACGGGATGTTCATAAATACCGTTATTACATTTTTAATTGTAGCGTTTTCAGTATTTCTGCTTATTAAAGGTGTAAACGCAATGAAGAAAAAAGAAGACGCAGTTACTCCCGCTGAACCAACTGAAAAGGAATGTCCTTATTGTATGAGCAAGATTCCCGTTAAAGCAAAAAAATGTTCTGCCTGCACAGCAGACCTGGTTTAGCTATTTAAATTATTTTTAAGAGAGATCCTTTAACTGGATCTCTCTTACTTCACCGGGCTGCATATCATCCAGTGAAATATTATTAATTCTTACCCTGATCAGTCGCAGTGTTGGAAATCCTGCCGCCGATGTCATTTTTCTTACCTGCCTGTTCCTCCCCTCTGTAATTGTTAAACTAATCCAGCTTACCGGAATATTTTTTCGTTCTCTTATCGGAGGAATCCTGGGAGGGAAACCAGGCTCATTAATTTTTTTTACAACAGCCGGCAGTGTCTTTTTCCCTTCAATAACTACTCCTTCCCGAAGCTGCATTAATGATTTTTCATCAGGTATTCCTTCCACCTGCACATAATATTCTTTTTCGGTTTTTCTTTCCGGATTAAGGAGTTTATCGGTTAAAACTTTATCATTTGTAATTATCAGCAGACCTTCGCTGTCCATATCAAGCCTGCCGACAGGGTAAACGTCAGCAGGGAAATTTATAAAGAGATGAAAGGGTTTTTCTTCCTTCCTTGTCCATAAATTGCGAGAGCACCCCATAGGGTTTATATATTTTGTAATATTTTAACATCAACTGCAAATTTAAGGGTACTTCGAAAAAATGCCAGAGATGGAGCTCGATTTGGGAAATTTCTGCAGATGCCCGGTCATCTCGATACATTTTCTCGAAGACTCGAAAACACTCGATGACCTTGCAGTTCGAAAACACTCGATGACCGATTTGAGGGGAAGTTTTTTTCGAGAACTTAAAAACACTTGATGACATTAGTATGGTCGGGGAAAAAAAGGTCGCCTCCGATTTGATAGTTATACGGAAATGCCGAAGGCGGCGTATCGAAGCCCCGGGAACTTAGTGTCCCTGCATGGTCTTTTTATCTACTCTTTTGTTTGTTATTTTTAGCAAAACGTTTTTTAACCTTAAATAGGAGGGTTTATGTCATTTCGAGACCAACAGAAGTTTATCGAAGCCCTCAAAAGACACGAGCGGGACTTCGACAGGAAAGAAGCTGAAGACTTTAAAATGTTCGTCAAGATGCACAAGGATGAGGAGGATTTTGATACTATCTCTATGAGCAGGCTTAAAGAACTATATGATAAATACAATATCTCCCCTAAAAAAGATGACTACGAGAAGTACTTTCAAAAAAAAGGAGGAGTAACAGGGGTTATTTCATTGTTTAAGAATGAAGTTTCAGCTAATTTTCAAAGATACCTTTTTCACTTTCGAGGTTTAGATGGATTTTAAACTAATGAACAGAATCTTTGCAGGTTCTGTATTTTTTATCTCATTAATCGTTATTTGGCTTACCGCTCAGCCTTCTGTCAGTTTCTGGGACTGCGGTGAATTTATTGCCGCCGGTTATTACCTGCAGGTACCGCATCCCCCCGGTGCACCATTCTTCCTTCTGCTCGGCAGATTATTTTCAATGATACCGTTCGCGGCAAACATTGCATTCAGATTTAATCTGATCTCTGTTTTTTCGAGTGCGTTCGCAGTTACACTCCTTTACCTGATAGCCGTAAAGTTAATTGAAAACTACAGGGGCAAGGATCTGACAAAACGTTTTGATTCAATCGGAACATATATTGCTGCCGCTGTAGGTGCACTTGCTTTTTCATTCAGCGATACTTTCTGGTTTAACGGAGTGGAAGCCGAAGTCTATGCCTTCAGTACTTTTTTGTTTGCAGCTGTTACCTACCTTATGATGCTGTGGAATGAAAAGGCAGATGAAAAGGATAATGAAAAATACCTGCTTATGATAGCTTACCTGATCGGTTTATCAACAGGAGTTCACTTGATGAGTGTTCTTGCCATTGTACCGGTGGTGATGGTAATACTGTTCAGGAAATATCTCGTAGATGAGGAAGTATGTAAAAAAAGCGGATATATTTTTCTTGCGCATATAGGTATCCTGCTTCTTATTGCGGTTATTCTTTGGTCGGGGCAAAAATCTTCTTCACCTGTTAGTCCCGAAGAATATGAAAGTTTTGATTCCCGGTTTAAATTGATAATGTTCGGTGTCAGTGCCCTCCTTGTAGGAGTCTTCTGGAAAAAATTACTCAACAGGAATTCTATTTATATGCCTATAATCATAGGCGGTTTTGCCCTGTTCCTTACTTATCCCGGCATTGTAAAATTCCTTCCGATATTGCTGACCTGGATAGGCGGTGAAAGTGCAGTCGTTCCTGTTATCGCCTTAGCCGCAATAATAGCCATTGCTGCTTACGGTGTAAAATATGCAACTGACAATCAGAAGCCTACCCTTCATCTGATCTCGATGGCTTTCATTTTCACACTTATAGGCTTTACTACATTTGCAATGGTTATTATCAGGGCAAATGAAAATCCTCCAATGAATGAAAATGAGCCTGATACGTTTTCTGAATTGGTTTCTTACCTGAACAGGGAGCAGTATGGCGACTTCCCTACGTTCAAAAGAAGATTTACACAGGAAGCTCACCAGCAGGGTGTATATACTGATTATTCCAGCGATCTTGATTTCTTCTGGAGATATCAGATGCATCATATGGAAACCAGGTATCTCCTCTGGAATTTTGCCGGCAGAGAAAGCTGGGATCAGGATGCAGGCGCTAATATTGCCCCGTTCAATAGTGTAGGAAATTTCTTCGGAAAAATCTTAGGTGTTCAGTTTAAGGGAGATGTGAAGGATTCACTATTCGGAATCCCGCTTCTCATTGGTCTCTTCGGGATTTATTATCATTTCCGGAAGGATTGGAAAATGGCTTCCGTCTTCATGATAATGTTTATTCTTATGGGTTATTTAACTGCTTTCTATCAGAACCAGCAGCAGCCCCAGCCGAGAGAAAGAGATTATTTTTATGTGGGCGCCTTTTTTGTATTTGCATTATGGATTGCCCTCGGTGCAAGAGGATTATTTGATCTGATCGTCGAAAAAGTTCAAAACGCACAGATGCGCAAGGCAGCTATTGCAGTAGCATTTGCAGCTATTATATTTTTAGTTCCTGTAAGAATGCTTTGGGCTAATTATTTTACACACGACAGGTCTCAAAACTGGATACCGTGGGATTACTCCTATAATCTTCTTCAAAGCTGTGCACCCAATTCTGTACTATTTACTAACGGCGACAATGATACATTCCCGTTATGGTACCTGCAGGATGTTGAAGGAGTCAGAAGAGACGTGAGGATTGCTAATCTCAGTCTGCTGAATACTTCCTGGTATATCAGCCAGCTGAAGAATAATGATCCTTATAAGGTAGGCACCATTAAAATGAACCTTACCAATGAACAGATTGCACAGATCAGACCGATGCAATGGGAACCGAGGCAGCTTACAATTCCTGCGCCGGGTGTAAAAGGAACGCGAGACCATCGGCGATCTTGTTAAACAGTATGATATTAAGGATACTTCAATCATAAAGCAGGGAAACATTACCTTCACTATGAACAATACCCTAACCTTTGGAACTGTAAAGGCGATACGCGTACAGGATATAATGGTGAGGGAAATAATAATGGCAAATAATTGGGAGCGTCCGATATATTTTGCCGTCACCTGTTCTGAGGACAGTAAGATAGGCTTAAGCGATTATTTGAAAATGGAAGGTATGGGTCTGAGACTCGTACCTGAAAAAAGGAAAGCAGGCGAGGAGTTCATTAATATAGCTATGCTGCAGAAACATCTTTTTGAAACTCCACAGACTCCTTCAAAAGATTACCGTCCCGGATTCCTTTTCAGAGGTCTGAATAATAAGGACATTTTCTTTGATGAAAATCATATGCGAATGACGCAGAACTTCCGTAACGGTTTTATGCGTCTCGCAATAAATTATGTTAATTCCGGCCAAAAAGATCTTGCCCTAAGGACTCTTGACAGAATGGAAAGCGTAATGCCGAGATCTGTTTTACCTCTTGATTTCGGACTGCTGTATGAAGTAGGCAACATTTATATGCAGGCAGGCGGAAGAAAACAGTACGAGGAGCTTGTTCCCGAGATAGAGAAAAAAGGATGGCAGATGATTGATGAAAATCCCACAGATGTTCAATCCTACTGGAACCCGTACAGGATACTTCTTGATACATATGAAAACACCGGAAATAACAGGAAGCTCCTTGAAGTATGGCAGAGACTTGAAACTTTATTCCCGAATGATCAGAATGTTAAATCAAATGTTCAGAAATACCGTGCAATCATTCAGGGCAATGCCGGCAGTCCTCCCCCTCCTGATACAACGAAATAATCCGAAGGGGTATTAAAATTCAAAGGCTGAAGGTTCTCCTTTCAGCCTTTTTTTATAAGTTTACGGAAAATTAAATTTAATTTATGACTAAGATCCTTATCATTGCACTTTCCGGTATCGGGGATGCTTTAATGTTTACTCCCGCACTAAAGCTTCTTAAAAAAGATTTACCCGATTCAGAAATCGATGCTCTTGTAATGTACAAAGGGGTGAAAGATCTTTATGAACGGCTGCCTTACATAAATAAAACAATCTACTTTGATTTTCTTAAGGAAGGATCATTAAAGTCATTTGCGTCGATCCTCGGGATACGGAACAAATACGACATTACCATAAATGTCTATCCTTCCAACCGGAGGGAATATAATCTCATAAATTATATGATCGGGGCACCAAAAAGAGCTGGTGTTAAGTATCTGAGAAAAGATAAAGAGAATCTCGGATGGCTGAATAATATTAGAATAATTGAGAGCGACACCCGGCATAATGTAGAGACAAATATTCTTCTTGTAGAAGAACTGCTTGGAAAGAAGTTTAATTTAGAGCCGGAGCTTGAATTTCCTCTTACTGATAGTGATAAGGCTTTTGCAGATAGATTTTTTGAAGAGAATAAAATAAATGAAAGAGATCTTGTAATCGGATTTCATCCAGGATCAGCAGTATTAAAGAATCATATTAAAAGAAGGTGGGAGCCGGAAAAATTTGCTGAACTGGGGAGGAAACTTATAAACGAAAGAGGAGCAAAGGTTCTGATATTCGGCGGTCCCGAAGAGAATGAACTTAAAGAAAAGATTAAGAATGAAATAAACTTACCGGGCTGCTTTGTAATTTCCTCAGGCAATCTTGCCGAGAGTGCGGCGCTGATGAAAAGATGCGGCCTGTTTGTTTCAAATGATTCAAGTCTTATGCATATAGCAGCAGCATTAAAATTAAAAACTGCTGCCATCATAGGACCAACAAATCCGGCTTATATCCATCCCTGGAAAACTGAGTATAAAATTGTATGCTTGTATCTGGATTGCGCCCCCTGCTTTATTTATTCTCCACGTCCATTGATCTGCTTCCGCGATGATGTGAAATTTAAATGCATAAAAGAACTGACGGTAGGAATGGTTTATAAAGCGGTAGAGGATCTTTTATTATAAAATTTTAATTATCTGAGAGCGATGTTTTCAGATAATCTGCTATATCTTCAACTCTGCTAAAATATCTGACTAATCCGCCTACCCGTTTCTCGCGCTCAAGCTGCTTATCAACGACTGCTCCTATCTCCTTCCACATTATAGAATGACAGGCAATCGGCCTAACAGGGATAAGACCTTTATTCATAAACTCCCATACAGCAGCCAGCTCAAGCAGTGTACCGGTCCCACCTTGTAATATTATATATGCATCTCCTTTTTCAATGAGTGTTTTAATCCTCTCAAAGAGACTGGCACATTTAATTTCTCTTGTAAGGTATTTATTGCCTTCAGATTTATTATATGTCAGGGTTACGCCTGTTGCTTCCCCTCCATTCTCTGTTACGCCTTTGGAGACCGCTTCCATTATTCCCCTGTAGCCGCCGGTGCACACATTATAATTATTTTGAGCAAGCAGGCATCCTAAGAGGAAAGCATCTGCAAATTCTTCATCCCCGTCAAGAGGCATTGCGCTTCCGAATACTGTAATTGTTTTTTTTGAACTCATTCGTAAAAGTTCTTATCCCACCGGTGAACTCTTAATTTATCCTTCAGTGTTTTAGAGAGGGGACCTTTTTTTATGCTGTTAAGATTAGCCATAAGGTTTTTCATTTTCCTCATTCCGGGGATAACCGTGGTAACTGAATTAAAACTTATGGTGTATCTTAATGCGGCTTCGGCTAGACAGGAAGTCTCATCTTTAACATCCTTCCATATTTCATCAGCCCTGAGTTTTACTTCAAGCTTTCTTTTACCCTGGAAATAATCACTGCGCCAGTCGCCGCTAGGAAATGAAGTTGAAGGATCAACATTTCCTGTTAGCGCTCCTTCATCAAAAGGAACCCTGGCGATTATACTAATATGATGTTTATCGCAGAAGGGAAACAGCTTTTCTACAGGTTTCTGCTCAAATATATTGAATATTACCTGGAATGAACTTATCAGTCCTGTTTTACCTGACTCAATGCCATTGCAGGGCTGATGGTCATTTACGGATATGCCCCAGTATCTTACTTTCCCCTGCTCCTTTAATTTACATAACAGTTTCTTTCCACTCATCCTGATCTGCCCATTTATCATTCCAGACGTGGAACTGCTGCAGGTCAACATAATCCCTTCCCAGGTTACGCAGACTTTCTTCAGTCTTTTCAATTATATATTTAGAAGGAAATGAATCCTTTAAAGTTGAATGATCTGCGGCCGGCCACTCTCTCAGCTTCGAAGGAATTTTAGTTGCAATGAATACCTGTCTGCCTGATTCTTTTTCAGCCTGCCCCAGAAGCGTTTCACTATGTCCGTTTCCATATGCATTTGCTGTATCAAAAAAGTTTACTTCTTCATCAATTGCTTTTCTCAAAACCTGTATGGATTCTTTATCATCAGCTCCTACCCAGTCACCTTTGCCAATTCCCCAGCATCCGAATCCAAGGATCGTTACTTCACTATTTGAACCGTTAAAAAGCTTTTTCTCCATATGAACCTAAATTATATAATGGAACTGATGTAAACTTAAGCAAGAAAACAATTTTAATTTAAAAAAAATTATAAAAGAAAAAATCTGTTAATTGTGTAATAATATTTTTTATATATAACTGATCTTTGTATCACATCACATATTATTAGCTTATTTCTATGTCTGCTCCCTTCTCTTCCCAAGAGAAGGGCGGGGATGAGTTTGTTTTACCCTCTTATATGATACATATTGCTAAAAAGAGAGTCATCCCTGAAGTCAATACTTGAGAAAAAATAAGCAACTAAATTTTATTGATCCAATACAAGGATCAGATTTATTCGTTATATTTTTCTACAATTATGTCACCCCTACAGGATGAAGCATCATTTCAATTATCTATAAATTGCCAATTATAGCAGAAAAAGGAGTTTATTTTAAAAAAGAAAATATTGTTTTGTCCACAATGCTTTTCCTGTAGGGGGAATATAATTGTAGCAACCAGCCAATTTCAGTATTAGATTCCTATAGAGAATCGGGAAGTTCGTTTTATAGAAAATATTCAATTGATGTGCTTTCCCCTGTAGGGGGAATATAATTGTAGAAACTAACCAAAACATTTGATCCCTGAAGGGGATCCATAAAAGTTGAATCAGGCAGTTTATATTAATTTTATGGATCCCCTACAGGGATCAGGATTATTTCGTAATGTTTTTCTACAATTATATCACCCCTACAGGGTGAAGCAGAATATTTCGATTGTCGGCGGTTATATGCTTTTGATGATTGTGAAGAGTTGCCGGCGCTAAAATTTATTCCAAATGTGAGATTGAATTTAAGAAAGAAAACTCTGTCCAATACTAACAATTATCGCACTTTTTTATTAGTTATAATTTATCCCGGACAGCAGTTGAAAATTAGGAATTAATTATGTTGTCGGGATATAATAAAACGATAAAAATTTATTCGTAATTTTGTTTCTATTCGAATTAAACATTATGAACAACATCATATACGATATAACTGTTATTGGCGGGGGAATAATCGGGACTTCAACTGCAATGCAGCTTTCCGCTTCAGGAAATTTTTCGGTTGCACTTCTCGAAGCCGAAAATAAACTTGCGGCCCACCAGACAGGAAATAACAGCGGGGTGATCCATTCGGGACTTTATTATAAACCCGGATCCTTAAAAGCCCTGAACTGTACCAACGGCAGAGATCTTCTTTACGCATTCTGTTCTGAACATAATATAAAACACGAAAAATGCGGAAAGGTGGTAATTGCAGTAAATAAAGATCAGATATCTGCACTGGATGACCTTGAGAAAAGGGGAAAAGCAAATGGTCTTGAGGGACTGGAAAGACTTACACCTGCAGGAATAAAATTGCACGAACCATACGCTGCAGGTATCGATGGATTATTTGTTCCGCAGACCGGCATTGTAGATTACATTACTGTAACTGAAAAATATGGAGAGCTTTTAAGAAATTCAGGGGGTACAATTTTAACGGGTACTAAATTCCTCGCTTTATCAGCTGAAGGAAAAGATCTTGTTCTTGATACAACAGCCGGAAAAATTACCTGCCGGGTCCTGGTAAACTGCGCCGGGCTCCACTCAGACCATATAGCAAAAATGTGCGGAGTAAATCCTGATGTACGGATCGTTCCTTTCAGAGGGGAATATTATAAATTAAAACCCTCAAAAGAGCTATTAATAAAGAATTTATTATACCCTGTTCCTGATCCTGAATTCCCATTTCTGGGTGTGCATTTTACAAGAATGATAAAAGGGGGAGTGGAAGCAGGACCTAATGCTGTGCTTGCGTTTAAGCGTGAAGGGTATAAGAAAAGTGATTTTTCATTTAATGAGATGACCGAGCTTGTCCTGTATAAAGGTTTCAGGATTATGGCAAGAAAATATTATAAAATGGGGTTCGGAGAATTCTACAGGTCATTCAATAAGAAAGCATTTGTTGCTGCTCTTCAAAAACTTGTGCCTGAAATACAATATGATGACTTTGTACCCGGAGGAGCAGGTGTCCGTGCGCAGGCTCTCGATAATGACGGAAAGCTTATCGATGATTTTAAAATAATAGAATCCCCCTCAATGGTACATGTGCTGAATGCCCCTTCTCCTGCAGCAACTGCGTCTTTAAGCATTGGCAAAAAAATCGCTGAAATAGTTCAAAAGAAAATAGTTTCATTATAGCCCTATTCACTTCTGTAGCTTATGACACATTAAGTTATAGCCCTTCTTATATCTTATTACAAAAACTATTCTGGAGGAATCAGTGCCGGAGCTGCCGGATGTGGAGATATTCAGAAGATATTTCGATTCGACTTCACTTAATAAAAAAATAGTAAGAGCTGATGTAAAAAGCCCTGAAATGCTTACCGGGGTTAATAAAAATGACCTGATCAGGAAGCTTAAAGGGAATGAATTTGTTTCTTCATCCAGGCACGGAAAATACTTTTTCGGCTCTCTAGAGAATGGCTATTCCCTTGTACTTCATTTCGGTATGACAGGATCCCTTAGGTTTTATCAAAAGAAAGAGGAGGCTCCCAGGTATATCCGCCTGCTTATAAATTTTCAGGATGGCAGCCTTGCATTCGATAACAGCAGGAAACTGGGTTTGATTTCTTTAACACAAAGTATTGATGATTATATAGCAAAGAAAAATCTTGGTCCTGATGCACTTAAGGCAAAGTTAAGCTATAAGGATTTTTATGAACTGGTGCATAAAAGATCTGCACCGGTAAAGGCTGTACTTATGAACCAGGAAATAATTGCCGGCATCGGGAATCTATATGCCGATGAAATATTATTTCATACAGGGATTGATCCTCATTCTATTGTGAACAGGATACCTGATAAAAAACTGCAGGAGCTTTTCCGGAATATGATGAAGATCTTAAAAACTGGAATTAAGATTGAAGCAAAGTATAAGAGTTTTCCTAAGAGCTATTTGGTTCATTACAGAAAAAAGAAGCAGAAGTGTCCTGAATGCGGAGGAGATATCCTGATCAGCAGGATAGGAGGCAGGACAACATATTATTGCGGGGAGCATCAGAAAAAATATTAGTAAAAAGGAGAGGAGTAAGTTATGTTAAGAAGTGCAAAGGAAATGAAGGGTTTTAAAATAGCCGCTAAAGATGGAGAAATAGGAAAGGTCAATGGTTTTCTGTTCGATGACAGGGACTGGATAATACGTTATATGGTTGCTGATACAGGTACCTGGCTGATCGACAGACTCGTTTTAATTTCACCGGTTTCTTTAAGTAAACCTGACTGGGCTAAAAAGATTTTTCCAGTCAGCCTTACAAAAAAGCAGGTAGAAAAAAGTCCCGGTATAGATACCGATAAACCGGTCTCGCGTCAGCACGAAAATGAGCTTGTTAATTATTATCAATGGCCTGCATACTGGTATGCAAATGCAGGTTATACAATGGCTCCTATTGAAGCATATGTTGGTGCGATACCTCCGTCAGTTAACGATATGGCAGATCAGGAACACACTAAGAAAGAAGGAGATCCTCATTTGAGAAGTGCAGATGAAGTAATCGGTTACACCATTCAGGCAAAGGACGAGAGAATTGGACATATTGAAGATTTCATTATTGATGATGAAAAATGGATAATCAGGTATGCGGTAATAGATACCAGCAACTGGATGCCTGGAAGTAAAAAAGTTCTTATTGCACCTCACTGGATTGAAAAGATAAGCTGGGCATCTTCAGAAGTCAGGATAAACCTTACAGCTGAAAAAATTAAAAAGAGTCCTGATTTTGAATTTATGGAAAAGATCAACCGGCAGTATGAAGAAGAACTTTATAACTATTACGAGTATCCAAAATACTGGTAGAAGGAGATGATATGCAGGTACCATTGGAAATATTCTACAGGGAGGTGGAAAAATCAGAAGCAATCGAATCATTGATAAGGGAAAAAGCAGCAAAGCTGGAACTGATTTGCGACCATATAACAAGCTGCCGCATTGCAGTTGAACGTCCCCATAGCTTTGTGAAGAAAGGGAATCCGTTCAGGTTCCGGATAGATATTACCGTACCGCCGGGACACGAAATTGTTGTAACAAGAGAACCGGGTGACAGTGATAAACACGATAAACTCCCCAAAATTATAAGGGAAGCATTCGGGGCAGCTAAAAAACAGCTGCAAGGACTAGTAAGAAAACAAAGGCAGCAGGTTAAATCTCATCCTGAACAGGAGGTAAGAGCAATAGTGCATTCAATTTATCCTGAAGAAGGTTATGGATTTATCAGAACAGTTAACGGAAGGGATATTTATTTCCACCGGAATTCAATCCTTAACATGTCATTCGAAGAATTGCAGACCGGGATGGGAGTAAGATTTTCAGAAGTTGACGGGGATAAAGGACCCCAGGCTGCATCGGTGCAGGTAATTGATTCACGAAAAGCAGGTTGAATAATTTAAGGCACTTCTTCCTGGGTGCCTATAGTTAAGGAGGTATATGTCGTTAAGATGATAGTGCTTTAACGGTTTATAATGCAATGCGTTTAAATGAGCTAGTAAAGGAGAAGGAGAGAGATTATGACTAATTTTTTGATATACCTGTTCGGGACAATATTGGTTGCAGCGGCGTTGGGTTATGGTGCTTATGCACTGGGTCTGGCTCAAACCTGGATTATTGTAATTGTTCTTATTGTTATCGGGTTCGGGATAATGGGAGGGATCCAGAAAACCAGGAAGAGAGAAAACCCTGATTAGCACCGGCAATTAGTTGGTTCAGGGTTATTCTACGAATTTTATCTTAAAATTAACAACTTCTGCGTCGTTACCTATTTTAACAGGCGGTCCCCAGGTACCTACTCCGCTGGATACATAATAGTGAGTATTACCTTTTTTAAGATACCCCCAGCTTACCTCATAGATCATATTTGTTATAAGATTATTTGGGAACATCTGTCCGTGGTGAGTATGCCCTGAAACCTGCAGCGCGATATTGTTTTGTTCCGCCTCTTCAAGCTGCATAGGGGTATGATCGAGAAGAATAATCGGATAATCCGGTTCGGCATCGGAAATAATTTCTTTAAGGGTCTTTCTATGAAAGCCGGAGAAGGCATTTATACTCCGGTCGTCTCTTCCGGCGATATAAAAACTGTTATCGATCAGGATAATACTATCCCTTAAAAGCTTCATACCGTGATCGATTATGTATTGTGCTGATGAATTTATACCTGTAATAAATTCGTGGTTTCCGGTAGAAGCGAACACTCCATATTTTGCCTTGATATTAAAAAACTCGGGACCAATATTTCTTTTCTTAAGAACTGAAGGCTTATCATCAACAATATCTCCCGGCAGAAGTACAATATCTGGATTCAGAGAATTAATCTTCCAAACAATATCTTTTAGAAGTTTTCCATCATTCAGGGGTGTTAAATGGAAATCTGATGCGAGCACAACATTCAATTCGGTTAAGTTACTTTTTCCTTTTTTTACTTCAAGGTTAAAAGTGTTTATCTTAACATTCCTGGTGTTTAGATAGCCCCAAAAGATTACAGCGCTGATAGTAAACAGGATAATACAAAATACGGACAGCTTGACAAGTCCATAATGGGAATCATTAAATGAAGGGAAGAAGTGCAGCAGGGAATTCAGCAGTCTGACTAGATCAATAAGAACGACAGCAAGAAACATATATAATATATATGCAAACCAGAAGGAGCCTATCCAGAGGAAAATATCATACAATGTATCGGGAAGATTTTCGGCAAAGATCCTGGCAATAAAATAAGATATTGCGCAGATTATAAATACTACAAGATACCACAGTCTTAATCCGGGAAGTGATGACAGCGCCTGCCAACCGCGGATAAATATATAGTAATTTACTGCCGCATATAAGGTTAAAAAGAGTGAAAAGAATATAAGCATACTAAAATCTTATTATTTATTCACTAATTAAAATGAAGTGAATCAAGAGGTTCCCAATGCTTAATAAAGCTTCTTTGCGGTAGAACTGCTTTTTTACTGAAGTATTCAGCGCTGAAATATTCCCGATAAGTCCAGTGTCCTTGATTTAATTTTGCTGGCAAGGGAAACATATGTTAAAGCAAGTGTTTCTTTACCGGCACCTAGGACTGTACTTATTAAGCCAAGATATTCCCCAAGATCAGCAGGTTCAACAGTATCAATTATTTTTTTCCAGATACTTTCCTCTAAAACATTATAAGCTGCATGCAGTTCGTGAAGATCAAAGCCCGATTCGTACCGCTCCCTTGCAATTTTCTCGGAGTATTCGATCATCCCCAGCAGATTTTTATTTGAAACTGAGGCTATACACAGTTCAAGTAGTTTTTTAAGTCTGTACCGGTTTGTTTCCAATGTTGCCTTATCATAGGATTTTAAATGAGACCGGGAGAGTTCATTAACGGCGTTAGTTAAAATTTCAGGACTGTGATTTTTAAGAAATAGTGTTATATCCATAGCATTAATTAAAATTGATAATGTAAAATTACCAAAAAAGACGATCATCCTGACATACTAAGTCACAGTTCATCACATCCAGATTTCCGCAAAAAAGAGTTAAATAAAATTATTTATATTTGACTTAACGATAAGAAGGAGCATATATGTACTTATGGATGAAGGTTTTTCATATCATTTTTGCTGTCATATTTGTTGGAAATATCTTTCTGGCTGTATTCTGGAAACGGTTTGCTGATCAGACGGGAAACAAGAAAATTATTGCGCATACAGTTAAGGGCATTATCAAAAGCGACCGTTTATTTACTATGCCCGGAGTTACAGGATTGTTGATATTTGGTTTCGGAGCACAGGGAACAGGACAATGGAATATTGGAACCGGATGGATATTCTGGAGCATTATTCTTGTATTAATATCTGCCGGTGCCTATATGTCAAAAGTTGTACCTGTTCAAAAAGAAATGTTAAAACTGACCGGGAGCGGTGATTTTGACATAAATGAATATAACATTCTTTCATCTCAATGGAATATCTGGGGTTCGGTGGCATTACTTACACCTGTAATTGCCCTGATATTAATGGTACTTAAGGTTCCGGCAGGTCTTGTCTTTTAGTTTCTGCCTAAAATAGTAGAGATGATCTTAGCGGCGTGATCCCTGGAATTTTCAATAAACCATTTGCTTGTTTCATACCCGCTGCAGACAACCCCTGCGAGGAAGATACCCTTTGTACCTGTTTCAAAGGTATTTTCATCAATGACCGGAACGCAGTGTGTACCTGCAAAACTTACTCCTGCATTCTCAAGGAATGAAAAATCAGAGTGGTATCCTGTCATTGCAAAGACAAAGTCATTCTTTAAAGTTATTATTTCCTCAGGAGTGGATATGATTATCTCATCCTGCTTAATTTCTTTAACCTCTGAATTAAAATAAGCCTTTATTGAACCTTCTTTTATTCTGTTCTCAATATCGGGACGCACCCAATACTTTACCCCTTCCTTTAATGCATCTTCTCTTATAATCATTGTTACCTTAGAACCGCGTCGAAAGGTCTCAAGCGCTACATCAACTGCAGAGTTGCCTGCACCTATAACAGCGATATCGAGATATGCATACGGGTGCGCTTCATCAAAATAATGTTTGACCTTAGGCTGGTTCTCTCCCGGAATATTCATAAGATTAGGCTGATCGTAAAAACCTGTTGCGATGATTACATTATGTGCTGTATAAATATCCTGAGTTGTTTCTATCTCGAAATTGCCGGGATTACCCTTAACGGAGAGAACTTTCTCATATAAATGAACATTAAGCTTCCAGGATTCTCTTACACGTCTGTAGTATTCCAGCGACTCTCTCCGGGTCGGTTTATCTCCATGTGAAACAAAAGGTACATCACCTATCTCAAGCCTGTCCGACGTAGAGAAGAAGGTCATATTTATAGGATAGTGGAAAAGGGAATTAACCAGGCATCCTTTTTCAAGTACGAGATGGGACAAGTTGTTATTTACGGCTTCAATCCCGCAGCTTAACCCTATAGGTCCGGCTCCTATAATAATAACATCAAATGATTTCATTATATCTGCTTTACATTCAAATTAAAATACTAAACATCAAAATAAATAATTGTTACCTATATGTAACATAATGATGATTCACATAGTTCCTGTGAATACGAGGAGAAAGGTATGAGGCAGATCAATCTATAAAAAAAAAGCCGGACTTCTTTAAAGAAACCCGGCTGTATTCAAGATGGTGATAAATTATTCTATAATCTGTACAAGTGAACTGCAAACTGTTTCGTCATCATCATCCAACAGGAAGACACGATAAAATCCAGGGTCGTCAAAGCTCAGGTCACTATCATCATTTTTCGCAAAGAAGACATATTTCATATCACGATCGATTGTATAGCTGAATTTCTTGTAATACTCAAATTTACCACTGTTGGCGTCCCACTTATCGAACTGAATACTTACATCTTCCAGTTTCAATGCCCTGTCGCATTTTACCATAACAGTAAGATATCCGGTAGTGAACCTGTCGGCTACACCGATCTCACCTTTGTCATCATCATATCTTTCACAGAAATAAAGAACAGGTTCATTCTGTGCATAAGAACGTGTCCCCGTTCCAACGACAAATAAAAACACCATTATAGAAAGTAAAGAGAATTTGTTCATAAAAGAGCTCCTGAATTTAATTATTGTTGGTTAAATACATTTGATTAATTATTCTCTTAAATAAAGTATATTCATTGCATAATTTTATAAAAATAATATTTTAAAACATATAGCTCTGAAAAATATTTATTTCAGCAAGAGGAGCTTTATTTGCTAGTAGAACATATTTCCTTTGATCTGGACGGGACACTCGTTAACTCTCACAATACAATCTACAAAACAGCATTAAAGACCCTAGAGCATTTGGGAATTGCCGGTAAGATCCAGGAGGATGAATTTTATAGACGAATCGGTCATCATTTCCTTGATATTTTCAGGGATATGGAAATATCCGTTCCTGATATTGAACACTTTATCAATATCTATAAAGGCTATTATTTTGATTTTATTGATACTTCCTCCCTTTACGACAATGTAATTGATGTCCTCGATAAGATATCATCAGCCGGCATCAGCATATCACTTCTTACTACAAAGGCACAGGATCAGGCTGAAATGATATTAGATCATTTTAAAATAGATAATTACTTTTCATTTATAATGGGACGCAGGCATGGAATGGGGATAAAACCTTCCCCCGAACCGCTTCTTTTTATCTGTAATAATTTAAGTATAAAACCGGATGACACATTGATGGTTGGGGATTCTGATCTTGATATTAATTGCGGTAAGAACGCCGGCACAAAAACCTGTGCTGTAACTTACGGGTACAGGACACCGGAATTACTAAGAGAGTTAAATCCTGATTATATGATCGGAAGTTTTAATGAACTCCTCAGCATTCTCTGAAAAAGACCGGTTATAAAGAAATAAGCTTTTTAATATTTAATAAGCAGCTTTTAATAAAAAAATATTTAACCTATAAAACTCAACAGGGGAGTTAAGAAAATGACAGAAACAAAGAATATTTTAAAGAATATTTTCGGATATGAGTCCTTCCGTCCGCTTCAGCAGGAAATAATTGAAAATGTCCTAAGCAGAAATGATACTCTCATAGTAATGCCTACAGGAGGCGGAAAATCGATCTGCTATCAGATACCCTCAATGATATTTGATGGATTAACAATAGTGATCTCCCCCCTCATCTCGCTGATGAAGGATCAGGTTCAGCAGCTTGCACAGCTTGGCGTTAATGCTGCCTTATTGAACAGTTCGCTTCTGCCTTCGGAATATGCCTTTAATTATAATATGGTTAAAAATAAGAAGGCGAAGCTGCTTTACCTGGCACCGGAATCATTGGGTAAAGCTGATCTGAATATTTTATTCAGCACCAATGAGGTGCATTGCCTGGCAGTAGATGAGGCGCACTGTATATCGGAATGGGGGCACGACTTCAGGAAGGATTATCGTCAGCTCGGTAATTTCAGGAAAAAATTTCCCTCCGCTGTCTGCCTGGCTCTTACCGCAACTGCTACTCCGAAAGTTCAGGATGATATTATTGCCAACCTGAATATGACATCATATAAAAAATTTATCGCAAGCTTTAACCGGGAAAACCTTTACCTCGAGGTGATACCTAAAAGACGGGCTTTTGAACAGACCTTATCATTTTTAAACGAACATAAAAACCAGCCGGGAATCATTTACTGCTTTTCGAGGAAACAGGTGGATGATCTAAGTGTAGACCTGGCTGATGCAGGTTTCTCCAACAAACCTTATCATGCAGGTCTTTCAGATCAGGAGAGGCATAGAAACCAGGACATGTTTACCCGGGATGAGGTAGATATTATCGTGGCCACTATTGCTTTTGGAATGGGCATAAATAAATCGAATGTACGCTTTGTAATTCATTATGATCTGCCCAAAAATATTGAGTCGTATTACCAGGAGATCGGAAGATCGGGACGCGACGGGCTGAAAGCCGACTGTCTTTTGCTTTTCAGTTACGGGGATATAGCAAAAATTAATTATTTCATTGATCTGAAAGAGGACGAAAAAGAAAGAATAAATGCCAAGCTACACCTTGATGCAATAGTGAGATATGCAGAGTCAGAAAAATGTAGAAGGACAGACCTGATAAAATATTTCGGCGAGCAATATAGTATCCCGACTTGCGGAATGTGCGATAACTGCGTCAGCGAGGCAAAGGAACAAACAGATATTACAATATATGCCCAGAAATTTTTATCTGCCGTGAAACGTACGGGAGAGATCTACGGAGCCTCATATTTAATCGATTTATTAAGAGGAAGTGAATCTGAAAAGATCATCGCCAATAGACATCAAAATCTATCTGTATACGGTATAGGGAAGGAATTTGATCGAAAGCAGTGGCAGCTGATAGTTAGACAGCTTATTTCGAAAGAGCTTCTTATCCGTGCGGGTGAATTCGGCAGTCTTAAAATTACCGGCGGCGGCTCTGCGGTCCTAAAGAACGGAGCGAAGGTTTTCGGTATGACTACTGAGCCCAAAACCTTAAAGAGGAGAGACAGATCAGAATATGATATTGAACTTTTTGAATTACTGAGGAGAAAGCGAAAAGAGCTGGCAGAACAAAAAGACATTCCTCCATTTATAATATTTTCTGATAAATCACTTTCTGAAATGGCAGCTTCATATCCCCGGAACAGAAATGAGATGACCCGGGTAAGCGGTGTAGGATTAAGAAAGTATGAAACTTATGGAGAGATATTTCTATCAGTAATTAAAAAATACTGCAGCAGCAAAGTTATCACCGGGTCAAAAGCAGAAGGAAGCAGCGTCACTTTGCTGTTGAAGTCCAAACGCTTTGTGCAGGTTGCCGAAGCATTTAATAACGGTAGTTCTGTAAAAAGTCTTTGCAGTCAGTATAATGTTATCCCTGAAACAATTATAGGGCACCTCTTCAGGTACAGCAATAGCGGGGGGAAATTAAACATAGATAAGGTGAAAGGGCTGGTTAATCTTTCCCCGGATAGATGGGGAGAAGTTTTTAAGGAATTCTCCGCTTCGCCTGATTTTACTCTAAGTCCTATATTTGAAAAGTTTAACAGTACAATCTCCTACAATGATTTGAGATTACTAAGAATCATACAGTCAGCGGAAACAAGAAGACAAATATGATGTGTTGTCATAAAAAAACCCCGCACGCTGCGGGGTCTTTTATGAAATATGGTTTGATAATTATTTCATCAGAATCATTTTGCGGTTGCTGGTAAAATTATCCGTCCTCAACTTATAAATATATACCCCGTTGGAGAGGTTGTATTCATTTGCATCAAAGTTAACAGAATATGTACCGGCTTCCTGTTTGGAATTAACAAGAGATGTTACCTTTTGTCCTATTATATTATAAATTTCAATAGAGACGAAAGAATTCTCTGCTAACGAATATTTAATCGTTGTGGAAGGATTAAACGGGTTAGGATAATTCTGCTCTAATGTATAACTGTAAACAGGTGCGGTTGTTACTTCAAGGGGGCCATAGATCCTGAAGGTTCCGTCATAATCTATTTGTTTCAGTCTGTAATAAGAGGTTCCGCTTAAAGGAGTTTTATCAATAAAACGGTAGCTGGTTTTTTCTGAAGTTGTACCGGCACCTTTTACAAATCCTACAGAGGAATATTTGCTTGTGGTATTTCCTTTGTTGTCTGCCTGAGCTCTTTCAACTTCAAATCCATTATTGTTAAGTTCTGATGATGTTGACCAGTTCAGAACTACATCTCCTTCATGAATATTTGCTGTAAAGGAATTTAGTTCAACAGGCACTGCTGCATAGATCATTACTCCGATATCATCAAGATACCAGCCGTCCCTTACCTGGCTTCCATCTGTTTTAAGCTCGAATCTTATTTTAAACTGGCTGGCGTTATAACCTGTAAGATCGATTTCCTCGTGTACCCAGGTTGTCCTGGTTCCATTGTATAAAGGCTGTCCCGGCGGCTGGAAGGATCCTGAACCTATAGTTGTATATTCTCCAGCCATCGGTATCCATGTGGACCCGTTATTTGTTGAAATCCTTACCTGACCATAATCCCATCCCGATTCCAGATCATAACGTGTCCAATATGTAAGTTTCGGATGCTGATAAGTGGAAAGATTTATTGCATTTGTCAGCGTCATTGTTACGGTAGCATTATTCGAATAATTTCCGGTTGGACTATCCGTATATGAGTTCGGAGCAGAATGAAATGTTGTAGTTGTTACAGCCCATTTCGGATTTACCGGCGAAGATGTGATTGTCCATAATGTATTTATATTATTTGTAGTATCAGCCATAACGAGCGTGGGGAGTCCGACAATAAAAGAAATGGTATCTCTGCGTAAGTAAGTTGAGAGCGAACGTACAGCAAGCACTAACTTAATTTCCTGTTCAATAGGAGTGGATGGTGACAAAAATAATCCGCAGGGCATAAATGTCATCGCACTGCCTCTTGAAGGTATACTGTCAATCGGAGCCGAATTGGCAAATACTGTAGCATAGCTGCTTAAAGAGGTTAATTCTATGGTCATTGGAGATGCCCCGGTACGTCCTTTATTAAAATATACCGGCTGAACTGCTATAGTATCTCCGGGCAGGAAATATGTTTTATCGTAATTAGGATTTTGAAGGTCTACATAAGCCCCTGCAACCCAGGTTAAATATTTATTCATCCATACACATTCCTGTGCGAGACCGAATATCTGACTCTGAGGTTCCCAGAAGCCGTCTGTTCCCAACTCAGGTGTCATCGCGAATATTTTCCCGCCGTTTAAGACAGTATCCCCGTCATAGGCATAATCATCACTATTGCCTCTTGTTGAATATCCGACTGTCTGCATATCTGTGCCGGTGCTGAAATGGTTATACTTTGTCATATCTGCAGCATACTCCCTGAATATTAATGAATCAGGGGTTTCGTGAACCAAAGCTCCGTAAGGATAAATGAGATAATCACCATAGGTATGATAATTCAAAGCACACTTTATACTTTTACCTCCAAGAAAATCCCTGACAGTCTGTGTCTCAAGTTCTGAGAACGGTGCCGTACCCCGGTAAGTATCACTATTAGGGTCAGTACTTGAACCTCCGTTTGGAGCATTCCAGTATGCATAAGGTCCGTAATTACGGTTAAGATCTATTCCTGTTCCATTCCTGTTTTTTCTCCACATTCCGCCCCCGTTCGGATTGGTCTGATGGTTATACTCATACCCGTCAACATTAACAATCGGTATAAAGAATATTTCCCTGTTGTTAACAAGATATGCTACTTCCGGATCCAAAGCATAATTTTCGAGAAGATAATACATATAGTATATCTGGTTTGTCATACCCATAGGTTCCCGCGCGTGGGTCACTCCCGTAAATGCAACCCTTGGTTCATTTTCACTAATGTTAGGGTTATCAGAAATCTTTACCGCATAAATTGTCCGGCCTTGTATTGAAGTGCCTATCGATATCTTCTGCGTGATCAGATTGGGATACATCATATACATACTGTCAAGTTCCATTACCATCTCGGCATAAGTGTAATGACCGCCCATCGAACCGAATCCGAATCCGCCAACATTATAAAGCTCTTTGCTTTCATTTATAAAGGCTTGTTTCTCGGCATCAGTAAGCTGGGGCAGGGACTCGTAGTATTTTTGATAATCATCAATTAAGATTTCATAACGGTAGCCTAAGGTCTTAAGGATCTCAAACTCCTGGTCGCTTATAAATACTTCAAGAGCATTGTCCTTAGTAAGAAGGAAATGATCAATCTGAAGGCCTGAATTGATCAGCTGCTGAATTTCTGATTTGTCATTTATATAAATCTTTACCTGCTTATAATTCTGAGCATTGCCGCAGGTAAGAATTAAAAGAACAAAAAATAGAGTAAAGAAATTTTTCATTAAAGATTCCCTCGTAGTTTCGTTAAAATTATAAAATAAACTTCTGTCCCGCAGGTATAAAAAATATTACTCATTATTTGAGTATAATCATTTTACGGGATTGGATAAAATCTCCTGCTTTCATTGTATAGTAGTACACGCCGCTGGAAATTCCTGAGGCATTAAAATCAACCTCATAACTTCCTGCAGTTTTATTTTCATTTACAAGTGTAGTAATTTCATTGCCGAGAACATCAAACACAGTTATTCTTACCGGCACACCATTGTGATCGGAGCCTGATCCTGCAATCTGATATTTTATTTTTGTCGCAGGGTTAAAAGGGTTAGGGTAATTTTGTGCAATCGAATATTCAGAAATACCTGCAGCATTAACTTCCAGTGGTCCATAAATCCTGAAAGTTCCGTCGAGATCTACTTGCTTTAATCTATATAGTATGTTTCCGGTTCCCGGTTTCTGATCAGTATAGCTGTATGAATGTCTTTCAGTTGAAGTGCCGTGACCCGGTATGAAAACCACTTCAGTCCACCCGGTATTATCATTGAGCAGATTTTTTTCTATTTCAAAACCGCTGTTATTGGTCTCAGTTGAAGTAACCCAGCTTATCACAACATCGTGATCCTTAATGTTTGCGGTGAATGAAGATAATTCTACCGGGACAGGATGTAATGATACAACAGCATCAAGATCATAGCCCGCATCAGCAGCAATAGCTACACCGTCGCCGTCATCAGTAATTTTAATATACCTTGCCTGTGCAAGTGTTCCGAGATCAAAGCTTACGGTTCCGGTTCCCGAACCAAGAGATACCCAGGGTCCGTCCATTGACATACTTGCAGCGCATAAAAATCCCTCAGCCGTTAAATCTCCTTCATATACAGTAAGGTCATTCCCTGCCAGGTTTTGTATCGGAGTCTGCATATCAAGTATACACCACCCGCTTTTGCCGATTGAATAATTAATATTGTCAGGCATACCTAATGCAGCCGGTGTCAATCCTTCATCTGAAAAATTATTTCCCGGGATTCGTGATGCACAGAACCTGAATGCAGAGTACTGAGCATTGCTCGTAAGCTGAATGTTTACAGGTGTGGAACTATTTGCTGTTACGACAACGTTTGAAACTGTTACAGGCTCATAACCATTTGCTTTTGCCGTGACGGTATACGTACCCGGTAAAACATATTTGTGAAAATCCCCCACAACAGGATCAGTATATGAGGGGTAATAATTATTTATATAAATTGCTGCGGGAACAGGTAGTCCGGTTTGAGCATCAGTAACCACACCTTCAATTCCATAACCGGAGTATTTGATTAATGCGATCATTGAAGGATAGTTGTAATTGTAGTACTGCAGTATCTGGGAATTCGGGGGATGCTTATCAAATGATATCTCTATACTCCAGGAAACCGAACCCATCATTGCATAATTTCCATCTTTCGTGCTTCCGTTTATCGGGTACATTCCCGAGTAGCCCTGCTCGTAGGGTAAAGTTCCTCCATAACCTGATGTGGCTGCATAAACACCTGCAAGCTGATGTGTATGGCTGTAGTCGAGGCATTGATTTGGACGATAGCTCCACGGATAACTTACAAACTGTGTACCGCTATGATATGATGTATGAACTACAAACTGATTATCATACATACAACTTCTTAAGGCTCTGGTCTCGACCTGGGAAAATGCACCGGGACTGCTTCCCTCGCCATCCCACATATAACCATAATCCCTGTTTAAATCCACAAAATTCTGATTGTAGCGGACATTATTTTGTCTTCCATCAGGATTCACCATCAGGTACAGCCAGATCTCGCGTGTATTAATAAGATCGGCAATTAAAGGCTCGGTGGAGTATTTAATACAAAGATCCCTCGCAAGTCTTATGATATTTTCAGATCCGCCAACTTCATCTCCGTGAATTCCGCCGTCAAACATTACTTCAGGCTCATTCTCATCAACAGCAACATTGTCACTGATTTTAAGTGCAGCACATTGCCTGTTTCCTAAGGAAGTTCCGTAAATATATTTCTTGCAGATTGAACCGAAGTTCTGCTCAAGACTGTCAGCAAGATTTATTATTTCCTGGTATGTATGATATTGTTCTTCAAGAATAAAGAAATCCCTCTTGTAATTATTCAGATCTTCTATTTCTGTAATATAGGGAATGCCTAAGCTTTCTATTTGAGATAACTCGGATGGTACTACATAATAAGTGAATGTGTTATCCTCGGGATGATAGTCAGAACTTAATTTTAGCGGATAAATACTTTCGAAGTAGTTCGCCGAAATTTTAATCTGTTTCTCTCCGTTGCGCCAACCGGGTTCCGGTTGAGAATATAAATCAAAAAAGAAAAGGGGGAGGATGGTCAGCAGGAGTATAAGTTTCTTCATACGTTTGCTTTGATGAGTTATGAATTAGATCATTAAATTTAATACGAAGAATGTCCGTTTAGGAAATCCCTGTATTTATCCATTTAAAATAGTAAAAAAATAAATCACAAAATGACATTTTAAGTCCTGAAAAAAGCATTCAGAGGTTTTTATGAGGAAATGGATTATAACGTAAATTCTGCATTTAACGGGAAAACCATACAAAAATTTTGCTTTTATTTGGTTATGCCCGGGCAACGCAGGGACGGTGGCCGGACAATGCACGGCCAAAATACAGCCAATCAGGCCTGATTACTGCCTTCCCATTCTCTCCGGATTATCTGTTCAAAGTCTAAGGATTATTAGGTTTTAACCAAAAAATGATTAAAAAATAGTATTAGAATCCATCAATTCAATTATTTAGGTAAATAAGCGATGTTGATAAATCATTTAATTTTTGGCGGGGATATGCCCGATAACTGCCCATTGGAGCAGGGGAGCGGGAAATTACATTTTCCGGACTAACGGAAGCAGATTACTAAATAGTCCTACAAATTAAAAACTACTTAGACCCATCCTCTTAATTTACAGGATTCGGCAACCCTGGCTACACCGACAACCATAGCAGCCAGTCTTGGATGAATTTTTTTATCTCTTGATGCTTCATAAACCCGCTGGTAGGCATCTTTTAATTTTCTGTCGAGTCGTTTGTGTACTGTTTCCGCATCCCAGAAATAACTGTATTTATCCTGCACCATTTCAAAATATGATACCGTTACTCCCCCTGCACTTGCACAGATATCGGGAATAACGTGTATTCCTTTTTTAGCAAGTATAAGATCGGCTTCCGGAGTGGTAGGACCATTTGCAAGTTCACAGATAATTTTTGCTTTAATTCTGCCGGCATTTTCTCCCGATATAGCATTCTCAAGTGCTGCCGGATATAAAATCGAGACATCCAGTTCAAGGAGTTCCTGATGCGGGAGGTTTTTCCCCCATTTATATCCTGCAAGACTACCGGTTTTTAATTTATGCATAATCAGTTCTTTAGGATCAAGACCGTCAGGATTATAAATACAGGCGCGTGAATCACTTACAGCTACTAATTTACCTCCGCCTAATAGCTCCTGATGAAGAAGTGCTGCCCTTTGCCCGGCATTTCCGAATCCCTGTATTGCAAATTTTCCGGACGGATCAACATTTAATTTTTTACAGGCTTCACCAACGGTAATAACACCGCCGCGTGCAGTTGCATCTCTTCTTCCCTCGGTGCCGCCGATCTGCTGTGGTTTATCTGTCATTACTCCCGGCTGATACTGGTTAAAAATTGTTTCATACTCATCCATCATCCAGGCCATTGTTTGTGGATTCGTATAAACATCGGGTGCCGGTACATCCCTGTCAATGCCTATATAATGAGCTATTGAACGTATATAACCTCTTGAAACATATTCAAGCTCTCTTAATGAAAGAGTTTTAGGATCGCAAAGCACACCCCCTTTTCCTCCTCCGAGCGGAAGATCTACGACTGCGGTCTTCCAGGTCATCCAGCAGGCAAGCGCACGGATCGTATCTACGGTTTCATCCGGATGAAATCTGATACCACCTTTGGCGGGACCCCGTGCAATATTATATTGTATTCTCCAGGCGTGGAATATCTTAACTTTCCCATTATCCATCTTTACCGGGAATGTAAACTTTATCTCCTTCTGGGGCCATTTAAGTAATTCAATTGTAGCCTCATCCAGGTTTAGAATTTTTGCGGCTTCAAGTATCTGCCTCTGGGCAACATTAAAGGAATTGTATGATTCCATTTCAATTATCCTTTTTTTCTTCCGGTGGTTCGTTAATATTTTCTTTAGGATGCACATCCAGGACAATCCTGTACCAGCAGTTTTTACAGGTTAAAGCCCTGTCTACCCCCAGCAAGACCTGCTGCCAGGGGCTAAGCTTATGTCCGCAGTGGGGACAAGCTTCAAAAACTTTTTTTTCGCCAGATGTATTTTCTTCACTCATTCTTATTTACCTTTTTCAAATTTCTTTGATCCCCGGTTTAATTATAACTCCTTTACCGTGATGTCCGTTCATTTTAATTCTGATGGGTTCTTCGAAATGTAATAATTTTGTGTACTTCATAGTCTCAACAGGCTCCTGGGCAAGAAGCCAATCCCAATTAATGAATCCCTGTTTGTTATGCTGATTGACGGTAAAATACCCGATCATAAAAGATGTTATGTTTTGAAAGAAATGCGAACCCTGGGAAGGGGTAACAGGCATTTCTTTAAATCCTGTTTCTATTATTGCCCTGGCTCCGGATATATGTTCCCAGTGCACCGGGATGCCAAGCCACGGATCGAGTGAACCCCATCTGCCGACACCGATAAGCAGATAAGGTCTTTCGGCATTTAATAATTTAGAATTGAATAAACCGACTTCCTTTGCCACATCCCTGCTTTTTGCCCTGTCGAACAGATGATGATCTACAACTACTATATCATACAGATCATCGATAATTCCATTCCCCAGCACCTGGCTGCTTTGACAGATCAGAGAATCTTCGTCATATCCTTCAACATTAAGTTCTTCAACTTCACGGTTTATAACAAGCGGACGCATCTGAAGTAATCCGAATTCTTTCGGCTTCCCTCTGGGTACAGACATATTAACGGCAAACTCTATTTCTATCGGAGTTCCCATTCCCCAGGTGCCCATATCAAGCAGAAGCTCCATGATTTCAGGAAGAGGGAAGAGCTTATTTCTGAGTACAGGACCAAAGGTAACTACCCTGAGTCCCTGCCTTGACAACCCGTCAGTTATAGAATCATTATCCGACGAATAAGTTGAGCCCGCATAGGAAAGCGAACCATCTTTTTCAGCTACAGAAAGTTCATACTGCTTTACCATCATATCGTGAGTTACATATCCGAAATCTGAATTACCATCCAGCTGCAGGGCATAAAAGTCTCTTTGTGTTGTATTTAAACTTTCTTCTACTGAATAAAACTGAATAAGATCAGTAGGGTACTTAGGACAAAATCTTACTGTGTTTCCTCCGTCGACTACTGTCTTTCCTAAACCTAAGGCAACAGATACAATTCCTTCGGTTGATTTGGCAGGGGGGAGAGGATAAAAATTATATGATCTGTCCTACTCCTGAAAAGTCCGGATAGAATCTGTTGTCGTGAGTGTTGCCGACCATTTTCTGGATAATAACCGCCATCTTTTCTTCTTCGAGGCGGTAAGAGGTAATTTTTATGTAATCTTTTGTTCCCTGGTAATAAGTGGATGCGTAAACTCTCTTGATTGTATTAAGCAGATCGTTCAGCCTTATTAAAGGATTAAAATGATTATTCGGAAGCATATATGTCTCATATACTCCCGCGAAGGGGTGATACTGTGAATCTTCCAGTAAGCTTGATGATCTTACAGCCAGAGGTGTTTTGATAATATCCAGAAATGCTGCAAGTTCTCCAAGAACATCCTCGGGGAATGTAGGCGCTTCCAGAAAACGTTTCGTGATCTCGGCATCGTCGTTACAGTTTAAAGCAAACTTCTTAAGGTCATTGTCTTCAAGGAACTGATCGAATATTTCTGTCCCAAGTACAATTGCAGGGGGAACATAAATCTGTACGTTCTTGAGCTGATTGCGGACGTTATAATTATTGATCAGTGTATTAACAAATCCCAGACCTCTCGCTTTTCCACCCAGCGATCCACCGCCTATCCGGGCAAAGCTTGACTCGGGGTCAAAGGTTTCCTTGCTGAAGTCTGTGATCAATCCCCTCTGCCTTACATTCATATATTTTTGCAACGAAGCAATAAGTTCATTTCTTAAGGCTTCGGGAGATGGGTAATCGCTGACTTTCCTCGGCTTAAGCTGTTCGGCGATCAGAAATTCTGTTCTTGCCTTAAGCCAGTTGGAAAAATGATTACGCTCTGCGTGGAACATAATACTTTCTTCAGGGAGAATCCGGAGCTGATCCTCAAGTGATTTGAGATCTGTTGCTCTTCCGACTTCGTAACCCTCGGGAGTACGGAAAATGAAATCTCCGAAACTGAAGTACTGCACCATAAACTGACGAAGCTCATTCAGCAGAATAGGTGAATCTTTCAGTACAAAGGAAGCTCCCGATCTGTGTGCTGCCAGCTCAATATCCTGCATATTTGAAAGCAGCAATACAGGTATATCCGGGTTTTCTTTTCTTATATTTTCAGTAAACTCTATCCCTGCCCGTGAATTCTGTACCCCTCCTTTAGGAAAATCTATATCGGAAATAACACCAAGTAAAAAATCTTTATACTTTTCATAGTAGTCCCAGGCTTCCTCATATGTCGAGCATAAAAGTATTTTGGGTCTTGCTCTCATCCTGAGGAATTTGTGTGAAAGGTTTATTCCCTCTGAGATCAGTCTCTGTGACTGTATTAATATCTCCGTATAGATCTGGGGAAGAATTGATGAGTAATATCTTACATTGTCCTCAATGAAGATCACACATTGAACACCAACAAGTTTGGTATCGTTCTCTACATTAAGCCTGTCCTCCAGGGATTTAATTATAGCGATTATGATCCTGAAGTCACCCTGCCAGATGAATATTTTATCAAATACCGAAGTATCCTGGAAAGCAATCAGCTGGTTAAGCTCTTTATTATCGTGGGCGAGAAGGACTACGGGAATTTTTAATCCCGACTCTTTTACCAGCCGGGCAAAATTTATAGCATGCATATCTTCAATATGCAGGGTGGTAATTATCAGGTCAAAGCGGTTTTCCTCTTTTGCAAGGGCTATGGCATCTTGTCCACTCGATACGCGTGTGAGTTCAGGTGAGTGACTTAGATTTAATCCCTGGAATTCATTCCTGATAAGTTCGTATAGTCTTCCATCTTCTTCAAAGAGGTAGAGGTCATAAAGACTTGATACGAGGAGAACATCCCTGATCCTGAGCCGCATAAGATTCTGAAACCCCTGAAAGCGGGTGCCATAACCATGTTCAACCCACAGCGCATCAAAATCATTTTTAATTTCGTCAAAATTGGATTTCATAACCGTATTTCTAAATTCCGGTTTAAGAAACTTAAACAAAAAATTTATAAGAATTATAAAAAAAATCCCCGTCCTTTCGGGCACGGGGATTCTTCTAAATTGACCTGATACTGATTAAACTACCCCCTGGTCGATCATAGCATCTGCTACTTTCAGGAAGCCGCCTATGTTTGCGCCGTTAACATAATTACCCGGCGTACCAAATCTTTCACCTACTTCTACGCAGGTTTTATGAATGCTCTTCATAATCATACGGAGACGGTCATCAACTTCCTGTCTTGTCCACGGAAGTCTCATACTGTTCTGTGCCATTTCAAGTCCTGACGTTGCTACGCCCCCTGCATTAGCAGCTTTGCCCGGTCCGTACAGTATTTTGTTATCAAGGAATATTTTAACGCCTTCAATAGTAGTAGGCATATTTGCACCTTCACTTACAACAAAGACCCCGTTATTAACAAGGTTCTGTGCATCCTTGTCATTTATTTCGTTCTGGGTTGCACTCGGGAAAGCACAATCGGCTTTATGATTCCATAAAGGATTGCATCCATTCTTACCTTCCAGCGAAGTATATACCGCACTCTTGAATTTATCGGCATATTCTTTTACGCGTCCTCTGCGTACATTCTTCAGTTCCATAACATAGGCAAGTTTCTTGCTGTCGATACCCTGCTCGTCATAAATGTAGCCGTTCGAATCGGAAACTGTAACAGCTTTACCGCCCAGTTGATTTATTTTTTCAATTGTATACTGGGCAACGTTTCCGCTTCCGGATACCAGGCAGGTTTTTCCTTCTAAAGTTTTACCTTTGGTGGAGAGCATTTCAGCTGCAAAGTAAACTGAGCCGTAACCTGTTGCCTCAGGACGTACTAATGAACCGCCCCAGTTTAATCCTTTACCTGTAAGAACTCCGGTAAATTCATTTTTTAATTTCTTATACTGACCGAACAGATAACCTATCTCTCTTCCGCCGACACCAATATCGCCTGCGGGAACATCTGTATCAGGACCAATATGTCTGAAGAGTTCGCTCATAAATGCCTGGCAGAACCTCATTATCTTAAGATCGGACTTTCCTTTCGGATCAAAGTCGGAGCCGCCTTTACCGCCGCCCATAGGAAGTGTTGTAAGACTATTTTTGAATACCTGTTCAAATGCCAGGAATTTAAGGATACCCTGGTTTACTGAAGGGTGAAATCTAAGACCGCCTTTGTAGGGACCTATTGCACTATTCATTTCAATACGGTATCCGCGGTTGATATGAACTTCTCCCTGGTCATCTACCCAGGGTACGCGGAAAGTAATTGTTCTTTCCGGCTCAAGGATACGTTCAAGAATTTTGGCAGCACGATATTCCGGATGCCTTTCGAATACAAGAGCCAGCGACTCGGCTACTTCCAAAACGGCCTGATGAAATTCAGGTTCGGCAGGGTTCTTCGCTTTAACTTCTGCCATTAAATCTTTGACGTAATCTGACATTTTTCCTCCGATAATTTTTGATTCACAAAAGTTTAATGAAATAGTCTTGATCTTCCTGCCAAAGCAGAGAGCTTACTATCATTTATTTTCGGAATCAAAATAGATACCTGCAGGCAAGCTTAAAACAATAGATTTTATGAATCTCGTGTAGTGAAACTGATGAGTCCCCTGTGATAATTTTTATTACAGGAGGATTTAGTTGATTAGTTGATTAGTTGATTAGTTGATTGGTTGATTAGTTGATTGGTTGATTAGTTGATTGGTTGATTGGTTGATTAGTTGATTGGTTGATTGGTTGATTAGTGAGGAGATCTAATTTTAGTTTTCAGACTATTAAGCATTTTTTGAATATGAATTATTTTATCGGAACAAAATTCGAATTCCTTATCATCTATATAATTCAAATCCAATGCGATATAGAGAATGGACCTCACTTCTGAGGCAGAACGATATGCGTAATTAAGAAATATTAGAAAAGATTTGGATGAAGAAGAGTCAAACCCTTCAGCAATATTCAGCATAATTGATAGGGACGCTCTCTGAATCTGATCTTTGAATCCAAAATCTCTGGAACAAGAGCTTTTTGAAGTGAGTTTATAAACTTCTCCGGTTAATTCTCTTGAAAGGCTCCAGACCCTAAGATCTTCAAATTTACTGACTAACATATAATCCCCTTTATAAAATAATTATACTTTAATATATCCCAAACTAATCAACCAATCAACTAATCAACTAATCAACCAATCAACTAACTGATCTTCCCCGGTTTGGCGATTATTCCCTTATTCTTAGATCCGTTTATTTTAACGGTAATAGGTTCATCAAAACAGAGATGGCGGGTAAATTCAAATTCCTCTACTGCCTTTTGTGCATTCAGCCATTCCCAGTTTATGAAACCCTGGTGTATATAAGAATTGACTGTAAAGTAGCCAACTTTAAATGAAGTAATATTCTGGAAGAAGTGAGATCCCTGGGAAGGAGTTACATTCATATCTTTAAACCCTGCTTCTACAATAACACTTGCTCCTGCAATCTGATCCCAGGTAACCGGTATGCCGAGCCAGTGATCAAAACTGCCCCATCTCCCCACGCCTATTAAAATATACGGGATGTGCTTGTTAAGAAGCTTTGAGTTCAATTGACTGACCTCATTTGCAACATCGTGGCTTCTTGCGCGGTCGAATTTCTGTATATCAACAACAATTATATTGTGAAGGTCTTTGAAAATACCATTCCCCAATACGTGCTGACTCTGACAGATAAGATCTTCCTCCTCAACATCCTCAACTTTCAGCTCTTCATATTCGTGACTGATTACCAGAGGCCGCATCTGCAGCATTCCGAACTCTCTTGGTTTACCCGGCGGAACTTTAAGATTTACAGCAAATTCAATTTCGACCTGTGTACCCATACCCCAGGTTCCCATCTCTAATAATATATCCAGGATTTCAGCAAGCGGGAATACCTTATGTTTAAGCACCGGGGCAAATGTAACAACTCTTTTACCGGGACGCGAAGTACCATCATATACTGCATCATTCTCAGGGGAATAAGTGGAGCCAACAAAAAATAATGTTCCATCCTGTTCTGAGTAAGAGAGGTCATATTTATTTACAAGCATATCGGGGCTATGGTTAATATCGCAGTCGAGGTGTCCGTTTATATCAAGGGCATAGAAATCCTGCTGGGCATTCCTTAATGTTTCCTTTGTTGAGAAGAATTGAAGCAGGTGTTTAGGATATTTAGGACAGAAACGTACATTCTCTCCTCCGTCCACTACCGTTTTACCAAGTCCCAGTGCTACCATTGCAATTCCGTCGGAGGATTTCTGCGGAGGCACAGGATAAAAGTTATAAGATTTAGCAACTCCTGCAAAATCAGGATAGAACCTGTCATTGTGCTGAAATCCTACAAGCCGCTGTATAATTACTGCCATCTTTTCTTCTTCAAGCCGGTAGGAAGTAGCCTTCATATAATCTTTTGCTTTTTTGAAGAAGGTAGATGCATACACACATTTTATGCAGTGAAGCAGTTCCTGCATACGCACATCGATATCCTCATTATTATTGGGTATCATATATGTCTGGTATACTCCCGCAAACGGCTGGAACTGTGAATCTTCAAGAAGGCTTGAAGACCTTACCGCAAGCGGTTCCTTGATGATCTCAAGGAAGTCGTACAGCTTGGTCCTTATATCCTTGGGAAAACTTGCGGCATTTATGAACCGCTTCATTATGACAGAATCATTCAGTTCATTTAAAGCGAAGTTGAATAATCCGTTTTCTTCAAGGAACTGATCGAATACATCCGTGGCAATAACAACTGCAGAGGGAACGGATATTTCCACACCCTCAAACTTTTCCCTGATCCTGTAATTATCAATTAGTGTATTTATAAAGCCGAGACCTCTTGCCTTGCCTCCAAGAGAACCGTTACCGATACGTGCAAAACTGTTCTTCGGATCAAAAGCATTTTTGTCAAAATCTGTAATCGTGCCCCTCTGCCTGCTTTCCTGGTAATGGCGCAGCCAGGTAATTATTTCTATTCTCAGGAATTCAGGTGAACGGAAATCTGTTACCCTTCTCGGTCTTAGCTTATGTGCAAGCCAGAACTCTGTTCTTGCCTTCAGCCAGTTCGAGAAATGATTTCTCTCGGCGTGGTACACTATACTTTCTTCAGGTACAATCTTCAGCTGCTCTTCGAGAGTTTTCAGGTTATATGCTCTTCCCACTTCCCGTCCGTCGGGTGTCATAAATATAAAGTCGCCGAACCCGAAGTTTGTCATCATAAAGTCGTGAAGCTGGTGCAGCAGTCTCGGCGATCCTTTCTGTACAAACCCAACCCCGATGCTATTTGCAGCAGCGGCAAAGGCAGCGTCGCTTGACTGCATCAGGATAGGTATATCCTTTTTCCTTGTCCTTACCGCCTGGGCAAATTTGATTCCCGCTTCAGGATCTTTAATGCCGTCCTTCTTAAAATTATTATCAGTAATAATCCCGAGAATAAAGTCTTCATACTTCTCAAAGTATGTCCAGGCTTCCTCGTATGTGGTACAGAGAAGAATTTTAGGACGTGCGCGCATCCTTAAGAACTTATGTGTAAGGTTAACCCCTTCAGTGATCAGTCTCTGCGATTGTTTAAACACCTCCGTATAAATTATCGGAAGGTATGAGGAGTAGAATTTAACATTATCTTCGACAAGGATTATTGACTGCACCCCTACGGTCTGGGTATCATTCTCAACATTAAGCTTATCCTCCAGGTATTTTACTATTCCCATCAACAGGCGGTAGTCCCCCTGCCAGATAAATA
>CAVXTT010000026.1:0-15409 GCA_963764685.1 uncultured Ignavibacteriales bacterium
CGTTAGAGATGATGCTCCATCCGGCAACGGTTGTATAATTATCAATTCCTTTTGTCTCTGCCAGGATCTTTTCAATTTTCCTGCAGACAACATCTGTTCTCTGAAGCGAACTGGCATCCGGCAGCTGAACGTTTATAAGGAAATAACCATTATCCTCTTCAGGAACAAACCCGCCGGGCACCGTCTTAAACAGCAGCACAGTGAGTACAAGAATGATCCCGATGAAAATAAGACTCCTGGAAACTTTTCTTACAAGAATAGATGTAAACGACAAATAGCTTCCGGTAAATTTGTCAAACTTCTTATTGAACCAGTTATAGAATTTATCCAGGAAAGATTTCTGTTCGCTTTTAGGTTTTAATAATTTGGCTGCCAACGCGGGGCTAAGGGTAAGCGCATTAAAGGCAGAAAAGAGTACTGATATAGCTATGGTTATAGCAAACTGCTGGTACAACATACCTGTAATGCCTCCCATAAAAGCTACAGGTACAAACACTGCAGCAAGTATAAGTGCTATCGCCACAACCGGGCCAGATACCTCTTTCATTGCCTGAACGGTTGCTTCCTTAGGAGCCATTCCGTGTTCAATATGATGCATTACGGCTTCAACCACCACTATCGCATCATCAACAACAATTCCGATTGCGAGTACCATTCCCAGCAGGGATAATGTATTAATAGAGAAACCAAGCATCGGGAATACAATGAAAGTTGATATCAGCGAAACAGGAACAGTTAAAAGAGGGATAAGTGTGGCACGCCAGTTCTGAAGAAATATAAATACCACAATAATAACCAGTGCAATTGCTTCGAAGAGTGTCTTAACAATCTCACTTATTCCCTCTTCGATGGGCAGTGTAGTATCAAGTGATATTTCGTGGATCATTCCCGGGGGGAAGTTCTGCGATAGTTCGTGCATTGTCTCTTTAAGCTTTTCAGCAACTTCGATGGCATTTGACCCTGGAAGCTGATAAACTGCAATTACCGCAGCAGGTTTACCATTGTTGCGGCCAACCATATTATAAAGAAGAGTTCCTAATTCAACCCTTGCAACGTCTTTCATACGCAGCTGTGAACCATCAGGATTTGTGCGGATGATTATATCCCCGAACTCTTTCTCGTTAAGAAGCCTTCCCTGCGTTCTTACCGTATAAGTAAAATCTGTTCCCTCGGGTGCAGGAGGTCCGCCTATCTGCCCTGCAGGACTAATAACATTCTGATCTTGTATTGCTTTTACTATTTCGGGGATAGTGAGTCCCAGCCTTCCAAGCACATCAGGCTTTACCCAGATGCGCATCGCATAATCACTGCCGCCGAAAAGCTTAACATCGCCTACGCCTGTTGTTCTGCTTAACCGGTCATTTATATTTATGGATGCATAATTACTAAGGAAGTTATTATCGAATTGTCCTCCGGGAGATTTAAGGGTTATAAGGATTAAAGGGAATACGAGTGATTTTTTTACAGTCACTCCATAATTCTTAACCGAACCGGGAAGAAATGCAGTAGCCTGGCTTACACGGTTCTGGGTAAGCACATTCGACATATCCAGATCGGACCCTACATCAAAGGATACCTGCAGTGTAAGTGTTCCGTCATTTGCATTTATCGATTTCATATAGATCATATTTTCGACACCGTTGATCTGCTGCTCAAGAGGTGTGGTAACCGACTGTTCAACATCAACTGCCGAAGCGCCGATATATGTTGTGGTAACGTTTATCATCGGCGGTACAATGTCGGGGAATTGCGAGATCGGAAGACCCCGCATTACTATTATTCCGACAAGAACCATCACAATGGAAATTACCATTGCAACGATCGGTCTGTTTATAAAAAAATTAGCCATTATTTTTTTACCCCCTGATCCTCATTCAGAGATATCTCAACAGGATTAACGACCATATCGGGCTTAACTTTTAACATTCCTTCAACAATTACTTTGTCTCCTTCTTTCAAACCCGACTCTACTACTGTATACTGACCAAAGGTTGAAGCCGTATTTATAATTCTGAGCTGTACTTTGTTATTCTCGTCAACGACAAATACCGTAAATTGTCCCTGAAGTTCAATTATCGCACGTGTAGGAATTACAAGTGCCCCTTTTCTTTCCTCAACAACTGTACGAACCTTGGCAAACTGTCCCGGTCTCAACATCTTTTCCTTATTGGGAAATGACGCTTCGATCTGAAGGGTACCTGTAGTAGGATCAATTTGTCTCTGGGCAAATATTACAGAACCCTTATGATTATATACGGAACCATCGGCAAGGATCATTTCAAATTCACGTTTCTTAACCGGTTTTAACTTGTCCAAATCCCCAAGCTGCTTTACCAGGTACAGGTATTGCTGCTCGGAAATTGAGAAACGGACATGGACAGAATCGATGCGGGATATTGTATTAAGAATAACAGGGTTTGGAGGACGACCGACAAAGTCACCCACACGTGCTGCAGAAATACCTATTAGCCCGCTGATGGGTGCAGTAACATTTGCATAACTTAGATTAACCTTCGCTATATTCAGGGAAGCCTGTGCCGCATCCAGTTCACTTTTTCTTGAATCATATTTAGAAATCGCAACTTCAAGATCCCGTTTACTTACTGCTCCTGCCTTAGCCAGCGGGGTATAACGCTTTACATCCTCTTCAGCCTGAATTAAAAGCGTTCTGGAAGAAGCAACTTTGGCTTCAGCTTCAGCTACAGATTCTTTTAGCTCGGTAGGGTCAATTGTATAAAGCAGGGATCCTTGTGTTACTTCGCTTCCTTCTTTAAAATACATCCCCTCAAGCCATCCGTTTACTCTTGCCCTGATCTCTATATCAACAGCTCCAATTGTTTGACCAACCCATTCGCGCGTAATCGGAACATCCTGAACTGCAACCTTTGCCACTTTCACTTCCAGAGGTTTCATAGCTACTTGTTCTTCCTTGCATGCCTGAATAAGGAAAGGCAGCGCCATTCCTAAAAGCAGCAAAGTAAAAACATCTGATTTCTTTTTCAGATTTAACATTTTATAACTCCTTTGATATAAACGGGATATTTTTTTCTACAGGTAATTTTTGTTTCTAATTTGATCTAATGCAAGCTTTCAATAGTTTTTCAGCTGTTTAGGAAGATTACGGATGTAATGTATCCTTTCATTAATCCCTAATTGCAGACAACTATGCTGCCAATCACAAAAATGCTTAATAGGGTTGATCAAAGTTATTTAATTTAACATAATTCCCACAAAAAAGCGTTATATACAATGAAATTCATTAAATATAATGCAATATTCCTCAGCAGTGGTTTTAATTAATGGCAGGCTGTAATTAGGTTATATTCACAAGAACTATAACCTGATATGGATAACTTAGAAGACCAGCCGATAATTTCTTATATCTTTCTTTACTATTTCGAGACTATTGTTTATTGCCCCTGTAATGCGCGGATATCTTTCAAACAGAATTCGGCCGATTATTTCACTTTTTGGCCGGGCATAGGCCGGGCATAGGCTGGGAGCTGGCCGGGCATTAAGAATTAAATAATTAATCTATCTGGAATAAAATAGTATTATTGTTTATAAAAATTTGCATCAGTTTCTTAAACGACGATATGATATAAAGAGAGGATTATCCGGATTTTCAGATAAAATTTAATAGCAAAAAACTAAATCACTTTTTTAATATCTTCAATCAAATCTTCAATATCTTCAATTCCTACTGAAAATCTGATCAAACTTTCCGTTAACCCGAATTTTTCTTTTTCCTCTTTAGGAACGGAGCCGTGTGTCATGCTTGAAGGATGGCTGATCAGGCTCTCTACGCCCCCAAGACTTTCACCAAGAGTAAAGACTTTTACATTCTTCAAAATTCGTCTAACAATTTCAATGTCTCCGAAATCAGCCGAGATCATTCCGCCGAATCCTCTCATCTGCTTTTTTGCCAGCTCGTGCTGCGGATGATCGGGAAGCCCGGGATAGTAAACTTTTTTTGCTACGCCGCTCCCTTTAAGCCAGGCGGCAAACTCCATTGCATTTGTATTATGACGTTCCATTCGTACGGCAAGTGTTTTTGTGGAACGTAATATCAGCCAGCAATCGAACGGCGAAGGGACAGCACCAATTGCATTCTGAATATATCTCAATCTTTCGTGGATCTTTTCACTGCTGGTTAATAGTATCCCCCCGATTACATCGCTGTGACCGTTTATATATTTTGTCTGGCTGTGCAGTACTATATCGCAGCCGAGTACAAGAGGGTTCTGAAAGTAGGGACTCATAAATGTATTATCGCATACGGAGATCAGATTGTGCTTTCTGCAGATTGCTGCAACAGCTTTTATATCGGTTATATTCAGCATAGGATTGGTTGGAGTTTCAATCATTACCATCCTGGTTTCAGGTCTTATTGCAGCTTCAATGTTAGCAGTCTTTACAGTATCCACCCAGGAAAAATTTAATCCATAATCCTTCATTATAAGCTCAAATAATCTGTAAGTACCGCCGTAAACATTATTTGAAACAATAATATGATCGCCGGCTTTTACCAGACTCATTAAAGCGTGTGTTGCAGAAAGTCCCGAACTGAAAGCTATACCGTACTTCCCTTTCTCAAGTGCAGCGATGTTTGCTTCAAGGGCAGCCCTGGTAAAGTTATGAGTCCTGCCGTATTCATAGCCCTTATTCTTTCCAAGCTCCTCCTGGGCATATGTGGAAGTCTGATAGATCGGCGTTATTACTGCTCCGGTTACGGGATCAGGAATTTGTCCTGCGTGAATGGCATCTGTTGAAAAACCCATTTTGAACTCCTGTTTATTTATTCAAAAAAATTAATGATAACCCGCCTGAAATAAACTGCTTCAGGTGGAATGTTCGAGTATATCGAAACGTGTTATGATATCGATGATTCGTCCATATTCGGTAACAAGAACAGCCGGCGAATCGCTTAAAAATCTTTTTACAACATTCAGTTCTGTTCTTTCGTCAAGTGCAGGGAAACTGGGACCCATAATCTTCTCAACCCTCTCATCCATTAGTGAAGGATCCTGCAGCAGACTTGCCATTAGTCTGGCTTCCCTAAGACTTCCAACTGCTTCACCATTATCTATTACGGGTATCTGGGAATAACCCTGAGTATTAATCACCTCGTATGCTGTCCTGACGAGATCCTGCGAGCGCACAAAAATAAGATCCTTTGGTTTTCCGTTCTTCTTCGCCTCCGAAATATCCTGCAGTGTTCTTAATTCAACAGGCATAAGACGTTTTTCCCTCAGCCATTCTTCACTGTGAAACTTGGTTAGATATCTTTCCCCCGTATCGCATACTATAAAAACAATGACTGCGTTTTCATTCAGCTCCTTAGCAATCTGCATTACACCGCCTAAGATAGTGCCGGTGCTGCCTCCGCAGAATATTCCCTCTTCCTTTGTAAGAAGACGTGCATATTGAAAGCTGTCCCTGTCGGATATATTTAATATTTTATCGATGTACTGAAAGTGAACATTAGCAGGAAGACAGTCCTGTCCTATGCCTTCTACCAGGTATGGAATTCCCTCGGCAACCATTCCGGTTTCCTTAAATTCCTTAAATATAGATCCTTCAGGATCTGCTCCTATGATCCGGATATCTTTGTTTTTTTCTTTGAGGAATCTGCCTACACCGCTTATTGTCCCTCCGGTTCCGATTCCCGAAACAAAGTGGGTTATTTTTCCATCTGTATCATTCCAGATCTCGGGACCGGTAGTTTGATAGTGTGCTTCAGGATTTGCGGGGTTGGAATACTGGTACATAAATATTGAATTAGGAGTATCCTGGGAGATTTGTCTTGCAACGTTCACATAATAATCCTTGCTGTCGTGCTTTACTGCATTTGAAACAACGAGAACATCGGCGCCAAGCGCTTTAAGGTAATTTATTTTCTCAGAGCTCACCTTATCGGTCACAACAAAAACTGATTGATATCCTTTAACTGCACAGGCAAGCGCTAAACCGATGCCTGTATTTCCGCTTGTCGCTTCGATGATAGTTCCTCCCGGTTTTATATCCCCGTTCTTTTCTGCTGCACTCAGCATTGCGATGCCTATGCGGTCCTTTACGCTGCCGCCGGGGTTATTCGATTCCAGCTTTGCAAATATCTGCGGCTTTAATCCTTTGTTTATTTTGTTTAACCTTATTAAAGGGGTATTGCCGACAGCATCTATGATATCTGTCCTGAATTTCATAAAGCTTCCTGAAAAATAATATTATTTAGCGGACCCTGATCCGTTAAAGTGAAGAATTGGTACTGAAGAATGAAGAGATCTTACCTTATCCGGTAATATAAGTTATATCTGAGAAAAATTAAAACCACGAAGAAATTCAGGTGTTCCCATTCTCTTTTTCCCTTCAAGCTGAAGTTCTAAAATCTGCAGGGAATAGGAACCGCAGCCGATTATGAGCTCCCCGTTATTGGTAACAATATGCCCCTGGGGGTATATATTATTAACAGGCTGAGATTGATATACTTTAATGATCTTTCCTGAATGGATGAAATACGCACCGGGATAAGGAGATAACCCTCTTACGAGATTGTGGATTTCAACGGCAGACTTACTCCAGTCAATAAGTCCTGTTTCTTTAGTGATCTTTGGAGCCGGTGTTGCTTTTGAAGCATCCTGGTATTGCAGTTCATAATTACCGGCATCTATTTTTTCAATTGTGCGGATAACCAGGTCTGCACCAAGTGAGCTTAGTTTATCGTGGAGCGTTCCGAAATTGTCTTCTTCATCTATCGGAAGTTTTTCCTGTAAATAGATATTCCCGGTATCAACTTTCTCCTCTATCTTGAATGTGGTCAACCCTGTTTCTCTCTCCCCGTTTATTATTGCCCATTGAATAGGTGCCGCTCCCCTGTATTTGGGAAGTAAAGATGCGTGAAGATTAAATGAGCCGTACCGAGGAATAGTAAATATCTCAGGAGGAAGAATTCTGAATGCCACTACCACATACAGATCAGCATTTAAGGATCTGAGTGAATCAATAAATGCAGGGTCTTTAAGTTTAACAGGCTGAAGGATATGAAGATTATTTTTTAATGCGAATTCTTTAACAGTAGTAAATGTGACCTGTTGTCCCCTGCCTCTTTCTTTATCAGGGGCAGTAACTACTGCGGAAATTGTATGTCTGCTTTTAAGGATGGCATTTAGTGAGGGGATGGCAAAATCGGGCGTCCCCATAAAGACAATATTCATCTGTGTTACTGCATTGCCGCCTGTTTTTGGGTAACAGGGTAATCAACTTCGATATCACGGGCTTTGATCCTTGCAAGTGCATTCTTGAAATTTTTTCTCTCATCATCGGAAAGTCTGTCGATGAGAAGTACTCCTTTAAGGTGATCATATTCGTGCTGCATTACCCTGGCAAGAAGATCTTCGGCTTCTATTTGATGCTCTGCCATCTCTGTATCGAAATAAGTTATTACGATTCTTTCAGATCTTTCAATTTCTGCTCTTAAATTGGGCAGACTCAGACACCCCTCTTCTGCTATATTTGTTTCTTTTGAGCGCCTGGTGATCTTAGGATTTATAAGCACCATCGGTTTAATATCTTCCAAACCTTCTACAGGAGAAACATCGATCGTTATTATTGATTTATCCGAGCCTACCTGGTTAGCTGCAAGTCCAATACCATTGGCATTTCTCATCGTATCAAACATATCCTTAATAAGAGTTATAACATCATCGTTGATTTCAGTAACCTTTTTAGTCTTTTTTCTTAATATTTCATCACCGTAAACTGTGACCGGGCGAAGACCCATCCTATTTCCTTTTTGTTTTTTCAATTTCATTAAAAATAACTATATCCAAACCGATAAGAAAGTTAAGATTTTTGCCTATTTCACAAGCAATTTGCCGTTTTTCATCAATATTTGATCGTCCATATAAACTGTAGGTTTTTTGACCAGACCATCAAGGTGGATAGGCACATCTACTTTTCCCCCCATAGATAGATTATTACCCAAAGCTATGTGAATTGTTCCCAGTACCTTTTCATCCTCAAGAAGCACCCCGCTTAATTTTGCACTGTCGTTTGTACCGATGCCGAATTCTGCAATATTCCTGGCTTCAGGACCTACAGCATCCAGCTGCTGATTAAGCTTCCTTGCAAGTGTACCCCCGGTTATTTTTACTGCATATCCATTTTCAACTTCTATCCGGATGTTTGCATTTTTTATTAAACCGAGTCCAGCCATTGAACCATCAACTATAAATACTCCATTGGAAGTACCTTCCAGCGGTGCAAGGAATGCCTCCCCGGTCGGGAGATTACCGCTCTCCCCTTTTTCGTGGAATAAGCCTTTGCTGGCATATGCCTTTCTGCCTGCTATTTCAAAACTGATATCTGTCCCCAGTGCAGAGGTTACACGAATCTTTTTCCCTGTCTCCAGTATTTCAGTCAGTTTAACAGTCAGTTTTGAAATTTTATTATAATCCGCATTCATCCCCCTTATCATTACTTCTTTTGTTATTCCGGGGAAGGTGGCTACCCTTACCCCTTTTGCGGATGCGGCTCTTCTTGCATTCGTATGTGTGAGCGATTTGGATGTAGGAATAAGCACTACATCAAATTTCTGCATCAGGTCAGCAACCACTTCAGGAGGTTCCTCACCGTTTATTTTACCCGGTTTCATCTCCAATAACAGGGCTTCATATCCAAGCCGTAATGCATTACTGAATAATGACAGCCCGATCTCTCTTTTTGGTTCATCCGTTATTACGAGGATCTTTTCATTCTTTTTGACCCCCATACAGGTTTCGATCGCTATTGCTGAAGCTGAATCTAATTTCGTTAATTTCATTTTGATAATCCTGTAAATGTTAAAGAGGGAACCCGATATTTAATTGTAACACGGCATTAAATCCCCCGCTCCTTATAAAATTATGCATCGGTACTCCTGACTGTTCGGTGGAATTCAACGGAGTGCCGTCATCTTGTTTAACCTGGTCGATATTCATAACCGTGAAAGCAATAAGTCCTTCCAGACTGACATACCTGTCAATGATTCCTAAAATAAAACCTGTGCCCACAGAATAGCCTACGTCAGTATCGCTGCTGTAATTTCCAACTTCAGTTACTGCACCGGGAAAGTTTTCTGTGGTAGTAAAATCAACATCGCTGAAGAGGAGTGCTGCGTCAATTACTTTCCAGCTGAGGGAGCCTGCTACCAGGGTTCCAAGATCAAAGCCTATTCCCCAGCTGATCATTGTAACTTCAAACTCACTATTGGTGGTGCCGAAACTACTTTCTACCAGGGCACTTTGCTTTTCATTAAGATTCTGATAAAAACCTTTTGCCGTTAATATTAATCCATCAAGGTTTGCCCTGTATAAATTCAGTCCGACCCTGAATCCTACAGCTTTACCAAACGATCCCATAGAAGATGAGAGTGAATCAGTTCTTAATGTATTAAAATCTACTATGAAATCATTTAATCCGGAAGGTTTATAATTCTGGTAACTGTAACCCCCATAACCGCCTACGAGTCCCAAACATCCGAATCCGAATGATTGAGCCAGCAGCTGGTGTTATTAAACCAGACATTAAAATAATGAACAGTACCGGGGAAAATATTTTAAGCAGAAACCTCAGAACCATAATATCGATAACTTACTTATAAATTATTAAAAAAGGAACCCTGGAGGTTTCAGTATCAGGTAATTATGCTTTCTCCAGTCCGTGCCCGCCCGGTCCTTTTTCGTTTCTCATTAAAAGAAAAGCAAAAAGAAATGCGAGGAAGCCGAGAATAGAGAAAATCCACATTCCGGGAATATACCCTGATGGATTTGAAGCACTCGCACCGTAAGTATCATTTGTAATTCCGATTAAAACATTGAAACCAAACAGTCCGATATTCTGGATCATAGTCATTAATCCATAACCTGTGCCGAGTCTTTTTTCCTCAACAACAAGAGCAACTGCGGGCCACATAACTGCAGGCACAAGTGAAAATGCTATTCCCATCATACTCATTGGAAGCAGCAGATACAGTGGGATGGCAGCGTGGATATCGAAGAAATTTATATTGATATTAAGAAAATCTCCCGACGTAACAACATCCGGGCTCCCGAATTTGTAAGCCATCATCAGATATACGGGCATAATCAGAATTGAGCCGAACATCATAAGCAATGATCTTTTGCCTATCTTATCGGCAAGGAGCCCGAACAAAGGAGTGAAGATCATTGCAGCAAGTGTAAGCATACTCGACAAATTTCCGCCAACTTCACGTGAAGTACCGTGCGCATCCTGGAAGAATTTGATGGCAAAGGTCTGGAAGGGAAACATTGCAGAATAGAATGTTGCACAGAGAGCAGTAATGAACCAGAACGATTTTCCGAACCGGAGAGCCTCTTTAAGTACTACTTTATCCTGTGATCCTTCTTTAGGAAGGATATAATTTTTCGATGCATAGAGATCGATCGAATAATAGATAACGATACTGATCACTGCAACGAATCCTGCAGCAACGGTAATCCACAGCGGCGACTGCCAGTAATCATAAAGCTGTCTGCCCCAGGTCGGGGAATTTAATGCAAGGAAAGAGCCAAGACGTGCAATTGTTAAATTAAGCCCGAAAGCAAAGGACAGCTCTTTTCCTTTAAACCACCTTGCAATAATTGTAGTTATTGCTACTATCATTGATTCGGCACCTAGACCGAAGATCAACCTGCCGGAAGCCATTAGGAAAAGATCGCCTTTAAGCGCAGTAACCACAGCCCCCAACATAATCAGGGCAGTAAAAATGAGTACAGATTTCCTTGTCCCTATCCTGTCAATTATAAATCCGCCAACTAATACCATTATGATATTAGGGAAGGAGTAAATTCCCTGGAGCAGTCCTATGTCAGAATCAGAGAAATGAAGCTGCTTAACGAGAAGATCTGCCAGAGGACTTATACTATCATATATATAGTAATTGCCGAACATAGCGAGGCTGATAAAAACAAGAACTGTCCACCTGAAGAAAGGGGTTGGAGGTGTCTTTGTATTCTGCATATTATTTTACTTTAAATAATAAATGCGGACCCTTTTAGGATCCGCATCATAAATGTTATTTATTATTCTTAGGAATATTAGCGAGAGTATTTGTCAGGAGATCATAGAAGTGGGGAACGGTATCAATCTTTAAACGCTCGTCAGGTGAATGAACTCCAAACATTGTGGGACCGAAGGATATCATATCCATTACCGGGTATTTTTCGTTTATAATGCCGCATTCAAGACCAGCGTGAATAGCCTTCACTTCAGGATCCTTGCTAAACAGCTTCTTGTAAGTGGATTTCATCAGCTTCAGTACCTCAGAGTTAACATTAGGTTTCCATCCCGGGTATCCGTCACCGTAGCTGATCTCAGCACCTGCAAGTTTGAATACCGCGGTAACCATATTAACGATATCCTCATTCTCTGAAGCAACAGAGCTTCTTTGGCTTGTTACAATTTTGAAATGCATTTCCTTCGGTGAGAATAACTGCAAGGTTAGTTGATGTTTCAACAAGACCCGCTATATCAGGCGACATTGTAATAACGCCGTGGGGAATTGCATACAGCGTATTCAATACACGTTTTTGTGTATCAAGATCGATAACCTTTGCAGGAAGATCAATTGTCTCAAGTGATACAGAAAGATTCGGCTCATTTGTAGCAAGTTCAGCTTTTACAGTTTTGTTATATTCCTGGGCAATAGAAAGAAAATCTTTCTCCTTATTCTTAGGAATTGTAACCATGGCAAATGCTTCACGAGGAATAGCATTATGTTTATTACCCCCTTCGATCTTTGCAATCCTCAGATTGAATTTATCCGAAGCCTTCCATAATAGTCTGTTCAGTATCTTTACTGCATTTCCGCGTCCAGTGTGTATTTCAAGACCTGAGTGACCTCCCTGCAGTCCTGCTACCTTTATTTCATAAGCAGCTGAATCCGCAGGAACATTCTCCTGCTTGAAGTTAAACTTTGCTGTTGTATCTTTCCCTCCGGAGCATCCGATATACAAAGAATCTTCTTCTTCAGAATCCAGGTTCAGGAGTATATCAGCCTTAAGCCAGCCGGGTTTCAACTTGATGCACCGGTAAGTCCTGTTTCCTCATCAAGAGTAAAAAGGAATTCCAGCGGTCCGTGCTCAATGTCCTTTGATTCCATAACTGCAAGCGATGCCGCAACTCCGATACCATTATCAGCACCCAGAGTAGTTCCTTTTGCTTTTACCCACTCGCCGTCGATATAGGGCTGAATGGGATCATTATCGAAATCGTGCTCAACATCCCGGTTCTTTTCTGCAACCATATCAATATGCGTCTGAAGAACTACAGTTTTAAGGTTTTCTTTTCCTTTAGTTGCAGGCTTCCTCACCAGTACGTTGCCAAACTCGTCGCGTTCGGTCTGCAGACCTAATCTTTTACCGACAGATACTATATACTGAGCTATCTTCTCTTCCTTTTTTGAAGGTCTCGGGTGTTTACATATTTCTTCGAAGTGTTTCCATACTAATTCAGGTTTCAGATGACCTAATACTGAGCCCATAATTTTTCCTTTCTTTAGATTTCTTTAAACTTTATGAAATTATAAGTATAAAGCTGGGTTAAAAACTTAGTAAGCCGTTCATTTACCGGCTGTATTTCCTCTCCGAACTTCTGTAAAAGCGTTTCGGAGATACTTTGAACATTTTTTTCTCCATCTATCTCAAGCCAAACCTGTGAGCCGAACTCATCCAGCTTTGCTTTAACGAACGGAGATTTAAGATGCGGGGAAAGATATTTGATAAGATACTTATTAGTAAAGCGTGGAACAAGAACTGAAACAAACCCGTTATTTTCAATCTCGTGAGTGTAATGTCTAACGGGAATTATCTCGAGATAATTCTTCTCTCCGACAACTTTCTTTCTAAACAAAAATTACTCCAAACGACAGATAATGAGAACCCGAAAATAAGAAATGGCAGACTTAAAATCATCTGCCATTTGTAGATTTTTACTGTAAAGGCTTATTAGTTATGCATTTAGATCATTATATATAACGTAATATATTCTCTAACTAAGAAGCATGCGAATTCCGCCGTCGCCTTGGGCAGTTTGTTAAACAACTTATTTAATTTGCATTAATAAATATTTATTTGAGAATTCTGCTAAATATATTTTTTGAATTCTATCGTCTTTTATTATATGATTTGAAATATAGGCAGCAACTTTATTTTGAATATTATCTTCAAAGTATTGAGAAAGTAAGAATAAGTTGTAAGATTTATTTGCATATCCAACCAACCAAATCGGACAAGAAACATAATTATTTAATTTATTTTTAATTTTATCATTTATTCTATCGAGCGCAGCTGAAGCTAAATCTTCCATTAAAAATAAATTATGACCATTGGTTTCTTCTCTGATTGAATTTAAATGAGAAGCATTTTTTATATTAAATTTCAATTCCGAATTACTTCTATTTAAGTCTTCTAAGTTATTTCTGACTAATTCAAAAACTTCAATTCCAATAAATTTTTCGTTAAACAAAACAACAAAGTCAGGATTCTCACCATTATAATTAAGGAATTTACTTTGAATGACTTCTTTCTCTAATATTTCAAAGTTGGCTTCATAATTATTTAGATTCTTAAATGCTTGAATAAACTGACTTAGAATTATTTTCTCTTTTTCTTTTTTATCCATTTAATTTTTGCTGTAGTGGTATAACTGCGTTGCTGTCAAGCCGCAGCCCAGAACAAATGGTCGGGTTAAGTTGCCTGTTAGCTTGATTTTATAAATTAACATCTTCACTATCTTCTCTAATTAGTTTAGCTATTTCCTCAATATGTTCTTCACACACTCTAACTAAATTCTTCAAGAATTCTTTTCGAATAAAAGCAGATGAAGATATACTGCTATATTTTTCTTGATCAATTATTTCTTCGGGTGATTGGAAATGATCATCTTTAATTGACACATACAAACTTTCGTTTTTTAAATCATTCAGTTCTGTAACTCTGGTTAGTAATTCTATCTCTTTTGTTTATCAATTTATCAATCCATTCATCACCAGTTTGTTCTTTCATTAATTTGAAAAAGGCAATTTCAGTTTCAATGGATATTTTTGTTTTTGTAGAATGGTGTTTAAAATTTTTATTCAATTGCTTATAGTCTATAGTATTTCCATTAACTCTATCAATCCACAATTCAAATAGCATTTGAATCTTTGCCAATTCCTCTGTTGCAATTTGACATAATGTATACGCCCTAGCAAATTTTTTATCAGATTGGAGTAGAAATGCTTCAGTCAATAATGAATCAGCATTATTAAGTGATTTTTTCATCCCGGTGATTATATTTTCATTAGGGACATTTTCTAATTTCATCTTTATCAGGGTAGGGAATGATATATTTTACATAATTGCCTATATTTTTCCTTCATAGCATAAGGAAGTACTGTCTTTCCCATACCTTTTCTTAAATCGCTTTCATAAAGTTTGTTTATTAGGATTATTAGACCACTGGGTGATTAATGAAGGGGGAGTGCCTAAAAAGATGAAGGAAAAAAGAATAAATTTTATCATAAATTCCTATAAAGGAAATAATTAACTGCCCATTTCCTCTGATCAAACTTATGGAAATAGAAATTTAATTGCAACTATCAATTTTTTATTTGGTTGAAGCTAAAATATAATCGCTCATCCTGAATTACGAAGCGGCCTGTCCTTGATTGTGCCATATACGGGAATGCAACTCCTACGGAGTTGAAATGTTTTTGTTTATTGGTTTTTCTACAGATATAAAACTCCTATCGGAGTTTGACCAGGTTATGTGGTTATTCGTGAGAAACTGATATCCTGAATGCTGAATAATAGGCAAAAATGAGAATGTATTCCTACTCTTAACGCTGGCAGTGTATAATATTACCGATTGCCCTTAAACCTCGTGAGGGGTTTTATATCTGTAGAAAAAACTCCCCCCAAATATTTAAAACCCCGTCAGGGGTTTCATTCCCGCAATGTTCCAAATTTCTATGTTCTCTATGTAATTTCCATCTTCCCTATTACAATTCTATTTCGAAGCGGACTGTCCAGAACCTCAATCTTTTCCTAATGAGAAACTCCTGCTGGAATAAGGAGAGGACAGCCTACTTCGTTTTATAAGCTTTTAGATTATTCAGGACAGGCTGTCCGTACATCTGAAACTTCCCTTGATGAAGGAAGGACAACCTGTTTCGTTAATATCAGACATTCCGTTCTAATGGACAGGTTGTCCTTACGGTAATTTTCTTTTTTATCGAAAAATAAAATCCCTCTCTAAGATTTATTCCTAAAGAGGGATTCCTTATTTCTTATTTATCCTGATTTCGTCCGCACGTCAGCGCGACCGCACGTCAGCACGATCTTAGAACGCCGCACTCGGCGGCGCTGGCTCA
>CAVXTT010000027.1:0-107080 GCA_963764685.1 uncultured Ignavibacteriales bacterium
CGGGCAGGGAGTCTTCGACGAAGCAATCCCCAATGCCAGCGGTGAGGGCACTGCTGGTATGAGGATTTTTCGCACTGCCCGCCCTTATGGCTTCGATACATTCCTTCGGAACACTCAGCCACCGGGCTAGGATTCTTTAGGAAAGGAAAGAAAGGTCACTGAGTGTTTTCGAGTCTTCGAGAAAATGTATCGAAGTGACCGGACACTGGCGATAAGGCGTCATTAGAGGAGTCCTCGACGAAGCAATCTGGCAAACTATGCAGTTACCCTATAAACAGACGCAAAAGTATTATAATATTTCCCGATATAGATCTTTCCATTCCTTATTAAATTTATTTACGAGTAATAACTTAGCCTTTCTTGATCCCCTATCCCCTAATTTGCCAGATTGCTTCTGTCGAGGACTCCATCGCAATGACGCGCTGATTATGGGGGGAAAGTTAAGGAGCTTGCTTCGTTGAAGACTCCCTGCAATGACGCACCCCGAGGTAGTTCCTCGGGAAAATGTACCGCAGTGCCGTAATCTGGTCGAAACCCGGTGATACATTTTACTTGACAATTAAATCTTTTATATTTAAGTTTAATCAGACAAAAAAATCTGATTATAATATGACAGTAATTTTCTCTAAAAAGTGCGAATATGGATTACAGGCAGTACTTTACCTGGCTGCCCATATGGACAGGGATGTTATTTCTGCAGATGAAATTGCTACAAAATTGAATATACCAAAGGAATTTATCTCTAAAATACTGCAGAGTTTAACTGAAAGCGGTATTATTGCCTCAAAAAAGGGTAAGTCAGGCGGATTTGCAATTGCAAAGGATCCTTCCAGAATCAGGTTAATTGATATTGTTGCAGCAATAGATGGACTTACAATGTTTAATAACTGTGTGCTTGGTTTCCCGAAATGCAATCCGGATAATCCCTGTCCCCTTCACGACCGCTGGGGTGAATTAAGAACCAAGGCTTATAATATGCTTTCGGATGAGACATTAGATCATTTCAAAGAGAAAACTTTAAGTAAAGTAAATTCTCTTTGATATTTTTTTATGTATAAATCAGACTAATTTATCTGATAATGATTAAGAAGACAAAAATAATACGAAATAATGAAAAACCGGTTCAGAAGTACAGGTTTATAATTCAATCCTTATTTGCGTTACTTTGCTTATGGATCGGTATTGAGATGTATTTATTTATAACGTACCTGGAATCAGGCGGCACCGCTGCTTTTTATAACAGGCCTCCCGGTGTAGATGGTTTTCTTCCTATCAGCTCAATGATGAGTTTTTATCTTTTTATAACTACAGGAATAATTCATCAGGCTCATCCGGCAGGTATGATGATCTTTGCTGCAATAGTTCTTGTATCACTGGTATTCGGGAAATCATTCTGCAGCTGGCTCTGTCCGGTTGGATTTATTTCAGAACCGATTGGTGATTTTGGGGAGAAGATCATCAAAAAAATATTCAGAAGAAAATTAACAATGCCGAAATGGCTGGACTATCCTTTAAGAAGTTTAAAATATCTCCTGCTGGGATTTCTTTTTTATTCAGTTTTCTTTCTTATGACTACCACTGCTATCGCAGGCATTTCTTGATTCCCCTTACAATATTGTTGCCGATATTAAAGATGTACTATTTCTTTGCAGATATTTCCAGGTTCTCTTTAATTGTAATATCTGCATTATTTGTTCTTTCAGTATTTATCAGGAATTTCTGGTGCAGATTCTTATGTCCCTATGGTGCACTGCTTGGATTAGTTTCCTTTCTTAGTCCTTATAAGATCAAAAGAAACCCGGTAAGCTGTATCGACTGCAATCTCTGCGCCAAGGCCTGTCCTTCCGCCATTAAAGTTGATAAAGTTATTACTGTGCTGTCTGATGAATGCACTTCCTGCCTTAGCTGTGTTGATGCCTGTCCTGTTGCAGATACACTTGAATATAAATCAGTTATAACAAATAAGAGAATATCAAAAAAAACAGTTGCAATCGGATTAGTATCAATTTTTATGATCGTAACCGGGATCGGAATTTTTACCGGGCATTGGCAGAATGACATTACAAAAGAAGAATACCTGAAGCACTACCGGGAGATGAATACTTACGGACATCCTACCGGGACTGAAGCAGTAAAAAAGTTTAACCGGGAATCTGAATTAGAAAGATCCGGAACAAATAAAATTAACAATTAATACATTGGAGTTATTATGAAAAAACATATTAAAATAAAATTGCTGACAGGATCGGTTCTTATCTCAGCTGCACTCATTACTGCTGTCCTGTTTATGCCCGGGTGCGAATCAAGCTACTCGAACCAGGTTAAGGGTGAAGAGTATGCAAGGTTAACATATGCTCCGATGGTGCCTCCTCCGATAACAAGAAAATATCCCACTAAGGTAATTGTGGATCTTGAGACAAAAGAAGTAACCAGACAGCTTGCTGATGGTGTTGAATATACATTCTGGACATTCGGAGGAGATGTTCCCGGTAAGTTTATAAGAGTAAGAGTTGGAGATCTTGTTGAGTTTCATCTTCATAATGCACCCGACAGTAAGATGCCCCACAATATAGATCTTCATGCTGTAACCGGTCAGGGCGGCGGTGCTGAAGCATCTTTTACTGCCCCGGGTTACTCGTCTACATTTTCCTTTACTGTGAAGAATCCAGGTCTCTATGTTTATCACTGCGCAACTGCTCCTGTAGGACTTCATATTGCAAATGGTATGTATGGACTAATACTGGTAGAACCGGAAGAAGGTCTGCCGCCTGTTGACCGTGAGTATTATATAGTGCAGAGTGAATTTTATACTCAGGGAAAGAATGGAGAACCGGGTTTACAGCCTTTCTCACAGGATAAAGCTGTAAATGAAGAACCGGAATATGTTGTATTTAATGGTTCGGTAGGTTCCCTTACCGGCGATAAATCGCTGCCTGCAAAAACAGGAGAAACAATCAGGTTATATGTCGGCAACGGAGGTCCTAATCTTGTTTCTTCATTTCATGTTATCGGTGAGATCTTCGATAAAGTATACGGCGAAGGAGGAACCACAGTTAATCAGCAGAATGTACAGACTACAATTATACCCGCCGGCGGTTCAGCAATAGTGGAGTTTAAAGTTGATGTGCCCGGAAGATTTATACTGGTGGATCATTCAATATTCCGCGCATTCAATAAGGGTGCAATCGGAATGTTAAAAGTTGAAGGGAAAGAAGATTCTCTTGTCTATTCTCATAAACAAAAAGAAGATGTCTGGTTCGGCTCTGTTGAAAAAGAACAGCTATGGAGCGAATCGAGACAGGGTCTCACTGCCCAGCTTAATACTAATAATCAAAGCATTCCAGCACCTTCAGGATTTGACCTCGGCAAGAGTGTATATACCGCAACCTGCCAGGCCTGCCACCAGCAGAATGGTACAGGACTGCCTAATGTATTTCCCCCGCTTGCCAATTCAGATTACCTGAATAAAGATAAATCGAGAGCAATAAACACTGTTTTAAAAGGTTTAACAGGACCGGTTACAGTAAACGGTAAACAATACAACGGCATTATGCCTCCTCAGAATTTAACCGATCAGCAGATTGCTGCAGTATTGACTTATGTATATAAAAACTGGGAAAACTCAGGTAAGAACTGTTACCGCTGAAGAAGTTGCAAAAGTTAAAGGTTCAAAAATAGTCAGCAAATAAATGAAGAATCTAATTTTATATATCGTACTATTTTTACTACTCCCGCTGTCCGCCGGATTATCACAAAATACCTGCACATCCGTGAATGTCGAAAGACAAAATGGTTCTGATATCCGGCGGTAATTTTATTCCCTTATATGGTGCAAAGGGAGAAGTACAGAAAGTAGATGATTTTTATATGGACGTCTACCCTGTTACTAACGGACAGTTCCTTGAATTTGTTAAGTGTAATCCCAAATGGCAGCGTTCTAAGGTTAAAAAAATATTTGCAGATGCTAACTACCTCAGGCAGTGGGAGAATGATCTGGATCCCGGGAAGTCAGTTGATCTTAACAGTCCCGTAACCAATGTTTCCTGGTTTGCTGCGAAGGCATACGCAGAATGGAAAGGGAAAAGACTTCCTACAGTTGCCGAATGGGAATACACAGCTTCGGCAAGTAAGAACAAACCCAACGAGGGGACTAACTTGAATAATATTCAAAGAATTCAGTCCTGGTATTCCAAACTTAGTTCTAAATACCTTCAGCCTGTTGGCTCCACCGAAAAAAATTACTGGGGGGTCTATGATCTTTTCGGTTTAATATGGGAGTGGACTTTCGATTTCAACAGCTCTCTGGTTACAGGTGAATCGAGAGACGGGGGTAATGTAGAAAGAAATTTATTCTGCGGTTCGGGCTCCTCTTCAGCTCTTGATCTTAAAAACTATCCTGCATTTATGCGCTATGGATTCAGGAGCAGCCTTAAAGCAAATTATACTATTTCGAATTTAGGGTTCAGATGTGTAAAAGATAAAAACAATAAGAAGGAAATATGAATATGAAATCATCATTAACAATACTGCTGCTGTTTTTCACATTTTTAGGATTTACCGGCACTGCCTTCCCCCACTGCGATGGCGTTGACGGTCCTGTTGTTCAGTCAGCAATAAAATCACTGGAAACAAAAGATATCAGCTATGTCCTTATCTGGATCAAGAAAGAACACGAACAGGAAGTAAAAGATGCATTTGCAAAAACATTGATTGTAAGGGAGCTTGGTCCTGATGCGAAGGAAGTGGCAGATCATCATTTTATGGAAACAGTTGTAAGGATCCACCGCGAAGGTGAAGGAGAGCCGTTCACAGGGATTAAAGCAGCGGGCAGAGATCTTGGTCCTGTTATACCTGCAGCCGATAAATCAATAGAATCGGGATCACTGGAAGAGATGAAACAAATATTGAGCTCAAGACTCTTCAGCGAGCTTGATAAAAAATTCCAGACCCTGCAGGAAAAGAAAATATTTGATGTTTCTGATACAGAAGCAGGACGTGAATATGTAGAGGCTTATGTACAATACCTGCATTTTGCGGATAATCTCTATAAAGCTGCAGACTTTGTTCCACACAGCGAAAATAATTCAGGTCAGCCTGAAGAAGAGCATCATCATTAAGAAAGGATTTAATATGAAAAAGAAAACATTATTTTTATCATTAGCGGGACTCATCATTATCTCAGCTTTATTTCTAAGCTTTACTTATTTAAGAGCCGACAAAAAGAGCAATACTGAGGTCGCCGTATCCAAGTCTTCAGAGATGAAGGAGGAAAAGGAAGAACACTCCTGCTGCAGCGGTGAGGAATCAGAAGAATTTTCAGAAGCTTCCATTTACCAGCTTGAATCGGAATGGAAGAACCAGGATGGGGAAAAATTTACACTGGGAGACCTTGAAGGGAAGCCGGTTATATTAAGTATGTTTTTTGCAAGCTGCACTTATGCCTGTCCCATTATTGTTAATGATATGAAAAAAATTGAATCTTCACTTTCAGAAAAAGAATTGAAGAATTACAGGTTCGTGCTCGTATCAATTGATCCGAAGAGAGATACACCTGAAGCACTTAAAAAGTTTGCAGAGCAGAAGAATCTTGACCTGAACCGGTGGACATTATTGACCGGCAGCCCGGATAATATAATGGAGCTTGCCGCCTTATTGGGATTCAAATATAAGAAGGACCCTGACGGGCAATATTCTCATTCGAATATGATAATTGTCCTTAACCGCGAAGGTGAAATAGAGCATCAGCATTTAGGTCTGAACCAGGATCTTACAGCCGCAGAAGCAATAATTAAAAATTTATAAAGGAGATATGATGGAAAAGAAAGAATATAATTTTTCGGGAGAAGAGCTTACACAATTAACGCTTGCTGAAATTGTACAGTATAATTTTCACGCAGCTGCAGTATTTGAGAAATATGGTCTCGACTTCTGCTGCCGCGGTAATAAACCAATAGAGGATGCCTGCAGGGAAAAAGGACTGAATAAAGATCAGGTGCTGTCAGATCTGAAATACCTTGAGGGCAGATCAGTCAGGATCTGTCAGGCAGGATGAATGGGGACTGGATTTTATGATCGATTATATTGTAAATACACATCATGAATATGTCAGGAAGATGATCCCCGTTTTGTCTGCTCATACTGAAAAAATTGCATCGGTACACGGTGAGAGACATCCTGAGCTTATCGAAATAGCTAAAAAATTCTCTGTTGTTTATAAAGAACTGAAACAGCATATGTTCAAAGAGGAGCAGATACTCTTCCCCTATATCAAGCAGATAGTAAATGCTGCGGTTAACGGAACAAAGTTCGAACCCCCGTATTTCGGAAGTGTTGCCAACCCGATCAAGATGATGGAAATAGAACATCAGAATGCAGGAGATGAACTTTTCGGGATCAGGGATCTGTCGAATAATTATTCTGTACCTGATGATGCCTGTAATACCTACAGGATCTGCCTGCTTGAATTAAAAGAATTCGAAGAGGATCTGCACAAACACATTCACCTTGAGAATAACATATTATTCCCAAAAGCAATTAAGCTTGAAGAAGACCTCACCAGGAGAACTTTATCTGTCTAATATAGTTATCCACTCCATTATTGACGGTCGTCATATTTTGTCCGGTTTTATTAAATATTTTTGATGACCCTCACAATAAAAATAATGGAGCTAAGATGTTAGATAAAAATGCTTTACAGCAGTTAAGCCTTAATTTTAAAGGAGAGATCATAACACCCGGTCATCCAGGCTATATTGACTCTAAAAGAATATGGAACGGGATGATCGAGAAAAATCCGGCAGTTATTCTTAAGTGTGCCGATACCAGCGATATTCTTAAAGCACTCGAGTTTGTAAAAAACAGTACTATGCCCCTATCTATAAGAGCTGGCGGGCATAGTATTGCGGGATTTTCGGTTAATAATAATGGTGCTGTTATTGATCTTTCTTTAATGAGGGAAGTTCAGATTAAAAGAAATGGAAAGTCAACAGCCATAGTACAGGGGGGAGCCCTGATGAGGGATCTTGATAATGCTGCTGCAGAGCACGGACTTGCTGTACCGTCAGGTATAATCAGCCATACGGGTGTTGCAGGCTTAACCCTGGGAGGAGGATTTGGATGGATAAGCAGGAAATTCGGATTAAGCATCGATAGCCTTTTATCTGCAGAGATCATTACAGCGGATGGCAATATTTTAACTGCAAGTGAGAAGGAAAATTCAGACCTGTTCTGGGGCATCAGAGGCGGAGGTGGAAACTTCGGGGTTGCAACCTCATTCGAATTCTCCTGCGACAATCTCGGTAAAGAAGTATTTGCAGGGTTAATCATTCGCCCATTCAATGAAGCAAAAAAATATTTACAGTTCCATAGAGATTATGTACGTACACTTCCTGATGAAATGACAGTATGGTCAATTATTCGACACGCTCCCCCATTGCCTTTTCTACCGGAAGATGTTCATGGTAAGCTTGTAGTAATTTCTCCTTTTGTATACACCGGTGATCAGCAGGCAGGAGAAAAACTTCTTAAACCATTGATTGATCAGGTTAAACCAATAGCAGCTGTTATGGGAATGCATCCCTGGACGGCCTGGCAGTCAGGTTTTGATGCATTGAACTCACATTATTTCAGGAATTACTGGAAATCCCACCACATTAAAGATTTCAGTGATAATTTTATTGACACTGTACTTACGCTGGCAGAAGACCTGCCTACTCCCCTGTGCGAAATATTATTACTTCATATGGAAGGAAAACCTTCAAGGATACCTGATGATGCTACGGCTTATTCATACCGTAAAATACCATTCATAATGAATCTGCACACACGCTGGGAAAATAAAGCCGATGATGAAAGATGTGTTAACTGGGCACAGGATTTCTTTACTAAAACAAAACCATATTCCGAAGGCGTATATGTTAATTTTCTTTCCAATGAAGGAGCTAACCGTGTGCGGGATGCTTACTCACCTCAGATCTGGAAACGCCTGGTGGAAGTAAAAAGAAAATATGATCCTAAAAATTTGTTTAACTCGAATCAGAATATTAAGCCTGATTAGATCTTTGCCGGATATTAACAAATAAGGATTGTTAATTGATTTAGTCAAAAAGATAACTGATTTTTGTACCTTAATTCTGTCAGGGGAAAAAGCTCTTTATCATAATGAGTCCGGGGAATTACTTTACCCCGCAGGTAAATTAAAAAACTATACTAAATGCGATTAAAAAATATTTACCATTCTGTTTTGCCCCCTCCAAACTGGCGGGTACCTGTTATTGTTATCTCCGCTGTCCTGCTTGGACTTATTCTTCTTACACTTCATATTGCAAATGCAACTTCATATTTGTCTGATAACCCGCGAGCCTGTATAAACTGCCATGTTATGACTGCTCAGTATATCTCCTGGGAGAAAAGCAGTCACGCAAGAGTTGCTACCTGCAACGACTGCCACGTACCGCACGATAATTTTATAAGGACATATGCATTTAAAGCCAGTGACGGATTACGGCACGCAACAATGTTTACTTTCAGGTTGGAGCCGCAGGTAATAAGAATAAAAGAAGCAGGGATAAATGTAGTCCAGGAAAACTGCATAAGGTGCCATCAGAAAATTCTTCAGAGCACTTATATTGTTGATCCTGTAACATTAGAATCACGTGAACACGGTGAAGGAAAGTTCTGCTGGGATTGCCACAGGGAAACACCCCACGGCAGGGTAAGCAGTTTATCTGCTTTTCCTAATGCAAGAGTTCCTCAGCTTACACCTATAATTCCTTCCTGGCTGGAGAAGTTAACCGAAAAAGAAACTCAAAATAAAAAATAAAAATTATCCGGAAATAAAAATGAGAAGCATAAAAGAAATTGTTAGTGAAAGACCCTGGATAGGCTGGCTGCTGTTCCTGCTTACCCTGGTCATCGTATTTTTAGTTGGATTATTCGGTGCTTCAATTATTGAGCGCCGCAGTGAATCAAACCTTGCCTTCCAGCAGGTTAAACCTATAAACCAGTGGGAACCCAGAAATGAAGTATGGGGACAAAACTTTCCAAGGGAATATGACAGTTATCTTGAAACACTTGATACAAACTTCCGGAGCAAGTACGGCGGTTCAGCAACAATAGATATGCTTGACAAGGAGCCTGAGCTTGTAGTTTTATGGGCAGGATATGCATTTGCAAAAGGATATAACCAGGGCAGGGGACATTACCATGCAATAGAAGATGTAAGAAATTCTTTAAGGACGGTTCAGCCGCAGCCTGCAACCTGCTGGACCTGCAAGAGTCCCGATGTACCGAGAGTAATGAATAAGATCGGTGTAGCAGAATTCTATAAATCCAAGTGGGCTGATCTGGGTTCTGAAATTGTAAATAATATCGGATGCCAGGATTGTCACGATCCTAAAACAATGAATCTTACTATCACCAGACCGGCATTAGTGGAAGCATTTAAACGTCAGGGAAAGGATATTTCCAAAGCGAATCATCAGGAAATGCGTTCACTGGTATGCGCACAATGCCACGTGGAATATTACTTTAAAGGAAAAGAAGAGAAGTATCTTACTTTCCCCTGGGATGATGGTATAGCAGCAGACAGTATGGAAAAATATTATGATAATGTAGAGCACGTAGATTTTGTGCATTATCTCAGCAAGGTCCCGATCCTTAAAGCTCAGCATCCCGACTGGGAATTATCGCAGTTCGGTATTCATGCAGAGCGCGGAGTATCCTGCGCAGATTGTCATATGCCTTACAAAACTGAAGGTGGAGTAAAGATTACCGATCACCATATACAGAGTCCGTTAAATAATATCTCAAACAGCTGCCAGGTTTGTCACAGGGAAAGTGAAGAGACCTTAAGACAGAATGTTTATGACAGGCAGGATAAAATTTTCGAACTCAGAGCAATAGTTGAGAACCTTCTGGTGAAGGCACATATAGAAGCAAAGACTGCCTGGGATAATGGTGCAACCGAAGAGCAGATGCAGGATGTTATGACACTTATCAGGCATGCACAATGGAGATGGGATTTTGTAGCTGCCAGTCACGGCGGAAGCTTCCACGCACCTCTTGAAGCTGCAAGACTGCTTGCAACGGCAATACAGAAAACTGAAGCAGCCAGGGGAGTACTTGCCGCGATCCTTACAAAACTGAATGTACCCCTGCCTGTTAAAATGCCTGATCTTTCCACAAAGGAAAAAGCACAAAACTATATCGGGATAAATATGGTTGAGCTTACAAAAGAGAAAGCAAAATTCAGAGATGAAGAAATACCTAAATGGAATAAGAAAGCGGAAGAACGCGTAAAGAATTTGCAGCAATAATTTCCGGGACGCCGTTACTGGCGTCCCTTTTTTTTAATATTAAAGAGGAATAAATGAAAACTAAACTACTATTATTGTTCGTAACCCTATTTTCATCAGTAATGTTCTCACAGGAATACCGATGAATGGAAACTATCGGGACAAGTACAATTCCGTTCAGAACTTGACGGCAGGGATTTCTCAAATGAAACCTATGCCCCTGTGTATACTACCTTAAGGACAAGGGTCGGCATAGCGAAAAACATTACCGATCAGCTTGGCTTTTTTGTTCAGCTGCAGGATTCAAGGATATTCGGGCAGGAGCCAGGTACACTTACTCCTATCAATAATATTGATCTTCACCAGGGATATGTAATGCTTACAAGTCCCTTTGGCTTTCCATTAACCTTTCAGGCAGGAAGATTCGAAATGGCTTACGGCACCGAAAGATTTATTGGAGCTGTCGGCTGGCACTATGTATCGAGAGCTTTTGACGGAGCACGATTGGCATTCAAGATCAACGATAATGTCAAGATTGATGTCTTTGCAGTAACCTTAAGAGATACTACGCCTTATATAGGAAATGCAGTGCCGTCCTTTTATCCCTATCCTGCTATGCCGGTTAAGAGATCAAGTCTTTACGGTATCTGGAAGACAACAGATCTGAATAAGGATCACCGGCTGGATGGGTTTGTATATTATGAGATCAACAGGGCGAATACTCCTTCCGGAGAAAATACATTGGACGAGTTCACAATTGGACTAAACCACACAGGTAAATATGGTACCTTTTCTTCTCTGCTCGAAGCGGCATACCAGTTTGGAAGCGCCGGGGATCTTGACATCTCTGCTTACCTTGCTTCACTTCAATTATTTTATACAGCGGGGATTTCTAAATTTGGTATCGGTGCAGATATTTTATCCGGGACCAAACCGGGCGACGATAAGAGTAAAAGCTTCAGTTCAACATATGCAACGAATCATAAATTTTATGGATATATGGATTATTTTATTAATATCCCCTCCAATACATCAAACTTAGGTTTAAACGATTTTTATGCTTCCGCTTTATTAACTCCCGCTGATAGTAAATTCAGCGGATCTTTATTTGTACATCATTTCACATCAAATGCTGATCCCGAAATAGCCGATCTTGAATCTACATTCGGACAGGAAATTGATCTTACCATTAAATATGATTTTATAAAAGGTACAGCGCTTTCCTGGGGAGCGAGTGTATTCTTCCCCGGTGACCTGATGAAGAAAACCTTCAGCACATCATTTGTAGAAAAGGAAGATCCTTCCTTCTGGTCGTATTTAATGATTACAGCAAACCTTTAATCCTTTTCGTAATGCACCTGCCTTTCCGGGGCAGGTGCAATAATATTACCCTCTTTTAATTCCTTAAAACCCATCTTTTAATCCTGTAAAACGAAAGTAAGCATATAAGTTAAGCGGAACGATTGCTGATCGTTCCCTGCATACAAACTTAATTTAAAGGTTCAGGATTTACGCACCATTTTTATGTAAAAATTTTCAAAAAACTAATATTTGCACCTGCCTTCTAATCCTCATCTAATCCTGATCTAATCCTCATCTAATCCTCACTTTTAACCAAATCTGAGGATTACATCAGGATTACATCAGGATTGTATGACGTTTAACTGGTCAATCAGGGTAATAGCTTCGGGAAATTTTTTTAATAGCATTCTTACGATCCTCTCTCCCGGATGTGAAAATTATACTTCTTTGTTGTTTAAGCTGAACAGTTGGTGATTCAGAATGGTTTGTAATCGTTAAGTTTATTTATGACCGTTTCTAAACATTTGATATCTGAATTTAGGCCAAAAATTTTTACAGATGAAAGAAATGGTAATTGTACGGTAGACAATTAGAATTATTGTACTTACTTTTTATCCGTTAAAGAAAACAGACTTGTAATGAAATATTCATTCAGAAATTGTCTTCTCATATTTAATCTTCTTTTTTTCCTTCAAACTTTTATTCCACTTCAGACATCTTTATGCCAACAAGATAAATCTTTTATTACGGGGACAGGAAGCTTATTTATCGAGCGTGACAGGAGAGCTTAATTATGGCAGGCATCGGGATTTACTTTAATGTTATGGAGCGATCGGAATATTTACTTTAGTGGGCAATCGCTGTTCAGATGCTGTCCGTTAATATGGGTTTCAAGTCAGGCAGTTCTGAGCGGGATGGAATCTATATGTTTTTGTAGGATATTGTGATTTGGTAGCAATCTTAGGAGCACGCTTGAATAATTATTTAAGGCTGGGAGGAGGGGTAGAGTATAATAATTACCCGGAAACAGATGGAATGGTTATACCAATTTTTATCGACCTAAGGTTGAATTTCCCCGTTAACACTTCTCCAATATTCTTTGCAGAATTAGGATATAATTTAACCCAGGGGGATGGTTTGCCTTTTGTAAATATTGGCACCGGGGTTGAAATCGGGGTATCAAAGAGAACTTCAATATCAGTCCTTATCCCGGCCCTCTTTCTCTCTCGAGCAGTGCTCAGGCAGATGGTTATTTGTATTTTTGTGGTTTCCTTAAGGCGTTTGTTTTATCAACTGACGGCGGAACCACTTTTATCTCCCGGAGTCCTTTCAGTAAAACAAATGATTATTATTTCTCCTCCTCAGATCAAATCGCTTTTGCAGACAGCATTACCGGGATAATTACTGAAACCGATGGAATTTATCGTACTACGGATGCAGGAAAAAACTGGACACCTTTCATAAATACACCGGGGCATAACCTGCATTTTGTCGAGTTCGGAAGCAATAAGGTTGGGTGGCTTTTCGGTGAAGGGGGTTTGAAGAAAACATCCAATGCAGGATTAACTGGGGTAACCTTGCTGCGTCAACTCTCTTTGAGAATGGCAAAGGGGCTTTTTCCGGAAGTTATGCGCTCAAGAAAGACTACATGGGTATTAACTGAATTTAATTACCACAGGGGGAGTGTATATTTTAGTTCCAACGGAGGAGGAACCTGGGTAAAGCGGAATCCTATGGTTTCAGTATCTCTGAACCGTGCCCATTATACTGATATTAAAATAAATTCCGGAGGCAGCGGTTTTGTAGTCGGGTATCTTCAACATCCGGAATCGGCCGAAATAATCCCGTTAATATTTAAGACTACCAATTCAAGCATTCCATTGTTCCATTCCGGCTAATGAAATTTAACAAGAAAGTTGTATTGCCTGCATTTGCATACCCTTGCAGAGGGTAACTAATTGTAGAAAAAGAAATAACAAATAAGATGATCCTTTTAGGGGATCCATAAGAATGCAGTATGGTTATACTTCCATTCCGGCTAATGAAATTTAACAAGAAAGTGTATTGCCTGCATTTGCATACCCTTGCAGAGGGTAAATAATTGAAGAAAAAGAAATCGCAAATAAGATGATCCCTTTAGGGAATCAAAATGCAGTATGGGTTAATTAAAACAAAAAAAATTGCATTAACAAAATAGGTGGTTTATGAAGATCAAACGGATTTTGTCTATTGCAACAACCCCGCGTGAGTTTAATCAATTGAGAGTATAGCCGGCAAATATTATATTGGAACCTCCTAAACAAAAAAATAAGGCATTTTAATTGAAAATCTTAGTGTGTAATGACGATGGTATAGATGCGGACGGACTTTATGTTTTAACTGCTGTTCTGAAAGAAATTGGGGAAGTAATAGTAGTTGCCCCCCGGAAAGAGCAGAGCGCTGTAGGGCACGGTATAACAATGAGCATCCCTTTAAGAGTTACAAAGTATAATAAGAATGGGGAATTCTTCGGCTATGCTGTTGACGGCACACCTGCCGATTGTGTTAAAATAGGGATCAGAAATATTATGAAGGAAAAACCGGATCTCGTTATTTCCGGTATAAACCACGGGTCAAATACTGCAATAAATATTATCTACTCCGGGACAGTATCCGCCGCCAGGGAAGCAGCAATTATGGATGTTCCTTCTATTGCTATTTCTGTTACAAACCACGCTGCCACTGATTTTAATTTTGCAGCAAAAGTAGCTAAGCTGGTTGCCTGTAAATTATATGGTCACGAGCTTCCATTGGGTACACTGCTTAATATAAATGTACCCGATGTTCCTGAAGATCAGATTGCAGGTATTCTTCTTACCAAACAGGGAAAATCGAAATGGGATGATATTTATGAGCAGCGCGTTGATCCTTACGGCAGGGATTATTTCTGGCTTACTGGATCGCTAATGGAAGTTGATACGGAAATAGAAACGGACCAGGCTGCAATACGGCAAAATTATGTTTCCGTAACTCCTATTCATTTTGATCTTACCGATTATGAGACATTCCAGAGTATGAAGGAATGGAACATTGAAAGGTTATTCGATAAGGAATAAATGCTCGCATTTGAAAAAATTGATCTGACCTTTGCATTCAATCCTTTTATATTTATTGCTGCTCTTATTCTCCTGGGGATCTACACTTTTTATATCTACCGGTATACTGTACCTCCTGTAAACAGAAGCAAAAAAGCCATGCTTGTGGGCATCCGCTTTCTGGCACTCCTCTTAATTTTATTTATAGTATTTGAGCCGATCCTCACCCTTGCGAACAAGCATAGAATTGAGCCTCTTAACCTGGTCTTTATTGATGACTCCAGGTCCATTCAGATTGACGACGGCACTGCCCGTAAGGAAAAGGTAAAGGATTTTATCAATGAAAGTACAGATCAGCTTGGAAACATTTCTGAGTTCTATTCATTCGGCAGCAGACTTAAGCAGGTAGGACAGGATAGTCTGGAAAATTTAAGCTTTAATGAAGGATCCACTAACTTTTCTGATATCCTTAAGACCTTGAATAAAAGCGAAAAAAATATTTCATCTGTAACTCTTATAAGCGACGGAGTAATAACTTCAGGAAATAACCCGGTATTCTCTGCTGAGAAATCAGGCATTCCTTTTTTTGTTGTCGGCGTAGGTGATACGGCCGGCAGAAATGACATCGAGATAAGGAATGTCCTATTCAATGAATATATCTATGCAGAAAGCCCGACAACAATTTCTGCCTCCATAAGGAACCGGGGGTTCCAGGGAAGAACTGTTTCTGCAGCGCTGTATGAAGACAATAAGCTTGTGGAACAGAAAGAGATTCAGCTCACTGAAACCGATAATATTAATTTCACTTATACGCCTAAAACAGGGGGAGAAAAGAAATTAACCTTTACAATTTCAGAGCTGAAGGGAGAATTTACATTCGCAAATAACAAAAGGGTCTTTTATATAGATGTTCTGGATAATAAATTAAATATACTCCTTATCTCCGGTTCCCCTTCTCCCGATCTTACTTTTATAAAGAACTCTCTTGCGCTGGATGAAAATCTTAAAGTGAGTTCGATAACACAAATTGGTCCCAACCGTTATGTTGAAAAAGAAAACGTAGAACAGAAAATAGACAGTGCTGAAATAATATTCTTGCTGGGATTTCCTACAGCTGAAACCAATGCCGAACTCTTAAGAAAAACTGCAGATGCTATAAACCGTAAAGATGTCCCATATTTTATTACGGTTACAGAGTATCTTGATTTCAATAAACTTAAGGCAATTGAAAAAGAACTCGGCTTCAGCCTAAAAAGATTTAACAACCGGCTGCTTGAAGTGCTCCCGTTTGTAAGCACGTCGGATATTAAACATCCGCTCCTTCAGAATAATGCTGTTAACCCGGTAGAAGCGTGGAATAAGCTGCCTCCTGTACTACAGCCTGATGCAGATTTCAGTGCAAAGCCGGAGAGTGAGGTTCTTGCAGGAACAAGGATCAATAATGTACCTGTAAATACACCTTTGATCGTGGCCAGGAAACTCGCTAATAAAAGATCCGTTGCCGTACTTGCAAAAAATATTTGGAGATGGAAGCTCCAGACAGCGTCAAAAGACCTTGATCTATTTGACCGCTTTATTGTGAATTCAGTAAAATGGCTTAATACCAAAGAAGATCAGAAACAGGTTAATATTACTACCTCAAAAAAAGTATATCCCTCAGGTGAAGAGGTAGAGTTCAACGGTCAGGTGTATGATGAAACATTTAATCCTGTGGCGGATGCCGAAGTTGAAGTAGTTGTAAAAAAAGACAGGGATGAATATAAGGTCCTGCTCAACTCAATCGGCGGAGGACTTTATGAAGGAACATTCCAGCCTGAATCACCCGGCGACTATACATTTAACGGCACTGCAGTAAACGACAATAAGAAAATTGGAACTGACGGGGGAAGATTTAACATAGGCGAAGTGGATATTGAAATGTCCGATCCCTCTATGAATATAGAAATGCTTTCGGGACTGGCATCCGTAACAGGAGGAAAATTCTTTATTGCCGGGGAACACCAGGAACTATTTAATATTGTGAAGTCAATCAACAGCAAATCATCCAAAGAGAAGACAGAAGTAAAAGAGTTAGATCTTTGGTCTGATGAGCGGCTTATTAATAATTGTAATTCTGCTTTTGGGGACAGAATGGTTTATACGAAAAAGAACGGGAATGCTCTAAAACTTTTTATCACTTCCCTTTTTGATTTATTTGCTCCTCGCACCTGTGCATCCTGCAGCAGTAATCTGCTTATAGAGGAAGCCTTTATTTGTGAAGTGTGCCAATCTAAATTGGTCAGGGCAGATAAATCCCTTCTTGACCACGAATATGCAAGAAAGTTCAGAAGCAGGGATATAATATCGGGGTTCACCTCAGTATTTGTTTTTGAGAAGAATAAAGAACTTCAAAACATCATTCATTCAATCAAATACAGAAATAAATTTTTAACCGCAAAGTATCTTGGGACAATTGCCGGAGAAATACTGGAGCAGCAGGTACTGCAATGGAATATAGACCTGGTAATACCTGTCCCCCTTCACAGGTTGAAAACAGCTGAGCGGGGTTATAACCAGTCGTACTATTTTGCTAAAGGACTGACTGCCGCCCTTAATATCCCGCTTCTTAATAACGCCGTTAAAAGGAAAAGATATACGGCAACGCAGACGCTTATGACACTCCCGGAACGGGAGCAGAATATGGAAGGAGCTTTTACCGTAGTAAGAACAAAACCGCTGCAGGGAAAGAATATTCTAATTGTAGATGATGTAATTACAACAGGCAGCACAATTATAGAATGTGCCCGTGTATTAAAAGAAAAGGGCGCAGATAAAATCTACGCTCTCTCGATTGCCATCAGTTCTTAAAATAATATGAAATTGAATATGGATGAAAGATATATTTTTTAAACAGGTTGAATAGTTTAGAAAAATAGTCGCAGGAATTATGGATCCCCTACAGGGATCATATTTTTTTGGTATTACATTTCTACAATTATATCACCCCTACAGGGTGAAGCAATATATTTCTATGTCCGCTCCCTTCTCTTCCCAAGAGAAGGGCGGGGATGAGTTTGTTTTACCCTTGTAAATAGTCCATATTGATAAAAAGTGAGTCATCTCTGAAGCCAACCTCGGGGATAATAACAATAATAAAAATTTTATTGACCTTATACAGGAATCGTGATTATTTGATATTGTTTTTCTACGATTATATCATCCCAATGGTATGAAGCATCATGTTTCGATTGTCTGCAGATCGCCAATTGTTGCAGAAAAAGGAATATATAAACAAAAGAAAATATTGTTGTGCCCATCTACTTTCCCCTGTAGGGGGAATATAATTGTAGCAAAATGACAAACTAAAATATTAGATCCCTGTAGGGGATCTATAAAAGCTGAAACAGGCAGCCATTATTAATTTTATGCATCCCCTACAGGGATGTGATATGATTGATTTCTACTTTGTAGTAGGCTCACCTATTTTGGTTAACACGCTGTCCACGGGTTCCCACAATTCAATTTTATTCCCTTCAGGGTCCATGATATGAATAAATTTTCCATATTCAACAACTTCTATTGAGTCAACTATTTGTACACCATTTGCTCTGAGTTTATCTACTAATCCTTCAATGTTCTGAACCCTGTAGTTAATCATAAAATCTTTTTCCGATGGAGCGAAGTACTTTGTATTTTCTTTAAAAGGACTCCATATCAGATAATTTATTTCTTCCGGTCTGTTTGCATTTCTGAATTCAAAAGGTGATCCATATTCATTTGTTACCAGTCCTAAGTTTTTACTATACCATTCCTTTGTCTCTTTAGGATTTTGGGACTTAAAAAAGATCCCTCCTATTCCGGTGACTTTTGGTATAGTATCATTCATTATAAATTCTTTTGTGTTTTGCTCCCCGGTTGTATTGGTTGTAGCGGTATAACAACCTGCGGTTAAAAAAATCAGAAATAATATTGATATTTTAGTTTTTATCATTTCCATTTACCCTGTATTATTCTACATCCTATCAGGAGCATTTACCCCAAGAATGGAAAGACCATTTTTAATGACGATCTTTGTGCTGACTGCAAGGGCAGTTCGAGCTTCCGCCAGATCTCTGGGTGAGCCCAGTATCCTGCAGAATGTATAAAACTTATGGAATGCTGCCGCGAGCTCTTCCAGGTATGTACATATCCTGTGGGTTTCAAAGAATTTTGCACTAAGCAATATTTCTTCTTCAAATTCATTAAGCTTCTTTAACAGCTGCTGCTCTTCATCTGTATCAAGCAGGTTCAGATCCTTTGTAGAAGGTTTCAGTTCTTCCTTTTCAATCATCCTTAGTATTGAGCAGATCCTTGCGTGAGCGTACTGCAGGTAGAATACAGGATTTTCATCAGTCTGTTTCTTTGCCAGCGCAAGATCAAAATTCATATGGGAGGTAATGTTCCTCATATTAAAAAAATACCTTACAACATCACTTCCCGCTTCATCAATAAGCTGATCCAGGGTAATATAATTTGCCTTCCTGGTGGACATTTTTACGATTTCACCATTCTCTGTAATTGTAACAAACTGGTGGATCAGTACTTTAATTTTATCGGGATCGTAGCCTAGAGCTTTTAATCCAGCAAGGACATCTGGAAATGTAGCATTATGATCGGAGCCGAAGATATCGACCATAAGATCATATCCCCTGTTGAACTTTGTAATATGATATGCTATATCGGGCAGACGGTAGGTCGGTTCTCCGGTTGATTTAATAATTACTTTGTCCTGCTGATTTCCCAGCTCGGATAATTTAAGCCAGATTGCTCCATCCTTTTCGTATGACAGCTTTTTTGATTCATAATCTTTAATGATATCATTTATTTTCCCCTCCTCATATAATGTATTCTCATTATAAAATATCTTATGCCTGATACCGAGTCGTTCGAGAGTGCCCCTTATATCGGCAAATATTTCAGTCTCTGCAGCCTGCTTAAAGATTCCCTCAGGTGACTCATTCTTTAAAGTATCTCCATGTTTATCGAATAGTTTCCCGGCAATAGCTTTAATGTATTCTCCCTGGTAATAATCCTCAGGAAAGCTGACCGTTTCACCTGTAAGTTCAAGGTATCTCTGCTTAACTGAATCACCTAATACGCGCATCTGCCTGCCGGCATTATTGAAATAATATTCCCTGTCTACCTGATAACCTGTCCACTCCAGCATATTAGCAATGGTATCACCATATACGGCATTTCTGCCGTGCCCTACGGTTAATGGCCCGGTAGGATTGGCAGAGACAAATTCAACATTGGCTTTTTTTCCTTTATGGGTATCCGATCTGCCGAATGAATCTTTCTCTTCGAGTATCCTTCCAATGATCCTGGCGGTAAATAATGGTGTAAAGAAGAAATTTATAAAGCCGGGACCTGCTATTTCTATTTTATTTATGAAAGCGGGATCATACTTAAGATTTGAAATTATCTCTTCCGCGATGCTTCTCGGATTCTTCTTAAGTTCCTTTGTCAGCAGCATAGCGATATTGGTCGAGAGATCCCCCTGTGCTTTTATTTTCGGAACATCAAATGTAAAGTTAAGGTTTTGCAGGTATGGAAGCTTTGAAGCTGCCTCTTCAAAGACTTTATGTAAATAATTTTTCAACTCGGTTCTTTATTTCCCGGTAGTTCTTGCTTTTTTGCGGGCAGGCTTATTATCTACGGCTTTCTCGGTTGCCTTAAGCAGCGGATCTACAGCTTCTACCAGAGGTGCATCACCCCAGAGTTTCTCGAGATTATAGAACTGGCGTGCATCCTTTTTAAAGATATGGACAACAACATCAACATAATCCATAAGCACCCAGTTCAATGCTTTGAGCCCCTCTCTATGCCAGTTCTTAATTCCCTCTTCCCTTAGGGTTTTATCAATCTCATCGGATATTGATTTTACCTGGACATCGGAATCTGCACTGCATATAATGAAATAATCTGAAATGGTAGTGAGATTCCGTAAGTCAAGGATCTTTACATCATATCCTTTTTTACTGAAAATAAGTTCTGCAATTTTTTCTGCCAGATCTTTTGAAGTCAACTGTGCTCCCTCATTTATATGGTTTTAGTTTTATATAGTCTTTACCGATTACCAGTGATACATCGAGAAAGTAATCGTTATTTTTTTGCTGTATAATGTTTGATTTATCAATGCCCAGGAAGTGTGCTACCTTTTCAGCATTGGCTCTGTTGCCTGTCCTGTCGATTACAAGAGTATTGCTTATATCAAATGAAATATAATTACCTGTCTGCACTACATCAAAATTGTTGCCCCTAAGATATTCAGTAAATTTATCTGCTACTCCGGAGGAGCCGCATCCGTTCAATACCTCCATCTGGATGATCCTTGCAGGCTTATCTGTCTGCTGGACTTCCATCTTCCCGCCAGAGGTAAACTTTATAACAAGAGAATAAACTAAAAAAATTACAACTATGCTCAAAAGAAAAATTAGAGCATTAAGTAAATGGGAAGATAACGGAGTTTTCTTTTTAGGCGGCTTTGTTGAAGAATTCTCTTTCACTTAGAGGCTTTTCTGTTCATTACCAGACAAACGGTCTATTATCATCATAGAACAGATCATTGTAGTAACCTCCGCCGTAGCCCCAGGGACGGTAATAATTATATGGAAGATTCCTGTACTGCAGTGAAACAGAAAAATTATCCCACGGCTTATAGTTTATTTCAGCTTTGGAAAGATAAATTCCGGAAATATTACTCTGAAAATCCTTGCCTAATGTACTGTACGGAGAATGAACTATGCTTGCATCAACCTGGACATTTAAGTTGCTCGACAAGCCTTAGGAACATACTATTAGTATACATGCCAACAGCAAGCCCCTCACCTCCGAAAGCCGAGTAAGAGAGACTGATAAGAGTGTCTCATAAAAAAAGTATCAGAGTTAAGGAAACCGAATAATGAAGAAGACGAGGAGGTGTTATTAATAACTCCGTCTTTAACTGTAGATGTAGGAAAGCCAGGGTCCTTGTATTGTGCAAGGCTTAGGCCGTAAAAATAAGTGATATAAATAATAATTTCTTCATACTAACTGTTTTAAGACCTGCCGCATTATAAAAATTATTTGAAGTAAAATCAATGAATTCAAAAATCTATATTACCTTGGAAACCTTGTTGTTCTTATCTACAAGCACAATCTTCGGTTTATGTTTCTTTGCCTCGTCACCGGACATTTGTGTATAAGTTATAATGATCACCTCATCTCCCACACTTCCAAGCCGTGCGGCGGGACCATTCAGGCATACCATACCGCTTCCGGAAGGTCCTTCCAGTGCATACGTTTCAAGACGGCTTCCATTGTTGACATTTACCACCTGGACTTTTTCAAATGGGAGAATATCCGCTGTTTTCAATAGTTCCGAATCAACCGTAATGCTGCCTTCATAATATAATTCAGCCATTGTTACAGTAGCACGGTGAATCTTGGATTTGAACATTTCGCGGATCATATTAAATCGTTATTTTTTTCAATGTTAAATATTATTGTTTTTTTCAATATTTACAAGGTAATGTAGCTTTTCAGATCTCCTGGTCAAAATCATCTAAATGAGTAAAAAACAAAGAATACTGGTTATCGACAACTATGATTCCTTCACTTTCAACCTGGTTCAGCTTCTGGGGATGAGCGGGCAGGATATTATTGTATATAAAAATGATGAGCTGACCGGTCGAAAAATTATGTCCTTAAAAGCTGATAAAATCCTTATCTCCCCCGGTCCCGGCAGACCGGAAGATTCCAGTGCGAGTCTTACTGCAATTGAAAAGTTCTATACTAAAATACCCATCCTTGGTGTATGTCTCGGGCACCAGGCAATAGGTGTAGTTATGGGATGTAAAGTTGTTAAAGCACCTGAACCGGTACACGGTAAGACTTCTTTTATCTATCACGACGGGAAAAGAATCTTCAGGTTAGTGAAATCACCATTTAAGGCAACCAGATATCACTCCCTTCTTGTAGAGAAACGCTCCATTACGCCGGAACTGGAAATCTCAGCAGAGACAGAAGAAGGCTTAATAATGGGAATGCGCCACAAGAATTACCCCCTGGAAGGTATACAATTTCACCCGGAATCTATATTAACAACTCTGGGTGAAAAGATTATCAGGAACTGGCTGGAGGAATAAATTGGTACGATAGTACGATGGTACGATATTACCAGGCTTGTCTGCCGCGGGTATTATGGTATAGTCATTTTTTGATTATTCTTTTAGCCAGGAACTAAGAACTACTTTCTAACCGATACTACCATTTCAACTTCTACTGGTGCATTCCTTGGAAGTCCGTTTACTCCTACAGCGCTTCTGGCGTGCTTACCGGCCTCTCCAAAAATATTTACTATGAACTCCGAGGCGCCATTAGCTATCTCAGGCTGATTGCCAAATCCGTCAATATTATTAACAAAAACAGTAAGCTTAACTACCTGCTCGATTTTATTAAGATCTCCTGTGATTCCTTTTATAACACTCAGGCAATTCAGAGCTGCAATCTCGGCTGCTTTTCTCCCCTCCGCTTCCGAAACATCCTTTCCAACTTTGCCCTTGAATCTAAGCTCTCCGTCCTGGAAAGGCAGCTGTCCTGCTGTAAATATATAATTACCGGATTGTTTAGCAGGGACGTAGGCCGCCAGAGGTTTGGGTGCTGTCGGCACCTTATAGCCGAGTTCCTGTATCTTATCTTCTACCATTGTTTTCTCCTTTTTATGCCGTAATTTTAAGTTTAATATCTTTATAAAACCGAACCCAAAACTAAGGAATAAACGAATGATTGAAAACAATTTTAAGGAATTGGTTGATATAGTTAAGCTGCTGAGAGTGGAATGTCCGTGGGACCGTGAACAGACGCACGATTCGATTAAATCAAATACAATTGAAGAAGCTTACGAAGTTATTGAAGCGATTGACAGAAAAGATTATGATGAGCTAAAGAAAGAACTGGGCGACCTGCTGCTGCACGTTTTATTCCATACTGAAATTGCTGAAGGAAATAAGAAATTTGATCTCAATGAAGTCATAAATGAAATTAAGGAAAAACTTATCAGGAGACATCCTCATGTATTCGGAGATGTTCAGGTAACAAGCGCTGCGCACGTCAAAAAGAACTGGGAAACAATTAAGCTTAAGGAAGGCAGAAATTCCATTCTTGAAGGAGTACCGGAAACCCTGCCATCGCTTCAAAGAGCTTACCGGCTTCAGGAAAAAGCATCCAAAATAGGGTTCGACTGGGAAAAGAAAGAGGATGTATGGAAAAAAGTTATTGAAGAAATTGAAGAAGTACACGCTTCGGAAAGAACAGGAACAAAGAAAGAACTTGAGGGGGAATTCGGTGATCTCTTTTTTGCAATGGTCAATTATGCCAGGTTTTTAGGTGTTAATCCTGAAGATGCCTTGCGTATCACAAACAGAAAATTCATTACAAGATTTAATTTTGTTGAGAAGAGAATCCTGGAATCGGGGAAAGAATTAAATCAGTCCACACTTGCCGAAATGGATATATACTGGGAGGAAAGTAAACGTCTGGAGAAGAAGGAATAATTATTTAGGCTTAGTATCCTGGAATTTTTCGTAAGCGTTAATTATATCCTTAACAAGCTTATGTCTTACAACATCTGATTTTTCAAAGTAAACAAAACCTACACCCTCAATTCCATTCAGAATGTCCTTTGCCTGAACCAGTCCGCTTGTTGTCTTGCTCGGAAGGTCAATTTGGGTAATATCTCCCGTGATAATGGATTTGGAATTAACCCCAAGTCTTGTAAGGAACATCTTCATCTGCACATCGGTAGCATTTTGTGCTTCATCAAGTATGACAAATGCATTATTAAGTGTACGTCCCCTCATATAAGCCAGCGGCACAATCTCAATTATCCTTTTTTCCATATAGGTCTTTAATTTTTCCGAAGGGATCATATCATCGAGTGAATCATAAAGCGGACGGAGATAAGGATCTATCTTCTCCCTGAAATCGCCCGGAAGGAAGCCAAGACTTTCACCTGCCTCAACTGCCGGACGCGCAAGAATTATTTTATTCACTATTCCTTTTTTTAATGCTGATACTGCAAGAGCTACGGCAAGATAGGTTTTTCCTGTACCGGCAGGACCTATCGCAAAACATATATCATTTTTCACTGCAGTCTGCAGATAATTCTGCTGTCCGGCAGTCTTTGCCTTAATGACATCATTTTTAGTATAAAGGACAATGGAATCGTACTCTTTATCACTGATAATTTCTTTCCCTTCAACAGTCAGGTCGAGTATTGTCCCTATATCCGACTGATTAAGGGAACCCGTGGTGTTCAGCACATAAACCATTTCCTTGATTATCTTCTCAATTGCCTCGGTTTCTTCCAATACACCTTTGATTATAACATTTTCTCCCCTTACAGTAATGGAAGCATTAAACTTATCTTCAACCATTTTAATATTGGCATCATTCATTCCCAGGAGGGATAACATATCAACATTGTCAAGTGTCATTCTTTTTTCTACTGCGGTCATATTCCTCTATTTTAAAATATAAAAAGCTCTTACCCAAAAGGGATAAGAGCTTTCAAAATTAGAAAATTAAACCTGTCAATTATTGAACTGGAGCAGGTTTATAATTTGCTCTGAGTTTTTCGTATTTAGCTTTTTCTTCTTCTGTAAGATTTGGAATCTTGAATATCTGGTTGGGATAAATTAAATCAGGGTTTTTAATCTGATCTCTGTTAGCCCTGTAGATATTCGGCCATGCGAAACCGTTACCATAATGTTCTGGTCTTCTTGCGATAAACCAGAGGCAATCGCCGCTAACAACGGTATAGGATTTTTCGGTTGGTTCTTCAACCCAGCTATCCATACTCTTTTGCATCTGATTATGAACTTTATCGAAAAATTCAGGAAGTGCACTTATTTTGTTCATCTTTAAAGCATCGAGATCTTTCTGTCTGTCTGCTTTCGGTCCTTCTTTCCTTCTAACTTTTCCATCAAGCTCATTAACTGCTTTTCTGAAATTATCAACGTCAGCTTTTGTTGCACCGACCATCTGATATAATTCATTCATACAGTCGTCATAGCTTTGAAGCTGTGTATTTTTAAGATTATCGACATCGGTCTGGAGAGTATTGACTTCCTGCTGCAGGCTTTCCTGTCTGTCTCTCAAACGTGCCATTTCTGCTTCCCATTCCTCTTCTGTCATTTCCTTCTCTTCCTGAGCAATAATATTTACTGAGAGAAAGAGCAAAAGAGAAAGAACACCTATTAAAAATTTATAAAATTTCATAAGATTTTCCTCCGAATTCAAATGTTAGTTTTCATTAATTATTTAGGCAATTTTTCTAAATTTGCCCTGGTCTCTTCTTTGTCCTTGGCGCACTGCTGAAGTTTTGCATTTCTTTCAGCTACGTCACGTTCAAGGCGTGTTCTTTCCTCTCTTAAGGAATTGGCCTGCTGCTCAAGAGAACTAACCTGATTTCTCAAAGCATTTAACTCAGCCATTTGAGCTTCGTCTACACCACCGCACCCGCTTATAAATGCTGAAGCAGCAACAAAAGCAGTAATAAATGCGGTGTTTCTTATGACTTTAGTTATACTCATAATAAGAACCTCCGATAAGTTTAATGTATGATTGTTTTCTATTATCTAGACTACTAAGATAATTTTTAATTTTGTAATTATAAAATTTACAAAGGCTTACGCGCCTTAGGGTATTTTCAAATGCCCTGCTATATAACAAAATTGATATATAAATTCAAGTAACGAACGTCAAAAAAGCTTCTATTTTGTGCTGTTTAGCAATATTTCACTCTTAAAGGAGCCTTTTTTCAACAAAGCTCGTAAAAGTATTACCTGCAATTATTATATGATCAAATACAGGAATATCCAGAATTTTCCCGGCCTCGACTATCTTCCTGGTAATTGCAATATCCTCATTGCTAGGTTCAGGATTACCGCTGGGATGATTATGAATAATGATAATACTCGCGCTGCTATAGTCAATAGCCACTTTGAACACTTCTCGCGGATGCACTACACTTGAGTTCAGATTTCCGATCGAGATGATCTCGTGCTTAATTATTTTATTTGCTGAACTGAGGCACACGATTATAAATCTTTCTTTTAACTCATCTCTAAGCAATGGAATATATATATCTGCTATTTCCCTTGGAGATGTGATCTTCCTCTCACTGTAAAATTTTTCTTGCGATTGTATCCTGCGGCTCAGCTCAAAAACAGCTACAAGAGTTGCAGCCTTATCCTTTCCTATCCCTCCAATCTTTGTAAGAGAGGCAAAGGATTTTGAAGCAAGCACCGCCAGGTTGCTGTTTTCTTTGATAATTTCAGTGGATAATGTAATTACTGATTTCCCTTTTGTCCCGGTGCGTAATATGATTGCAAGAAGTTCAGTATCGGTAAGATTTTGTGCACCCCTTAAAGTTAGTTTTTCTCTCGGCCTGTCCTCCAGAGGCAGGTCCTTTACACCAAGCATAAGTTTCCCCTTTCTGTTTATTTATCTGACGGAAATTTTGTATTTCTCTTCTAATTCAAAACTTCCATCCCTGAACCGGATTATATTAAGAAAATTATTTACTCTCTGCCCGTCAAAACAAATATTATTGTGATAACCTTCAACTTCTATTCCCCTTTTAAACCTTTTGCTGATCTCCAGGGGACTTATATCCCAATTGCTTACGGATGCCAGAATAAATTTTGCTGCATCATACCCATAGAATACATTCCTGCTTACATCAATAGATGCGACAGAATTGAATTTTATTGAGAACTCCTGGTATGCGATATTATTATAATCAATAAAATGATCGGAAGTAAATATAAGCTGTCCGCTTAGACCGGACAGATTGGAATTTATTTTAGAATTGAACCAGTCCTGATTACCATATATCGGAACACTTATGTTATTCATCATCAGTTCATTAATTATTACAGAGGCATCAGCCTTATCGGCGAGCGGAATAAATATTCCCTCGAGTTCCGGATAACCGGAAAGTATTCTCGCCTGTGCCTGAAGTTCAAAACTTCCTGAATTATAAGTTTCTCTTGCAATGATTTCTCCTCCAAGACGCTCAAATTCACTTGTAAAACCGAGTGCCTCGTCAGGAGAATATCCTTCAACAGCATTCAATACAGCTATCTTACGTTTTTTCTCAACATAAAAAACATACTGTGCCATCCCCTTCCCCCGAATATTAAAATTAGGATTCGCCTGAAAGAAAAGATCATTTAACTCTGTGAGGTCATTATCCGTGGCTGTCGGTGAAATGATTGGAATATTTTTATTTTTAAATACTCTTAGCGCAGCACGGACTTCGTCACTGAAAATAGGTCCGATTATAACTTTTAAAGATGGTATTCTATCCAATTCTTTCTGCAGATCGTCTATCCTGGCGGGGGAACCTTCTGTATTAAGTATCAGTAGACCAACTTTATTTACCTTCTGATCGTTGTATTCCGAAACAGCAAACTTTATCCCCTCAAGAATTTCCTTTGCCGAGGCGCTCTCCTCATCTGTACCCGATTTTGTAAGAGGCAGAAGGGCTGCTATCACAGGTACCTGGTTATCATATATTTCCTGTTTTTCTTTTAGCTCCTGCCTGTACAGAACAGAAGCCTCTTCTTCTTCAGGGGATTCCGGGTAAAGCTCAAGTATTTCAAGAAATGCAGCATCGGCATCGAGTTTATTATTAATCTTCAGATATGATTTACCTGTAAGCAGAAGAAGAAACGGTTTTGCTTTTTTACCAGAAGCGAGGGGAAGCATTTTTTCGAGATCATCTGATGTTAGTAATGATGCTGCTATTTTCTCACCGGTTTCCTTTGCATATGAGAGGTACTCTTCTGATCTGGTATCCTCTATGAGGTAAAGTATCTCTCTTAAAGCAGATTGACCATCTCCCAGCTCAACAAAGATCTTTGCGAGAGTAATTCTTGCTTCATCTCTTAAAGCTGTAGCAGGATATACAGTTAAGAAACCTGTTATTGTTTTACGCGCCTGCTCAAGACGGTCCAATTTTAATTCTGTCTTCCCCTTAAAGAGCAGTGCTGCACTGCTGTACGAAGATGTTGAAGAATATACTTCCCCGAAAAGCTTAAGTGCATCTTCATATTGTTCTGAACCGTATTTACTTAATGCAAGCTGGAATTTTGGGTTAACCTCCTGGGGGAGTATCTGAATTGAAAGCAACAAGAATAAGAATGGCAGATATTTACGCATTTGAAAGGGTACTATTGCTTAAAAGGACGTCCGCATTCTTTTTACCATTGAGTGCAGCCTGATTTTCAGGATCTAACTTCAGTGCAAGCTCAAAATAATCCAGTGCCGCCTGAGCTTTCTTCGCTTTGAGGCAGACATCCGCCAATGTAGTGTATGCTTCGGATGTAAGATCTTTTTTAAGTTCAATATGCTTCAGGAGTGATTTTTCAGCTCTGAAATAATCTCCTATACGCATATATATTTTACCCGCCCATTCGTGGACAGATGGTTCTGAAGGACTAAGACTAACTGCTTTCTCAACAGGTTTAACAGCGTGAGCATACATCCCCAGGAAAAAATATGCTTGTGCAGTAAGTAAGTTGAGTTCCCAGTAATTAGAATAAATACTCTGGGCTTTTTTGAGGTAACTTAATGCGTTATCATAATTATTTAATTTAATTTCAGTCTTTCCAAGGTAAAGATGTGCTTCGTGAAGAAGTTCCGACTGATTCCCGAAGTCAATAAAATTCAGAAGATTTATCTTCGCTTCTTCAAATTCTTCCATCATAAAATGAGCATATCCCAGGAAGAAATGAAACTACAGGTTCTTCGTCCGGCATAATGAATGAAAGCACCTCGACAGCATTATCCCACTTATGGTTTTTAAGAAGCATCTGTCCGAGGAATAACCTTACCTCCCTGTTATGAACATCACTTTCCAGCAGTTCTCTTAATAATTCAACTGCGGTGTTAATTTTATCTATTCTTTCATAGATCAGGGCAAGATTGAAATAAGGTTCAGTTATTTCAGGGTATTCGTCAATTATGGAATTATATACCTGTATGGCGTGCAGAAATTTTCCTTCTGCTTCATATTCCTTAGCAGTTTTAATTTTATAATCAATTTCCATTTTGGAACCGGGCATAATTATTCCCATTCAATGGTTGAGGGAGGCTTTGAACTGATATCATAAACCACCCTGTTTATTCCTCTGACCTTATTTATAATTTTATTAGATACATCAGCCAGGAACTCGTGATCGAATCTGAACCAATCGGCTGTCATTCCGTCAACCGAGGTTACAGCCCTTAATACAAGCACATTTTCATATGTCCTGGAGTCCCCCATTACACCCACAGACTGAATATCGAGCAATACTGTAAATGCCTGCCATATATTATTGTATATACCGGCTTTTTTTATTTCGCTTATAAAAATATCATCAGCTTCTCTCAAAATGTCAAGCTTATATTCAGTAACGTCGCCAAGTATCCTCACAGCTAGTCCGGGACCGGGAAAAGGATGCCGCTCAATAAAATTCTCCGGGATATTCAACTCCCTCCCCGCTCTGCGAACCTCATCCTTAAATAATTCTCTGAATGGTTCTATTAGCTTAAGATGCATCTTTTCCGGTAAACCACCCACATTGTGATGTGTCTTAATAGTTACCGAAGCTCCTTTTACTGAAACCGATTCAATTACATCCGGGTAGAGCGTTCCCTGAACAAGAAACTCAACCCCTTTAATTTTTTTAGCTTCCGATTCAAAAATTTCAATAAATGTGTTGCCGATTATTTTTCTTTTCTTCTCAGGATCAGCAACACCTTTAAGTCTTTCAAAAATATATCAGCTGCATTAATATGAATTACATTCAGCTTCAGCCTGCTGTCGAACATCTCCTTAATAAACCTGCTTTCATTTTTCCGCATAAGACCCGTATCTATATGAATGCAGGTAAGGTTATTGCCAATGGCATTTCCCACCAGCACGGCAGCAACGGTAGAATCAACTCCCCCGCTCAGAGCACATATCACTTTTGAATTGCCGGCCTTTGCTTTTATTTCATTTGTCTTTTCAATAAGGAAATTTTTTGATGTCCAGTTCCCTGAACATCCACATATACCGAAGAGAAAATTACTTAATATTTTCTGCCCCTCCGCAGTATGCATCACTTCCGGATGGAACTGAACGCCATAGATCTTTTTTGATTTATTAGAGACCGCACAAATTGGAGAATGCGCGGAATCGGCAGTTACTTTAAAACCTTCCGGAAGTCTTGTAAGGTAATCGCCGTGGCTCATCCATACAGTTGAATTATCCTGTACTCCTTTAAAGAGATCATCATATTCCTGAATTTTTAATGCGGCTTTTCCATACTCCCTGTCGGAAGCAGATTCAACAGCTCCCCCCAATGCCTGGCAGATAAACTGAAGTCCATAGCAAATGCCCAGTACAGGGATCCCCAGCTTTAATACATCGATATCAATTAAGGGAGCGCCGTCATCATAAACACTCATCGGTCCCCCTGAGAGAATAATACCCCTGGGATTTATTTCTTTTATCTGTTCAAGTGTTATTGTATGGGGATAAATTTCGGAAAATACATTAGCTTCCCTTATCCGGCGGGTTATCAGCTGGGTAAATTGTGAACCGAAATCTATTATTAATATTTTTTCGCTTATTTGCATTTAAGAAATATTAATCAAATTCGTTTAAAAAAGAAAAACAAAATCCCGTCTGGAATTTTGTTTTTCAAAGAAATCATATGCTTAAAAGATATGAGCTGTTCAGGATTCCTGTCCTAACTGCTGCTGGTACAACTTGTTGTCGAGCAGATCATTCAGCTCGCTCATATCCTTTATTTCAATCTTTACCATCCAGCCGAATCCATAGGGATCGGAATTAACTAATTCCGGATTATCAGAAAGTTCTTTGTTTATCTCAACAATTTTACCGCTGCAGGGAGCATATATCTCACTAACTGTTTTAACGGCTTCAATTGATCCGAAAGCTTCTCCCTTTTTAACTTCAGTGATAGATGGATCTATATCTATGAAGACAACATCACCCAGTTCCCCCTGGGCGAAATCGGTAATACCGATTGTTCCTATCTTACCTTCGATAGAAATCCACTCATGATCTTTTGTGTACTTTATGTTTTCAGGAAATCTCATTTATTAACCTCGATTAAGATTTTTGTAAAAATAAATTATCAATGAAACTAGTATCAAATTTTCCGCTTAAAAACCGTTCATCCTGAAGAACGCTCAGGTGGAACGGAATAGTTGTTTTAATTCCTTCAACAGTGAACTCTTCCAGTGCGCTTCTGCCCCTGTTAATTGCATGTTCCCTGTTTTTTCCCCAAACGATAAGCTTTGCAATGAGCGAATCGTAATAAGGGGGAATTGAATATGACTGATAGATGTGGGAATCGATCCTTACGCCAAATCCTCCCGGGAAATGGAGCGACAAGATTTTACCGGGGGAAGGTCTGAAATTATTATCCGGATCTTCCGCATTTATTCTGAATTCTATACTATGTCCCGAATGTCTTTTAGGCAGAGTTTCAACTTTTTCCCCTGCTGCCACTAAAATCTGCTGACGGACAAGATCTACATCATAAACCATCTCGGTAACAGGATGTTCAACCTGGATCCTGGTATTCATCTCCATAAAATAAAAATTCTTATGCTTATCGAGAAGAAATTCAATTGTGCCGGCACCTTCATAATTAACCCCTTTGGCTCCGAGTATTGCAGCCTCCCCCATTTTATTTCTTATTTCTTCACTGATTGCAGGTGATGGAGATTCTTCAATCAGCTTCTGATGTCTTCTCTGAACAGAACAATCTCTCTCCCCGTATTGGAAAACATTTCCGAAAGTATCTCCCAACACCTGAATTTCAATATGCCTCGGATTCTCAAGATATTTTTCAATATATACATCAGGATTATTAAAAGCGGACTCAGCCTCATTCCCTGCCATCTGGAATTGCTTATCAAAATCTTTTTCTTCATAAACTATGCGCATCCCCTTGCCGCCGCCTCCTGCACTAGCTTTAATTATAACAGGGTAACCTATCTCTGCAGCAATTCTTTTTCCCTCTGTCATATTCTCTACAATACCATCGCTTCCGGGAATAACAGGTACACTGTGATTTTTCATGGATGACTTCGCCAACGCCTTATCTCCCATCGCTCTGATCATATCAGGCGAGGGTCCGATAAATTTTATTCCGGATTCAAAACAAATTTCCGAGAAGTCTGCATTCTCTGCTAAAAATCCGTAGCCGGGATGTATGGCATCAGCTCCTGTAATCTGTGCAGCAGAGATGATAAGGGGAATTTTTAAATAACTTTCTTTACTTTGGGGAGGACCGATGCAGACTGCCTCATCTGCAAATGTAACGTGGAGGGATTCTTTATCAGCCTCTGAATAAACCGCAACTGTCTTAATGCCCAATTCTTTACAGCTCCGGATGATCCTGAGGGCTATCTCACCGCGATTGGCGATCAGTATTTTTTTAAACAAAATTTTCCTCTGTTCACTCAGTTTCTATAAGGAACAACGGCTGGTTGTATTCAACCGGCTTGCCGTTCTCAACAAGGATCTTTACAATCGTACCGCTCACATCACATTCAATTTCATTCATTAATTTCATCGCTTCAACAATACAGAGAACGGTTCCAGGACTAACCCTGTCGTTAACCTGCACATAATTATCAGCATCCGGTGCAGGAGCCCTGTAGAATGTACCAACAATTGGAGAACGGATCTCGTGCACATTAGCCTTAATTTCTTCCTTTTTCACAGGTTTGTCAGAGGTTTGTACAACTTGTTCGGTGATGCCTGGTGTTACTATATGCTGATAGGGACCTGAATGCTCGACTTTAATATTTTTTCCAATCTTTACCCTGAACCCGTTTTCTTCAACTTCCAGATCGGTAATAGTGCTTGTATCAAACAGTCTGATTAATTTTTTGACTGTATTTAAATCCATAATAAACTCCTCTCTATGATTTTACTCGTTCTACATATGCACCGGTCCTGGTATCCACTTTAAGCATATCATTTTCATTAATAAACAAGGGTACATTTATAGAAGCTCCGGTTTCCAAGCTTTGCAGGCTTTAAAGCACCTGTTGCAGTGTCTCCACGGAATCCCGGTTCGGTTTCAACTACTTTAAGATTCACGAAAATTGGTATTTCCACGGTAACTATTGAATCTTTATTAAAAAGAATTTCCAGTTCCATACTTTCTTTAAGATAATTTACTCCGTCGCCTATTGAATTTACAGGGACATTTATCTGTTCATAATTTTCGTTATCCATACAAACCAGGAAAGTCGCTGTCGCGGTATAAATACTGATATTTTTTTCTTTCCACTTTTACAACATCAACACCTTCCCCCGATCTGAATGTATTATCGAGAACTTTACCTGTCCTGAGATTTTTCAGAAGTGTTCTGACGAAAGCTCCCCCTTTACCCGGTTTAACATGCTGAAATTCTACTATTGTATATAAGTCATTTTTAAATTTAATGATTAGGCCATTTCTGAAGTCTGAGGTATCTGCCATAAATCCTGAAGAAAATTGGTTAATAAATAGGTCAAAAAAATAGAGATATAAGCCCTGAAAGTCAAGAAAATTGATAATCGCAAATTGATGAAAATGGGGTAATTTTTTTCAAATTCTATTGAATTTCTTTAAATAATTTGAAGTTTTTAATAAAAATTGAGAATATCACTTATTGAAACTCATCCGGGTATTTAGCATAAATTTCTCTGCAGAAGCGTCTGCAGGGCGTAACAAAAGCGCATCTGAAACGAGTCCGGAACGCAAAAAGACGCTCCAGACACGCTCCAGAGACGCTCCAGACACGCTCCAGACACGCTCCTGATGGTCAATTATTGGTCTATCCTTTCGAAAATTTTAACATAATATTATTTTTACGGATTTATCGGTCCCGGATAATAGAAAGCAGCCCGTTACAGCAAAAAAGGCGGAAATCTTCAATTCCAGCGATTATTTTCTTTAATTTGCTGTCACAATGCCTTATTTTGTCAAGGAATTGCATTTCATTTTGTCAGCTGTGTATATTATAAATTTGAAGCGGGTCTATAAAAATGTTATGTCTTATAAAAAGAAAATAACCAGATGAATCCAGAAAAGAACATTTCAGATATTGATAAACTCCATAAAGAATGGGAAGAAAAGGTTTACCGGAAAACAATTGAGAACAACCCTGAACGGATGAAGAATTTCACAACTGTTTCCTTTAAGGAGGTAAAACCTCTTTATACTCCAACTGATACTGATATCGAATCCTACGTTGATAAAACAGGATTTCCCGGCCAATATCCCTTTACCCGGGGTATTCAGCCTACGATGTACCGGGGCAAATTCTGGACGATGCGACAGTATGCCGGATTCGGTACTGCAAAAGAATCAAATGAAAGATACCGCTATCTGCTTCAGCACGGACAGTCCGGACTTTCTGTTGCATTTGATCTTCCAACACAGATCGGCTACGACAGCGATGATCCTATCGCTTACGGTGAAGTCGGCAAGGTTGGAGTTGCAATTGATACTCTTGCCGATATGGAAATACTTTTTGATCAGATACCGCTCGATAAGGTATCCACTTCAATGACTATCAATGCTTCTGCTTCAGTATTTGCTTGCAATGTATATTGCCGTTGCAGAAAAACAGGGTGTATCAAAAGATAAGATCAGCGGTACTATTCAGAATGATATTCTTAAGGAATATATTGCAAGAGGGACGTATATCTTCCCCCCAAAGCCTTCAATGCGGCTGATTACCAATATCTTTGAGTACTGTGCTAAGGAAGTTCCGAAGATGGAATACTATTTCAATTTCCGGGTATCACATCAGGGAGGCAGGATCAACAGCAGCCCAGGAAGTTGGGTTTACTCTTGCTAACGGTATAGCTTATGTTGAAGCTGCCATTAAGGCAGGACTCGATATAGATGAATTTGCCAGGCGGCTATCCTTCTTCTTTAATGCACATAATGATCTGCTTGAAGAAGTAGCCAAATACAGGGCAGCGAGAAGATTATGGGCAAAGATTATGAAGGAAAGGTTTAACGCAAAGGATCCCCGATCTATGATGCTCAGGTTCCATACACAGACTGCAGGCTCAACATTTAACAGCCCAGCAGGTGGATAACAATATTGTGAGAGTGACAATTCAGACTCTGGCTGCAGTGCTTGGCGGGACCCAGAGCCTTCATACAAATTCAAGGGATGAAGCTCTTGCTCTTCCCACTGAGGATTCCGTAAGGATAGCTTTACGAACACAGCAGATAGTTGCATATGAAAGCGGTGTAGCCAATACCATCGATCCTCTTGCAGGCTCATATTATGTTGAATCTATGACTGACTCAATTGAGAAAGAAGCTGAAGATTATATCAGCAGGATAGATGCTATGGGAGGAGTGATCAATGCAATCGAAGCGGGCTTTATTCAATCCGAGATCCAGGAAGCAGCATACCGCTTTGAAAAAGAAATGGAAGCCGGTGAAAGGATTATTGTAGGGGTGAATAAATTCAAGATCAAAGAAGGACCTCCCGAAGGGTTATTAAAAATTGATATGAAGGTGCAGGAGGAGCAGATCAGGTTCCTTCACAAAGTGAAGGCTGAAAGAAATAATGAAGTTACGCAGCGGAAGCTTTCGGAACTTCAGAAGGCAGCCGCGGGAGATTCTAATCTTATACCTATCATACTTGAAGCAGTAAAGGCTTATGCTAGTGTAGGGGAAATCTGCAATGCGCTGAGAGTTAGTTTCGGCGAATATAAAGAACACGTGGTAATCTAAGGAAAATCAATATGGAAATAACTCACATAGAGCATATCGGCATAGCGGTTAAGGACCTGGAGCAGGCAATTAAATACTATGAAGAAGTACTCGGTTTGAAATGCTACGCCGTTGAAGAAGTTAAAAACCAGAAAGTAAAAACAGCTTTTTTTATGGCAGGACAAACAAAGATCGAACTGCTTGAATCTACCGAAGCCGATGGTCCTGTTGCTAAGTTCATAAATAAACGGGGAGAAGGAGTACACCATATTGCATTTGCAGTTAAGGATCTTCGGAATGTGATAAAGGAAATTAAATCAAAAAATGTAAGCTTAATTAATGAAGATCCGCGCAGAGGCGCAGAAGGAATGCATATTGTATTCCTTCATCCTAAGTCTACCTTTGGAGTATTGACTGAGTTATGTGAAAAGCCTTTGTAGAATTTTGATCACAGCAAAGCCGTGATATCCTTCGATAACGGCTCCGTAGTTGAGGGGAATACCTTTACCAGTTCCCCTTTTTCGTTAACGAGATACTTATAGAAATTCCATTTAGGGCCCATGTCATTCCACCCGTTCAGTGATTTATCCGTAAGCCACTTGTAAATAGGATGGATGTCATCTCCCTTAACTGAAATTTTAGAAGCCAAAAGAAAGGTAACATCGTAGTTTGTTTTACAAAATTCAGCTATCTCTTTGTCTGTGCCCGGTTCCTGTCCCATAAAATTATTTGCCGGGAAGCCGATAATAACAAGATTATCCTTGTACTTCCGGTTTAGATTTCTCAAGGTCTGTATACTGAGGGGTAAAACCACATTCTGATGCCACATTAACAAAAAGAATTTTCTTTCCTTTGAAACTATTAAGACCAACATCCTTCCCTTCTATCGACTTAAATGAATAATCATAAATAGATCTTATGCTCTTTTTGCCTGAAGGCTTTTCTGCGCTTTTGAAACAGGCAATAGAAGTAAAGAAGATTAAAGTCAGAATACTTAAAACAAGGTATCTCATAATTTCCATTTTACTAAATAAACATTGAGGAAAAAAGTCATTGCGTCTGCCCGCACCAGGGAGGGTGCTTGTTTATGACGTGGCCTCGGGCAGAGAGTCCTCGACAAAGCAATCCCCTTTATTATAAAAGACTAATGATGACTAAAGTTATAGCTAAATATCTCATTATATTTCCATTCATAGTTAAATTCATATAACAACTTTATGCTTTGAAATAATTCCTTTCAGAAATTGAACTTTCCAGCTATGTCTTTTGTTTCCAATTTTGCAATAACAATCTTACAATAATGAAGAAAATACTACTTTTAATAATTTTATTTATATCTGCTTCTTATCCCCAGGACACAGGTGAAATAACAGGTACAGTAACAGATGCTGCCACAAAGGAACCTGTCTTAGGGGCTAATATTTTTATCGAAGGAACGGACCTGGGAGCTGCGTCAGATCTTAACGGTGAATTCATTATTAAAAATATTCCTGTAGGTACATATAACCTTAAAGCCTCTGTGATTGGTTATTCGTCCCAGGTTAAAACTGATATTGTAGTAAGAACTTCCCGTCCTGCAATGGTCGACTTCCAGCTCCAGGAGACCGTAATTGAACTTGAGGGAGTAGTGGTTACTTCGGGCGGTTATTTTAATAATGACCCGCTTGAATTAAATAGTATGAGAACTTTCGGCTACGAGGAAATACGCCGCACACCGGGTGGATTTGAAGATGTTATCAGGGCACTCTCAATATTACCGGGTGTTGCACAGGCTGATGCAGGAAGAAATGATCTTATTGTCAGAGGAGGTGCTCCCTTCCGAAAATCTTTATACTCTGGAAGGAATAGAGATACCTAATATTAATCACTTCGGCACACAGGGAAATTCAGGAGGTGCATTAAGCTATATAAATCTTGATTTTGTTAAGGAAACCTCCTTCTCCACCGGCGGCTTCTCAGCTTTATACGGCGATAAACTTTCCTCGACATTGCAGATAAGCCTTAGAGATGGAAGAAAAGACCGGATAGGCGGCAAGGCAACTATCTCAGCTACACAGTTCGGATTAAATCTTGAAGGACCTATCTCTGAGAAAAGTAATTTTGTCTTCTCGGTCCGGAGAAGCTATCTCGATTTCATATTCAAAGCTGCTGACTTCGGATTTGTACCTGAATACTGGGACGTTATAGGGAAAGCAGATTTTCATCTGGATGAGAAGAACACCTTGACTTACCTTTTTATAAGTGCAATTGATAATGTGAAATGGTTTAATGATACTGAAGAGCAGATCCAGGATAATTCACAAATACTGGGAACAGACCAGGTGCAGTATGCTACAGGATTAACATACAGGCATCTGATCAACCACGGATTTATCGATGTCATTCTCAGCCGCTCATACATAGATTATAACAGTATTCAAAAAGATACGCTGCTTAACCCTGTATTTGAAAATATATCCCTGGAGGCAGAGAATACACTTTCATCAAACTTGTTATATAAATTCAGTAAAACAGCAGAGGTTAATATTGGTGCCTCAGGGAAGCTGATAAAGTTCGATGCGGATATTCTCCTGCCTGCATTTATAACAACGTTCGGTGATACGCTCCCCTACACATCAGTTGATTATACTGATCATTTTGTAAAAGCTGCAGGATTTATTAATCTGAATAACACATTCTTTGAGAAGCTAAGGACGAATATTGGATTCAGGGTCGACTATTTTGATAATATTAGTCAAAAGTTCTATTTCAGCCCGCGAGGATCTGCTTCTTATAGCTTTAATGATCTGACATCGGTAAGCGTAAGCGGCGGAGTATATCATCAGGCACCTTCATATTTGTGGCTGGCGCTTGAGGAGAACAGAACTCTAAAAAGCGTAAGGGCGGAACATCTTATTTTCGGTTTTGATCACCTGCTCAGGGAGGATGCATTGCTGAAGGTAGAGTTATACCATAAATGGTATTCAGATTACCCGGCAAGCCTAATAAGGCCATACTTACTTCTTGCAAATACCGGGGCGGGTTATTCAGGTACTGAGGATAATTTCTCATCGTTCGGTTTAGAGCCTCTCGCAAGTGAAGGAAAGGGTATCAGCAGAGGAGTGGAGATATCACTGCAGAAAAAGTTCTCGGGTATGAAGCTGTACGGACTGGTAAGCGTGACAATTGGCGAAACAAAATTTACTGCACTCGATAATATCAGCAGAAAAGGTGCCTATAACCAGGATATAATTACAACATTAAGCGGCGGCTATAAATTTGACGAGAAATGGGAGACAAGTCTTAAGTTCAGATATTCAAAAGGAACTCCATTTACACCTTATGAATCAGACGGAACACAGCTGGTAAGCAAGTATCTTACAGAAACCTTCCCTCCCCTGCACAGCTTGGATATAAGGGTCGACCGCAGATGGTACCTTGGCAGTTTAACCCTAATTACTTATTTAGATATCCAGAACATTTACAACAACAAGCAGAGCAATACAATCCGTTGGGATCCGGAAACCAGAACAGCGGAAAGCGCATCGTCGATTGGGATACTGCCGTCTATTGGAGTTAGTTTGGAGTTTTAGTTCTTTGTTTTAGCTCTTAGTTCTTAGTTTGTGTCCTGTGTGAAAATAAAAAAGCCCCTTTGGGGGCTTTAATATTTCCTGATTGCGACCGTACCTCAGCACGACCGCACGACAGAACGATTTTTACATTCTCTTCGGTCCTGCGTCTATTACTTCCTGCGTGCAGTTCTTCTTGAAGAGCTTGAAGTTTTCTATGAATCTTGCTGCAAGTGCATCGTACTTCTTCCAGTACTCTTCTTTGTTGCCCCAGGAGTTGGATGGTTCAAGTACATCTTCAGGAACATCGGGACAGCATAATGGAACTTCAAATCCGAACAGCTTGTCCTTCCTGTATTTTACATCATCAAGCTTTCCTTCAAGTGCGGCATTAAGAAGATTTCTTGTATGACGTATGCTTATACGCTTCCCTACTCCGAATCTTCCGCCTACCCATCCGGTGTTTACTAACCATACGTTAACTTTATGCTTCAGCATTCTCTGTTTAAGCATTGCCGCATATTCATAAGGATGCCTTACCATAAATGGTGCACCAAAGCAGGCGCTGAATGTTATCTGGGGTTCAATACCCAGACCTATTTCTGTACCTGCAATTTTAGATGTATATCCGCTTATGAAATGATATTGTGCCTGCTCGGGATTAAGTCTTGCAATCGGAGGCATTACTCCTGAAGCATCACAGGTTAAGAAAATTACATTCTTTGGATGTGTACGTGTATATCCTTCCGGAACAACGTTAGGGATAAATTCCAGCGGATATGACGCACGTGTATTTTCGGTGATCATATCATCATCAAGATCTATTTTTCTTGATACAGGATCGTAAACAACATTCTCTAATATTGTACCGAATTTCTTGGTGCAGGCATATATTTCAGGTTCGTGCTCTGCAGAAAGTCTGATAACCTTTGCATAGCACCCCCCTTCAAAATTAAATACGCCGCTGCCGCTCCAGCCGTGCTCATCATCGCCGATAAGTTTTCTTTTCGGGTCAGCCGATAATGTGGTCTTTCCTGTTCCGCTGAGTCCGAAGAATAGTGCAACATCACCTTCTTTCCCTACGTTTGCAGAGCAGTGCATTGGAAGCACATCCTTGAAAGTAAGAAGGAAGTTAAGAAGGGTGAATATAGATTTCTTAATTTCGCCGCCATATAATGAATTTGCTATTACAGCTGTCCTGCTTGCAAAATTAAGAATGATACCTGTTTCACTCCTGGTGCTGTCCATTCTTGGGTCAAGCTTGAAGCCCGGGACAGCTATTACTGTAAAATCAGGTATAAATTTTTTCAGAGTGTCTCTGTCGGAAGTTGTAATAAACATATTTCTTACGAAGAGACTGTGCCAGGCTTTCTCGCATACTATCCTGATAGGCATTTTGTATTCAGGATCAGCTCCTACAAAACAATCCTGCACAAAGAATTCCTCCCCTTGTGCAAACGCCTGCAGACGTCCCATCATATTATTGAACGCTTCAAGCGTATAAGGACGGTTGTAAACACCCCACCATACCTTATCCATTGTTGATTCTTCCTGCACGATATATTTATCTGAGGCAGCGCGGGCAGTATGTTTTCCTGTCTTAACAATTAAAGGGCCGCCGAATGAGAGATGAGCTTCATTCCGGAAAATGGCTTCCTCATAAAGCGCCTCCTCGGGAAGGTTCCAATATACCCTGTCGAGATAGGTCAGGTTATGATTATCGAGTCCGAACTCACTTGAAAGTTCTTTGCCTTCTTTTATTGCGGGTGTATTAAATTCCAGGTATTTGCTCATATCCAATCCCTTACTAGTTTGCGGTCGCCAATATATAATTCGTTTGGTGAATTGGGATCAAGTGCCCATTTCATTCTTTCGATACCGTCCTGTATATCTTTTATCGTACCGCAGTAGCTTAAACGAAGATAACCCTCCATTCCGAACTCAACTCCCGGCACGGTAAGCACCATTACTTTATCGATTAAGAATTCTGAAAGCTTATGTGATTTTTTTTCGTATGCACTGAAGTCTGCAAAGCAGTAAAATGTACCATCAGGCTTTGTTACTTTAACTCCTTCGAATGAGTTAAGCAGATCGAGCATAACATTCCGGTTATTTTCAAGAGTTGCTCTTAAGCTTCCTACACTTGACTGGATACCGTTGATTGCACCAACAGCTGCCCTCTGCAAGAAGTACAGATGGTCCGGATGTCTGGTGTCCCTGAATATTAGACATTACTTCAATTAGCTTTTTATTTGCAACGGCCCAGCCGATCCTGAAGCCTGTCATTGCATATTGTTTTGATACACCGTTAACTACAATTAGTTTAGAGTTCTCTGATAGGTTCTTTGCATATTTATAACAGCTGATTGGTTTCTTGTTATCAAAGATGAGACGGTGATATATATCATCCATTATGAGATAAAGATCTTTCTTCTCACAGAACTCAACAATCTCCGCAATGAATTCTTCAGAATACATTGCACCGGAAGGATTGTTAGGGCTATTTATAATTATCGCTTTTGTATAAGAGCCGACTCTCTGTGCAAGATCCTGAACCCTCGGATAAAATGTACCGTCTTCAGAACAGACCGGAACACCAATGGCTCCGCAGAGTTTAGTCATTTCGGGATAACTTACCCAGTAAGGGGAAGGATAAATTACTTCCTCCTGGGGATTGAGAATTGCCTGAAGAGCAACCATGATGGCTTGCTTGGCTCCTCCGGAGACAATTATATTTTCAGGATCAACCTTCTTGTTATAAAATTCTTCCGTATACCTTATAATTGCTTTTTTAAGGGCAGGAATTCCATCAGCCGGGGTATACCTTATTTCGCCGGTATTAAGAAGGGCTGCTGTTGCAGTTATTGCATCGATTGGGGCTCTGCTTTTGGGTTCCCCTCCTCCTAGATGAATAACAGGATCCCCCTTTTCACGTAAGATCGCTGCTTTTTCATTCAATTTTAAGGTAGGGGAAGCACTTATGCTTTTACCAATTAAACTAATACTCATAAAACTCCCAATTTATGGTGGGTACCGTAATATTTATTAAAAAAATACTCCCGAAACTTATCGGGAGTTTACCTTATAAGCAAGCAAAATCGGTAATACTATTACATTTTGATATAAGTAAATTATTTATTTCATATTCTAAAATCTGACAAAGTCCCGGGCTTTTTTCCGTCAGGCAAATTTATGTCTGTGTGTTTTTGTAAACGGAATCAACATTGGAACTTCCTGCCGGTACACTTCATACGCATGACCGAACTCCAGGAGAAGTTTCTTCTCTTCCAGGTATGTCCCGGTGACTACATAGATGCTTAAAATAAAATTGACAATAATATCCAGCATTGTAAACGTACTGCACCATAGAAAAACGAGCAGCGCCAGGTACATCGGGTGCCTCACTATTCCAAGCAGTCCGCCTTTCTTAATTTCACCTGCGGGACTTATTTCTTTCCCCTGGAAGAAATTCATTATCTGCCTGATGCCGAAAAAGGAAAGCGGATCATAATCAAATAAGAAAGCCCAAAAGAAAAAAAGCACAGACATTATTAGCAGTACATAACGAACAGCAGACAATGGGAATTCATACATAATTATAACCTGATTATCCACCTGGTGTGAATAATTGATCAACGGGATCAATAGCAGTACGGAAAGGGTAATATAAAATATCCGGTAAAAAGCATAATAACCTTTAAGAATCCTGATCAGCGTGTTTGTAAGGCTAATGCTGATCAGGTAACTATGCAGGACACAATATCCTCCCCAAAGTAAGCAAATCACTAAGTATTCCATTTCTTTCTCCTTAATTGAAATAATTATTTCGCAGAAAAAAGATTAAACTATAATTGCTGAAAAATTAATGAAATAATAACTAATATTTACCAGCTTTTTGAAAAATGCCGGTCTTTTCTACTCGATTTTTAACAGACGAAAGAATTGAACGCAATGGAGAATCCAATCCAAAAAGATAAAATTTGATTTTTAACAAATTTCCCAACATTCATAAAGAAAAGGAAATTATAATAAAAACACCTGTTTTACATTTATAAGTGCCCGGACAATGCGCGGCCAATGAGTGGACAACGCCCGGCCTAATTTCAGCCAAATGAGCCCAGATCCTGCCCGGGCATTGCCGGGGCGTTATTCATTCATAATCACGGAAGTGATAAATATTGTAATTAGATTTATTAAACAAATGGATAAGAAAAACTTAAAAAACTTTGGCTTTACGTCAGTGCCCTGGTCCGATGTTATGCTTAAATTCAATATCTTTACAGCCTAATTTTATTTTGACTATTAAATGCGAACACTTTATTTAAGAAAAGAAGATTTAAACCTAACCAGAAAAGTTCTCCTTGATATGGCTTTCATATCAACCCACAAGAGGATCCGTATATTGAAATATTTATTTGAAGAGGGAATGTATCTTCCCTTTTATAAAAATGGGAAGAATAAAACTGATCCCGACAGATATTATCTGACCAAAGATAAAATGATAAAAGAGGATAGGGATTTTTATTATTTCAAGTTCCCCTTCAAGGCCGACCAGGTGGAGGATACTGCAATTTAGTTACTGGTTACTTAGTTCCCGGTTCTTTGTTAGCACTCATTATTGAAATTTTTATAGTCGAGAGTTTTACCTCATCATAATGCAATTCTATTTCCATTAACTAAGAACCTGGAACTAAGTAACCAGGATCTAATTAACCAGGAAACAACAAAAAAGCCTTTCATCATTTTTGAATAGAAATCCTAGATATTATTATTTAATTTGCATAGTGTTAACGGGACAATAAAACAACATTTTTTTTAACAATTCTATACTACTACTATGAGATACTTCATTTCTACTTTGTGCTTCCTTCTAATCCTGAACTCAGTCATTTCTCCACAGGAGGATAAAGAGAAGAAAGATTCTTCCCTTGCTGAAATGGTGGGAGGACTTAAATGGCGCAGCATAGGACCTGCACTTACTTCCGGCAGAATAGCAGATTTTGCTTTTAATCCATTCAACCACAATGAATATTATGTCGGCGTAGCAAGCGGTAATATCTGGAAAACAACAAACTCAGGCATAACTTTTGATCCGGTATTCGATAATTATGGGGCTTATTCGATCGGATGCCTTGCTATCGATCCTAATAATCCTTACGTAGTATGGGCAGGCACGGGTGAAAATAATCATCAGCGTGCACTCGGATACGGCGATGGAGTATATAAATCTATCGATGGCGGAAAGACATGGAAGAATATGGGATTAAAAGAATCCCGTCAGATTGGGGAGATCATTATCAATCCAAAGAATTCTAATATCGTATTTGTTGCTGCAGAAGGCTCCGTCTGGGGTCCGGGCGGTGACAGAGGTTTGTATAAAACCGTTGACGGCGGTAAGAACTGGAAGAAAGTTCTTGAGATCAGCGAAAATACGGGAGTAAATAATATTGCCGTTGATCCGCGCGATCCTAAAATAATGTACGCTACTTCTGAACAGAGAAGGCGACATATATTTACAAAAATAGGCGGCGGTCCTGAAACATCAGTTTATAAATCTGTAGACGAAGGAGAGACCTGGGATAAAATTATAACCGGACTTCCAACAGTTGATATGGGTGGAACCGATATTGCTGTTTCTCCGGCTAACCCGGATGTACTTTATATAGTTATAGAAGCCGCCGAAAAGAAAGGGGGATTTTTCAGGTCAACCAACAGAGGTGCTTCCTGGGAAAAGATGAGTGATTATACTGCACAGGGGCAATACTTCAATGAGATCTATTGTGACCCGAAAAATGTGGATAAAGTATTTGTTATGGATGTGGTTTCCCGCTATACTCTTGATGCAGGTAAAACATGGAAGACAGTAAGCACAACCGGCAGGCACGTTGACGATCACGCTATGTGGATTGACCCCGATTATCCCGATCATTACTTTATCGGCGGTGACGGAGGTGTTTATGAAACCTTTGATAACGGTATTAACTTCGACTTCAAGGAAAACATTCCGGTTACTCAATTCTACAGGGTATTTGTAGACAATAGTGAACCATTTTATTACGTATACGGCGGAACCCAGGATAACTCAAGTATGGGAGGACCGTCAGCAACATTAAGCAGCGACGGGATAGTAAACAGTGACTGGTTTATTACCAATGGCGGAGATGGATTCTGGAGTGCAGTTGATCCTGAGAATCCGAATATAGTTTATGCCGAGTCTCAATACGGCGGAATGGTAAGATATGACAGGGCAAGCGGTGAAGCTGTTGATATTCGTCCTGAACCGGGTAAGGGAGAATTAACCTTCAAATGGAACTGGGACACTCCCCTTATGATAAGTCCCCACAATAATAAAAGAATTTACTGCGCGGCTAATTTTATATTCAAAAGCGAAGACCGTGGTGACAGCTGGACAAGAATAAGCGACGATTTAACTGCAGGGCTGGATAGAAATACCTGGAAGGTAATGGATAAATACTGGAGCGTTGATGCAGTATCCAAGAATAAATCTACCTCATTATTCGGTACAATTGTATCGCTCACCGAATCTCCTGTTAAAGAAAATCTGCTGTATGCAGGTACAGACGACGGCCTGATACAGGTATCGGAGGATGCAAAAACCTGGAATAAGATATCTGATTTCTCTGATGTTCCTGAAAATACTTACGTAAGCGATATATGCGCCTCTAAGTTTGATGAGAATGTTGTATTTGCATCATTCAACAATAACCAGCGGGACGATTTTAAACCGTACCTGCTGAAGAGTGATGATAAAGGAAAGAGCTGGGAATCCATTTCAGGTAATCTTCCCGCCAACGGGTGTGTACACAGTATTGAACAGGATTTTGTGAATCCCGACCTTTTATTTGCCGGAACGGAGTTCGGTATATTCTTTACAACAGACGGCGGTAAGATGTGGACTCAGCTTAAATCAGGTATCCCGACAATTCCTGTCAGGGATATTGCAATACAGAAAAGAGAGAACGACCTGGTTGTTGCAACTTTTGGGAGAGGATTTTATATACTCGATAATTACTCCCCTCTTAGAGATTTTACTGAGGATTTGTTTAAAAAGGAATCACACATCTTTCCTGTAACGGATGCAATGATGTATGTACCGAAATACGCTGCATATGGACAGGGGTCCAGTTACTTCAAATCTCCCAATCCGGAATTCGGTGCCGTGATTACTTATTACCTTAAAGATGTGCCGAAAACTATTCAGCAGACACGTAAGGAAAAGGAAAAAGAACTTTTTAAGAATGGAGATAAAATACCGCAGCCTTCTGATGAGGAATTAAGAGCTGAAAGAGAAGAGATTGCTCCTTACCTGGTCTGCACGATCAGGGATGAGGCAGGTAATGTAATAAGGAAGCTGACGAAGTCTGCCTCCAAAGGTGTTGAAAGGCTTACCTGGGATTTAAGGTATTCCGGTAAATCCCCCATCAGCAAAGATAAATTTAATCCTACCGGTGAGATGAACAGCAGTACTCCGGTACTCCCGGGAAAATATAAAGCATCTTTAACTCTTGTAACAAGGGATGGTGCAAAAGAACTTCCCGGCGAGGTTGTATTCAATACTTATGTACTTAATAACAGCACACTTCCAATAGCCGAAAGGTCTGAGCTGGTGCAGTTCCAGAAGCAGGCTAATGAATTACTGAGAACTATAAATGGAACACAGAGATTTCTCGGTGAGATGGCACTAAAAGTGGAGAATATCAGGCAGGCAATTCTTGCTACACCTGATGCTCCTCCTGAACTGCTGGTAAAGGCAGATGGAGTAGCTTCACAGCTTAAGGAAATAAATTTATTGTTTGAAAGAGATTCAGAGAGACCCAGCACTGAAGAGAATCCCCCCTCACCTGTTACATTTAATGAGAGGCTTGGAGTAATTGCCTGGACTCACTGGCGTTCATCTTCAGCTATTACACAAAATGAAAGAACAGCTTACAAGGTACTTGTTGAAGAATTCCCTCCCGTTCTTGACAGGGTAAAAAGGATCAACAATATCGATATTAAAGACCTTGAAGCTGCACTTGAAAAATATAACGCACCCTGGACACCAGGGAGAGTACCGGAGATTAAATTAGTGCGATAGTGCGATCGTTACTACGTGCGATCGTTACTACGTTTAGAGTGAAAATAATTTATTAGGGAGCAGAATGCTGCTCCCTTCTTTAAAATTAATAAGGGGAAATATGTTAATTACAAAATTTGAAGAACTGGATGTATGGAATGTTTCGAGGAAACTTGTTAAGGAAATTTATTTCATTACTTCGGAAGGAAGTTTTTCAAAAGACTATCAGTTAAAAGATCAGATTAGAAGGGCAGCTACTTCCATAATGCTGAATATTTCAGAGGGGTTCGATTCCAGATCATCTAAAACATTTGTTAATTTTCTTAATTATTCTTATAGATCAGCTTCAGAAACAAAATCTGCTCTCTACATTTCTTTAGACTTAGAGTATATCAATCAGAATCAATTTAATAATTTAAGTTCAAAGCTGCTTGATATTCAGAAGATGATTAATAGACTAACAAAGTATTTACACAAGAAGATTTAACGATCGTACGAAGAAACGATCGCACGAAGAAACGATCGAACTATCGCTTTATTCGTATCGCAGTGCTTCTATCGGATCGAGGTTTGCTGCTTTGTACGCGGGGTATGTTCCGAAGAGGAGACCGACAAAGATACATAACGAAAGACCGATGGCGACCCAGTCGTAAGGAATGGCTGTCTGAGCATTAAGAAGTCCCCCCGCCAGGTTACCTAGACCTACACCAAGAATAATTCCGATAAGACCTCCCAGGATGCAAAGGACTATTGCTTCGAACAGGAACTGCAGCAATATAGTGGTCTTTCTTGCCCCGATAGCTTTCCTGATTCCGATCTCACGGGTCCGTTCGGTTACTGAGACAAGCATAATATTCATAATACCTACACCTGCAGCCAGAAGTGCAATAATGGAAACTACCAGCGCACCTATTTTAACTCCGCTTGTCATTTCATTTATCATACCGATAATTGTTTCATTGCTGAAGATATCAAAATTATTCTCTTCTCCTGCACCAACTTTCCTTATGGTTCTCATATAACCTATGGCAGCCTCTATGGTCTCATTATAATCTTCTTTGCTGTTCGACATTACAGTGATATTCACGCTTCGGGACCTCTTGCCGTACATACTCTGGAAAGTGGTAATCGGCATTACTATATAGTTATCCCTGCTTTCACCAAACAGCTGGGGCTGCTTTTCAAGAAGACCGATTACCTTTAACGGTTTGCCGTCTACTCTTATTATAAAATCTATAGGATCAAGGTTTGCAAACAGTTTATCAACAATATCCTGACCGATAAGACATACATCATTTGCATACTGTATATCTGTTTCCCTCAATTCCCTGCCGTGCTCAACGTGCCAGTCGTTTGTTCTCATGGCACCTGTGGTAATACCGGCTATCTGGATATTGGGATTCGTTTCCTTATTGCCGAATTTAATAACCTTTCCGAACTGCCATTGTTCAGCACCAATATATTTAGCCTGTGTAAGTACACGCTCGAGTCTTTCAAATTCTTCTATTGTAAGATCTTTCCTGTTCCTGAATCTTGCTCTCTGCTGATGTCCCCCGCCAGTCATAACAGGATATTTCTGTATCTGGAAGGTATTCTTCGCCAGCTGGGATACCCCGTTTTCAATACTCGACTGAAGCATAGTAATAACTGTCATTATTACTATGATCGAGAAAATACCAACAACGACTCCCAGGACTGTGAGAAGAGTTCTCAGCCTGTTATTTTTGAGAGACTGAAGAGATATTCCGAGTATTTGGCTAATCTTCAATTTAACTGTTCCTTATTCATAACGTAAAGCATCAACAGGATCCATCTTAGCGGCTGTATAAGCCGGTGCAAGTCCTGCAACTATTCCGGTGATTAAAGAAATAACTATAGCTATTATTACAGCATCATATTGAATTGAGGTAGGAATGAACTTATCGACAAGCATACTAAGTAATACTGCAAACAGGAGGCCTATCAAACCTCCGACCATACATATTGTTGATGATTCAAGAAGGAACTGTCCCATTATTGTTCTTCTCTTTGCACCGATCGCCTTCCTTAATCCGATTTCCTTGGTACGCTCCTTCACAGATACAAACATTATATTCATAATTCCAACGGCACCGACAAATAAAGACAATCCTGTAATAAAAAGACCTGCTATCTGGATTACTCCAACAACAGAATTATAATTGGCCATCAGCCCTTCCTGCTGGTTAATGCTGAAATCATTCTCCTCATCATAGCTTAAACCTCTTATCTGACTCATAATACCTTCAGCTTCAGCTTTTGTTTCCTCAACCATAGCGGGATTTACAGCCCTGACATTTATAGTTACAGTACCGAATGATTCCCCCATAAAATTCTTAAAGATCGTACCTATAGGGACGAATACCTGGTTATCAGGATTGAATGCACCAAGTATAAAGCTTCCCTGCTCGGCGAGTACACCTACAACTTTGTAATTAACTCCACCTATCTTTATTGTTTTATCTAGAGCATCACCGCGCGGGAAAAGATTCTTTGCTATTTCACTGCCTATGACTGTAACATATCTCGAGCCTTTACTCTCTATATCCGAATAGAATCTTCCCATATCAAAAGTAAAATTGGTTGTCTTTACATAATCGGAAGAGGAACCATTAAGGAAGACACTTTCCACAACTTTATCCTCATACTTAACCGTTTGGCGTGAATTCATTACAGGAGCAGTAGCTAAAGGCAGTTTTGCCATATCCTTAAATTTTTCATAATCCTCTATCTTGATATTTCGGCGGTTTCTGAATTTCCACCAGTCATCATTAGAGAACCACGCCCATTTATCTATATACAAAACATCTGATCCCAGTGCACTTATGCCGTTCTGAAAGGAGTTATCGATCCCTTTAATAGCAGTAGTCATCACTACAACTGATGTTACACCTATTACAATACCAAGCATTGTAAGAGCAGACCTGATCTTATTTGCTTTAATAGCTCTTAAAGCAATCAGCATACTCTCCTTCAGTTCAAATAATAAACTTCTCATAAAATCCTCAGCTCTATTTAGTTTCTAAGCCTGAACGTGCACTCGCGGCTTAGGGATATATCTGCTTGAAACCTTTTCATCTGCCTCAATAAGCCCGTCTTTTAACCTTACAATCCTTGCAGCGTGTTCGGCAATGTATTCTTCGTGTGTTACAAGAATAATCGTATTTCCCTTTTCATAGATCTCATTAAACAGGAGCATAATTTCCTCACCTGTTTTGGAATCAAGGTTACCGGTCGGTTCGTCAGCAAGAATAATTGAAGGATTTGTTACAAGTGCACGGGCAATTGCAACTCTTTGTCTCTGTCCTCCCGACAGCTCATTAGGTTTATGGTGCATCCTGTCCTTAAGTCCTACATCAACTAATGACTGCTCGGCTCTGCTTCTTCTCTCCTGGTATGAAACGCCTGCATAGATTAGCGGGAGTTCGACATTATGAATAGCATCGGAGCGTGCAAGTAGATTAAAGGTCTGAAAAACAAATCCTATTTCTCTGTTTCTGATCTTAGCAAGATCATTATCAGTCATCTGGCTGACATTAATGCTGTTGAACTCATACAAACCGGAAGTGGGTGTATCCAGACAGCCGAGCATATTCATTAAAGTAGATTTACCGGAACCGGATGGTCCCATAATAGCAACATATTCATTCTTATCAATTTTTAGTGACACATCCCTCAGCGCGTGAACTTCCTCAGACCCTACCTGGTAGATCTTAGCAATATGTTCAATGTTAATTATGTTCATTTATTTGCCTAGCTTTTCTTGTTGAAGGACATCTTCTTTTCTTCAACACGTACATTGCTTCCGTCGTTTAATTCTCTCGATATTGCCCTGTAACTTCCGGAGATTACCATTTCGCCCCCCTCAAGACCTTTCTTTATCTGGATATAATTATCATCGCTTAGTCCTGTTTCAACCTCTACAGATTTAGCTTTTCCGTTCTTAACGATAAAAACGATCTCTTTTGGTTTGTTGTTATCTTTCTGCTTGTCATCTTTTTTTACCATTAAAGCAGAAGATTCCTCTTCTCCTTCAGCTTTATTTTCCTGGGGACCTTTCATTCCTTCATTTCTCGCAGTAACGCTCTGCAGTGGAACAGTAACAACATTGGCAATTGTTTCAGTCTGAATATCAGAATTGCACGACATACCAGGTCTAAGATTGGGATCGGGATCAATAAGTTTTATTCTCACATTAAAATTAACTACCTGTTCCTGTGTACCTATGCCGGCTGTCAAAGCGGAGTTACCTATCTGGGTAACAACACCCTTAAATTCCTTCTCACTGAAGGCATCTACTTTAATGGTAGCTGTATCGCCGTTTGATACCAGAACCACATCATTTTCATCTACTTCAACAGTGGCTTCCATATGGTGAAGATCAGCAACCGTCATAATATTTGTACCCTGGCTGAATCCGCTTCCAAGTACTCTTTCACCAAGTTCAACATTCAATTGAGTTACTGTCCCATCCATAGGGGAATAGATTGCTGTTTTATTGATCTGTTCATTTATTTCTTTCAAAGAAGCCTGCATCTGCAGAACTTCAGCCTGTGCTCCTTCAAATGCTCCTTTTGCACTTAAGTAAGAACTTTTTGATGTTTCGAGTTCAGAATCACTTGCAAGTTTCTTTGTGTGCAGTTCTTTTATTCTATTATACTCAGAATTTATCCTATCCAGTTCAGCCTGCCGCATAGACAGGTTTGATTTTGCACTTAAAAGACCGGCTTCTGCTCTGTCTTTTTGTGCAATATAAATATCTGCTTTAATTTTTATCAGCAGGGTTCCTTTTTTTACCATATCACCTTCCTTCACAGGTAAAGCTATGATTTCCCCGGTAACTTCGGGAGTAATGATAACCTGGAATTCCGGGTTAATCTTCCCGGTTGCAGAGACTGTCTGGGTAATATCTCTTTTTGCTACTTTCTCGGTCTGTACTGCAATAATTTCATCTTTGCTACCGCCAAGTAGTGCAACAAGAACAAGGACAACAACAAGAAGTCCTATTCCTCCGAATATGAATAATTTCTTTTTTGATCTTTTGGGTTTTCCGTTAGCCATTTGGATATTCTCCTATTAAGAATTTTCATTGATATCTTTTATAATCAAGGACACCGAGCTGATACTTTAACTGCTCACTCAGCGTTACATAAGCAAACTGCGCATTTATATAAGTTGTTTGTGCATTTGTATACTCTGAATTAGCAACAAGCACATTCAAAAGAGTGCCGGCGCCGAGGTTATATTTTTCCTGTTCGATTTTTCTGTTTTCTTCAGCAGCAGTTACATTCCTTTCACTTACATCAAGCAGTTTCTCCGCTCCCTGCAGATCAAGGAAAGTTTTCTGGATGCCCCTTGCAATTTCTCTTTCGAGATCGGATACTTCAATTTCTCTTGTCATTGCATTAACCTGAGCCTGCTGTACCCTATTTACAACAGAGAATCCGGAGAAGATGGGTATATTTAAATTTAACCCGACAAAATACCTGTCAGTTTCAAACAAATGTTTCATTGTGTTGGAATTGGTGCTATAACTCGCGCTGCCGGTCAATGTCGGGAAGTGACCTGAGCGGGCAATAGATACAGCATCATATGAACTTTCAAGTGAAAGTTTTGCACTGGCATAATCCAGCCTGGTTTGAAGAGCCTGAATGACAAGCTCCCTGATATTCTCAAAATCTTTTGATAAATTCTGCCCAAGCACACTTTGTTCAGCAGTTGACAAGGAATCGTTAAATTGGTACTCCTCCAGTACATTCAAACCAAGATAATATAAAAGATTTGTTTTAGCCGTTTCAAGATTATTTTTTGCCCTGATTACTTCAAGTTCTGCATTTCCGAGTCTTACCTGCTGGGCGTAAACATCAGCAAGAGTTACAGCACCAAGTTTATTCCGTTCCGAGATTGTTTCGTAGTTTTTCTGACTCCATATCACGTCTTCTTCCTTAACTTTAAGCAGTTGCTGAAAATTCACAACATCGTAGTAATATGTAATTGTCTGGAATACTACATCCTGTTTCAATCTTTCGAGTGATAATTCTGCCGATTCTAAATCATTCTGGCTTTGTGACAGGGCTGAGAGATTTGACAATCCGTCAAATAGAACCCAATCTGCTCCCACACCTGCGTTATAAGTCCTCTCCTCTGAGGCAGGCTGCTGAAAAGTACCAACTCCAGGGATAAAAGTTTCTCCTGCTTCGATTCTACTCCAATTCCACCCTGCTGAAACTCCGAGCGATGGTAAAAGACCACCATAACCTGACTGAACTCCGCTTTCATAGGCACTGAGAGAACTTTCAGATTTTTTGATTAAACTGTTCCGTTGCAGAGCGATTTGGACAGCCTCATCCAGAGTAAGTAGTTTTTGTCCGAAAGAAGCAGCTGAAAAAATTAAAAGTAAAAGAATATTAAGTGAAAATCGCATTTCCGCTCCATTATTAAGAAGATAAATTAGTCGTCTTTTAGACGCTTAATTTTTAGTGTTAGTTTACCGTTAAGGCATTTTTTCAGTAAATTCTGCACAAAAATACCCAAAGGAATACAAGTTATTCAGTAAACTATATAAACGGCTGAATAACTACATATACGGTTAATTATTTTATTAAGATGAGAAATTAGCCGAACGTAATTTCGGCATAATGGCAGAAATTAAAAAGCTAATTATTCAGATATTTATCTTTTATCTGCAGCAGATAGTTATAAGCATCTTCATAATTGTTAGCGATCTTTCCTTCAAGGATTGCTTCTTCAATTGCGGTTTTGATCTCACCGACTTTCCGACCGGGAGATATTCCACAGACTTCCATGATAGTCTCCCCCCTTACGGGCGACTGGAATGCACTTAGTTTATCTTTTTCTTCAACCTCGAGAACCTTAGCCATTACTCTTTCGTAATTATCCAGATATTTTGCAACCTTGTCAGGGTTCTTGCTGGTAATATCCGCCCGGCATAACGTAATTAAATCATTGAGATGTTCCCCTGCATTTACTATAAGACGGCGGATAGCTGAATCGGTAACCTCTTCTGCTGCAAGAGCAATCGGTCTCAGGTGAAGCCGAATAAGTTTTTCTACATACGGAAGCTCGTGAAAAGGAAGTTTCATCCTTCGGAATATTCCCTTCATCATTCTTGCACCAATTTCTTCGTGCCCGTGGAAAGTCCAGCCCGTATCAGGAATAAATTTCTTGGTCTGTGGCTTGGCAATATCGTGCATCAAAGCCGCAAACCTTAGCCAGATATTATCACTCACACGTGCAACATTATCAACTACAAGGCAGGTGTGCAGAAAAACATCTTTATGATGATAATCCTTTCTTTGCTCAACTCCCGAAAGATTTGCTACTTCAGGAAACACTACCTCCATTACGCCTGAATAGAACAAAAGCTTCAGACCAATTGAAGGCTGAGGAGAAGCCAGTATTTTTAAAAACTCATCAGTGATTCTTTCCTGGGATACAATTGTAAGTCTTTTTCTGAGATTATTTGCAGCAATATTAATTGAATCATCTACCTGAAACTGCAGCTGTGATGCAAACCTGAATCCCCTCATAATCCTAAGCGGATCATCATCAAAAGTAATCTCCGGATCCAGAGGAGTTCTGATAATTTTGTTTTCCAGATCCTGCAATCCGTTAAAAGTATCGATGAGCTCACCAAAATTCCCGGGGTTAATACTAACAGCAAGTGTATTGATTGTGAAATCCCTTCTGCTAATATCCTCTTCGAAGCTGCCGGATTCAACCTGAGGGTTACGGCTTTCTTTATTATATGATTCTTTTCTTGCACCAACAAACTCAAGATTATACTCCCCCAATTTGAAATGTGCTGTACCAAAATTCCTGTAAATTGCTATATTCTTTATACCCAGTTTTCCTGCAAGAAGAGACGCATACCCGGGACCGTCACCCACAACCAGAAAATCTATTTCTTTTTTATCCCTGCCCAGGATCAAATCTCTTACATAACCGCCAACAATATATACAGCAAAGCCCATCTCATCTGCAGCAACAGAAGCATCTTTAAGGAATTTCAGTTTGTTTAATTCTTTATTAAAGTTTTTCATTGATGATTACAGGAGCCGGTTCCTGTACCACTAAAGGGAGAGGTTTACTTCCAAGAATTACTGCAATAGGCCGCAGTGGAGCGATATTGCTGAATAATATTTTCATCGCGGCAGCGATTGGTACCGCTAAGAACATTCCAACTACTCCCCATACCCATCCCCAAAAAATGAGGGAGAAGAGAACGAATACGGGGCTCAGATCCATCTGCTTTCCCAGATAGTGAGGTTCTGCGATATTACCGATAAGATTATGTATTGCCAGAAGTAAAAGTGTCATAGAGATTACAGACCAGCCCAGCCCTTTATCCAGAAAAGCAATACTTACAGGAGCTAATGTTGCGATAGTTGAACCGATATTCGGGATGTAATTTAAAATGAATGTTAATATACCCCAGAACAAAGCAAAATCCACATCATATAGAGACAGGATTCCCCAGGTGATCAGTCCGGTTACCAGGCCTAATACTGTTTTAATTACAAGGTAATTTTGAAGCTGTGTATCTATAGATTCTATATTATCCGCTATAAGCTGTTTCTTCCCCAGGAAAGCTGATTTTAATCTTTCCTCAAATTGCTTTTTCCCGGCCATCATAAAAACCCAAAACACTAATGATATGAGCATATCCCCAAGAAAACCGGTGATATTATTAAACATCCACTCTATTACCCCGATTTCATAAAGTTTCTTAAAGATCGATTCCCCATCTACATTAATAAAATTAAAACCTATGATTTTTGAAAATTCTTTTACAGTAATCCCGAGCGGTGTAAGCAAAGCTTTAATTATCCCCGTTAAATGATTAAGATAGTATTGAAGCTTGCCGGAAATAGTTTCCAGATTATAGAGCAGAAGCAGCCCGAATAAATAAATGATCCCGGCTATTAATAAAAAAATCAGTAAGATAGTTATCCATTTAGGGATTCCGTAACGACGAAGAATAACCTGGAGAGGATGAAAAAGATAAGTGAGAAACACTGCTATCGTCACAGGAATTAATATTTCCTTAAGTGCCATAAGTATGTATACAAAGAGTATAAATGTTATGAAGCCAAGGAAAATGGTCAAGAGTTTTGTATGACGGTGAACTATCTGCTCAGGAGAATACATATATATGATTAAATTATTTACCTAAGATAAGAAAGAAATGATCTTTCCGGGAATCGATTTGATCTGCCTCAATCGGGGATGCTGACCAGCGCATCGTACATTTCATCTCCATTCCTGTAAAACCATTCAGCCTTTTTGAAATTATTTTCAAGAACGAAATTAAAATTGTCATCCCCCTTGTATCTTCCTGCAAAAGCTGCAATCCTCATCGCCCCCTTAAAGTCCCTGCATTCGAGCATATATTGTGATAGTCTGTAAAGGGCATAGCTGCTCTCATAGTTGTTGACAAAAAAAGTCTTATCGAATTGTTTCTTAAAAAGCGAATAATCCTCATCCAGTCCACGTGCCAGATCGGTAAGCACGGGAAATGATGCATAAGAATAGGCTTTCATATTCAGCTTTTTTAAGACTGAATACTTATCGTAATCACTCCCCTTTAAGATACATTTTAAGATTATCCTCACCGTTAATTAACGTCCTCCTAAGCGAGGAGAGATAAGCTAATGACCGGTTAGGTTTCTGCTGTTCAATTTTATTGTAGAGAGAATCAGCTTTTTCTTTCATATTGAGGTGAACAAAAAGATCTGCCAGCTTAAACTCAATGTTATAATAGTAGCTTGTATTATTATAATACTCAAGGTTCTTTAATATCAGCTGCACGGAGGTTTCTTTTTCTTCCAGTTCTGAGAGGCAGGCAACCAAACCCAGCAAGGCTGAGTATTCATTGCTGACATTAAGCACTTCCTGAAAGACGGATTGTGCTTCGCCAAATTTCTTCTGATCAACAAGCTGCCATCCTATTTTAAGCCGGTCAGATACATAACGGGGGCATTCTTTTTGAATTATTGCCTTTCTGCCGAAGTAATATGTAGCCTCATCTTTTGTCGATCCGCTTTCTACGGAATTCAGAAATCTGTAATAATCCTTCACAATAGCAGAAACAGTCCTCCCGTAGATTTCCGGAAAATCTATATCAGTATAAAGTTTTTTGAATTTTTCTATCCCATAGGTCCTGATAAGATAATCAGAGAAAGATCCGGCATATATATATGAAAGACTCGAATTTTGTCTAAAAAAGTTAAGATAATTAAATAATTCTTCAAGTCTTACCTTATATCCGTTCTTATATGCCAGTGCTGCCATTGAGTGAATATAATTTTCGTCGTACATAGGGTCCGCGGCTGTAGCAGCGCCTTCAATAAGTGCGGGGTTAAAATTATCTGCTATCTTAAAAATACCCTTGCCGAATTCTGCAGTAAAACAGTGTGCTATTTCGTGCCTGAGAGTTGTATTATAATTATTATAGGTTGTATATGTCTGCAGCAGCCACGGTTTTGCTACATCAGCACTGGAAGAGCCAAATAATGCACCTTTCTGATCAGCACTGGCAAAAATATATGAAGTGATCTTTTCACCCGGGGCCTGGTGAAAAAACTTAACAAGCTCGCTGTAATAATATTCGTGGTGAAGAGCTATTACTTTAATAAGCCGCTTATTTATAAGGGGAGAATAATGTATTGAAAAATGTTTTGTCTCAATGCTCTCACTCAGTTCTTTTTTCAATTCCCTCTGAGTGGTTGAGAAACGGAAATAAGGAGAAATATATATGAACAGACCTGATATTAATGACAGCAAATAATAGAATATGGAGACGGTGGATCTTTCGTCCGGTAAAGATAATAGGCATAAAGGAGAATCAATACGGAACCGAAGAAAAGAATATTAAAGAACCTGTATAGAACTAGTCTCCCTGCCAACGCTTAATCCTTCATCGTAAATAGTCCCCGGGAAATATCCAATCAAGCGGATTATAAAAATATACCTGCGGGTTAAAATAAAATTCGAAAAAAGGTATCAGTGCATATTAGAAAACAGAAGTGCAATAAAAATAACCCAGGGCGCCCGCCTTGGAGATAAGATAGCTTATGCCTGCCATAGTACTACCTATAAGGACAGCCGGGAAGTGTAATTACCGTATAGAATGCAGTACCATCTAGTCAGTGAGCAGTTCTGTCCGAATATTGTATTCAGTAACCGATATAGCAGCGGGAATTATCAAGGAAAAGCGGGAAGGCAATTCTTAATCTTAAATAGATTTCTCTTTTTGCATTCTGATTCCCCATCCATATTTTGAGGAGAGAAGTAGTATATAGACCTGAAAAAATAACAAGTAGCAAGAGAATTCAGAACAGAAAATTCAAATCCGAATACCTCGGCAAGAGGAAGGTTTATAAGAACCAGGTTTAAGATAATAAGAAGAAATAAATAGACCGGCAGGTAGTTATATGTTCTTATTGCAGATAAAAGCTTCAATTAATATTCTGACCCTTCAACTCTTTCAATATCGGCACCAAGTTTTTTCAGTTTCTCTTCAATTTTTTGATATCCCCTGTCAAGATGATAAACTCTAAGAACCTCTGTAATTCCCTCTGCAGCTAATCCGCCAAGCACAAGACTGGCACTGGCCCGAAGATCGGTTGACATTACTTTTGCTCCCTTAAGTTTATCAACTCCCTTTATAAGGGCAGTATTTTCATTTACGGTTATATCTGCACCCAGTCTTAAAAGTTCCGGTACGTGTTTAAATCTGTCGAGATAGATTGTATCTGTAACAAGAGATGAACCCCCGGCAAGACTCATATATACAGTCCACTGTGCCTGCATATCTGTAGGGAATCCGGGAAAAACAGAAGTAGTTACATCAGTTGACCTGGGATTAATATTAGTGGCATCAAGCTCAATATTATTATCTGCAACAATTATACGGCAGCCGCTGTCCTCCAGCTTGAGAAGAACGGCATCTATGAATGATGACCTGATGTTGTTTATACAAATTTTACTCCCGGTAATTGCCGCAGCTATAAGGAGAGTACCTGCTTCAATTCTGTCTGGAATTGTTTGGACATTTGTGGAATGCAGTTCTTCAACTCCTTCAATCGTAAGTGTTGAGGTATTCATACCATCGATTCTTGCACCCATAGCCACAAGCATCTCTGCAAGATTCGTGATCTCAGGTTCTATAGCGGCATTGCTGATTACAGTTATACCTTTAGCCAGCACTGCAGCCATCATTATATTACCGGTAGCACCGACAGATGAAACATCAAAATGAATGCGTGCACCTTTCAACCTGTCTGTACGGGCTATTATATATCCTTCCGAAAGTTCTATTTCAGCCCCCATTTTTTTTAAACCTTCAAGGTGAAGATTTATGGGACGTGGTCCCCAGGCACATCCCCCGGGTAAAGAAACTTTAGCTTTACCAAACCGTGTAAGTAAAGGTCCCAGGACATAAACAGATGCTCTCATTTTTTTTACGTGTTCATATGGAGCTACCTGGCTGGTGATATTCGAAGTATTAAGCTGAAGAGTATCTTCTGAGAGTTCTGTTTCAACACCAAGCTGATTAAGCAGCTTCATCATCGTATAAACATCGTTCAGAGCCGGGGTGTTAAATAATTTGTAATCACCTCCTGCAAGAAGAGATGCAGGCATAAGTGCCAGTGATGCATTCTTAGCCCCGCTGACATCGGCAATGCCGGAAAGCTTTTGCCCCCCTCTGATAATAAATTTATCCAATTTCAAACCTGAAAGTGTTAGAATCTTTTAAACTACCTGAAGGAAATTAGAAATTAAGGGATGTAAAATCAATCACATTAGAAATTGTCAGAGAGATTTTTCAGGGATTTCTTAAGTTTCAACAATTACAAATGAATAATTATCCGGTGCACCTCTGTTTTCTATAAGTTTTACCAGAGAAGGTGCAGATAGTTCGAAATCCTGCTTCAATATTTCCGTAAGCTCTTCATCGGAAACAACAGAATTCACCCCATCGGTACATATAAAAAATTTGAAGCCGGTATTGATCCTGGCTTTGCTGAGGTCGGTATCTACGATGGGAGATTTTCCCAAAGCCTTTGTAATAATATTTCTATTGGGATGTTTCTCAGCTTCTTTCAGAGTCAGTCTACCGTCATCCACCAGTTTCTGAACAAGGGAGTGGTCTTTTGTTAACTGGCGGAGAGTCCCGTTTGAAAAGAGATAAATGCGGGAATCACCCACGTGCCCCCAATAGATATTACTTTGTCCTAGATATATAACCTCGGCAGTAGTTCCCATTCCTCTTACTTCCGGATTATTATATGCGTAATTTCTTAATTCAGAGTTTGCAAGTTCCAGGGCACTTTTTATTCTTTCAAGATAATCGGATTGAGAAGAATTTTTAAAATAATTAAATATAGTCCTCACCGTAAGGTTAGACGCTATATCTCCTGCATTATTGCCTCCAAGTCCATCACAGACTATAATCAGCAAGCCATCGTCGATTTTATGAGTTCCCACACTATCCTCATTGAGGGAACGTTTTAATCCTGTTCTTGATTCAGTTACATACTTAAACATATTTATAAGCCCATTTCAAGTGGTATCCGGGGTAGTAAATTTAAGCTTTTTTAATCAATAAATGAAGTTTCTAAAAGGGATCCTAACAAATGTAACACTTTTACTCAAAAACCCTGGTAGGATCTGTTTAGCCGGGCAGAAGTGCATATTCCTGCAAACCGGAAATATATTTTGTATCCTGACTTTGATCCTGCCAATCTGCAGGCAGGTCGATTCTTATTGGTCTGTATAATATTACCAATTCAAATGTCTGAAGGCAGGTCTATGTTAGCTTTATAGTCTGTTTATCTTAGGTACGGCTACGGAGTATATACAGATGATAAACAAATGATAAACGGATGATAGAATTGGTTTAGGGTCAATTAGGGTTGGTTTAGGGTATAAAAACAAAGTTAGTTGATATTTATACTCTCAAAACTTTTTTTAGTTTGATTTAATAAAAGTGATCGATTTAGAGTATAGGTAGAATCTGTCCAATTTCTCTTAATCTTCACAATAATCAATATAATATAAATACCACGAGGGATTTGACCAGGCACCTAACAAAAAAAAGCCTCTACCCCCTACACAACCCCTACTATGTCCTACTAAACGCCTACTATAACATTACCATCGAAGAAGGGTTGTATGGAGGTTAAAGGGGTTAAGTACCGGGAGAGATAGGCCTGGAGATAAGTGTTTGGTCAGATCTTTCCGGGTTATTGCATTAAATCCAATAGGAGTTGTCTGATCCCCTGTTCTTATAAACATTTGTATAATACCGATATTCCGGGAGCAAAACCAAGCGCTGTATATAATTTTATTGTTCCTTTTTTATTTTCTTATTTCATTATTTGGGACAGATATGATTCCCCAAGAGAATATTCCAGGATGAAGGAATTACTTTTGCTTAACAGATCAGCATAATTTTATATTTGTTTCTTATTTTAATCTAAAATATGCGAGAGTGGCGGAATTGGCAGACGCGCTAGACTTAGGATCTAGTACCGAAAGGTGTCGGGGTTCGAGTCCCCGCTTTCGCACCATCTATTTTCGAGGTAAAGTTGGATTCCAAAATTAATGATATTTCTTCTTCGGAGAAGGAACTTGAAGTAACGTTAAGTTATGATGAAATTAAAGAAGAAATTGAAGCAGAAGTAAAGAAACAAACCAAAAAAATTCAGATCCCGGGTTTCAGAAAAGGGAAAGTGCCTTTGCCGATGATCAAAAAAATGTACGGGGATGCTCTTGAATATGAAGCATCCGAAAAAGTTGCAAATGCACGTTTCTGGAAAGCAGCCGAGGAGCAGAATCTAAATCCTATTGGACGTCCTGCTCTGAAGGATATCAAATTTACTCCCGGATCGGATCTTTTCTTTAAAGTTCAGTTTGAAACAATTCCGCTGCTGAATATTGAGAATTATAAGAATAACACTCTTTGAGGTTCCTGATCTGCACGTGCACGATGAAGATGTGGACAGAGAGATATTATATATCAGGAATTCAAATCGCATCCTGGAGCCTGTGGATAAGGTCGGCAGATGATCAAGAATTATATTATTGAGGTTGATGTAGCACGGGTTGATGAGAACGGTATACCTGTCATAGGAACAAAAAGTGAAAATCTTAAAATTGATCTGACCAATGAAAGAGTTCAGCCCGAGATAATTGAAAACTGCAAAGGACAAAGGGAGAGGTGATTCTTTCTCATTCTCATTTGATGATCAAAGAACAGCTAAGAATGAAACAGGTGAGGAATCAACAGTCACTGAAAAATTTATTTATAACGCTGAAATTAAAGGTGTTGAGAAAATTATACTCCCCGAGCTGAATGAAGAATTTATAAAGAAAGTTACAAAGGATAAAGCAGCTACTGAAGAAGAGCTGAAGGAACTGGTTAAAACCGACCTGACGAATTATCTTAACTCACAGACCGAGGAACTTATCCGGAGCAGATTAGTAAACCATTTGATCCAGACCAATGATTTTGTCCCTCCGCAAACCTTAGTAAATAACGTTCTTGAGGATCTGATAAAACATGAAGAAGAACATTCAAAGAAGGAAGGATGGAAACTTGACCGTGAAGAGGCTTCAAACAGATTAAAGAAATCTGCAGAAAATGAAGTTAAATGGTTCCTGATAAAAGACAATATTAAAAAGAAAGAAAACCTGATTATCGGAGATGAAGATCTAAAATCCCTGGCACAAAAGGATTCGGAGAACACAGGCATTACCGTAGATAAACTCCTTAATTATTATAAGTCATCCAATTACAAAGAAAAGATCGAAGACAGGAAGCTTTTTGATTTCTTAAAAGAGAATAATACAATAAATAAAATTGAACATAACCATTCACACGATGTGCATTAAATTAAAAAAGGATTATAAATGAAAACGCATCCCGAAATTTACAATCAGCTTGTTCCTTATGTTATTGAACAAACCGGACGCGGCGAAAGAGGAATGGATATTTACTCCCGCCTTCTCCGGGAAAGAATAATTTTTATCGGTACAGCTATAGATGATCATATTGCAAGTTTAACAATTGCCCAGCTTATATTCCTTGAAGCCGAGGATTCGGAAAAAGATATTAATATTTATCTTAATACTCCCGGTGGAAGCGTTACAGCTGGTTTGGCTATTTACGATACAATGAGATACATTAAACCCGATATCTCGACGATATGCGTCGGAATGGCAGCAAGTATGGGAGCTATTCTTCTCGCAGGCGGCAGTGCCGGTAAAAGGACTTCCCTGCCTAATTCAAAGATTATGATCCATCAGCCCTGGGTTGGCGGATTGCAGGGACAAACAACTGATATTGAGATCCACGCCAGGGAAATGCTGAAAACAAGAGATACTTTATACAGAATACTGGCAGAACATACCGGTAAATCGATTGAACAAATTACAAAGGACTGCGACAGCGATTACTTTCTCACTGCTGATGAAGCAAAGACTTACAGAATAATTGATAACGTCCTCGATAGAAGAATACCTCTTAAAAAAGCTTGACCTGATTTATAATGCCGTTTAGTTAAGCGGCATTATTTCTTAAAATAAATTAATCAGTTACTTCAGTTCTGACTCGATAATATGTCTTATAAAAGTTAATTTTGATCAAATGTTTTTTTTATGAGCAGGTTAAATACAATATTAATTGCAGTTTTTTTATGGATATCACTTTCCTTAAACGGTTATTCTCAGACATTAACCGAGAAGCTCAATGAATATTTGTCGCTATATAAAGAAAACAAGGGAGTGCCTTCAATATCTGCCGGTGTAGCCAGGGATAATAAAATTATCTGGCTTAGGGCGGAGGGATACTGCGACCTGGAGAACAATGTTCCTGCAATCTCAAAATCAATTTACAGAATAGCCTCAATATCAAAGTGTATAACTGCAGTCGCCGTTATGCAGCTTGTAGAAAAGAATAAATTAAATCTTGATTCGGATGTAAGGAGGTACCTCCCCTACTTTCCGAAAAAGCGATGGGTATTTACGGTCAGGCAGCTTCTGAATCATACTTCCGGAATAAGGAATTACCGTGCCGGTGAATTCGACAATAAGAATTTTTTCCCCGATACAAGGTATACTGTAGATTATATTGCAAAAGATTCACTTGAATTCGAACCAGGGACAAAATACCAGTATACTACCCTCGGTTATAATCTTCTTGCCGCTATAATCGAATCAGTTACTGGAACGAAATTTATTGATTACCTGGAGGAAAATATTTTTATCCCTGCAGGTATGATATCAACCTTTGCAGATTACCAGTCGGAAATAGTGCAGTATAGAGCAAGAGGCTATGAAAAAAATGATTACCGGCAGATCCGGAATGCTCCGCTGGCCGATCTCAGTATTAAGTTTGCGGGGGGCGGATTGATCTCAACAGCGAGCGACCTTCTTTTATTTTCGATGAGCCTTTTGGATGGGAAACTGGTTAAAAAAGAAACTCTGGATACAATGCTGGTGCCTACCAGACTTAAAAACGGTGACCTGAGAAATTATGGTCTTGGATTTGCTTTCGGTAAAGATAAATTTGGCGAGCCTTATATCTCGCACGCGGGAGGAAGTACCGGATTCACCTCACTGCTTGTAATTTATCCGGGACATAGACTTGCTGTAGTGCATCTTATTAAATATTAAAGACAGGGATCTTGGTGATCCGGCATTCGATCTTGCTGCGATAGTGCGAAATCTTGAGTATTCCAAACCAGTCGAATCTTTCTCAGATAAGCTGTTCGGGATCACTATGGCAAATAATCTGGACTCCGCACTTGTTTTTTATCACCAGGCTAAAGATGATACATTACATTATAACCGTGATAAAAATGATGAGCTTTACACCTTTGGCACTGATCTTTTAAAGATCAACAGAACTTCAGATGCCATTATTTTCTTCAAATTCCTGATTAAAGAAGCTCCGGCATATGCCCGTGGATACCAGGGACTGGCAGACGCTTATTATAAGGATGGAAATAAAGGTCTTGCAATAAAAAATTTCCGGACTGTATTAAAGATGGATCCAATGAACTTTTATGCTTCGCAAATGGTTAAGAAGTTAAGCGGAAGCTGAATTGCTTTCTCCGGAGGGTTTTATCTCCCTCACAAATGTCCTCCATCAGATTTATTTCCTTGTAAAACTAAACAATTCTTTTAATTTTAAACTGTAATTAGAGATTTGAGAAATGATTGATATAAGATTCACTGATTATACTCCTGGCGAAGACGGAACAGCTAATTTTGATTCCCTGCTTAAACTGTTCCTTCAGCTGCTGACAATTACATCCGGTGATGTGTCAGAAGCGCTTAACCTTATGAACCAGCTGGATTCAAAGTATAATCTTACAAACGATGAATACGGTATGGGTAATTTTATCCAGGACCTTAAGGATAAAAATTATATTGAAGAAGATGAGCAGAAAGACGGCCAGTTTATAATTACTAAGAAAAGTGAACAGTCTATCAGAAAGCAGTCACTCGAGGAAATCTTCGGCAAGCTTAAAAAAACCACCAGGGGTAACCACCGGACTCCCCTCTCCGGTCAGGGGGATGAACCAACATCCGACCGTCGTGAGTATTATTTTGGTGATGCGATGGAACAGATCGATATGACCGACTCGATAAAAAATGCCCAGGTAAATCACGGTATTGATGAATTCAAATTGACAGAAAATGATCTTGAGGTAGAAGAACGGGATTACAAAGCTATTACAGCAACAGTATTAATGATAGATATTTCCCACTCAATGATACTTTATGGAGAAGACAGGATTACACCAGCCAAGAAAGTGGCAATGGCACTTTCTGAGCTGATAACCGTAAAATACCCTAAAGATAAACTGGATATAATTGTATTCGGCAATGATGCCTGGCCGATTGATGTTAAAGATCTCCCTTATCTGCAGGTCGGTCCCTATCACACCAATACGGTTGCAGGTATTGAACTGGCGATGGATATTTTAAGAAGACGCAAAACGAGCAATAAGCAAATATTTATGATTACTGATGGGAAACCAACCTGCCTGAAAGAAGGGGTAAATTATTATAAGAACAGCTTCGGGCTGGATAGAAAAATTGTTAATAAAACTTTGGATCAGGCAGCTAAATGCCGGAGGCTTGGAATAAGCATTACCACCTTTATGATAGCAAGAGATCCTTATCTGCAGCAATTCGTAAGGGAGTTTACAAAGACCAATAACGGGCGTGCATTCTATAGCAGCTTAACAGGACTGGGGGAATACATCTTTGAGGATTATATCAGGAACAGAAGAAAAAAACTTAAATAGAAAACGGAAATCTGAATGAATTATAACAATATCAAAACCTTAGGCGATCTTCGTAAAACAGGCTATAAATCAAAATCTATTAAGGATGAACTCCGTGATAATCTGATTAATGCTTTGAAGAAGGATATTAATCCTTTTGAAGGAATCATCGGGTATGAAGAAACTGTTGTCCCGGATATCCAGACGGCAGTCTTATCGAGACATAACATTATTCTGCTGGGTTTACGCGGACAAGCCAAAACTAAAATTGCAAGGTTATTTATAAACCTGCTCGATGAATATATTCCTGTGGTCTCAGGATCAGAGCTTAACGATGATCCTTATAATCCTTTGAGCAGGTATGCCAAAGATAAGATTACAGCTGATAAGGATAACACCCAGATTGAATGGATGCACAGATCGGAAAGATATTCCGAAAAGCTGGCTACCCCTGATGTATCAATTGCTGACCTTATCGGGGATGTGGATCCTATTAAGGCGGCAGCCTTAAGACTTCCCTATTCAGATGAGAGAGTAATACATTTCGGATTAATACCACGCTCTCACCGTTCGATATTTGTTATAAATGAACTGCCCGATCTTCAGGCAAGGATACAGGTCGCCCTCTTTAATATTCTGCAGGAAAACGATATTCAGATCAGAGGATTTAAGATCAGACTGCCCCTTGACATCCAATTTGTATTTACTGCCAACCCTGAGGATTATACAAACAGGGGCTCTATTGTAACTCCCTTAAAGGACAGGATCGACAGCCAGATACTTACTCATTACCCTAAGAATATTACTGTGTCGCAGGAAATTACTGAGCAGGAAGCCCGGATTCCTGAGAATCAGTCAAAGAGAATTACAATACATCCTCTTTTAAAAGTCCTTATTGAACAGATTGCTTTTGAAGCAAGGCAGAGTGAATATGTTGATAATAAAAGCGGTGTATCAGCAAGACTGACTATTTCCTCATATGAGAACCTGACAAGTTCCGCAGAGAGAAGATTAATACTCAATGGCGAAGACTGCACTACGGCAAGGGTGTCCGACTTCTATGGTATAATTCCATCTATCACCGGGAAGATAGAACTTGTGTATGAGGGTGAACAGGAAGGTCCTTCTAAAGTTGCCCATATATTAATTAGTAAAGCTTTAAGAAGTTTGTTTGATAAATACTTCCCATCTCCCGATAAATTAAAAAAGAGCCAGGAAGGGAATCCTTATCAATCAATAATAAACTGGTTCTCAAAAGGGAATCACGTTGATATACTTGGCAATCTGAGTAATAAGGATTATAGGGATATTTTATGTAAAGTACCCGGCCTGGTTGACCTGGTGAAGAAATATCATCCAAAAGTACCTGAGGATCTGCAATTTCTGCTTATGGAGTTTGTACTTCACGGTCTGTCAGAATATTCATTACTAAGCAAATACAGACTTGAGACCGGGATACAATTTAAGGATATGCTCAGTTCAATGTTTACAATGGGGGAAGATGAAGATGAAGAGGATATGAATTCGGAGTTCTTTTAAATAGTATACTGAATATTTAACTTTACCCCCTTTTATTAAACTAATATTCCATTTAGGGATCTTTTTGAAGCACCTTATATTTCCCCTATGGAAATGAATCTCTATAATTAAGAATATTTATTAGTGCTGCCGGCTGTTCATTATTTTATCACCTGACAGATTTTATTTATATTTCCTGCAAAGATCAGGATTACATTAGAGTGTCAGAGTCCGGTAAGAAAAAGATCATTATAATTGGACCGGCTTATCCTTACAGGGGCGGGCCTTCCACATTCGTATCCTATATCTACAGAGCACTTCAAGATGAGTTTGAAGTAAGAATTTATAATTATAAACTGCTTTATCCTTCTGTTCTTTTCCCAGGAAAGACCCAGTACGACGAAAGTAAAGAGAAAAAATTTATTGTACCTAGTGAGCGTATAATAAATTCAATAAACCCTCTTAACTGGTTAAATACGGCATCCAGGATCAGAGATGAAAAGGCCGACCTGATAATATTTGACTGGTGGCATCCGTTCTTCGGTGCGTGTCATTATTCAATCTCGCTGTTCATTAAAAAGCAATATCATAAACGAATAGTCTTTATAACCGAGAATTTTATTTCACACGAACAGAACAGTATTGACAGGATTCTTACCAGGATTGGTTTGAGTAATGCAGATACCTTTATAGCCCTTTCAGCAGTAGTTGAAGAAGAATTAAAAAAGAATTTCCCGGGTAAGAAAATATACCGCTCAGAGCTCCCCTCTTTTGATATTTATTCTGAATTAAAATTTAACAGGGATACCTGCAGGAAGGAACTTGGTTTAAGGGATCGGGATAAAGTTCTCTTATTCTTCGGATATATCAGAAAATACAAAGGACTGGATATTCTCCTTAGATCAATGCCGGCTGTGCTGAAGAAATTGCCTGAGACTAAACTTTTAATAGTCGGCGAATTTTATGATAAAGAAGAAAATTATTTACAAATAATATCTGAGCTTGGGCTGTCTCACGGTATAATTCTTATTAATCGTTTTGTGCCTAATGAAGATGTAGGTAAATATTATACAGCAGCCGATCTGAATATTCTTCCCTACAGAAGCGCCACACAAAGTGCGGTCTTAAATGTTTCATTCAGCTTTAACACACCTGTAGTTGCGGCAAATGTAGGAGGTTTGTCGGAATTTGTTAAAAATAATGAGACAGGGATAATAGTTGAACCTGATTCACCTGATGCTTTAGCAGATGGAATAATAAAATATTTTAATTTGTCTGAGAAGATAGATTTTGGTAAAAATATCCGGAAGGCATTTAGCGAGAATAGATTTTCTCAGTTTCCTGAGATTCTAAAGTCAATCCTGAAAGAAGCTGATTAGAAGATTATTTTTCGGGCTCTAATTTCAGAACCACATTCGATTCTTTTTTCCCCTCGAGATGATTCTCCAGCACTTCATTCGAATAGAATATCTCTAGTACAGGGGATGCTATTTCCCTGGAAGAATCATCTTGTTTCAGAGCTTTTCTTTTTAAAAACTCAGAGAATGAACGGGGAGGGATTGTTTTTGTTTCCGGTTCAGAGCCACCTTTTGGTTGATTCATTTTAGACAAGTCAGAAGAATTATAAGACTGGTCCTCCGAGAGTCTGCTTTCAATTTTAGACCTCATCTGAACAGCATCAGGATCCTTTTCTTCGTGTGACTCTTTGAATACCCCTTTTGTCAATAATGCATCTACAAAAACTTTATCATTCTGGTTTATGGCTTCCACACCTGTCAGATCAGCACTGAATACTTCAGCATAGTTTGCAGTCTTATTCTTTCTTGTCAAGGTTGTCAATCCCACCTGCTGTATCCTGAATCTCAGATCGTAGTTCCCTGATGAAGAGATGTACTGCTCCATTTCTTTAAGAGCAAAGATCGGATCGGGATATATAATTTCACTGATGTTATTAATATAAAGTGCAAAACCGTATTTGGAATTAGAAATTGGGAAATCATCAAGGTTGGTAAGCAGACGGTATACTAACACAGTTTTTGGGGTGAACTCACTTAAGCACGCACAGACTTCACTGAAACTGACCGGATGGGGCAGGAGTTTGGGGTCATCTTTGTATATGATTTTAAAGTTATTATTGAGATCAAATTTATTCTGTGAGTAGATGATTAAATCATCCTGTTTAATATCGAGGGTTTCGAGAAGCATAGACCGGGACCTTAGTATTAATAACTAATTCATATTTAGGATTAGGTTCAAATATAATGAAGGATTTGAAATAATCTAAATAAAAAAGCCGGAGTAGCTCCGGCTTTTATGAAATAAAATTGATTGGTTTACTTCATTAGGATCATTTTTTTCATTTCGTTAAACTTTTCACCGCTTACTGAAGTAGCTCTGAGTTCATAGAAATAAACACCGCTGCTTACCTTGGATCCTGAGTTATCATCCCCGGTCCAGTTTACAGAATGCCTTCCGGCTGTCATTTCACTGCTAACAAGGGTCTTAACTGTCTCCCCGAGTATATTATACACCGAAAGCGTTACATTAGACGTAAACGGCAGAGAATAGGTAATCATTGTACTGGGATTGAAAGGATTGGGATAATTCTGATCCAGGCTGTAAGTTGTTACCAGACCGGTTTCATTATCTTCAACTCCGGTAAATTTATCTCCAAAATAAGCCATTCCTGTAATATGTGTAAACTGTACCGGACCAACTGGCGTTCCGGCAGCTGTAACTGTATCTATCTTAATAAAGCTGCTTATCTGGGAAGCATTTCCTGTTGTTCCATAGAGTTCTCCTGCACCGTCAAAGATAAGGGAGTTTGTCATTACATTCAGTCCGGTGTTGCCTATAAGGGTGGCGGTGCCTGTCTCAACATCTATTTTATATATTTTATCCTTTGGTGAACCGACAGCAAGATAGAATGATGCCCAAACTTCCCCGGTTAAAGGATTAACAGCAGCGGAAGCTATCTGGATTCCGGCATTGCTCTTTAGTGTTGCAGTGCCTGTACTTTTATCTATTTCATATATCTTACCTGATTTCATTATACCATACAGTTTGCCAGTAAGATCAAATACAATTGCATTCATATCGGGCAGGGCAAGTGTACCTCCTTCTTTAAGGATATGGAGGCGGTAGGCATCACCTTTCTCTGCATTTACTCTGGCCAGCTCGGTACCAGTCGCAGAAGTATTTATTCCATATAATACTTTACTTATGGGATCAACAGCAATACTCTTCAGATCGGGATATAAAGAAGGGCCTAAAAGTGTACCATTTCCAGTAAACGGATTAATGGTAAGAAGATTACCATCATTATTAGCACCGCTTGAAGCATAGAGAAGATTCATAACCGCCGGGTTAATTTCATAACCTTTCCCCTTAAGCAGCACTCCGTCAAAATCAGTATTGTTGCTTGTAACTGTAAAAACCTCTTCAGCAAAACCTGTATCAACAGGGGCGAAGCGGAAATCAATGTTTACAGAATCAAGATAACTGGTTAACGTAATTGGAAAGGTCAGGGTATTCATTCTTTGAAAAGGACCGACAGTTTGAGGTATGTCTGTAATGATCAGATCAGATTCGCCATAGTTCTTCAAGGTAACTGTTACGGTCTCGCTAAGATTATTGATCTCAATATTTCCAAAATTAACTTCGGGGGTTTTAGTGAATACATATGTTCCCGGGAAAGGAACGAGTCTTATATTGCCGACCCAGGTTGCCCATTTATTTGTAAAGCTGGCATACTCCGACAGCATCCAGAAATTATTTTGATCCACGGGATCTCTGTACATTCCGGAATAATCACCCCATCTGTTTCTGTCTCCGCCAAATGTTACCACATAATTACCGCCGCCGGGTTTAAGGAGGTAACTTGGATTAAATCCCGGAGGGTCATTAGCCAGCCTGCTTGTATAAAAAGCTCCGGCATACTCGGTATCTCCGGAACGGCTGAAATTAACAGCAGCATTTCCATCCTTATCAATATCAAGTGCAGGGAAGAGATAGAAGAAACCAACTGTGCCGTATGAGAATTGATCGACAATGGTTGAATGGACAGGATCAATTTTCATATATTTTATTGCAGAGTAACCAGCGTTCTGCGAACTGCGAACTGCGTGTACCACATACAGGTTATTATTAAATAGTCTTGGAGCCATCATTAAATTAGCGCCGTTGGAAGAGATGGCCGGATTGCCTCCGCCAAGCTGATTAGCATTTGGAGGAGGAGAATAATAAGGCACAGTCATACTTACTCCTGAAAGTACAGGATTTGTTACAGGATCAGTGATCTTAAAGATATTAACTGCATTACCGCCATTTCTTTCTGTATGCAGGAAATATGCATCGGTTGTAGGGCCATAGGTTATGCAGGGACGAATACCATCGGGTTTCCCGGTAGTGGTAGGATAGCTGATATTCCAGATATCTTTCCAGGAAAGGGCATTGCCTGCACTTGCATATAACTCTGCTTTGGAAATGATTCTTATCTTATTGTAGTATAATGCCGGAGAAGGAAAGTTGTAGTTAAACTGGCGTGACAGGATATAATAAGCTTGCGAGTCAAAACCTACACCTGGGTAATCTCCCCAGGTACCTGAGTTTGTATTTCCATTGGTATGTGCAGGTAAAGCCCACATATACCAGGTACCAAGAGGATTATCGTCATCAGAAACTGATATTACAAAATAGCCATTCTGTCCAGATTCACTGTAATGGTCCCACAGCATAAACCATCTGCCTGCATAATGATCATAAATGATCTGGGGGTCGAAGGAATCAACACTCGGAAGAGCAGGAGAATTCCAGGAATTAGCAGTAATGTCCTTAAGGAGGTTTCCTTCCTTATCATATATTCTGAATGTGGTATTTACAGTAGTCATAATATGATTCGGACCCACGGCTATGTGCGGATCCGGGGGTATCGAATTACCCATTGGATTACCGCCAAAATCTTTTAACAATACCGTCATGGAAGTATCTAATTGAAGCATTTCCCTGTTCCGATCCTCCACAAATAATAAAGCATTTTCAGGAGGTGTTGGAACATTGAGATAATATGGTTCGGTCGGGTTGACAACCTTATTTCTGATTATTTTGTCAGCCGGTTCAATGAGTGTAACTGCACTCGTAAATGCATCTGTTGTCCGTACGATACCACTGTCTAGGTTACCAATTGCGGGTCCAGAGTAGGTAACCTGGGCATTGGTACTCATCCAGGCAATAATAATGATTATGAAAGTGTATAAAAATTTCATCACGTCTTTCCTGTAAGTAAAATGAACATAAAAATCTTTTATAAACTTAGTTATTCGGAGAGAAGTATCAAAGTAAAAAATAAAGTGTATAAGAACCCGAAAAGTAAAAAATCGTCACTATTAGACCGAAATGTTAAAAATCAATGGTTAATGACAGGACTGTAAAGGGATTATCGAGTCCAAGATTAAAAACATATGCATTTATTTCCCAATTATTATAACCTGAACCTATAAGCAGTCCTCGTTGTATCTCAACATCGGATTTATATGCCCTGGTACGCTGACCTGCAATCCCCAACCATATAAATTCTGCGGGAGAATAAGTTAATTCATTCCAGCTGTAAAAAAAATTAGAAGCCCCGTCATCAAAATTAAACAAGTATTCCGACTCAGAATAAAGTTCAAAATCACTGTAGATAAGATCTAGCTCAAGCCCCGGTGCAGCACCATTGGTTTGTCCGGCTACTATTGCCGCCATAGGGGTTGCAGTAAATTCCAGTTCATCACCTGTCTCGAAAATATACCCTGCCCAGGCTGAGATAGTATTCCTGTCTTCATAGTTGTACCTGAATTCAAGATGCAGCTTATCCGTTTCAGCCTTAACAATAGGGAGAATAAAGAAATCATCAGGTACGAAATATGAATAAATACCGGTATTAAAATTCCAGCTGGATTTCAAGGAATCAGAAGATCCCTGTGCCAGGGAAGGAACAGAAATACTGATTGTAAAAAGTATTACCCAGGTAGTTTTTTTCATCCGCCCAGGGCCATTGTGATTGCCACAAGGATAATACCGATCACCATTAATAAAACTCCTGTCCTTAATGGATGGAAACCAGAATGCCTACCGACCTGGATACCTCCTCCAAAGAGTATTAACAATGCTATGCCGTTAGAACTTCTCAGGGCAAAAGCTGTATCATTAAAGAAAATAAAAGGGAGAGAGACCGGAAGCGTACAGGTAAAGACAAGAATAAAAATTAAAACTGCTGCCCGGAATTCAGCTGCAGTAAGCAGCTTGCTTTTAGGCAGATCACTAAATTTAATAAAGCGGTCTCTCAGATTGTCAATCTCTTCAGTTTTTAGAATTGAAGCAAGGAACGGGGGTAATTCATCTTTAATAAGCTCCCTGGCAGCAGCTTTATCTTCAATCTTTTTTAGACGTTTTAATATCTCCAGCCCGTGTCCCCTTTCAAGTATTCTGCTCATCAGAAACATTACTGCATCTACTATCCCCCATGCAAGGTTGCATCCTAAGGCTGCCCAAAGAAGCTCCTTTACTTCCGCGCGACCGTCAGTGGCTACACTGATTGAACCGGTAAATGTAAGAACCATTATTAAACCGAAGAGTACTTCCGATATTCTGTCAATCGGATCAAGAACATTCCGGTTCTTTTCTTTTATCCTTTTCCAAAAACTATCCTGCATATTCTAAAGCTCGGGCACAAAGAAAAACATAAGGGCAATAATGAGATAAACCGCAATTAACTGGATGCCTTTATACCAGTTTGACCTGCCGTCTCCTGATACCAGGGAACCTATTATAACCGCAAAGAATAATGCACCCATCTGAATACGGGAAAATGAAAGATGAAGCCGTTCCGGACCAACAAACATACTAAGCAAAACAAGCATAGGAGCCACAAAAAGAGTAATTTGGATGCAACTGCCGAGCAATATTCCTACACTCAGATCCATCTTATCTTTCTTAGCCATTGCAATAGCGGAGAAACTCTCGGCAGCGCCACCTACTATGGCAAGAAATACAATCCCTATAAATGTAGCCGACATTCCAAGTGATTCACCTGTTCCCTCTGCCGCGCCGACGAGTATTTCACTCATAAACGCCGCTCCAACAGATGCAATTACAAGAAATAGAATAGAACGACCCTTAGACCAGCGGTCTTCGTGCTCTTCGGCTGCTTCATCTTTATTGCTTTTAAAGAACTCGGGATGCGTCTTTATCATAAAGAATAGATATAGGGCATAACCCAATAAAAGTACAACTGCCAGGCCGGTATTAAGCATATCCTGTTGTCTCAAAACATCCTGGGAGCCAAAGAGAGTGTTAAAGGAGCTGGGCACTGCCATACTGATTACAGCAACGAACATCATAGAAGCATAAACCCGTGCACTTACAGAATTATATTCCTGTATATGAAACTTCGTTCCCCCGATGAAAAATGATAAGCCCAACGCTAGAAGCAGGTTAGCCAGAATTGCACCGACAAGGGAAGCCAAAACCATTGTATAAAGGCCTGCCTTTAGAGCAACTATAGCAATAATTAGCTCAGGAAAATTCCCGAAGGTCGCATTCAGGAGTCCGCCTATTGCGTCTCCCGTATAAGTTGCAAGCTGCTCCGTTGAGTGGACAATAAGCTTGGCAATAGGAATAATGGACATAGCAGCCGAAAAGAAAATCAGGGGTGCCGAGGCGTGGGACCGTTCAAGAATTATTGAAACAGGAATAAATATAAGCAGCCAGTTAGGGCCGGTCTTAAAGAATTTTTTCATGGTGATGCCTTTTAATTATAATTATTTGCTTAACCCGAAATAAAAAAAATCCCCGCTCTGCTCAGTGCAAAACGGGGATCCTTAAACTAATTATTTCTCTCCTGTATCAGATTGTTCATCCTGCTCTACCGGGTTTACAGGCTGATATGATTCCATTGCCGCCTTATCAAGCCATCCGCCGGCAAGTGAACTGAATATCCTCACAACACTTTTTAGCATTGTAGCTCTTGATTGAGCATAGTCAAGTTCTGAAGCAAATAGATTTCTTTCAGCATCAAGAACTTCAAGATAGCTTGTTGCACCTTCCTCATATTTCATCTGGGAAAGATCTCTATAGGTTGTAAGGGCATCTTTTCTTTTCCCGTCTGAGAAATATTTTTCTTCAGTTTTTACTCTTTCAATCAAGGCATCCTGTGCATCACTGAAAGCATTCTGAACACTTTTAATGTAATTAAAGAATACCTGTCTCTGAATAGCTTCAGCTGCATCTACCTGTCCGGAAATTTCTCCTGCACGGAATAGAGGCGCAAGAATTCCACCTCCGGCATTCCAGACAAATGAACTTGATTCAAAGAGTTTCTCAATATCATTGTTCGAAAATCCCAGCAATCCAGTTAATGAGACAGATGGATAGTATAGAGATTTAACCACCCCGATCTGTGCATTTGCTGAAACTAATTGCTGTTCTGCTGCAAGTACATCCGGTCTTCTTTCAAGCAGATTCGAAGGAATAGCTGCAGGAATTTCCGGAAGTGTTAATTCTTCAAGGAGACGCCCGCGGGGAATTGGTCCGGGGTTTCTTCCAAGAAGAACACTTATTGCATTTTCCAGTTGAACAATAGATTGTTCAAGAAATGGTATCTGAGATTTTGCAAACCAGTATTCCGATTCAAGCTGACTGATTTCAAGCTGGGAAATATCTCCCTTATCCCATCTTTGATGGAAAAGATCAAGAGATTTGCCCCGTGACTCAACTGTCCTGCGGGCTATTTCAAGTTGACTATCCAGAGATAATAGATCGAAATACGATATTGCAATCTGTGATGTAATTGTAAGTATAACACCACTCCTGGTCTCATCAGCAGCAAGCAGATTAGCAAGTGCAGCTTCGTTTGCACGTCTTATCTTTCCCCAGATATCTATTTCCCAGAAGGCAGACAAATTGACACTAAATCGATTATCACGGAATTTTTTTCCGAATGCATTTGATTCTCCAACCTGTCCCGATGCACCGGCATCAAATTTAGGATAGTAATCGGATTCTGTAACACCATATAGCCCCATAAATTCATCAACACGTGCAGCAGCAATCTTTATATCATTATTTTCCCGGATTGCAGTGTTTATGAGATCAGTTAATACTGGGTCTCCGAATAATTCCCACCAGGTTGTATCTGCAAGAGCATATGCGAGACTGTCTTTTATCGTATAATCCTGATAGAATGTAGTGCTATCGGGAGGTTCAACAGGCGGTCTTACATAATCCGGTCCTACAGAACATCCGGCAGCAAAAATTAATAACAGCAGAGATATATATAGTTTTAACATCTTCATGCTCCTTTCCCTTCCGGACCCGGATGCGCGGCAATAGCCGGAGAAGGTACTTTGATTTTTTTACCACGAACAAAATATTTTTCAACCATTACAAACAGAGACGGAATTACATAGATTGCAAGCGAAGTTGCTATTAAAAGACCCGAGAATACTGCTAGTCCCATTACTTTTCTTGCCTCGGCACCTGCACCCGCCGCTCTTACAAGAGGAAGCACACCAAGAATGAATGCAAATGATGTCATTAGTATAGGACGCAGACGAAGTTTAGCAGCATCAAGGGCAGCAGCAGCTACCTCCATCCCTTCTTCTTTTTTCATCTTTGCAAATTCAACTATAAGAATTGCATTTTTAGCTGCAAGTCCTATCAAGGTAACAAATCCGATTTGAGCAAATACATTATTCACATAACTGTCACTAAAAAATCTTGCTATCCACAGACCAGCCATTGCACCAAACACTGCAAATGGAATTCCGAGCAGAACACTCATCGGAAGCGACCAGCTTTCATATTGTGCAGCCAGGATAAGAAAAACAAAAAGCAGAGCGAAAATAAAAACAGTAGCGCCTGTTCCTGCAGCTTTCAACTTCCTGGTAAGACATATTAGCCCAGTCATATCCCCAACCCTGCGGCAGTATCTTGTGCGGCAACTTCCTGCAAGAGCAGTAATCGCCTGCGTTGAAGTATAACCCGGTGCAGGAATGCCGGTAAGCTCAGCAGAACGGAAAAGGTTAAATCTGTTTGTAAACTCAGGTCCATTTGTAGGCTCAATTTTAACAATAGTATTTAGAGGTACCATACCTCCCTGGTTATTCCTGACAAAATATTGACCAAGATCCCAGGTTTCGTTCCGGTAATCACCTTCAGCAGAAAGGTAGACTTTATAAACTCTTCCGAACCTGTTAAAATCGTTTATATAATTTGCACCAAGAAGTGATCCCAGGGTTGTATTAACATCGGCAATGGTAACTCCCTGCTTCAGAACTTTATCCCGGTCAACACTTGCAAATACCTGCGGTACATTCGTTCTGTAGAATGTTGCTATTCTTCCTATTTCAGGTCTTTTTTTTGCTTCGGTAATAAACCTTTGAACCTGGTTACCAAGTTCCTGAGGAGTATTTCCGCTTTTATCCTGCAGCATAAAAGTAAATCCTGCACCTGTTCCTAATCCCTGAATAGCAGGCGGACCGAATACATATACAATTGCTTCAGGTATTTCTGCAGCAAATCTTTTATTTAAGAGCTTCTATTGTTTCAAATGATCTTTCTTCAGTTTCGGTTCTTTCTCCCCATTCTTTCATTGAGATAAAGAATCCGGCAACATTTGAACTTACCACATTTGAAATTATACTCTAGCCGGCAATCGTTGTATAATTATCTATACCTTTTGTTTCCGCAAGAATCTTCTCAATTTTCTTGCAGACCACGTCTGTTCTCTGAAGTGAACTGGCATCAGGCAGCTGAACATTTATCAGGAAATACCCGTTATCTTCTTCAGGTACGAAACCCGCCCGGCACCTCCTGAATAAAAGAATAGTGAGTACTAATAATGATTCCTATAAAAATTATACTCCTGGAAACTTTTCTTACAAGAATTCCGGTAAATGAAAGATAGCTCACCGGTAAATTTGTCGAATACTTTATTGAACCATTTATAAAATTTATCAAGGAAAGATTTTTTCCCCTTTAGGTTTTAAGTAATTTGCAGCCAGTGCAGGACTAAGTGTCAATGCATTAAATGCAGAGAATAATACCGAGATGGCAATGGTTATTGCAAACTGCTGATATAACCTTCCTGTAATACCTCCCATAAATGCTACAGGTACAAACACTGCAGCAAGAATAAGTGCAATAGCTACTACCGGTCCGGATACTTCTTTCATTGCCTGAACTAGTGGCTTCTTTAGGAGTCATTCCGTGTTCAATATGATGCATTACTGCTTCAACAACTACTATTGCATCATCAACAACAATTCCGATTGCAAGCACCATTCCCAGCAGGGATAAGTGTATTTATTGAAAAGCCCAGCATAGGGAATACAATGAATGTTGAAATCAGTGAAACAGGAACAGTCAGAAGAGGAATTAATGTTGCACGCCAGTTCTGAAGGAAAATAAATACAACAAGAATTACAAGAAGAACTGCTTCAAAAAGAGTATGAACAATTTCAGTTATTCCTTCTTCTATCGGAAGGGTCGTATCAAGAGATATTTCGTATTTCATTCCCGGAGGAAAATTCCTGGATAACTCATGAACTGTTTCTTTAATTTTTTCTGCAACCTCAATTGCATTTGAACCGGGCAATTGATAAACTGCAATAACCGCAGCAGGTTTACCGTTATTTCTTCCAATCTGATTATAAAGAAGAGTTCCGAGTTCAATCCTTGCAATATCTTTCAACTCTAACTGAGAGCCATCGGGATTTGTACGGATTATAATTTGACCGAATTCATTCTCATTAAGCAGTCTTCCCTGCGTTCTTACTGTATAAGTGAAATCTGTTCCCTGCGGAGCAGGCGGGGCACCTATCTGTCCGGCAGGACTAATTACATTTTGATCCTGAACTGCTTTTACTAGATCGGGAACAGTAAGTCCAAGTTTTCCAAGAACATCAGGCTTTACCCATATTCGCATTGCATAATCGCTTCCGCCGAAAAAGTTTTACATCTCCTACCCCTTTTGTTCTGCTTAAACGGTCATTTATATTTATTGAAGCATAGTTGCTCAGAAAGTTATTATCAAACTGTCCTTCAGGAGATTTTAATGTAACAAGCATTAAAGGAAATACAAGCGATTTTTTTACAGTTACTCCATAGTTTTTAACCGAACCGGGAAGAAATGCATTTGCCTGGTTTACACGGTTCTGAGTGAGAACATTTGACATATCAAGATCGGAACCAACATCGAAGGAAACCTGCAGTGTAAGTCGTTCCATCGTTTGCATTGATTGATTTCATATAGATCATATTCTCCACACCATTTATCTGCTGCTCAAGAGGAGTTGCAACGGATTGTTCAACATCAAGTGCAGAAGCACCAATGTAAGTTGTGGTAACATTTATCATCGGAGGTACAATATCGGGGAATTGTGCAGATCGGAAGACCCCGCATAACTATAATTCCAACAAGCACCATCACGATGGATATTACCATCGCAACGATTGGTCGGTTTATAAAAAATTTGCCATCAGTTATTTCTCCTCCGGTTTTTATCCGTGTCATTCAAGTGATGTCTCAACCGGATGAAACTATCATATCGGGTTTAACTTTTAGCATACCTTCTACAATTACTCTGTCTCCTTCTTTAACCCGGATTCAACTACCGTATTCTGACCAAACTTGAAGCTGTTTTAACAATTCTAAGCTGAACCTTGTTATTCTCATCAACAACATAGACTGTATATTGTCCCTGGAGTTCAATAATTGATCTTGAAGGAATTACAAGTGCATTCTTTACGTTCCTCAACTACAGTTCGAACTTTTGCAAACTGTCCTGGTCTTAGCATTTTTTCCTTATTCGGGAAATGATGCTTCAAACTGAAGCGTACCTGTTGTCGGATCAATTTGTCTTTGGGCAAATACAACAAATCCTTTATTGGATTATATACGGAACCATCAGAAGGACTAATTTCAAATTCTCTTTTCTTAGCCGGTTTAGAATTGTCCATTTCTGCAAGCTGCTTCATCAATGCCAGGTATTCCTGTTCGGAAATTGAAAATCGGACATGGATGGAATCAATACGCGAAATTGTATTAAGAATAATTGCGTTTGGGGGACGACCAACAAAATCACCGACACGTGCAGCAGATATACCAATCAATCCGGTAATAGGAGCGTATACTGTTGCATAACCTAAATTTATCTTTGCTACATTTAAGAAGCGAGAGCTGCATCCAGTTCACCTTTTCTGTGCATTATACTTGGATATGGCAATTTCCAGATCACGCTTACTTACTGCACCGGCCTCTGCCAGAGGAGTATATCGTTTAACATCCTCTTCCGCCTGAACAAGAAGTGTTCTGGCAGATGCAACTTGACCTTCAGCTTCTGCAACTTCTTCTTGAAGTTCAGTGGGATCAATTGTATAAAGAACAGTTCCCTTTCTTTACTTCACTTCCTTCTCTAAAGTTAATCCCTGCAAGCCATCCTGTTACTCTGGCCCTGATTTCAATATCAACAGCACCGATTGTTTGCCCAACCCACTCGCGTGTAATCGGGACATCCTTTGCGATCACCTTTGCACCTTTCACTTCCAGAGGTTTCATCTCCCCTTCTTCCTTTTTGGCGCAGGATGAGAAAGAAAAACCAGTCCTGATATTAAAACCAGGAAGATAAAAACTGATTTTTTTTGAGGATTAACATTTTAACGACTCCTTCTAAGGTAAGATTTTATTCAAGTTCTAGTTTAATTTACGGTTAAATTATTCGATCATAAAGATGGTCAGAATAAGGATTAAAAATAACCGGGAAAATTGTAAACTGGTCTGGTAATACGAATTCAACCGATGCAAAATATCTTTAACTCAATCGGCCTAACAGCCTAAAAAATGAAATCAACTATGAGGCAATAAATCTACAAAGTACATTAAATTCGGTCTACTGAAATGCAATCTATTTACAAATATAACATGATTTCTGTTGAATAAAAGGATAATTTCTTATTTCTTTCTTTACTATTTCGAATTATTTCCTGTTGCCCCTGTAATGCGCGGATATCTTCACAAATCGGCCGACTTTAGTTATATATAAACGGTGGGCGAAAGTCCCCGGATAGATGGATAAATGGATAGAATAGAGAATAGAGGGATTTAGGATAAATGGGATAATGGATAATGGATAATTAGGAGTAGATGTATGACAGAGATTAGCTGTCCAGTTATCCAGTTATCCATTTATCCGATCTCCATTTATCCATTCATCCAATCATTCATCGCTGCGGATTGTACATCTTCAATCAGATCTTCAATATCTTCGATGCCTAATTGAAAAGCGGATAAGACTTTCGGTCAGGCCGAACTTTTCCTTTTCCTCCTTCGGCACTGATCCGTGTGTCATTGATGATGGATGACTGATCAGACTCTCTACTCCCCCCAGGCTTTCTCCTAAAGTAAATATCTTCACATTCTTTAATATCCGTTTCGCAAGCTCTACATCTCCGAAGTCTGCAGATATCATTCCCCCGAAGCCTCTCATCTGCTTCTTTGCCAACTCGTGCTGCGGATGATCAGGAAGCCCGGGATAATAAACTTGCCTGGCTATTCCGCTGCCTTTAAGCCAGGCTGCAAACTCCATTGCATTCTTATTATGCCTTTCCATTCTTACAGCTAATGTTTTTGTGGAACGGAGGATCAGCCAGCAGTCAAACGGAGAGGGTACGGCTCCTATTGCGTTCTGGATATATCTTAACCTCTGGTGTATTTTATCATCGCTGGTAAGAAGTATCCCGCCGATTACATCGCTGTGGCCGTTTATGTATTTCGTCTGACTGTGAAGAACAATGTCGCATCCGAGGACAAGAGGGTTCTGGAAGTAGGGACTCATAAATGTATTATCACATACAGATATAAGCTTATGCTGTTTACAAAGCGCCGATACCCCTCTGATATCGGTTATATTGAGCATTGGATTAGTGGGGGTTTCTATCATCACTATCTTTGTCTCCGGCTTCAGTGCAGCTTCTATATTGGAAATATTGGTTGTATCTACCCAGGAGAATTGTAATGCATAGTCCTTCATTATGAGTTCAAAGAGCCTGTATGTTCCGCCGTAAACATTATTTGAAACAATGATATGATCGCCTGCCTTAACAAGACTCATAAGTGCGTGTGTAGCTGCTAACCCTGAGCTGAATGCTATCCCGTGCTTTCCTTTCTCCAGGGCGGCTACATTTGCTTCGAGTGAAGCCCTTGTAAGATTATGTGTTCTTCCATATTCATAGCCCTTATTCTTTCCCAGCTCTTCCTGTGCGTAGGTGGAAGTCTGGTATATAGGTGTAATAACTGCACCGGTTACCGGATCAGGTATCTGTCCTGCGTGTATCGCATCTGTTGAAAAACCCATTAGAACTCCTCTTAAATTATTAATATTGAAGAACCCGGTAATTCCTAAATAGAATGTTCAAGTATATCAAATCTTGTAACGATATCGATAATACGTCCGTATTCGGTTACAAGTACTGCAGGTGAATCGCTTAAGAATCTCTTTACTACAGAAAGCTCAGTTCTTTCATCCAGTGCGGGAAAACCGGGACCCATTATCTTCTCCACTTTCTCATCCATAAGGCCCGGGTTCTGCAGGAGATTTGCCATGAGCCTTGCTTCACGGAGACTTCCTACCGACTCCCCTTCCTCTATAACCGGTATTTGTGAATAACCCTTTTCATTAATTACTTCGTAGGCAGTCCTGACAAGATCCTGCGGTTTAACATAGATAAGCTCTTTCGGCTTACCGTTCATTTTAGCTTCGGAGATATCCTGCAGAGTCCTTATTTCAGCAGGCATCAGTCTCTTTTCTCTTAGCCATTCCTCACTGTGGAATTTGGTAAGGTACCTTTCTCCCGTATCGCTTACAATGAATACCACAATATCGTTTTCACCAAGTTCAGGAGCTATCTGCATAACTCCGGCAAGTATAGTTCCGGTACTTCCGCCGCAGAATATACCTTCTTCTCTTGTAAGAAGGCGTGCATAATAAAAACTGTCCCTGTCGGATATATTAAGGATCCTGTCAATATACTGAAAGTGAACATTGGCGGGCAGACAATCCTGTCCTATCCCCTCGACTAGATACGGAACACCTTCTGTAAGTTTTCCTGTCTCTTTATATTCCTTGAAGATTGAGCCTGCTGGGTCTGCCCCGATTATCTGAATATTATTGTTCTTCTCCTTAAGGTATCTGCCAACGCCGCTTATAGTGCCTCCTGTGCCTATGCCCGATACGAAGTGAGTTATCTTGCCATCCGTATCGTTCCAGATCTCGGGACCGGTAGTTTGATAGTGTGCTTCAGGATTTGCCGGATTGGAATACTGGTACATAAAGATTGAGTTGGGGGTATCCTTTGCAATCTGCCGTGCTACATTAACATAGTAATCACGGCTGTCGTGCTTTTCTGCATTGGATACAACAAGTACATCAGCACCCAGCGCCTTAAGGTAATTTATCTTTTCGGAGCTTACCTTATCTGTAACTACGAATACGCAATTGTACCCTTTAACTGCACAGGCAAGTGCAAGACCGATACCGGTATTACCGCTTGTAGCTTCTATTATAGTTCCGCCCGGTTTAGTATCCCGGTTCTTCTCTCGGCAGTTTCGACCATTGAAATACCGATGCGGTCTTTTACACTCCCCCCGGGGTTAGTTGATTCCAGCTTTGCAAATATCTGCGGCTTTAATCCTTTGTTTATCTTATTCAGCCTCACCAGAGGTGTATTTCCAATTGCATCAATGATGTCTTTTTTAAATTTCATTATTTTCCTGCAATTAAGTAAAAGCGGACCTTAGTTCTAAAAAGACGAAGAAATGGTACTGAAGATTGAGGTGAATCTTACCTGATTAAATATAATCTATATTGAAGAAAAATTAAACCCGCGCAGAAATTCAGGTGTCCCCATTCTCTTTTTTCCTTCAAGCTGGAGTTCAAGGATTTGGAGAGCTTCCCCACCGCATCCTACAATAAGGTCTCCGTTTTTTGAGAATATTACCCGGGCGGAAGGTGTTCATTAATAGGCGGCTCGGTATACCTTAATTGTCTTACCGCCGTAATCAAAGTAAGCTCCGGGGTGGGGAGAAAGCCCTCTTATTAGATTATGCACAGCATCAGCAGGCATATTCCAGTCGATCAGGGATGTTTCCCTTGTAATTTTGGGAGCAGGAGTAGCAGGTTATTCTGATGTTTTAATGTATAGTTTCCCTGTTCGATCAGATTAATTGTTTTAATCACGAGGTCTGCCCCTGTCTTAGTTTATCGTGCAGCGTTCCGAAGTCGTCCTGCTCATCTATTGGAATAGTTTCCTGCAGGTAGATATTCCCCGTATCAACTTTCTGCTCGATCTTAAAGGTGGTTACTCCAGTTTCCTTTTCCCCGTTTATAAGCGCCCATTGAATGGAGCAGCGCCTCTGTATTTAGGAAGCAGGGAAGCGTGAAGATTAAAGGAGCCATATTTTGGAATGGTAAAGACCTCAGGGGGAAGTATTCTGAAGGCAACCACTACGTACAGATCAGCATTTAATTTTTCACCTGATTAATAAATTCAGGGTCTTTGAGTTTAACGGGCTGGAGGATAGGAAGATTATTTTTTAAGGAAAATTCTTTAAAAGGAGTGAAGGTAAGCTGCTGTCCTCTACCCCTTTCCTTATCGGGGGCAGTAACAACTGCTGAGATTTTATGTTTACTGTTTAGAATGGCATTCAGGGAGGGGATGGAGAATTCCGGCGTCCCCATAAAGATGATATTCATCTGTCCTTCTACATTGCAGGTTCTTTACGGGTAACAGGGTAGTCGACTTCAATATCCCTTGCCTTAATCTTATTCAGGCATCTCCTTAAAGCTTTTTCTTTCTGTATCGGAGAGACGGTCGATGAGGAGCACTCCTTTAAGATGATCATATTCGTGCTGCATTACCCTCGCGAGGAATTTATCTGCTTCCATTTCGTGTTCCTTAAGCTCGGTGTCCTGGTAGGTTATGACGATCTTTTCGGGTCTTTCTATGTCTGCCCTGAGATTCAGGGAGACTCAGGCACCCTTCTTCAATTACTTCAGTTTCTTCCGACCTTTTTACAATCTTAGGATTAATAAGCACTAATGGTTTTATATGTTCCAACCCTTCAACCGGTGATACATCAATTACAATTATTGATTTATCCGAACCTACCTGGTTGGCTGCAAGCCCTATCCCATTGGCGTTCCTCATTGTATCAAACATATCCCTTATGAGCTGTATTATATCATCGTTGATCTCTGTAACTCTTCTGGTTTTTTTCCTTAAAATTGAATCGCCGTATACAGTTATCGGGCGAAGACTCATTCTATGTCCTTTTTCTTGTTTCAAAATATTTTAAAAATAAGTATATCTGTATCTATAATAAAGTTAAGATTTATGCCCATAAATCCTTATTTAACGAGTAATTTACCATTTTTCATCAAAGCTGGCCATCCATATAAACTGTAGGCTTTTTTACAACACCGTCAAGATGAATAGGTACATCAACTTTCCCCCCCATTGAAAGATTATTACCAAGGGCAATGTGAATTGTTCCCATTACTTTTTCATCCTCGAGCAGTACACCGCTCAGCTTTGCACTGTCATTCGTACCTATGCCGAATTCAGCTATATTTCTTGCTTCTTTACCAACTTCGTCAAGCTGCTTGTTGAGCTTTTTCGCAAGGGAGCCTCCTGTTATTTTAACTGCATAACCATCATTGACCTCTATCCTGATGTTTGCATTTTTTATCAGACCGAGTCCTGCCATTGATCCATCTACAATGAATACCCCGTTTGATGTCCCTTCCAGAGGTGCAAGGAATGCTTCGCCTGTAGGAAGGTTTCCGCTTTCCCCTTTTGCATGGAATAAGCCTTTACTGGCGTAGGCAGCTCTTCCGGTTATTTCAAAAGCTTATATCTGTGCCCAAAGCAGTGGTAACACGGATAGATTTTCCGGTTTCCAGGATCTGCGTTAAGTTTTACCGTCAGTTTCGATATTTTGTTGTAGTCCGCGTTCATTCCTCTTATCATTACCTCTTTGGTTATACCGGGGAAAGTAGCAACCCGTACTCCCTTTGCAGAGGCCGCTCTTCTTGCACTGGTATGGGTCAGTGATTTGGAGGTAGGTATGAGTACAACATCAAACTTTTGCATCAGTTCGGCAACCTCCGGTGAAGGCTCCTCACCGTTTATTTTGCCGGGTTTCATTTCCAACCATCAGAGCTTCATATCCAGTCTTACTGCATTGTCAAATAACGATAGCCCTATCTCTCTTTTAGGCTCATCGGTTATTACCAGGATCTTCTCGTTCTTCTTTACCCCCATGCAGGTTTTTATTGCGATAGCAGATGCGGAATCTAATTTGGATAATTTCATATTTGATTTCCTTTAAATGTTAAAGAGGGAATCCTATATTTAGTTGTAATCACCGCATTAAAGCCCCCGCTTCAATGAAGTTGGTTACCGGCTCACCGGATGTTCGGTAGTATGGAAGTGGAGAATCGTCATGCTTGCTTTATGTTACCATATTTCATAACAGTAAAGCTATAATTCCTCCAGACTCACGTACTGGTCGATTATCCCCAGGATAAAACCCGGTCCCACAGAGTAGCCGATATCAGTATCGCTGCTGTAGCTGTCTACCTTTGTACTGCATCGGGAAATTTCTCTGTGTGTATTCAAAATCGATAATTTGCTAAAAAGAACTGCCGCATCTATTACCTTCCAGCTCAAGACCCGGCCACTGGAGTACCCAGATCGAAGCCTAATCCCCAGCTTTTCATTTTGACATTCGAACTGCGCATTGGAGGTTCCGGAATCAGCCCTGAACGACAGAGCTGTTAGTCTCGGTAAGGTAAGCTGGTAATAGCCCCTTTGCCGTAATGATTAGGCCTTCCAGGTTAGCCCTGTAAACATTTAGCCCTATCCTGAATCCACGCCTTGCTGAATGAGCACATAGGTGATTGGATAGTGAATCGGTCTCTTACTGTATTATAGCTTACTATGTAATTATTTAGTCCGGTGGGTTTATAATTCTGGTAGCTGTATCCCCCATAGCCTCCTACAAGACCAAGACAGCCGAAGCCGAATGACTGTGCGTTCGCTTCAGGAGCCAGGCCTTGAAAGTCCAAACAGCAGAAAATGTCACGATCAGAGGATTGGAAATATTTTAAGCAGAAACCTCAGAACCATAATATTTATAACTTAGCTGATAAATGCTAAAAAAAGAATATCGGAGGTTTTCAACCTTACTTGTTTATGCCTTTCTCCAGTCCGTGCCCTCCTGGTCCTGTCTCACTCTTCATTAGAAGGTAAGCGAACATAAATCCAAGAAAGCCGAGGATTGAGAATATCCACATCCCGGGTGTATAACCTGATGGATTTGCTGCACTTGCACCATAAAGATCATTCGAGAAACCGATTAGAAGATTGAAGCCGAACAAGCCGATATTCTGGATCATGGTCATTAAACCGTAGCCCGTCCCGAGTCTTTTTTCCTCAACAACAATAGCTACTGCAGGCCACATTCGGCAGGCACGGGGAAAAAGCAATTCCCATCATACCCATCGGTAGGAGCAGATAAACAGGAATGGCGGCGTGAATATCAAAAAAATCAAAGTTGATATTAAGAAAATCTCCGGATGTAAGTAAATCAGGTCTTCCGAATTTATATGCCATCATAAGATAGACAGGAATGATGAGCGCAGATCCAAACATCATCAGGAGAGACCGCTTCCCTATTTATATTGCAAGGAGCCCAAACAACGGGGTAAAGATCATCGCAGCAAGTGTTAACATACTTGATAAATTACCCCCCACTTCACGCGTTGTACCATGCGCGTCCTGGAAAAACAAAATAGCGAATGTCTGGAAAGGAAACATTGCAGAATAAAAAGTAGCGCACAGCGCAGTGATGAACCAGAAGGATTTCCCGAACCTTAATGCCTCCCTTAAGATTACTTTATCCTGTGATCCTTCTCTTGGAAGGGTAAATTTATTTGAAGCATAACGATCGACAGCATAATAGATAAGTATGCAGATTACAGCTAGGATACCGGCAGCAACGGTAATCCACAGCGGCGACTGCCAGTAATCATAAAGCTGTCTGCCCCAGGTCGGGGAATTTAATGCAAGGAAAGAGCCAAGACGTGCAATTGTTAAATTAAGCCCGAAAGCAAAGGACAGCTCTTTTCCTTTAAACCACCTCGCAATAATTGTAGTTATCGCCACTATCATTGATTCGGCACCAAGACCGAAGATCAACCTGCCGGAAGCCATTAGGAACAGGTCGCCTTTTAGAGCAGTAACTGCTGCACCTATCATTATCAGTATGGTAAAGATGAGAACGGATTTCCTTGTCCCGATCCTGTCGATTATAAATCCGCCTACTAATACCATTATGATATTAGGGAAGCTGTAAATTCCCTGGAGCAGTCCTATGTCAGAATCAGAGAAATGAAGCTGCTTAACGAGAAGATCTGCCAGAGGACTTATACTATCATATATATAGTAATTGCCGAACATAGCGAGACTGATAAAAACAAGAACTGTCCACCTGAAGAAAGGGGTTGGAGGTGTCTTTGTATTCTGCATATTATTTTACTTTAAATAATAAATGCGGACCCTTTTAGGATCCGCATCATAAATGTTATTTATTATTCTTAGGAATATTAGCGAGAGTATTTGTCAGGAGATCATAGAAGTGGGGAACGGTATCAATCTTTAAACGCTCGTCAGGTGAATGAACTCCAAACATTGTGGGACCGAAGGATATCATATCCATTACCGGGTATTTTTCGTTTATAATGCCGCATTCAAGACCAGCGTGAATAGCCTTCACTTCAGGATCCTTGCTAAACAGCTTCTTGTAAGTGGATTTCATCAGCTTCAGTACCTCAGAGTTAACATTAGGTTTCCATCCCGGGTATCCGTCACCGTAGCTGATCTCCGCACCGGCAAGTTTGAATACCGCGGTAACCATATTAACGATATCCTCATTCTCTGAAGCAACAGAGCTTCTCTGACTTGTTACAATCTTAAATGCATTTCCTTCGGTGAGAATAACTGCAAGGTTAGTTGATGTTTCAACAAGACCCGCTATATCAGGCGACATTGTAATAACGCCGTGGGGAATTGCATACAGCGTATTCAATACACGTTTTTGTGTATCAAGATCGATAACCTTTGCAGGAAGCATCAATTGTCTCAAGTGAAACAGAAAGATTCGGCTCATTTGTAGCAAGTTCAGCTTTTACAGTTTTGTTATATTCCTGGGCAATAGAAAGAAAATCTTTCTCCTTATTCTTAGGAATTGTAACCATGGCAAATGCTTCACGAGGAATAGCATTATGTTTATTACCCCCTTCGATCTTTGCAATCCTCAGATTGAATTTATCCGAAGCCTTCCATAATAGTCTGTTCAGTATCTTTACTGCATTTCCGCGTCCAGTGTGTATTTCAAGACCTGAGTGACCTCCCTGCAGTCCTGCTACCTTTATTTCATAAGCAGCTGAATCTGCAGGAACATTCTCCTGCTTGAAGTTAAACTTTGCTGTTGTATCTTTCCCTCCCGAGCAGCCGATATACAAAGAATCTTCTTCTTCAGAATCCAGGTTCAGGAGTATATCAGCCTTAAGCCAGCCGGGCTTTAAACTTGATGCACCGGTAAGTCCTGTTTCCTCATCAAGCGTAAAAAGGAATTCCAGCGGTCCGTGCTCAATGTCCTTTGATTCCATTACTGCAAGCGATGCCGCAACTCCAATACCATTATCAGCACCGAGAGTAGTTCCTTTTGCTTTTACCCACTCGCCGTCGATATAGGGCTGGATGGGATCATTATCGAAATCGTGCTCAACATCCCTGTTCTTTTCTGCAACCATATCAATATGCGTCTGAAGAACTACAGTTTTAAGGTTTTCTTTTCCTTTGGTTGCGGGTTTTCTTACAAGTACATTTCCAAACTCGTCACGTTCGGTCTGCAGACCTAATCTTTTACCGACAGATACTATATACTGAGCTATCTTCTCTTCCTTTTTTGAAGGTCTCGGGTGTTTACATATTTCTTCGAAGTGTTTCCATACTAATTCAGGTTTCAGATGACCTAATACTGAGCCCATAATTTTTCCTTTCTTTAGATTTCTTTAAACTTTATGAAATTATAAGTATAAAGCTGGGTTAAAAACTTAGTAAGCCGTTCATTTACCGGCTGTATTTTCTCTCCGAACTTCTGTAAAAGCGTTTCGGAGATTCTTTGAACATTTTTTTCTCCATCTATCTCAAGCCAAACCTGTGAGCCGAACTCATCAAGCTTTGCTTTTACAAACGGAGACTTAAGACGCGGGGAAAGATATTTGATAAGATACTTATTAGTAAAGCGTGGAACAAGAACAGAAACAAACCCGTTATTTTCAATCTCGTGTGTGTAATGCCTTACGGGAATTATTTCGAGATAATTCTTCTCCTCGACTGTTTTCTTCTTGAACAAATTACTCCAAATAACATTTTATGCGAACCTGAAAATAAGAAATGGCAGACTTAAAATCATCTGCCATTTGTAGATTTTTTGGAATCTAAAAGTTATTATTTAAGAAGAAGTCCATTTTTCGATCTGAACATAATTGTGCCGTAATTGATTGTATGTATTACTCCACTTGGCAAATCATTTGGAAATTCAACTTCATAATCCCGCCTGTTTGTTCCTATTTAATAAGGGACTTCACATCTTCTCATCAGGGCTTCCAAATGGAAACTAACGTTAAAAATCTACCTGTTTGAGTCGGTTCGTGTATTTCCCAAAGCTTTGTCTGTAAAGGAATAAGATTGAGGGATAGAAATCGTACCTTTTCCTTCTTTGAATCCTATTGTAACCCAATTTTCATTATTTCTCATCCGCTGAATTTCAAACGCCATGGTTGTTTATTTCTGTAGCTGTCTCCCAGGTTATCTTAATGTTATTTTTATATATCTCACAATTGAAGGAAGTGAGCTCTACTGGTACAGGGTAAGGGATAGTACTTCTATATAAACCTTCAGATGTTCCTACAAATGTAATACCTGAGTCGTTAATGGCGAACGAACGAATAAATAGATTATCAAGCCCGTCATTTATTGATCGCCAAACATTCCCATAATCTGTAGTTAGGAATATTCCTTCCTCTTTAGTTCCAATTAATATTCTATTATTAATATCATATTTTATTGTAGATAAATGAGGGTTATTTAGACTTTCTGTCAGGTTTGTCTGAGTCTGTCCATTATCTGTTGATAAGAACACATATCCGTTCGTAAACGAATTACAAGCAGTCAGCAAAAAATTTTCTTCAGTTTGTTCAATTTTTATATGCATAGGCTGTTCGCAGGAATAATAATATTGCCAGGATAATCCGCTATTAGTTGTTTTATATACATAAGTACCTGTTGCCAGAAGGTCACCTTCAGTCAACAGCTTTAAGGAGACTGTAGAAGAGTATATGGGTGGTTTCCACGCCCAGGTTTCGCCGTTATTAAAAGATACAGCTATTCCCCCTGTACCGTCTCCAGCAAATATCGTATCCCGGTTCTTTATCTCCAGACAAGTAATGCCATTTCCACTAGGTACAAGTTTTCTTACCCACTTGTTTTCTGTATAATTATATTTGCTCAGAGCAATACGATCAGCAAGGAAAACAGAATTATCGCTCGCAACTTTAATTTCATATCCTGCAGGGACTTCTAGTCCTTCAGAACGTTCTTCCCAGTTATTTCCTGAGTCGCTAGAATAGAATATCCCGCCGTTGGAAGTACAAATCCACATATTATTATCAATATCAAATGCTATTGAGTTAATATCAATATCGTTCATACCGGAATTTTTTTTAACCCATAATGAATCAGGAATAATCAACTCCTGGACACCACAGCCGGAAGTTCCAATCCAAACTTTATCCCCATCTATAAATTCTATAGTCATAACTTGCTTGTTAATTAAATTGAAATACAAATTTCGGCCCCAGGTTTGTCCGTTATCGGTTGACTTAAATACCCCACCTATGCCGGCCAGACCCTGTAATATTTACTTATGCCCAAAAACAAATTATTATCTGAGTCTTTTTTTATAGATGAAATATATTGATTAGTTGGAGCCTGGCTAACCATAAACCAGTTTAAGCCGGCATCTATGGATTTCCAGATTCGATCAGTCATCATCGGTTGCATATATTTCGTAATTTGATACTATGAGGAGGTGATATACATATGACATATTCGGATGACTTCTAATATTCCAGGTCTGCCCGTAATCAGTCGTATACAAGAATTCTGGCCAGAGAAGTTCCACAGGCAATAATTAATCCATTCATTCCAGCCTTTATATCAGAAAAACTCGTAAAGGAGAAGTACTATAACTATAGACCTCATTCCAGGATAGTCCGTCATCAGTAGATTTTAAGATTTTTTTTATCGACTTGTCAGTGGTATATAGATTATCCTGATCATCAATTGTCAGTTTATCAATTACTGCTCCGGTTATTCCTGAATTCAATAAGGTCCAGGTGACACCGTTATCAGTCGAACAGTAAGTTCCAGCTGTAAATGAGGCAAATACTTTCCCCTGAGAATTTTCAACTATAGTTGTTGCAGCAGCACTTGGATTTGTTCTTAGGGTCAGACTCCAGTTCTCCTCATTACTGTATTTACTATATAATAAACCTCTTCCGCCTGCATAAATTTTTCCTGTTGAGGATTGATAAATTGCAGATATAAATCCTCCATAAGGTCCATTAACCCTCTCCCAGGTTTTAGCCTGAGGATTGATGAACCGGGTGCCAAGACTTATAATAATGAGTATAAGAAGAGTTGCTTTCATTTTAATGCCCGTTAGATTTAATAAACGAAGGAGAGATAGGAAGATCTTATATGAAGTCATATCAGAATGTACGAAACATTTGTCCATAGTACTTTTTCTGAATTTTCAGTACATAATCTGCAAAAATAGCAGATCATCTGCAAGTTGATTATGATGCTTGCCCTCATTGGAATGCAACTCCTCTGGAGTTGAATAGTGTTAGCTGCTGATATTTTTCTACAAATATAAAACCCCTTCGGTGTTTGACCAGGTTATGTGGCTATTTGTGAGAAACTGATATCCTGAATGCTGAAGAATAATAGGTAAAAATGAGAATGTATTCCTACTCTTAACGCTGGCAGTGTATAATATCACCGATTGCTCTTAAACCACGTGAAGGGTTTTATATCTGTAGAAAAAAACTCCCTAAAATATTTAAAACCCCATAGGGGTTTCATTTCCTTTCTCTATGTAATTTCCATCTTCCCTATTACAATTCTATTTCGAAGCGGACTGTCCAGAATCTCAATCTTTTCCTAATGAGAAACTCCTGCTGGAATAAGGAGAGGACAGCCTGCTTCGTTTTATAAGCTTTTAGATTATTCAGGACAGGCTGTCCGTACATCTGAAACTTCCCTTGATGAAGGAAGGACAACCTGTTTCGTTAATATCAGACATTCCGTTCTAATGGACAGGTTGTCCTTACGGTAATTTTCTTTTTTATCGAAAAACAAAATCCCTCTTTAAGACTTATTCCTAAAGAGGGATTCCTTATTTCTTATTTATCCGAATTTCGTCCGCACGTCAGCACCTCCGCACCTCAGCACGATTACTTAGAACGCCGCACTCGGTGGTGCAGGTTCGTCCGGACGTCCTGCATTATTAAGAGGCGTACGGATAAGTACAACTGCTACTACGACAAATACAAGCAGACTCAAAAGGAAAGTCGGCTCTGTAAATACTATCGGGGTTTGCCATTCCATAACTGCAAAGAATGCAAACAGCAGACCAACCAGCGCTTCACCTGCTATAAGTCCTGAAGCAAGAAGCACACCGTTATTTTCAGACCTTGCTTTCTGTGCATCATTAAGATTTCTTCTGGCTGCCATCTTATCAAGGATACCTTTTATCAAACCTCCTACAAATATTGCGAAGGATGTTTCAAGCGGCAGATACATACCTACACATACAAGCATCGGGCTTTTTACTTTAAGGAGAATAAAACCGACAGCCATTAAAATACCAACTATGATAAGAGGCCACGCCATATCGCCGCCTACTATACCTTTTGCTAGTATTGCCATAAGGCTTGCCTGGGGTGCAGGATAAGCACTACCGCCTAATCCTGTACCGCCTGTATTTATGTCTCCCTGGTGAAGTATCAGTAACGGGAAGAACATAACTGCTGCGGCAAGAACAATACCGAACATATCACCAAGCTGCATCTTCCAGGGTGTACCGCCAAGTATATGTCCTACTTTCAAATCCTGCAGCATTTCACCTGCTACTGCTGCAGCAACGCAAATAACAGCAGCAACACCAAGAACTGCAGCGATGCCTGACATTCCCTTTACGCCGAGGGCAACCATCAAGAGTGCTGCAATTATTAAGGTGGATATTGTTAAACCGCTTATGGGATTATTGCTTGAACCTATAAGTCCTACCAGGTAACCCGATACTGCAGCAAAGAAGAAACCTGCAACGATCATTACAAGGGTAGCAACCAGGGCAGCTGTTACATCCTGTGCAAAATAATTATAGATTATAAATGTAAGAACGGAAGCAATTCCTATTCCAATAAATACCCATTTAAAATTCAAATCTTTCTGGGTTCTTATTTCTTCAGTGTGAGCTCCGGTAGCAGCTTTCTTTACATCACCAACAGCTCTGCCGAGACCTGCGCCGAGACTTTTTCTCATTCTGTAAAGAGTAAAAGCTGCACTCATAAGCATTCCGCCTATTGCGATAGGTCTTACAATTGATCTCCAGACTTGTACAGCCAGGGTCATCCAGGTTTCATCAGTAACTTCGGTAGTTCCGCCTGCCTGAAGCGATGCGATCAGTTCGGGTCCCAGGAAATAAAGCAGCAATGGAACGAAGAGACCCCACGCCAGCAAACCTCCCGTAAAGTTTAATGCAGCGAGGTTAGGACCAATTATATAACCCACGCCCATATATGCAGGACTTACGCCCGGTGTACTTAATAATGCGCCACCGCTCGATTCAACTGATGCACCATTTCCGAAGGTCATTTTTCTCTGAGCGAAATAAACAAATTTTTCCCAGCTTGCTGCAAAGAACTGAACTTGTTTCAATACCTGTATTAATGCACCGAGACCCATAGCCCAGAAAAGAAATTTAGCTCCGCTCTTGCCTGAACGTCCTGCCTTATGTATTTCAGCGGCAGCAACGGATTCAGGGAAAGGAAGTTCACGGTCCTCAACCATTACTCTTCGTAAAATTGTAACGAACAGAATACCGACAACTCCGCCTACAAACATAATTGCTGTTGCTTCAAGGTAATGCTGAAGCGTAAAAAACTCTGTCCACACACCGGCTATCATAAACGCCGGTATTGTAAATATTGCTCCCGCTGCAACCGACTCGCCGATTGAACCTACAGTTCTTGCGAAGTTCTCCTCGAGAATCGATCCTTTCATAATTCTTAAAACTGCCATACCAATAACGGCGGCAGGATATGTTGCAGCAATGGTCATTCCGGCTTTCAATCCCAGGTAAGCATTAGCGGCTCCCAATACGACGCACATTACGAGTCCTATGATCAAGGCACGTATTGTAAATTCCGCCATATTTGTTTCAGGTGAGACAAAGGGGATGAAGGGTTTCTGCTCTGACATATTTTACTCCTTCAGATGGTGTGATAATTTATTAAACACTTAATTTTTACAGATTTAACAGAAAAATTAATATTTCAAATATAAACAGGTTTGCAAGTAATGTTCAAATAAAAATCGAAGTATTAATTGAGTGCGGGGGTCAGGAGTTCAGGGGTGCCGGTCTCTGATTCTTTACCAGGGAATTTTTCTCATACCGATATGACATAGAGCGAAGTCATATTTTACAGGATCGGAAGGATCGAACCTTTTAAGATTTTCTGTTATCTCTTCTGCCATCCGCCAGCTTATATTTTTCAGCCGTGTAAGCTTAAGCTTTTGGGCTATCCGTGCAATATGAGTATCAACAGGAATTATTAGCTGGTCTTTCCTGATCCCGTTCCACAACCCGGGATCCAGCTCATCTTTTCTAACCATCCATCTTAAAAACAGATTCATCCGCTTGCAGGCACTCCCTGATAATGGATCAGGGAACATAAATTTAATACCCCCGCTCAGATTCCCCACCCCGGTAAGCACTTCAGCTCCAGACAGCATATGATTTGAAAATCCGGACAGAGCTTTGCCTGTATTATTATCATCAGGAGAATAATTCATCATAAATAACTTTTCTATTGAACCAAATTTATCATATGCTTCTTTAAGCAGGAGAAAAAGTACTTTGATATCATCGGATGTATAGAACCGGTGTTTCAATCCCGGCTCTTTTCCCTGATCAAAAGCAAGTATATATTTATGCGGCTCTCCTTCACTTATCCTTATTATTTTGTTTAAAGAACTAATTATCTGTTTAACATTCCCGTAAGCAAAAACAGAAGCCAGAAAACCAATCAATTCTATATCATTCCGATCCTTAAACATATGCAGGAACTGCAGCGGATCAGGAGCAATTGCCGATCTGTCAAATGCATTATAATGATATTCAAGCTTTTGTTTAAGAGTCATTGGAGAGATGGTTGAGATGGATGAATGGATGGGTGGATGAATGTCTGAATAAATATTTCATTCCCTTATAGAACGTCATTGCTCTTGCCCGTCGTGGAGGGAGCCCGCTTCCAGCGGGAGAAGCAATACTCCGTATTATGATTTTATCTAATTTAAGTATCTCTCGTTTCAAATTAACTTCCTAATAATCATATAATCCGTTTAATCAGAGATCATTCTTGTTTCAAAAATATCTCTGCTAATGTCAAGCTTTATTATTGTAACTTATACAATAATTGTCTTTAATTAAAATAGTTTCTGTTTACCAGGATATTAAAAAACTGCATTATGAAATTAACTCATAGTATAGGGGATTGCTTCGTCGAAGACTCCTCGCAATGACGCCTTATCGCCAGGGCCCGAAAACACTTAGTGACCTTTCTTTCCCTTTCCTAAACAATCCTAGCCCGGTGGCTGAGTGTTCCGAAGGAATGTATCGAAGACATAAGGGCGGGCAGTGAGAAAAATCATCATACTAGCCAGTGCCCTGACTATTTTATGATAAAATTTCCTCGTTAGAGACTCCTTCTAATGATATTCTAATAAAGGTCATTTCTTTTGTTAATTAAAGTCAATTACTTTATTGAATAACTTGCAATGACACACCATAAAGAATATTTATTATTCATATATCCATTAAACTGATTGCTTCCTCGATAAAATTCTCCATACCAATTATGAATTATTTGGTGCCCGGACAGTGCGCGGCCTATGCGCGGACAGTGCCCGGCCAAAACTGGACTGTTTTGCCCATATCTTGCCTGGTCATACTTAACTCATTACCGGCACATTGTTATATCATTTAAAAATTCAATAAAAATGCAGAAATTATTTAAATATGGTTAATAATAGGGGTGTCTGGGAACTGCATAAAAGCTGTAAAATATTTATGATTTTGGCCTAAATACGGCCTGAGTTGGTACGATGGTACCATCGAACCATCGTACCTATTTCAGCACAACAAGTTTCTTAGATGAACTAAAATTGCCTCCCGCATAGCCCGCACTGATTTTATAGATATATACCCCGCTTGCGAGAACTGTACTGCTGAACTGTAATTTATGCGTGCCTGCTTTTCTTTCTCCTGCAAAAAGCGTCACCAACTTCTCTCCTGTTATAGTAAAAACTTCAATTGATACTTCTGAGTCATACCTCAGGTTGTAACTGATCTGTGTGGATGAATTGAAAGGGTTGGGATAATTCTGTGCAAGTGAAAAATCTTTAAATGTTTCAGCTTCTAAAACTTTTGAATACGTATATGAGCCGTCATAATCGATCTGCTTTAACCTGTAATAAAGCTTCCCGGTATAATCAGTTTTATCGGTAAACGAATAGTAATTTATTTCTGTTGTAGTCCCATTCCCCGGTGCAAATCCTATTTGAAAGAATTTTCTGTTATCCACACTTCTTTCTATTTCAAATCCCTTGTTGTTTAATTCGGAAGAGGTCTGCCACTTTAATTCGACTGCTCCATTTCCAACAGAGTAATCAAAAGCAGCAAGTTCAACTGGTACGGGAGGATTTGGAAGAATCAGACTGAATGAGCTTTTCCCGTGTGTCCAAACGACTAATTTTCTTGTTGCTTCGTGAAATGTAAGATCGTGGCAGGGAACCTGTCCCGGTATCCCGTCACCTAAAATATACCAGCTGCTGCCAAGATTGGTCGTAAAGAATACTCCGTTATCTGTAGCTATGTATAATGAGTTGTGATCAAGCGGATCAACAATTATATCATTTATTGGTGCGTCGGGAAGATTACCACTGATGGATGTCCAGCTGCTGCCGTAATTTGTTGTTCTGAAAATATGGGCACCGGTGGTATCAATTTTATAACCCGATAATGAAACGTAACATATATTGGCGGAATCAGGATCAATTGTTACCCTTGTAACCCATCTGTTCGGAAGCCAGTTCTTAATTGGTGTCCAGTTAGTGCCCCCGTTTGTTGTTACCCATACATTTGCATCATCAGTACCGCAGTATATTACATTCGGATTTGATTTAGCGACATCAACAGTTGTAATTGTTCCGAGGTTCTGAACGTGCCCGGAAGTAAGATCAGGACTTATAACCGTCCAGCTCTGCATACCATTTGTTGATCTATGCATTTTGTATGTCCCGCAGTATAATATCATAGGATTATTTTTATCTAATGTATAAGGTGTCATCCAATTTGTGTAGGTAACGTCAAGACCGGATGTCGCATAATTCCAGTAATTCCCTCCGTCGGTAGAATACCCAAGCCCGCCATTCTGAGAGGAGGCATACATCCTGTTCGGGTTATTATAATCTATGCGGCAATAGAATCCGTCACCTCCGAATATATCAACCCAGTCGTTAAGATTTCCTGTTAAGGTTCTCAAAGTTCCGTTATCCTGTGCCCCGCCTAAAATGATGTTCGTGTTAGTTGGATGTATTTCTCCTGCATAAAATTGTGTCACAGGAAGCTTCTCGCTTCCGATCCAGCTGGTGCCACCGTTAGTTGTGTAATCGATGCCGCCGTCATTTCCGATAATTACGTAGTTCGGATTTGTTTTGGAGAATGCTGCTGCGTGATGATCAACGTGAGGACCGTAAATATATGAAAACGAACTACCTCCGTTTATCGATCTTTCCATTTCAAGTCCCCCGCAATATACTATTTCGGGATTAGAGGGATTTACCCTGCAGATCCTGTTAAACCAGGCATATGTTGATGAACTTCCAACAGAGGCATTCTTCAATGTCCATGCCATACCGCCATTAGTTGATTTATATAAACCTCCCGAGCCTCCGGATGTATTTGAAATTAAGGCATACATTACCAGGGGATTAGACACAGAAAAATCCATTGATATTCTTCCAAGCGTAGAGCTGCCTGAAGGGAAACCATTTGTTATTGTTGTCCAGCTGGTGCCTCCGTTGGTTGAATAGTAAAGAGCTGATTTGGGTCCCCCGTATTTTATCCTGTCTTCCCTTCTGAATCTTTCCCAGGCAGCTGCAAATACTTTCTGCGGATCCGAAGGATCGAGCACAACATCAACAACGCCAACTGAGTCTGCTATGTAAAGAATATTATTCCAGGTTAATCCTCCGTTGGTTGATTTGTATAATCCTCTTTCATCATTCTTTTTTCTTAGTGCTCCTAATGCAGCGGCATATATCTCCTGTGTGTTAAGAGGGTTTATGGCAATCCTGCCGATTGAATTTGATTCTGCCAGACCGATGAATGTCCAGCTGCTCCCTGCATCTGTCGATTTATACATTCCTGTTCCGGGGTAATAGCTTCTTAAAGAATTAGCCTCACCGGTACCGCAATAAATAATATTTGAATTAATGGGATCTATTGCTATATCCCCTATTGAGGTAGTATTCTGATCATCAAATATGCTCTGATAGGTTTGGCAGTAATTTGTCGATTTGAATACGCCCCCGTTTGCTGTGCCGACATAAACAATATTCTGGTTTACCGGATCGATTGCGACCGTGGTAATGCGCCCTTCAATATTTATTGGACCAGATAATTGCCACGTGAGATTACGATACCGCACAGGTACATTATCTGCTGAAAAATTACGCTTTACATATTCTATGGATTTTAATCTTTCCCCGTTGGGGATCTCAGTAAAAGGATATGCTCTTTGTCTTTCGAACCAGTCGTCGTCAGGTACGAAAGAGGGCAGCTTTTCTTTTACTTTATTTTCATTATTATTAATAAAGATGAAAGTAAAAGAAAGTATAAAACTCAACAGCAAAGGTATGTACAGCTTTTTCATCAATTCCGCCTAAAATGTATTTATCAAAAATAACTATTTTGCACCGATTATAATTATAATTATTCATTCCCTTCTATGAAGCGAATTCTCTACTTCCTTATAGTATTAATTTCTCTTGCAGGGTGCCGTTCGGATTCAGATATTACTTCTCCGGATGACGGGGTCCCCCCTGCTATACCGGCAGGGATAGTAATCACTTTTGCTAATGACGGGGAAATAATCATAGAATGGGAACCTAATAAAGAGCCCGACTGGAAATCTTATCATATTTACAGGAGTCTGGACAGTATATCATATACCCGTATCGCTACCCTGGGATCAGAATTTTATCTTGATGATTCACTCGAATACGAGCAGCAGTATTTTTATAAGCTTTCTGCCGAAGATTACAGCGGGAGGGAAAGTAACCTCTCGTCTGAAGTATCTGCAGTACCGGTAAACATATATCCCCCTGATAAGCCGCAGTACTTAAGTATAAATGCAAGAAATTATGAATATCACCTGTCCGTTTACCTGGACTGGTATCCCGGTTATGAAAGTGATATAATCGGTTATAATATTTACAGAAGTGAAAATGAATCATTTACAGCAGACAGCTCAACCCTTGTGGGATTTACACCTGTAATTAACTTTTCGGATACCGCGGGACTTGAGCTCTACACGAGATATTATTACAAAATAAGAGGAGTTGACAGAGGTCAGCTTATTGGGAAGGAAAGTGACATAGTTACCGATATGATCGTCGGTATTCCTGAAGTATTTTATCCTCCGGATAATAGCTACTTAAATCCTTTTCCTGAGTTTATTATAAAAGCTGTTGATGTACCTGCTGTTTACAGGATAATTGTACTGACAAATGAATTCTTTGGGGAATTCTGGAGTACGTCGATCAATACAAGTGTAACTAACGATACATTGCATATACCGTTCACTCCTCTTTATCTTGAATCGAATAAAAAATATTACTGGAGAACTGCTGTTTATACCCTGGAAGAGGATCCTAACAGCATTTCTCCGAAATATACTTTCACAATTAAGCCTGAATAATTTTGATCAGAAATTTATTTGCGGTTATACTGATCTTTTCTTCTGCAGTGATTGCACAGACTAACACTGACAGCCTTGAATATCTGAAAGTCCCCTTCCCCAATAGTCTGACCACCAACTTCGACAAACTGCTTAACACCTATGCCCTTGATACCCGTTTCTTCTTTTAAAGGAGATATAGAGAAAATCTCCTTTACCATTCACGAGAATTATCATTCTACACTATTGAGGAGTACAGAAAAGAGTATCCGGGATGAGCATTATCTTTCAGTGCACACTGCGTACAAAATTAATGAATTGCTGCGACCCGGTTTATTCGGCAATAATATTATTCTATCGGATGACAGGAAGATCGAGATAAATCAATCCTCTGTCTCAGAAGCAGGAGTCTTTTTAGGGATCAGACCTATGCCTGGATTAGACCTTATTCCATATGGGGGTTACAGCAATAACCGCCAGGTTGGAGAAATTGATAACGGACCAGTATATGGCGGGGAGGGATTGCTTGATAATTTTTATTATTCCGATTTTATATTTACCTCTTCATTGAAATTCCGGAATGAGGATATCTCTCCCCGAAAGAATATGGTCCGTTCTTACAGGTTAAAGGTTAATAACAGTTTCGAAGAAAACGTTTATAACAATATTGATTTCAATTACTCGCTTAACAGTAAAGATTTTTATTACGAGGCGGATTCTCTTATCTCACAGGAATATAATATTACCAATAATATCCAGAGCAGGGGTGAGACAACTTTTCTGCTGCAGGACAGGCTGCAGTATTTTAATATCGGAAGCGAACTTTCGTTTGATCTGCTGGGAAGGGTCACAAGAAGAATTATAGACCGGGATACAAGGTATAAGCCGTCCGAAGTATATTCTTCATCTGTCTTCGACACAAGGATAAATGAGAATGTTATAGACTTTGAGGGAATCGGCAATTACAATTCAGGTATTTTCAGCGGGACCTTAAGAGGTATTCTCTCAGAGCGGGATGAAAAGCACGTTACTAAAAACTATACCGGCACGGGCAATATCTTTTTTGAGGAAAGAGAGGATGCCGAAAGCCAGAAGAACAACGTATCAACAAGAGCCTCGTTATCTATCCTCGGGAACTTCAAAATTTCCACATCTGATATGTTTTATTTCAGCATCATGCAGAATAAATTAAAGTATGATACTCCCAGCGAATCTAATTTTGATGACAGGGATGAACTGCTGACAATTATCAGGCTGCGGTACACAAAAAGGCTTACACCTTTCTTTAGTGCTTTTCTTAATACCGACGGGTCACAGGCAAAAACTGTCTATATATTTTCCGAAAAGAGTTCAAATAATAATGTTAACCGGGTAATAAGATTTTCAGCCGGCGGGGATTATAAGGGAAAGAATGTTTCTTCACTGAACGTCTTTGAGGTTACTGCAAATTATACAGTTTATGATTATGAGGATATTAACCCTAATTACCAGAGTTATTCATTCAGACAATTCTCGGGTACGGATTCCTCTTATATAAAATTGGGGGGTATGTTTGCTGCAACAATTTACGGATATGTTAAACTCTCCGAACAGGGCAACCTGAGGTGGGCATCCTTTTCTACGGTTCCTACCCGTTTTCTGCGTGAGATATACGCGGAGCCTAAGATTCATTTATTATATTCGCAGGTTACATTTTCGATTGGCATCAGGATCTTCTCACTTTATACATACAATTACAACAAAAAAGAAAAGGTCCTTGACACAAGATATACAACCACAGGTCCTCTGGCAGAGATATTATATCTCGCGGGCGACAGGCTTTATTTGAAATTTTACGGCTGGTATGAGTTTATTAAATCCAGCGGAGCAAACCCCGGCGAGCAGGCTAATTTAAATTTGCAGATGACCTGGAACATATAGGTTGGAATGGTATAATTTTTTATTATTTTATTTATTAAAAACCGGAAAAACTTGGCAAACAAAAGCTATCATCTCGAAATACTAAGTGACCCCTCAAATCTTGTAATAGTGGAGGAATTTGTCAATCAATTCACCGAAGATCTTGACCTGAGCGAGGATAAGAAATCAGACCTGCTTCTTGCAATTACCGAGGCGACCACCAATGCTATTATTCACGCCAACAAATCGGATGCTTCAAAGAAAGTACAAATTACAGTTAATATTTCGGGGGAACAGATTAAGATTTCCATCAAAGATGAGGGAAAAGGATTTGATCCCGAGAAGGTTCCTAATCCTACCGACCCCGAGAACCTGATGAAGGATTCAGGCAGAGGCTTATACCTGATGCGGATATATATGGATGAATTGAAATATAACCGCACACCCAATGGTATGGAAACTGTCCTTGTAATGCACATCTGATTTACCTTTTTTCTTTTTATCCTTTGGAATTAGCTCTTTCGTTTTTATTTTTATTTCAGATATAAACATTCAATTTATTTAACTTCATACGGGAGAATATATGAGCAGAAAAAAAATTTCACTTATCGGGGGAGGACAGATCGGCGGAGTACTTGCACAGCTTATTGCTTTAAGGCATCTGGGTGATGTGGTATTATTCGACATAGTTGAAGATATGCCGCAGGGAAAGTGCCTCGATATTGTTGAAGCATCCAGGGTGGATGACTTTGATGTTAAGGTTACCGGCACAAATAACTATAAGGACATCGAAGGTTCGGACCTTGTGATCATTACTGCCGGGCTGCCCCGTAAACCCGGAATGAGCAGGGACGACCTGCTTACAACAAATGCCAAAATTATGCGAACTGTTTCCGAGAATGTGAAACAGTATGCACCGGACTCAACAGTAATTATTATTTCCAATCCTCTTGATGCAATGGTTACCCTGTTTAAGAAAATTACCGGGTTCCCGGCTGCAAGAGTAATGGGACAGGCTGGTGTACTCGACTCCTCACGTTTTGCTACATTCATAGCCTGGGAGCTGGGAGTATCAGTAAAAGATGTTAATGCGCTTGTACTCGGCGGGCACGGTGATACAATGGTCCCGATAGTAAGGTATGCTAATGTTAACGGAATACCGGTAATGGAGCTGCTGGAAAGAAAATACAAAGGCAAAGAGAAAGCTAAAGAAGTAATGACCGCAATGGTCGAGAGAACCAAAATGGCAGGCGGCGAAGTAGTAAAACTTCTCAAGACAGGTTCGGCTTTCTATTCGCCTGCGTCTTCGGCATTGGCAATGGCACAGTCAATAATATTCGACGAGAAAAGAGTACTCCCGGTTTGCGCACTTCTTGAAGGTGAATATGGCGTGAAAGGTTACTACGTAGGGGTTCCTGCAGTATTAGGCTCAGGCGGCGTAGAAAAGATCATTGAGTTCGCATTGGATGCAGAAGAACAGAAGCTGTTTGATAATTCTGTTAATGCGGTTAAGACTTTAGTCGCAGATATGGAAAGATTAGGACTGTAGGACAATCGCGCGTCTGCCTGTCAGCTGTGCAGCGTGTAGGAAACTCATTCCATAGTCCTTCTCTTGAGAAGAGAAGGACTTGTTGTCATCAGGAACGATACATTAATTTTCTTGACTCGTTTATTATAATTTTCCTGTTCCCTCTCCTGCGAAGGAGAGGGTTAGGGTGAGGTTTTTACTCATACACCGAT
>CAVXTT010000028.1:0-39604 GCA_963764685.1 uncultured Ignavibacteriales bacterium
CCGGCCCGGGGATCCGAGATAGGTGCAAAAAAGAGATATGCGGGATTGTTAAATGACCGCAACAGGGAAATACTTGAATTTACGGGAATGGAATCTATAAGATCCGACTGGACCAAACTGGCAAAAGAATTTCAAACAGAGTTGTATAAGCGAATATTTGCAGGGGACGAGGTTGATGAGTGGATAAGAAATTTTATTGCTTCTGTTAAGAACGGATCAATGGATGCCAAACTTGTCTACAGAAAAAGGATAAGAAAAAACTTAGATGAATACAGGAACCTGCCTCCCCAGATTAAGGCTGCAAAAATGTCGGATAACAAAAGTTCCGTGGTAAAGTATGTTATTACACTAAGGGGACCTGTTCCCATAGAACTCGAACACAAGGATATTGACTACCCGCATTACATTGATAAACAAATTAAACCGATAGCGGATTCTGTTCTTATATTGCTGGGTAAATCTTTTGATTCAATTGTAAATCCTTTCCAGCTGGATATGTTCAGTAATTAAACAGGGAACCGAATGGTGAAAGTAGTTCCGTGATCCTTTTCCAGTTCAATCTTTCCATTAACCTGCTCTACAAGTGAATTGACGAGCTGCAGTCCGAGAGAATCACTTTGTCTGAAATCCAAAGCTTCCGGGAATCCCGTTCCGTTATCGCTGATGGTTAATTCGTATTTATCTTTTTGAATTAATGAAACAATAATTTTATTATTTCCCTTTTGTCCGTTAAAGGCGTGTTTAAGAGAATTGGAAACCAGTTCATTTATAATCAGCGCCAGCGATATGGAGATATCTATATTAAATTCTGTCTTTTGAATATTTAGTTCCAGTCTTACAGGCTTCTCCCTGTCATAATATGAACTGATAAGATAATTCAGCAGTTCCGGTATATATTCCGAAAAATCAATCTGCGACATATTGTCTGTCTGATATAATCTTTCGTGAACGAGGGCCATTGATCGAACCCGGTTCTGGCTTTCTTTGATAATATCAATTACTGACTGGTCCTGTATCTTGTTTGTCTGGAGATTAAGCAGACTGGAAATGATCTGCAGATTATTCTTTACTCTGTGGTGAATTTCCTTTAGGAGAACGTCCTTTTCATTGAGAGAATTAATAATTTTTTCCTGCGCTTTTTTCAACTCTGTTATATCCTGGGTAATACCGAGCATTTGGTCAATTTCCCCCTGGTCATTGAGTAAGGGCACAAAATTGGATATGAAGGAAAATTTATTTCCGGAAAGATTAATTGTACTCTCTATTGTCCTGGGTATCTTCTTTTCGAAAGCCTCGATCAATGATGGGAGATAGGGGTAAGTAATTTCCGAAGGAAATATCTCCTCATCTTTTTTACCGATAATTTTATCGGTTGTTAAAAAGAATGATCTTCGTCCGATAGAATTAATAAAAGTTATCCTTCTTTCGTTATCGTAGATAATTAAAGTATAGGGAAAATTATCTACTGCCAGTCTGAACTTTTCTTCCGATAATCTTAGTGCTTTCTGTATCTTAACTTTTTCAGTAATGTCACTAAAGGTGACAACCCCTCCCGTTACCCTGTTATCCTGGACGATGGGATTAAATGAATAGCTGACCTGAAAACTGGTGCCGTCGCTGCGGAAAAATACCTCTGTATCACTTTGAAAAGCTATTCCGTTCTCCAGTGAGGAATGTATGGGGCATTCATTAAAAGGGTAGGCACGATTATCGGGATGGTGGTGGTGAATCAAATCGTGCATCAGCTTCCCATTGCATTGATCAGCTGTGAGATCGAGTATTTTTGTTGCCGCGTTATTTATAAAAATACATTTCCCATCTATATCGAGACCATAGATCCCTTCTCCTGAAGAAGCAAGTATAAGTTCCAGGTCGGTCTTAATTTCATTCGTTCTTACATAAGAAACCACAACGATAAAAAAGAGTATGCTTATTATAATTCCTGTCAGCAGAACAATTGTAGGTTTCTGCCTGTCAATAAGGAATTCAAAAGATGGGAGTGTCTCAAATTTTAATGTCCAATAATGATTATCAATGTTTACCCGGGATACAGTCGTAAACCTGGATTCAACCAAATCTGCATCCGGATTACTATTATACATAAGGCTTGATTCATTAGTATCAGAATCATCATAGATCTGCAAACGAATATTAGGCAATGTTTTTCCTAATATACCGTGCATTAAATCCTCAATCCGGAATGGGCCATATACAAATCCCCGGATTGCTGCGCGTCTTTGCTCTACTGTATTAACAGGTTTCTTTTTATCGTAGACGGGCAGATAAATCAGAAAGCCGGGTTGTATTTCTGTTGAAGTTTCCTGTACGAGAATAACCTTTCCGGATAAAGCAGTAATTGCACTATCCATCGCGCTTGACATTGCTGCGTGTCTTGTAGCATCGGTAAACATATCGTAACCGAATGCCCTGAGATTCCTCCCTGAAAAAGGTTCAAGGAACAAAATTGTTGTGTAAATATCACGCTCATATTCAGGCCAGATCTTATATTCAGGAAACCCTTCTGCCCTAACCTTAATAATATGTTCTTTCACCTGTTCGGGTTTAAGAACCTGTGAAAAGCCTATGCCGAGTATGCCAGGATAATGCTTTTCCACATCCAATTTACCAACATAAGTTCTCCATTCTTCCCTGCTCACCTGGTCGCTTGCATAGAATAGACCGGCTCCTCCCTGCAGTACCTGTTCATAAGATTTCATCCGCTGCTGAATTAATGTATTTATTTCGTCAACTCTGACGTTAAAGTAATTTTCTGCTGTCAAAACAGAATCTTGCTTCAGAAAACGATAAAAAAGAATTGTTATAACAAGACTTAATAAAAATGTCAGCCAGGCAAACAGCACATTTTTATTGAAGATCCTTCTAATTATTCTCTGAAGATCAAAATATGTACGGGAATTTATGATGATCAATCCACTTATTAATTAGTATTACAGCGAAAACAAAAATTACGTGATTTGAACAATAATAAAAACTTATTTTTTTATGATGAATGCATCACTGTCCAAAATAAATTAGAGTTTAAATAAAAGTATAGAATCATAAGAGAAATTGGACAGATTCTTTTAAACTCTAAATCGATCCCTCCTCTTAAAATAAACTTTTCTGTCCATTTAACCATTAATACTATACTTGAGTCTCCAAAGAACTCAATGGAACTGAGGGATATAAATACCACGAAGGATTTGACCAGGCACTTAACAAAAAAAAGCTTCTACCCCCTACACAACCCCTACTATGTCCTATTAAACCCCTACAATAACATTACCTTCGAAGAACGGTTGTATGGAGGTTAAAGGAGTTAAATACCGGGAGAGATAGGCCTGGAGATAAGTGTTTGGTCTGATCTTACCGGGTTACTGCATTAAATCAAATAGGAGTTGCCTGATCCCCTTTTCATATAAACATATGAGAATTTGATTCAAAATAAACAAAATGATTGATTTAAAAAACTCATAAATTTTAAGTGAGCAGCAGGTTGTTCTCGATTTCAAGATAATAAGTGAATACTTTGTATAACAATTCAACAAAGTGGTGTAAAATAAATAAACATATTGAAAGTTAATGATTTGCTACAGATTCATTGAAAATTAGAAATCTGGTTCGGGATTAGTGTTGAATTAATTTGCACTTCCATTTTTAACATTACTAATGATAAAACTTAAATTGCGTCATAAAGCAATATATTATATAGACTTACAGAGTTGTCATTTTTGATAATTGGGTATGGCATTTCATTTGTGCCAATGAAATGCATTTACTTTAAATAACGAGGTTCTAAAATGGTTGCTCTATTTGTTGTTTTAACTTTTCTACTGTTTATCCTTGTGGACTATTTTGTCCTTAAGGCCCAGGGAAAACTCATCCTGCGTTTGGTGCTTCTAGAGTGTTTGATAAACGCAGCTTTCTTTTCCCGGATGAAGTTATGTTCTCGAAAGGTCACTTATGGTTGCTGAAACTTAAAGATGGTTTTATAAAAATAGGTATCGATGAATTTATCCAGAAGTCCTTCGGAAATTTAATTCTCCAGCCGATTGTTGCAGAAGGAACTGCTGTCCGGAGAGGAGATTATATATTAAAAGCCAATATAGGCAGGAATACAATTAATTTTATTTCCCCGGTAGACGGAGAGGTAAAATTTGTAAATAAAAATCTTGGAAGGAAATTTAATGATCCATACGGAGATGATTGGGGTGTGGTTATTGCTCCTGCAGGATCTCTGGATAATAATGGATTTAAAGTAAAAGAGAGTGCGGTTGATTGGCTTCATCAGGAATTTTCAAGATTAAAGGATTTCCTTAGCATTCATTCATCAGACACAGCCATTGCCGGGGCTACAATGTACGACGGCGGAAATATTGTTGAAGGTGTAATTGCTATGTTGAATGACAAAGCAGTTACAGATTTTGAACAAAAATTCTTAAAGCTCTGAGAGGATCCTGAAAATGATAAAGTCCAAAGCTATCCTGTTTGATTCCACAATGTGTGTGGGATGTGGAGAATGCTACCTTGCCTGTAAACAGAAAAACAAACTTCCAGCAACAAATAATGATCCGTTAAAAGATCATTTAAGCTGTAAAACATATACCGCCCTCGAAGAGTACGGTGATTCTTATGTCAGGAAAATGTGTATGCATTGTGTTGATCCTACCTGTGTTTCTGTATGTCCTGTAGGCGCATTTACTAAAACAAACGATGGTCCTGTAATATATGATCCTGATAAATGTCTTGGATGCAGATATTGTATGCAAGCCTGTCCGCATCATATTCCACGGTACGAGTGGAGCAATGTGGCTCCAAAAGTTACAAAGTGCACTATGTGCTATGATCGTGTTTCCCGGGGGGAAGTAACAGCTTGTACAGATGCCTGCCCAACCGGTGCAACGGCATTCGGTGACCGGGATGAAATGATAAATATTGCCCGGGAGCGAATTAAAAATGATCCTGGTAATTATTATCCCCAGATCTACGGGATTAAAGAGGCAGGAGGTACTTCAGTATTGGTTCTTGCATCTGTTCCTTTTGATCAACTTGGTTTCGCTACAAACCTCCCTAAGGACCCTCTTCCAACCTATACTGAAAAGGCATTAGAAAAAATTCCTTCAGTGGTCGGTGTCGGCGGTGTCTTCCTTACGGGAATGTATTGGCTTACTAAGCGCAAAAACGAAATTGCTAAAGAAGAAAAAGAAAATAATAATTGAGAATACAATGAAATCTTTTAGTTTACCAAAAATGACTTTCTGGCGCGTTATTGGAATAATAATATTAACAGCTGGTCTTTACTCAACCTATTTAAGGATTACACAAGGATTAAGTATTACTAATTTGAATGATCAGTTCCCGTGGGGTCTATGGATTGGTTTTGATGTCCTTTGCGGAGTTGGATTAGCCGCGGGTGGTTTCACAATTTGTGCTATTACCCATATATTCAATATTGAGAAGTATAAACCCCTGGCAAGACCAGCAATATTAACCGCATTCCTCGGATACCTCCTCGTAATATTCGGATTAATGTTTGATCTAGGGAAACCTTACAACATATGGCACGCCCTTATAATGTGGAATCCCCGTTCGGTAATGTTTGAAGTAGCCTGGTGCGTAATGCTTTATACAACGGTGCTGTTTCTCGAGTTTGCTCCTATGCTCCTTGAGAAATTTAAAATGAATAAGACTTTGAACATTATGAAAAAAGTAAGCATTGTAATAATGATACTCGGTATTATTTTGTCTACACTGCATCAGTCTTCACTTGGTTCCCTTTTTCTTATAGTGCCAACCAGAATGAATGCACTCTGGTATTCATCACTGCTCCCGGTATATTTTTATTTATCTGCAATTGGAGCAGGACTGGCAATGGTAATTTTTGAATCATATACCAGTGCAAGAGCTTTTGGAAAAGGAATTGAACTGGACCTGCTTTCACGAATTGGTTTTATCAGTGCAATTGTCCTTATACTTACCCTGGTACTGAAGATCTCAGATCTATATCTAAGTAATAAGCTTCACCTTCTTATGGAATTCAATCAGCAGACGCTTTTTTACTCAATCGAAATGCTGGTCGGGATAATTCTGCCTTTTACATTCCTCGTACAGAAAAAACTAAGACAAAATAAAAGCTGGCTGTATATTTCTGCCTGCCTGATCGTTGCAGGATTTCTGCTTAACCGTTTAAATGTCAGTATAACAGCAATCAGCAGTATGTCGGGAGTCGATTATTTCCCAAGTATCCACGAATTCAGTATCTCGCTTATGCTTATTGTTTTGGGATTGTGGGCATTCAGAATCATAGTAAAGTATTTACCGGTTATGCATGAAGAACCCGCAAAAATTAATTAATGTTGCTAAATTAAAGAACAATTTATTTTGGAGTTTTCCAGGTGAACAGTTTAAATGAGTCCCTCGCAGAATATGATTCAATGCAATGTATCTGGATGCAGTCAAATATTATTAAGTACAAACTATGCGACTTCAATTTTGACTGCGATAATTGCCTTTTTGATAAAGTGATGAGGAACAGAAAAAATGAGATAAACGAGTTCCTCAGAAACCCCGTCAGGAACGAGCCGGAAACAGATGTAGTCTCTTCAGCTATTGAAAAAATAAAAGTCAACCGGATATTCCAGGAAGTTAATTTACCTTAAGAATAGTCTTATCCTGAAGAGACTTTTTCACGATACCTATTATCTGGGAGTTAATCCTATAGCTTATATATTAATCGACCATATATCTGCTTATAATTACTGCAGAGACAATACTGACAAAAAATCAGGAGAACCACTTGTTCAGTTTACAGGAGATTGGGGAAGCATTAGTGTACCTTCTCCATTAAATTTTAACTGCCTGGGAAGATTGAAACCCGAACTGAATGATCTGCAGCTTAACAGCTGGTTTAGTCTGATTGAGACTGAGGAGGAAGATATTGCAGCTGCAAGTATTACAGAAGATGAGTTTAATAGAATTAAAGCGGAGGCTATTGAACTTATCAGCAACTCACAAAAAATCTTCCCTTCGGTTGGTATTACATTGAATGATGGGGGAGATAAGATTAAATTTTTGCACCAGGCTATCGGGCAGTTGAATTATTATACACTAATCCGGCGACTATTTAATTTGTGAGATTGTAATTATTGCTATTTATTGATAATGAACAATTGAATCTTGTTATTATTTATAATCTTGTTTAGGTTTGATTAGGCTCCGGAAAGTTTTATTTCCGGGGTCATTCTTTAAAGATTATTTATGCAGCCGGTTTTGTTCAACAGATTAAGCGTCAAGCTTATTCTAATCATCTCAAGTATACTTCTTTTAAATCTTACGATTTATACCTTTTATACAATTTCTCAACTTCGAAAAGATCTTACTGAATCCTACACGCAAAGTGCTTATAATATCAGCGATCTGATTAGAAAATCAACACGTTATAGTATGCTTCTTAATAGAAAGGAAGATGTCTATCAGATCATCAGAACAATAGGAACAGAACGGGGTGTTGAAAAAATCCGCATTTATAACAAACAGGGAAACATCTCTTATTCTTCTAACCTGTCTGAAGTGAACAGGCTTGTAAACACTGATGCAGAAGCCTGCTACGTTTGCCATTCAAAGCCTGAATTGCCGGTTAATCTTACTATGGCGGAACTTACCAGAGAATATATAACAACAGACGGTAAAAAGGTTCTCGGATTAATTAATCCCATTAAGAACGAACCCGATTGTTATAATGCTGATTGTCACGCCCACGAGAAGGATAAAAAAATTCTTGGTGTACTTGACGTGATCATATCCACGGAGCGCATTGACAATATAATTGATGCGAACATTAAGAATGTGGTCACGAATTCGATCCTGCTGATGATACTTATCCCGGCTTTCTCAGCACTTTTTATTATCCTGATAGTTAACCGTCCCTTGAAAAAGATTTCAAAAGGAATTGATGAGCTGTCTAAAGGGAACCTGGATTATAAGATTTCAGTAACTTCAAAGGATGAGTTGGGCAGCGCGGCTAATGAATTCAACCAGATGGCCGGGAAACTTGATAAGGCATATAAAGAGATTAAAGAATGGAGTGAGACTTTAAATCATAAAGTCCAGGAAAAGAATGAAGAGCTTAAAAAGATATATGAGCAGATAACCCAAATCGAAAAGCTTGCTTCGTTGGGTAAATTATCAGCAACTGTAGCACACGAATTAAACAATCCTCTTGAAGGAATTTTAACATACAGCAAGCTGATCTCAAAGAAATTGGCTAAGGAGGGAACAGGAGAGTTTAATAAGGATGCTCTTGAATATCTGAGTTTGATATCGAGCGAATCTGCAAGGTGCGGTAAAATTGTAAAGGATCTGCTTCTTTTCTCCCGGAAAGGGGATGGAGAATTTGAACGAAGAAATATTGTGCAGATTATTGAGGCAAGCCTGGTGCTTATTAACCATCATCTCGAGATTCAGAAAATTGACCTGATGAAGAAATTTGATGATTATACACTGGAAATACAATGTGATGGTCAAAAAATAGAGCAGGCTTTATTAGCTGTACTAATAAATGCAATTGAGGCTATGGGTGAAGGCGGGAAACTTATGGTGAGCCTTACTAAGGAAGATAATTATGCCGTTATAAGAATAAAGGATGACGGCAGAGGTATCGCAGAAAAGGATCTTCCTTTTATTTTTGAACCGTTCTATTCTACAAAGGGGGAAGCAAAGGGAACGGGCTTAGGGCTTGCAGTTGCATACGGAATAGTTAATCAGCATAGGGGAAGAATAACCGTTGAGGATACATCTCTCAAAGGAACAACTTTTAAATTAAAATTTCCATTATTTGATAAATTAAATCTAGAAGACAATGAATCTAAAACCATTTCTGCTCATAGTTGATGATGAACAAATAGTCAGAGAATCCCTTTATCATTGGTTTCTTGAGGACGGCTACGACGTAGACACTGCTGAAGATGCAGAGGCTGCCCTGGGAAAATTTGAAAAGGGAAAGTATGACCTCATACTTCTTGATATGAAAATGCCGGGGATGAGCGGCCTTGAGCTGCTAACTAAACTTAAGGAATATGATCAGGATTCCATTATTATTCTTATAACCGCTTTTGCATCAGTCCCGTCTGCCATTAAGGCATTGAAGGATGGCGCCTATGATTATATCACAAAACCTATCGACCCTGATGAGCTGTCACACGTTGTTGATAATGCACTTAAGCAGAAAATGCTGAAGAAGGAAAACGAACAGCTTAAGAATAAGATAGATGAAATTATAAGACCTGATAACCTCATCGGTGAATCTCCTGAAATGAGCAAGGTATTTTCTCTCATAAATACTGTATCCGCAACCGATACTACAATAATGATAAGGGGTGAGAGCGGAACAGGTAAAGAATTGGTTGCAAAGGCAATACATATAAACAGCAGAAGGAAATATTTTCCCATAATTACAGTCAATTGCGGGGCACTTGCAGAGTCGCTGCTGGAGAGCGAATTGTTCGGCCACGAAAAAGGAGCCTTTACCGGAGCCCATTACAAAAGGAAGGGGAAATTTGAGATGGCTAATGGGGGCACTATTTTCCTCGACGAAATAGGGACCATTTCCCCCAAAATGCAGGTTGAACTATTACGCGTTATCGAAACAAAGCAATTTTCACGGGTCGGGGGAAATGATCTGATCAAGAGTGACTTCCGTGTAATTGCTGCGACAAATGAAGCTCTTGAAGATGCAGTTAAAGCCGGAAGATTCAGGGAAGATCTTTATTACAGGCTCGATGTCTTCACTATTTATATACCACCTCTGAGGGACAGATTAAAAGATATACCTATCCTTGCTTATCATTTTCTCGAAAAGTTCTCTTCGTCTATGAATAAAAAAGTTAAAGATATTTCGCCGGAAGCAATGGAGTTTCTGCTTAAGCATAATTGGCCCGGCAACGTACGAGAACTGGAAAATGCAATAGAGCGTGCAGTTGTTGTAACAAAGACAGAATGTATTGAAGTAGATGCCCTTCCGTTTCATATAAATTCAAATAAGCGGGGGTTCGAATCGGATGACCAGAGCCTCGCTTCAATGGAAAGACATCACATCGCTCTTGTTTTAAAAGATCATAACTGGAATATTACCCGAAGTGCAGAAGCTCTCGGGATTGACAGAGTTACCCTTTATAACAAGATCAGCAAGTATAATCTTCAGCGAAACTAATGCGGGAGATATACCTCGCCCCTCTTGAATTTGCAGCAAATTCATTCATTGAGAGGATCCGTAGCGAGCTGTTTAATATTTTTCACTCCAGGGTGAATATTCTGGATCTCCGTTTCGATCTCAGCTCTGCATTTTCTAAAGAGAGGAACCAGTACTATTCCACTTCAATTATTTCCCGCGCGGCAGAATTAACTGCCGGCATTGAGGGAAATATTATTCTGCTTCTCCAGTCTGACCTTTACGTGCCCGTGCTTACTTATGTTTTCGGTGAAGCCCAGCTTAACGGAAATTTATCTATTGTGTCCCTCTGCAGGCTGCACGAAGAATTTTATACCGGAATCTCCAATGAAGAACTTCTTATTAAAAGATCGCTGAAGGAAATACTGCACGAGTTGGGGCACAACTTCGGTCTTTTCCATTGCCGTAACTGGGATTGTGTTATGCACTCATCCGCAGGAATCGAAGAAGTTGATATCAAAGGAGATTCATACTGTACCACCTGCCTGAATTCAATCGATATAATCAAATAATAGTTATTTTTGATTTACTTAAATTGAATTTATTACTTATGTACATCTGTCATTTATTTTAAGCACAATTAAAATGAAAATACAAAACGATATGCCCTCTGAAGAATTCCGTAAGTACGGTCATCAGCTTGTTGACTGGATTGCAGAATATCTGGATAATATTGAACAATACAATGTCCTTCCCTCAGTAAATCCGGGGGATATAAAATCCCTGTTAAAGAAGGCCCCTCCGGAAAGGGGGGAAGGTATGGAGGTTATTTTTAAGGATATTGAGGATATTATCCTTCCGGGAATTACACATTGGAACCACCCAAACTTTATGGGATATTTTAATTCAACATCCAGCGGACCAGGTATTCTGGCAGAATTCCTGACAGCGGCTTTCAATCAGAATGGAATGATATGGAAAACCTCTCCTGTAAGTACAGAGCTCGAAGAAGTAGTCCTTGGTTGGTTTAGAGATATGGTAGGTCTTCCCCCCGAATATTGGGGAATTATATATGATACTGCTTCCACAAGCTGCCTTCATGCTTTTACTGCAGCCAGGGAATGGAAATATGAAAAGATGTTTTCCGAAAAGAAATTCTTCAGCAGAAAGGAAATATTACCTTTAATGTTCTATACATCCGAGCAGGCAAATATTGCTGTCGAAAAAGCGGCATTGACAATAGGGGTAAAACCGGCAGGGGTAAAGAAAATAAAGACAGACAACCTCTTCAGGATGGATGCAAAGGAGTTAAAGAAAACGATAAAAGAGGATATTGAGCAGGGATGTATTCCATTTTGTGTTTCAGCTACAATCGGTACTACTTCTACCGTCAGTATCGATCCTGTTATGGAAATCGGGCAGATATGCCGCGATAACGATATATGGTTTCATATTGATGCTGCTTATGCAGGCAATGCGGCTATCCTCCCTGAGAAAAGAATATTATTTGAAGGATGGGAAGCTGCGGATTCTATAGTAATAAATCCTCATAAATGGATGTTTTCCCCTGTGGACCTTAGTGCATTCTATACCAGAAAACCAGAGGTTTTGAAGAGGGCATTTACATATGTTCCTGAATATCTAAAAACCGGAATCAGCGATGTTCAGAATCAAATGGATTATGGATTTCAGGTAGGCAGAAGATTCCGGTCGCTTAAACTCTGGTTTATTATCAGGTATTTTGGAGTAAATGGATTGAGGGAAATAATCCGTGAACAAGTACGGATTGCAAAACAGCTTGAAGAAGCTATGAGGAGTGAGAAGGATATTGAAATTATAGCCCCCGTTAATTTTGCGACGGTGAGTTTCAGGATAATCCCGCAAGGTATTACTGATGAAAAATATATAAATGAATTTAACAGGTCAATTCTTGAAGAACTCAACAGCAGAAAAACTATACTTATCTCTCATTCAGTTATCGGCTCTAAATATTTTTTGCGGATAGTATGCTCAGGGTTAAGGACCCGAGAGGAACACGTTAAAAAAGCACTGGATACTATTAACAGCATAAAGAAAGAACTTTATCTGAAAGCAGACAATGGATAACTATTTCGAATTCGGCCTGCTGGCATTTACCTCTGTATTTACAATGGTAAATCCCCTGGGCATAATACCTGTTTATACTGCTCTGACTTCAGGTATGGACTCAGACCACGCAAGAAAAGTAGCAATAAAAGCTTCAATAATTGCTCTTCTCACTATGCTTTTATTCGCTTTTAGTGGAAAGTTCATATTTGATTTCTTCCATATTTCAGTGAATGGTTTAAGAGTTGTAGGGGGCATAATATTTTTTATGGCAGGATATGATATGCTTCAGGCAAGACTGATCAGAACTAAATCCGATGAGGAAACTATTCACGAATATGGGAACGATATTGCCATAACGCCTTTGGGTATTCCTTTAACCTGCGGCCCCGGCGCAATTACAGCCTCTATTGTAATGATGAATGATGCTTCTACCGCCGTTCATAAATTAATTCTTAGTGGTACTATATTTTTGGTTATCCTCATAACAATGATTTTTCTGCTTAGCGCCAGGAAGGTTATGAAGGTTTTAGGAGAAAGCGGAAATAAAGTACTGATGAGGATAATGGGATTGATTGTAATGGTTATTGCAGTGGAATTCCTGTTCTCCGGATTAAAGCCGATATTCAGGGATATATTTAAACTGTAACGAATCCTTTTAGAAATGCATACATCTAATCTCTCAAATAACAGAAGAAATTATGGAACAAAAAAAAGCGTTTATCAGGCAGATCAAAGGCGTTACTTTTGCGGGTAAAGCAGATTCAAACCATTGGATTACAATGGACGGTCCGCAAGATCTGGGGGGATCAGCAGCGGGCGTTAGACCGAAAGAACTTCTCATGCTTGCACTCGGAGGATGTACCGGAAGTGATGTAGCCTCAATACTTAAAAAGAAAAAAGTTAATCTCTCCGGTTTCGAAATGAATATCAGCGCCGGGTTATCAGAAGGACATCCTAAAGTTTATACTACAATGCATATAGAGTATATCTTCTATGGCAACAATATTAATACCGCAGATGTAGAAAGGGCTATCGAATTATCCCTCACAAAACATTGTTCTGTTACAGCAATGCTAAGCGCTTCTGTTAAAATAACTCACTCATACAGGATTGAAAAGCCGGATACTAATGGGACTGAAATAGTCCAATAGTATTCCCATCCGTATCTGCAATTAGAGCGTACCATCCCATTACAGGGATAACAGTTCTTCCGCGAACTTTTTTACCGCCGAGGTGCTCTACTTTGGATAAGATATCATCAATATTATCTACGTGTATATGAAAAATAGTAGTGTCCCCCCCGGTAATATGTTTTGATTCCCTTAGTCCTGCCGTAATCCCTTTATGTGGATTGAACAGCAGATAGCCCTTACCAAAACTTTTGAATTCCCATCCAAACAGGCTAAAGTAAAACTCCGCAGCCTTTTGAAGATGGTTTACCGGTATCTCTACGTGAGCGATTATCGGATGGATCATCATTATTCCTTAGTTAATATAAAATAAAATTAAAAGTTAAAATTTCAATATGCAAGCTGGCCGTTTTTGAGATTTTTACAACAAAATTATGTTTCAATTCAACACATTTTCGCATGATAATACAGTAAAATATTCCCCTGATACAGGTAATAAATTCTTAAAGGTTATTTTGTGTAAACGCTGTCGGTAAAATTGACCTAATGTTGTATGGCATAGCATTAGCCTCTAAATAATGTGAAGAAATCCTTAAGGCAAGGTTCCGTCAGAAAATTTTAACCATACAATAAGTTGGATATACAAAACAAAAGCAGAGGAAATTTACTCAGGACCATCCTGGAGAATTATTTTTCAGAAACCGATATGAGCAGGCTTTCTGAGAAGTTCCTGAGCAATACAGCTATGCTTTTAGATCGGGAACTCGATAGAGACATGTTTAATTCCAGACTCCAGGTCGATTTTCTGATGACCTACGCTCAAAATAAACTAGATAATAACACTTATATCCGGTTCCTTATCCACCTGGGTGAATTTACCCTTTCTTCCGGGGAATTTAACTCATCTATCGAAATATTTGAACGTATCCTGCACTGCAGCAGACGGGAAAGGTCTTTAAATGATATTTCTGCCCACGCTTATCTTGCTCTCGGTAATATATACAGCCGGCAGGCAAAATGGGAAATGAGTCTCGGTTATATTAAAAAAGCAAATGTCATATTTAAAAGAATTAAAGATTTAGAGGGAAGTGCGAAGTGTGAGAATCTCCTGGGCACAATATATGGCGACTTTGGAGAACCAAAGCTTGCTGAGATCCATTTTCATAATTGCCTCGACCTGCTTAAATCAACCGGAGATGAAGCCCTTAAAGGTATGGTCGAATAAATATCGGTATAATATTCAATATGAGAGCCAACTACAGCCGTGCCCTTACATATTTGCAAAGAGCTCTTACCCGCTTTCAAAGAATACAGGATAAACGCAGAATTGCTGAAGTGAGATATAATCTAGGTGTTTCATATTTAAAGACAGGAGATTACGATTCAGCGTCGAGGGAATTCGACTGCAGTCTTAGTATAGCTTCGGAGTGGGGGTATCTTTCAACCATTGCACTTTGCCTTGTTAGTAAAGCCTACATTTCGTCAAAGAAAAATGATACCGAAGCAGCATCAGTTCTCTCCGATAAAGCTATGGACGTATGCTTCCGGATCAATGACCGCCTTTCAGTAGCGGAAGTTTATAAAATAAAAGGAATTATTCAGCGTAATCAGAAAAATTTCGAATTATCTGAAAGTTACCTGCTTACCAGTCTGAGAATTAATAATGAACTCCAGAACAAGCTTAATGCTGCAGAAAGCTCTGTAGAGCTCGGAATGTTATACCAGGAAATAGCTAAAAAAGAAGATAGTAATTTTCACTTTTCCAATGCAGTTAATTACTTCAGAAAAATTAAGGCGAAGGAGGAAATCAATAAAATAGAGGCCTATCTAAACTCATAAATGGTTAATATCGAGGAATGAAGCTGTTTCAGAACGACCTCTCTGAAGCAGCTTTTTTTATTATCCCGCTGTCTTGAAAATTTTATCTATTTTCCTTAAAAGCTCGGTCCTCCGGAACGGTTTTGTTAGATAGGCAAATGGCTTTGTGGTGTAAGCATTCAGGAAAGTTTCATCATCACAAAGTGCTGAAAGGTAAATTACAGGTACATTACTGAATTTACTTACAGCTTCTGCGGCATCTATTCCGCTCAGCTTCCCCTTGAGCATGATATCCATTAAATCAGATCAGGGTTCTCATCTGCAGAAACCCTGATAACGTCTTTTCCGTTATCAACAATTGAAATTACGGAATAGCCGTTTTCCTCCAGTGTTTTTTTTATATCTGCTGCAATGATATAATCATCTTCTGCAACAAGAATTTTTAATTTTGTTCCCGTCATCCTTCTGTCATAAGTAACTCATTTATTTTTTCTGTCCCTGATGACAATAATATAAAAATGTTTTCATACAAACTTGATCTGCCTCAACATTTTTATGGTCTGAAAGTAATTAACTTCTGCTATGAATAGTGGAGTATATATGAAAAGGATGACGCTTCTCTTTCTGCTGTCAGGTTTCACAGTTTTCTGCACGGATAATATTCCGGTTTCTTATTTTTATCCGGGCCGTGATACTCTGATAGAACCAGGCAAAAAAAACCCCGGGGAAATCAATGCCTGATACCAACAATTCCCCGGCCCCCTGCAGTTCCCGATTCATCTGCAGGGAATGATAGTACAGGCAAGGCGCAAAGCTCATTCAGGAGAAATAGAATATGCAATTGTGGAACTATCTCCGACAAAAGGAAATAATGGGGAGGGAAGAACATTTACAAAAATTGAAAACGGTATAAAAATCAGCGGAGAAGTTTCGGACTGAAACCCGGACTGCACGGTATGCATATCCACGAGTTTGGAAACTGCAGTGATCCTGATGCCCAAACAGCGGGGTGATTTCAATCCCGATCAGATGCCTCATGGCGCACAGGGAGATATTCACAGACATCCGGTGATCTTGGTAATATAGAGGCAGATGAAAATGGTGTTGCCAAAATTGATTTTATTGATAATAGATTTCATTTTATGGTCCGAATTCTATAATCGGAAAATAGGTTATTCTACATGAGGCAATGGATGATCTTAAATCACAGCCTGCTCCGAAATAGGGAAAACGGGTGCTTTCCGGCGAAATAAAACAGTCAAAAAAAGAATAATCAGAAATCAAAAACCAGAAGGGATTTTTAGGGAAGAAGCAGGGATATGATAATGGATATGCTCCATCAAAAAACTGGTCGTCTTTCCTGGAATATTTCAGCCAACTCCATAAGGAGCTGCCGTGTTCCATTCAGATTCTGGATGGCCCTTCAGAGGTGAACGCAGGCGAGCATCTGAGATTCTCCGCAATCTCCTTTACTGACGGAAGAGAAAAAGTTCTTAATATTATAGCCGATTATGAAGGAAAGGAGATCAATCACCTGGTCAAGGATATTAAGCAGATTTGCGTTACACGCACCAATGAAGGGGACGAGTCTTCCGTTATGATTCAATCCGCAGGGGATTTGTTACATCTCTCTTTCGGTAAAAAGTTTTAGTAATTAGAAAATTTTATAAATTATTTTATGATTTGCACGAAAATGTATTATTCAATAGAAGGTACCAAAATCCCTCCCAATAATTTAAGAGTTGTTAAATGCCAAGAGTAAATTTAACAAATAAGCACTATAATGATCAGGTGCGTATTGTAAAAGATTACCTTATAGGAGGTACCAGCACGACAATCAGCCTGATAAGCGTCACGCGGTTGATGAAGAGGTTCATACACCGGAAGTACAAGTCGGAGAATGCTAGAGCTTGCTTTTCTCGTCCAAACTGCTAGAGAAAGCCCATATGGTTCTGGAACAGGCAACAACAGAACCAGTCAACTAAAAAAAAACCGGCAGGGCGCCGGTTCTGAATACATAAAACAATAAGAGGAGGTAAATCGTAATTCGAAATAGAATAAAATCTGTTAGATTACATATACAAAATATACTCCGCCTCTTCTCTTCAATCGGGGAAACCCTGATTTCTCAGGGCAGAAGCCTGATACTGCATAAAAAAGATGCGTAATATTTTCAGGGAAAGAGGGGTAGAAATTCTTCAGGAAGTAAGTTAATATGTGATATCTTACCAACTTATCGCCTCATCTAAAACTGTAAGAACAGCTTTACTATGTATTTTTGCAGTCTTTTCGTCTGAACTTTCTCGTTCGGCTACTCTTCTATAGAATTCTTCCACCGAAAAATCCTCAGAAAGAATTGAAATTCATATAATTTTTCAATTCAAAGGGCAGCTGCGAGCTGATATGCTTTGCTTCCTCTATTGTAAGTCTTTCTGTCAATGTCTAAAGGTAGCTTTAATTATCATTTTAATTCGTGTGTGCATGAATTACAATACCCTTGTACCGCTTTTACAAATTCTTCATATCGCATTTTTTCTGTACTCCTTTTTTATAGGTATTATTAATCATTAAATAAAAACTTTATTTTTTGAAATAGTGAGCCTCTTTAACAACTTTTAAATTTTTATTAATTTGCTCTTTTATCAAAAAATATTACTGCTGATCAAAACACAACATTTGATAGGATATTTATCCATTGATATAGAATTATGGAAGAAAGTGAGAAATGTCAACATATTGCAATGCCTGATGGAAGAAGTAAAAAGGGGGCACGACAGCCGGGAAGCAGCTATTGGAACCAGAAGAGTCAATTGGGCAGGACGCAGGGATAGTGATATTACGCGCAAGCAGATTTTTTGATAATCCTGGTTATATGGAGTTGACACCTTCCCCTCCAGAGGATAATATTACCAGAATTAATGATGAGCAGGATGAAGGAATCTTCAAGAAAATTTATAAAGGAGTAGATATGAAAAACATATTTTTTTAAGTATAGTACTAATTGTTTTATGTGCCATGACAGCTTTTCCCAGAATGATAAGCAGGAAAAACAATCAGAGAAGAAAATGTAACACAGGATGAAGATTTCCTGTCCAAGGCAGCCAGCGGAGGTAAAATGGAAGTTGAGCTTGGACAGATTGCTATAGAGAAAGCAGGTTCAGAAGAAGTAAAGCAATTCGGGCAAAAGATGGTAATGGATCATTCAAAAGCAAATGAAGAGCTGATGTCTATTATTTCTAAAAATAATATAGATAAACCTAAAGCCGAAATGATGGAAGATCATAAAAAGATGGTTACTAAATTGTCAAATCTTTACGGTGCGGAATTCGACAGAGCTTATATGAAAGCAATCGTTGAGGATCATACAAAAGATATTGAAGAATTTGAAAAGGCATCTCAGAATTATGAAAATGAAGCCGTCAGACTATGGGCATCTGATACTCTGCCTACATTAAAAAGACATCTTGAACTTGCAAAGCAGATAAATAAAATGCTTCAGAATTCTGTACGGGAATAGCTTCATATCTGTCCAAATTTGTTTAAACAGAACATATTTGTCCCAAACAATGGCAAAAAAATAAAGAATCCCTCAAGAAAGGATGGTAAATTTTGTTTTGACAAGGAAAAAACAACCAAACTTTGGAGAGGGATCTCAGGTTAAAAAGCTTTGCAGACAGATATTAAATCCTTATCCAGTTTTGCCTGAAGTTAGAAAAAACTACACAAATTTATTACTAATTGCTTTATAATTTCTTATCTGTAGGCCATCTGTAGGCCATCTGTAAGCCATCTTAAGCCATCTGTAAGCCATAAGTGCCGTTTTATGGCCTTCAGATGGCTTACAGATGGCTTAGAGATAGCTTACACATATACAATCTTGGTGCTATTCTAAATAAATAGCCTATGAATATGAAATTTTCTTTGGGAAAGAAACCAGGGTTAAGCGGATTAAAATGAGATTGCAAGACTTATGAATTTTACGACTAAAAAGAGGGAAGGCATTTCAACTGTTGCGATATACACAGCAAACCTTGTCATTAAGATGAAGTTAAGAAAAAACGCCTAAAGGGGGAATTGCGGGATACATTTATAAAAATACGTAAATGAATTCCTTTATTTATCAGGCGAATCTATATTCCCCAAACCATTTGAATCTCCTGCAGTAATTGAGATCAAATATAATTTGATTTCCTATACTATTGCTCATAATTTTCCACGGTATCCGGACCGCGAAGTTCTGCTTTATCTGGATTATCGCCGAATTCCTTTCGGGCTCTCCGCTGTCTTAAAAGGTCCCAATACTGATCAAGTTCCACCCTTAGAGCATCCAGAGTTGATTTTTCCTGTTCGGTAATTTCAGGTCCTTTTGAAAATAATCTTTGTTCCTCTTCGGTCATACTTTTTATGGTTTCCAGGATTTCTTTTTCTCTCATTTTATCTCCTTGATTCAAGTAATTAAGAAAAAATAAGAATTAGAAGCACAGTTCTTGTGATTAGATTCAAAGACTTTATCTGTTTTGTACGCAGATCTGGGGGAGTCTTTAAATTATAGGGTTTTGGAGTTCATTTTGGCAGAATTAGTCAAATCATTCATCCTTCCCATCTGCCGGATATAATTTTTTATGTCATCTTATCATTAAAAGTGGTTCTTGTATTTATTCCTAACCCTTTTATTACTAATTTTTAAGTTCTGAATTAATTTTTTATGCCTTTATGGGTACACTAATATCCAATAGTTTTAACAGGCATAAGAATACCGCTGACAACGGATCGCTGCCTGTTAAACTTCTTCCGGGGAAGGGAATTGAAATAAATAAATTCCCAGGCTTTCCCATATATCCCGGTTATAAATTTGCAACCCGTTTTAACTTCCCCTCTTTTGCGAATCCCTTAAACGGATTCGACAAATTAAAAACTTTACCCAAGAATCGAATGAGACAACCTTATGAATCAGAGATATTCATCTTTTTACTTTCTTTTAATCCTGGTGCTATTAATTGAATTCCCGGGATTCTCTCAGCAAAAAATATTTACCCTGGATGAAGCAATCCGGACTGCCCTGGAGAACAACAGGGATGTAAAGATTGCCCGCCTTAACGTGAAAAAATCGGAAGCCGCTGTAAACCAGGCATTCGGCTATGCGCTGCCGAGTGTTGATGTTGCCGCTGATTTTTCACACTTCCTGCTTAAACCTAAAACACCATTTCCTGATTTTGGTGCCTTGCTTTCTAATGCAACATACAGCATACTTTTCGATGAAGGAGTTCTTCCGCGCGATGATTCAAAATACAAACCGGTGGAAACAGCTCTGCAGTCATTCGTCCAGGCAAATAATTATGAAACGAGAGTCCAGGTAACCCAGACACTCTTTAACTCTGCTGTTTTCAGGGGTATCGGGGCATCGCAGATATACAATGAGCTGTTTAACCAAGAGCTTGACAGGATCACATCAGAGACAATTACGACGGTAAAAAAATCCTTCTATGGTGTAATGCTGACGAAGGAGCTATACGGCATTATGAGCGCGAGTTATCAAAACTCAAAGGATAATTTGAAAAATGTAAAAGCACTATACAGCGAGGGACTTGTTTCAGAATTTGATATGCTCCAGGCTGAAGTAAGAGTTGATAATATAAATCCTGTAGTACTTCAGATGGAGAATACCCTAAGAAATATAACTAATAAATTAAAAATTGTGATTGGTGTGGATCAGGCGGAAGATATTGATGTTAAGGGCGAATTAATTTACAAAGCAGATTCTCTTGACCAGAACGATGCCATCGCTGAAGCGCTCAGTTCAAATTCTTCAATCAAATCCCTGAAGCTTAAATCGCAGGTTGATGAGGCATTCATTGAACTTGACCGTGCTGAATACTGGCCGGCCTTATATGCCTTCGGTAACTACAGCTATGCCGGTTCCGGAGAGCAATTCGGATTCCAGAACTACTCTTCGTCCATTGTTGGGCTAAGTTTTACGATGAATCTCTGGAACGGAAACAGGACAAAAAATAAAGTAGAGCAGTCTGAAATTGGTTTGAAACAAACCGAAGAGCAGATAACCCAGCTTAAAGATTATATTGTTTCGCAGACGAAAGAAAAACTTGATGATCTCAACCGGGTAAGATTGCTGATCGAGACACAGGAAAGAAATGTTACTCTTGCACAAAGAGCTTATGATATTGCAACGGTTAGATATAAAGAGGGAACAGGCAGCCAGCTTGAAATTGAAAATGCCGACGTGGCCCTCAGGCAGGCAAGAATAAACCGGCTTCAGGTAATTTATGACTATATCGTTGCTTCTTCCGAACTTGACCTGCTGCTCGGTAGAACAGATCCTCTATATAATAATACATCGGGAAATTAAGGAGTATAAATGAAAACTTTAAATTATATAATCATATCGGCATGCCTTACAGCACTGCTTGCAACAGGCTGTACTAAGGAAAAAGTTGAATCAAAAAGTATGGATCAGATCCGTAAGGAGGAAGGTGTACCGGTTAAAGTAGACACCATCCAGTATTCCCATTTTGAAAAGCAGCTTACATTCTACGCAAAACTTCAGGGGATAAAAGAAACTATTAAGAATTCCATAGTAGGTGGAAAGATAGAGAGTATAAAAGCACGTGTTGGCTCACAAGTAAGTAAAGATCAGGTTATTATTGAATTTGATACCAACAATCCCGGCGTTCAGTATGAGCAGGCAAAGACTTCGTATGAAAATGCGGAGAAAACATACATGAGGCTTAAAAAATTACTTGAAGCCGGAGAGTCTTCCCAGGCAGCTTACGATGGAGCTGAAGCACAATACTTTGTAAGTAAAAGAAATTATGAGTCAATAAAACAGATGTTGTTTATTGAGTCCCCATTCAGTGGTACCCTTGTGGATCTGAAGGTAAATGAGGGGGATAATGTTAAAAGCGAGGTGCACTTATTTACAGTGGCTGTGCTTTCAAGAATGCGTGCAAAAATATGGGCATCGGAATCTGAGATAGGGTTGATGAAAAAAGGCATACCCGCTATTATGAACTGGGGAGCAAAAACTTATAAAGGAAGGATTGTGGAAGTTTCCCTCGCGCAGGATCCTGAGAAACAGGCATTTTACGCAGAGGTCGAGTTCGATAATTCCACCAATGAATTAAAGAGCGGGGTTACCGTTGAAATAAAAGTGCTTACTTATGATAATCCTAAGGCACTGTAATTCCCCGCAATCTTGTAAAAAAAGATGAGAAGGGGATGTTCGTCTTTGTCGAAAATAACGGGAAAGCTGAAAAAAAATATATCACTAATGGTTATGACAGCGGTCTTGAATGGGAAATAAGCAGCGGATTGAAAGCCGGTGATAAGATAATTACACAGGGCGCTTCTTATCTCGATAACGGTAGTAAAGTTAAAGTGATACTCTAAAAAGGACTTAAAATGTTAATAGCTAAGATTTCAATTGAACGTCCCATAATGGTTACTATGGGACTATCAGTCTTTATCATATTCGGCATAATAGCCTATTTCACATTGAATCTTGAACCTACAGCCGGATGTTGAAATACCATATGTAACTGTTTCTACTGTTTATCCGGGAGCGGGCCCCAAGGAAATAGAAGTGCTGATTAGTAAAAGAATTGAAGAGTCAATCTCTACCATCAGCCAGATAAAGAGTATGGAGTCTTTCTCCCTGGATGGAATCTCTATAATCATTATCGAATTTAAGCTTGGAAAGGATGTCGATGTTGCAAACCAGGAGGTAAAAGATAAGATAGATATCATCATAAATGACCTTCCCGAGGAAGCAAAAGCTCCTATTGTTCAGAAGGTTGATTTTAAATCATTTCCTGTTCTGGAACTCGTGCTCAGCGGTAACGTTGATCCCAGAGAACTTTACCAAATAGCAGATAAAAGATTAAAGGACAGGTTCTCACAGATCGAAGGGGTAGCTAATGTTAATATCTCCGGAGGCCAGGAGACGGGAAATACAGAGTGGTAATGGATAATAAGACTGTATATGAAAATAATATTTCATTACCCCAGCTGCTTCAAATCCTCAAAATGCATAATATGGATATCCCGGGGGGATATTTTAAGATTGATAATCAGGAATATACGGTAAGACTTGAAGGGGAGTTTGCCTCACCCGAACAGCTTAAGGAACTGCAGGTACCCACAATATATGGTCCCAAAAAAGTTAGACAGTTTGCCGAAGTTGTAGATGGTGGAAAAGATATAAGATCGAGGGCAATTTACTTCGATGATGAAAAAAACCTTCGGTATGAAAACGTAGTGAGGCTTGGAATCGTAAAAAGCGCTGAAGGCAATGTTGTTAAGGTTGCGGACGCAGTTAAAAAAATTATTCCTGAGCTTGAAGCTGAGCTTCCGGAAGGAATTAGCTTCAGCTTGTTGATGATGCATCCGACTTTGTAAAAAGCAGTGTTGATGATACTATGAGCAATGTTTATCTCGGGGTGATCTTTACTGGAATAATTCTGTCTGATATTCCTTCACGATCTGAGAGCTACAATTATTGTTGCACTCAGTATGCCGACTTCAATTGTTTCCACCTTTTTTCTATTAAAGTTCTGGGGACTGAGTCTTAATATGATGACCCTGATGGGATTGTCCGTCTCGGTGGGGGTGCTGGTCGCAAATTCAATTGTGGTTATTGAGAATATATTTCGTTTCAAAAGTATGGGAATGGATAACAGGGAGGCAGCATACAAGGGCACAGCAGAGGTTGTAATAGCTGTTATGGCATCAACTTTAACAAATCTTGTCGTGTTCCTGCCGATCGCTAATATGTCATCTATGATTGGTATGTGGCTGAAAGAACTCGCACTGGCAGCTGTGTTTGCAACAATATTTTCACTGATAATGTCGTTTACTCTGACACCAATGCTTGCATCAATGCTACTCCCGAAAGTGCGTAAACCTAAGAATAAGATAGCTGCTGCTTTTGAGAGAATGGAAGAAAAATCGACAAATTTTTACTCTGCAATACTTGAAAGAGTTTTAAGAACCAAACGTAACAGCTGGCTTATAACCGGTGCCACAGTTTTAATATTTATTATTGTAATGATGGTTTTTGCACCCCGCATCGGTTTCGAATTTCTTCCTGCCTTCGACGACGGCAAGCTTAGGCTTGAAATAGAACTGCCTGAAGGATATAATATCGATGAGACGGCAGTTGTTCTTGAAAAGATAGAAAATAAAATTAAGAGCCTGAAAGAAGTTACACATATCCTTACCGACATTGGGAAAAAAAGCGAGCTGGATATAGGTACAAATATGGCGACTATGCTGGTACAGCTTGTACCCGAAGATCAGAGGAAATATAAGCTAACCGAGATGCGGGATCTTTTTGTAAAAGAATTATCGGATATGCCCAATGCGATGATCAAGGTTGATCTGGCATCTAATACAGGAGGACCGGGTGCTCCTGTATTAGATGCCAGATCAACCTTGGATCATAATTCTTTTACAAAAAGATCCCGCATCTCGGTTAGCTTATATTTCCTTCTGATCTTCGGGTACAAGCTGCTCAGCATGCACGTCGCCATATTTGTACCTATATCCAGCTCGCTTTTTTTCCCAATGTCGGTAAGGATATGTGTAACTTCTTTCAGGCTCTTAATTTTATTTTCTATCTTTTCAACGACTGCCGTCTCATCGATATTATATCCTTCAGCAGTTCTATTTCAAGCCTAAGCTTGCCGTCGTCGAAGGCGGGAAGAAATTCAAAACTCGATGCGGGGTGCAAAAACCATCATTACAATAATAAATATTAAAACTGTGGCACCGGTTACGTTTGGTTCTTAAAACTCTTTCAAGTATTGCAGAGTAAAAATTTGTCAATTTCTTATCTTATTCTTAGGTTTACGCACTTTAGGGAGTAGCATTGATGCAAGCATTGGTGTCAGAGTAAACGACATTATCAGTGAAAATATTGTTGCAAACACAGCTTCCAGTGCGAGTTCTTTCAGCCACAGACCGAATCATAGATGACATATTAGCAATCAGCAGGAACACGACAAGGTTTGTTAAAGTTGATGTCCCATAACACTCTACAACCTCTGCTGTGCCCTTGTATGCTGCCTCCCCCTGTTATCCAATCCCATACTTTTGAAACGAAATATATTTCTCAATAACCACAATTGAATTTCAGACCAGGACAAGCCCACCGAGACGGACAATCCCATCAGGGTCATCATATTAAGGCTCAGTCCCCAGAACTTTAAAAGGAAAAAGGTGGAAACAATTGAAGTTGGCATACTGAGTGCAACAATAATTGTAGCTCTCAGATCGTGCAGGAATATCAACAGAATTATTCCAGTAAAGATCACCCCAATAAACATTGCTCATAGTATCATCAACACTCGTGGAAGCATCATCAACAAGCTGAATGTTGATTCCTTCCGGAAGCTCAGCTTCAAGCTGAGGAATAATTTTGACTCCAATGCGTCCGCTACCTTAACAACATTGCCTTCAGCGCTTTTTACTATTCCAAGCCTCCACTACATCTTCATACCGAAGGTTTTTTTCATCATCGAAGTACAGTAAATTGCCCTCAATCTATATCTTTTCCACCATCTACAACTTCGGCAAACTGTGTCAAGATTTTTTGGGACCATATATTGTGGGAACCTGCAGTTCCTTAAGCTGTTCGGGTGAGGCAAACTCCCCTTCAAGTCTTACCGTATACTCCTGATCAGCAATCTTAAAATATCCCCCCGGGATATCCATATTATGCATTTTGAGGATTTGAAGCAGCTGGGGTAATGAAATATTATTTTCATATACAGTCTTATTATCCATTACCACTCTGATTTCCCTCTCCTGGCCTCCGGAGATATTAACATTAGCTACCCCTTCGATCTGTGAGAACCTGTCCTTTAATCTTTTATCTGCTATTTGGTAAAGTTCTCTGGGATCAACGTTACCGCTGAGCACGAGTTCCAGAACAGGGAATGATTTAAAATCAACTTTTTGAACAATAGGAGCTTTTGCTTCCTCGGGAAGGTCATTTATGATGATATCTATCTTATCTTTTACCTCCTGGTTTGCAACATCGACATCCTTTCCAAGCTTAAATTCGATAATGATTATAGAGATTCCATCCAGGGAGAAAGACTCCATACTCTTTATCTGGCTGATGGTAGAGATTGACTCTTCAATTCTTTTACTAATCAGCACTTCTATTTCCTTGGGGCCCGCTCCCGGATAAACAGTAGAAACGGTTACATATGGTATTTCAACATCCGGCTGTAGGTTCAAATTCAATGTGAAATAGGCTATTATGCCGAATATTATAAAGACTAATAGTCCCATAGTAACCATTATGGGACGTTCAATTGAAATCTTAGCTATTAACATTTTAAGTCCTTTTTAGAGTATCACTTTAACTTTACTACCGTTATCGAGATAAGAAGCGCCCTGTGTAATTATCTTATCACCGGCTTTCAATCCGCTGCTTATTTCCCATTCAAGACCGCTGTCATAACCATTAGTGATATATTTTTTTTCAGCTTTCCCGTTATTTTCGACAAAGACGAACATCCCCTTCTCATCTTTTTTTACAAGATTGCGGGGAATTACGAGTGCCTTAGGATTATCATAAGTAAGCACTTTTATTTCAACGGTAACCCCGCTCTTTAATTCATTGGTGGAATTATCGAACTCGACCTCTGCGTAAAATGCCTGTTTCTCAGGATCCTGCGCGAGGGAAACTTCCACAATCCTTCCTTTATAAGTTTTTGCTCCCCAGTTCATAATAGCGGGTATGCCTTTTTTCATCAACCCTATCTCAGATTCCGATGCCCATATTTTTGCACGCATTCTTGAAAGCACAGCCACTGTAAATAAGTGCACCTCGCTTTTAACATTATCCCCCTCATTTACCTTCAGATCCACAAGGGTACCACTGAATGGGGACTCAATAAACAACATCTGTTTTATTGACTCATAATTTCTTTTACTTACAAAGTATTGTGCTTCAGCTCCATCGTAAGCTGCCTGGGAAGACTCTCCGGCTTCAAGTAATTTTTTAAGCCTCATGTATGTTTTCTCCGCATTTTCATACGAAGTCTTTGCCTGCTCATACTGAACGCCGGGATTGTTGGTATCAAATTCAATAATAACCTGATCTTTACTTACTTGTGAGCCAACACGTGCTTTTATACTCTCTATCTTTCCGCCTACTATGGAATTCTTAATAGTTTCTTTTATCCCCTGAAGTTTTGCGTAGAATGTAAGCTGCTTTTCAAAATGGGAATACTGGATGGTGTCTACTTTAACCGGTACACCTTCCTCCTTACGGATCTGGTCCATACTTTTTGATTCAACTTTTTCCTTAGTACAGCCCGTTGCAAGCAGGGATGTAAGGCATGCCGATATGATTATATAATTTAAAGTTTTCATTTATACTCCTTAATTTCCCGATGTATTATTATATAGAGGATCTGTTCTACCGAGCAGCAGGTCAAGTTCGGAAGAAGCAACGATGTAGTCATAAATTACCTGCAGCCGGTTTATTCTTGCCTGTCTGAGGGCCACGTCGGCATTTTCAATTTCAAGCTGGCTGCCTGTTCCCTCCTTATATCTTACCGTTGCAATATCATAAGCTCTTTGTGCAAGTGTAACATTTCTTTCCTGTGTCTCGATCAGCAGTCTTACCCGGTTGAGATCATCAAGTTTTTCTTTTGTCTGCGAAATAATATAATCTTTAAGCTGCGTTATCTGCTCTTCAGTTTGTTTCAAACCAATTTCAGACTGCTCTACTTTATTTTTTGTCCTGTTTCCGTTCCAGAGATTCATCGTAAAACTTAGCCCAACAATGGACGAAGAGTAGTTCTGGAATCCGAATTGCTCTCCGGAACCGGCATAGCTGTAGTTACCGAAGGCATATAAGGCCGGCCAGTATTCAGCACGGTCAAGTTCAATGAATGCCTCATCAACCTGCGATTTAAGCTTCAGGGATTTGATTGAAGAATTTGAACTGAGCGCTTCAGCGATGGCATCGTTCTGGTCAAGAGAATCTGCTTTGTAAATTAATTCGCCCTTAACATCAATATCTTCCGCCTGATCCACACCAATCACAATTTTTAATTTATTAGTTATATTTCTTAGGGTATTCTCCATCTGAAGTACTACAGGATTTATATTATCAACTCTTACTTCAGCCTGGAGCATATCAAATTCTGAAACAAGTCCCTCGCTGTATAGTGCTTTTACATTTTTCAAATTATCCTTTGAGTTTTGATAACTCGCGCTCATAATGCCGTATAGCTCCTTCGTCAGCATTACACCATAGAAGGATTTTTTTACCGTCGTAATTGTCTCTGATGTGATCCTGTCAAGCTCTTGGTTAAACAGCTCATTGTATATCTGCGATGCCCCGATACCCCTGAAAACAGCAGAGTTAAAGAGTGTCTGGGTTACCTGGACTCTCGTTTCATAATTATTTGCCTGGACGAATGACTGCAGAGCTGTTTCCACCGGTTTGTATTTTGAATCATCGCGCGGAAGAACTCCTTCATCGAAAAGTATGCTGTATGTTGCATTAGAAAGCAAGGCACCAAAATCAGGAAATGGTGTTTTAGGTTTAAGCAGGAAGTGTGAAAAATCAGCGGCAACATCAACACTCGGCAGCGCATAGCCGAATGCCTGGTTTACAGCGGCTTCCGATTTTTTCACGTTAAGGCGGGCAATCTTTACATCCCTGTTGTTCTCCAGGGCAGTCCGGATTGCTTCATCCAGGGTAAATATTTTTTGCTGAGAGAATCCCGGGAATTCAATTAATAGCACCAGGATTAAAAGAAAGTAAAAAGATGAATATCTCTGATTCATAAGGTTGTCTCATTCGATTCTTGGGTAAAGTTTTTAATTTGTCGAATCCGTTTAAGGGATTCGCAAAAGAGGGGAAGTTAAAACGGGTTGCAAATTTATAACCGGGATATATGGGAAAGCCTGGGAATTTATTTATTTCAATTCCCTTCCCCGGAAGAAGTTTAACAGGCAGCGATCCGTTGTCAGCGGTATTCTTATGCCTGTTAAAACTATTGGATATTAGTGTACCCATAAAGGCATAAAAAATTAATTCAGAACTTAAAAATTAGTAATAAAAGGGTTAGGAATAAATACAAGAACCACTTTTAATGATAAGATGACATAAAAAATTATATCCGGCAGATGGGAAGGATGAATGATTTGACTAATTCTGCCAAAATGAACTCCAAAACCCTATAATTTAAAAGACTCCCCCAGATCTGCGTACAAAACAGATAAAGTCTTTGAATCTAATCACAAGAACTGTGCTTCTAATTCTTATTTTTTCTTAATTACTTGAATCAAGGAGATAAAATGAGAGAAAAAGAAATCCTGGAAACCATAAAAAGTATGACCGAAGAGGAACAAAGATTATTTTCAAAAGGACCTGAAATTACCGAACAGGAAAAATCAACTCTGGATGCTCTAAGGGTGGAACTTGATCAGTATTGGGACCTTTTAAGACAGCGGAGAGCCCGAAAGGAATTCGGCGATAATCCAGATAAAGCAGAACTTCGCGGTCCGGATACCGTGGAAAATTATGAGCAATAGTATAGGAAATCAAATTATATTTGATCTCAATTACTGCAGGAGATTCAAATGGTTTGGGGAATATAGATTCGCCTGATAAATAAAGGAATTCATTTACGTATTTTTATAAATGTATCCCGCAATTCCCCCTTTAGGCGTTTTTTCTTAACTTCATCTTAATGACAAGGTTTGCTGTGTATATCGCAACAGTTGAAATGCCTTCCCTCTTTTTAGTCGTAAAATTCATAAGTCTTGCAATCTCATTTTAATCCGCTTAACCCTGGTTTCTTTCCCAAAGAAAATTTCATATTCATAGGCTATTTATTTAGAATAGCACCAAGATTGTATATGTGTAAGCTATCTCTAAGCCATCTGTAAGCCATCTGAAGGCCATAAAACGGCACTTATGGCTTACAGATGGCTTACAGATGGCCTACAGATGGCCTACAGATAAGAAATTATAAAGCAATTAGTAATAAATTTGTGTAGTTTTTTCTAACTTCAGGCAAAACTGGATAAGGATTTAATATCTGTCTGCAAAGCTTTTTAACCTGAGATCCCTCTCCAAAGTTTGGTTGTTTTTTCCTTGTCAAAACAAAATTTACCATCCTTTCTTGAGGGATTCTTTATTTTTTTGCCATTGTTTGGGACAAATATGTTCTGTTTAAACAAATTTGGACAGATATGAAGCTATTCCCGTACAGAATTCTGAAGCATTTTATTTATCTGCTTTGCAAGTTCAAGATGTCTTTTTAATGTAGGCAGAGTATCAGATGCCCATAGTCTGACGGCTTCATTTTCATAATTCTGAGATGCCTTTTCAAATTCTTCAATATCTTTTGTATGATCCTCAACCATTGCTTTCATATAAGCTCTGTCGAATTCCGCACCGTAAAGATTTGACAATTTAGTAACCATCTTTTTATGATCTTCCATCATTTCGGCTTTAGGTTTATCTATATTATTTTTAGAAATAATAGACATCAGCTCTTCATTTGCTTTTGAATGATCCATTACCATCTTTTGCCCGAATTGCTTTACTTCTTCTGAACCTGCTTTCTCTATAGCAATCTGTCCAAGCTCAACTTCCATTTTACCTCCGCTGGCTGCCTTGGACAAAAAATCTTCATCCTGGTGCTGCATCTCTTTTTCCCCCGATTGTTTTTCCTGCTTATCATTCTGGGAAAAAGCTGTCATGGCACATAAAACAATTAGTACTATACTTAAAAAAAATATGTTTTTCATATCTACTCCTTTATAAATTTTCTTAGATTCCTTCATCCTGCTCATCATTAAATTCCGGGACATTATCCTCGGAGGGGAAGGTGTCAACTCCATATAACCAGGATTATCAAAAGATCCGTCTGCGCGTAATATCACTATCCCTGCGTCCTGCCCAATTGAAATTTCCTTTGCGGTTTCAATAGCTGCTTCCCGGCTGTCGTGCCCCCTTTTTACTTCTTCCATCAGGCATTGCAAATACGTTCATATTTCTCACTTTCTTCCATAATTCTATATCAATGAAATAAATATCCTATCAAATGTTGTGTTTTTGATCAGCAGTATATTTTTTCGATAAAAGGAGCGAATTAATAAAAATTTAAAAGTTGTTAAGAGGCTCACTATTTCAAAAAATAAAGTTTTTATTTAATGATTAACAACACCTATAAAAAAGGAGTACAGAAAAAATGCGATATGAAGAATTTGTAAAAGCGGTACAAGGGTATTCGGGAATTCATGACAGATACGAAGTCGAAATGATAATTAAAGCTACCCTTCAGACATTGACAGAAAGACTTACAATAGAGGAAGCAAAGCATATCAGCTCGCAGCTGCCCTTTGAATTGAAAAATTATATGAATTTCAATCCTTCTGAGGATTTTTCGGTGGAAGAATTCTATAGAAGAGTAGCCGAACGAGAAAGTTCAGACGAAAAGACTGCAAAAATACATAGTAAAGCTGTTCTTACAGTTTTAGATGAGGCGATAAGCTCGGGAGAGATATCACATATTAAAGCTCAACTTCCTGAAGAATTTCTACAGATCTTTCCCTGAAAATATTACGCATCTTTTTTATGAGTATCAGGCTTCTGCCCTTGATAAATCAGGGTTTCCCCGATTGAAGCAGAAAAGGCGGAAGTATATTTTGTATCTGTAATTCTTAACAGGTTTTATTCTATTTCGAATTACTATATACCTCCTCTTATTGTTTTATGTATTGAGTTGAACCGGCGCCCTGCCGGTTCTTTTTTTAGTTTACAGGTTCTTTTCTTTCCTGTTCCAGCACGATACGGGCTTTCTCTAAAAGTTTGGCCAGAAAAGCAGTCTTAGCATTCTCTGATTTATACTTCCGGTGTTTAAATCTCTTCATCAATTGTGAAATAGCTATATCAGGCTGATTGTCGTGCTGATATCTCCTTATAAGGTAGTCTTTTACAATACGCACCTGATCATTATAGTGCTTATTTGTTAAATTTACTCTTGGCATTTAACAACTCTTTAATTATTGGTAGGGAATAGGATACCTTCTTTTCAATAATAATAATTTTTATTCAAATCATAAAATATTTTCTTAAAATATTTTAATTATTATAACTTTTTACCGAATGAGAGAGATGTAATAAAATCCTCTGAGGATTGAATCAGAATTGAAGAGTTTTCCTCATCATTTGTGCGTGTAATGCAAATTTGCTTAATATTCTTGATCATATGATTGATCTCCTTCCCTCCGGCAGCGGCAATAATATTAAGATCTTTTTCCCTTCCGTCGGTAAATGAGATTTCGGAGAATTTCAGATGCTCGCCTGCATTAACCTCTGAAGCTCCATCCAGAATTTCAATGGAACAGGTAAGCTCTTTATGCAGCCGGCTGAAATATTCCAGGAAAGCCGACCAGTTTTTTGATGGAACAACCTCTATTATCATATCCCTGCTTCTTCCCTAAAAATCCCTTCTGGTTTTTGATTTCTGATTATTCTTTTTTTGACTGTTTTATTTCGCCGCAAAGCACCCGTTTTCCCGAATTCCCAGCAGGCTGTGATTTAAGATCATCCATTGCCTCATGAATAATAACCGATTTTCCGATTATAGAATTCGGACCATAAAATGAAATCTTATTATCAATAAAATCAATTTTGGCAACACCATTTTCATCTGCCTCTATATTACCAAGATCACCCGTATGTCTGTGAATATCTCCCGGTGCGCCATGAGGCATCTGATCGGGATTGAAATGACCCCCTGCTGTTTGGGCATCAGGATCACTGCAGTTTCCAAACTCGTGGATATGCATACCGTGCAGTCCGGGTTTCAGTCCTGAAACTTCTCCGCTGATTTTTATACCGTTTTCAATTTTTGTAAATGTTATTCTTCCCTCCCCATTATTTCCTTTTGTCGGAGATAGTTCCACAATTGCATATTCTATTTCTCCTGATGAGCTTTGCGCCTTGCCTGTACTATCATTCCCTGCAGATGAATCGGGAACTGCAGGGGGCCGGGGAATTGTTGTATCAGGATTTATTTCCCCGGGGTTTTTTTTGCCTGGTTCTATCAGAGTATCACGGCCCGGATAAAAATAAGAAACCGGAATATTATCCGCGCAGAAAACTGTGAAACCTGACAGCAGAAAGAGAAGCGTCATCCTTTTCATATATACTCCACTATTCATAGCAGAAGTTAATTACTTTCAGACCATAAAAATGTTGAGGCAGATCAAGTTTGTATGAAAACATTTTTATATTATTGTCATCAGGGACAGAAAAAATAAATGAGTTACTTATGACAGAAGGATGACGGGAACAAAATTAAAAATTCTTGTTGCAGAAGATGATTATATCATTGCAGCAGATATAAAAAAAACACTGGAGGAAAACGGCTATTCCGTAATTTCAATTGTTGATAACGGAAAAGACGTTATCAGGGTTTCTGCAGATGAGAACCCTGATCTGATTTTAATGGATATCATGCTTAAGGGGAAGCTGAGCGGAATAGATGCCGCAGAAGCTGTAAGTAAATTCAGTAATGTACCTGTAATTTACCTTTCAGCACTTTGTGATGATGAAACTTTCCTGAATGCTTACACCACAAAGCCATTTGCCTATCTAACAAAACCGTTCCGGAGGACCGAGCTTTTAAGGAAAATAGATAAAATTTTCAAGACAGCGGGATAATAAAAAAAGCTGCTTCAGAGAGGTCGTTCTGAAACAGCTTCATTCCTCGATATTAACCATTTATGAGTTTAGATAGGCCTCTATTTTATTGATTTCCTCCTTCGCCTTAATTTTTCTGAAGTAATTAACTGCATTGGAAAAGTGAAAATTACTATCTTCTTTTTTAGCTATTTCCTGGTATAACATTCCGAGCTCAACAGAGCTTTCTGCTGCATTAAGCTTGTTCTGGAGTTCATTATTAATTCTCAGACTGGTAAGCAGGTAACTTTCAGATAATTCGTAATTTTTCTGAGTACGCTGAATAATTCCTTTTATTTTATATACTTCCGCTACTGAAAGGCGGTCATTGATCCGGAAACATACGTCCATAGCTTTATCGGAGAGAACTGATGCTGCTTCGGTATCATTTTTCTTTGACGAAATGTAGGCTTTACTAACAAGGCAAAGTGCAATGGTTGAAAGATACCCCCACTCCGAAGCTATACTAAGACTGCAGTCGAATTCCCTCGACGCTGAATCGTAATCTCCTGTCTTTAAATATGAAACACCTAGATTATATCTCACTTCAGCAATTCTGCGTTTATCCTGTATTCTTTGAAAGCGGGTAAGAGCTCTTTGCAAATATGTAAGGGCACGGCTGTAGTTGGCTCTCATATTGAATATTATACCGATATTTATTTCGACCATACCTTTAAGGGCTTCATCTCCGGTTGATTTAAGCAGGTCGAGGCAATTATGAAAATGGATCTCAGCAAGCTTTGGTTCTCCAAAGTCGCCATATATTGTGCCCAGGAGATTCTCACACTTCGCACTTCCCTCTAAATCTTTAATTCTTTTAAATATGACATTTGCTTTTTTAATATAACCGAGACTCATTTCCCATTTTGCCTGCCGGCTGTATATATTACCGAGAGCAAGATAAGCGTGGGCAGAAATATCATTTAAAGATCTTTCCCGTCTGCTGCAGTGCAGGATACGTTCAAATATTTCGATAGATGAGTTAAATTCCCCGGAAGAAAGGGTAAATTCACCCAGGTGGATAAGGAACCGGATATAAGTGTTATTATCTAGTTTATTTTGAGCGTAGGTCATCAGAAAATCGACCTGGAGTCTGGAATTAAACATGTCTCTATCGAGTTCCCGATCTAAAAGCATAGCTGTATTGCTCAGGAACTTCTCAGAAAGCCTGCTCATATCGGTTTCTGAAAAATAATTCTCCAGGATGGTCCTGAGTAAATTTCCTCTGCTTTTGTTTTGTATATCCAACTTATTGTATGGTTAAAATTTTCTGACGGAACCTTGCCTTAAGGATTTCTTCACATTATTTAGAGGCTAATGCTATGCCATACAACATTAGGTCAATTTTACCGACAGCATTTACACAAAATAACCTTTAAGAATTTATTACCTGTATCAGGGGAATATTTTACTGTATTATCATGCGAAAATGTGTTGAATTGAAACATAATTTTGTTGTAAAAATCTCAAAAACGGCCAGCTTGCATATTGAAATTTTAACTTTTAATTTTATTTTATATTAACTAAGGAATAATGATGATCCATCCGATAATCGCTCACGTAGAGATACCGGTAAACCATCTTCAAAAGGCTGCGGAGTTTTACTTTAGCCTGTTTGGATGGGAATTCAAAAGTTTTGGTAAGGGCTATCTGCTGTTCAATCCACATAAAGGGATTACGGCAGGACTAAGGGAATCAAAACATATTACCGGGGGGGACACTACTATTTTTCATATACACGTAGATAATATTGATGATATCTTATCCAAAGTAGAGCACCTCGGCGGTAAAAAAGTTCGCGGAAGAACTGTTATCCCTGTAATGGGATGGTACGCTCTAATTGCAGATACGGATGGGAATACTATTGGACTATTTCAGTCCCATTAGTATCCGGCTTTTCAATCCTGTATGAGTGAGTTATTTTAACAGAAGCGCTTAGCATTGCTGTAACAGAACAATGTTTTGTGAGGGATAATTCGATAGCCCTTTCTACATCTGCGGTATTAATATTGTTGCCATAGAAGATATACTCTATATGCATTGTAGTATAAACTTTAGGATGTCCTTCTGATAACCCGGCGCTGATATTCATTTCGAAACCGGAGAGATTAACTTTTTTCTTTTTAAGTATTGAGGCTACATCACTTCCGGTACATCCTCCGAGTGCAAGCATGAGAAGTTCTTTCGGTCTAACGCCCGCTGCTGATCCCCCCAGATCTTGCGGACCGTCCATTGTAATCCAATGGTTTGAATCTGCTTTACCCGCAAAAGTAACGCCTTTGATCTGCCTGATAAACGCTTTTTTTTGTTCCATAATTTCTTCTGTTATTTGAGAGATTAGATGTATGCATTTCTAAAAGGATTCGTTACAGTTTAAATATATCCCTGAATATCGGCTTTAATCCGGAGAACAGGAATTCCACTGCAATAACCATTACAATCAATCCCATTATCCTCATCAGTACTTTATTTCCGCTTTCTCCTAAAACCTTCATAACCTTCCTGGCGCTAAGCAGAAAAATCATTGTTATGAGGATAACCAAAAATATAGTACCACTAAGAATTAATTTATGAACGGCGGTAGAAGCATCATTCATCATTACAATAGAGGCTGTAATTGCGCCGGGGCCGCAGGTTAAAGGAATACCCAAAGGCGTTATGGCAATATCGTTCCCATATTCGTGAATAGTTTCCTCATCGGATTTAGTTCTGATCAGTCTTGCCTGAAGCATATCATATCCTGCCATAAAAAATATTATGCCCCCAACAACTCTTAAACCATTCACTGAAATATGGAAGAAATCAAATATGAACTTTCCGCTAAAAGCGAATAAAAGCATAGTGAGAAGAGCAATTACTGAAGCTTTTATTGCTACTTTTCTTGCGTGGTCTGAGTCCATACCTGAAGTCAGAGCAGTATAAACAGGTATTATGCCCAGGGGATTTACCATTGTAAATACAGAGGTAAATGCCAGCAGGCCGAATTCGAAATAGTTATCCATTGTCTGCTTTCAGATAAAGTTCTTTCTTTATGCTGTTAATAGTATCCAGTGCTTTTTTAACGTGTTCCTCTCGGGTCCTTAACCCTGAGCATACTATCCGTAAAAAATATTTAGAGCCGATAACTGAATGAGAGATAAGTATAGTTTTTCTGCTGTTGAGTTCTTCAAGAATTGACCTGTTAAATTCATTTATTTGTTTTTCATCAGTAATACCTTGCGGGATTATCCTGAAACTCACCGTTGCAAAATTAACGGGGGCTATAATTTCAATATCCTTCTCATTTCTCAAATTTTCTTCAAGTTGTTTTGCAATCCGGATTTGTTCACGAATTATTTCCCTCAATCCATTTACTCCAAAATATCTGATAATAAACCAGAGTTTAAGCGATCTGAATCTTCTGCCTACTTGAAATCCATAATCCATTTGATTCTGAACATCGCTGATTCCGGTTTTTAGATATTCAGGAACATATGTAAATGCCCTCTTCAAAACCTCTGGTTTTCTGGTATAGAATGCACTAAGGTCCACAGGGGAAAACATCCATTTATGAGGATTTATTACTATAGAATCCGCAGCTTCCCATCCTTCAAATAATATTCTTTTCTCAGGGAGGATAGCCGCATTGCCTGCATAAGCAGCATCAATATGAAACCATATATCGTTATCGCGGCATATCTGCCCGATTTCCATAACAGGATCGATACTGACGGTAGAAGTAGTACCGATTGTAGCTGAAACACAAAATGGAATACATCCCTGCTCAATATCCTCTTTTATCGTTTTCTTTAACTCCTTTGCATCCATCCTGAAGAGGTTGTCTGTCTTTATTTTCTTTACCCCTGCCGGTTTTACCCCTATTGTCAATGCCGCTTTTTCGACAGCAATATTTGCCTGCTCGGATGTATAGAACATTAAAGGTAATATTTCCTTTCTGCTGAAGAATTTCTTTTCGGAAAACATCTTTTCATATTTCCATTCCCTGGCTGCAGTAAAAGCATGAAGGCAGCTTGTGGAAGCAGTATCATATATAATTCCCCAATATTCGGGGGGAAGACCTACCATATCTCTAAACCAACCAAGGACTACTTCTTCGAGCTCTGTACTTACAGGAGAGGTTTTCCATATCATTCCATTCTGATTGAAAGCCGCTGTCAGGAATTCTGCCAGAATACCTGGTCCGCTGGATGTTGAATTAAAATATCCCATAAAGTTTGGGTGGTTCCAATGTGTAATTCCCGGAAGGATAATATCCTCAATATCCTTAAAAATAACCTCCATACCTTCCCCCCTTTCCGGAGGGGCCTTCTTTAACAGGGATTTTATATCCCCCGGATTTACTGAGGGAAGGACATTGTATTGTTCAATATTATCCAGATATTCTGCAATCCAGTTAACAAGCTGATGACCGTACTTACGGAATTCTTCAGAGGGCATATCGTTTTGTATTTTCATTTTAATTGTGCTTAAAATAAATGACAGATGTACATAAGTAATAAATTCAATTTAAGTAAATCAAAAATAACTATTATTTGATTATATCGATTGAATTCAGGCAGGTGGTACAGTATGAATCTCCTTTGATATCAACTTCTTCGATTCCTGCGGATGAGTGCATAACACAATCCCAGTTACGGCAATGGAAAAGACCGAAGTTGTGCCCCAACTCGTGCAGTATTTCCTTCAGCGATCTTTTAATAAGAAGCTCTTCATTGGAGATTCCGGTATAAAATTCTTCGTGCAGCCTGCAGAGGGACACAATAGATAAATTTCCTTTAAGCTGGGCTTCACCGAAAACATAAGTAAGCACGGGCACGTAAAGGTCGGACTGGAGAAGCAGAATAATATTTCCCTCAATGCCGGCAGTTAATTCTGCCGCGCGGGAAATAATTGAAGTGGAATAGTACTGGTTCCTCTCTTTAGAAAATGCAGAGCTGAGATCGAAACGGAGATCCAGAATATTCACCCTGGAGTGAAAAATATTAAACAGCTCGCTACGGATCCTCTCAATGAATGAATTTGCTGCAAATTCAAGAGGGGCGAGGTATATCTCCCGCATTAGTTTCGCTGAAGATTATACTTGCTGATCTTGTTATAAAGGGTAACTCTGTCAATCCCGAGAGCTTCTGCACTTCGGGTAATATTCCAGTTATGATCTTTTAAAACAAGAGCGATGTGATGTCTTTCCATTGAAGCGAGGCTCTGGTCATCCGATTCGAACCCCCGCTTATTTGAATTTATATGAAACGGAAGGGCATCTACTTCAATACATTCTGTCTTTGTTACAACAACTGCACGCTCTATTGCATTTTCCAGTTCTCGTACGTTGCCGGGCCAATTATGCTTAAGCAGAAACTCCATTGCTTCCGGCGAAATATCTTTAACTTTTTTATTCATAGACGAAGAGAACTTTTCGAGAAAATGATAAGCAAGGATAGGTATATCTTTTAATCTGTCCCTCAGAGGTGGTATATAAATAGTGAAGACATCGAGCCTGTAATAAAGATCTTCCCTGAATATTCCGGCTTTAACTGCATCTTCAAGAGCTTCATTTGTCGCAGCAATTACACGGAAGTCACTCTTGATCAGATCATTTCCCCCGACCCGTGAAAATTGCTTTGTTTCGATAACGCGTAATAGTTCAACCTGCATTTTGGG
>CAVXTT010000029.1:0-81234 GCA_963764685.1 uncultured Ignavibacteriales bacterium
TTTTAATAAAACGGGGTTCTTAGTTCTTTGTTCTTAGTTTTTAATAGTGTAATGAAGTAAACTATTCTTTATTATAAGAGGGGTAAATGTTCATAAAAATTCTATTAAAATAATTTTTTAATAGGAAATTTTACTCTTTATCTTTCCCCTGCAAATTATTTTCACTTTCTTCTTCAGATTAACTTTATTTAATGAAATACCGGTTCTTTCTGCTCCTTATTGTCTTTACATCATTTTCTTTTTCACAAAACAGTCAGGATGATGATAAAAAGCTTGGAAAAAGGCTTGATGATGACAATTCCAAATACACCAACGTCGGCAATTTTGGTTTAACAGTTACTAATTTTGGCACTTATGGTCACGGCTTTACGCTTTGGCCGGAACAGCCTAGTGCAGAGTACCCATTGGGCAGCGGTATCGAGCATATTTTTGACGGCGGTCTGTATATTGGCGGGTTCACAAGTGATAACGAATCAGGAAGCAACAGGCAGGGTCCTTTTGTTACTACAGGTGCTGTTGATGCTTCATCTGTTTCCTCACGCGGCGGCGGCTTTGAATATACAAATGCTCCCGGTGCGCTTGTTGTTGAAAGATCCTCTCTCTTAAGCTCACGCTATTTTGATCCTGCAGCTGTTTCCCACCAGGATTTTATAATGGATTATACTGATACCAATAAAGTTTACCTTAACGGTGAAGTAATTGAGAATCACGATCCTCTGGGGGTTACAGTTCACCAGGAAAGCTATGCCTGGAATTTCCCCTTTGCCGATTTCTTTGTAATTATGAATTATACAATAAAGAATGTCAGTCAGAAATATATTGATTCTGTTTATGTGGGATTATGGACAGATGCAGTGGTAAGAAATACCAAGGTAACTCCTCCCGGCGGTGGTTCTTTTTATGATAAAGGCGGCGACGGATTTAATGACTCCCTGAATATTGCATATGAATTCGACGCTATAGGGGATGTTGGTTTAACCGACAGTTATCTCGGCGTCCAGTTCCTGGGTACAACTCCTGTTCTCGACTCTGTTAAAATATCTAATCAGGATACTCTCCCTGCAGTAAATTTTGTAAGCTGGCAGTTTAGAAATACTGACAATCCTCTTTTCTTTGCACCCCAGGATGATATTCAAAGATATAATAAGATGAGAGGCTTCTTTGGAGGAAATGCAAGATATGGAGACGGAGTTAATCCTGCAGATCTGCAGCGTCCTTCCAACAGGTCAATACTTATTACAGCCGGCTCTTTCCATTCTATTGCACCGGGGGATTCAGTCAATGTAGTATTTGCAATTGTAGCTGCTAAAAAATACGGCAATGATCCTGCAAGTCTTGATACCGAAGAACAAAAGAAAAACTTATACGCTAATGCGGAATGGGCTTTAAGGGCTTATTTCGGCGAAGACAGGAACAGGAATAATGTTCTTGATCCGGGTGAAGACCTTGACGGAAATGGTGAAATAACCAGGTACATTCTGCCATCTCCTCCCACAATCCCAAATGTAAAAGTTATTGCCGAGAATCAGCGCGCCACTTTATACTGGGATAAAAAATCTGAGAGCTCGGTTGATCCTATTTCCGGTAAGCAGGATTTTGAAGGATACAGATTATACAGAACACAGGCGGGCTTTGATCTAACCCAGGTTCAGAATATAGGTTCATCACTGGTGTTAATGGCTGAGTTTGACAGTACAGGAAACGATATTGGTTTTAACAGCGGGTTTAATTATGTAAGACTTGATGATCCGGTTACTTTTCCGGGGGATTCAATTGAATATTATTATAAGTATGAAATAGATAATTTATTGAACGGCTGGCAGTATCTTTTTTCGGTGACTGCCTTTGATGAAGGAGATGAGGAAAATAATCTTGATCCCCTTGAGTCGAGTACCATTGCAGGATTTAAGAGAATACTTCCCGGTACTCCTGCTGTAGAGGATGAGAATATTCAGGTCGGGGTTTATCCTAATCCTTATTATGGAAATGCTGTATGGGATGGAAGTTCCGAACGGCTGAGAAAAATAAATTTTTATAATCTTCCTGAGGAATGTGAAATTACAATTTACACTCTTTCAGGAGATGTAGTTAAGCGTTTATATCACGATCAGGCAAGCAATGGTTCTGATCTAAGATGGTTTGAAAATTATGCCTCCGACGGAAAGCAGCAGATGTCGGGAGGCGAGCATCCCTGGGATCTTATAACGGATAATGACCAGGCTATTGCGACCGGACTTTATCTCTTTACTGTAAAGAATGTAAAGACCGGTTATATCAAGACGGGAAAGTTTTTAATAGTTAAATAAAAGGAGTCAAAATGAAGATCAGATTTTTACTACCCTTACTAATGCTGGGCACATTAAATTTATTCGCCCAGACATATCCTGAAGTTTCAATTATGGATATCCAGTATCAGGATCCGGATTCACTTCTAATATTGGGAGACCGTCCATCACCCCTTAATGGTGATACAGTTACAATTGTCGGTGTTGTAATGAATAATCCTTACAGAGGATCAAATCGTTGACAGCGGTACTGTTCTGATAGCAGGCGCACCTGCTCTTTATCTTCAGGATACAGCAGAAACAGATTATGCTGCAATTCTGGTCAGGTATGTCGGCTCAACACCATCTGCTGCATTTAACACACTTGATACGGGCAAAATTATTAAGATCACCGGTTATGTAGAAGAATATTTTGTTACTACCCAGTTCAATGCAATTGAATTTGATTTTGACGGCATACTTGGACAGATGGAAAGACCTGCCCCTGTGGTAGTTACACTGGATTCTCTGGCAGCCCTTGGAGGAAATCAGGGAAATGTTCTTGCAGAAAAATGGGAAGGTGTACTTGTTGAAGCAAGAAATACGACAGTAGCTACAACCGGTACTATCGGTTCGGGCTCCTGGTCGGTTACTGATGCCAACAATACTGAAGTAATTATAGGAAATGAGTCATCTTATATCCGGAATTCAACACCTCCGGCAGTCGGAACTGTTCTTGAATACGTCCGTGGCCATATTCAGAACAGGAATAACCTGGCATTCGGTTATGGAAATCTTGTTAATCCTGTTTATTTCAGCGATTACAAAGTTGCAACTTTCCCTCCGTCTATAACAAGCATTACACGTAATCCCGGAGTGGCCGGCTTTGGTCAGCCGGTTACAGTATCTGCACAGATTGTAGATGCCGATGGTACAGTTTCAAGTGCAAAACTGCTTTATCGTAAAAATTCAGGTAACCGCACTACTGTTAATATGACAAATCAGGGAGGCGATCAGTGGAGTGCAACTATTCCTGCTCAGAATGATTCTTCTTTAATCGATTTTTATATCTGGGCGCAGGATAATGATGGATTCGTTTCAACAAATCCTATAGATACGCTAAAAAACCTGTATTTCTATATGGTTCTTAACCGTCCTTTGACAATACAGGATGTTCAGTACAGTCCATTCGGCGGCGGCTGGAGCGGATATAACAGCTACAGTGTTACTGTCAGAGGTATCATTACTGCCGACAGTACAGATTTTTCGGATACGAGTAATGTTCCTATCCCATACGTTTATATACAGAACGGAACCGGTCCCTGGAGCGGTCTGCAGGTATTCGGATCACAGGCTCTTACATATCAGAAAGGGGACGATATTTCTGTTACCGGTACCATTGAAGAAAATTTTAGTGTTACAAGAATAAACCTTACAGGTCTGCAGCTTAACAGTTCGGGAAATCCCTGTACCTGCACCAAGCAATGTTGCCGTTTCTGAAATAGCAGCTAAGCTTAATGGAACTGTATCTGCTGAACAGTGGGAGAGTGTACTTATCAATTTTACAGGTGTTACGGTTACACGTGAAAATGCAGACGGTGCCCCCGGACCTTATGTTGTAAATGTTAATAGTAACTTTGGCGAAATGAAGATTACCGATACCGGCGGAGACTCAACAAGAGTTGAGTTACAGGATGGTGATCATTCTTATCACAATTTCTGGTCATACAGTCTGCAGGGAGTTCCTATATATGTACGCAACGGACATACATTCCAGGAGATGAGAGGTATAGAATATTTCTCATTCAGTAATTATAAATTAGTACCCCGTACCAATGCAGATTTCATTGGTTATAATCCTGTTGGCGTTGATGATAATAATCCGTTACCTGAGAATTATTCCCTTTCGCAGAATTATCCTAATCCATTTAATCCTTCGACAACCATTTCGTACTCAATACCGGTCGAAGGTATTGTAACTCTTAAAATATTTAATCTCCTGGGAGAGGAAGTTAAGACCCTTGTCAATGAAGTGCAGAATGCCGGAAGCCATAACGTATCATTCGATGCAGTAAATCTTACTTCGGGCATTTATTTCTATTCGATAAAATCCGGAAACTTCACAGATGTGAAAAAGATGATATTATTAAAATAAAAGGATGATGTAACGAAATAATCCCTTTAAAGAATGAAACGTGCTAAAAATATCTTAATCGGCCTTCTGCTGCCGCTGTTACTTGTCTCCTGTTATGATGAGATGGTTAACAATCCCTTAGGCAATCAACCGCCGGATACCTTTTTATTCCTGTATCCGGACAGCACGATCAGTCAGCAGGCAAGCCGCCTGCGCGTTAGCTGGTCGGGAGATGATCCGGATGGTATAATTTTAGGATATTATTTCAAGTGGGAAGGTGTTGATACTGCCTGGTCCTTTACTACAGGAAATGACAGTACGTTTGCTCTCTCCATTGGTACATCTGATACAGTATACAACTTTTATGTATCTGCTGTTGATTACGGCGGGAACGGAATATATGATCAGACAGTTATTCAGAACGGGATCAACTATGGTCCCGAACCTTTTATTGATCAGAACGGCAACGGGCAATATAATGAGGGAGAAACTTATTATGATATAGGTCTTATTGATCCGTCTCCTGCCTCACTTCAGTTCCCTATTAAAAACTCTTCCCCTGAGATTGCCTGGAGCACTGCTACAATGCTTCCTGCAAGCTCATTTCCGGTTATGAGCTTCGGCTGGACGGTAGCTGATCTCGATGGCGAAGGAACAGTTACCAAAATAAATGTTGCATTAAATGACACAACTAATTTTATTTCGCTCCCCGGTTCTACCCGTCTGATCGCAATCAGATGTGTTGATTTTAATCTTCCTGATCCGCTTACTGAAGTTCTGCTTGACGGAAGTGAAACAACCATATTCAATGAAAAGCTCCCCGGTATTAAGCTCGACGATTATAATAAGCTCTATATCCAGGCGGTTGATATTTCCGGTGCCGTTTCTCCATTTCTTCCATTGCCGCAGAGCGACAGCACCTGGTTTGTTAAAAAACCAAAGGGTAAGCTGCTGATCATTGATAATTACAGGGATAGTCAGACCTCTGCGGATTTCTACAATCAGACCTTTAATTCAATTGCAGGAGGAGCATTAGCAGGTAAGTACGATGTGTTCGATATACAGCATAACCCTCTTCCCTATGAGAATATTACATTCCTTCAGACAATGAAACTATTTGATTACCTATTCTGGTATTCGAATTATGAACCTGACCTGGAACTTCTCGGAACAGTAACCGACAGGTATATCGATGACGGAGGAAAGGTAATGTTCTCGATGACATTCCAGGATTCGTCTTCTCACTATCCTTTTGACCTTGCTTCAATTCAGAATTTCCTTCCTGTTGATTCACTTGGTCAAAAGAAAAGTTTAACATCATTGTTCGCCAATGCAGATGTAATACCTGCTGCAGGGCACTACGTATCCTCAGTTAAAAACTTCTTCTACAATCGGTTTCGTCAGAACATATTATCCTTCTCCGATGCATCGGTAATCTATAATCTTTCAACGCACACAGCTTTCCGGACCTGTTGGCTTTAAAACAAATACCGGATGATCTTTATTTTGTCGGCCTTCCTCTTAATGATTGCAATGCAAATGGGAATATCCCCCAACTGCTTGAAAAAATATTTATTGAAGAGATGGGGCTGGTACCGTGAATAGATTAATTATTCCTTTCATACTGCTTTTCAATCTTATTGTATCTGCACAAGGTACCGGAAATCTGAGCGGTACAATTACTGACGCCGCAAACGGCGATGCATTGATCGGAGTAAATGTAATTCTTAAAGGTACATATTACGGTGCCGCTACTGATATTGACGGGCATTTCCATATAAATAGTATTAACGAAGGTTCGTATAATGTTGAAGTATCGCTGATAGGGTATAAAGCTGTCGAGTATACGAGCTTTAAGATTACAGCAGGCAAGACAGCCAGGCTTGATCTTAAAATGGAGGAGACTGTCCTTACACTTGGGCAGGACGTCATAGTTGTTGGTGAAAAGCCGCTTCTTAATGTGGAGGAAACACAAAGCAAAAAAACTATTTCAAAAGATGAGATCGAACTAGCTCCTGTGGAAAATGTAGTGGACGTTATTTCCCTGCAGGCAGGTGTTGTTAAATCAGATAATGAAATACATATACGGGGAGGCAGATCATATGAAAATGCTTTTCTGCTTGACGGGGTTTCGGTACAGGATCCTCTTTCAGGTACAGGCTTCGGACTTCAGCTGAGCGCAAATGCTATCGAGGAAGTTGAAGTAATTACCGGCGGATATAATGCTGAATACGGACAGGCTACTTCGGGTGTGGTTAATGTAAGAACCAGGGAAGGGGGAGATAAATACAGCGGGTATATATCTTACAAAAGGGATAACCTGGGAAATAAATCATCCAGTCACGTTTTTAATTTAGATGTGCTTGAAGCAAGTCTCAGCGGTCCTGAACCAATAACCGCATTTCTGCTTCCGGCTATGGGTCTGGATATTCCGGGTCAGCTTACATTTTTTACAAACTTCTATGGCGGAATAACCGACGGTATTACACAGGGTTATTATAAGCCTACAGCAGAGCAGCTGAATTCTTCAATTTTCGGAGGTACCCGATATGCCCCGCGAGCTGAGAACAATTGGTTCTGGCTTGGTAAGCTTACTTATAAAGCAACACCTACTTTAAAATTTAATTATTCCTTTAACCAGTCGGTAAATATTAATCAGAATTCCCAGAGCCTTCAGACTAATCTTGAATATGTTGAACCGAGTCCCGGTTACCAGTATGAATTCCAGAATATTCTTGACCAGGCAAATACTTTTACACACAATAATATTTATAATTCTCTTGGAGTAACCCATACTCTCAGTGCCGCAACCTTCTATGAGATGAAGGCTAATTATTTCTTTACTAACCTGCGTGCAGATGCAAACGGTAAAAGCTGGTATGACTATTCCGAACCGAAGGATATAACAAGTTTTCCGATACAGTATTACAATACTGGCTCTGATACAGTGGGCGTTATTCCCGGAGATGGTTTCTGGGATTACGGCAATCCATATACCTGGCGTGATCACTTTTTCCAGGAAGTATCCCTGAGAGGTGACCTGACAAGCTTCTTTGATGAGAAGAATAAATTCAAGGCAGGCTTTAATATGCAGTTCCAGGAAATGCAGGTTGTTGATATCTATAAACCCTGGGTAGGAGAGCTGGGTTTGAATAATGATATCTATAATGTTTACCCTGCAGTCGGATCTTTTTATGCACAGGACAACATTAATTTCAGCGGTATGATACTGAACTTCGGACTTAGTATGGATTACTGGTTCCCGGGAAAATATGTAGATGATGCCGTAGCCAATCCCGCTGTTGTTACAATCCCTGACGAGATCAGAGAAAAATATTATGAAAGTACATACAGCTGGTTCGGAGGACAGAGATTTAAGGCAAGACTTAGTCCCAAGACTTGGTATTTCTCACCCGGTTTCCGACAACCAGGTATTATTCTTCTCATACGGACATTTCAGTAAATGGCCTAACCCGCAGTTTGTATATGCAAAACTTAATCCTTTGAATGCACAATCTTCCTTCCAGAAATTCGGGAACCCTAATCTTAATCCGGAAACAACAGTTGCTTATGAGCTTGGATTAAAGACCCAGTTCTCAGATGATGATGTTCTGACAGTAACTGCATATTATAAAGATATTTTTGATTATGTAAGCACAAGGACTGCCCGCATCACTTCGGCAAGATTTGCTACCCAAAGATTCATTACGTATGTAAATTCAGATTATGCAAGATCCAGGGGACTTGGAACTGGAGTATAAAAAACGTCTGGGGAGATGGTTCAGCGGGGCAGCTTCATTTACTTACGCCATTGTTACTGGTAAAGCATCATCGGCAGATGAAGGAGTATTAGTTTTAAGAGGTGATCTGGATGAATCAATTAAAGAAGAATACCTTTCCTGGGACAGACCCTATTCCGGTTCCCTGACCACCACATTCTATGTTCCTGAAAATGAACCACTCTTTGGATTCGCACCAGGCATACTTGATGATTACAATGTTTATTTGAGATTCTTCTATCAGTCGGGTAAACGTTATACACCGGCAACGCTCACCGGCTATGATGTAAACGGTAAGCCGTCATATGAGTTTGTAAGAAATGAAAGAAACACTGAAATAGCTGCTGACTGGTTCTGGATCGATCTTAACTTCGAAAAGTACTTTGATATTAATAGTCTTAGATTCTCTTTCATACTGGAAGTAAATAATATACTGGATACAAAAAATTCAGCAATCATAAATCCTGTTACGGGGCGCGCCTATGAGTATGGAGATGCAGTACCCAACACCTGGAATGATCCTGTTTATCCCGATCTGCAGGCACCGATAAATCCTTATCCGTATGATCCATCCCGCTACCTGACAAGACGTAATATCAGGGTAGGATTAACTCTTAGATTTTAAATGAAAAGAACATCAGCTGTCATATTGCTAATAATTATTGCTTTGAGCACCCGGAATGCTTTTGCACAGCTGTTTCCGGTACTGGGAGGACAGCGTGCCGGTATCTCAACAGCTCAATTCCTTAAGATCGGAGTGGGGGGACGTGCTTCCGCTTTAGGTGATGCTTTTGTTGCTATTTCTGATGATGCTTCAGCTCTTTACTGGAACCCTGCGGGATTATCTCAATTCAAAGAGAACCAGATTTTATTCTCACACAATCGTTGGGTTGTAGATATAAATCACGATTTCCTCGGAGGAGTATATCATCTGGACGGAACAAATTCATTCGGTATTGCATTAACTGCATTGTCGATGCAGGATATGCCTGTTACAACAGAATTTGCTCCTTTCGGTACCGGTGAATATTTCGGGTTCAAGGATATTGCAATCGCGCTTACTTATTCAAGAAAGATGACCGAGCAATTCAGCTTCGGCGGTACTGTAAGATATATTGAAGAGACACTCGATAAATTAAAGATGCGCGGTGTAATGATAGATCTCGGAACAATGTACTGGACAGGATTAGGCACCACAAGATTTGCAGTCACCGTTTCTAACTTCGGTAATCAGCTTGCACCCGATGGAGAAGTTGTACTTGTGGGCAACAGAACTAAATCTGAATGGCAGTCATTTTCTCCTCCTACAATGTTTCGTATAGGATTTGCATTCGAGCCATACCAGGATGAGCAGCATAAATTTACAACATCGCTGCAGCTTAATCACCCAAATGATAACAGCGAAAATGTATCGGCAGGAGTTGAATACAGCTGGAATAAATTATTGTACCTCAGAGGAGGATACAAATTTAATGTAGAGGAGCAGAATTATTCCTTCGGTGCCGGTGTAAACCTCCCGATCAGTATTGCACAATTTACTCTTGATTACGCTTATTCCAATTTTTCACGCCTGGGAAGCGCCCACAGGTTCTCAATAATATTGGGATTATGATATGAAGAAAAGATATTTATATGCATTGATAATATTGGCTTCAATTTTTTATGCGGGCTGTTCCGATGATTTTGATATCAACCAGTTTGATACAGGGGGTGATCCTAATATCGGCGGGGATACTGTTTATATTCAGCTCAATCCGGCGTGGGGAGGTTTTAATAATCCGCAGGATATTTACATTGGCAAAGAACCATTCCTATACGTCTGCGATACCGATAATGACAGGATCGTTATGATGAATCTTGCGGGACAGATACTTGGAACCAGGACAATAATGAAACCTGTAGCTATTGCCCAGGATTTTGCTTTGAATCTTATTGTCTGCGCGCAGGTTGACAGGGATACAACAGGCACCCAGCCTAAAATATATAACGCGGTCTTTAAGATCGATCTGGCAGCAGCAGATCATAATATAGCTGCAGCTCCTATAAAGCTGATACTGCCTTTGGAATTTAATACAAAAACCGAGCAGCAGGAATATACCGGGGTAACAACTTTCTACGATAATAAATATTATGTTACCAGGAAAGGACCGGCAAACTCAACAGTAATTGATCCGGATAATGCCATTCTGCAGTTCAAAGTTGTCAAGCATCCCGACGGCACCAAAACAGACAGCTACATCGGCAGAATACCTTTAATTGATCCTCTCAGCTCAGGAATTCCTTCGGCAAATGGGCTTAGTGCTATTACCTCCTTTAATAAAAGGAGCTATGATATGATCTATACTCTTACAGGCAATAACAGCTTCAAAGCGCAGTGGATGCAGTATATTGTAACCCAGGATTATACAGGATATATATCTAAATTATCCCCCGGAGAAGCGGAATTTATTACTCCAAACAGATTTACCCGTCCGGAAGGTATAACAGTCGACGATGCCGGCAATATTTATGTTGCCGATGCCGGGAAAGATTCCCTATTAAAGTTTAATTCATTTGGCGATGAACTTCAATCATTCGGCGGTCCGGAAGTTTTTAACCAGCCCTATGCCGCGGCAGTATTCGACAGGACACTCTATGTCCTGGATACCGGCAATAACAGAATATTACGTTTCATCTTATCAACGGATTTATAATGAGAACTTTTATTACCCTCCTTTTTAGTGCACTTCTTATCATTCCTTCATTTGGACAGGTTGTTCCGATCGCCCAGCTGAGAATTAACAACAGCAGCGGGGTACCGGTAGATACAGGACAGGTTTTTACTGTTACAGGTATCGTTACTTCGGGCAATCACTTTGGAAATGCAGGCCCGGGTTCCATACAGGATGGAACTGCAGGTGTATCTGTGTATGGAAGCAACTTTGCAAACCAGGTGGTCTTAGGAGATTCAGTTACAGTTACATCAGTACTTACACATTTTAACGGACTGACACAGCTTGATTTCCGGCGTACGGGTTCTTCATTTGTAAAGCATAATACAGGTTATCAGACAGAACCCCTTGTACTTACTTTAACGCAGATTATAAACCAGCAGTGGAATGGATTTGAAGAATACGAAAGTATGCTTATCCGGGTAAATAATGTTACTATTTCAGGAACAGGAAATTTTGCAAGCGGTACAAACTATAATATCTCTGATCCCACCGGAAGCATAAGTGCGGGGTTAAGAATTGATAATGATGTTACTTCAATTATCGGGACACCGATCCCGTCCGGTCCTGTAGATATTATTTGTATACTGGGGCAATACAAAACTTCTGCACCTTACAGCACAGGTTACCAGCTGCTCCCCAGGTTCGTACAGGATATAGTTTATGATGGAGCGCCGGTAATATTAAATCCTGTATTTGCAGCAGGGATAGATTCATCTTCCTTCACCGTTTACTTCAATACAGCAAGAAACGGGAACAGTAAGGTAAAGTATGGCCTGACCCCCTCTCTTGAGCTTGATTCAGTTGTTATAAATGATGATACAACTTACCATATTGTGCCTGTATCGGGACTGCAGTCATCAACATTATATTACTTTAAGGCTTATTCAACCAATGCTGCTGGTACTAGTGAAGGTCCTTTACAAACAGTAACTACTGCATCCTCAAATCCTACGCTCGGAGATATCAATGTTTATTTTAATTTCAGTGTTGATACTACTGTTGCAATGCCCGGTAATAATGCCAACGGCAATGCTGACTTCAAGGGGAAGCTGATTGACAGGATAAACACCGCAGAGTATTCAATAGATCTCGCATTGTACAGCTTCTTCGGCATGCAGGAAGTGGCAGATGCCATAATAATAGCTAAGAACAGGGGTGTTAAGGTCAGGATTGTATATGACAACAGAGAAACCCAGAACAGCATGCAGGCGCTGCTTAATGCAGGTATCCTGATGAGTAAGCGTCCTACAACAAATGGCATTATGCACAATAAGTTCTTTGTATTTGATGCAAGAGATAATGAGGAAAGTAACGATTGGGTTTGGACAGGAAGTTGGAATGTAACCTCTCTTGAGCTTACCTGGGAAAATAATGTAATCGAAATTAATGACCCTGCACTTGCTGATGCATATACAATAGAATTTAATGAGATGTGGGGAAGCGAAGGAGAGATACCCAATCCCGCAAATGCTAAGTTCGGCAATCAGAAGATTGATAACACACAACATAATTTTACAATAGGCACCAGACCCTTACAGCTTTATTTCAGTCCAAGTGATGGTACCACAGGAAAAATTATCAACACACTTAACACATCAAACAACAGCATATACTTTGCGCTTAATAGTTTTACGCGAAGCGACATCGCCAATACAATACAAAACAGAAAGAATCTCGGTATAAACGATATCAGGGGCATAATTGAACAGATTTCAGGAAGCCAGTATTCTTTCCTCCAAACATTCTGCGAAGTATATCAGGATGTCGGTAATACAATGCATCATAAATATGCCTTGATAGATGCATCTTTCCCGGGTTCGGATCCTCTGACACTCACCGGTTCTCATAACTGGTCAAGCAATGCCGAGGAAGATAATGATGAGAATACAATAATAGTTAACGACCTTAAAATTGCAAATCAGTATCTTCAGGAATTTAAGAAGCGTTACAATGAAGCCGGAGGTACAGGCAGCTTCGTAATTCCTACCGGTGTTGATGATCAGAAGTTTGATAATTTCTCTTATAATCTTTATCAGAATTACCCTAATCCATTTAACCCGGTTACAACCATTCGCTTCGAAGTGCCTTTCACGCAGCATGTAGAATTAAAAGTATATGATGTCCTCGGCAGGGAAGTAGCAACCTTATTTAATGATACTGCTCCTGCAGGAATTGTGGCAGTTGATTTAAATGCCGATAATTTATCCAGTGGTGTTTATATATATACTGTTAAAGCTGATAATGTGCTCATTTCGAAAAAGATGGTTCTGATGAAATAGAACTCACCCCCGGCCCGGAATAGCATTCTGCTCTGATCCGAGAAGGACAGGTGGCGTTTGCAATTATTACCTTATTATTCGCAATTGCGCCACCTGTCCGTACAGAATTTTTCTTTTCTTAAAATATTCTACATGAATCGGACATTCAATAAAAAAAAGAAAAGCTATGACAGTGGTAAGACTGCCGGTTATCTCGATACATTCCTCGAGGACTCGGAACACTCGATAACCTTAATTTTCCTGTTCTGCTTGATTACGCCAGTTATGCCAGATTGCTTCTTCGATGACTCATCGCAATGACCGACTTTTATTCAGACAATCCTCCATTACTCCATTCATCCATTCTCAGTACGCCAGATTGCTTCTTCGATGACTCATCGCAATGACCGTCTTTTTATTCATACAATCATCCATTACTCCATTCATCCATTCTCAGTGCGCCAGATTGCTTCTTCGATAACTCATCGCAATGCACTATAATTTATTCAGACAATCATCCATTCATCCATTCATCCATCTCATATTTTGGTCTATTTCTGCTAAAGCCAGGCCGGAATATGCATATTTGGCGGTGTTAGACGGTTTGTTTTAAAAGGGTAATACAAGCGTTTTATAAGCATTTCTACCATATTTATTGATGCAAAGATAATGCGCGAGGTATGCCCGGGCAGGATGTGGGCAAAAAGGTACTTTTTAGGCCGTGCATTGTCCGCGCACCGTCCGCGCGTTGTCCGGGCACGGGATGGTACAGAATAAATCTTTTTATTAGAAATATCATTTCTTTTGCAAAACTTCAAACTGATGACTGATTACTATATTTGTATATGATTTTTTATCAAAGTTTTGCGAGGCGGCAGTGGAAAGAAAAAATGGTGCTGAAAAATATTCTATAAGAATAGCAGTCAGGGATACCGATATCGATGTTAACGGACATGTAAATAATACTGTTTATGTTCACTGGATACAGGATGTTGCTATTGCACATTGGACGGCTGCCGCTACACAGGAGCAGCAGGAAAATATTGTATGGGTAGTTACACGGCACGAAATAGATTATAAAATGGCGCTCCATTCCGGTGATGAAATAATTGCCAGCACCTGGGTAGGAAATGCAGATGCACTCACCTTCGAACGCTATACTGAAATTACCAGGGCATCTGATAATAAAGTTGCAGCCCGGGCAAGGACTTTCTGGATACCTTTAAATAAAAAGACCGGCAGGATAATAAGAGTAGATGAAGATGTAAGAAAACGCTTCTCTATTCCATAACCTTTGATTCATTAACCGGGGAATCGGTAACGGGGAGAAAATTCTTTATATCAAAAGTTGATTCAAGCGGGGGAACCGACTGTATGCTGAATTTCGAAACGTGTGTAAATAATTCTTCCTTACCTGCGTAATCTTTCAGGTAATATATTTTTGCTTTGTGCCTGTTCCTTACCAGCCAGTTAAGCGTAATTTTCATTTTCTCGAGATCCTCTTCATCGGGGAAGATGTTAAGCTGGTAAGTATGTCCGAAATAATCGTCGAGCGCTTCTTCGAACATATCCTTATCTCTCAGGAAATATTTTCTTATATAGATTTTACCCGGCCAGCATCAGTATATAATCCTTCCCGAATCCCTCATCTGTTTCTATCAGGACATTTGCAGCATTTACAGGTTCGGCAAGCAGTGATGATTTATGCGTCTGCGCAAGAAGCAGGTCAATTACCTGTTTCATCTCTGCTGCCTTCTCGAACTTTAGTTTTTCAGAGTAATCCTTCATCTTATAGATCAGGCGGTTAAGTGCAAACTGGTTCTTCCCGTAGAGAAACTCATATACTTTCTCCAGCTCCTCCCGGTAAGTGTTACTGACATCATTTATGCAGGGGGCGGTGCATCGTTCAATTTCAGCAAGGAAACATACTTTCTTTTTCTGAAATTCTTTATCAGTGCACTCGCGAATGGCAAATGTTTTATTAATTATTTCCAGAACCGTTACTGCTTTGGCTCTTGTTATAAACAGTCCGAAATAATCGTTGCCGTCAAAATCAAACCTGCTGCTTATTGAAAGCGAGGGATATTCTTCCGAGGAGCCGATCTTAAGAAAATACTTGTTGCCGTACTCCTTTAACTGGCGGTTGTGTTTAGGATTAATGATCTTGATCATCTCTGCTTCAGAAAGGAGGGCAACAAGCTCAGTATTCGTTATCTCGATCTTTAATCTGCTTGCCTGCTGGATGATCTTTCTTGCCTTTGAAGGAGCCGATGTAGAAAAATATGAACGCACCCTGTCGCGCAGGGATTTTGCTTTCCCGATATATATGATATCATTTTTACTATTAAGGAAGTAATAGACACCGGGACAATGGGGAAGGGATATCACATCATTATTAAGCTTCTGCTTTACTTTTATCTTTCTTTCGTCCTGCTTCGGTATGAACTGGAAATTAAGAAGATCACCCACAGTTTTAATACCCTGGCTGTCCTTTAATTCCTTTATCATCTTTATCAGGATCTTTGCGGTAACCTCTGCATCATCGAGTGCACGGTGGGCATTATGATTAACTAAATTAAGGTGCCGGCTTACCGATGAAAGCGACCTGCTGCGCAGCATCGGGTATAATCTTCTCGCGATCCTGAGAGTGCATAATCCCGGGTTAGTAAGTCTCTCCATTCCGCATTCAATAAGTTCTTTTCTCAGGAAAGCATTATCAAACGAAAAATTATGAGCGGTAATAATGGAACCGGACATAAAGCTGCAAACATTCTGCGCCACTTCCTCAAAGTAGGGGGCGTCAAAAACATCGTCTGTAGTTATGCCTGTGAAAGCGCTGATATAATATGGAACGCTGCGGCCTGGATTTACGAGTGTATGAAATTTATCTTTTATCCCGGATGAGGATACCTTAACCATTCCGATCTCAATAATCTTATGGTTGGAAGCCGATAGTCCTGTAGTCTCAAAATCGAATACGCAGAACTCAGCATCATCAATAGGTATTTGAGAAAAATCCTGATCCATTACTTCAAAAGTAAAATTTAATTAAGGAGGAACAAAATTACTGATTGAATATTTTTTGTGAAATTTATTTTTTTAATAAGGTTCTTCCCCGTTAGGCCAGATTGCTTGGTCAAGCACTCCTCCCTCCACAGACCCAAAAAAGTTGCTCCTGCTTTGCAGAAACCTTTTTTTATAATACAGGCAGTAACAGTTGACAATTAGAATATCTTAGAGTAATAATAAAATTTTGTTCTTGCTTTTTAGTGAAACTCTATGATAAGTTAGAGTTAACAAACGGCAGGTTTATTATGAAAAACCAACCTGTTTTAATTCGTGCCCTCCATTTATCCGAATACATACTATTTAGTACTTACGGTGTCCCTCTAAAACTAATTAATCCCACATCGCTATTTGCTAATCAATTTAAGACAGCAATGAAGAAATATTTTCTCTTTCTGTTCATCACTTTTATAATACAAGCTTGTCAGGATGAAAATCCAATAGCACCTGATAATAATTTTACATTAACTGCTCTTGAAACTTCCTGCACAGAAGTTTGGCTTCAAATAAAAATTCAAAATATTGAAATGCCTGTAACAGCAGTAATTTATGAACAGGATTCTATTATTGAACAACTAAATAATCTAAATGTTAGTGATACTATTATCTATATCGATTCACTTAAGTCGCGTCAAAGTTATAAATATAAATATGTTCTTACTGTGGCAGGGAGAAATTATAGCAGCAATACGGTCACCGTTAATACTATGGATACAACATCCCACAATTTTACCTGGTACACCTGGACCTATTCCGGTGATGCAACTTGTGCGATGTATGATGCTTTTATGTATGATGAAGATAATATTTTTACGGTTGGATATCTAACCAGAGTAGACCCGTCAGGAACTTTTCAGCATTATTATCCGATATTGAAGTGGAATGGAATAGATTGGGATTTAATTGAAATATTCACTCCAAATCTAGTTATTACCAAATTATCAGGAATCTGGGTTTTTAACCCTTCTCATATCTATTTAGCGGGATCAAGAATATATAAATGGGATGGATCTTCCAGTACCGCTCCGGTAGTTTACGAGACACCTTGGCAAACTGATCCTGAAGCATCTATTTATGATCTTTGGGGTAATTCCGACTCTTTAATTTACGGAATTGGTACCGCAGGTTATTTAGTTACTAAAGGGAAGTACTCCTGGGAAAAAATTGAGACCGGTACACGAGACAGGATTTGTAGAATTTCGGGAGCAGTGGATAATTCTACCGGTAAATTAAATATATATTGTACAGTCAGTGAGCTAGCTTATTTGGGAAGGAACAGTATTATCAAAGTAACAGACAGGAACAAAATACAATCAGTTCCATGGAATTCGAAATTAATAAGTCCAATTTGGACTCCGAATGGATGGCTTCTATATGCCGGTGGTGAAGGACTTTATAGCAATAAAAGTGGTGAATGGATACCTGAATTTCAATATGAACCAATAATTTCTTCAATCAAGGGAAACGGGTTAAACGATATTTTTATCACTTTGAATAATGGCTATATAGGTCACTATAATGGATTTAATTGGAGAGTCTATCCCCGATTCTCAAATCTAATGAACTATAATATTTTTTCAATTTCGGTTAAAGGAAATATGGTTATTGGAGTTGGCAGGAATAATGAAGATGCACTAATTGTAATGGGAATAAGGCATTAATAAATATGTATTAGAATAAAAAACCGGGGCGTTGGTTAATAATTTCGTATCAACAAAAAAGATGCTGCTAATCAAATAAAGTTAAGAGACAGGGACTCTAAATCAAAGCCCCTGTATTTGATTTATTGAGCAAGCAACATCTACTTCATTTGGTCTGTTATTACAGATTTATCCCTCTTACTTCGACGATGAATGAACTTATGCAGGATCAACCCCAAACCTTTGAATTAGAGCCGCCCCAGTGGATCGCTTTGAACGAATACAAAAAAGCTAAGTTGATATTAAATCTTATCATCTATAAATAAATGGGAAAAGCGGTTGAGGTTTCGGAAACCTGGTAGGAGAGTTTGATTTTTAGGGAAGATTTTTTTCTTATTATTTTATCTGAAATCCTTGTTTCAACTGAAATTAATCAGATGATTTCCATGATTAATTTAATCTCATTTCGTGAGAAGTTTTAGGTTGACTTTAAGTATATAGATTTGCTAAGTTTCAATGCGCTTTGCAATTATTGGGCATCTTATTTATTATTTATTAAATATTGTGGGGATATTATGAGATCGTTAGTAACTGTAATCCTGTTGTACTCATCATTTACTTTACTTTCCTGTAACAATACTCCAACAACACCTGAAGATAATACACCGCCAGGGAAAAGAAATTATATCTGGAATGTGGATAGCGTAGACTATGATTCACTACCAGGTATGATTGAATTAAATTCAATCTGGGGAAGTTCTCCGACAGATGTGTGGGGAGCAGGCTTTACTTCAGATGTAAGGAATTGTCTCTGGCATTATGATGGTACGAAGTGGCGCAGGGCTGTTTATAATACTCCTATAACAGTTTACGGTAATGGTTCAAAAAGTGTTGGAGGAGTATGGGGTACAGCACAAAATGATGTGTGGGCTTTCGGCGGCAGAATATACAGTAATCCAGAGACAACGGCCCCCTTCATAATGCACTTTGATGGAATTAAATGGACTGAAGTTTTGGGAGACATTAACCAAATGCCAGATGGCTATACTGATATTTATCCAATTCGTAAAGACCACTTCTGGATTTCTTCTTCTAATCATGTCAGTGAATATAAAGATGGTATATGGAAAAAGTATACGCTGCAGGATAATTATTTTATTCAATCAATTGGAGGAGCTGGGACTAGTGTATATTTGACAGCTTATCCTATTGGAGCAGATTCTCTTTATATAATGAAATTAATAGATAACAATTTTGTTATAATAGATCAGACTACATTATATACTGAGGGGAAGTTTGGATATAGTGGACTATTATTTGCGAACAACAAAATGTATACTTTTATGAGGAGTATATTTACCAGAAAATCAAACGATGGAAATTTAATAGAGGACGTTTGGATTAAAGAATTTACAATGGGAAGCGGCGGATTTTCTAATTCGTTTGCAAGAAATGATAAAGACATTTGGGCCATTGGAATAAATTCCTTACCCCATCACTTTAATGGTGAAAACTGGAGTCCGATTATTATAGGTGAATTACTTCAAGATAGTTATTTTATAGGGATCTGGGGCAATGGGGAAGAAATTTTCATAAGCGACACTGAAAACGGGATAATCTATCACGGAAGATAATATTCAACTGTCTTTCCTCTTAAATCTTCAATTCGTACTCCATTTTTGCTATATTAACCACTTAATTCTGAGGACTAATGGCAATTTTGAATATTCTTTTCGTCGGTGATATTATAGGCAAACCGGGTGTAAATCTTGTACAGACCTGGCTGCCGGGGCTTATGCAGAAATACAAAACCGATCTTGTTATTGCAAATGGTGAAAATATTTCTGACGGCAAAGGATGCACCGAAAAAGAAGGTAAAATTTTACTTGATCTCGGCGTACACGTTATAACAGGAGGAAATCATACCTGGGATAAACATCAGTCGCAGGACTATCTTAGGGCTGAGCCCCGTTCGCTGCGTCCCTTAAATTATCCAAAAGGAACATACGGCAACGGTTATTATATTGCTGATACAAAAAAAGGTAAAGCCGCTGTTATGAATCTCCAGGGAAGAACCTTTATGGCGGCTATCGATTGTCCCTTCAGGACAGCGGACTGGATAATTCCTAAGATTAAAGCAGAGACCAAAGTTATCATTTTAGATTTTCACGCAGAGGCTACTGCCGAAAAGATTGCAATGATAAATTATCTTGATGGGAAAGTTTCTGCAGTAATAGGTACACATACGCACGTTCAGACTGCTGATGAAAGAATATTTCCTAACGGCAGCGGATATATTACCGATGTGGGTATGACGGGTCCTTATGAATCTGTTATCGGGATGAAGATCCAGGCTGCAGTTAACAGGTTCCTCTACCAGACACCTCAAAAATATGAGACTGCTGAAAATGATGTACACCTGTGCGGCGTCTTTTTAAAGGTGGATACCGAAACGGGTAAAACGGTAGAGATTGAAAAAATCTTGTTCCCTGACTTCATCAGAAAAACTGATTGATCTATGCTCAATTTTCCCTTACCCCGGCTGGATACGGATAATAAACTAAGGGAAATGCTTCTTCCATACTCAAGATTTCAAAAAAAGACAATTTATACAGATCCCGTTTCCGGTCATCGGATAGGATGCATCGATTCTTCAAAACCTGAAGAAGTTTCCCTGCTGATGAATAATGAAACTGCCGCACTTGCTGTTCACGATCCTCCATATAACTTTGTTGCTTTTGAAGAAAGAAAAGTGAAGGAGTTTGTTGAGTGGTGCAGTAAATGGATAGAAATAACTTACAAAATACTGGATGAGAATGCATCTCTTTATATATGGCTGGGAGCTGATCAGAACAGGCATTTTCAGCCTCTGCCTCAGTTTATTGAAATGATGGCATCTTCAGGCTTTCACTCTAAAAGTTTTATCACAATGCGTAACCAGAGGGGTTACGGCACTCAGAAAAACTGGATGGCAATAAGACAGGAACTGCTTTTTTATATAAAAGGAGAGCCTGTGTTTAATGTTGATGCTGAATATACAGAGATCCCTAAAGTGCTTGCGCGGTTACTATAAGATAATTAATGGTACAGAAACGGAAAATATGGAGCGGAGCAGATCAGAAAATATCCGGGCAGGAAATGTATGGATAGATATACAGCAGGTGTTCTACAGAATTGAAGAAAATGTTAACGGGTGCTATGCACAGAAACCATTAAAGGCAATTGAGCGGATACTGAATGCGAGCAGTAAAGCGGGACAAAATGTAGTTGATTTGTTCTCACATTCCGGTACTACTCTAATTGCCTGTGAAAGAACAGGAAGGAGATGTTTTACTGCCGATAATGATCCTCTTTATTGTGAGATCACTCTCCGGCGCCTTGAACATTTCAGAAGCTCGGGAAAAACAGGGTGGCAGAACTCTAATCCGTTTGCTGAAGAAATATTATCAGATAAAAATTTAACACTTCATCTGGAGAAAAATTATAATTATTCAATTAAAACAGCAAAAGTCTAATGGAACTGATTGACGGGAAAAAGATATCAGCTTTAATTAAGGATGAAATTAAGGCGGAAATAGAAAAACTTAAGAACTCCGGCAAAGGGGTACCGGGACTTGTTACAATACTTGTGGGGGAAAATCCTTCGTCTGCCATTTATGTTAATAATAAAATAAAAGCCTGTGCTGAGATCGGTATTTATTCCAAAGCAGAAAGGCATAATGCGGATATTACAGAAAAAGCTCTTCTTGAGCTGATCCAGAAATATAATAATGATCCTGCAATCCACGGGATACTTGTGCAGCTTCCGCTGCCTAAGCATATCAATGAAGATAAAGTAATTGAGGCTATATCTCCGAAGAAAGATGTGGACGGATTTCACCCGGTAAGCATCGGTAATCTTGTTTACGGAAAAGATGGTTTTGTTCCCTGTACCCCTGCAGGAATTCAGGAATTATTAACCAGGTACAAAATAGATCTTAAGGGAAAGCACGTTGTTGTTCTCGGAAGAAGCAATATTGTAGGTAAACCTATAGCTAATCTGCTTGTGCAAAAAAAAGAGAATGCAAATGCTGTTGTAACAATATGTCATTCTGCGGCTGAAGATGTTTCTTATTATACAAAGCAGGCTGATGTTCTTATAGCGGCTATTGGCAGTCCCGCTTTTGTAAAAAAGGATATGGTTAAGGAGGGAGTTGTTGTAATCGATGTAGGTATAAACAGAATTGACGACCCCTCACACCCGAAAGGAAGCAGGGTAGTGGGGGATGTGGATTTTGAAGAGGTATCCCAAAAAGCTTCATTCATTACTCCTGTGCCCGGAGGTGTGGGTCTGATGACAATAGCAATGCTTATGAAAAACACTTTAAAGGCTTTTAAGAATTATGACGACTAAAATAGAAAATAAAAATTATTCAGAAGCGGTTCTGAATAATTACCTGAATGAGTTTACCGGCTCTTATAACAATAATCCTGCTGTCCCCCGTTTAACAATATCTGAACTTGCAGGAATGATTGATCACACTTTACTAAAACCGGAAGCATCGAGATCTGAAATTGAAGACCTGTGCCGGGAAGCGGTAGAATATAATTTCGCATCTGTGTGTGTTAATTCTTCTTATGTGAAAACCTGCTGGAATGTTGTAAAGGACACCAGTGTAAAAGTATGCTCCGTAATTGGATTCCCGCTGGGGGCATCCGGGGCAGAGATAAAGGTCAGGGAAACTGAATACGCCCTGCTTAAGGGTGCTTCAGAAGTTGATATGGTAATGAACATCGGGGCGCTGCGGAGCAAGGATTATAATTTTGTTTATCAGGATATTAGGGCAGTGGTTAATACAGCCCACAGCAAGAGTGCCTTATGCAAGGTGATCATTGAAACTTGTCTGCTTGATGATAATGAAAAAATTGCAGCCTGTCTTCTCGTAAAAGATGCCGGTGCTGATTTTATCAAAACCTCTACGGGCTTCAGCAAAGGGGGCGCTGTGGCAAAAGATGTGGCTCTGATGAAATTTATCGCAGGTGATAATTGTAAAGTAAAAGCATCCGGAGGCATTAAAACTGCTGAAGATGCACTTGCTATGATTGCATCGGGCGCATCGCGGATAGGTACCAGTTCAGGAGTTAAAATAATTGAGTCGTACAAGCAAAGCAATTTAGATCATTAATGTTAATCTATGGTTTTAGATATTGTTGTTCATAAAACCAACGACGGCTATACAGCAGAGATCCCTTCACTGCGGGGTTGCGAATCGTGGGCTGCCGATGAAGAAACTGTACTTGATAAAATAACCGAACTTGCTGCTTATTATCTGAAGATGGATTCAAAGAAGCAGTTCAAATTAGATAAAGCAAGATCCTCCAATAACAGGACCATCTACAAACTCGTTTTTAATAAGTAAAGTGAGACAATTTAAAACTAACGAGCGTCTCGATAAGATAAAGAAAGTACTGGAAGCCAGGCGTAAATCACTTACGGTAGTACTTGAAAATATTCACGATCCTCATAATGTAAGTGCAATATTCCGTACATCTGACGCTGTGGGAATATCCTCTGTTGCTCTCCTGTATACTATAGAATCATTTCCCCAGATTGCAAAATCATCCTCCGCCTCAGCATTAAAATGGGTTGAAAAAGAAAAGTACAGGGATATTCCGGAATGTTATACTGCTTTAAGGAATAAGGGATTTAAGATTTACGCTTCTTCGCTGCAGGATGGATCGGAAAATATATTTGAGCTTGACCTTACAGAAAAAATTGCTATAGTACTGGGCAACGAAGCAAGGGGTGTATCTGAAGACGCCGCAAAAATGGCTGATAAATTAATACAGATACCTATGCTTGGTATGATTCAGAGCCTTAATGTTTCTGTAGCTGCAGCAGTGATTTTATTCGAGGCAATGCGGCAAAGGATGGTTAAAGGGGATTACGGCAAACCGGAAATGAGAAGCAGCGAGCTCGATAAGAAAGATAGACGAATGGTGCGATAAATGAGATGATAAAGTCATTTTCGAAAATAAGACCATTTAAGGGGGAACTTTCGTTCAAGGGGGACAAATCTGTATCTCACCGGGCTCTTATTTTTTCTGCGATGGCTGAAGGAGAATCAATTATATACAACCTGTCTGATTCTGCCGATGTTAATTCAACCATCAGCTGTTTGCAGGAATTGGGTGTAGAAATAATTAAGGAGAGAAATTATCATAAAATAAGTGGTGCAGGGTTTAGGGGATTCAGGAAACCAGGGAAGCAGCTGGATGCAGGTAACTCAGGTACTACTGCAAGGCTTATGACAGGGCTTCTTTCAGTGCAGGATTTTGAATCTGTAATTACAGGTGATGAATCACTTTCTATGCGTCCTATGGACAGGGTAATCCATCCCCTTTCACTTATGGGTGCCGGGATAACATCCGGGAACGGCAGGCTTCCGCTGAGTATATTCCCATCCGGGACTCTCAAAAATATTTCTTATGTAATGATAGTTCCAAGTGCGCAGGTTAAAAGCGCTATAATACTTGCCGGTTTACATCTTAATGAAGTGAGTACAATCCTTGAAACTCTTCCTACCAGGAACCACACCGAAATGATGCTTGGACTTCCAATAGAAAAAACCGCTTCAGGATTACTTATAAAGGTTTCCAGGGAACACTATCCCCGTCCGAAAGAATTTCATATTCCGGGGGATATATCATCTGCTTCATTTTTCATAGTACTGACTCTCCTGATTCCGGGTGCACGCCTGTTGATAAAAGATATACTTATTAATGAGTCGAGGACAGCCTTTATTAAAATTCTCCAGGAAATGGGGGCTGATATCAGTATTATACCTAAAGGAGGTTCCGGGGGAGAGCCCTGCGGTGATATTAACGTGGAAGGAAGCAACTTAAAGAATGTAAAGATACCCGGAGATGTTATCGCAGAAATTATAGATGAGATCCCCGCATTAACAATTGCAGGCATCTTTGCATCGGGAGCTTTTGTTCTGAGAAATGCATCCGAATTAAGGGTAAAAGAAACAGACAGGATCAGAGCGCTCGTGGATAATCTTGATCTTGCCGGACTTTTAGTAAAAGAATATCCGGACGGTTTCTCTGTTGAGGGGAAGATTACTAAAGAGATGCCGGTATTTGATAGTTTCGGGGATCATAGGATAGCAATGGCATTTATTATATTATCCTGCCTGTTGGAGAAGGGGGGATCCATTATCGGCCCAGAATGTATTTCCATATCGAACCCGGAATTCCTGGAACAGCTTAAAGTACTGGAATCCTCTGCTTTCTAAAAACCTGAAAACAAAAAATAAAAAAAGATACCCGTGCATAGTCCGGGTATCTTTGTGATTGAGATGCGATAGTCATTTCATCAATATCATTTTCTTTGTCTCCGTATACTCTCCAGATTTCAGCTGATAGAAGTAGACCCCACTCGTCAAACTTGCTGCCTCAAACTCAACTTCATAACTTCCAGATGGTTTGTACCCATCAACTAGAGTTGCAACTTCATTTCCCAAAACATCATAAACTTTAAGAGTTACAAATTTATAAGTTGATACTGAATACCTGATTGTTGTTGATGGGTTGAATGGATTAGGATAGTTTTGAGTTAGCTCGAATGATGATGGACCTTCAATTATTTGCTCGACATTAACAGTGGATTCCGCACTGCGAAAAACTCCTTGCAAAGTACCTGCAAACAAACGATCATCAGCATTAATTGCCAGCGAATAAACATATTGGCTTGTTAGACCAGTAGAAGTCTGGCTCCAGGTATTACCGTTATCTGTAGAACAGAAGACACCACTTCCTTCTGTTCCGGCAAAGATATCGCCGATTGAATTTACGACCAACGACCGTATGTAAGTAGAGGTTAATCCTGTTGCTTCCCAGGTGTCTCCGTTATTAGTTGAAAGGAAGACGCCTTCCCCATAGGTGCCTGCAAAAAGAATTCCGGAGGAATGAATTACAAGGCTGCGAATATCTATTACTGTCAATCCCGAATTGATTTGTACCCAGCTGTTACCGTTGTTGGTAGAACGATAAATTCCATTATCCATACCAGCAAAAAGGTGACCAATTGAGTCGATCGCAAGCGCATAAACAAATGTTGCAGCAGACCCAGTATTGAGCTGTAACCAATTGTTTCCATTATCAGTAGAACTCATTATTACCCCATTGTCGTACCCCGTTCCTGCATAGATGTACCCATCAGAATCAATTAGGAGTGAATAAACTGGATACGAGTCCTGATTAAACCATAAACCATTCCAAGTCCCCCCACCATCTGTAGAGCGTACAATACCACTCCAGTTTTCCATTGAATAGTCAGCTGTTCCAGCTAAGATATCTCCTGACGAGCTAATAGCAAGAGCGGGGATTGAGCTCCCATCCCAACCGGCGGGTTTGCCTGCTGATAGCCAATCATCACCATCGTTTGATGTTCGAAATAACATTCCGTTCCCACTATTATCCCAGCCAAATTCACCACTAACTGCTGAGAATATTTCTCCATTAGAATTTATGGCAAGTGAAAAGATATCAGTTGCTGTTAGTTTATTGTTAATCTGGATCCATTCATTTCCATTCGTTGTTGAACGTAAAACTCCCTCGTCTCCGGTTCCTGCAAAAACATCACCTGATTGATTGATCGCCAAGGCTTTTACATAAAAACCATCTAAAACTATATCCCAGCTAACTCCGTCATCAGTAGATCGATAAACACTTTTATAAGCTCCAGCGAATATATGTCCCGATTGATTGATAGCGAATGAATTAAATCCAGGGCCGGGTGAATAACAAGTAATCCAGCTGTCACCATTATCAGTAGACCGTAAAATACCTGCACCGTATGTTGCAGCGAATATATGTCCCCTTGAATTTATAGTGAATCCTAAAATTACAAATGCCGGTATTCCATAACTTGACCAGGTGAAACCATGATCTTTTGAGCGATAAATATTCCCATAATTACCGGCAAAGATGTGACCTGAGTCGTTGATTGCCAGGGCAAAGATATAGTTCATTCCTCCTGTCAATGCCCAACTATTCCCATTGTCTGTGGAACGGAAAATACCACTTTTCGTTCCGGCGAAGATATCTCCCGATTGATCGACGGCGAGGGAGAAAACATAAAATTCTGTCAACCCGGCATTGATCTGGATCCAGCTATCGCCGTTGTTTTGGGAGCGAAAAATTCCACTGCCATAAGTACCTGCAAAAATATGATCTGAAGTGTTAGTGATAAGACAGCGAACTTCAGTCGCATTTAGTCCAATGTTTATTGATATCCAATCATCACCGTTATTTGAACTCCGGAAGATACCTCCTCCTGATGTCCCTGCGTAAATCCACCCGGATGAATTAATGGTGAATCCATTGATATGACCCCCATAAGGTCCGTTCGTCTTTTCCCAAAAGTCCTGAATGGGCTGGGCATTCAGCGGATTAATAGTTGTCATTATCCAGACAACCAAAACATAAAAATAATTAAATGTTTTCAATTGTACCTCCAAGATAATTGATAAATTTAAAGCCCGTGAAGAGTAATTATAATTAATGTAAACAGAATAAAGTAATCATTTCATCAGAATCATCTTTTTCGTTGAATTAAAATGCTCACCAGTAATTGCTTGTGCTTCTATTGAATAGAAGTATGTTCCGCTTGATAAACTATTAGCGCTGAATTCCAGATGGTGACTGCCAGCGTTAAAATCTCCGCTTGCAATTTGGTCTACTTCTTGTCCCAGCATATTGAAAAGTTTAATACTAACATTTGACTCAACAGGGAGTGAGAATGAAATCGTTGTTGATGGATTAAATGGATTTGGAAAGTTTTGAGTTAGCACAAATGATGATGGTCTTTCACTTACCTGCTCAACATGAACGGTGGATTCTACACTACGAAAAACTCTTTGAGCAGTACCTGCGAACAAACGATCATTTGAATTTATTGCAAGAGAATAGACATATTGACCTGTTAAACCTATGGACTCCCAGGTATCACCATTATTTGTCGAACGGAAAACACCGTTTCCTGCTGTTGCGGCAAATATATCCCATTCTGAATTTATGACCATTGAAAGTAAGAAAGCTGATAATAATCCTGTTGCTTCCCAGGTGTCTCCATTATCAGTAGAACGGAACACACCTTCTCCATATGTGCCTGCAAAAAGATGTCCAGATGAATTAATGACAAGACTGCGAATATCTGTTGTTGTCAATCCCGAATTGATTTGCATCCAGCTAACTCCATCATCGGTTGAGCGATAAACCCCAAAATCCGTACCTGCAAATAAATGTCCTGAGAAGTTGGCTGCAAGGTCATAAACGAATTCGGCACCAGATAAAGTATTGAGTTGCGTCCAATTGTTTCCATTATCCGTAGATTTCATGATCGCACCGTTATCATATCTCGTTCCTGCATATATGTACCCATCAGGCTTAATTAGGATTGAATAAACCGGGTACGAATCCGGAATAAACCACACACCAAACCAATTTTGACCCTTATCGGTGGATTTGACAATACCACTCCAATTCTCCATTGACCAGTCCTCAGTTCCTGCAAAGATGTCTCCTGAAGTGCTGATAGCAAGTGCAGGAATCGAACTTCCCTTCCAGCCCGCAGGTTGACCTAATGATATCCAGTCATCACCATCGTTTGTTGTGCGAAATACACCTCCCTCTGATGTTCCTGTAAGTAGCTTTTGTGACGAATCTACAGTGAACGAGGTAATGTAACCACCATCAGGGCTGTTCGTCTCCTCCCAAAATTCCTGAATGGGCTGGGCATTCAGCGGATTAATAGTTGTCATTATCCAGACAACCAAAACATAAAAATAATTAAATGTTTTCAATTGTACCTCCAAGAGAATTGATAAATTGTAAAGCCCGTGAAGAGTAACTATAATTAATGTAAACAGAATAAAGTGATCATTTCATCAGAATCATCTTTTTCGTTTCAACGAAACTACCTGCTTGAATTTTATAATAATAAATTCCACTCGCTAAGCCTGCAGCATTAAATTCAACTTCATAGCTGCCCACAGGTCTTTGTTCATTGACAAGAGCTGCTACTTCATTTCCTAGAATATCGTAAACTTTCAGCGTTACAAATTCTGAAGATGGAATTGCATAATTAATTGTAGTTGATGGATTAAATGGGTTTGGATAGTTCTGAAAAAGTGAATATGTCCCGGGTATTTTCACCTCAACTGCAACGATTTCAGAATACTTAAAAGTTCCATCAAAATCAATTTGTTTTAGCCTGTAATAATGAACTCCTGCTGTAGCATCTGATATGCTGAAGGAATAAGATTTAGCCTCTGTGGTTGTTCCGAAACCAGGTACGAACCCTATCTTAGAAAATTTTTGGTTATCAAAACTGTGTTCTATATCAAATCCTTGATTGTTTGTTTCACTAGCTGTTGTCCAGTTCAGGATTATTTCTGAATTAACCACTGATGCCGAAAATGAAGAGAGTTCAACTGGCGTTATTTCATTCAGTCGTCTTCTCCAGACTGAAAATCCCGATTCAAGTCCTGCATATATGTAATCCCCTGATATAGCAAGTGCAGAAACCATAGATCCAGCAGGCAATCCTTGACTTTTATTTATCCAGGATTGGCCGTTATTTGTAGAATAATAAACACCGCGACTCGAAGCAAATCCATCAGAACCATTTATAATTATATCTCCAATTTCAAAATATAGAGCATTTGTTTGCGACCATGTATCTCCATTATTAGAAGAATAGAATAATAAAGCTTCTTCCCCGATTCCCCCCCCGGCCATTACATTTGAGCCATTGGCAGCAACTCGTCCTCCCCAAATAGAATCCAGGGGAGTCTGATGCCAGGTTTGACTACTATTTGTAGAACGATATACACCAGAATTAGTCCCGGCAAAAATGTTTGGACCGCTAACGGCAAGACCGAAAACCATGCAATTTTTTAATGATGTATGTGTCCAATTTTGACCATTGTCTATCGAAAGAAATACGCCGGTATCTGTTCCAGCAAAAATATTGGAACCATCTATAGCAATTGACCAAATAGTACCGGCATTCAAAGATGTTTGTGCCCAAGTTTGTCCATCGTCTATCGAACGAAATAAGCGGGTAGTTGTTCCAGCAAAAATATTGGAACCATCTATAGCAATTGACCAAATAGTACCGGCATTCAAAGATGTTTGTGCCCAAGTTTGTCCATCATCTGTGGAACGATATAAACCATTAAAATTGGTCCCGGCAAAAACATTAGAACCGCTTGTTGCTAATGACCAAACATGGCCAAAGGGAGGTCCAATTGGCACCCATTGTGGATATTGAATTTGTGTTAATAGCAAAAAGAATAACGAAATTTTGAGAAAGGTTTTCATTTTAGCCTCTTTCTTATTTGTTGATTATCTTGTTTTTCAAGATTCACTACAAATAAATAAAATTTGGCAGGACACTACCTATCAGCTATGGAACTAAAACTTTAGCTCACGGAACATTATATAAAATCAGCTTAAATTTGAAAGATTTTATAAAGGGGTGTGATGTAGAAGTCCAGGAAAACTAAGACACAATGTTGCTTGGAGGGTAACCGAATTCTTCTTTAAAGCAAGCAGAGAAGTAAGCAGGACTTGAGAATCCGACCGAGTAGGCAATTTCTGATATATTTCCCTTTTTTTCTTCTATCATACTTTTGGCTTTTAATAATCTTATTGACCTTAAATATAAGCTTGCTGTTTTTCCTGTTAATGCTCTGATCTTTCTATTCAGCTGCTGTCTGCTCATTCCAACCTCCTTACCAAATTCTTCAATACTGAAATCTTCTTCGGGTAAATGATTCTCTACAATCTCAAGCGATTTATTCAAAAATTTTTCATCTATGCTGCTTAGTTTCTTTCCAACTTTCCTTGAGATAATGTTTTCTCCTGAGAACTTTTCATAAAGCTTTTTTCTAAGATTAATCAGGTTTGTTATTCTTACTGTTAATTCTTTTGGGTCAAATGGTTTTGTGAGATAATCATCTGCACCTGTTTCCAATCCTTCAAGCTTGTTCTCCTGTGCTGACTTTGCTGTTAGTAAAATAACGGGGATATGACTTGTTCTTTCATCAGTTTTTATTCTTCGTGTTAATTCGTTTCCATCCATTTTCGGCATCATGACATCGCTAATAATTAAATCCGGAATAATCTCTTTTGCTTTTTCAATGCCTTGCTCACCATTTGAAGCTTCTTCAACCAGGTAGCCATCACCAAGTGAATCTTTTATGTATGATCGTACATCAGCATTGTCTTCAACAATCAGGATGATTTCTTTTTCTCCATTAATTTCTATGTAATTCTGAGTTATTTTCGATGAAGAATTTGCAGATGTAATATTGGAGGAATGCATTTCGCCACTTGCTGGAGGGTGATCATATTTTTTTAAGTAAATAGCATCCCCGGTTTCTTTTTCTTCGATGAACTCATTGTTACTTAAATGTTTTTTTCCAACAGGTAATTCTAAAATGAATTCGCTTCCTTCGCCTACTTTGCTTTTGACTTTAATCTTTCCGTGATGAATTTCTACCAGCTCTTTTGTCAGTGCTAATCCAATTCCGGTTCCCTCATGCTCTCTGGTATGAGAACTATCTACCTGGTAAAATCTATCAAACAGCTTAGGGAGTTCTTCTTCGCGTATTCCAATTCCAGTATCTTTAACGATGATAACAGCTGCCTCAACTTCTCTTACTCCATTCACAAAGGGTAAATGTGTGATGGAAACAGTTATTGAACCCCCTTCACCAGTGAATTTAAAGGCATTTGAAAGGAGGTTGGTTAATATCTTTGTCATTTTATCTCTGTCAAAATATAATTCTATCTCCCCTTGCTCAGATATGAATTGTAAGTTAATTCCCTTCTGTTCAGTGCGAGATTCAAATGACATAGTTATCCACTTAACGAAAGAAACTATATTCCCTTTTGTTGCCCGAAGATTCATCTTTGCCGCATCTATCTTGGAGAGATCAAGCAACTGGTTAACTAGGTTAAGAAGCTGTCGGGTATTACGTTCTGCTATCGTTAAATCTTTCCGTATTTCTTTATCCCGGCTAATAATAACGGATCGAAGTTCTTTCAAAGTGCCAGAGGTTTCATCTGCCCTACCGTGGAGCGAGAAGATAGGATCAGCTTTTCCCAGCCACTTTTGAATCGGACCTAAAATAAGTGTAAGCGGTGTTCTGAATTCGTGCGAGATATTAGCAAAGAAATGGGATTTGAGTTGGTCAATCTCGCGGAGCTTTTCTGCCTCAACATGCTCTAGTTCTGCTTGATGCTTGAGTTTTTCTCTATTCTTTTCGAACCTCCGAATAGTATATAGTAAACCTATAAAAACAAATGCGTACCCAATGTATGCCCAGATGGTTTTCCACCACGGAGGTGTAATAACAACCTTCAGTGTACGACCTTCATTATTCCAGACGAAATCGTGATTCGAGCCTTTTACTTGAAACATATAAGTACCAGGATCCAGGTTGGTGTATGTAGCGAAATGTCTTTTAGCATCGGTATAAATCCACTCCTTGTCAAATCCTTCCAGACGATATGCATATTTGTTCTTTTCTGGATTTACGTAACAGAGGGCAGAGAAATCAAATGTGAATACGTTTTCCTGGTAGGAAAATGTTACCTCGTTGGATGTTAAAATTGATTGTGGAAGTACGAATCCATTATAGTTGGCTCCAACTTCAACTGGTTTATTGAACAACAATAAGTCAGTAATAACAATTGGTGGTATAAACGGATCGTCCTTAATGCTGTCCGGATGGAATGCAGTTATACCATTGATGCTTCCAAAGTACATCAAACCGTCACGGGTTTTACAATAGCCGTTAAAATTGAATTCATTGCTGCTAAGACCATCGGAAACATCAAAGTTTCTGAATTCACCAGTCTCCGGATCAAGCCGGGAAATGCCCTTTACAGTGCTAATCCAAATCCTGCCACTGCCATCTTCCAAAATCCCATACACAACATCATTTAATAATCCGTCATTCTCACGAAAATGTTTGAAACTGCCAGTGGAACGATCGAGACGATTCAGTCCGCCCCCGCCGGTCCCAATCCACATCGCTCCTGAAAGATCCTCGTAAATACAATTTATCGAATTGTTTGATAGTGAATTTGAATTTTCCGGATCCTGTTGGTAGCGTATAAATGAGTGATCCTGTCGGTTGAAAAGATTCAGACCGTTCTCAGTTCCAATCCATAATGCACCAGTGTGGTCATCGTAAATACAAGTAACGGAATTGTTAGATAATGAGTTTGGGCTTTTTGAATTATGCTGATAGCTTATGAAGGAATCAGTCCGTCTATCTAAAAGATTCAAGCCACCGCGATACGTGCCAACCCATAGAAAGCCAGAACGGTCTTCATGGATAGAATAAACCGTATTATACGACAGTGATTTTGGGTCTTTAGAAGAATGCTGGTAACTTTTGAAAAATGCGTTTTGTCGATTAAAAACATTCAAGCCCTCTTCGGTTCCGATCCACAATTCACCTGACCGATCCTCATAAATACAATGAACGTTGTTATGAGAAAGAGATTTAGGATTCATAGGATCATTGTGATACCGTTTGAAAGATTTGCCATTGCGATCGAAACAACTGAGGCCTTCACCAAAGGTACTGATCCATAGCATTCCAGACTGGGCTTCGACGATACAATTAACATTATTTCCTAACAATGACTTCGGAATTTGGAGTGTTTGCTGGTAGTACCTAATAGAGTTGCTTTCTCGATTCAAAATATTCAAGCCGCTGCTTAGTGTGCCAACCCATAGTACTCCAGACCGATCCTCATAAATAGAAATGACAAAATCCCCCATCAGTGAGTTTGAGTTTTGGGCATCGTGTTGGAAACGTTCGAACGAATTGTTTTGTCTATTGAAAAGATTCAGTCCGCCACCCCAGGTACCTACCCAGAATGAGCCAGAGCGGTCCTTACAGATAGTCCAGACTATATTATTCGACAACGAACTTGTGTTTTTGAGATCATTCTTGTAGCGTTTAAAAGAGTTGTTCTGACGGTCAAATAAATTTAGGCCACCGCCACCAGTACCAATCCAAAGCATACCGGAATGGTCTTCACGGATAGATGTGATACTTTTTCCCGATAATGAGTTCGGGTTTTCCGGATCATATTGGTAGTGTTTAAAGGAGTTACTCTCACGTTCGAATAGATTCAAACCATTGTTTGTACCAATCCACAGTTCACCAGATCGATCTTCGTAAATAGAAAGTACAAAATTACCTGACAGTGAGATTGGGTTTTGGGGTTTATTTTCATAGCGTATAAAAGAGTTACTCTTACGGTCGAAACGATTCAATCCACTACCATATGTGCCAACCCACAAGACACCGGTATAGTCTTCATAGATGGACCAGATCCTGTCTCCTGATAGGGAATTAGAATTCCTGGAGTCATACTGATATCGAGTAAATGAATTACTCTTAGGATCGAACAGATTTAATCCACCACCCCACGTGCCAATCCACAGTGAACCAAAAGTATCTTCAAAAATAACACGGATATTATTATTCGATAATGAGCTTGGGTTATCCGACTCATTGCGGTATACTCTGAATGTATGACCGTCATACATATTGAGACCGTCTTCTGTACCAAACCACATTAAACCAGATCTATCCTGCAGTATTGAGTAAACAGATGATTGTGAAAGACCGTCTTCAATTGTGAGGTGAGTAAAAACAGATTGGCTACTCTGAGCTAAACTATTAGTACACCACAGACTAATAAGAAAGAATATAATTAGCTTAGTATACATTCTTAACGGAAAATTTTTAATTAATATATAGTAAAATCTTTTTAAATATGACTTTAAATAAAAATTGCCGATAATAAGTAGAAATGCGGACGATATCTTCACTTAAAGAGAGTAAAATAATTTGAATTATAGGTTAATAGCAGAGTTAAGGCGACATGCCCGCCTTTAAGTGTAGATGTAATTAATAATACTGAAGATTAATATATTATTAATAAAAAGCAAGAGGTAATAACTTAGCAAGCACAAATAAAAACCATGTCAATATTTCATTAATTCCATAAATATTCCTTTAATGACGAGATTTCATTAACTGGAAAATATTTTTACAGGTTAACACAGAGGAATTTTGACGGACCTGTGTACTTTTTACAGCAGAATTATCCAAACCTTTTCAATCCAACTACATCCATAAAATATTAAATAACCACGGGATTAGACGGTAAAGTAATATTAATATTTATAACATACTGTGTAATGAGATTGCTTTACTTGTAAATGAAAAAAACCTGCAGGTGAGTACACGGTTGAATGGGATACATCTGCTTATTCGAGCTGTATATATTTGCAGACTTACAGCGGGAGAGACTTTCATTCGTAGACGAAATATCAATAATTGAATGTGGATTAGATTTTTTAGACCAAAGGTTCCCTCCATTATTAGTCATATAGACAGATCCTCCAAAAGAATAATGAGTTAAGACTGTCGATTGAGGAAATACATTGACCCCATGTATTTGCAGGACCTGTCTTTCTTTACCCATTGAGTAAAGGAAATGGTAGAAGAAATAATTACAAGAACAGAGATATATTTCATTTAACAATATCTTTAGGTCATCTTTAAGGGAATTATTAATGTCCATTCCTTTAATCCAAATTATATTATTCAGAATTTAATTGCAACTGTTAAGCATTTTTTATTTTATTGACACTTTGATAAGGATTAAACGATGAATCGTTACTGAAACTTCTGAAGAGTTTAGCTCTGATACCTCCTGATTTACTTGTAAAAACTCACATTTTTAGCTAAATTTAAAGCTTAAAAATCATTAAGGAACAATAAATGGCAGAAGTTAAAGGCAGGGTTATACAGGTAATCGGACCTGTTATTGATATCGAATTTGATGAAGGACATCTCCCAAAGATTTATAATGCAATCAGAATACCAAGAACAAACACTGAAGGGAAAGAAGAAAATCTTATTGCCGAAGTTCAGCAGCATTTAGGTGAAGACAGGGTACGTACCGTTGCAATGGATTCAACTGACGGACTTGTGAGAGGTATGGATGCATTTGATACTGCTGAAGCCATTTCTGTTCCTGTTGGACCACAGACACTTGGACGGCTGATAAATGTTACCGGTGAAACAATTGACGGACTTGAAAAAATAAAAACTGCTAAAAGATATCCGATACATCGTCCTGCTCCATTATTTAAAACCTTATCTACTAAAAACGAAATATTTGAAACAGGAATAAAAGTTATTGATCTTATTGAACCTTACTCAAAAGGCGGAAAGACAGGTCTATTCGGCGGTGCAGGAGTAGGCAAAACAGTTATTATACAGGAACTTATACATAATATTGCACACGAGCACGGCGGTTATTCAGTATTTGCAGGAGTTGGAGAAAGAACCCGTGAAGGAAATGATCTCTGGCTTGAAATGAAAGAATCAGGTGTACTTGAAAAAACTGCCCTTGTATTCGGTCAGATGAATGAACCACCGGGAGCACGTTTGAGAGTTGCGCTTACCGGTTTAACCATTGCCGAATATTTCAGGGACGAAGAGGGAAGAGATGTTCTTTTATTCATCGATAATATATTCCGTTTTACACAGGCAGGTTCTGAAGTATCTGCACTGCTTGGACGTATGCCGTCTGCGGTAGGTTACCAGCCTAACCTTGCAACGGAAATGGGTGCCTTGCAGGAAAGAATTACTTCAACTGATAAAGGTTCTATTACATCGGTGCAGGCAATATATGTTCCTGCAGATGATTTAACTGATCCTGCTCCTGCTGCTGCATTTGCTCATCTTGATGCAACAACAGTATTAAGCCGCCAGATATCAGAACTTGGTATTTATCCTGCAGTTGATCCTCTTGATTCAACATCAAGAATTCTTGATCCCGGTATAATCGGTGACGAGCATTATGATGTTGCTAAAAGAGTAAAGGAAATACTTACAGCATTATAAAGACCTCCAGGATATTATTAATATTCTTGGTATGGATGAACTTTCTGATGAAGATAAAGTTATTGTAAGAAGAGCAAGAAGACTACAGAGATTTTTCAGCCAGCCTTTCTTCGTTGCAGAACAGTTTACCGGTTATAAAGGAAAATATGTAAAGCTTGAGGATAATATAAGAGGCTTTAAAGGAATTATCGATGGACATTATGATGATCTTCCGGAAGCAGCTTTTATGTATGTCGGTACAATTGAAGAAGCTGTTGAAAAAGCCAAGGCAATGAAATAAAAATGGCAGAACTGTTTTTAGAAATAATTACTCCTTCGAAAGTTCTTTTCTCGGGAGTTATAAAATCGGTAACAGTTCCTGGTACTGCAGGCAGTTTCCAGGTGCTGGTAAACCACGCTCCTTTATTAAGTACCTTTGAAATCGGTTTTATAAAAATTGCACATAACGATGATAAAGTAGTCTACTATGCAACCGGCGGGGGAACAATTGAAGTGAATAATAATAAGGTTTTGATCCTGGCAGATTCGCTTGAAGCTGTTGAAAGTATTGATTCAGAAAGAGCGAAAAGAGCAAAAGAAAGAGCCCTTGAGAGACTGCAGCATAAGGAAGATAAGAATATTGATGTGCCCCGTGCTGAGGAAGCCTTAAAAAGAGCTGTCAACAGACTAAACCTTGTTGAAAAACATATCAGAAGTGAGATCTGACCTGATTCTAAGGATTGAAGAAATATTAAGGATAAGAAATAAAACAGGGCAGGATAATTAAAAAAATAAATCTGAGTCTTCAAAAAAATAAGGCTTTAACCTAAAGTTATCAGGTTAAAGCCTTTTTGATTTTTTATTTGTTTAAATCAATCTTCTGATTCGCGTTTCGGATTGAGATACCCGTCGTTCATAATAATCGTCTTATAAACAGAATCCTTATTAATCTGTTTATCAAGCTTTTTAAAATGATCGATCAGGAACATTAATCTTTTATTCTCATCCTGAAAGGTGAGAAGCCTTTGCTGCTGCTGCAGGTTAAGTCCTGATTTCTCGGCTATCTTGAAGGATTTAAATTCTGTCCTGTCAAAGTTATCCCAGAAAGTATCATCAAGCTGGAAATTTATCTTTTCAAGTATATCATCGAAGATATTTTTGATTTCTTCAAGCAGGACTTCATCAATCTCCACATTTTGATCGGTATAATCTTCAATTTCGGCTATGGCATATCCGGATGAATGGATTTCTGAGTTAAGTATCTGGAATCTTTTAACTGCCTTAACAATAATATCAGACTCACCGTTATCGTAGCTCTTTACAATTCTTGAGATCACAACATAGCTTCCAATACTAGAATTTTTCCCTCCTATACTTGCCACTATACCGAACCCGCTCTGCTCATCAATGCAATGCTTCAGCATTTTCTTGTAGCGCTCCTCAAAAATGTGGAGCGGGTAATAGGAACCCGGAAAAACTACCAGGTTAAGAGGGAATAGGGGTATTATCCGGTTCATTTAATTGTTCGTTCCTGATGATGAAATAATCTGAATTTTATCTTATGTAAAATTACAAATTATTTTACATGGTCAAAAAGCCTCGCAGCTTCTTCCCAATTAATAACATTCCACCAGTTCTCAATGTATTCGGGACGTCTGTTTTGATATTTCAAATAGTAGGCGTGTTCCCATACATCAAGTCCAAGAACAGGGATTCCTTTAACTTCGGCAACATCCATTAATGGGTTGTCCTGGTTCGGTGTGGAGGATACAACCAGTTTATTATTGCTTGCTACAAGCCATGCCCATCCTGAACCAAATCTTGTAGTTGCGGCATTATTGAACTGTTTTTTGAATTCTTCAAATGATCCGAAGGAAGAGTTTATGGCCTGCTCCAGCTTGCCGCCTGGTAAACCGCCGCCGTTCTTCTTCATCAGCTTCCAGAACATTGAGTGGTTATAATGACCGCCGCCGTTATTTCTTACAGGCATTGGATACTGTGAAATATTCTTCATAAGATCTTCAATTGATTTTGACTCAAGCTCTGTTCCTGCAATTGCATTATTCAGATTTGTTACATATGCATTATGATGTTTTGTATGATGGATCTCCATCGTGGTTTTGTCAATGTAAGGTTCCAGCGCATCGTACTCGTACGGCAGTTTTGGAAGTTCAAATTTGCCCATTTATAGTTCTCCTGTTTTTTGTTTTTGTTTTATGTATTAAATAAAATTCTTTGAGTGTTACCTAGACACCGAAAGATTCACCGCATCCGCAGGTCTTTTTAGCATTCGGGTTATTGAAAATAAAACCCTTGCCCTCAAGCCCGTCGGTAAAATCAAGTTCAGTGCCGGTAAGGTAGAACAGGCTCTTACCGTCAACAAATAGTTTTACGGATTCCTGTTCTATAACCGTATCGCCTTCTCTCTGCTCAACATCAAATCCCAGCGAATAGGTTAATCCCGAGCAGCCGCCTCCTTTTACTCCTACTCTTAAACCATATGTTTCCGGGACCTTATTTTCATCCATAATTCTTTTTATCTCTTTGGCGGCTTTCGGTGTTATCTTTATTTCTGATTCATTCTGTATGCTGATCATTTTCATTTCCTCATTAAAAATTAAAACGGGTCACCCGGTTTGGCGGTAACAAATTCCGTAAAGTTAACCTTCCATCCCTGGGGGCTTGTCTTTATTAATACTTTTTCACTCTCGAGATGTTCCAGGTATTCTTTTGTAATTGCCTCGGCATCTGCATTTTTCAGGCGGGTTCCTTTTTTCTCATAGAATCCTTTAACACCGTTTTCTAAATCACGGTAAAAGATATTTGAGTTATGAAAAACAGGAACTTTAGCCTTCATATAATTCAAAAAACTTAAAGTTTCCAACTTTAACTGCCTGACGAATCCCTCGACTTTGTTGTTCATTTTAACTTACTTTTATTTTAGTGATTGGGGAAAAACTTCTTAATTTGTTTACACTCTCAATTATGCGGTTTGCTGCATATTCAATTTCTTCCTGAGTATTAAATCTTCCAAGTCCGATTCTGATTGAACTTCTTGCCTGGGCATCATTTAATCCTATGGCTTTCAGAACGTGACTTGGTTTTACTGATTCTGAAGCACACGCCGATCCGGTGGACAATGCCAGATCCCGAAGATCCAGCAGCAGGTCCTCTGAGCGGATGCCGTCGAATCGGAGGTTAATATTATTATATAATCTTCCTTCAATCTTTCCGTTAAGGTGAACACCATCCAAATGTGAAATAATCTTTTTATAAAAGTTATCTCTTAATGCTCTCACCTGATCTTCTTCTTTTTGACGCACATCTCCATAAATTTCAACTGCCTTACCAAAACCAACAATTCCCGGAGTATTTAAAGTTCCCGGGCGTAATCCTTTTTCCTGTCCTCCTCCATAAAACTGCGGAGTTATTTTAATTCCTTTTTTCAGGTAAAGGGCGCCAGTGCCTTTTGGACCGTAAATTTTATGTGCTGAAAAAGAAGCCGCACTTATATTCATATCCGCTGCATTAAATTCAGTTTTCCCGATTCCCTGCGCAGCATCAGTATGAAAAAGAACACCTTTTGTCCTGCAGATTTTACCTATTTCATCTAAATTATTTATGACCCCTATCTCATTATTTGCCGTCATAATAGAGACGAGGATGGTCCTGGAAATAATACTTCGCTCAAGCTGCTCAATTTTAATGAATCCATCTTCATCTACAGGCAGATAAGTAACTGAGAATCCTTTTTTTTCAAGAAAGCGAAGTGAATCCAGTACTGCACTATGCTCAATTGAACTGGTTATTATATGAGTTCCTCTGCCGGAATAAGATTCAGCAATCCCGAAATGGAGTATGTTAATAGCTTCCGTAGTGCCGCTGGTAAAATAAATCTCAGCAGGGGAGGCGCCTATAAATTCCGCAATTGTTTTTCTTGACTTCTCAACTGCACTCTCTGCTTCCCATCCGAAACTATGTCCTTTACTTGAGGCATTACCGAATTTTTCCTTAAAGTATGGCTCCATTGCGGAAAATACCTGCGGATCTACAGGAGTTGTTGAATGATTATCAAGATAAACAGGAAGTTTCATCAAAATATTTGTTTAACTGTTGTTGTTCTGAATATTTTATCTATTTCTTTATGGATCTTAACCAGAGGATCCCTTATCTGGCAGCAGTTGAAATGAATACAATCAGTTTCGCTGCTGTCCTCTTTCATACAATCCATTAATCTATAATTCGGTTCGACAGCTGAGATTATCTCCACCAGGTTAATCTTATCAGGAGGTTTATTCAGGAAATAACCTCCTTTTACCCCCTGTGCCGAACGAATAATATCTCTTTTCGAGAGCTGCTGGAGTATTTTAGCCAAAAGCTCATACGGTATTTTATAACTGTCTGATATTTCCTTGGCAGTAATACAGCTGCCGTGATTTTTGAGGGCAATATACTTTACAGCCATCAGTGCATATTCTGTTTTTTTGGATAATTTAAGCATAGTAGAAATAGGACTAAATTAGTCGGATTAACTTAAGTATTTTCAAAATAAATACCAAATTCACGAAAAACCACTAATACAAGACCTTTTTCTTAAGGCTGCACTTCAATTATTTTGGATGTTTTATGAAACTGCTGAAATACTTAATTGAAGCTTCCCTGAACCTCTGGAAATTTTGGATTCTTGAAGTATGTTAAAATGATGCGTGATCGAAGCTTCATCGGACTCAGAGAATTATCCGTATATAATTTTTGTTTTGTTTCTTTCAATATCATTAAAAAAACTCTATTTGTGACTCTAATGTCCAATATTTAATTTTAACAGTACTCTTAAATCATTTTTGTCTCTTATTAAGGGAATCGTATGAAAAAAGCACTGTTTCTTTTTTTCACGGCAGCATTGACTGTCACATCCCTCTATCCACAACACCTGCCCCATAAAGAAAATAATCAATGGCACTATGACCGCAGCAGTATCCCCGGATTGCCAAATTATGCAGCAGTGGCGATTGAAAGAGTATTGATAACGGGTACTTATTACTGGCAGATCGACAGGTTTAATGCTGAAACCGGAGAACTGATTGAAACAGTATATGACAGGACTGAAGGAGACAGTCTTTATATAAGGAAAGTTGCCTGCCCCGAAGAACTAATAATCAATTTTGATTGGCCATTAGGATTTATTGAAGTCACTGCCATCGGTAATGACTGCTATAAACTAAGAAAACTTATAAGTAAATATTCAAGAGATGTTTTCGGCATTACGACAATGTCATATAAGTTTGAGACAGGTTTGTTCTGCGAGGGCTATGCTGATACTGTGTGGGATCCCTTTATGCCTGAGATAACCAAAGAACTTGGCTGCTTTTGGGCCAACGACGGAAAGCTGGTTGGCGCTGTAATAAATGGTGTAACTTACGGTACCCTTTATCCATTACCTGTTGAACTCATTTCTTTTTCTGCCGTCCAGACTGATAATAAATCAGTTCTGATTAACTGGAAGACTGCATCTGAAACAAATAATTCAGGCTTTCAGATCCTGAAGAAAAAGTATGAATCAAATGAACAATGGGGAAATGTTGCTTTTGTTGAAGGGCAGGGAACAACAACAGAAATCCAGGAATATTCTTACGCAGATAATCAGCTTCAAAAAGGCAGCTGGCTCTACAGGATCATTCAATATGATTATGACGGTACACATAAACTGATAGGGGAGACACCGGTGGATATTTTAATGACTCCGGATGTTCTGACACTTGAACAAAATTTCCCTAATCCGTTTAATCCTTTAACTACCATAAAGTACACACTCGCCTCAGAAAGTTTTGTGAGCTTATCATTCTATGATGCTGTCGGTAATGAAATTGCCAGACCCATTAATCAGGAAACAGAAGCGGGCGTACATACTTATGAGTTTAATGCCTCAGGGTTGGCAAGCGGTATGTATTTCTACAAATTAACTGCTGGTGATAAATCAATAGTCCGTAAAATGCTCCTTATGAAATAAACAAGGGTACTCAACACAAAGAAATACAGAATAGATCTCGTACCTGCTTTATAAAAAGGAACCAAAAACCAAGAACTAAGAACTAAGATCCAGGAACTAAGAACCACGAACCACGAACAAAGTACCAATAACTAACATATTTTCAGACACATAACCTACGTTCAAATTGACCTGCTTTAATCTTTTCCATATTATTGCCATCAAAAAATCAGGAGAATATATTGGATTGGATTACGGATCCCCAGTCGCTGATCGCTTTGCTTACGCTTACTGTGCTTGAAATTGTTCTCGGCATAGATAACATAATCTTTATTTCCATATTATCAGGTAAGCTGCCTGCTGACTCTCAAAAAAAGGCAAGGCTTACAGGTCTGTCACTTGCAATGCTGACCAGGATCGCACTTCTATTCTCCATTACAATTATAATGAAACTCACCGCTCCTCTTTTTGCAGTTTTAGGGACTGAAATATCAGGACGGGATATTATACTTATATCAGGCGGGTTATTCCTTATAGCTAAAAGTACACATGAGATTCACGAGAAGCTGGAAGGAGATGAAACTGAGGAAGGCAAAAAGATTAAAACATTCCCTTCATTTAAAGGAGTAATAATCCAGATACTTCTGCTTGACATTGTTTTTTCACTCGATTCTGTAATAACTGCAATCGGAATGGCTGATCATCTGCTGATAATGATTGTCGCTGTGGTCATTGCCGTAATTTTTATGATGATCTTTTCGGGGTCGATAAGCAGTTTTGTGTTAAAACATCCAACAGTAAAGATGCTCGCCTTAAGCTTTCTTTTGTTAATTGGGGTCTCTCTTATTGCTGAGGGTCTTGATCAGCATATTTCTAAGGGTTATATCTATTTCGCAATGGCATTCTCGGTATTTGTAGAAATGCTTAACCTCAGGATAAGGAAAAATCAAACACCTCCAATCCAGTTAAGACAACCATTTCCAGTGGAGGGAGAGACAGGTTCCTGATCAGTGATAGTTCAAAGTTTTGACCTGATTTAGAAACTCTGCTGCCTTTATAGGATCGTTATCGGCATAAGTTCCAAAAGCATCTATATATACACCTTTGTGACCGTCTTTTGATTCGATCTGATAAACGATAGCCATATCATCGGGATTGGAATCCCCCTCAAATCTGAAAACCCTGACGATGGTAAGATCCTCCGGCTGGAAATAAACACCTTTATTTTTAATTGTCATTCCCTGATCGCTGATCTGAAAATCCTCATCAAAACCTTCATCCCGTAGTTTATTCAGAATATGAGTCATTGAAGTCAAATCTTCTGGTTGATACATTTTCTACCTCAAAATAATTCCGCTTAATTAAAGAAATAACCTACAAGAATTTATTGAAGATGATCACACGTAAATTTAGTATTTAACCACCATCGTACTATCGTACCATCGTACCATCGAACCATTTTGACGTAATCGAACGCACATTTTAATTTTATAATTAAACTGATCTTGCTCAAACTTTTACCTGAAATTATGACCCTTGAAATAGCAATTGTATTAGCAGCCCTTCTTGTTGCCGTTATTTTATTTATAACGGAATATATACCGGTTGACCTGGCCGCTCTTTCTGTGCTTGTAGTATTACTGCTTACAGGAATTCTTACACCCGAAGAAGGGTTGGCAGGGTTCAGCAATGAGGCTACAATTACTATTGCCGCAATGTTTATTATAAGTGCAGGACTTTTTAATACAGGATTAGTAAGTTATGTAGGCAGGGTTGTAATAAAGCTTTTCCGCAGAAGTTTTATATTCGGTATTGCTGTAACAATGATGATTGTTATTGTAATTTCGGCATTTATTAATAACACCCCGGTAGTGGCAATCTTTCTTCCGATATTACTTCAGGTTGCCGGCGATACAAAAACAAGTGCATCAAAACTCCTTATGCCGCTCTCCTATGCTTCCATTTTTGGCGGGATATGTACTTTGATCGGAACCTCCACAAATATTGTTGTAAGCTCTGTCGCAGTTAAATATAATCAGCCCGCTATCGCAATGTTTGAATTTACACCTGTAGGACTACTGTTCGCCGGAGCCGGTATACTTTATATGCTTTTTTATGGAATACCTATAATCCCGGAAAGAAGGACCGGTACCGATCTTACAAATTCATTTGGTCTTGGTGAATACCTGACTGAAATAATACTGCTTGGCAATGCCCGCTCAGTGAATAAAGAACTAAGGAATGCCCCCCTTCTTACTGAAGTCGGACTTGAAATTATAGAAATAAGAAGGGGTGAAAAAAGGATCTTTCTTCCTCCGCCCAGTGAGATCCTTAGAGAGAATGACATCCTGAGAGTAAAATGTAATGTTGAAAAGATAAAGGAACTTCAGGAGAGAAAAGGCATTATGCTGAAGCCGGGGGCAAAATGGAAAGATGAAGATATTGTTAATGAAGACATTATGCTTGTTGAAGCAGTTATTGCGCCTCATTCAGAATTAACAGGAAAAACACTTAAAGAGGTAGGCTTCCGCCACCGTTACGGAGCAACAACCCTCGCAATAAGGCACCGGGGGAAGTTTATGCACGACAAAATAGCAGGGACAAATCTTTTAGCAGGGGATGCTCTGCTGATTGAAGTAAGGAAATCAAATCTTGATAGGTTAAAGGAAAGCGATGACTTCGTTTTTGTATCCGAGGTTTCTCCTCCTACTTTCAGAAAAATAAAAATATTATGGGCAGTACTTATAATAAGCGGAGTGGTTCTGTCAGCAACTTTAGGTTTTCTTCCTATTTCGGTAAGTGCTATTATCGGCAGCGTTCTTCTGATATTGACCGGCTGCCTTAGTCTGGAACAGGCATATAAATCCATTGACTGGAAAATAATAGTGCTTCTTGCAGGATCTTTATCTTTAGGGCTGGGGCTTGAAAAAACAGGTGCAGCCAGGCTTATTTCAGGACAGGTGATCGGGCTGATAGGATCTTTGGGACCAATGGCGATCCTCTCTGCGATTTATTTAATAACACTTATTCTAACCGAGGCAATGTCGAATAATGCCACCGCAGCATTGCTTACACCAATTGCAATTGTTACAGCAAATTCTTTGGGAGTTGATCCGAGACCTTTTATTGTTACAGTTGCTTTTGCAGCATCGCTTGCATTTATGAGTCCCCTCGGCTATCAGACACATCTGCTGGTATATAATCCAGGCCGCTACAGGTATGTTGATTTTGTTAAAGCAGGAGGACCCCTTGATATTATTTTCTGGATTATGGCTACTTTACTTATCCCCGTGTTCTTTCCATTCTAAAAAAGTAAGGACATAAAAAAAGGGAAAGTCGCCTTTCCCTTTTCAAAACTTAAGTTAATTATTTATTTGCTTCTTTTAATTCTCTCTCCAGTGTTTTCCACCAGTCGGATTGTATAATATCGTATTTAGCTTTCTGGCGCTGGTCGAGGAGTCTCTCAACTTTAATCTTTGCATCTTCAGAGTAACCTGACTGCAAAATACTTATTACCTGGTTCTTCTGATCCTCGGTCAGCAGTACTTTCTGCTGAAGTTTCTCAGCCATAGTTGCAATCGTCTTCTCATTATTATCCTGTGCATTAACATTAGCACCGGCAAGGAAAATAAGCGGTATTAACAAGAGTAAAAGAATTTTCATTGTTTTCATTTATGTCTCCTGCAAGTTTAATGAATTAAACTTGTGTTTAAACTACGATGTTCCTTGTTCAATTACAATGCTGCAATTTTGCAGATTTCAATATCCTAATAACAATTAGAGTGCCATGAGCTGCTGCTTGATTTCAATCTAAAAACAAGTAAATAACTGAATTATCAAAATGAGCTGTTCTGTAAATTGTACTAAATGTATCTTTTTTATTCATATGAATACAGTCAGTAAATGCAAAGTATCGCAATTAAGTGCATCTTTTTCTATTTTTTGTAATCCAAAGTCATCAATTTTGTGAATTACGAACAAAAAGCAATAAGTCTGTCAAATGAGCAGAAAAGGATTTTAACAGCAGGCGGCTATAACGTTTCCGGACCTGTCAAGGGAAGTTATTGTTATGAGCTTACTGCGTTGCGCGGTAAAGAAAAAGTTAAAGTGCTTACATATTTTAGTCTGAAGGGGAATAAAATTCTCCTCCAGGGTAATAAGGAATCAGAAATATATAATGATATTCACCGCTTGATATTCGGTGAGTCCTTATTTACAGCAGATGATGAAACAATTGAGCCTGATGTATATATTGGTACTGATGAATCTGGTAAGGGGGATTACTTCGGACCGCTGGTAACTGCAGGAGTTTACGTGGATAAAAATGTTTCAGAGCAATTAAAGAAGGTCGGTGTTAAGGACAGCAAAGTTCTTACGGAATTTGCCATCCGTAAATTGGAGTCAGATATTAAAAGCATCAGCGGCGGTAAATTTAATATTGTTGTAATAAACCCTGAGAAGTATAACGCACTGTATGATAAATTCGGGAACCTTAATAAACTACTCGGATGGGCTCACGCAAGGGTACTGGAGAATCTTCTCTCAATCCAGGAAGCAGATACTGCCATCAGCGACAAATTTGGTGATGAGAGATATATAATCATTTCACTGCAGTCGAAAGGAAAGCAATTAAGATTACTGCAGTATCATAGGGCGGAAAAATATACGGCTGTTGCTGCAGCATCTATCCTTGCAAGAGGCAGGATGCTTAACTGGTTTGAAGCAGCCGGAAAGAAATACGGAATGGAAATACCCAAAGGAGCATCACCGGCAGTGGAAGCAGCAGCAAAAAAAATTAAAGAGAAATACGGCGATGATGTTCTTTATCAGCTGACAAAAAAACATTTTAAAACAACTAACAGGATTTGAGGATCGAAATGGCGGCAGTACAAAAGGTAAGAAGGATTGGTATTTTAACAGGAGGGGGAGACTGTCCCGGTCTTAATGCCGTAATAAGGGGAGTAACTAAACCTGCACAGGATTACGGGATGTCGGTTATTGGTATTAAGGACGGCTTTGAAGGATTAGTAGAAGGCAGGGCGGCCGAGTTATCGAATGAGGATGTCTCCGGCATTCTTGCTACAGGCGGCTCTATGCTCGGTTCCTCTAATAAAGGGGACCCGTTCCACTGGCCTGTTGAAGCTGATGGGAAGATCCGTATTATTAATAAATCGGAAGCTGCACTGCGTAATTACCAGGCATGGAATATAGATGCTCTTATTGCAATCGGCGGTGATGGTACAATGCATATCTGCAAGAAACTCGGTGATATGGGGATGAATATGATCGGTGTTCCTAAAACTATAGATAATGATCTAGATGCCACGGATATGACATTCGGACACGACTCTGCTGTTTATGTAGTTTCAGAAGCATTGGACAGATTACATACCACAGCCTCTTCACATCACCGTGTTATTGTTGTGGAGGTAATGGGACGTTATGCAGGATGGATTGCATTAAACGGGGGACTTGCCGGAGGCGCCGATATTATTCTGATCCCGGAGATACCTTTCAGCTGGGAAAAGATATATGATAAAATATTGAACCGTGAGTTAATGGGAAAGAAGTTCAGTCTCGTCTGTGTTGCCGAAGGTGCGAAGGCAAAGGATGGAGAAATGGTTGTTAAGACCACTGACATTAAAAGAACAGATCCTGTTCAGCTTGGTGGTATCGGAGAGGTAGTGGCAAAAAAAATTGAGCAGAACACCGGCAGGGAAACAAGGGTAACCGTTTTAGGACATCTGCAAAGAGGAGGGAGTCCCACTCCATTCGATAGAATCCTTGCTACAAAATTTGGTGTCTTTGCAATCGAGCTTGCATCTCAGAGAAAATTCGGACGAATGGTATCGCTTAAAGGGAATGAAATAAAAAGTGTTAATATTGAAGATGCGATATCAAAACAAAAGCTTGTACAAAAGGATACGCAAACACTTACTACGGCAAAAGCTATCGGGATTTCGTTCGGGGATTGATAGGTTCGATGGTTCGATAGTACGATAGTTCGATGGTACGATGGTTCGATAGTACGATAGTTCGATAGTACGATAGGTCGATAGTAAAACCCTGGGGTTAAAAGATTTTTGGGGATTTAATCTGAGCATCTATATTTCCGGATAGTTCCAATCAGACTTTTTTTGTGACAGATAGCATAGAGCTATGCACAAATTTGAACTTCATCGGCTATACTGTTGTAGGTCTCATTTGGGAAATAGCATTAAAAGAAAAAATTATTATTTTAATACCTTCAGAACCGGTACACACCCGCCCCGGATTGATCTAAAAAAATAATATTCAGGAGATTTATTTTAATGAGAAAGCTCGGCAAAGATGGCCCTGTTGTTTCCGATATTGGATTAGGCTGTATGGGAATGTCTGATCTTTATGGATCAAAAAATACTCGCGATGATAATGAAAGTATTGCAACAATCAGACAAGCTCTTAATTCAGGTATAACTTTTCTGAATACCGGAGACTACTATGGTTCCGGGAATAATGAAATGTTGATAGCAGAGGCTTTAAAGGGCAATCAGCAAAAGCCATTCATAAGTGTTAAGTTCGGGGCATTAAGAACCCCTTCAGGAGGATTCTCAGGAGTGGATATCCGACCCGAGGCTGTTAAGAATTTTGCAGCATATTCACTTAACAGACTTCGGGTGGATGCAATTGATATTTATCAGCCGGGAAGAATACCTCCAGGTTTTCCGATTGAAGAAACAGCAGGGGCAATAGCCGATCTGATAAAGGAGGGAAAGGTAAAATATTTCGGTTTATCGGAAGCCAATTCAGAAGTTTTAAGACGTGCTCATAAAGTCCATCCTGTTACTGCAGTTGAAATTGAATATTCACTTGCCTCAAGGGTTGTTGAAAAAGATCTTCTTAAAACTGCAAGGGAGCTTGGTGTGGGAGTAGTTGCCTATGGTGTTCTATTCCAGGGGACTTTTAACAGGAACTCTTAAAGGGCAAATTATGAGGCCACTGATTTCAGGGCGCACGCTCCAAGGTTTACGGGAAAGAACTTTGAAGAGAACCAAAGAAAGATAGATCTGCTTGAACAGTTCGCCAAAGAAAAAGATTGTACATCATCCCAGCTGGCAATCGCCTGGGTACTGCACAGGGGAGAAGATATAGTACCTGTTGTCGGTACGACGAACAGGAAACGACTTGCAGAAAATCTTAAATCCCTTGAAATTAAGCTTTCTCCTGATGAGGTTCAGAAACTTAGTGATGCATTTCCCGAAGGATCATTTGCAGGAGAAAGATATGATGATTCGCAAATGCGCGTAGTTGTCCACTAAATATTTAAGATTAACAAATAAGGAAACAAAATGAAAATAGGTGTATTCGGAACAGGTATTGTCGGACAGACAATTTCAGAGAAACTTGTGCAGGTAGGAAATGATGTGATGATCGGGACCCGGGATAAGGATGCAACACTTACGAGAAAAGCAAAAGATAATTTCGGACGTCCCGGCTTTGGAGATTGGATAAGGAACAATCCTAAAGTAAAAGTAGCAGAGTATCCGGCAGCAGCAGAGTTCGCCGAACTGATTGTAAATGCAACAAATGGAATGGGATCAATGCAGGCTTTAGAAGAAGCAGGGGAAAAGAATCTAAAAGGAAAGGTCATTGTGGATATTTCCAACCCTCTTGATTTTTCAAAAGGTATGCCTCCTACTCTTTTTGTCTCTAACACTGATTCACTGGGGGAGCAGATACAGAGGAGATTTCCTGAAGCAAAAGTTGTCAAGACATTAAATACAATGAATGCATACGTTATGGTAAATCCCGGACTTCTTTCTGAGGATCATACAGTATTCCTGAGCGGAAATGATGCTGCAGCAAAATCAGCGGTAAAGCAACTGCTTAGCTCCTTTGGATGGAAAGAGCATAATATGCTTGATATGGGAGATCTAACAAGTGCGCGCGGTGTCGAGCAAATATTGCCCCTATGGGTAAGATTATTAGGAACACTAAAAACCCCAATGTTCAATTTTAAGATAGTAAAATCTGAAAAGTAAATTCTTTTTATAAGCCAGAATACCTTATGTTTTTTGGTTGGCCGCCTTGTGACCATCCACACCGAGGCGTGTGAAAAATATTTCTCATAAACATGACAGATTACAAATGTGAAGTTTAAGCTCCAATAACTCTCTCCCCTTTTTCAAGGGAGAGATTATCCCAAGGGGATCCCTATGAGAGATAGGGTTTCTTTTTATTGAGAGAATGCTGAATTATGAGTTGTTACACCTAAGCAGGGAACTCATCCCCCTGCTTACCCGTCTATGGCGTGACCCCCTTCCAAAGGTGGGCAGGTCAACCCCCGGGTTATAAATCATTTCGACCAGTTAAAGAATCCCTGCAAAATTCTTCTGTTTTTGTGATTCTCCAAATATAATTAGCTGAAAACGCAAATTTCTTTTATCGTTTGTAACCGTTCAGGCTCAGTCCCATTGGTTTAGACCTGTTCTTATAGCTTAATGAGTATTATCCCACCGGTTTAGGCGAACTCGCCCAATAAATATCCGAAATTTACATCGTTAATTTTTTAATCATAAAAGGAGTCATAAAATGAAAACTTTAATATTTGCACTTTTTGTTACATTCATCACTGTACAGTTATCTGCACAGGATATCTCTTTCAGACAACCGGGGAACCTGAATCAGTTCTATACCGATCTGGTTGGAAAGGTTGCTACTTTAAATGGTGACTGGGGTTTATTCGGAGGAATGAGAGCTGGCTATAATATAAATAAAAATGTCAGCATCGGCCTTGCCGGATACGGACTGATACCCGAACAATTATCCGATTCCTATATCAATACTGACGAAAGGGATGAACTCCACTTAGGTTACGGCGGGGCAGAAGCTTCATATAAATACGATCTGTCCGATAAATTCTCCTTAAGAGGTTCAATGCTGATCGGTGCAGGACGCGTAGATTATGAAAAAGCCGGCGGTAATGACTATTTCTTCATAGCAGAGCCGGGTGCCTCAGTAAGTTACAAGATCACTGACTGGTTTGGTGTTGGTTACTCAGTTAACTACAGACTGGCATCAGGCGTGAAATATGCCGACTTCTCCAATGCCAGTTTCAGCGGCTGGTCTATGGACCTCGGATTCAATTTCGGGTTCTAACATCTGCAGGTAATTCTACAATATATATTCAGATTGGCGGATATAAATTCCGCCAATCTAAGGTTTAAAACTTAAGTACAATTAAAATAAGTAAACAATTATGTTACGGGAAAGAATAGCACTCCTTATCAGTATAATCTCTGTAACCATTGCTCTTCTTAGTCTCGTCTTTCTCCTGCTGGAATAAAGTTATCAGGATTATAATCAAACAGATACTGAAAGCTGCTGTCTGTATTGAGAAGGGGTTGCACCTGTTTGTTTCTTGAAGACAGTATTGAATGATGATTTCGAATTAAATCCTGCATCGAAGGCAATGGCAATCAGACTAAAATTTTCAGATCCGGCTTCAGACAATCTCCTTTTTACTTCTTCAACCCTGTATCGGTTAATAAAATCATAGAAGTTTTGATTGAGACGTGTATTTAGTATCTCAGACAAGTTGTGTGAAGACATCGATAACTTATCTGCAAGATCCCTCAGGGTAAGTTCGCTGTCAAGGAAAGGCTTATCTGATTCCATTACACGCAGCAGATTTTTCAAATGGACCTGTGCTTCTGATTCTGTCAGGCCCGATTTCTGATAGCCGACTGTCTCCTTAATCTTCATCTCAGTTTTAGTAGTATCCTCTTCTGCTTTTTTGGCTTTCTCGAATATCTGCGGCTGGCGCAGACTGAAATAACCTATTGAATAGATCATCACAGATGCAGCCATATAAATCCACTGATCCATTTCAACATCTTTGCCGGATACCGTCCGTGCAACAAAACTGAAGATAACAATTCCCCATATTATGCTTAAGCCGATGGTTAAATGCCTCAGCCACTCAAGGTTAATCTTTTGAATGTTTGAAAATGAGTCCCTTATCCTCCTGTTATATTCAGTAACTACTTTTATTGTCAGAAATGTATATATAAACCCGTGCACCGGCTTAAGGTAGCTGATGTATAGTAACTCCGGCAGGGAGAAACCGGGATGTGTAACCAGTGAGATCTTAAACTCATTGCTTTTCAGATACACAAAAATAATTCCGTAAAGGACTACCAAAATGAAAGGAACGAAATGAAGGTAATATCCGCGACGGAATGAATGATCATCCGAGCTTATCAGTCGTGAATAAATATAAAATATGGGTCCATACAAAAACGGGAAAGCAAAGGTTGCTCCAATGAATTGAGGGTAATCCCGGTAATATCCGAAAAGCATATATGCAGAGTGGAAAACATCCAGGGAAAGAGCAAGAATTCCGGCTGCCAGTATAACATTAGCTGTATGATTAACCTTCCTCGTAAATAGAAGAAATGACAGGAGTATCCCCTGCAAAGCACCCAGGATTAATATAGTTTCGACTAATCTGATTTTGACACCGTTCGTGGAGTTATGTTAATTTATAGGATTATACCAATATTTGCAAAAATGAGGCTAAATAAACCATTTAGAATATATATATAATTGATAGTAATCAATATTTCCTTATCACTAAATTTTAACAATTGATCATTAACTAAGCCCTCCGGTCAAATAATACGAATAAAATTCATCATTTTCGCTCAATTTTCGGTTGTTCTTCAACGATACTCTTTGAAATGATAAAACCTGGCATCGTTGATAAAATCAGAAAGGAATGCTCACGGAGCGCTCCCTACATATAAAATCTAAAACGAAAGGATCAAAAATGGTTAACGAAAGGGTACATTATTTACTTTATTTCTTTGTCTTTCTGACAGTTTTTTACGGCTGTAGTAAAGACTCCGGCAATCCTGTAAACTCCAATAACTCAACCCCAAGAAGCGATATTCCAGAGCCGATAGCTAAGGAATGGTATGCGGGAGATTTACAAGTACAAACTTTTTTAATCCTTCAACCGGAAGTTTCTCTGCACCGTCAGGGACGGGAATATTTTTCAAGTTCACTCGGGACGGATATTATGAGAAAGGAGTATTGCTGCAGTCATCTACTTTATGGATGTACATCAACCTTTTATGCTTTCAATAAAGGAACAGTTGTAATCGAAGGGAATAAGATGACTTTGTATCCCACGTATGGAAAGATTAAGAGTGAGGATAACTGTGTCTCAGAAAATAATTATGAAAAGCCGGATAATGTAACTACTGAAGTAATCTATTGGGAACTGGGATATGATGAATTTAATCAGGAAACATTATGGCTTCGCTACGAAACAGGAGACCCTTCAGCATTTCATATACGTAACTAATTTCCTCGATCCTGGTGCCTTATAAGAATGCCTTATGTGGTTGAATGAATTTGAAACCACATAAGGCACTTAATTCAATTTCTAATTTTTCGTCTGCACGTCCGCACGAGGATATACTTAACAATCAAAAAATAAAACGGACAGTTGTTTCATACTCCGTTGCTCCTGTTGACGGCGACTTAAAATAAAGCTTCCCGTACCCCTTAGCACCAGCAGGAATATTTATCTCCGGTTTGCTGTAATCTAAGTCAATATACTTAACACTGCTTGGATAAAGAGCTAATGCTGCTCCCCCGGAGATTTTTGTACTTACACTTTGAGGATCAGGAAAATAAGTCAGCTCAGTTACAGCAAGATTCAAGGAAAGGCCTTTTTGAAAAAATGCCGGGATAATCTCTAAGGTGCAGTTAATGCTGTCCTTATCGGGATTCATCTCCACAGTAACTGTGCCGCCGCTACGGTATGCAAGCCCATTTTTACTCACGGCTTTCCCGGTACTATCTAAAATCTGTAATGTAAAGTCTGTCAGCTTGTTAAAATCTTCTTTTCTCATATCAACTGTAAATTCTTTGGAGCCCTCACCTTTATAAATTGTGAAAGGCATTTTATAGGTTATGATGCTGTCAAGAACAACGCTATGTTTCTGTTCGTAACCTTCAATCTCTGCATTTATGATATAGCTTTTATTTTCATTAAAGTAATTAATAAATTCAATCCGCTTGTCTGAATGATGATACTTCCTTAGCATCAAGTGCCTGCATTGATAAGAACTCAATACCAAGATTATAAGAAAGAAGGACCTGCTGCAAGGAAAAACCCATCGATATCAATTTCATAAACTCCGGGCTGAAGATCATAGTAATAGTTTTCATTCTTCTCATCCTTATTTACAGAATACAGCACACCGGAGCCGTCAATCTGTATCCCGTCATTATCGTGAATGAAATATCTGCATCTTGCATACTTGTTTGATGAGGCATCCCTGCTCATCGCAATCTTCATACTGTTTTGTCCAGCAGGAATTTTTACGAAATACCTCTTCACCATTCCCTGTTCAACCGTCTGATCCTTCCAGAGCATTTTATAGTTGTTCGCAGAGTTGAATTCGATAAGGGATTACAACTGTGGCAATCATATCAAACTCAGGAGTTTTACCGGCATCATCACGATACCCGGTTATTTTTGCAGTGTAAAGCCCCGGCTCTTTCAGTTTGGATTTATCAATCTTAACATTTACAACTGCCGACTGTCCATTCCTTATATAAGTTTTTTTCTGAACGAGTGTCAGCCAGTCTGCCTCCGACTTCAGGTTATAGACCCTGTAAAACTTATCTGATTTATTTGTACTGTCTCTTTTAACAGTGAATGAAAATACTTCATCGCCGGTCAGGTAGGAACCGTCCCTGATATACAAATTCCTTGACTTATTGCCCGGCTGATTTGGTGCAAATGATGAAATAGTATACGTCTCGAATTTAGAGACCTCATCGTTACTTAAATACTTTTTAAGGATTTCATAAGAGTTCATTACATTTATATATCCGGAGCCCTGGTCGAGTACAGAATAGCCATCCCATTTAACAGCACCTTCTCTTATTGCTTTATATAAAAGCTGTGCAGGAACTTTTACACCCGGGAATTCTTTTTCGGCTGCGCTTAATAATAACGCCATAACACCGGATGTATAAGGACAAGCCATACTGGTTCCCCAGAACTTATCGTTGGCTGTAAAGTTAGGTACTGTTGAAGTAGCTGCACCGGGAGAAACAACATCAGGTTTACTAACTTCGCCTCCCCGTGAGCTGAAATGCAGCACCATATCTTTTGAAAGCAGGTTACCATAATTATCACGGGCAGTTTCCTTAGTTAACACTGCGCCCGATGAAAAAACATAACTGCTTGAGGAAGGTAATCCGGCACTTGAAATTCCGGGACCCTCATTCCCGTTGCTTGTGCTTATATATAGGTATGGATTCTTCTTCGCCAGGTCTGCAAGGAACTTCTCTATTTCCGACTGGGCTTCTATTTCACTTCCAACACCGAAACTCATACTGATGATGCAGGGGACTTTCATCTCCTTAGAAATTTTATCTGCATACAGGTAGGCATTTTTCATTGATTCGGTTACTGTGGCACCGCCGGGATAAAGATTGTCACCGAGTTTAAGTCCCATAACCTTTGCTCCCGGTGCTACACCATTTATACCAGCCCCGCCGATATTATAGCCTGATGCTATACCGGCACAATGAGTACCGTGGGCACCGTCGTCAAAGTAAAGGGAGATAAGCTTCTCATCCGGAAAGATATTAAGCGCCATTGTAAGGGGTGTAAGACCTGAAGGATTTTCCACTGTAAAGGCGTCATAGTTTTCTTTATAATTACGAATGGGTTTTTCATCAGAGAGATCGTTATTCCCGTTCCGGTCGAAGTATACAACCCAATACCCATCGGCTGTTTTATAGGTTACCATATAGTATTTATCATCCTTGCCGTTTCCGTTCAGATCTTTGGCACCTGAGTTTGAGTTCATCAGGTGAGTCTCATCCAGAACGCCAATCCAATATTTATCATCTGCACTTTTAACAATTTTGGTCATATCGGCATTAACAGAATATCCCATATCCTCATTTTCAAAAATATCTTTACCATCATCAGATGAGAGTCCGGCTTCATAAACCGGTATGTCTCCCTCCCCGGTAAAATCCCGGGCATCTATTACTTTTACTTCCCCGGTCGAGGTTTTTGTCAGTCCGTCAATACCCATATCAACACCGGTATCGAGCACCAGGATAATTGTTCCTCTCCCGTCATACTCAGGATGCAGCTGAAGAAATTCTTCAACACCTGTATCCTTAAGTGAAAGAAATGTTTGTCCTTCTTCCTGTGGAAGGGTGGTGATTGACATTAAGAAGAGGATGAGGGGTAATAATTTTTTGGACATAGGGAACCTGTTAGTTTGGATTAATAAAAAAATGTTTCAATGGAAATTTGTAATGATCTGTGGTAGAATTGCTCAAAATTCATCTGACTAATTTAAGGAGAATTCTGAAGATATTTAACTTCTTTGATTTGATTTTGGAATATTAAAACGTCAAAATTGAATGGAAAAAATGCAGCTTTTAGACTGATTTTTCTGCATTTAAATCTTTTATATTGAATTTATCTTTGAATTCAGTAAAAATATATTCCCCACTAAAAATTATTTTATAATCTTATTGAATAACAGCCGCTCTTTATATACTGCAAACATATCCAGATTTTTTCTTATTTAAATCGTTCCGATTATTGTTCTTTATATACTGCAAACATATCCAGATTTTTTCTTATTTAAATCGTTCCGATTAACTTAACTAAACTTCTTGACTTGCCCATCCCTTTTAACTGGTGCAGCCATATCTCTCCAAAATGAGGAAATGAGGAATAAAAAAAGAAGCAATAAAATTACTTACAATGCTTGCTTTTGCATCCGGAATATCGGTATTATACAAATCGTGAAAGGAACAGGGGATCAGACAGCTCCTATTGGATTTAATGCAATAACCCGGAAAGATCTGACCAAACACTTATTTCCAGGCCTATCTCTCCCGGTACTTAACCCCTTTAACCTTCATACAACCCTTCTTCGAGGGTAATGTTATTGTAAGGGTTTAGTAGGACACAGTAGGGGCTGTATAGGGGTTTGAGGCTTTTTTTTGTTAGGTGCCTGGATAAATCCTTCGTGGTATTTGAATGCGAAAAGTTGCTGGACCTGAATTAAATATGATGAAAAATATTTATTTGAATGGTATGAATAAACGGGGTCTGTGTCGTCCCGATGGGACTTAGATCATGTGTAGTTTCCCGTTTACTACAGACATATCGTCCCGATGGGACTTAGGGCAGTACTGATATAGCCGAATTCTCATTTAAAAGACCAATATTAGACACAACCTTGTCAGTCCCATCGGGCCGATATGTCTGTAAGATAAGATCCCAAATACCCATAAACCCAGGTCATCGGGACGATATGTTTGTAAAAACTATTTCATAAGCAGCAGTTTTTTTGTTGAGCTGAAGCTCCCTGCGGTCAGTTTATAAAAATATACCCCGCTTGAAAAGTTAGATGCATCCCATTCAACGGTATACTCACCGGCAGGTTTTACTTCATTTACAAGTAATGCAATTTCATTGCCGAGTATATCATAAACACTTAGTGTCACTTTATTATTCAAACCCGGGGGTATTGAATACCTGATTGTTGTTACCGGGTTAAACGGGTTAGGATAATTCTGATATAAGCTAAATTCATTTGGTGAAGTAAACCAGATCTCAACTTCAGTTGAATATTCAAATGATCCGTCAAGGTCAATCTGTTTCAATCGATAGGAATATTTCCCGGGAGTAACTTTGTCATCAGCAAATGAATATGTTTTCGTTTCAGATGTAGTTCCATAACCGGGAACATACCCGATCTTTTCCCAACCCATTTGGTTTCTGCTTCTCTCAATCTCAAATCCACTGTTATTTGTTTCACTTGCTGTTGACCAGTTAAGAATGATCCCCGGCAGACTCTCATCAACTATTGCAGTAAACGAAAGTAAGCTCCACCGGGATACCCCCATTTACTGTTCTTAATATTGACCCGTCCAGACCAACGATTGTTCCTGTATTTGCATCTGTAAAGAAAACATCATAAAAAGTATTAAATGTCCGAGCATTCAGGGTAACCCAGCTTGTACCTCCATTAGTTGTTTTCAGGACTACCCCGCCTTCCCCAACTGCATACCCGTTATTGGCATCGGCAAGAGAAACATCCCACAGGTGATCTGTTGTTCCGCTGTTCTGATTTGTCCAATTTGTTCCCCCGTTTGTTGTTTTTAAGATCTTACCCCCATTGCCCACTGCAATGCCGTTGTTTACATCAAGAAAGTCAACGCCGCGGAGTGGGACTGTTGTTCCGCTTGTTTGAGGGGACCAGCTGGTTCCTCCGTTTGTAGTTCTTAAAATTGTTCCTCCTGTACCAACGGCAGTTCCTGTGGCTGCATTAATAAAATTAACTCCAAATAAAAAGTTGGTAGTACCGCTTGTCTGGGGGTTCCAGTTTACGCCGCCGTTTGTTGTCCTTAATATTGTTCCTTCAGCGCCAACGGTAGTCCCTGTGTTCCCATCGGTGAAAGAGACTCCGAACAAAAGGTTTGTTGTACCGCTTGTCTGTGGATTCCAGTTTACGCCGCCGTTAGTAGTCTTTAAAATGGTACCTTCCTGTCCGACTGCTGTGCCCGTATTTTCATCTGTAAAGTAAACCTCGTTTAAATTATTTGTTGTACCGCTTGTCTGTATAACCCAGTTATTTCCACCGTTTGTTGTCCTGAGGATCCTTCCAAATTCACCTACTGCAGTTCCTGTATTTGTGCCGACAAAACTAATCCCATAAAGTGTGTTATTTGGTCCGCTGCTTCGTTTAATCCAGTTCGTTCCGCCATTAGTTGTTGTTAAAATTTCTCCGCTGAAACCGACTGTCATACCATTATTCGCATCAGCAAATGAAACTCCATAAATTATATTAAGCGTACCGCTTGTCTGACTGACCCAGTTTGTTCCACCGTTTGTTGTCTTTATAATTGTACCTACAGGTCCGACAACAGTACCGTTATTACTGTCGGTAAACCATAAATCGTGCAGATCGGAAGGAAATGGACTTGTTTGAGTCGTCCAAACAGCACCGCCGTTTGTTGTTCTTAATAATGTACTGTTTGAGCCCACGATAGTACCTGTGGATGCATCAGTAAAAAAAACAGAGTTAAGATTATTAGCAGTTCCGCTTATTTGGGGTACCCAGGTTAATCCTCCATTTGTTGTTCTGCATATTACACCTAAGTCACCTACAGCAGTACCATTATTGGTGTCAGTAAAGAAGACATCGTTAAGGACATTAGTTGTCCCGCTGACCTGGCTTACCCAGTCAACTCCGCCATTAGTGGTTCTTAAAATTAAACCATCTGCCCCGGCTGCAGTTCCGTGATCGGCATCTGTAAAAGAAACTCCATAAAATACTTCAATCATTCCGTCTCTCTGGATCTGCCAGTTAAGTCCTCCGTTAGTTGTTCTTAGGATTGCCCCATTATTTCCGACGGTAGTACCTGTATTTGCATTTATAAAGGAGACGGCATAAAGATCAGAATTAGTCTCAATTGGTTGAATAGTCCAATTAATTCCGCCATTGGTTGTTCTTATAATTGCTCCGCTGTGGCCGACTGCAGTTGCGTTATTTACATCAGAGAAATAAACTTCCTGAAGGGTATTTCCCTGGGGGAGGGGATTCTGCCATACCCAGGGTATTTGAGCATTAGAAACGCCGAGGCATAACGAAGCAGCCTGCAGCAGTAAAAATATTTTTATTGTGTTTTTCATTTGATACTCCTTGACTAGGATAATTGTTAAAGCAAATAACGATACCAGGAAAACTATGAATGTTACTGATCATTCTCTAAACATAAATTATTTATTCCCGGATCATGTAATATATCATACAACTCCGTAAAGATTTGCACGGTAATTTAATGGTCGCTTTCCGGCAGTTATTTAGCCAGGTGGGAACCAATCAAAAGAGTTAATTCGTTCAGATTAAAACATATTCGGGAATTTGAGATGGCTGCTAGATCAATGATAATCATTCTTTCAAAGAAAAGTAAGAAAACGTAAAAGTCCTTACGTTTTGGAGACTTTACAGGCTCTGGATATTTGATTTTATTACCCTCATAACATATATTTGTAGACTTTTTTAAGGAATTTACGGGGTCGTAGTTCAGTCCCAAAGGGATCCCTTCGGGATTGGTTTAGAACGACTGCTTATAGAGTAATTAAAAATATATCCGGGGTCGTAGTTCAGTTGGTTAGAACGCCTGCCTGTCACGCAGGAGGTCGCGAGTTCGAGTCTCGTCGGCCCCGCTTAGTAAAAGCTTCAATTCGTAAAGAATTGAGGCTTTTTTCATTTTCAGACCTTCCGAAAATCCCGCTGACTATGTATGGAGTGTGTATGGACATGTGTATGGACTAATCCAGTACTGAGATATTGTAATTATTGTTAATTATTTGATACTACTTCTTTTTCGAGTCAGCTACTACTGACTCTAATTTTAACCGGATAAAATCAGCCAAAGTTCTTCTATCACCTTCAGCCAGTTTCTGCAATTCACTTTTTAGGGGCTTTTCTATCCGGATTATTATGGTTGTGTCTTTTTTCATTCTTTCACTTTAGTAAATATACAATGTATTACTTTGTAAATCAAATTAATAGTAAAATTTTAAGGGAGGAACTATTTGGGAAGCTAACCTTCAACAAAACGCAAATAATCCATTCTCCAACTTTTTACTTCTTTTTATATTCTTTCCGGAACAGTGGATGCTTACTTTACTCTCCGGAGATTCAGAAAAAGGAACTCATGAACATCTTCAAGAATATCTGAACTTAAAGAAACCTGGGTATTCTTCCCGATCCATCAAACCCAAGAGATAAATTCGGCTATTCAACCAGTCCAACTTTCCCTATTGATAAAGACTGTAATACTTTACATTGATTAAGCTGGGGTGACGTAGTTTCGCCTGTAGCCACGTTCCAGAAGGATAGTTACGAGATCCATTTTGTGGGAGGGACGAATTGACCATTGCTACATAATGGTTTGGGTCTGCCGATTGTGAAAGGCAGAGGAACTCCTAGTAGTTGTTTGTACATCTTTTCTTAAACTAAAACCTTATTAATGTTAGAATTATTCAATTCAATTTTTTAACTTGGGATTGTGATTTTGAGTCCTTAGAGTTTGTGTATGGGTGTAAACAAATTAACACGCTCTAATACTCTGTAATTACGCTGGGTAGTTGGATCTTAAATTTCATATAAAAAGTTTATTATGATTATAAATCCGGGCACCATTATAAAAGGCCCTTATTGGCCTGAACCAGTTGAAATCAAATTCTCAGAACCTGCCGGTAATTATATTCATATTATTGGCTCTACTACCTTATCAAATAAGCACATCGACCAACTTATATTAGAAACTGAGATTACTATTTCGAAAAAGGAAGAGTTATTCCAGGAAGATCCCTGGAAAGTTTTCTTAGCTCTTGAATCTATTCGTTATCGTTTTGCTTCCCTGTATGATCCTTTGCTTGCAATGAACACCTCTAAAGTCGATCCTTTGCCTCACCAAATTGAAGCTGTCTATGGTTATGTCTTAAAGCTGCCCCGCATTCGTTTTTTAATTGCAGACGATCCGGGTGCTGGTAAAACTATTATGGCAGGTTTAATTATCAAAGAATTAAAACTTCGCAACATTGTAAAAAATATTCTTATTGTTACTCCGGGTCATTTAAAAGACCAATGGCGTCGCGAGTTGAAAGAAAGATTCGAAGAAAAATTTATTGTTATTGATCGAAGCATACTGGATGCTCATTACGCTGAAAATGTTTGGAACAGAGAGCAGCAAATTATTACTTCAATAGATTTTGCGAAACGGGAAGAAATTCTTCCTTCAATAGCTGCTGCTCATTTTGATTTGATTGTAGTTGATGAAGCGCATAAAATGAGCGCATATAAATATGGTGAAAAACTTGATAAAACAAGTCGCTATAAATTAGGTGAAGCTTTATCAAGAATCTCAACAAATATTTTATTCCTAACAGCCACGCCTCATAAGGGTGATCCTGAAAACTTTCGCTTATTTCTTGATCTTTTAGAACCCGGCTTTTTTTCTACCAATGAAATGTTGATGCAATCTATTAGAAACCAAGATAACCCATTATTCATAAGAAGAATAAAGGAAGATCTGAAAGATTTTGAAGGCAAACCTCTTTTTCTTCCTCGGAACGTTGAAACTATTGCTTTCAATCTTGGGACGCAATCACCGAATGAAAAAATATTATACAATGAGCTTTCCAAGTATGTAGAAACTCAATACAACAAAGCCTTATCTCAGGATAAAAAGCGGAATGTAGCTTTTGCTCTTGTCATACTTCAGCGGCGGCTTGCTTCAAGCACCTTCGCACTTTATCGTTCTTTGGATAGAAGGAAGAATCGTTTAAATGAACTTATAAATGGAGTACAAGATCATAACCGTAATACTCAGCATTTCGAATATGATGATATTGAAGATATGAGCGAAGAAGATCGTTGGCAGAAGAAATTTGGGAAACACTGAGTGTAGCCGAAAATAGAGATGAACTTGATAAAGAGATTACAATCCTTGATAATCTTATTCAACTTGCAAAAGCTATAATTTATAAAGAAGAGAGGAAATAAAACTTAAACAGTTAAAAAAATCATTGCAGGATTTGTATTCTAAGAATGCTAATCAGAAAGAAAAGAAAATCCTTGTATTTACCGAATCTCGGCGAATACTTTGGATTACCTTGATCAAATTCCGTGAATGGGGTTATCGTACAAACACAATACACGGCGGGATGAAACTCGAAGATAGAGTTAACGCTGAAAAAATTTTTAAGAACGAAACAGAAGTAATGATTGCTACTGAAGCTGCTGGTGAAGGTATCAATCTCCAGTTTTGTAATTTAATGATTAACTATGACATACCCTGGAATCCTAATCGTCTTGAACAAAGAATGGGTCGTATCCATCGTTATGGTCAACAAAAGGAAGTCTTTATATTTAATCTGGTTGCTAATGATACTCGTGAAGGCAAAGTTCTTACTAGGCTTTTTGAAAAAATAGAAGAGATTAAATCAGCAATGGGTAGTGATAAGGTATTTGATGTTCTTGGCGAAGTAATGCAGCAGACTAACCTTTCCCAATTGCTAATGGAAGCAGCAGCCAACGCCCGAAGTTTAGAGGATATTCTCAAAGAGATAGATATTGTAGTTGATCAGGATTATATAAAGAAGGTAAAGGAATCCCTTGGTGAAAGTTTAGCGACTCGTTTCATTGATTATACTCGCATAAAAGAAATGGCTGATAAAGCCAGGGAACATCGTCTAATCCCCGAGTACACAGAAAGCTTTTTTAGAAAAGCCTTCCTAAAGGCTGATGGAAAATTAAAGGAAACAAAATCTGGTTTTACCGCTGTTGATTCAGTTCCTTTTATTCTCAGGCAAATTGGTGAACGTGATAGCGTCAGAAAATCATTCGGTGAACTCATAAAGCGTTATCCCAAAATCAGTTTTGATAAAGAAGTTGCTTTCAAAAGTCCGATTCAGAATTTATTACTTTCGGCCATCCACTTTTTGAAGCTTTAATGATTTGGGTTGAAGAAAACTTTTTGGATACTATTCTGTTTGGTGCTACATTTTTTGATCCAGATGGAAATTTAGATGGTCATATACTTTTTTATGAAGGTGAAATTACTGATGGGACTGGTTTTGCTGCTGGTAAAAGACTTTTTGCATTTATTGTCGATAAGGAAGGTGTTAGACCAATTCCGCCATCTATTATTTGGGATTTATCTGAATCAGTAGATTCAGCTTATACATATATAAAAGAAAATCCACCAGGCTATAATTCTGATAATTTGATCAATGATTTAAAATCTAAAGTTTCAACTCATTGTATTCAAAACTTAGAAGATTATAAAAAAGAACTCTTAGAGGAACGCAATCGGCAGGCTTCCATAAAAGAAAAGTATGGCATTCATTCTCTCGATACTCTTATAATGAAGCTTGATGGTGAAATTGTTGAGCTGCAGGTTCGTAAAGAAAAAGGTGAGAATGTTGATCTTGCTATCTACAATAAAGAGGAAAGAAAAAAGGGTTACGAAAAATCAAAAGAGGATTTAATTAATATCATTTCTCGCGAACGCAGTTTAACAATGTCGAGCCCTAAGTTTAGAGGTATTATCCGTGTTGTGCCTTCTATTAATCCTTCTCCGGCTATGCATACCGATGATAAAATGGAATTGATTGGGATGGAAGTTTCTATGAAGTTTGAAACTGACAACGAAAGACAACCAACTGATGTAAGTAAAGAAAACTTAGGTTTTGATATTCGTTCAATTGATAAAGAAGGCGCTGCAAGATATATAGAAGTTAAAGCTCGTGCTACAAATGCAGATGTTGCATTAACACAAAACGAATGGTTTAAAGCAAAGCGCTTCAAAGATGACTATTATCTTTATGCCGTAATGAATGCTTCAAGCGATCCCAAACTTTATGTCATTCAAAATCCAGCTGATAAACTTGAACCTGAACAAATAATTGAAGTTGTTCGATATGTAATTCCATTCGAAGAAATTAAAAGAAAATTTAATCGGTTATATGGTCTATAAATACTTACATCCAGATAGAGTTTCTATTTTGATGATTTTCTGATACGATTTACCCAACCAAAATATTTAAATGATCCAGAAGACTGTTTGCCACTGTTCCGCCATAAAAAATGTAAATACTTATGTTGCTAAAATTGTAAAAAGGAATTTACTTAGAGTATTTATTAGTGGTAAATCGATAAATAATATAAAGTTAGCAGAACAAAATCTTCTTTTTGAGTATTCAAACAACCCTAAAGTAATTCTCGATCCTGCTATAAAATATATCTCAATAATGTCAACGATGTTTTAGGTGTTTTTTGCCTCTCTAAATCTCCTCTCATAAAATTACTGTGGAGTTATTATTGTGACTCGTACAAGGGATTTGTGATTGAGTTTGATGAGAAGAATGAGTTCTTCAAAAGGAGGAGAAACGACACTCCTGATTGTGGAAAATTATATAATATTGATTATTTAAATAAACGCCATACTATTTATGTCGATGACTTCAAAATTGATATAGCAATGTTTACATCGAAAATTATTGATTGGAAACACGAAGAGGAAGTACGAATCTTTGAGAGCTAAAAAATGGTGATAAAAAACTTCCACCAGACATCCATTTATTTCAAATACCAAAGTCAGCTATAAAAAGAGTAATTTTTGGATTAAGATTTAACGATACAACTCAAGCAGTCATAGTAAAGAAAATAACAAAGGATCCGGACTTATCTCACGTAACCTTCGGCAAAATTAACATTGATGACAATGGTCAACTAATTATAGAAAATATTTAATCTTATGGAATCCGCGGACGCTATAGAAGAAACTTTTCCGGTGAAAGAAATTAGCATACAGGGTGCTAAAGAAAAAAGTATTCCCACAGGACATGTCTATATTCATTTGTGGTGGTCAAGAAAACCATTAACGGTTTCACGAGCTGTGGTATTAGCAACGCTTTTTGATGCACCAAAAAATAAGGCTGAAAGTGAAAGGCTAAGAGAATTAATGCATCAGCTTCTACTTGGGAAAATCTTACTGACCCTTTGTTATTAAAAGAAATTGATGCTGAACTTAAAAGGAAAAATCGAAATGGAATAAATTTCTTGATCCATTTAGTGGCGGTGGTTCAATTCCACTTCAAAGTGCTAGCATCGGTCTTAAAACATTTTCTTCTGACTATAATCCCGTTGCTGTTTTCATACAAAAATGTATTCTTGATATCCAACGCTATATGGCAAAATAATTGACGGTCAATCTCAAACTAATAATTTAATTCCAAATAATTTAATTAATCCATTAGTAGAAGATGTAAGATATTATGCGCTCAAGATTTTGGAAAAAGCGAAAAAAGAAATAGGGGAATATTTCCTTTACAATAAAAACAAGTCTGAATACCTGTTGGTTTTTATTGGATGCGGACTATAAAGTGCACTAATCCAGTTTGTAAAGTCCAAATACCATTAACAGCAAATTGGTGGTTGACAAAAAAGACCAACAAAAGAATTGCTTTGTTTCCATTCATAAAAGATAAAAGTATACAATTTAAAATCGTTGGTGATGGTTTTGATATTATTCCTAAGGATTTTAATCCGGAGAAAGGAACTATATCAATTGCAATCACTACTTGCCCAAATTGTAGTACTGTGATTAATGCCGATGTTTTAAAAGAGTGTTTTCGAAACAAATCTTCTGGCGAAAGATTAATTGCTGTAATTGAACACGACATTAATAAATCAGGTAAAATATATCGGCTTGCAAATAAACTTGATGAAGAGAAGTTCGTTTCATCACTTAAATATTTTGAAGAGAAAAGAAAAGCACTGTCTGATATTTTTGGTTTCGACCCTGTCCCAGATGGAAATTATTCAAACTCCTAATAACAAAGAATATATACAGGGTTCCCCTTTATATAATTTTACTCCTGTCTTGCTCTATGGTATGACAAAATATGGAGACTTATTTAATGATAGGCAAAAATTATCTAATATCACTTTTCTTGAAAAAATAATTAAGATTAAGGATTCAATAGCTGAAGATGGCCACGATTTAGATTATGCGAAAGTTATTACTGAGTTATCTTTGCTCTAATGATGGACAGATTGGTGGACAAAAACTCAAACCTAGTTATATGGAATAAAATTGGTGAAAAAATTGAGCACGTATGTATTGGTAGGCAAGCATTTTCAATGGCTTGGGATTATGTTGAATTAAATCCATTTAGTGGTGTTAATGGCGATTGGCTTTCAGCAATGGAGTGGGTTCTAAAAGCAATCGCAGCTTGTTCACAATATTCTGTGCTGATCCCTAAAGAAAATGTTCCTATTTGTTATGTTGGTTCGGCTACCGAATTAACTCACGAAGATAATTTTTTCGATATAATTATAACTGATCCTCCATATTACGATAATATTCCCTATTCAAATTTATCAGACTTTTTTTATGTATGGTTAAAGCGTTGTAATCATCATTTATTCCCAGAATTATTCTAGTACTCCTCTTACCCCTAAAGCTAAAGAAATAATTGCTGATGAGCCACTTTTACGTGGTTTATCGAAAAAAAATGCGATTGATTTTTTACCTAACTTAAAAACCAAAGAAGTGTTTGAGGATTTACTTAAGCAATCATTTATAGAAATTTACAGGACACTAAAACCAAATGGAATTGCAGTGATAGTATATGCTCATAAATCCACAGCTGGTTGGGAAACTGTTGTAAATGCTTTATTAGATTGTGGATTAATTATTACGGCAAGTTGGCCTATCAATACAGAATTTGAAGGTAGGCTTAGAGCAAATGAATCAGCAACATTATCGTCTTCGATTTACATTGTTTGTAGAAAGATAGAACGCCAGCAAACAGCTTTTTACAATGATGTTAGAGAAGAGCTAAAGCAGTATCTTAGTGAAAAATTAGATCATTTATGGAATGAAGGAATTAGCGGAGCTGACTTTTTTATTGCCGCAATTGGCTCTTCAATTGAGGTATTTGGTAAATATGAGAAGGTTATTGACTTATGAAGGCAATGTTATTCGTGCAGATAAACTCCTTACTGATGTTCGTACAATTGTCACCGATTATGCAGTTAAAAAGATTTTGCATAATGGTTTTGCTACTGTTATCTCAGATTTAACCCGCTTTTATGTGCTCTGTCGTTGGGAGTTCAAATTTGCAAAAATTCCATTTGATGAAGCAAATAAAATGGCTCATAGCTGTCACGTTGAGCTTGCAGAGTTATGGCAAACAAAAAATTTCGTTAAAAAAGACAAAGAGTTTGTACAAATTCTTGGTCCACAGGATAGAGATCTAGATGATATTAAAGATTCCGGCGAATTGATAGATGTATTACATTATTCTATTAAGCTCTGGGAAAAGGGTAAAAAAGCAGAAATGCAAAAAGTATTGAATGAATCAGGTTATGCTAAAAGCGATGCATTTTTCAGAGTAGCTCAAGCAGTCGCAGAAACTTTACCTAATGAAAGTAAAGAGAAAAAATTATTAGAAGGATTCCTAAACCTTCGCGAAAGAATTTTTGATGGATTCAAAAAAGAAGAAGAAGATTTGAGATTCAATCTTTAGAATTTTATTATTCATAAAGGTTACTATGAAAGCTTTTCACACAATTGCAGTGCCTCATAAAGATATTCTTGAGGGCAAATTAACATTAGATGTTTTTGCTGCCGATTTATACGCAGTCAGTATGAAAAGAGGTCCTGATGAATACAAAGATCCGCAAATATTTTTTCAAAAAACCTATCTTACATCTGGATTAAATAATATTTTATCAATTGTTGAAAAACGTGTTAGTGGAAAAGGCGGCGATCCCATTATTCAGCTTCAAACACCATTTGGTGGTGGTAAAACACATTCTCTTATTGCAATTTATCACAAAACAAAAGAATGGAAAGCTAAAACTGTTGTAATAGTTGGCGAAAAGCTTGAACCAACCGATACTCTTTGGGGTGTTATTGAAAAGCAGCTTACAGGTAAGATTCAGACGTTTTAAGGATAATGTTGCACCTGGAAGCGAATCATTCAAGGAATTGCTTGAAGCTCATCAGCCATTAGTGATTTTAATGGACGAAGTACTTCAATATGTAACAAGAGCTGCGGGTGTTAAAGTTGAAGGATCAAATCTTGGAGCACAGTCAATAGCATTTATGAAAGCTCTCACGGAGGTAATCACAACTATCCCAAACGCTTCTTTATTATTATCTCTTCCATCAAGTGTACCAGAGCATTATGATGAAAATGCTGAACGATTATTTTCACAACTTCAAAAAGTATCTGGTCGTGTTGAAAAAATTTATACACCTGTTGAAGAAAGCGAAATAACAAAAATTATCAGACGAAGATTATTCACATCTATTAATGAAGAGGAAGCTGCTAAAGTAGTAAAGCATTATGTTGATTACCTTGAAAAAGAAAACCTATTGCCTCAGGGTTTATTGGCTTCCGAATATCGTGAACAATTTCTATCATCATATCCCTTTATTCCGGATGTCGTTGATGTTCTTTACAAAAGATGGGGCACATTCCCGCAATTCCAGCGTACAAGAGGTGTACTCAGATTACTTGCTCAAGTTATATCTTCTGTAAAAACTTCAAATAAATCTTACATTACTCTTGCAGATTTTAATTTGGCTAATCAGGAGCTTAGACAAGACTTAATAAAACATATTGATTCTACGTTTAACAGTGTGATCGCCTCTGATATTACAGATAAAAATTCTGGTGCTGTAAAGGTTAATAGTAAGCTTGGTAGTGCATATCAGGGATTATTGCTTGGTTCTCGCACTGCAACTGCAATTTTTATGTATTCTCATTCTGGTGGTTCGGTAAAAGGTGCAACGGTTCCCGAAGTTAAACGTTCAGCTACTACAACTGATAACATTTCTGCCGTAATTGATTCAGCGTTTGATGAACTTGAAAAAGAGTTATACTTCCTGCAAAAATTCGGTGATAAATACTTCTTTTCTAATCAGCCGAATCTTAATAAGATACTAATTACTTATATGGATAATGTTAAAGACCCGGAAGTGGAAGCTTTAGAAAAAGAATTACTTCAGGAAAAGATTAAAGGTAACTACTTCAAAGTGTACTTATGGGAAGAAAAATCAGCAAACATAATAGATGATGAAAGTCTTAAACTTGTTATTCTGAAGAGAGATAATAAAGAGGTTATAACTGATGTTCTTAAAAAAAAAGGTACTACTCCACGCACAAAATCAAATACTGCTCTTTTGTTTATTCCCTTCTGATATGGATAGAGGTAATTTTATCCATCTAGATGAAGAAAAATATTGTCTTATGAATTAATCCTAAATGCACCCAATCTCAATCTTTCATACGAACAAAGGAAAGAGATCAAAAAGGAATTAGATAAACTCGATTCAAATCTTTTTGAATCAATGCGGAAATATTATCGTATGGTTGCTGTTCCGAATAAAGATGGATTCAAAGTTATTGATCTTGGTGTCCCAACTTATGGTGATACAAAATCTCTAACAGATGAAGTTTATGATAAACTAGTAGGTGATGAAGAAATATTAGAGAAAGTTGCACCGAATGTATTAAAAATTAAATATTTAAAGAATAATGATTTTGTTTCTACTGCAGCAATTTATCAATCAACTTTTAGTACTCCTGGTGAGTTTCGGCTCTCAAGAAGAACTGTATTAGAAAATGCAATTGTACAAGGCGTTCAATTAGGACTATTTGGTCTCGGCACTTTAGCAGATGATAAACCAGTGTGCAATCACTTTAAGGAATCGACAATAGTTTACTTTGATGCGAATGAAATTCTTATTAAGGATTCTATTTGTGCTGAGCAGAAGAAAAAACCAGAAGTCCCGACCAACAGGAGAAACCTCCACAACATCAACGCACTGAATCGACAGCTGCGAAGAAACCAAAGAACTACCTAAACAATTAGTGATGGAACAATTATCACTTAACTTTATATTACCAAAGGGTAAAGTTTCCTCATTAATGGGCATATTAACTTATTTGCAAACTAAATATGAAAATTTAGAATTTGATATTAGTGCATCGAACGGTAAACTCACTAAGCAGGAATATGAAGATAAGATTGAAGAAGCATTAAGACAGATAGGAATAGAAATAAAGAAATCTTAACTGCACAGCGGTAAGCAAATATCGATGTTGATCAATGGTAAGTAATGATTTCTATAATGACCCAGAAAATTACGTTTTAAATTCTAAAATAAAATATGTTTTCTTAAATCAAATAAATATTTTATGCCTTATCTAATCAGAATAGGTTTTTACTCTCAGAAAAATAACTATACATCTCAAGGATATTTCATCAAACTTTCTGGGAAAAAAGTTATTACAAAATGGGGAGCAATCTATGTATTAAGTAATCCAAATATTACATTTTTCTGGAAATGGTACAAACCACGGGAAAAAACTTATCTTTTCGGCACAGAGAAAAAAAGCCAAAGATTTTTTCCTTAAGAAAAAGAATCATTTTCTTAAAAGGAATTTTGATCTTCTAATTGCAGGCAAAATCATTTACCCACGAAACCGATACGATGAAAAAATAATTTGAGACTTTTCGTATCGCAATCCGTGGTTACTATTTACCATGCAAATTCAGAAAATGGTAAAAATTTAAATATTATAGGATTTTTTTATGAAAAAACATATTGATGCTTTTATAGGCATTGACTATGGCACCACTTCCTGTAAAATGGCATTTATTACCCCACCCCATGGAAATGAAAAGAAAAAACTTCCCCAGGTTGCGAATATTTCATTTAATATGGGTGGAGTTGAAACTTCTAAAAGGTATCCATCAGCCATCCTCTTTGAAAGAAAAAACAACAAAGTCCGCATTAAACAAGGTTTCGAAGTTCAAAACCTTTTCAAAGATGACAAAAAACTAAACTCAATGGATTACGAGTTAGTGACTGCCCCCAAGATGGATTTAGGTAAAGGGATCTTCTATCCAATAGCACCTCCGGAATATAGTGAACCTCAAGACTTAATATCCTTAACATTAAGAGAAATGCTTAAAGAATTTGAACAAACTAGTATTAAAGTTAAAAATTGTAAAATCATTGTTACCGTTCCATCTTCTTTCGGTGTTCAGCAAAGAAAAGAGATACTAGAGGCAATCGAAAATCTCGGAATTGAAGCTGGACAGGATTGTCTTATTGATGAGCCAAACGCGGCATTGCTGGGTTTGATTACCACCCCATTATTTTCCACTGTCATTAGGAGAGCTGAAACAAAACACGTACTCTTAATTGATTTCGGAGGCGGCACTTGCGATATCTCTTTATTAAAAATTTCTGAAGACTATTCCAACCCTCCCTATGGTGTTGATATTAATAATCTTGCCATAAATGATTATTATGAATTAGGTGGCAATAAAATTGATCAGGAGCTAGCCGATTTATATTGTGATCAAATATTTACCCCGGGCACATTAGATTTATTCAACCAGGATATCTTGAAAATAGAAGCTATAGATAAACTAAAGAGCAGACTGGCGAAAACAATTGGACAAAAAAGCAAAGAACAGATTATTAATGAACTATCAGGTAAGGGGTCGACTAAACAGAGGTCTCTGAAAGAGAAGTTTTTATTTAATATCGAGAAAATTAGAATACTATTCCGTCCTTTAGGGGAACCTCTGGAAATATCCAGAAAAAACAAAATTCTAGTTCAAAGAGAAGCGTTTGAAAATATTGTTATCAATAAAATAAACGGAGATTTGATCGATATAAATACACTGATCTCAAATGTTGTTGAAAAAGCTGGGATTGAATTCTATGATATTGGAGCCGTTGTACTAGCAGGGGGATCCTCAAGAATTTTTCAGGTACCGCAATTTAAAAAGGAATTGATGGGTATATTTCCGCACTTAAAGGAAGATAAATTTGTATCCGTGCCTGATCCTGATCTTTTAATCTCAATTGGGGCTGCACTTGAGTGTTATAATAGGTTCTTTCTGAAAAAATCCCTAATCAGGCCTATTTGTCCAAGTAATATCAGGATAAGAACAGCCGAGGGCGATAGTGTATGTCTTATACCAGCTGGTAAGGGATTACCATTCCCAAATCCCGATGATAGATCTCATGAAGAAATATTGTATGTCCCAAATACAAGAGAAAAAGCCGTTAAAGTACCCTTATATATTGAGAAGTTTGACAATTGGCATATCTTTGAAGTCTGGGATATAATTCTGCCATCTGGAATAAATCCAAGTGACAAGCTGCTCTTTGGAGCCAAAATGAATTCGGAAAAAATACTTGAAGTATTTTGTCGGGCTAAAAAAGATCCTAATATTAAATTTAGGTATAGTTCAGAAAATTGGCTTAGCAATGCAGAATATAACCCTAGAGAACAAAAAATAAATGCACTAAGGATAAAATTAAAAAATCAAAAGAAATTACAGGACAAAATTAATTTTACTGACGCTTATAATTTAATATGGGAAGAATATAAAGGCGGTTATGCTATAATCGCTAGAAAACGATGTCTTTCTTTTTTGGAAGCCGGACAATTGAATAACCGAGATACTGCGCAACTATATAATATCCTTGGACTTATGGCAGGCGTTAAGGAAGAAGCCTTACAATATTATTTAAAAGCCTTGCAATTACAAAACAACAATTCGGTCTTCAATTATAATGTTGGTGTAACATATCTGTGGTATATTCAAGATTTTATTCTAGCCGAAAAATATCTTTCTGTATCGCTTGATATATATAAAGAATACAAAACCCTATACTACCTCGCTCGAGCACAAGGTAAAAATAAAAAAGAAAATGAAGCTAAAGAATTGTATCGAGAAGGAATGCGCTTAGTACGAGAAGAATTTGGTCAGCACCCAGGAGGATCCGAAAATATTGAATTCTACTGTAAGTTTTGTGATCAGTCTAAACTTGGAATATCCAAAAGAATTAGCAGAAGCGTTAGCAAATAATACTATTTCTAGTAAGGATGAAAATTCGATGTTGGGATTTCCTGATGAAGAAAATTTTATAAGATCTAACCCTGAATATGAAACAAACCTTTACGAGGGCCATAGTGAAGAAGAAAAAGAGTAGATCCATCCAAAGGCGACCCAAATCTGTAAGCGAAATCAGTAGAGCCGTCTCTAAAATAATTGACTGGAATAAAAAATCCATAGGACTTTCAGTTAATCTGCAAAAAGCTATTAATAATTTAGATCTCGAACAGTTCGGAAAATTCGCTGCTCAGTTTTTGATTAAATTTGAAGAAGAATGTATTTTACAGGAAATGCACGAATGGTATGATAAAGTAAAAGCTATCCAGAACCCTGAGGAGAATTTAAATGAGATTAGAAACGTTGTTGAAGCACTTATTGATAAATTATTTGAAGAATTTGATGTTCAATTGATCCAAGAACCCAATTCAATTATTGATACACCTAAACTCGGCTCTAGATATTATAGATTTGAAAATAAATATTCTCCTAAGCTCAAAAAATGTAAGGTGCTACGGCCCGGACTAAAGAACAATAAAACTGTAATTTCTCCTTGTATTCTTATTCAAGTCGGTGCTGAAACAAATGCGGAATGATCTTAAACCAGACTTCGGTCAGTATTTATTAAATAACTTTTCACCGAATACCGTTTTTAATTTTACTGATGTACAAATTTGTGAACTGGCCTATGTAGGCCCTAATCTATACTCATTCAGTTCAACAATGAACTATTTCGATAAAGAATTTTTGGCTTCCTTCGATTTTACAACTAAAGAGCTAATTATTCTGCTGGATTCTTTAAACGATAATCAATTAAGGAATTTTCTGAGGAGTAAATTGCGTGTTGCATTCCTGAAACCCTTAAAAATTGACTTACAGATACCTATTGATGTAGGTATTTGTACACACTTGGGAAACGGAGTACAGAGCTTATTTGAACCATTTGTTCCATTAATAATTGAAGAGTTCTATTCGATAATTGAATTTCCATTTAAATAAAAATATTTTTTATGCAAACACCAGGGGGGACCGGGTTCTCTTAATTGGACACCTCTGAATCCTCCGTCAGCGCTCTGCCATGTAATTGCTTACAGCCATGAAGAGTTTCGAAAACTTTCAGAATTCTTATGGCAAAGCAATCAATACCCATATATATTCTTCGCGGATATTGAGTTAATTCCTAAAAGCTGGAATGATTTCTGCAGGATAACAGGTTACTCCTTATTATATAACCCTCAGGGATTGTTTCTAAATGTCGATAATGATTTAATTAACCAACGGGGAGGAATTGCTAACCTTCTTGATTTACTCAGAGAATAGGAGGATAAAAAATGAAAACCAACGAAATTTTTCTAAAATCTTTAAATATTAGAGATCATTTAAAAGCAACCCAGGATTTTCCGATAAATCCTATTGACACTTCATTGCTTCCGGTTTTACCATACAGAATATCGGATAAAATTAAACTGGTAATATTAGGAACAGGATCCTACAGTTAAAAACATTGCTAGCCGTCATAAAATCGAGTACACATTAAATATGGATAAATCAGGTTCACTAAAAAATTATCTTAACGATATATGTGAAGGGTTAAATGTTTGTTATGAAAACATCTATGCTACTAATCTAATCAAATATTTTTATACGGATCCGCCAGAGAGAACCCCTCAAGTAATGAGTGCTCATCTTCAAGATAATCTTAAACTTCTCTTGGAAGAAATTTCACAGTATCACAAAATCCCAATAATAACCCTTGGATTGCCAGTCTTGCAGCTTTTAACAAATAATAGTTTCCAGGTAAAATATTTTTGGGGATATGATGATAAATATAAGTGTAAGAAGAATGATTTTACTTTTTGTAAAGCAAAAGAAAATAAGTTAGGCAGGGACTTTTTCCCCTTTCCACATCAACCGAGCATTAGTAAAGAATTTTATTCAAATACATTTAAGAGTTATTTGAATTATGCAAAATCTTGAAATCAAAATCTACAAATAATTTTGGCAGGGTCTTTTAATAAACCCCTCCTGATTTTTTTATGCATTTCTTCAAAGACTTATAACATTTCTTTATCTTTACTTTAAATTCTTTAGGAATTTTGTAAACATTATTAACAGGCCGGGTCAGGTTATATCGCATCGCCTATTAATTGCTCAAACAAGTTAGTGTTTGATATTTAAGATGGAAATTAAAAGAGTAACTACAGAAATATTTCAAAGTGAATATGAGACAAGAGGAAGTTTCCCTAGTCTTTTCGATTGCAGTGATGATTTTCGTTATATTGTAAAACATTCCCAGCAAACCAGAAATTACAGGCACTTAATAAATGAATTGATCGGCCGTTCAACTTGCAAAACTTGTCACTGTTCCGGTTCCCGATTTCGCTTTAATTGAGATAAAGCAGAATATTTTACCTACCAACTATATTTTTTCTGCAGGCAAACCTTCAGGATTAGGATTTGGTTCTCATATTTACCGGGAATTATAAAAACCGTTACGGATATTGATACAATTATTACATTTTCAAGAAATAAAAAAAATGAGATTACAGAGGATATGATTAAAATTTGCGCATTTGATATTTGGATGCGAAATATTGATAGATCTGCTAATAATCCGAATCTTATATTACAAGAAACTGGCGGAATTATAAAATTGTTTGCTATTGATCATTCCAGTATCTTTTCTGAGTTAGATTTTAATAATTTGACAAAAGAAATTGACGAACCCCCTGCAATTGGTGAAAATCTCGTAGATAAAGAACTTTTATCAAAAATTTACTTTAATTATGGCTTATTTTTTGACAAGATAAAAAATGATATTTGTGAGAAGATTGCAAAAGTCACCGAAGATCAAATTAAGAAATAATTGATGGAATTCCGCAAGAATGGAATCTGAAAATCCCGGAAAAAGAAGCAATTACTAATTTTATTAACGAAAGAAAAACAAAAGTAAAAGTTCAATTTAATTTACTATTAAAACAAATAGGTTTATAAAATGAAAGGATATTTATCAATAGTAAAATATTATCCGGATACTTACCGGGACGAAGGGTTTGGTATTGGATTAATCTTGATATCTGAAGATGCTAAAATATCCTTGATAAGATTTTCACAAGAGAGAATTATTAAAAGAATCAATTCTGCCTATGGAATAAAAAAGTCCTCTTTGATCGAAATAGCTGTTCAGGATATTAGGGAAAAAAAGTTTACAAAAGAAGCTTTAGATTTTAACTCTGTTTATGAAAATGGAAATATAAGATATAGTAGACCCCAAATAATTGAGACATCTGACTTATCAAATAAGTTCAATGAGCTTTATTTTAAGTTTGCTGCGGATTATTATGAAGATAATTTTGATTCAGGCAATGTACAAAAGAGAGAAATATCAGAAAGACTTGGCCATCAGTTAAGAAAAAAGCTTCAGGCGAATGACAAAATAAATAGCAGACTAAATATTGGCTATGATTTTAAAGAAACTTCTGTAAGTAAGTTTTTAATAGGCAGCACAAAAATAGATTATATTGGTGGCAACGGAACTCTTTATGCTGGTGAGATAATCAATTTAGATCTTTCAGAAGAAGTTCTGCAAAAGAATTTATTTAAAGCGGTTAAATTAAAGGAAGCCCTTGAAAAATCCTTTCCGGAAAGGTTTTCTCCCGGAGACTGTAAAATGCTAGTCCTAGAAAAACAAGCTAAAGATCCTGATAAAGCAGATTATATGGATAAACTTGATACATGGAATCAAAAAGCTAATTATGGTCTGGTAATTAAATCTGAGCTTGATGACTTTCAAAGGATCATAGAGAAAGAAGTTGATCAAAAGAATATTAAACCTTATGATGAATGGGTTAAAGCTGTCTAATCTCACTTAAGGTTTGTAAATGTCATAATTGTGGAGTTTTTAAGTTTTGAGGGGAGAAATAATTGATGCATTCCTCGAAAAATAATGAGAAAAGTATCTAACGCTGTCTAATAAAACAAACTGAAGGCAAATTACAACCCTCTAGTTTGAGGTGAGACCACAATTAATAGTTAAAGTATCAGGATTGCATTCATGATTGTAGCTCTAGCAATCTATTCTGTTTTCAGTACAAAGCCAGTCTGTTAATACCCTGTTTACATTTATGCCACCGCTGCACTGCCGCTTCAGGTCCTAAAAAACTATCGCTAATATTACCGTCTCTTGATATTTTGCTTTAATTAGAATATTTTTGGGTTAATACCATACATTTGTATGGTAGATATTCAAAAAACGAGAGAAATACGAGAATATGGCTAACGAGCAAAATCTTAAAAAATTCAGTAGAGAGTATCAACCCCCTTCGGAGAATAAGCGGAAACCGAAAAGAAAAACGATTATTAGAAAGGCTATGAAACTACAGGGGATAAGTTGGAATGATGCCGAAAAAATCGTGGAGGAAAATATTCTCGAATTATTGAACTCCAGGAATAAAAAAGATAGGATGTTTGCGACAAAAAATTTTGCAGAATTCATTAAACCCAAGAAGCGGGAGCATACCGGGGAATTAAAGGAACAGGTAGTTGTTCAGATAAATTACGGGCCAGTAGATCAGAAAAAATAACTGTTATGCATCCACAATTCACAGACATTACAGATAAACGGCAGAATTTATTACCAGCCTCAGACAAGACAGCGGCAATTTCATGATGCAATTAAATAACAGAGATGAAAACGGACTTGAGAGATTTTCTTTATGGAGGTGCAGCAAAAGGAGGGAAAAGTTATGCACTACGTTGGGAAGCGCATAGAAACTGTTTGCAGTATGCAGGAATAAGGGGACTGTTAGTAAGATCATCATTTCCGGAACTCGAGAGAACTCATCTTAGAGACTTATCATTCGATTTACCGAGAGAGATAGGAAGTTACAACTCAATGAAACATACGTATACCTATTGGAACAAATCAATACTTGAGTTCGGTTACGGAAACACAATAGATGATTTTAGTCAATACCTTTCAGCGAATTACGACTTCATAATGATTGATGAACTAACAACAATACCATTCTTTCTTTCATATATGTTCCGATTAAGGCTACAGGCAAGCAGAGAGGATTTTATTCCATTCTTTGCAGCGTGCGACAAATCCAGGTGGAAAAGCACACGGTGAGGTAAGGAGTTATTTTGTAAAGAAGGATGCTGATAAAGAAAGCTATCCCGGTTATGATCCTAATAGAATATGTTTTATTCCTGCAACGGTAGATGACAATAAAATTTTGATGGAACGTGACCCGGAAATTGTTACCAGGTTGGAACAACTACCATATGCAGAACAACAAAAATACCGGTATGGCAATTGGGATTTATTTGAGGGGATGTTCTGGGAAGATTTCAGATATTCACATCATGTAATAAAGGACAACCAATTCAACAAATTACGAGCATCAATTGGCGGTCTTGATTATGGTAATGTAACCGTCTTAGAGGTCATTCAAAGAGATCCTGAAGGAACAGTGGTTGTGGGAGCTGAGTGTTACTTGCCGGATTTGACCAATCCAAGCGATAGAGCAAATGCAATAGCAGATTTTCTTCTGGAGAAAGAATTATACCAGCTGGATATCATTTATGATACCGATATGGAGATCAGCCAATTAAGCAATATAGGAGTGGATAAGACACCAATAGCAGTTTTCCGGGATGTCTTCAGACAGCGCATGGGAGAAAAGGCACCACGAATGAGGGTAGTCAATAAGACTTCGCTTGACAGGAACAAGCCCTATAGAGTAGTAGTGAATGGGTCGGTGAAAGAGTACCTTAGTGTCAGGAGAGTATGCTCGAAATGTTAACAGCCTATTAAAAGAACTGAGAACACGTGCGCGAGGAATTGCAATGCAGAAATCCACGAAATAACCAAGTTATTTATTGCCGAAGAATGCAAACATTTAATTAAATTTTTTAGCGAAGCAATATATGATCCTAATGATTTAAGTGGGGGAGATTTTGAGCGAACGGTGCAGCCCAAAAAAAGATCATCCTTATGATGCATTTAAGTACGGGTTTATGGCACTATATATACCAAAGAAAAAACCAGAAGACACGCGTCCGAAATGGCTTCAAAACATGGCAAAGGTAGAAAGAAGGGGAAGAGAAGATGTAAGTGATTTTATGGCTGTTTGAGATAGGATGGTAAAACGTCAACCAAAAATTTTATAAATGCTTAAGGAGAAATGATACTTTTAAAGAAATAATTATTGTGTTAACTTTAGGCGTATTAGATTACAAAAAGGATTTATAGAAGACCATGAGTATTACAGAGAAAAATAATTTCCAAAAAAGTGGTTCACAGAAAGCTAATATCACCTCAAAACTCCACGACATTCTTCAGAAATATATTAATCTAAATTATAAAGTTGAAAGTTATCAAACGAAGCTTTTCGAAAAAGAAAAAGAACTGAAGCAATTAGAGGATGAGTGTGACTTGTTGGAAAAAGAATTTGATAAAGATATTGTAAACATCCCTCAAACCTTGAAGGAAGATATAATATCAAAGCGGAAACAGATAAAAAATAAAAAAAGAGAAATAATCGGGACTCAGAATATATTAAGTGGAGGCAAACGAGGAGGATTGATTCGAGGACTTAACAGATTGGATTATAAATATAGAAAGGTCTTTATCAATAACGATAGTTTTTTTTATGAACTGAAAGGAAAAAATATAGAGCGAGATTATGAACGATTGAGGAACCAGGTAAAAAGAGCATTGATAAGATATGGTATAGAAGTTGATGAACGTAAAGTAATAGAATTAATTCAAGAAGTGCTATCTATAGATGATGAGAAGACATATTATAGCAAAGATACAAATGTTTATGAAGAGGAAAGATATG
>CAVXTT010000030.1:0-70000 GCA_963764685.1 uncultured Ignavibacteriales bacterium
GTGGATGTACACAGTAATAGTAAACAATGGAGTTTCTATTATACCGAATGAAAACCTGGTTTCTAATCTAGGATTTGGTGAGAATGCCACACACACAACATTATCCGGAAGTCCGGCAGCGAACATAAAAACAGGTTCCATGGACCAATTTATTCACCCTGAATTTATGATTCCCTCGGGAACGGCAGATGATTTTACTTTTAAGCGGTATATAGCTCCGGGGAAAATAAGCAAACTACGGCAGGTGTTAAATTCAAAGCTTAAGAATTAATACTTTGATACAACTTCATAGTTAGCTGCGCAGTTTTTTCCCAGCTGAATAATTCCCTGCGCTTTCTTCCTTTAGTGATATATTTATCCCGCATTTCAGGATTATAAACAAATTTTGACACAGCTTCCTTTATCATTTCAGGATCGTAAGGACTAACACAATAGGCTGCATCTCCGGCAACCTCAGGTAGAGAGCTTACATTACTTGTAATTACAGGGCAGTCGCAATTAAAAGCCTCAAGAACAGGTATTCCGAATCCCTCATAAAGAGAAGGGAAAACAAACACTGCCGCTTTATTATAAACAAATGGAAGAATACTATCTGAAACCTGTCTATATAGAACCCGGCTGCTGACACCGGAAGTTTCAAATTTAGACAACTCCTCCTTGCTGAATTTACCTCCCCCAGCACAAAGCAAGCAGAGATCTTTATCATTTTTTAATAAAGACTCCACGGCGGAATAGAATAAATTGAAATTCTTATAATACCCCCTGGCTCCGACATACAAAATATATTTTTCAGGAAGCGGTATGGAATAATTCGCTTCGGCCAGCTTTAATGAAGAGCCGTGATAGATTACTTCAATTTTATTCTCATCTATATTCAGAAGCCTGCAGAGGTCGTTTCGTGTATTTTGAGATACGCAAATAATCTTAGCTGCCTTGTTTGCAACAATTTTTTTGTATTCTGCTGATTTATCCAGCTTATTTACTTTATCTGGGAAAAGTTCGTGAGTCATATCGTGTACGGTCAGTACAAAAGGTTTATCCTTTATGTATTGTAAAAAATAAGGATTGAAGTAAGTCGGGTGAAAAAGATCGAATTTTCGTTCCCTGATCTTTTTAATACTCTGAGGCATATTCAATTGAAACAGCAGGGTACTTTTTCCTTTAAACTTTTCCGGAAGCCGTAGTCTCTTACCCGGATAGTTAATTTTCTTCAAATATATATTGTCAGAATATTTTAATGCCAGTTCATATTGAGGACTTATGTTTTTCATTAACTCAGCAAAGTATCTGGATATTCCACCATATTTTTGCATTGTAAAAGCCTGATGGTCAAAGAGTATTTTCATTTTGACCGGTATTTGCTTTTACCTGCGAGTACAGAATCGCTTGATGTATTGCTGCCTTGTAAAATAGTTACGGCACTGTTTAAACCAATCAAACTCATTTTGAGCAGGATATTATAAACAGCAGAACTGATTTTTCTCTCTGTAAAAAGGTGAAAGCTCTTTCCGTTTGAACAAAGGTTCAAGTTTAAATTTGTCTGCAATATATCTGAGTGTTCTTTCTGAATACAATGAGATGTGCTGACCGTGTGAAAAAGAATAGTAATCCCACTTATCAGCTCTCGGAGGGTTTCCTTTATAAATTTCTGTTGAGAAAAGAATATTCCGTGAAAGAGAAAGCATTTTGGAAATCTCCGCCAGGGGGTTGGTGAAATGCTCGAAACTTTCAAAAGTAGTTATCAGGTCTACTTTCTTCTGATTATCATATTCAAATCCGCGTGCAAAAATATTTTCCGTATAAGGATCGGACCAGTAAAAGTCAAATCCCTGATCTCTCATTAATCTTACAAATAAACCATTTCCGCCTGCATAGTCCAGAAATGCAGAGTCTTTGTTAAATAGAAAAAACAAAAGCACTGATGTCCTTTTAGCAAATAAAATGTTTCTTTTGAGAAGCCCGGTATCCTCTATGTTGATTGGACTTTTCATATGCTTCACTAAGCCAGAATGGATTTGCTGCCTGTATAAATCCGCACCGGCTGCAGAATAAATATTCTGCATCATATTTGTTCATTACCTTTGTGACGAACAGCTTTGATAAAGGTGATTCACATATTTTACATAACATCTTAAGTAATAGTTAGTTGTATATTATGAACAATCGGCAAATGAAATCGTATGCCTATAAATTATTTTACTTGTACATAATAAATTTAATAATTAGTTTAATATAAATAATTTTTCACAAGAGGGAGTTACAATGAAAGGATTATTCTTTGGGCTCATAGTTCTCCTTTTTTTCTCCGGCTGTAAGAATGAGATTATTCCTCCTTCCAGTACAGACCAGGATGGACAAATCATATTAAAGATAGACAGGCAAAACGCTCCTCAAAATATAACAACAGTAACAGCGTACCTTACCCGCCCGAATTTTAACACTATCACAGGAACATTAAACTTATTAACAGATACAACTGCAGATCTGAGCCTGCAGGAGATTCCTGCCGGGCAATGGCACCTTAAAGTAGATGCTTTGGATAGTGCAGGAGTTGTAAAATATTCCGGTGAAACAGGTGTAAATGTTATTGAGAATCAAACTATTCAGGTTACACTTAACCTTAATACCGGTACCGGGTGGAGTCGGGAATATATATTTGTATGTTACCTGGGGAACTTACCAGGTTCGTTGAACTGGTTAGATTATCCGGGTAATCCTGTATTTGACAGGAATACAATAATGGCTATGAAATAAATGGAGTGATGTACGGTAAGATATTGTTTGAGGATAATAAATACAAAATGTGGTTTACTGGTTTAAACCCGCAAGGTGGTTGGGGTAATTGAATACGCTGAATCTATTGATGGAATAAATTGGGTAAGACCATATTCTGCACCTGTACTATTACCTGGAATCGGCACTTGGGATCAATACGGTGTTTATATGGGTCCGATTTTTAAAGAGGATAATCAATACAAACTTTATTATAATGGTCATCTGTCCAAATATGGTGGATGGCATATTGGGTTGGCTACTTCCACAGATGGAATAAACTGGACAAAAAATCCAAATCCAGTACTCTATACATCCGTTGGATGGGAATCCCAGTTGACTGCTTCAGAAATAATAAAAGTTGACAATCAGTATTATCTTTACTATAGCGGAGTCGTTGGGGACCCTGCTGTATGTAAAGTTGGGTTGGCGACCTCCTCAGATGGAATAAATTTTACTAGATGCCCTTCTAATCCCATTCTTGTACCTACACAAAGTTGGGAAGGTCCTTCCGTATTATCGCCGTCCATTATTTATGAAAATGGTTCATTCACAATGATTTACATGAATTTTAATACAAATATCAAAGGATTCGGGAAGGCAGTTTCTACAGATGGAATAAATTGGACCAAAGTCATCTGATAATCCTTTCTTTACTGCACAAAATACATCAAATCATTGGACAAATTGGATATCAAGTATCCACATTTTCGGAAATATAATGGTGAATACAGAATTTATTATTCTGGCTTATTTCTCTTCACGAAGTTTATTATAAAATAGGTTTGATAAGGAGTAACTAGGAAAATTTATAATTATTAAACTATAGATTCGAAAAAACATATTGTGCAATAAAAATAGAATATTTTCACGGGGTAAAAATGAAAAAATTTAGTTTGCTGTTTTTAGTTCTAATTTTTTTCTCCGGCTGTAAGAATGAGATAATTCCTCCTTCCAATACAGACTCAGGATGGACAGATCATATTAAAGATCGACAGGCAAAATGCTCCCGAGAATGTCGTGAGTGTTACAGCATATTTAACTCGTCAGGGATTTGATCCTATATCAGGAACACTGAATCTTCTGACTGATTCAACTGCCGATATTAACCTTAATAATATTCCTTCAGGCGGCTGGCACCTTAAGGTAGATGCTGCGGATTCTATGGGCGTAGTTAAATATTCAGGCCAGACGGATGTAAATGTTATTGAAAATCAAACAATTCAGGTAACTTTAACATTAGTGCCTGTACCGGGTGGAGTTGGTAATATATATCTGTATGTAACCTGGGGTAATCCCTCTAATGGATGGAATGACTTTCCCGGTAATCCTGTTTTGACAGGAATTTATAATGGTTATGAAAGTTATGGAGTATATCAGGCTTATGTAATGAAAGATGGAAATACATTTAAGATGTGGTTCAATGGTCTGAATGGAGACGGAGCCGGTGTTATTGAATATGCAGAATCTAATGATGGGATACACTGGTTACGTCCAATAAATCATCCTGTTCTGCTGCCGGGAAATGGATGGGATAATCAGAATGTATCATTGCCCACGGTAATTAAGGAAGATAGTCTTTACAGAATGTACTACCAGGGACGTGCTTCTCTTTATGGTCCCTGGCATATTGGACTGGCCACATCTTCTGATGGTATTAACTGGACTAAACACCCTAATCCTGTTCTCTATGCAACCAGTGGGTGGGAACTCCAGATACAGCCTACCGATATTGTTAAAAAAGATGGAGTCTATTATCTTTATTATGATGGAGTAATTTACGATTATAATGTTCAAACCAAAGTTGGTTTGGCGACCTCAACAGATGGTATCAATTTTACAAGATCACCCCAGAATCCTGTGCTAAGCGCAAGTCAAAACTGGGAAGGGGGACAGGTATTTGACGCTTCAGTGATATATGAAGATGGATCATTCAAAATGGTTTACTCCAGCCTTCATGGTTACGGTCTTGGAGAAGCAGCTTCTGTTGATGGTATAAATTGGACAAAATCTAATACGAATCCTATATTCACTCCTCAACAAACAGTAAACCACTGGACCAATTGGGTAGCTTACTCTCATCTGAGAAAATTTGATAATGAATACCGTATCTACTATGCGGGCAGGAGACCTGATGGGAAACTTGCTGTAGGTTTGGTTACAAAAACCCTTTAAAGTAAGCAATAAAAAAAGCCGTCAGTTATTACCTGGCGGCTTTTTTATTTATTTCACTCTTTTTACTTCAATAGAACCATCTTCCTTGTCTGTATGGATCCGCTTGTCTGTCCGCCGTTAGGCACATCCTGAATACTGTAATAGTAAACTCCACTCGAAAGGTTATAACTAGCTGCATCAAGATCATAGGTATGCATTCCGGCAATTAATCTTTCAGAGACAAGTACTGCGACCTGTTCACCGTTACCGTTAAATATTTTAAGAGTAACATCTGCATCATTCGGGAGGTAAAAGCTTATTCTCGTAACAGGATTAAACGGATTGGGGTAATTCTGGTAAAGTGAAATATTATCAGGTCCAATACCTCCCTCAACAGATATCTCCTGTGAATATTTAAATGAACCATCATGGTCAAGCTGCTTTAGCCTGTAATAAAATTTCCCGGTATAGTTTATTCCTGCCAAATGATCAGTAAAGGTGTATGACTGATTGTTGTTTGTTGTGCCATTTCCATTCACGAAGCCAATAATATTCCAATTCACCGGTTCAAAACTTCTTTCTATTTCAAATCCTCTGTTATTGAGCTCCGAAGCAGTTGCCCAGTTGAGAATAACATCACTACCGTTCTTTACGGCGGTGAAGGAAACAAGCTCGACAGGTACTATCTGGTCGATATAAGCCTCATATACCCCGTTGCCGTGAGTTACTGCTCTCAGTTTTCTGTCGGACAAAGAAATGCTAAGATCGGATACCATTGATGCCATCGGCATTCCCGTAAAGAATTGCTGCCAGGTTTGTCCTCCGTTAACAGAGAAGTATACGCCAAGATCATTTCCGAAGAAAAGGTTGTTGGAATTGAGCGGGTCAACAATAACTGCGGATGCAGGTACATCGGGAAGGGAAATGCCGATATCTGTCCAATCAGTTCCGGCATTGGTTGATTTAAATAAATGAGAGGAACCGAATCCTGAAAATGCAACATATACTGTTTTTGCATTTGAGGGATCAACAACAATGTCTTCAGGATACCTGTCGGGTAAAGAGCCGGTAATATTTGTAAAGGATGTCCCTCCGTTAAAGCTGACAAATATTCTTGCCCTTGATACAATGGGTGCAGTGGCAGCATATACAGTGTCGGGACTGTATTTTGAAACTGCAAGTGCAATTATGGGATTGCCGTCAAGGACTACATTACCGTTGCCGTTTGTCCAGTTGCTGCCGCTTGATGTAGATTTGTGTATTTTCTCTGAACCAGCATACAGAACAGCTGGTGCCGAGGGAGCTAATATAACCGGAGCGGCGAATGCGGTAACACCTGAAGTTGAAGGTGCTACGTAACTCCAGCCATTACCATAATTTGATGATCTCTGGAGTGCGAGATATTGATAGGTGCCATACATAATATTAGTATCAGCCGGATGCATTGCAGTCTGGCATCCGTCGCCTCCGATAACTCTTGTCCAGGCTACTCCTCCTTTATAAATCGCAGTTGCATTATCCTGCAGACCTCCGATAGCCAGATGAGAATTGGCAGGGGAGGAAGAGAATCCGGAATAAAATTGTGTAGACTGATATCCTCCATTACAGCCGGCATAATTTTCTCCTCCGTCAGTTGTTCTGAATACTCCTCCGTCGGTGCCGAAATAAATTATGTTCGGATTGGTAGGATGGAAAGTAACTGAATGCAGATCTGCGTGTACATAATTTGGTGGACCCTCAGGACCTCCGGGAGGGGGAGTACCGAAATACCAGGCAGACCAGTCAGTTTTTTTAGTTAAAGTAGTTCCGCCGTTTGTTGACTTCCAAACATCAATACCGCCGCATATTAAAAAATTCTGATCAAGCGGATGCACACCAACAAAATGAGAGTACCATCCCTGGTAAGTTGCATAATCCGTTGTGGAAACTATTGTCCAGTTATCCCCTCCGTTTGTAGTTTTACATAGCCAGGTGCCTGAACCTGTTTCAGATCCGTTGCCTATACTTGCATAAACAACCTGGGGATTGGATTTAAATATATTTAAGTTAGCCTTGCCTCCATATGCGGCTGGTAGTCCTGATGTCAGCTTCTGCCAGTTAGTGCCTCCGTCTGTAGTTCTGTAGATTCCGTTTCCGGCACTGCCGAGATTACCGCAGGCAACATATACAACATTAGTGTTAAGGTGATTTATCTTTACATCTGTCGCCATTATGACATTATGCATGAGGTTCCAGGTAGTACCGCCGTTTGTTGATTTATATGTCCCTTCAGATGTTGCAGCCCAAACAACAGAAGTATTTACAGGATCAACGGCAATGGCTTCTACACCGCGCTGCTGGTTGTAACTCCAGTCGAGACTTTTAGTCCAGGTTTGCCCGCTGTTAGTAGATTTCAGAACACCGAGACCATAACTGCCTCGTGTTGTTCTGATTACTATACCGCCGATCGACTGCTGATATCCGTAAACTTCACCGGTACCGATATAAATTGTATTTGAGTCATTTGGAGGAATTGCTATTGTGTTTACACCTAGAACAGGATATCCTGTTTCAATATATTGCCAGGCTGCAGCACCAACGCCTCCCGTATAGCTTCTCCATAATCCTCCTCCTGCAGAACCTGCATATATTGTAGCGGGATTAAGAGGATTGAATTCAACTGCAAGGGTTCTGCCGCCGATATTGTGAGGACCTATCGGTGTCCAGGAGGTTAACGATGCCTCTTTATTTAAGTAATTTTTTGAATACTCGAATGCTTTGTAATAAGCATCGGCAGGGATATCGTTAAACGGGTAGGATCTTTTATAAGTCCATAGATCCATTGATTCTTTAGCTCCGGAAGTTTTTATCTTCAATGATTTGAATCTGTCGGGAGAGGCAGTAAATAGAAGATAGGAAACCATTGAGGTTAAAATTAGAACAAATAAAATTCCGGCTGTAATATTTTTCTTCATAAATCAGCCTTTCTGAATAACAGTTAAATAAAAAAAATTCTATTCCCCGTAAGTAACCCTGTAAATTACTCCGGCATAATCATCTGAAATTAACAGTGAACCGTCAGGCATTACAAGAACATCGACAGGGCGTCCTGAAACAGATTCTCCTTTAAGCCAGCCCTCTGCGAAAGGTTCATAGCTTACCGGTTTATTTCCTTCAATCCTGACAACCATAATTCTGTAACCAATTTTGCTGCTCCTGTTCCAGGAGCCGTGCTCGGCAATAAAGATCTGATTTTTATATTCAGGAGGAAACATATTCCCTGTGTAGAACCTCATTCCCAGTGCTGCAACGTGAGGACCTAATTCTTTAACAGGTTTTGTATATACTGATAAATCTTTCCCTTCCCCGTATTCAGGATCTCTGATCGTATTTCCGTGTAAGAATGGAAAGCCAAAATGGAGTCCTTTCTGAGGAGCGCGAGTTAAGTTCATCGGGAGGAATGTTATCCCCGAGCATATCTCTGCCGTTATCAGTAAACCATATTTCTTTTGTATCCGGGTGCCAGTCGAATCCTACAGTATTTCTTATTCCGTCCGCGAATACTTCAAGATTTTGACCATCAGGATCCATTCGCATAATGGACGCGAACCTTTGATCATCACTTAAGCAAACATTGCATGGGGCACCGACGGGAACGTATAATTTATTGTCAGGACCGAAAGCGATGAATTTCCATCCGTGGTGGTTACTGGTCGGGAAAGAACTATTCACCACAACCGGTGAGGAGGGATTATCAAGATTCTTTTCTATCTGATCGAACCGGATGACCCTGCTGATCTCGGCAGCGTATAGACTGCCGTTGCGGAAGGCAACCCCGTTAGGAGAATTTAAACCGGATGCAACGGTTATTACCCTGTCGGCTTTAAAATCTTTATTAGTATCGATTATTGCATAAATACTGCCTTCACCACGTGTACCGACAAACAATGTTCCTTCCGATCCCAGTACCATTGAACGGGCGCCGGGTACATTATCTGCATAAATGGAAATCTTAAAGCCGGGAGGAAGTTTTATATCAGAGTCGTCTTTGATCTGTTGTCCCCCCGAATTACAAAATATGCTGGTGAAAAAAATTGTTCCTGTTATAAGTGCCGGCAGAAGTTTATACATAATAAAAGTCCTCAGGTATCAGCTTCAGGCATAACGATCCACAATACTATATATACCAGGATGCCCGGGAAGGCAGCACTTAAGATTGAAAGCAAAACATAGCCTACTCTGACAATTGTCGGATCCCAGTGAAGCCATTCGGCAATACCCCCGCAGACACCCGCAATCATTGCATTTCTCGATCTCTTTAAAGGCATAATTTTTTTATTCTAAAGTAATGATAATAATGATAATTATAAATGAGATGATTTGTTCCTTCATTCAGTTTTCTTTTCCTTTTTCCCGAACTCCGTATCAATCTTAATAAACTTTGTTACAATAAATCCCGGTATGGTTGAAATGCATACCCAAATAAAAAACACTGGGTAGCCTAAATGCTCCTGCAGCCACCCGCTTATCATACCCGGAAGCATCATTCCTAAAGCCATTAAACCTGTTGCTATTGCATAATGTGCTGTCTTATGCTCTCCCTGGGAAAAGTAAATGAGTACAAGCATAAAAGCTGTAAAGCCGAATCCATATCCAAGCTGCTCAATCATTACACAGGCGTTTATAATTATCAGGCTGGAAGGGTGTGTAAATGACATATAAACATAAACAAGGTCGGGTATATTTATTGCTGCTACCATCCACCATATCCAGTATTTCAATCCGTCTCTTGATGCGGCAAGACCTCCTAATATGCCGCCAATCATTAAGGCTATCACACCCACAGTACCGTAAATAAATCCAACCTGTTCAAGATTAAGTCCTAAACCACCAGCGGCTGTTTTATCCAGCAGGAAAGGGGAGGCAAGTTTAAGAAGCTGGGCTTCGCCGAACCGGTACAGAAGTATAAATGCCAGTATTGCACCTATGTTCTTCTTTTTAAAGAACAGGACAAATGTTGCAAAGAAATCTTTCCAGAAGGTATCTGTACGGGCTGCAGGTTTGTCACTTTTAGGATGAGGAAGAATAAAAAAATGGTACACGAAGAAGAGAAAATATAGTGCTGCAACAATGTACAGGGTAGTATTCCACGAATATATAGTTCCGTAAGCTTGCTGGAGCTTTCCGGCAATAATAACAAGCACTCCCTGTCCGAAGATCATTGAGAGTCTGTAAAAGGTGCTTCGTATACCAACAAATTTTGCCTGGTTATGAACCGATAAGCCGAGCATATAAAAACCATCGGCAGCGATATCGTGAGTAGCAGAGCTGAATGCGAGCAGCCAGAAGAACATCAGTGAGTAACGGAAGAAATTGCCGGCAGGAATTGTGAACGCAATTCCGGCGAGTCCTGCTCCAATAAGAAGCTGCATTAAAATTACCCATAAGCGCTTCGTTTTCAGAAGGTCGACAACAGGACTCCAGATTGGTTTTATAACCCAGGGGAGATATAGCCAGCTGGTATAAAGGGCAATATCGGCATTGGATATCCCCAGACCTTTATACATTACTACAGAAACATAAGTTACAATTATATACGGGATGCCTTCCGCAAAATACAGAGAGGGTACCCAGCTCCAGGGATTTCTTTCGGAGGGTTTACTTGTCATATTTTAAGTCCGGATAATAGTATTGCACCTATGTCCGGGGGGTAATCAACTTTCTTTACGATTACATTAGGAAATTTTTGATGGATCTTTTCTTTTATCATCGCTAAGTAAATATTTTCATTTTCAAGGAGTCCGCCTGACAGGGAAAGAGGCATTTCCTTATCAAATTTTGAAGATGCAACTGCTATATGTCTTACTAATTCATCCGACTCAGACTCTAATATTTCTATTGCTGCAGGTTCATTCTGTTCTGCCGCTTTAATTACCAGTTCTGCAGTTGAGGGAATATTGATGCCGGATTTATATACACCATCAATAAGATCATCTTCTGCAGTGATCTTAAGTTCCTCTGAAATAATATTTGTAAGCTTGTTTTTAGCCCCTCTTCCATCCATTGCTTTAGCTACTAGCATCAGGGCTTTACGTCCAATGCTGTATCCGCTCCCTTCGTCTCCAATAATTCTGCCGAATCCTCCGCATCTGAAGAAATTCCCTTTACTGGTCTCACCATATAACATTGAGCCCGTACCGGCGATAAGAATGCAGCCTGGTTTACCTGAATGAGCACCCATTAAAGATGCTCTGGCGTCCGTATCAATAATAAAATTATTTATGAACACTCCTTTCTTTTTAAGGAGAAGTTCAATTTCCTCTCTGAGTAACTGCCGGTCTTCAATTCTTCCAGTTCCCGCAATACCTGCACACACAGAATTGATATCAGAGGAACGGATACCGGATCCTGCGAATAATATCCCAGATAAGTTCTGTAATTACTAATCCCGCCTTTTCTTTCCCCTCGGTTAAAAAGTTAGATGGTCCGGAGCTATCCTGGTCATAAATTTCAAGATCTTTGTCGGTAAGCACAATCTTTGTTTTTGTACCGCCTCCATCAATGCCGATAAAATATTTCATATACACTCATTTCCTGATAGTGTGATAACAAAAATAGAAAAAAAGAAAATAGGCTGAAATGTAAGTATATTCTCTTTAGAGCCAATTTTTATTAAATTTGAAAAGATTACAAAAGATTATATAAGATTACTATGAATGGATTAGAGCAGCATTTCAGCAGATTCAGAGATAATATTATAGGTATTAATAAAACTTTTATATCTCCCTATGGAGAACAAAAGCTGATCTATGCCGATTGGATTGCCAGCGGAAGACTGTACGGACCTATAGAGAAAAAGATTTGTGAAGATTTTGGTCCTCTTGTAGGAAATACTCATTCGGAGGCAAGTGAAACCGGTGTAGTGATGACGCTTGCTTATCACGAAGCTCTCGATATAATTAAAAAACATGTCAATGCCGGACCGGATGATGTAATCATAACCGGCGGCTCCGGTATGACTGCAATGGTAAATAAGTTTCAGAGAATTTTGGGTCTGAGAGTTCCCGGAACAGCTGAAACAGTTTGTTAATCTCCCCGATGATCTAAAGCCGGTAGTGTTTTTAACTCATATGGAACATCATTCAAATCATACTTCATGGCTTGAGACTGTAGCCGATGTTGAATGCATTCCTCCCGATGATAACGGATTACCGGATCTTAATAAATTTTATGTGTTATTAAAAAAATACAAAAGAAGAAAATTAAAGATTGGCTCATTTACTGCCTGCTCTAATGTTACAGGAATTCAACCCCTGTTTTATACACTTGCAAAAATGATCCACGAATACGACGGCTATTGTTTTATAGATTATGCATGCTCTGCTCCTTATGTTAAAATGGATATGCATCCCGCTGACCCGCTTGAGAAACTTGATGCTATCTTCTTTTCGCCTCATAAATTTTTAGGCGGTCCGGGAACCTCCGGTGTCCTGATCTTCGATTCAAAACTTTACAGCAATAAAGTACCCGACAATCCCGGAGGAGGAACAGTTGAATGGACAAATCCCTGGGGGCAGCATAGATTTACAGCAAATATAGAAGCAAGAGAAGATGGAGGCACCCCGGGATTTCTGCAGGCAATCCGGGCGGCTCTTTGCATTAAATTAAAAGAGGAAATGGGTATTCGCGAAATACATCTCCGTGAAAATGAGATGGTGGCAATTGCATTTGAAGAATTATCAAAGGTACCAGGACTGCATTTACTTGCCGATAATATAAAGGACCGGCTTGGGGCGATATCATTTTATGTAGATGATATTCACTACAACCTGATAGTTAAACTTTTAAACGACCGGTACGGCGTACAGGTTAGAGGAGGGTGTTCCTGTGCCGGTACTTATGGTCATTATCTTCTTCACGTCACTCCCGATATATCAAAACATATTACCGACAAAATAGATCACGGTGATCTTTCTGAGAAACCGGGATGGGTAAGAATGTCGCTTCACCCGACAATGACAAATGAAGAAATATATTATATAACCCGAGCTGTTAAAGATATAGTAATGAACATCGATGACTGGAAAACGGATTACGATTATGATCTTCACAAGAATGAGTTCCATTTCAAAAGTATGAATGGATCAACGCTTCAGAAGATTAAAGACTGGTTCAAGCTAATACACGAAAAAACAGCAAGCCAGGAGTAAGTCCTGCTAAATTAAAGGAGGACAAAATGATCAAAGGTGCTTTCGAAAAAGCTAAAGAATATGTGGAGAGCAGATCAAGGGAATCAAATCAAATAGTTAAACCAGGTCCCTGCATTACAATCTCCCGCGAAACAGGAGCCGGAGCAGATGTTGTAAGTATATTATTAGCTGAATACCTGGAAAAGTTCAATATCTCTTCTGTAAAATGGACGATCTTCTATAAAAATCTAATCGAAAAAGTTCTTAACGATCATAACCTTCCTGCAACAATTAAAGACCTGATGCAGGAACAAAAATATTCGCACATTAATAACCTCTTCCAGGAATTAATCACCGGTACGGGGCACTATTCTTTAGAGCATAAAACTGTACAGACTATTCTTCAGCTGGCAGGAATGGGGAATGTAATTATTGTTGGAAGGGGATCAAGTATAATTACTGCGAAACTCGAGAAAAGCTTTCACGTACGGTTAGTTGCTCCATTTGAGAAAAGAGTTAAACACGTCCAGGAAGTCTACGGCATAAAAGATAAAAATGAGGCAGCGGAGTTTACACGAACTGAAGATGAGGCAAGAAAAAAATATATTAAAACACAATTTCACAAAGATATCTCAGATGATCAGCTTTATCACCTGGTAATCAATACAGGTTATATTTCATATGATAAAGCTGCAGTTCTAATAGGCGATACTGTTCTAAAAATGTTCGGTTAGTTCTCCTCTGCAGATTGTCCTTTTTTCTATACCAGGGTGTACTTATTCCTATATTTACTTCAAACAGATATTTCTCAATTACGGGAAGCATCTGACTGATAACTTTACCAAACTTAATAAATTTCATCAATTTTGTACAAAAATTGATTATAAATTAAACACCTTTGCACGGCATAAAGTTTGAAAATAAAGCAGCGTACTAACAAATATTAAAGAAAATATGAAAAGCCTATTATCGTATATATTGTTTATTTTTTCGATTGTAGCCCTGTTCGGACTCACTTTTTCAATTGCCCAGGATAACGGAAATACCGGAAAGAAAGTCTTTATCGATAAAAAATGCGGCAGCTGTCACTCAGTAAAAGCTGAAGGTTTGGAATCGAAGAAGAAAGATGCAGTTGATCTTTCGACAACAGGAGATAAAAATAAAGCTGATTTTCTTAAGCAATATTTGACAAAGAAAGCAAAAATTAAAGATGCGGACCATAAAACTGCATTCAAAGGCACCGACGAAGAATTAAATAACCTCACTAAGTGGTTAGGAAGTTTAAAAGAAAAGAAGTAAAGATCTAAATAGTTCATAAGCCTCCTTATCTTATGATCGGCTTGACGAAATTCCTATCTCTCATCCCACCCACAAAGAAAGCGTTCGTCAAGCCTTCTTATTTTAAAGAATCTTAAGACCTGGCGTTCAATTCCTCCTTATTAATAAAATAAAAAAACACTTATGTGGGAATACTACATTCACCTGGTTTTCTGGAGCCATGATGCAATCCTTGATAAAACTCCTAACGGAGTTTGAGTGGCAGCGTATTGTGAATTTTTCCTACAGATATAAAACCCCTAGCGGGGTTTTGAGTACCAAATCCAGTAAAGTTTTCAATTAATAAATTTCCATTAAAAATTAACCAATGACTTTTTCTTCAACTCCATTAGGAGTTATATATCTGTAGAAATATAATTGTGAAAAGATTATTCCAACTCCGTTAGGAGTTGTATTCCCGGGCTGGGTGGAATCTTCCACGTTCCTGCCAAATGGAATAACACAAGTTGCTTTTCTTAAATTCATCAGGCGCAGGGTTCTTTTCATGTGTATACTGCAAATACTCTTAATTGCATCCGATCTCCATCTGTGGAGGAAAATGTTCGTTTTATTGTAAGATTATAATGAGTTGAGCAGTTCTTTAAGTTTGACGTATCCGGTTTTGCTTACCGGAAGGGAAGTACCATCCTCCAGAACTACCTTGTAGGAATCCTTTTCCATCAGAGTAATTTTATCCAATTGGTCTAACCGGATAATATATGACCTGTGGATACGGACAAACTCTTCGGGATTAAGATTTTTTTCAAGTGACAGCCATAGTTTTTTCTTTCAGGAATTTCCCATTAGCTGTAAATAACATTACATAGTCATCCTGGGCCTGGATCCATTTAATTTCCTTTGCCGGAATTACTGAAATGTTATTTCCATTTTTAATTACAATTCTTTCAATATAACCCGGAAAGGATTCGCGTAAGCCCAGGAGCTGTTTAACACTGCCTGGATCTTTATTCTTATCTGAAATAATTTTTAATGCTTTTTCTACAGCTGTCCGGAACCGTTCTTCTGAAAAAGGTTTCAGAAGATAATCGGCAGCACTAACCTCAAAAGCTTTAATTGCATATTCATCATAAGCGGTTGTAAAAATTATAACAGGAGGGTTATCAATTAGTTCAAGCATCTCGAACCCGGTTATTTTAGGCATCTGCACATCCAGGAAGATCAGATCAGGATCTAGCTCTCCTTATCATTTTTAGCCCCTCAAAGCCTGAGCTGCATTCACCGGCAATCTGAATATCAGGAAGATTTATCAGATATCTTTTTATTAGCTCTCTGGCGAGTCTTTCGTCATCAATTATTATTACCCTTACGGGCAAATTCTGTGTTCTCATCGACAGGTATTACTAAGTTTACCGAAAAAATACCCTGTTCATTGTTAATGTCCAAAACTCCTCTGCGGTTAAATAATAATTCGAGCCGTTCAGAAGTATTTTTCAATCCAAGTCCCGCTCCCTTGTTCGAACCGGAATCCTCAAAATTATTTAATAAAGTGATTTTCAGGTTATTATTCAGTAATCCGGCAGTGAGATAAATTTTAATTAATCCTTCCGGAGCCTCATAGACCGCGTGTTTAAAAGCATTTTCTATTAAAGGCTGTAATATCATTGCAGGAACTTCAATATCCAGGCATTCAGGATCAATCTTTTCTGTATATTCAAATTTATCTTCAAACCTGATCTTTTCAATCTCCATATACAACCTTAGCATCTTCAGTTCCTCTGAAAGTTTGTTTTTCTGTCTTTCATTATTTGATAATGAGTAACGCAGAAAATCGGAAATCTTTAAGGTCATAATACCTGCACGCCGGGGATCTGCCGTTGTAAGAGCATTAAGCGAATTTAGGGCATTAAAAAGAAAATGAGGATTGATCTGAAATTTTAAAGTTCTTAGTTCGGCAAGAGTTATCAGGTTTTTCAATTCAGATTCTTTTTTACTTCTTTCCTGGAGCCGGGTGTAGTATACTATCACGTAATAAAGTGATATGATAAAAAAGTAAAAAATAATTCCAAAGAGGAAACGCCATCCCAGTGAATTCAGCAGAAATTCATTATATGATTGAACAGATATGATACTATTCAGCAAAAAATAACTGATCAGCACCCATAAAAATGACGCTGCAATGCTTCCGGTAAAGTGACTGAATATTATTTTTATCAGTCCCGTTGTTTCCAGGGGGATATATTGTACCGTGTACCAGAAGCTTAGGGAGAGGAGAGCCAATATTGAATTGAAAACTATGCTGTCGGCTGCAGCATACATAATATCCAGTTTCAAACCTGCTGTTAAAACCAGGATATTTACCAGGGTTAGCAGAAACCAGAAGATTATGTATACTGCATAATTACTTAATCGTCTTTGTACAGGATTGAGTAACATCCTAATAGCTTTTTATTTCACCGCCGCCGAATATTGCTACACCCCTTAATAATTAATCTTCTTGTGGAATCTACCGGGGCGTTGTATTCCCTTACCATCTTATTCGAAAATCCTCCGAATACCGGAGTAACGTTTATTTTTACATCCCAGTCACGCGGAATTATCAGTTCTGCGCCGCCGAATATTGTTACGACTTCCAGAACATTTTCTCCTTCAGCAAGTTTACAGCCGGCTAAATTTATTTCTGACCCGCCGAATATTGCTGTAATGCTTCCTCCCTTAAAATTATCTGAAGTTATTATCCGGTTGCCTCCCCCGAAAATAGCTACCTCGTCGATAAAATCGCGGGAATCACCTTTTGAAAGAATATTAAGTTTATAATCCCGTCTCTCTCTATGTTTTAATATGATATAAACGCCCAGTGCGATAATAATAACAGGGAAAATTATTGCGTGGTCATAGTAAACATCAAAGATCCTCGGGATCAGAAATAATGCTCCAATTAAAGCAAGGATTCCGCCGAAGACTTTTTTACTTGAATTGGCCATAATTATAAGACCGACAACCAGCATAAAGAAAGGGAATGAAAAAATTACGTGGGTGATTTGCAGGTCTATAATATCAAGGGTGCCTAGGAGAGCTAAAGTACCAATAAAGATCAGGAGAATACCAATTAGAAATTTTCCTCCTCCGCGTCTTTTTTCTTCAACAATATTTATTTGTTCTGACATAAAAACTCCATTAGTTACGGTTAAAAAATATGCATTCAAAATGGGCAAATAAATATAAAATCGGCGAAATGACTCTTTTTGTCGGTGAAATTATAAGAAAATCTAAAATTTATAAGCCCCAATTTCATGTAATTATTACCTGGTTTTGTAGTTACTCAGCCAATTTTCACTGAAAACAAATCCCTATCTGACGGCATTTTTATTGCTCAATTGTGCTTACTTAGTATTGAATGGAGTAAAATGATGAAAAAAACGATATTTGTATTATTAGCCGGACTCTTTATTGCCGGCTGCCAGACATATAATGAGCCGACTGGGCCCGGATATTTCGACTGATTTGCAGAAATCCTGGGTTAAATTTAACCCCGGTCTGCAGATTGAGGAACAAATTACCGTATGCAAATCCATCAATGGCGAAAGTGGCGGGATTTTTAATTTTAACGATAGGCCTGATGATATAAAAATTAATGGTAAACTGAGTGTACCAACAGGTGCATATAGTGGTAATCTTAACATTTGCATAGTAATGGATGGGCAGACCACATTTTTAGATTTTCAACCATCCTATGATTTTCTAAACCCTCTTTTTTTAGATCTTACTTATAAGGATGTGGACCTGACTGGGGTTGATCCGGAAAAGCTGGAGTTCTATTATCTGTCAGAAAGCGGTCTCATGCTCCCGGCTGAATATGAAAGTAAAGTGATTGATTTTGAGAAAGGGACATTAAAAGTAAATAAAGTTAAAATTTATCATTTCTCAAGATATGGCTGGGCAAAGTAGAAAGTTTACGAACTCCTTAAAAACGCAGGGTCCCATTACCCTGCGTTTTTCTTATTCCTTCAGACGGAGTAGTCCCCAGGTCACCCTTATGTCAAATTATGAACATAAAAACATCCTTAAAAAGAATACCCCCGCTGAAGATTCTCTCGGTCTGAATATTGTACCTCCGATAGATGAGACCAAATAATCCTTTTCTCCGTGCTTCCTGATTCGGGATTATCCCCAGTTCATACTTGTCCCAAATGATGAAATAAGAAATAGAAAAAAAGCAATAAAATTACATACAATGCTTGCTTTTGCTCCCGGAATAATGGAATTATGCATATGTTTATATGAACAGGGGATCAGACAACTCCTATTGAGTTTAATGCAATTACCCGGAAAGATCTGACCAAACACTTATCACCAGACCTTTCTCTCCCGGTATCTAACCCCTTTAACCTTAATACAACCTTTCTTTGAAGGTAATGTTATTGTAAGAGTTTAGTAGGACATAGTAGGGGTTTTGTAGGGGTTAGAGGCTTATAATTATTAGGTGCCGGGTCAAATTTTTCGTGGTATTTATATTGTATTGATGATTGTGAAGATTTACCCTCCCCAGACCTAATCATTCTCTCCCTCAGTTCCATTGAGTTCTTTGGAGCCTCGGTTATCCATTTCCCTCTCGTTACAGGCATCCTTTATTAAAAAATAAGTATATTTATCTTTTAAATCTTGCAACTTATGTCCGAACGAATACTAGTTACTTCCGCTCTTCCATATGCCAACGGACCTATCCACCTTGGTCATTTAAGCGGCGCATATCTCCCGGCTGATATTTATGTCAGGTACAATCGGCTGAAAGGGAAAGATATTTTATTTATTTGCGGCTCTGATGAGCACGGTGTTCCGATCACAATTTCCGCAGATAAGGAAGGAGTATCGCCAAAAGAAATTATAGACCGCTACCACACAAAAAATAAAAATGCCTTTGAGCGATTCGGAATGAGTTTTGACATTTATTCCCGTACAAGCATTCCAATTCACCACGAAACTGCAAAAGAATTTTTCCTTGAATATTATAACCGTGGGATATTAAAAGAAAAAAAGACCAGGCAGTTCTATGATGAAAAAGCTAAAATGTTTTTACCCGACAGGTATGTCGAAGGTATATGCCCTAATTGCGGTTTTGAAGAAGCACGGGGAGATGAGTGTGAGAACTGCGGTGCTCTTTATGAACCGGGAGAATTAAAAAAACCTAAAAGTAAAATAACAGGTGAAACACCTGTACTTAAAGAAACCTCCCATTGGTATTTCCCATTTGGGCAATACCAGGAAAGATTGGAAGAATATGTCAACAAAATGAGCAGCGAATATAACTGGAAAGACAACGTTGTTCAATATTGTAAAGGTTGGTTTAAGGACGGTTTACAGGACAGGGCAGTTACCAGGGATCTTGATTGGGGTGTTCCGGTGCCTCTTGATACTGCTAAAGGTAAAGTATTATATGTTTGGATTGAGGCTGTATTAGGCTATGTTTCCGCGACTAAAGAATTATCCATTCAAAAGAATAATCCTGATCTCTGGAAAAAGTACTGGCAGGGTAATAAAACAAAATATGTTGCCTTTATCGGTAAGGATAATATAGTATTCCACTGTATAATTTTTCCGGCAATGCTTATGGCCTGGAACGATGGTGACAAAGGAAACTACATCCTTCCGCAGAATGTTCCGGCAAACGAGTTCTTGAATTTTGAAGGGAAAAAATTTTCTAAAAGCCGGCACTGGGGTATTGATGTTGATGAATTCCTTTCCATTTTTCCAGCTGATCCTTTAAGGTATACACTTGCCGCCAACTTACCGGAAACAAGAGATACGGATTTTTATTGGAAAGAGTTCCAGTCAAGAAATAATAATGAGCTTGCAGATATACTGGGTAATTTTATTAACAGGACGTTTACCTTTGTCTTTAAACATTTTGAGGGAAAGGTTCCGCCAAAAGGAAAGCCTGAACAAATTGACATCGAAATGCTCGGAGTGATAAGCCGCTATCCGCAAACGATCTCCTCGTATTTTGAATCTTACAAAATCCGTGATGGTGTAAACGAGATAATGAACCTGGCAAGGGGAGGGAATAAATATTTTAACGACAGCGAACCCTGGAAGACTGTTAAAACCGATAAGGAAAAATGCGGAACTACGTTATATGTCTGTATGCAGACAATCTATACATTATGCGAGCTTTTATCGCCTGTTCTTCCATTCACTTCTGAAAAGCTTTTAAAGATGCTGAATACACAGTTTACAGACTGGGATAAATGCGGAGAAGAAAATCTAAAGGAACGACACAAGTTGAATAATCCGGAAATTCTGTTTCCTAAGATCGAGGATGAAGCGATCGAAAAACAGATGAGCCGTTTTGGCGCTGCTAGCTCAGGGAACAATGGTAATGAGATACAGGAAAATATAATAACTATTGAAGATTTTATGAAAATTCAGCTTAAGACTGCAGAAGTAATTGCGGCTGAAAACGTCAGCAAAAGCGATAAGCTTCTTAAGCTTAAAGTAAAACTTGAAAATGAAGAAAGACAGGTAATTGCAGGTATTGCAAAAGACTATTCCCCTGCTGATCTTATCGGAAGAAAAGTTGTAATAGTGGCAAATCTTAAGCCTGCAAAGCTTATGGGTCTGGAATCCAAAGGAATGATACTTGCCGTTCAGGATGATGAGGGTAAATTGAATGTACTGACTGTGAGCCCGAATGTGAAGAATGGAACAAGAGCTAAATAAATTTAATCTAATAAGGGACTAATTTAAGGGATAATATGAAAAAATTACTTTGCCTTATAGTTTTATCGACAGTGATAGTATTCGGCCAAAGCCGGGATAAGGTATCTCCGGTGCTGAATGAAATGATTAAAACCGGTCAGAATGACAAGGTGCTGGTCTGGATCTTTTTTACCGATAAGGGAAATGAAACAGAGCAGTATTTTGACAATCCGGAATCGATTGTAAGTGAAAAATCCATAAAGAGAAGAATGAAAAACATTGCTCTTAAAGGAAATCCGCTGGATTATACCGACCTGCCGCTTAATCAGATCTATATCAATAATGTTGTTGAAACAGGTTTTGCGGTTAGACAAAAATCAAAATGGTTCAACGCTGTCAGCGGTTATACAGTTAAAGAAAATATCAATAGAATTGCATTGCTTCCCTTTGTTGAAAGGATCGATGTTGTACGCGGATTTAAGAACGAATACAATCTGATTGATAAAGATAAACCGGCTGGTCTGAAAAAAGATCTTCAGCCTGACGGGATACTGTCATATAATTATGGAACGTCATATACACAGGTTCAGCAGATAAATGTACCGGCGGTGCACGATCTTGGCTACAAGGGACAAGGAGTAACAATTTGTGTAATGGATGCAGGATTCAACAGGTTAACTCATGAAGCTTTTACAGGAATGAATATTATTGCAGCGTGGGATTTTGTGAACGGCGACGGCAATGTTGGAGATGAAGGTGATATGGGTACCGGTACACACGGAACACAAACACTTTCAACTATCGGCGGATTTAAAGAAGGAAAATTAATCGGACCTGCATTTCGATGCAGATTTTATTCTTGCAAAAACTGAAAATACAGACAGTGAGACACCGGTTGAAGAGGATAACTGGATAGCTGCAATGGAATGGGCTGACAGTATTGGAGTTGATGTAACTTCTACATCTCTCGGTTACCTTGTAATGGATGCTGGATTTCCAGGTTATACCTGGCAGGATATGAATGGCAATACTGCTATTATAACTAAAGGTGCTGACCTTGCAACCCATAAGGGTATTGTTGTAGTTAACTCTGCAGGCAATGAAGGTTACAACGGGACCCCAAATACGTTATCTGCACCTGCTGACGGTGACAGCGTAATTGCAGTTGGTGCTGTTTATTCTGACGGCAGCCGTGTAGGTTTCAGCGGATATGGTCCAACAGTTGACGGAAGGATCAAACCGGATATTATGGCTATGGGTTCAGAAGTATATGTTGCAAGTCCATATAACAACACTCAATATACATATGCCAGCGGAACATCATTCAGCTGTCCTTTATCAGCAGGAGTTGCTGCACTGGTATTATGCTATAATCCGAACTTAACTCCTATGCAGGTAAGGGAGGCATTAAGGTTAACCGGTTCAAAAGCAACAAACCCTGATAATTATTATGGCTGGGGAATTATAAATGCTCTTAACGCTTTGAATTATTTCCCGTTACCTGTTGAACTTACTTCATTTGAAGCGGTACCCGGATATGATAAAGTTCAGTTAAAATGGAGTACTGCAACAGAAACAAATAACCGGGGATTTGAAATTCAAAGGGCAGGTGTTGATAAAAAATGGCAGGTAATTGGATTTAAAGAGGGTAAAGGGAATTCGACTGCAATAAGTGTATACAATTTTACGGATAAGAATGCCTTGCACGGAAAGAACATTTACCGTCTGAAACAAATTGATTTTAATGGCGGATTTTCATTCAGCAATGAAATTGCAGTTGAAGTAAATGGGATTACTGAATATGCATTACTACCCAATTATCCTAATCCATTTAATCCTTCCACCACGATCAGATTTACTATACCTGAAAAGTCCCTGGTTGATCTGAAGCTTTATAATATTCTCGGTTCCGAAGTTAAAAGTCTGATCAGCCGGGAAATGGAAGCGGGTTCACATTCTTACATTCTGGATGCAGGAGACCTGACATCCGGGGTATATTTTGTTACACTCAGGACTGAGAAATTTAAAAAAACAATTAAAATTAATCTACTTAAATGACCGGGAAATGGCTTAAATTACCTTGATTTTTGCGGTCTGGATAAGTAAAATTATCAGCTAAATTTATGAATTATATATATAGGAGAGTCTTAATGTATCGGAGGGTATTCCTTTTTTCTTCTCTGCTTCTCACCTTGGTTTTCTATTCCTGTGCAACTGAACAATCGGAAATCGTTGTAGCAAAATACGGCGGCAATGAAATCAAGATGAAAGAATTTGAGGACGCTTATTCAAAAAATGCCGGGGGATATGAGAACGCTAAAGATGACAGCCTTGTCAAGCTTCAAAACTTCCTTGATCTCTATGTCAATTTTAAAATGAAACTCCGCGACGCTTATGTCAGGGGATATCAGAGCGATCAAATCCTTGGTCAGGAATTAATAGATTACAAAAAGAAAGTTGGTGTAACTTACATTCTTGAAAAACAGATAGTTGAGCCGGGAGTTCAAAATCTGTACGAGAGAAGGAAATGGGAATTGAGAGTCAGCCATTTAATGGTAAGACCTGATTCAGTTATGACCGATGAAATGGCCAAAAGTTTTATTCAGACAATTCTCGACAGTATAAAAGCCGGGGCAAATTTTGAAGATATGGTAAGAAGACATTCTTCCGATACCTTTTCAAAAGAATCGGGAGGGGATATCTTTTATGTTACAGCAGGACAGCTGCCATTGGAATTTGAGGATGCAGCTTATGCGACTCCTGCAGGTTCTGTTTATCCCGAAGTTGTCAAAACAAGATACGGCTATCATCTTATTAAGGTTACTGAGAAAAACGTGAACGTACTCCCCAGATTAAGGCAAGCCACATATTTGGTTGATGTTTATAATGACAGCGGTGCTGTTGATTCAGCAGAAGCGCTCAGGAAAGTACAGGATGTAGAGTCCCAGTTAAAGAATGGCGGGTGATTTTGGCGAACTTGCAAAAAAATACAGTGATGATACAGGATCTAAAGAAAACGGCGGTGACCTCGGTTATTTTGAAAGAAGAATGATGGTTAAGGAATTTGATGAGGCTGCATTTAAGCTTAAGATGTTGGAGATGTTTCAGACATCATTCATACCCAGTATGGATACCATATTATCAAGGTTACTGACAGAAGCCCTCAGCCTGATTTCGAAAGCAGCAAAGAGGAGCTGAAAAAAATATACAGAAATACACGATATAATATTGTCTACGATTCATTGGTAAGCACATTAAAAACCAAATACAACTACTCTCAGGATGACAATACCCTGAACTTCATTGCTGAGAATACAGACTCAATTAAGTTTGGAAGCGAGCACCCTAAGTATGAAGAATTCAAGGATATGCCAATGTTCTCTTACGCAGGGAAAAATGTTACTGCCGGTGAATTTATGGGACGGGCAAAAGAAAGCAATGATTATCAGGGTAAGTTCATTGATCGTGAATCATTAACCTCTGCATTGAATAAAATAAGTGCCGATTACCTGCTCGAGGAAGCAGCACTCCATCTTGAAGAATCAAATCAGGAATTTGCCGCACTGATGGATGATTATAAAAACGGCATCTATATATTCAAGCTGCAGGAAGACGAGGTCTGGAATAAAGTTAAAGTGGATAGTGTCAGGCTTGATGAATTCTATCAAACCACAAAAGAAAATTATCAGTGGCCCGACCGCGTAAGTTATAGTGAAATATTTTCCAAGAAAGATTCACTGATAAATAATTATTATTCTATGCTTCAGAAGGGGGATAATTTTGATTCCCTTGCAGCACAATATACCGAGCGCCTGGGCTATAAGGAAAAAGCAGGTAACTTCGGTCTTCAGGATGTTAAAAGTTCTAAATTAGCCGAAGAGGCAAATAAACTTTCCAAAACCGGAGACTTACAGCGCACCTGTTCAGACTACCAGCGGTTATTCTATTGTCAGGCTTAACGAAAAAGAAGGCGCCAGACAAAAAACATATGAAGAAGCAAAAGCCGAAGTTTCAGGAGCATTCCAGGAATTTGAAAGCAAGAGACTGGAGCAGGTCTATCTTGAGAACCTGAAGAAAAAATATGAACCTGAATTATATTTTGACAAGCTTGAAGAAGCTTTCAAGAACAATTAATAAAATATTTCTATTTCTTTTAGCCGCAGCCTTAATCGGCTGCGGCAAAGAATCCCGCCGAACTGATTACGTTGCAAGAGTTAATAATTCCTATTTAACTGAACAGGATATCGAGAAAATTATCAGCTCTACTCCGGGTAAGAACTTTTACAGAAATGAGATAATCCGAAATTGGATCGACAGGGAAGTGCTCTATCAAAAGGCAGTTGATGAGGGAATAACCAGGCAGGAAGAGTATAAGCTTATTATCGAAGATTCGAAAAAGGAACTTGCTGCCTCCATGCTGCTCGAACAGATTTATAACGGCAAGGAGATTAACTGCACGGGATGATGAAGTTAGCGAATTCTTTAATAATCATAAGGAAGAATTCAAACTGACTGAAAATCATTATCTGATAAATAAAGCAGTCTTCAGGACTGAAGAGAAAGCGGTAAATTTCAGGACAATTGTAATTGAGAGTAATTGGAAATCAGCCACCGATGATTTTGGTGAAAAGAACCAGGCAGCAGAAAAAGCTCACCTGTATTCATAGCTGAAAGTGAATTACACCCTGCTGCTTTATTGAGAATAGTGGAAGAACTATATCCGGGAGAAATAAGTATTGTAATAACTGATTCACCTGATGAGTATGCAGTTGTTCAGATGCTGCAGAAATATAATGAAGGAACAATTCCTCCATTGGACATTATAAAGGAATCAGCGATAAGAAGACTGATCAAGAAGAAAAAAGATGAACTGATGAAGAATTATATTAAGGAATTGTATTCAGACTCTCAAATTGAGATAAGGCAGCAATAAAATGAAATTATTACCGATCCTCTTTTTGTTCTTTACCTTTAACCTCTTTTCCCAGCAGGTTATCGATAAAATTGTTGCAGTAGTTGACAATGAAATAATTCTGCAAAGTGAGCTGGACTTCCAGACTAATTTAATAGCTGCACAACGAAAAATTGATCCCAAGGCGAGCGGTTTAAAAGAGCAGATCCTAAATGCTTTAATAGAAGAGAAACTTGTTTATGCCCAGGCAAACTTTGATTCTATTTCCGTTACAGAGGAAGAAATCAATAACCGCATTGATTATCAGGTCAATATGATGTCGCAGCAGTACGGTTCAAGAGAAAAAATTGAACAGCTTTATGGAATGAGCATTGAAAAGATTAAAAGGGAACTGCGCGATGATGTTAGAAAAAATATTATGGTTCAGAAGCTGCAGGAAAAGAATTTTGCATATGTAGATGCATCAAGACGGGAAGTAGAGGATTTCTTTAATATGTATAAAGACAGCATAGGTGTTATTCCTGAAAAGGTAACTATTGCACATATATATAGAAATCCCAAAACTACTGATAAGGTAAAAGAGGAGACACGTCAGTTTGCCCGTTCACTTCTTGACTCCATAAAGAACGGAGCCGACTTTGCAGAGCTTGCAAAGAAATATTCAGAAGATCCCGGTAGCGCCTCACAGGGAGGTGATCTTGGCTTTGTTAAGAGGGGAGTATTCTATCCTGAGTTTGAAACAGCGGCATTCGATCTTGAAGCAGGACAAATATCCGATGTTGTCGAATCTCCCGTCGGCTTCCATATTATCGAGATGATCGAGAGGAGAGGCGAAAGCATTCATACACGCCATATCCTGATTAAAACAAAGACCGACGAGGAAGCAGATCTGAAAACGATTCAGTTCCTATCTGATCTGAGGGATTCAATACTCAGCGACCCGGAGACATTTTATTTCTATGCAAAGAAATATTCCGAAGATAAAGAAACAATTAAATTCGGCGGTGAACTTGGAACATTCTATCTGAATCAGCTCGATAAAAATTTACTTGAAGCAGTAAGTAAACTTAAATCCGGTGAGATAGGCTACCCCAGGAGAATTGAGTATGGCGGAGGAAATTATGGCTATCATATAGTTTACGTTAAGAAAAGAATCCCGCAGCATACTGCTGATCTGGAAAGTGATTATAATGAAATTAAAAAACTGGCTGATGATAATAAGAAACAGCTTGAATACCAGAAGTGGATCAATTCGCTTGAAAGAAAAAATCTTCTGGGAAGTAAGAATATAAAATCATTAAGGATGAATATTGAAAACGGCTGAACACCCCGGTGACGTAAAACTGGTTGAGGAACTTAAAACAAAAATAGTCAGCATAAAAAGTGAAATTGCCAAGGCAATAGTTGGTCAGGATCAGATCGTTGACCAGCTTCTGATCTCACTTTTATCCAGAGGACACTGTCTGCTGATCGGTGTTCCGGGATTGGCAAAAACCCTCCTTATTAAAACTCTCGCCGAGATAATGCATCTTAAGTTTAACCGTATTCAGTTTACTCCTGATCTTATGCCAAGCGATATTACCGGTACTGAAATTATTGAAGAGGATCCTGTATCAAAGAAAAGAAACTTTAAATTTGTACCGGGTGCAATCTTTGCCAATATTATTCTTGCAGATGAGATAAACAGAACACCTCCCAAAACCCAGTCAGCATTACTGGAGGCTATGCAGGAGCACAAAGTTACATATGCCGGGACAACCTATTTATTAAAAGAGCCTTTCTTTGTTCTTGCTACACAGAACCCTATTGAACAGGAGGGAACTTACCCTCTTCCGGAAGCACAGCTCGACAGGTTTATGTTTAATCTCTGGCTGGAATATCCCTCATTCAGTGAGGAAATTAAAATTGTACAGACTACCACCAGTGAGTACCTGCCGGAACTTTCAAGGATTGTTATCTGCTGAAGAGCTTATTAATTTTCAGGATCTCGTAAGAAGAGTTCCTGTTGCTGAAAATGTGATTCAATATGCTGTAAAAGTAGTTGCATTAACCAGGCCCACCAATGGGGCATCCCCTAAATTCATTAAGGATTGGATCAACTGGGGCGCAGGACCAAGAGCATCTCAATATCTTGTACTTGCGGCAAAAACCAGGGCAGTTATGCAGGGAAGGTTTACACCTAATATCGATGATATAAGAGATTCAATGCTCCCTGTTTTAAGGCACCGGATAATTACAAATTTCAGTGCCGAAGCTGATGGAATAAAGTCAATAGATGTGATTGAAAAAATTCTTAGTGAAGCAGTCTGATCTTTTCAGATCCTCGAAATATTATAATTCTTAAATCCGAAGTAGATTTCCTTGGCGGCTGATTTTAATACAGTTGCAGCCGGTATTGCAAGAAGCATTCCCGGTACACCGAACAGCTGGCTGCCGGCTATGATCAGCAGTATTATTATTATCGGATGAATATCGAGGGATTTTGAAAATACATACGGCTGAACAATTCCGTTATCAAAAGTATATATGCATAGCACAAGGATGATAATAGCAGGGAATTGTGAGAAATCGCCATACTGTACAACTGAGATTATCATTGCAGGTATGCCTCCTATAATGGGTCCGAAATAAGGTACCAGGTGTCCCAGTCCCGCCACTACTCCCAATGGCAATGCATTATTGATACCGATGATATATAATCCCAGCCCCATACTTATACCCACAAAAGAAGCATCAAATATCCAGGCTCTGACATACTTTCCCAGCTGAACGGAAAGACTTTTTAATATCCAGTAGGACATTTCAAAATACTTGTTGGGAATAATATCGATAAGCCCGTGCAGTATTTTCTTTGCATCTTTAATAAGGAAGAATGTTATAAACGGTACGATGACAAGTATGGCTATCAATGAAAATATACTTGAAAGCAATTCAGTTATTTTGTCGACTGAATGCACAATAGAAGAAGAAAGAAATTCCTCCACACGTTTTGCAAGATCACCAGGGGTAAAGAATGGAAGGAATTTATAGATCTCGATTTCGATCAGTATAAGCTGATCGTGCAGGGAATAAACGTGCATAGAATCTATCAGTGATTTCAGCTGCAGCACCAGGGCGGGAATCAGATAAGAAAAGGTGAGATAAATAACGAATCCTACGGCAACAAAAGTTGTCAGAGTAGCCGTGAACCTGTTGAAACCTTCTTTTTCAAGACGCGCAACAAAAGGCTCGAATATAAAGGCAAGCAATACTGAGATGGCGAAGATGATCAGTACGTCTGAGAGAAGGTATAACAGGTATAACAGTATAAGAGCTCCTGCTCCCCACAGCAGTATTCTTGATATTTTTCTTACTGCAGTTTCCGTCATATCTTACCTGTTAAGAAGGAAATTATTTAATGTACTAATTACAATATTTTCAATACTTAATCAACACTTACAGCTTCAACACGCCGTATTCCCGGTACCTCGCGAAGCAGCAGTCTTTCTATCCCGGCTCGCAATGTTAATTGAGAAAGCGGGCAGATAGCACAGGCACCTGTTAAGCGGACCTTAACTATCCCGTCTTCGGAAATACCGACAAGCTCAACATCCCCGTCATCAGCCTGAAGGAATGGCCGTGCTTTGGTTAAGGCTTTTAATACATCATCTTTCATTTTTTTTATTCATCATCAAGTGATATTTCTATTTTTCCTGCACCGGGCTGAGCACTTCTTAAAGACGCCTGCTCCATCAAATTTCTTGCAATACTTATAATAATTTCAGCATGTTCAGTACCCGGCATATCAAATACAATCGGTACACCTTTATCGCCTCCAATCCGGATCCTGGGATCTATTGGAATACCGCCAAGAAAAGGAACATTAGGTTCGATTGCAAGTTTTTGACCTCCGCCTGTTCCAAAAATATCATAGCGTTTGCCTGTATCCGGTGCAATAAAGTAGCTCATATTTTCAACTATACCGAGAACAGGAACATTTACCCTGGCAAACATCTTTAGACCTTTGCGTGCATCTATTAAAGAAACTTCCTGGGGTGTTGTAACAATTACTGCACCGGTTAGCGGAACTGTCTGAACAAGGGTCAGTTGTATATCACCCGTCCCCGGAGGCATATCATAAAGAAGATAATCAAGATCTTCCCAATCAACATCAGTCATAAACTGTTTCAGTGCACCGCTTGCCATTGGGCCCCTCCAGATAACGGGAGTATTGTCATCAACAAGGAATCCAATCGACATTAATTTAATCCCGTAGTTTTCCAGGGGGATCATTTTCATTGTTGCTTTGTTCTGATATACCTTTGGTTTTTCATTTATACCGAGCATCAGAGGAATGCTGGGTCCGTAAATATCAGCATCAAGAAGTCCAACCTTTGCTCCTTCCTTTGCAAGTGCAACAGCAAGATTAACAGCTACAGTACTTTTCCCGACTCCCCCTTTTCCGCTGGCAACTGCAATTGTAGTTTTAACACCGGGCAGTATTTCAGGTTTTTGAGATCTCGTGGGGGACTGTTCCTTTCGCTTCAAGTTCAAGGTTTACTTTTTTAATTGCAGGGAAGTTCTTCATAACCGCTTCAGAAAGCCTCTGTTTCAATGACTCATTAATAAAAGAAGGGGATACTGGGAGCGAGATGAACAGGTCAATTTCTTTATCCCTGATATCCATCTTCTTTATGGAATTCAGCATAACAAGATTTTTATTAAAACCAGGTTCATCAAGACTTTTTATTGCATTAAGAATACCGCTCTTAGTGATCTCACTCATTAAATTGCCTTTACCAGAATTAATTGAGGAGCAAAAGTATTAAAAAAGAGTATCATAAAGAATTCCGATAATTGAGGGTGTTCAGGCAATCTTGCCTTTAGTAAAGCTTCCGCCTGCTTTTATAGTATGGTTCATCAGCCATTCCTGTGAATCAACCTGCTTTTGACCATCTTCATTATTAATTTTTTCATATTTCATATCCCGGGCTTAGTACACGGGCCTTGATATTATCGAGATGGATCACCTTTAAGAGGGTTTTCTTAAGTTCACTTTTAAGTTTTTCATCTTCTATAGGAAATGCCACTTCCACTCTCCTGTCAAGATTACGCGGCATCAGATCGGCACTTCCAAGATAGATCTCATCATCTCCGTTATTATAAAAATACATTACCCTGCTGTGCTCCAGAAATCTGCCGACAATACTTATTACCTGGATATTTTCACTTAATCCCTTTACCTGCGGAATCAGGCAGCATATGCCCCTGATATTAAGATATATCTGAACACCTGCATTGGATGCTTCATATAATACACTTATAAACAGGGGATCGACAATGGCATTAAGCTTAAGAATAATTTGCCCTTTTCCTCCTGCTTTTACATTATCAATTTCCCTCTGGATTAAGAAAAGGAATTTTTCTCTCATATTAACTGGCGCCACTATCAGTTTTTTGAATTCGCTTTGCTTAGAATACCCGGTCAGGTAATTGAATATGTCTGAAACATCCGTACAGATCTCTTCATCTGAAGTAAAAAATCCAAGATCGGTATAGATCTTGGCTGTTGTGGCATTGTAATTTCCGGTTGCCAGGTGGACATATCTTTTAACTCCGTCAAATTCACGTCTTACAACGAGAGTCATTTTAGCGTGAGTTTTTAATCCTACAAGACCGTATACAACGTGTACGCCTACCTTTTCAAGTTCACGCGCCCAGAAGATATTATTCTGCTCATCAAACCGTGCCTTTAGTTCAACAAGAACGGCAACCTGTTTTCCTCGTTCGGCTGCTTCGATAAGATATTTTACTATAGGGGAATTTTCTCCTACGCGGTATAAAGTCTGTTTTATTGCGAGGACATCAGGATCAGAGGCAGCCTGTTTAATAAATTCTATTACCGGGGTAAAGGAATGATAGGGATGATGAAGCAGTATATCCTTTTTTCTTATTATGGAAAAAACATCTTTTTCATCCTCAAATGTTTTTGGGAGAACAGGGTAGTAAGGTTTTTGTTTAAGATGATGCAGCGGCAGATCGTAAAGCATCATTATATCACTTAATCCAAGAGGACCTTCATAAACGTGTACATCATCCCTGGTTATTTCAAGATTTTCCATCAGGGTCTCAAGCATAAATTCCGGCATCCGGCTTGCAACTTCAAGACGTACCACATTTCCAAATCTTCTCTGCTTTATATTTTCCTCTATAACCTTCAGCAGGTCATCGGCTTCATCTTCCTGAAGCTCAATATCAGTATCCCTTGTTATCCTGAAACGGTGCGCCTCAACAGCTTCCATTCCCGGGAAGAGCAGATTAAGGTTAGCTTTTATCAGGTCACCCAGCCAGATATATCTTGCGCGGAATTTTCCATTTGTCTGGATCTTATACTTCGGATCAAGAATTTTATCTATCTGCATAAACCTCGGCAGAATATCCGGGATCTTTACCCTTGCAAATAAATTCTGACCGTTCGGTTTTCTTACAAGTATTGCAAGACTTAAACTTAAATTGGATATGTATGGAAAGGGACGTCCGGGATCAAATGCCAGCGGGGTTAATACAGGATATACTTCTTTTCTAAAATATTCGGTAAGAATTGATTGCTCGTTTTTATGTAAGCTCATTATACTCCATGAATTATAACCCCATTTTCTTTCAGACCAGGCACTACAGTATAAATCCAGAGATCCTGAATTTCCTTCAGCATCGGCTGTAGGGTCCTCTCAATTTTCTGCAGCTGCTGAAGAGGGGTTAAACCGTCTATAGTCATTTCAGAAACATTGGCAGCTATCTGCTCTTTAATTCCGGAAATCCTGATCATATAGAACTCATCCAGGTTAGAACAGAAGATGGAGATGAATTTCACTTTTTCAAGAAGGGGGAGATCAGGATCCAGTGCTTCTTCCAGTACCCGGCGGTTAAATTCAACCCAGCTTAAATCTCTGTTAAAGAAGTTCTGCGGAGAGTTATATTTTTTAAGAAGTTCTTTTCCGGGCATACGAGGTCTGATTTTTGCTTAAAATAATTCTTTTAGGACTAAATAAATAAACAATAAATATGCCATTCCTTGAAGGGAATGGCACAAAAGACACTTACCCGTAAATATTATGTTTTCGGGCTATATCTTCAGGAAACTACCTTTTCGGTCAGAAATAATTTCTGAAATTCCTTTGATTTTCTACTCTTCCACGCACCTTTATGGTACGCATAACCGGCAATTAAAGGCATAGCGATTGTTGCTTCGGCATAAACCATCTGCTCAAAAGTCTGTGCAACCTTCCCCCAGGAACTTGCTTCTTTAAGAGTTGAACCTGAAAGTGCACCGTCCCTGGCATCCGCTACTGTGATCTGGATTGCATATTTATGCATTGCTGCATCTCCTTCAAGAATGTCTGCAGCAACTACAATATCCTGTGTGAAGTTTTTCGGGACTCCTCCGCCTATCATAAATATCCCGGTATCTTTTGAACTGAGTTTTATTTTGGTAAGCTCAAGAAAATCTTTTGCCGAATCTATTGAAACGTGTTTTACAGGATTTTGACTTTGATGTACAATAAAACCGAAACCTGCAGAGCAGTCGGATAATGCAGGAACGAATATAGGCACATTCTTTTTGTAAGCAGCCCAGACAACGGAGTCATCTACTTTCGGACCGCCGTTCATCTCAAGATACTTTCCCATTTCCCAAATATATTCTCTTGAAGAATAGGGACGCGGTTCGAGAGAATCGCAGATCTTCGCACAGGTTTCATCACAAATTCTTAATTCATCCTCATCAATAAAGGTATCGTAAATACGGTCGATAGCAAGATCGCGCAGCTCGTTATCATCAACAAACTGACTGCCGATATAATGTTTAAATCCCAGCGCTTCAAAGAAATCCTGGTCAACAATTATTGCACCGGTGGATACAACTGCATCGACCATATTATTCATTATCAGATCATACACAACTTTTTTTAATCCGGCACTGAAGAGACTTCCTGCAAGCGTTAAGATTATTCCGCAGTTTTTATCATTAAGCATCATATCATAAATTTTAGCGGCACGGTTCAGGTCTCTTGCAGAAAAAGCCATATGTTCCATTGCGTCAACAAGCGGAACAACATTATGCTGCTTAATATCAATGTGCTTGATAGTATTCTTTAAATAATCTTTTTTGCCTGCCATAGTGATCTCCTTCTTAACCTTTTAACAAAAACCTGATTAGAAAAATGCCTTTGCAATTTTCAGAATACCCTGTTTCCAGGGAACCCTGTGTGATATACCGCTCTTGTTTTGAAATTCATTCAGATGCTCTATGTACCATTTATAATTTCTTATAAGAGCATCCTTGTTTGAATACTTCGGTTTATATCCAAGTTTCTTTTCTGCTTTTTCTATTGATACAAAACTATCCTTTGAAGCTGTCTCATAGACCCATTTGTACAACGGGGAGAGCTTCAGCGCCTCAAGTATCCTAAGTGTCGCGATTATAGGTTTTTCAGGAAGCCCGACAATTTTTTTACCGTGTCCCGCATAATCTAGTACTGCCTGGTAATCTTCCCCCATTGTAGTAAACTCTTTAGCGCCGATATTAAATGTATCATTAACAATATTTTTATCAAGTACCGCGCACAGATAAATTGCTTCACAGAGATCCTCTACATCAAGAAGCTGGTAGCGGTTTTTACCATTGCCTATCATTGGAAAGCCTCTGCCATCCTTTGCCCAATCGAACAGAAGATCAAATACCCCAAGCCGTTCAGGTCCTATAAACGATTTAGGTCTTAGAATCGGGACACACATTCCCTTGTATCGGAATTTAAGACATTCCTCTTCGGCAAGTATTTTTGCTTTGCCGTAAGGACCTACTCCGTCCAGTTTATCATCTTCCTTTAAAGGATGATGATCAGGTATTCCGTAAACAGCAGTTGATGAAATATGTACAAACCTCTCCGCTTTATGTTTCTCAGCAGCTTCAAGTAAATTTCTTGTCCCGTCTATATCCGTTGAAAAAATATCTTCAGCTTTATAAAGAGGGAGGGCGGCGGCAGTGTGAATAATTATCTCACAGCCTTTTACAGCTTTATCCACTGCTGCTTTATCGCGGATATCCCCCTTAATAAATTCAATTTTATCCTTCATATCGGGATAATCGAAATCTGCAATATCAAGGGCAGCTATTTGGTGATCACGGGCGTACAGATAACGGATCAGGTTTATGCCTAAAAATCCTGAGCCCCCGGTAATGAGGTATTTCATTTTATTCCAATTTTTCTGAAAACGAACATCAAAATTAGTAATTTTGAGGTCTCTAAACAATTAGAAACAGCGTATGCCGGGTCAAATCTCCTCCTGTTCTTTGGTTTAGAATTGAATAAAATTTAGATCCAACTGCCTTCTTTCCCCCAATTATTTCAAGAAAAATTCCTTTTAAGTATGCTATTTATTTAGAATAGTACCAAGATTGTATATGTATAACCCATACCTAAGCCATCTCTAAGCCATCTGTAAGCCATAAAACGACACTTATGGCTTAGAGATGGCTTACAGATGGCTTACAGATGGCTTACAGATAAGCAATTATAAAGCAATTAGTAATAAATTTGTGTAATTTTTTCTCACTTTGGTACAAATTGAATTGGAATTTTTTGCCCTTTTAGAACTTCTCTGAACCCTGTGTAATTACACCGGTGTTTATAGAAATAAAAAGAGTGTAATATTCCTGGAAGAAATTTGAAATAAAGATCCAACAATAGGCACATAGGAAATGCATACATATAAAACATAGAAATAAAACGCAGTGGTTAAAATATCAGATATTCATCCCTGATTACCGGCGGGCAGACATTGAAATTCCCCTTCATAATTCTATGTGCCTTTCTATGTGTCCAATGTATTAATGCCTTTTGCCCCGGTGTTTATTCTATTATAAAAAAACAGATCAACTATGCAGTCTGTACCTGCCCACTCTCACGGTCCGGTTGAAAGGATAAAATTCGGCAGCTGACGGAAAATAGCTTTAAACCTGCCGCTGATTTCTTGACTTTTTTCCCATATAAGGTTATTTTTTATGTCTTATTTGAAATTGATTTTACGTCTTTGGGAGGATAATACCAAGTGAAACAGGAAAAATTAACAAAATTCATCAAAACAGAAGATGCAGACCGTAAGTGGTTTTTAGTAGATGCTACAGACCAGGTGCTGGGAAGGCTTGCCACAAGGGTTGCAAGAATAATCCGCGGGAAAAATAAAGCTATTTTTACTCCCAATACTGATACGGGTGATTTTGTTATAGTGATAAATGCTGAAAAGGTTAAAGTAACCGGCAAAAGAGAAACGCTGAAAGAATACCATCATCATTCCGGGTACCCGGGTGGTTTGAAAACCAAAAGTTATAAAGAAGTAAAGGCGCAAAAACCTGAATTCATTATTGAGAATGCTGTAAAAGGAATGCTGCCGAAGACGAAATTAGGAAAAAAATTAGGCACGAAATTAAAAGTATATTCCGGCGATAAGCATCCCCACCAGGCGCAGAAACCGGAAGTAATAAATATTGCGGAGAAATAATGGCTGACCAGCTTAACTTAGGCAGAAGAAAAACATCAGTTGCGAGAGTAATTTTAAGAAACGGAAATGGTACGATAACTATTAACAAGAATGAGTTTGAGAAAGCTTTTCCCCAGCTGTTATCAAGAGAAGATATACTGGCTCCTTTCCGTGTTACCGATACAATGGGTAAATATGATGTAAAGGTTAATGTTAAAGGGGGAGGAACTACAGGACAGGCTGAGGCAATAAGGTTAGGCATTGCAAGAGCATTATTAAGAATAAATCCTGACTACAGACCAACGCTTAAAGCTGAAGGATTTTTAACAAGAGATCCCAGGATGGTTGAACGTAAAAAATACGGACAGCCTAAAGCACGTAAAAGATTTCAATTTTCTAAGAGATAATTTATTTAATAACCCATTCATACTTTTGGATCTGCCGCCTGTGTCCCTTTGCGGATGAACGGCAGAGATGAAGAAAGTAGAAGAATCAACAGGAGCAAATTTGAAAAAGATCGACTTAACACAGCTTATTGAAGCTGGTGCCCACTTTGGTCATTTGACCCGCCGCTGGAATCCTAAAATGAAACCGTTCATTTTTATGGAGAAGAACGGCATCCATATCATCGACCTCAAAAAAACCCAGGACTACATCAACAAATGTTCAGATGAACTTACCCGTTACGTCAGCGAAGGGCGTAAAATACTTTTCGTCGGTACAAAAAAACAGGCAAAGAATATCATTGAAACCGAAGCAAAAAGATGCGATATGAACTGGGTAAGCGAGAGATGGCTCGGCGGAATGCTTACAAATTTTTCCACTATACGGAAAAGCGTAAAGAGATTGAATAATATCGAAAAGCAGGAAACCGACGGAACATTCGATAAGATTACAAAAAAAGAACGCCTCTTCCTTACCAGGGAAAAAGATAAGCTGAAAAAAGTTCTTGAAGGAGTTGAAAGTATGTCCCGCCTTCCGGGAGCTTTATTTGTTGTGGATATTAAAAAAGAAACTGATTGCTATTAAAGAAGCACAGAGACTGAATATTCCGGTATTTGCAATTGTAGATACAAACTGCGATCCTGATGAAGTCAATTACCTTATCCCGGCAAATGATGATGCAGTTAAAACAATCGAACTGATAACCCGTCATATGGCTGATGCCGTTCTTGCGGGTGTTGTCAAAGCTAAAGAAATGAAAGCCGAGGAAGCTGCTGAAGGGGAAAGAGTTAGAAAAGAACGTGAAGAAGAAAGAAAAGTAGAAACTGCTGTTAAAGAATAATTTTAAGGGAAAACGAAATGGTTATTACTGCCAGCCTTGTTAATGAATTAAGACAGAAGACCGGCGCGGGGATGATGGACTGTAAAAAGGCACTTACCGAAGCCGATGGTAACTTTGAAAAAGCCATAGAAATACTAAGAAAAAAAGGTGCATCGGTTGCCGCTAAAAGAGCCGAGAAAACCGCTAACGAAGGAATGGTCCTTACAAATGTTTCAGATGATAAGAAGACCGGGATAATTGTTGAAGTAAACTGCGAAACAGATTTTGTTGCAAAGAGTAAAGATTTTACGGATATGGCATCTGATGTTTTGAATATTATCAAAACAAAAAAACCTTCCAACCTTGATACACTTTTGCAGGACAAGGAGCTATCAGGAAAATTAAACGATGTAATGGGTAAAGTTGGAGAAAAAATCCAGGTATCCCGTTTCGCTGTAGATAATTCGGCTGACTCCCTGTTTGTTGATTATATACATATGGGATCAAAGCTCGGTGTACTGCTGAAGTTTGTCAATGTTACTAATGCCAATGATGAACTTTCACAGCTTGGTAAAGACCTTGCAATGCAGGTTGCTGCAATGAAACCTTTAACCGTTTACAGGGAAGAAGTTGCTAAAGATGTTATTGAAAAAGAAATCGATATCTATAAAGAATTAGCCCGCAAAGAGGGTAAACCTGAACAGATACTTGAAAAGATCGCTGTCGGTAAATTGAATAAATTCTACCAGGAAAATTGTCTTTCCGAACAGGCATTCATCAAAGATAATTCGAAAAATGTAGGTGATCTTGTGAAGGAATTCAATGCTAAGAACGGTACCGGCATTAAGATCGGGAAGTTCTACCGGTTCCACCTTGGCGACGAGAATAAATAATTCTAAAAAAGGTCTTAAGAAATTAAGACCTTTTTTTTTGTGTACTGTTAATTAGAGATTTTGACAAAAAGATTTAATAATTTAAAATTTACATAAAACAAAGATTAAGCATATGAGCCAGCCCGAAAAAACAAAGGGGAAAAAGATAAAATTCAACAGGATATTATTAAAGTTAAGCGGCGAATCGCTGATGGGAAAAAACGGGTACGGTATCGACCCGAAGGTTCTCAGTTTTTTTTCCGATGAGATTAAAAAAGTCCATGATTTCGGTGTACAGGTAGGAATTGTTATAGGCGGCGGGAATATTTACAGAGGTCTCAATGCCGGGGAGCAGGGAATCGACCGTGTTACAGGGGATCAAATGGGTATGCTGGCAACTCTGATAAATTCGCTTGCACTTCAGAATGCCCTGGAAAATAAAGGGATCTTCACAAGACTGATGAGTTCTATCCATATGCAGCAGATTGCCGAACCCTACATAAGGCGCCGTGCAATAAGACATCTTGAAAAAGGAAGGATTGTAATTTTCGGTGCGGGAACAGGACATCCTTACTTCAGTACAGATACAGCAGCTTCCCTTAGAGCAGTTGAAATTGAAGCAGATGTAATAATAAAAGGTACAAGGGTTGACGGTGTATTTGACTCAGACCCTGAAAAAAACCCCGGTGCATTTAAGTTTGAAACGATCTCCTACCTGGATATTATAAATAAAAATCTCAGGGTAATGGATCTTACTGCTGTAAGTCTCAGCCGTGAAAACAGTCTCCCGATTGTGGTTTTTAATATGGATATTCCCGATAACCTGCTTAAGCTTGTCAAAGGTGAAAATGTAGGAACCTTAATAGAGAGCTGAGAAAGGCAATGACCCTGCTGATATACACCGGTAGGGGCGGTTCCCTAACCGCCCGCATTGCTCTGCAAATGCATAGTTCTTAGTTCTTAGTTCTTGGTTCCTGGTTCTTAGTTTTTGTTGATAATGCAAAATCTACTGCTGCCAGGGCGTGTATCTCAAGAGTATTGAGTACAGGCACGAGGTGTTTCACCACTCAAACCATCGCTGCTTTAACTGTCTGGAAGGTTAATATATAAGAAGTTAGGTTATGTATATAGCTTATCCAGAGACAGACAGGGGGATAAGGTACAACGCAAATGTTTTAGTTAAATTATCGACTATATAATAACGGGCGATCAGGGGATCGCCCCTACTGCCGTTTCTTATGATAAATAAAAATTTGTAATTTTACCTTTAACATTTTTTGAACTTCGCGGAGCATTTATGGAACAGATCATTAAGGATGCAAAATCAAGAATGGATAAATCCCTCGAAGCATTAAGGGGGGAACTGAGCAAAATACGTTCAGGTAAGGCAACCACTGCACTGCTGGACGGTATTAAAGTTGATTATTACGGAGTGCATTCTCCTGTTACCCAGGTGGGCAACCTTACTGTACTTGACGCGCATACCTTATCATTTACTCCCTGGGATAAATCGATGCTGCTGGTTGTGGATAAAGCAATAAGAGAGGCAAATATAGGACTGAATCCTATAAGCGACGGTACAAATCTTAAAATTCCTATACCCCCATTGACTGAAGAAAGAAGGCGTGACCTTGTTAAGCTGATTAAAAAGTTTGGTGAAGACAGCAAAGGTGGCAGTAAGGAATGTAAGAAGAGATGCAAACGACCATTTAAAGAGAGAACAAAAAGATAAAAAAATTACGGAAGATGATCTGAAAGAAGCAGAAATAAAAACACAGAAGATGACGGATGATCATATTAAAATGGTGGATGATATACTTAAGCACAAAGAAAAAGAGATTATGGAAGTCTAAAGACTTCGTGCGGTCGTGCGGAGGTGCGGTCGTGCGGTCGAAATTAGGACAGCCTTCGGGTTGTCTTTTTTTATTCTTTTTTTTGTAAGGCAGGGGATTGAGTGCGGCCTTTGTTAAATTTCCTATAATAATAATCCGGAGAGTTATGAAAACTATTGGATTGGTTGGAGGGGCAGGGTGGATCTCTACACTTGAGTATTATAGAATTATAAATGAAGAGGTGAACAGAAGGTTAGGCGGCCACGAATATGCCAAATGCATTCTCTATTCCTTAAACTATGGCGAAATTGAGAGCTTTAATAAAACTAATGACAAGGAAGGTGTTTTTTCACTCGTACGGGATGCATCTGTCAAAGTTGTGAATGCCGGTGCAGATTGTCTTGTGCTGTGTGCAAATACATTTCATATGTATGCCGATAGATTGAAAACTGAAATAAAGATACCGGTAATTCACGTTGCAGAAGAGCTGTCAAAAGAGATGAAAAAGAAAAAAATTCGTAAAGCAGGTCTGCTCGGTACTAAACTGACAATGGAAATGGATTTTTATAAAAATAAGATTACTGAGGCAGGAATAGAAGTATGCATTCCGAATATGGAAGAAAGGAATTTCATTCAGCACTCTATTACAAATGAACTGTTAAAAGGACAAATAATTGAAACTTCAAAAAAAAGATTTCTGGATATCTGCGAAAGTTTAATTGCCGGGGGTGCTGAAGGTATAATTCTCGGCTGCACAGAAATCCCTCTCATTATTAAACAGAAAGACATAAGTGTGCCTGTATTTAATACCTTGCAGCTTCACGCCCTTGCAGCAGTAGATTTTGCATTATCAACTAAAAGCTAAGAACCTGAACTAATGAACTAATAACTAAGAACTAACTAAGAACTAAGAATTCTCCTAAACTCCCCCATATTAAAATTAGTCTGAATACCTTCAGCGTGCCAATGTTTCTTACACCCGCTGCAGTCGAGTGGTACACATTGAGCAGGTACATCATATCGCTTTAATTCCCATCCCCCTTCTACAAGCTGGGGAATACAAGCCGAAGCAATTATCCCTGCTTTTTCTTTTCCTTTTTTAGGAGACCATAGTGAGAGATCTGATGCGTGGGGAATTATATAGACGTCAAAATTATGTTTCTTTCCCATATTGCGGAGACGGTTTACACCGCAATTCGGAGTACAGTCGCTGCATTGGAGTCCTTCCTTAACCTTTACTGCTTTACATTCATTATTTGTATGTGCACGCATACAGCCCGGTACAAGGAGGATCTTTTTTTGTGTAGTTAAATATTCCGGGCGGTAAGCCCTGTTCATTAATTCTGCTCCAACCATATTCAAATGGTATTCATTTCTTGAACGGGTACATTGGATCCTGTCCTCGCGCCAGCGGTATCTCTGTATCGGAATTCTGAAGGAACACTTCAACATTCTCTGTATATTTTCCGAGCACCTCAGCAGAGCGTTCAATGAACCAGGTGGTAAACGTCCTTATGGTAAAGAATATTATTTTTAACTCTTCGCCTGACAGACCCGCCCAGTATGCACGCCAGCGTACAAACCGGAGAGCCTGCTCCCTGAATTCACCGGTGGCTTCAAACCATTTACATACGTGATCAATATCTTCAAGCGATGGGAAACCGGCAGATATATCAATTCTTTTTTTTGGAAGGAGAAAGAGAGTAAAAAGAATTCCTCGTGAATAATCAATTGCAGGTTTATAACGCTGATGTTTTTTTCTCCACTCTGACATTTTAGAGAGAGTAATGAAAGGAGCGTGTTTAACAGCGAGAGCCCTGCCTGCGTAGGCACGCCATAAAATACCAAAGCTTAAAAGCTCAAGGATGTATTCTTCAATCTCCCGGATCTGCTCAAGATTGTACTGCCGCAGGTATTTAATATAATCCTCTGCGATGGGGGTAATAGTGATTGAGGATTTAAGAATTACCTCATCGGTAAATTTCCTTACATCCCTGTAATAGGCATCGGGACTCTTTAAAGAATAAGTTGCACCATTCATTAAATTTTAATTCCGCCTTGTAGTTCGATGCAAATTTAAGAAATAATATCAAAACTTGCGGTACTATATTCTTAGTTCCCGCACCACTGTCCAAATTAAATTGAATTATAATAAAAAGATGATGATATAATCATTTTTTGACAGATTATGTATTAAAGTCTGGAACAATCCCCTCTCTAAAACAATGACTGCTCGGGGGAATAATTCATATTAGGCTTAAGTGGCTAATCAGCGCTTAAAGGTATCTTCTACGATCTGTATCAGCAAAATAGAAATGTTAACCAATTGTTTTTTATTCCAATGTTTTGGACAAATGCATTATTCCTGCCGTGCAGCCTTATCCCCTTATTCTGCTTCCTTAAAAGGACTGGTATCCTCAGTAAATCAGTATTTGCTTAACTGAAATACAAAACTTTTCCTGAGCCTTAGTAGCAATATACACCCACAAACTCTTAACCTTATTACCTTATCTGAGAGCAATTTATCAGCAGAATTCCGTAAGGTCTTGGATAAGCTAATAAGGTGTTAATGTTGGGGGTGGTACTCCTTGCTACTAAGGTTTCGAACAGATTTCAGCAATATCATTTTGCCTGCCTGATAATTGACTATCAATAACTAATAACTTTAAGGCTAAATAATTTGTGATCAATACAAATTTATCACCTTTTTATGAGGGACTCTTTTTTACTCTATCGTTTTTGGACAGGTCTGAGTTCCCGACAATCCATCCGGGAACTAAAAACTAAGAACCAAGAACCAAGAACCAAGAACTAAGAACTAAGAACCAAGAACAAACATCTTACTTCATCAGAATCATCTTCTTCGTACTAACATAATTTCCTGCAGTCAATGTATAGAAATAAACTCCGCTGGCTAAATTATATTCAGAAGAATTGAGTGTATATGTATGTGTCCCTGCATTCATATATCGGTTTAAGGGTTCAGCTACCAGGTTTCCAAGAATGTTATAAACCTTTATACTGACAACTGAGGCTTCCGGAATGGTATATCTTATATTTGTTGAGGGATTGAACGGATTTGGATATGCTTCGTGCAGCATAAAAGAATTAAGTTCTGCAGGTAACTCATCAATAGCTGTTTGAACATCTCCTGCCATAAAAGTTAATGCGGCATCTTCCAGTCCTCCGGATGCAGAATTTGATCCTGCGACAAGAAAATTTCCATCTCCATTATTTAAGAGGTCATAAGCTCTTTCAGGACCTTCGCCGCCGATAATTTTAGTCCAGTTTGTATCTCCCGCAGCATTTACACTTATTATATAATAATCCATAAATCCTGCAGTTGAATTTTGAGTTGTATTTCCAGCAAGAATAAACTCATCGGTATTCAGCTGCATAATATCCCTGCCTTCTTCATAAGCAGAAGATCCATAGGTTTTTTGGAATATCATATCACCGGATGAGTTTAGCCGTAAAAGGTAGACATCCAATTCTCCGGCACCAGATGAGCTTGTATGCCCCAGCACCATCAGGTCGTTATTTGATGCTTCAATTATTGCAGTTCCTTCTTCAAAATCTGCACCGCCGAAGGTCTTCGTCCACAGTGATTCCCCTGTAGTATTTATTTTCATCACCATAAGAGATGACCAATCCATTACTCCCGTAACGGCAAAAGCACCGTCTGAAGTTTTACAAATAGCATACGCTGCATCGTTACCTGCGGTACCGTAGGTTTGTGTCCACAATGTATCTCCGCTGCTGTTTATTCTTATTATCCAGATATCTTCAGCACCGGCACCGGTTGAACTGGTTAGCGCAGAGATAATAAATCCATTATCATCTGTTTCAAGTACCTGGTATGCTATTTCCTTCCCTGCGCCTCCGTAGGTTTTCGTCCATAGTGTATCTCCCTGGTCATTGAACTTAACAATATATGCCTGTTCAAAATCTGTTTCTGAATCTGAAAGGCCAACGGTCAGATAATTTCCATCTGAAGTTTGAATTACATCAGTAAGTACGTCCATTCCGGATCCCCCGAAATGAAAGGTGAAGAGGGAATCTCCCGAGGGGGTTGTCTTGCCGATAAATGCGTTACCCCATCTTCCAAGACCATAGGATTGGGTAAATCCTACAAATATATAACCGCTGTCGTGTGCATTAACAACGGCATCTGCTTCATCATAAGCATCTCCGCCGTAATATTTTGTCCATAACACATCTCCCGGCTTTTGAGCAAAGGAATTAAAGAAAAGCAGTGTAAAAAGACATAGTAATCGAATTGAAAAATTTAACATATCACTCCTGAGTATCTAATAGGGTTTTGAATTTTTGCCGTGCAAATATAAAGAAAAATATAAGGGGTGCACGGCTGATGTGATAAATGGCAAATAAAGAGGGAGCGTGTCCAAATAAGATGATAAAATTTATTCTCCTTAATAACCAACCCGGATAGCGGGGATACGAAATGCTCCCGGGAGGTGCCTCTTAAAAGAAGCTTATTTTATATATTTTCTAAATTATAAAACTTAACGTTATTTTTTTTAAGTTTAGTAATTGAATTTCCTGTATCACCGAGGAGAATGAAACTTAAAAAAATAATTCCGAAAATTGATCTCTCCTCATACTCTTCTTATTTGAATAGAAATATGTTAAAAAGCATATTCATATTCAGCGGGGGTATGATTTTATTTATTTTTGGATGTCTGATTTATGGTGTGCTGCTTAATTTAGGAGACGACACACTGGAAGAATCGATGCGGCTGAAAGGGTACGGGGTGCTGAGAAATCCTAATCTTCTCATAGACAGGAGCAGCTATAGTGTTAGTCTATTTGAGGATACTGTGCTGATCAAAAGTTACCGTGCCAGCTTCGGAAGGAATGTTGTCCACCAGAAGACCAGGAATAATGACGGCTGTACTCCTGTGGGTGAATACGAAATATGTTCAATAGATTCAGCTCATAAATATTATAAGTTTTTGCAGATAAATTACCCTAATCTTAAGGATGCCACAGATGCATTACGTTATGGTTTTATCAATCAGAGACAGTTTGATCAGATCAAGTTTGATTTTTATTATGCGGGGTGTGTTACCCCGGAAACTTCGCTGGGGGGAAATATAGGCATACACGGTATCGGAGAGTATAATTATTTTTTTAAAAACCTTCCGTTTGTTTATAATTGGACGGATGGTTCTGTTGCTGTAAGCAATGAAAGTATTGATGAAATAACTTCCGTTATTAAGAAAGGAACTAAAGTTGTTATCAAATAAACTTCTCATATTAATAGCTGCCCTGGGGACCCTTTTAATTCTTTCCTGCGGGGAGGATACCAGGGCACCGCTGATAGATTTTCAAAACCAGGATTATGTTTTAAAGAGAGCAAAAGAATCACTGGGACAAAATGTTAAGTTTGCTAATTCCGGCTATTTTACTGCTGATTCTGCATTATCCGTTGCAGCAGGAGTTGAAGTTGCCAATAAAGACAGCTGGGGAATAAAATTTTATCTTCTGGCAATAGATGGATACCGAACTGAAGAAAAGCTTACGAATCCGACCTGTACGACGGATCTTTCAATGAAGCCCTTAATTAAAAAAATCAAGTTCCCTGATTTCGATTACGAACTGATTTATTACAATTCGCAGGACTACTTTATGGGAAGCGGGGGAGGAGAAGTGTTCTCCTACATAGCTGATTTTAATCTCAAGAGAATATACTATGCTCACCTCATCACGGAAAGTGATGCCAAAATATCCTTATTTATATCGGAAAATACGGAACTCCCGATTATTAAGAATTTCTTCATAGGAAACTTTAAGAGGGATTATCCTTCATTTACTCTGTTGTCCGAAGACAAGAAGTTAGATTTCTGATATAATTTATTGAGATACGATGTTCAGGATTTTGGTATTTACTACCATTGCTTTCTATGCTTCAGCTTTTCAGAAACTACATGGGCAGGAACAGTATGAGCTTATGGAAATTAAATTCGAGGGGAATGAGGAATTTATCATCCGGCGAATTAAAGGATGTAATTTATTCCGAGGAAACTCCTTTCTGGCTCTGGAAATTCCTGAATTCATTTACTCCTCTTGGTGCTCCCCCTGTCTATTTAGATTCAACAAGTATACCTATCGATCTGCAGGCACTAAAACAATATTATAATACAAACGGTTTCTTTTCTTCCAGGGCTTCCGGTGATTACCAGATCGATACCACTGATAAAGAAGCCGTGCTCATTTATAAGATCAGTGAAGGGGAACCATCTACTTATGGTAAATTTCTTTTTACAGGACTCGATTCAATTTCCGGACTTTTACGTGCATGATGTGGAGGAAACTATTATTGTTGATTCAAGCGAGCGGTATAACCAGCCGATTCTTGAGGACAATATTAAGGCTTCTGTAAATACTCTCTTAAACAACGGTTATATGCTTGCAGAATTCGACAGTACGGTTATTTATCGCGATACAACAAAGCTCAAGGCTGACATCGAAATTTATTATACTACCGGGAATCATTTTACGGTTGATTCAATAAAGGTTCACAAGGAGGGAGTAGGGGCGCATCATGTTGATGACGATGATCTGATCAGAATATCCGATCTTAGATAAAGGGGAACAGTTCAGCGCTGCCAGAGTAAGAGCAAGCCAGGAGCGGTTATTCAGGACGGGTCTATTCAATTCGATAAATATCAGACCTTATACTTCTGATACCATTAACAGCCGCCTGGTTAACTTCAGTATCGAAGGAACAATAGGCGAAATGAATGAATTATCCCCCGAAATTATTACAAATAATCAGGCTAATGCACTTGAATGTAGGACTCGGTGCAACGTATATAAGAAAGAACTTTCTTCGGCAGTGCGCGCAAACTAACACTCAGCTGCTTCATTCGGTCTGCAGGATATTTTCAGCATCGATTACTCAAATCTGTTTCAGCGCTTTTCTTTCAGGGATACCACTCTCCTCGGCTTTGTCGATTCACGTATTATGATTGAACAGCCATATCTGTTCAATGAACTTATTTATGGCATTCTGGAATTCTACGCTACAATTAATAAGCAGTCAAATTATAATAACACTATATACGGTTCCAAGCTTACATTTGATTTTGAACTGCCTGAGTTCACCTTTATTAATTTTCTAAAGACATATTATAACGTAGAAGTAAGCAATGAAGTATACCGGACAAATAATGACAGTCTTTCAAGAAAACTTATTTCTGCTGTAGGTGTAGACTTCGGGAAAACCACTACCGATAATGCTCTTTTCCCGACCAAAGGATATAACATTTCTATGCAGCTTGAGGAGGCAAACCTCCTTCCCTTTATAATCGGGAATATTATTGCGGATAAATTTACAGGAGCACTTTTTTACAGGGTACTTTTTAACAGCTGCATTTTATACCGCTTTTACATCAGAACGAAATACAGTTCTTGCCGGAAAATTCAAAACCGGACATCTGCAGCCATACAAGGGTGATTATGCAGGACTGCCGATAAACCGGACATTTTATGCGGGAGGAAGCAATTCAGTCAGGGGCTGGAGAGCAAATGAACTTTATCCCAGGGAGGCGCCCAGTATTATCAATGAGATAAATAATATGGGGTTAAATTATAAAGGGGGTACTTTTCTGCTGGAGAGTTCAGTGGAGTTCAGATACCGGTTCCTGGAAAGCTTTGGCGCTGCAGTCTTTGCAGACGCAGGAAATGCCTGGCTCAGCTACAAAGATTTCAGGTTTGATGAAACTGCCCTTGCTGTGGGTGTAGGACTCCGTTATTACTCTTCAGTTGCTCCTTTCCGCTTTGACTTTGGAATTAAGTTCTGGGATCCTGATGATCAACAATTTATTTTCAGCCAGCAGTTCATTCAGAATGTGGTTTTTCATTTCGGAATAGGGGAAGCCTTCTGATTGGTTTCCGGGATATGGGTTCGTGAACCCGGAACCTTTATACTGATCATTTTATTTATAAACCCGCAGGAAGAATTTTTAAATATAAGCAGGATGTAGTATTTTCAATCTGCAAATCCTAAAACATTATGATGCGCAGAACTCTGCTTCTTTTTTTCTCACGTACGCGTGTGTTCTGAGCGCCCAGGATCTCTATGAGCTGGACGGGATAGAATTTAAGGGAAATAATTTCTTTTCAGCTTCTCTTTTAAAAGAAATCATTTTTAGTGAACAAACTCCCCCCTGGTATTGGAAATTTCTTAATTCCTTCACAAGTCTTGGCAAGCCGCCGCAATATTTTGACTCCTCCTTAATACCAGTAGATGTCGCCGCATTAAAGGGATTCTATAATGATAAAGGCTTTTTTAAGAATGAGATTGGTTATGAGTATACAGTTGATACCAGCAGCAAATCTGTTACGCTTATCTATCTCATAAATGAAATGGAGCCGGCTCAGTACGGAAGACCCACATTGCATTTTAAAACAGATATCCCGGCTTTCCTGCAGGATAAGCTTTATGTAGATCTTGATCTCGATTCCACTTACCGCTATGACCAGGAAAAGCTTGAACAGGAGATAAAGGAATCCATTGGACTATTAACCAATAATGGTTTTATGCTTGCCAGGTTCGACAGTACAATAATTTCACGAGATACATTGAATGACCGGGCGGATATTTCAATATATATAGACCCCGGAAAACGTTATACGATAAGCGAGATCAGAATTGAAAAAACAGGTGAAGGCAGTTCGCTTGTAACCGATAAGCTGCTCAGGGAAGTAGCTGCAATTCAGCCGGGAGAATTTTACAGCCGGGAGAAAGTAAGTAAAAGTCAAACACGTCTCTTCCGGACAGGGCTTTTTAATTTTGTAAGTCTTAACGGAATTGTTGAAGACAGCACAAATAAAATCCCGCTGAGGCTTATGGGAAGTATCGATAAGATGAATGAGCTGTCTCCCGAAATTGTAATGGATAATGAAGGGAACTCATTCAACCTGGGTTTGGGAGCTTCCTATATAAGAAAGAATTTCTTTGGTGATGCAAGGAAATTTACCCTGGCTTCGAAATTTGGAATTATTGACGTAGTTAACTTTAATTTTGAGAATATTTTTAAGAAACCTGAAGAGCGGGACTCCACTTTTCAGGGATACATCGATCTGAGTGCAAAGGTAGAACAGCCCTATATGTTTAATAAACCCATATTCGGGAGTCTGGAACTATATTCTCAATTTTTCACTATCCTTAGAAATACTCTCCGTACGATAGGAGGGAAAATAGTATTCGATTTTGAAATGCCGGAGTATACTTTTGTAAGTATGCTTAAGCCGTATTATAATATCGAATTCGTTGAATACATTCCTTTTATCGAGGGATCTACTGTCGACATAAATATTAACAGTGTAACATCAAGTATCGGGGCAGAAACCGGAACATCGAAGATTGATGATATACTTTTTCCCACTGCTGGTTACAATAGCACCTTACTTGCAGAAATGTCGGCAAGCCATACAGGAACTTTAATCGGGGGAAGTTATACGGATACTTTGAATTATGACCCGAACTATGCCGAGACAGCATATTTTTATAAGACACAATTGACTAATGCTGTTTACTTTCCTCTGAATTATAGAAACACCCTGGTGTTCGGAGCCAAATTTAAAGTAGGCTATATACAGACAATTAAGGGAAGTGAATATCTTATCCCGCCAAACAGGACATTCTTTGCAGGGGGAAGCAACTCGGTAAGGGGCTGGCGTGCAAGAGAACTTACTCCTGCAGATACAATACAATATTACGGGCTTACTCTGAGTACGAATTCAGGAGATTATCTTCTCGGCGGTACATTCCTTATGGAAGGTTCTTTCGAATACAGGATACGTTTTCTTAAACAGTACGGCCTGGTATTCTTCGGAGATTATGGAAATGTATGGAATGGTTATAAAAATATAAGGATCGATGAGATTGCTGTGGCTACAGGTCTCGGGTTCAGGTATTTCTCCAGCATTGCTCCATTCAGGCTCGACTTTGGTATTAAATTCTATAACCCTGCCGATAAGAAATTTATCTTTCAAAAACCCTTCTTCAAACAGATCGAATTTCATTTTGCCATTGGCGAAGCATTCTAATTGTTCCAGAGTTTGAAGCACTGGAACTGCTAAGCATTAACGTGCTGCCAAATGAGCAATCCAATGTTTGCTTTTTCATATTGGAATTATATAAATTCTTATAAGAACAGGGGATCAAACAACTCCTACCGGATTTAATCCAATAATCCGGGAAAATTTGACTAAAAATTTACCCCCAGGCCTATCTCTCCCGGTACCTAACCCATTTAACCTCTTTACAATCCTTCTTCGCCAGTAATGTTATAGTAGGAGTTTATAAGGACATAATAGGAGTTGTGTAGGGGGTAGTGGCTTATATTTATCAGGTGCCGGTTCAAATCAATTAAAGAAACTTGCTAGTGACAATTGTTCTTTTTAATTTTACACGGTTATCTGCATCGTGAAGGTATCTTTTAATTGAGCGATCAGTTTACTCTCCCGAGGCAGTATTTTTTATGGAATTAATGAAATAATACAAGGAGATTCAATGAATGTGTTGAAAGCCTCAGTATTTTTAATTCTTTTGCTAACGCAAAATGCCTCTGCACAATTCGTTGAACAAACCTCTATTGTTCTTCCAGGATTATTTGCAGGTTCAATTCAATGGGGAGATTATGATAATGATTCCGATCTGGATATTCTTCTTTCAGGAAGTGCCGACCCGGTCAGGATAACAAAAGTCTACCGGAATAACGGTGATAATACCTTTACCGAACAAACCTCAATTTCCTTAACACCTGTATATGATGGGAATGCTGCATGGGGAGATTACGATAATGATAATGATCTCGATATTTTATTAACAGGTGAAGCGGAGACAGGATATATCTCTAAAATATATAAGAACAATGGTGATAATAGTTTCTCGGAACAAATTGGAGTCACGTTAACAGGAGTTACCGGAAGTTCTGCTGCCTGGGGGGATTATGACAATGATGGTGATCTCGATATTATTTTAGCAGGCAGATATACTACACTACCGATAACTTATCCCGTTGCCACTAAAATATATGAAAATACCGGATCAGGATTCGTTGAATCATTTAATCTCACGGGCATAATGTCCGGATCAGTAGAATGGGGAGATTATGATAATGATTCGGACCTTGATATACTTCTTACCGGTGATATGGGGGGCAGTATGAACTATACTGCAAAAATATTCAAGAATAATGGTAACAGCACTTTTACCGAGCAGGCTGTTTCGCTGCCTCATATTATGATGGGATCAGCTGTCTGGGGAGATTATGATAATGATGGAGACCTGGATATTTTGTTGTCAGGTTTTGAGGGACCGGGTAATGTAACTAAGGTCTTCCGGAATGAAGGCAGTGATATATTTACAGAACAAGCGTCCATAGTATTGCTGCAGATCGGCAGCGGCTCAGCGGAATGGGGAGATTATGATAATGACGGCAATCTGGATATTCTTCTGACCGGATCAACTGAATTAGCCGGTGGAGTTTATTATTCAAAGATATACCGTAACAACGGAAATAATACATTTACAGATCAGACACAGATTCTGCTGACTGCTGTTTTCGCAGGCGCCGCTGAATGGGGAGATTACGATAATGATAATGATCTGGATATAATTCTGTATGGAATAACACCTGCGGGTCTTGTTACAAAGATATACAGAAATATGATCACCGCGGCAAATACTCTGCCCACTGTACCTCTGAATCTCTCTGCACATATTTATGATGATAATACAATCAATCTGCAGTGGAACAAAAGTACCGATTTAGAAACCCCGCAGAACGGTTTAAAATATAATCTTTCACTCGGTTGTGAACCCGGGGGTACAGAGATATATTCTCCAATGTCCGACACATCCACCGGGTACCGGAGAATAGTAGATATGGGGAATACGAATCATAGAAATGTCTGGATGCTTAAAGGATTCAGCGACCGGAGGTATTACTGGAAAGTTCAGGCTGTTGATAATAATTTTGCCGGCTCTGACTTTTCAATCGAGAAGGGATTCGCTATTGTAACAATTACTCTGACCAACGGGTGGAACCTGGTCTCAATACCCGGAATAAATCCTAACGGACAGAGTCCCTCAATATGGTTCCCCGGCCGCGACCCTGCTGCCGGTGTTTTCGGTTATAACAATGGATATTACCTGGTTAACACTCTTGAACCGGGAAAAGCTTACTGGATCAAACACATCGGCACATATACATACAGGATCCTGTTAGAGATTGTACCGCCGGCACCAATACCAATTCATCAGGGTTGGAATTTATTCGGGGTGTACGATTATGAAGTCTCATCAAATGAGCTTACATCGTCTCCTCCGGGGCTCATTATGGGTTCTGTTTATGGATATACCGGAGGTTATTTGGCTGTCTCGACTCTTTATCCCGGTAAAGGATACTGGGTTAAGTTGACGGGCACAGGCTTTTTGAATATACCGGGATATAATGGAGCCGGATGCATTTCCGGCTGGAAATAATTCAAAAGAGTGTGCGGGATGCAGAGCATTTTCAAGAGAGATGCTCTGCCGGGAGGATATAGGTTGTCGAATTTATATATGAAGAAATAGAATTATAAATTACTCAATTTAGAACACTGTCAAAGGTTAGTCAGAGTTTATTTATACTCTCTATTGTTTTAACAATTCTTCTTTCCCTTGTCTCCTGCTTCTTTGCTTCATTTATCCATTGAACATATTCTTTACGGTGAGTGTAGGAGAGCTTCTCAAACTTTAACAGCAATCCTGATTTCTTTAATTCATTTCTAAGATCACCAGGTATTTCAACAACACGTTCTTCTGTATCTTTTTCAACTTCTACAGTTACAATATCTCCCGGACCTTTGCCTATCTGTTTCCGCAGTGCCTGTGTTAATCCGATCATATAACATCCCCCCATATTGACGATTGAGCCCCTGTACTCCGTTCCGTCAAAGGTGGCTTTTACCTTAACCCGTTTCGAGCCGAAAGTTTTCTCAACATCAAACGGTATTTCGAAATATGCTGCATCAAGATCTTTCTGCCTCTGAATTACAGCCTTAAAAGATTGTTTCATATAAATGAACCTGGGATAATAAATTACATATAACAAACATCAGGGAAATCCCTTAAAAAAGGAAGACCCCAGGTGCAATCGTTGAGATTTGTAGGCATTTGATTCATCAAATGCCTGCAGGGCAGAAATGACTTGACTGAACCTGCTATTTTAACAAATTTTACAGTAGTAAAAATTTTTTAAGGGATAAGATGAAGAGAGTTATCTTTGGTTCCCTTTTCCTGTTCCTGTCCGTTTATCCGCAGTCTGTTAATCTGCGCGACACAACTAACCAGTTCGATTACATAATTATTACCACACCTGAAATTGCTCCTGCCTGCCAGTCATTTGTTCAGCATAAGGAAATTGTCCGTGATCTTAAAACGATTCTTGTTGATACTGCTCAGATATTTGCAGAATTTAATTCAAGTTCCTCACCTGAGCAGAAGATAAGAGAATTTATAAGCTATGCCGGGACTTACTGGAGACAGCCATTCCCTAAATTTGTTCTGATAATGGGAACAAACAAAATGGTACCCGGTTTCCTGACTTCAGGTATTCATCCATATTATAGTGATTTTTACTATGGGCAAAGTATTTATGAGAATGATTCGACGACAACAGAGTTTTACGTGGGCCGCTTACCTGTTAAGAATATTGCTGAAACCGGAAATATTCTTTCCAAAATAATTGAATATGAATTAAGTCAATACCAGGACTGGATGAATAATATTCTTGTCTGGCACGATGATAATCCTTACTTCAATTTTCCTTTCTATGCAATATTTGACAGACTGCCGGGATATATCAGGAAGTTTAGATTTATAAGTGAACCTGATTCCTCAGCTTACGGGAATAAAGATTCCATCTTTAATTTTACTGAACAAACTGGTACATCTGTAATATTTTTTTCATCAGCATTCATTAATGACTCGTTTTATATTGCACCGTACTACTTCAATATTGAGGATGTTTCCGGATTTAATAATGCTCAAAAATATTTTTTTTCAATGCATTTTCATCAGAGAAATATAGTTGATACAAATACCAGCTTTAACAGGGAGATGCTTGTACTTTCTTATTCCGGTTCTCTGGGAAGCATAGGGTTCCAGGGCCTTAATCTATGGGGAATCGTAACTTATATCTGGAGTTTCTGGTTAGATCGGCTGTTCATCCCTGAGTACAAAACCTTGGGTGAAATTTTCAACCTGGATCCTGTTTCAATTAGTTTTTATATGGAAATGATAAAATCCGTAAGCCTTTGGGCTGATCCTTCACTAATACTTCAATATGACGTTACTACCGGTATTGGAAATCATAATGATTATCTGCCTGAACAAAATCTTCTTTATCAAAACTATCCGAATCCCTTTAATCCGGTTACTACAATTCAATACTCCCTCCTCCGGGTTAGCTTTGTAACAATAAAGGTTTTTGATATCCTTGGTAATGAAATAGAGGCACTGGTTAAAGAAGAAAAACCTGCAGGTAATTATAAAGTCTTATGGAATGCCGGCAGTCTTCCCAGCGGAGTTTATTTCCTCAGAATGCAGGCAGGAGGATTTGTTCAGACAAGGAAGATGATTCTGATGAAATGATAATTTAATTAATTTTTCTCCATCTCCCCGAAGCAGAAGGGAGAGGAGCCGTTTAAGTATAAAAGGGGCACTAGAATATATAGAAAGTATCTATAGGACAAAAAATCTCAACCCGGGAGGGGTTGTATTCCCGTGGAGGATAAAAATAATAGGAGATCATTTCGATGAAAATAATATTGTTAATAACAATATTTCTTGGTTCCTGCAGCAATATTGCCCAGGCTCAAATTGATACCACTTTAAAAGAATATTATCCATTGGAAATTGGTAATCACTGGGAATATTGGGATGGTGGAGAAATAGTCATGACTACCATTATTGGAGACACAGTGATGCCAAATGGAAACTCCTATAAGGTTATGAAGTATCGATGGGAATCAGGGGCTGAAGCCTCCGTTTATTTTCGCATTGATGATTCACTGAATGTATGGCAATTTGGAAGTCTTGACACTGTATGTAATGGGGAAAGTATAGGATATAAACTAACCTTACCAGATAGTACCATTTGGACAGAATGCACACTTTTTGGTCAGCTACCAACTGAAGAATATCCCTGCCTTGCTAATACTTATCTACAGTATTCTTCAGTGTTAAATCAAATATGTACTACAAAGGCTTTTTGTTCAGCATGGATCGATACAGTTACTCAGGATACCTTCATCTGCAGTTATAGTATGAATATCAACCACGTACAATTGGCTAAAGGATTTGGAAAAATTTATAGTACTGGTGAAACATTTGAATGGACATTAACCGGGGCAATAATTAATGGAATAAGGTACGGTATTATTACAGGTTTAACTGATCATAAATCTCAGGCAGAGGAATTTAATGTGAATGTCTATCCTAATCCTTTTAATCCTTCTACAACAATTAACTATAGCATCCCCGAATATTCATCTATAACGATTAAAATTTTTGATATTCTTGGTAATGAACTAGAAGCACTGGTAAAAGCAGAAAAGCCTGCAGGAAATTATAAAGTTCTCTGGAATGCAGGTGGTCTTCCCAGCGGAGTTTATTTCCTCAGGATGCAGGCAGGAGGGTTTGTTCAGATAAGGAAGATGATTCTGATGAAATGAGTAGAAAAAAATTATATTTTTTCTTCCTCTTGCGCGCAAGGGGCAGGGAGACCAGCAAGACCAAACCCTCTCTCCCAGAGGGATCCCTTCGGGATAATCTCTCCCTTGAAAAGGGCGAGACTTATTGGAGCTAAAACATTACATTTCCAATGCTGCAATACTATCCAAAAATGTTAGTCCATCGCGTCCGCACGTCAGCACCACCGCACCAGATATTGGTTTCCACCCCCAATATTGATATTTTTCATATTCTAATTTTTATTTAAGGTTCATATGATCAATAGTATGACCGGCTACGGAAAGGGCTCTGCCGGTAATAAAAAACTCACCGTAGAAGTTGAATTAAGAAGTGTTAATAATCGTTTTCTTGATATCTCAATGAAAACGCCATCCTCCCTTCAGAATAAAGAATATGAGATCAGGGAACTGCTGAAAAGCAAGATTAAAAGAGGAAAGCTCACCGTCTCTATTCAGGTTAAGAAAAACGGCGGGAATGAAACGGAAGGTCTACAGGTTGACAAGGAAAAAGTCCGGGAATATCTCGGGGTTTTAAGACAACTGAAAAAAGCGGCAAAGCTTACAGAGAAAGTAAAGCTTGAGCATCTTCTGCTGAATAAAGATCTTTATGCATACAGCACAGTTGAAATGGCTGATGAGGAATATTCTATCGTACGACAGGCATTGTTTGCCGCGGCAGATTCCCTTGTGCAGATGAAAAAGAATGAAGGGGGAGAACTGGCAAGGATCTGAAGAACAGGATTGCCGCTATTGAAGAAAAGCTTATCCTAGTAGAGCAGGATGCATACCGCAATACAAGAGAGCATTTTGAGAAACTAAAGGAAAGAGTAAAGACTGCTTTATTGAAGATATCTCAGCTCACCCTGAACGGCTTGAAATGGAATTAGCACTTATAGTAGAGAAATCTGATATAACAGAAGAATGTGTAAGACTTAGAAGTCACCTTAAATTCTGTCTGGACAGTATTGACAGCGAAGAAGACCCCGGCAGAAAACTTAATTTCCTTTGCCAGGAGATGAACCGGGAAGCAAATACAATCTCGGCAAAATCCTTAACCACCCTTGATTACACATAATACTGTTCTTATCAAAGAAGAGATTGAAAAAATCAGAGAGCAGATCCAGAACATTGAGTAATGTTGAAAATAAAGCAAGGGCGATCTGATCGTGGTCTCTGCTCCTAGCGGGACAGGCAAAACTACAATTGTAAAAGAAGTATTAAAGGAATTCCCCGACCTGGCATTTTCTGTTTCTGCAACTACACGTGAAAAAAGAGAAAATGAGGTAGATGGGAAGGATTATTTCTTTATTTCCGAGCAGGAATTCAGAAATATGATCAAAAACAATGAATTTGTTGAATGGGAAGAGGTTTACCAGGGCTGTTTTTATGGCACACCAAAGAGCTTTATTGAGGAAAATATTGCTTCCGGCAAGAAAATTCTCCTGGATCTTGATGTAAAAGGGGCATTGTCAATTAAAAGGATTTATCCTGAAGCAATTTTAATATATATTGTACCCCCTGATCGTGATGAACTTGTAAAACGACTCACCAAAAGAAATACGGAGAATGAGGAAAGTCTTAAAAAACGCATTCACCGGGCAGAAATGGAACTTGAACAAAGAATTTATTTTGATGAAACAATACTAAACGGGGAACTTCAGAAAGCAATAGCCGATACTAAAGATTTAATTAGAAAAATAACGAAGGAGTAACAGAATGGAAGTAACACCGGTTGACCTGAGAGAACTGGAAGTAAAGACAGCAAATATCTATGAAGCAATCATTGTTGCAGCTAAAAGGGCACGGCAGATAAACGATGAAATTAAAATTGAGTTCAATGCAATGATGAGCACAATTCCTGTATCGGGTACCGATGATGATACTGAGAATATTGATAATCCTGCTCAGCTCAGAATATCACTTGATTTTGAAAAGAAAGAGAAACCCCACTTGCAGGCTTTAAACCAGCTTCTTGACGGTAAAGTAGAGTACGAGTATAAAAAATAAATAATCTTCACTAAAGATGGAAGATGTTTTATCAGGTAAGAAAATTCTGCTTGGAGTTACCGGCTGCATTGCTGCCTATAAATCAGCATACCTGATAAGAGAATTAAAAAAACGCGGGGCGGAAGTTAAAGTTGTTATGACTCCCTCCGCTGTTCATTTTATAGCCCCGCTTACCCTTTCAGCATTATCTCAGAACGAAGTAATTGTTAAAATGTTTCCTGAAGATCAGTCTTCAGGCACTGCATTGTCAACCTGGCATATTGATTATGCTCTCTGGGCCGACCTGATGATAATTGCTCCTGCCACCGTTAATACGGCAGCTAAAATTGCATACGGCTTTGGAGATAATGCTTTAACATCACTTGTCCTTGCATTAAGATCACCCTTGATAATTGCCCCGGCAGCAGATGTTGATATGTATATGAATAAAGTTACACAGCAGAACTTCAGCAGGCTGGAGGAGCTTGGACATTTCCTGGTTCACGCGGAAACAGGTGAACTGGCTAGCGGTCTGGAAGGAATGGGACGGTTTGCAGATTTAAACAAAATAGTTGAAGCTGCAGAACTTGTACTTTCCGGCTACAAGAAAGATCTTTACGGGGAGAAAATACTTGTTACTGCAGGTCCTACATATGAAGATATCGATCCTGTAAGATTTATCGGCAACCGTTCCTCGGGGAAAATGGGATACGCAATTGCAAAAGCGGCATATCTGAGGGGAGCAGATGTTACTCTTATATCAGGACCCTCGGCTGAGGATATTTATCCTGAAATTAAATTAGTGAAGGTCCGTACTGCCGAAGAAATGGGCAAAGCAGTTGATAAGGAAATAAAGAATAACAGGGTAATCATTATGTCCGCTGCAGTAGCTGATTACAGGGCTCATAAGCAATCACATAAAAAAATCAGCAAGGAAGAAAAGCTGGATTCAGTTAAGCTGATTGAAACAAGGGACATTCTTGCATCAATAAAAAAAGATAATAAAATTGTAATCGGCTTTGCACTCGAGACGCATAATGAAAAAGAAAATGCTTTATCCAAGCTGAAGAAAAAGAATCTTGATATGATCGTACTGAATTCCCTGCGTGATAAGAAAAGCGGATTTGAGTATTCGACAAATAAGATCTCCATAATGCACAAGGACGGCAAAACTGTTAACCTTCCTTTAATGACAAAATTTCTTGCCGCAAATAAGATCCTCACTGAGATCCTTAAAATAAAGTAAGACAACCCTTATGGATAATAAAATAAGGGACCGTGTAATACAATCCTTAATTGACCAGAAAGAAATATTCGGAGATGACCTTTTCGATACAGGAATTTCCAAAAAGAAAGAAAGCTTGAAAGTTTCAGAACCTTTATCCCCGGCATTTGCAGATGAGACCTGGAAAGAAGCAGCTGCTCTTGATGAATTTAATAAGTTAATTTGTGAATGTCAGAAATGTCCTCTGGGAATGACAAGAAATAAATTTGTCTTCGGTTCAGGAAACCCAAATGCCGATGTTATGGTAATTGGTGAAGGACCGGGGGCAGAAGAAGATCTGCAGGGACTGCCGTTTGTAGGCAGGGCAGGACAATTACTAACCGATATCCTGAAAGCCATTAAATTTGAACGGGATGAAGTTTATATTGCCAATATTGTAAAATGCCGTCCCCCGGCTAACAGAACTCCTTCCCCGGCGGAAATGGATGCCTGCATTCCATACCTTAAAAAACAAATTGAACTTATCAAACCTAAAGTAATTTTGTGTCTCGGTCTTACTGCAGCCCAGGGTCTGCTAAAACGAAAAGATTCACTCGGTAACTTCCGTGGTAAAGTATTCGAATATGAAGGGGTAAAAGTAATGGTAACATTCCATCCGGCAGCATTGCTGCGCAATCCTAATTGGAAGAAAGATTGCTGGGAAGATGTCAAAAAGTTCAGAAAGCTTTACGAAGAAGTCTGAATATTAAACACCGATTAATATTAAAAGACTCCGATTTATCTTCAGTGCACTCCCCTGATTATTTTAATAAAACCATCTTTTTTGTTTGAACAAAGTTTACCGCCGGCCTTTCAGTAGAAACAGCAATCATACGGTAGAAGTATATACCGCTTGGTAAAGCTTCAGGATACCAGCCTATTTCATAAGCACCCGGTGTTTTTTCTTCATTGAGAATTGTTGCTACTTCCACTCCCGGTAACATCAAATACTTTTATGGATACCTGAGAAACGAACGGGATGCTGAAATTAATTGTAGTTACGGGATTGAACGGATTTGGATAATTGTTTCCCGAGATTAGAAAGTAATTTCACCTTCCGAGTAATTAGGGACATCTGTAAAGAGATCATAGCTCACATCAACGAAGTAATCAATAAATGACAGCTGGCTCTGCATATTGTTATAATGGATATGATTTGACCGGAAGCGGGAGCCATTGCCCGTTAAACCATACGTAACTTTCTCCTCTGACTGCAGTTTCCGAAATTATCATAATCGTATTCTGATTTTGAGGAGTTTATCCAGCCGCTGTCGAACCAGACCTGCTCTAAGGCCTGTGTCAGATTACGGTTTTCATATACATATGATCTTAAAGTACTCATTGCTCCAGGCGTTATTTATCCACTGCGCCTGTATCTCTGAAACCATATTCTCCGTTGTGTCATAAGCGTAGGTATTCGGGAAACATTTATCCAGGATCCGAGGAATACTTCTCTGAGCATACTAAGCCGGTTTCCGTTGATATCGTGGGTATAGCTGTATCTTTGCTGGGTTCCCAGGAATTATTATTCCAGCTTCTCAAAAAGTGATGTAACAGGATTCCAATTACTATCGTATATAATAGTTGTTTGTGTTTCATTAACCCAGTTATTGTTTTCCCAAATTTTCATAAGGGAGTTCTTCACAAAGCCGTTTTCATAAATAAAGTTATACATCCATTCATTTATCCAGCTTGCGTTTTCCCAGGTTTGAGACATCATTAAGATCGGATTTCCTGAGTTATCGTATTCAAATGTTATTAAAAATTCATTTTCCCAGTTATCATTAGCCCATCCCTGGAATAAAGCTGATGTGTTAAGACTGTTATCATATTCATATGTCTGCTTAAAGACATTCACCCAATGGTCTGTTTCCCAAATCTCGAAAACATAGGTGAGCAGATCAGCATTATGGTCATAAGTTGAGGTCAACTTTACGATCATTTACCCAGCTGCCGTTTTACCACATTTCCGCGGAGTTCGACCAGCAGATTGCCGCTTCGTGTCATAGGAATATATAAAACGAGCGGAATCAGAAGCAACCAGTACCGGTCGGTAGAAATCCAAGGACGAGTAACCGTGCATGGCGGGAGATCACTCAGCTTTCGTAACAGTTCCGGAGCCTGACTCGGCTTTTGCCCGTATTGATCTTAATGAACATTGACTTATATTCTTCAGCTTTTGTTTTTTGTTGAGCGGAGGTGAGGGAAGTAGTAAACAGACATGCAATCAAAAAGGTTGTCAGATGTTTCATTAAAACCCTCATTTAAATAATTGTAATAGCATGTAATATAGCTATGCTCTGCGATTATTGCAATCAACAACTTTTGTTGATCTTGGCAGCAATAGTTAACTTCAATTTTCTGAAATATAGCTGAAGGATTACACAGATAATACCTTTGAATGAATTTATCTTATTTTTTTCGGAAACATTCGGAAAACAGGGACTAAAATTAATTTCCTCTATTCACTTTAAATAGTATTCTTAAAAGATTAACTTTACTTTTGGTGATCGATAAATTCCTATGTCAAAAACAAGAAAATCTGAAGTAAATCTAACAAATATTATTCCTGCTGATGTAAAACCCCCATCAGCACCCGAAATCGAAGCTGCTGTTCTGGGCGCTATGCTTATTGAAAAAGAAGCTGTACCTAAATCAATTGAACTGCTGACTCCCCATTCGTTTTATCTTAAAGAACACCGTTTGATCTATGAAGCAATGGTATCATTGTTTCAATCGGGTGAGCCGATCGATACGATCACGGTATATGATGAATTAAAGAAAAGGGAGCAGCTGAATGATACAGGCGGAGCTGTTTATCTAAGCAAACTATCTCAGAATATATCTTCCGCTGCAAATGTAGAGTACCACGCAAAGATCGTTGTAGAGAAACAAATTTTACGAGATCTCATAACTGCATCACACAATATTGCATCGACTGCCTATACCGGGACAGAAGATGCATTCGATCTTCTTGATGCGGCAGAAAAGAAAATATTTGAAATAACCGAGAGCCATCTAAAGACATCTTATGTTGGTATGGATAGGGCAGTCAGAGATGCACTTGAATATATCGAGGCTATACATTCGAGCACTACCCAGAAGTTTTCAGTGCCTACAGGATTTTATGAACTTGATGAGCTTCTTGGAGGATTCCAGAAATCCGATCTGATAATAGTTGCAGCACGCCCCTCAATGGGTAAAACAGCTTTTGCATTAACACTTGCAAGAAATGCAGCTATAGATCATAAGCTTCCGGTTGCAATATTCAGTCTCGAAATGTCCACAATGCAGCTTGTGATAAGAATGCTTTGTGCTGAAGGAAGATTGAATGCGCACCTTGTAAGAACAGGCAAGCTGCCCAGTGAGGAAGGGGTAAAGCTCAGCAAGAATGCACATAAACTTATAGAGTCCCCGATCTATATCGATGACAGTCCTGCCCAGTCCATTCTCGAGATACGTGCAAAGTCGAGAAGGCTTAAAGCAGAAAAGGATATTCAGATTGTTTTTATCGATTACCTGCAGCTGATGCAGGGACCTGCCGGGTCGGAGAACAGGGAAAAGGAGATATCGCATATTTCCAGATCATTAAAAGCCCTGGCAAAGGAACTTAATATTCCTATTGTTGCGCTTGCACAGCTTAACCGTGCTGTTGAAACAAGGACAGAAAAACGTCCCCAGCTATCTGATCTCAGGGAATCCGGTTCAATAGAGCAGGATGCGGATGTAGTGTTATTCCTTAACAGACCTGAAATTTACGGAATGAAGAACTTCAGCAGCGACGGTACCCCTACAGAAGGAATTGCAGAAGTAATAATCGGTAAACAAAGAAATGGTCCTGTCGGTGAAAGAAGACTCGCTTTTATTAAGGAATATGCCCGTTTCGAAAACCTTGCTAACGTCAGGCAGATACAGGATATCTCAATGGTACCGGCAACGGAGGACATAATTTAATTATAGTTCTTAGTTCTTTGTTAAACTAAGAACCAAGAACTAGGAACCAAGAACAAAAGAACCAAGAACCAAAGCTTTAATCATGAAAATATTTAATTTAGTTATCCTTTTATTGCTCAGCAGTGCAGCATTTTCCAATGCACAGATCTATACCGACAGGGATGTAAAGATTTGTAAATGGATCCTGAATTACGGGGTTGAGAAAAATCTTGCTGTCAGACCGATTGGTGAGATCATTACTGCTGTTGGTAAGAATTTTCTAAGGACAGATTATCTTGCCTTTGGTATTGAGAAGGAAGGGGAGGAGCAGCTTGTTATAAATTTGCGCGGTCTCGACTGCACTACCTTTACAGAAAATACCCTCGCAATTTCCCGTTTGATCAGCAGGGGGGATACAACTTTCGATGATTTCACAAAAGAACTTACCTTAATCAGATACAGGGACGGCAAAATTGACAAATACCCTTCACGGCTGCACTATTTCTCTGACTGGATATATGATAATGTACAGAAAAACATAGTAATGGATGTTACAAAAGATGTCGGCGGCTCACCGGTAAAGTTTGATCTTAATTTTATGTCGACCAATCCCAAATATTATAAGCATTTAATTGATGAACCCGATTTCATTCCTGTCATACGGGAGCAGGAAAAAGAGATTAACCAAAGGGAATATTATTTCATACCAAAAAATAAAGTTAAGGATATAGAAGATCGGATTAAGGAAGGGGATATTGTTGCCTTTACTACTTCTGTAAAGGGACTGGATATCGGACACGTGGGTATTGCCATCAAACAGAAGGACAGGATCTACATTCTTCACGCACCGGAGATAGATGAAAAAGTTCAGATAACCGAAAAGCCTTTATCAGAATATATCAAAAGTATAAAAAAACATACCGGTATAATTATACTCAGACCCCTCGAACCCACAACTAAGAGCCAGGAACTAAGAACTAAAAACTAAAAGTCTATCTCACCTTGCGTTCATCCATTCGTACACTTGTACGGGGGATTGCTTCGTCGTTCCACTCCTCGCAATGACACGCCACAAGAACCAGGAACTAAGAACACATTTATTCAGGCATTCATCCATTCATCCATTCGTACACTTGTACGGGGGATTGCTTCGTCGTTCCACTCCTTACTAATGACGCCTTATAGCCATTACCCGGTCACTTCGATACATTTTCTCGAAGACTCGAAAACACTCAGTGACCTTTCTTTCCCTTTCCTAAAGAAACCTAGCCCGGTGGCTGAGTGTTCCGAAGGAATGTATCGAAGCCATAAGGGCGGACAGTACGAAAAATCCTCATACCAGCAGTGCCCTGACCATTTCTTCGTAGGGGACTCCTTCTAATTATATTTTAATAAAGGTCGTTAAATAAAGGCAAATCACTTTTTTGGATAACTCGCAATGACACGCCACAAGAACCAGGAACTAAGAACACATTTATTCAGGCATTCATCCATTCATCCATTCGTACACTTGTACGGGGGATTGCTTCGTCGTTCCACTCCTACTATTGACACACGACAGGAACCAAGAACTAATCAATCAAACTCTTCAGTACCTTCAAATTCTCCAGGTCTTCCAGCTGTTCCTTCCCCTTTGGTGTTTCCAATATCTTCGGGATGGCAGTTAATCTCTTATCATTCAAAATATTTCTGAAAGCCTGCAGACCAATTAATCCCTGCCCTATATGGTCGTGCCTGTCTACGTGTGACCCCAGTGCTTTTTTACTGTCGTTAAAGTGAAAACACTTCAATCTATCAATACCGATGATCCTGTCAAACTCTTCCATTGTTTTATCATATGATTCCTTATCCCGGATATCATATCCTGCTGCAAAAATATGTGCTGTATCTATGCATACGCTCATCCGGTCTTTTTCTTCTACAAGTTCAATTATATCACGGATATGTTCAAACTTGTAGCCGATCGCACTCCCCTGTCCGGCGGTTAGTTCAAGCATACTGCTTACCTTAAAACCGGGAGTATGTTCATGAGCCAGATTTATTGAACGGGCTATTGCCTTTATACCGGCTTCTTCACCTGCGCCGCAATGGGATCCCGGATGAAAATTTAAGTAGGGTATCCCGAGCAGCTCGCACCTGGTTAGTTCATCAATAAAGGATTCAATTGATTTAAGGAGCATTGCTTCATCAGTTGCACAAAGATTTATCAGGTAGGAATCGTGAGCAATAACCATTTTTATTCCTGATTTACCCAACTTTTCCTTGTACGACTTTATTTCTGCTTCAGATAATGGTTTTGAGTACCACCGGTTATTATTTTTGGTAAATATCTGCATCGCATTGAACTTCAGATTCTCTGCAAGATCAACTGCTTCAGAAACCCCTCCCCGTATTGATGTATGTGCGCCTAATAGTTGTTCCAATTCTTCCTCTTAATTATTGCTGCTTTCTCAGAATATCAGTTATTGATTCACGAATACTTTTTTGTTTTATTCCAAAAGATCTTAGTTTCTCTGTATTCATTGATACATCTTCCACTGCCGGATAACCGTGGAGATCTACTCATTTTAATAGGGATCCAGGAGTGTTTTATCAAAACCTGCACACTCACAAAGAAGTTCTCCCAGCTCAAATCTCGATACCCGTTCAGGTCCCCCGAAGTTAATTGTCTCTCCCGAAATATCAGCAGCGCATAATTTATTTATCATTTCCGCCGCATCATTTACTTCCAAAGGTGTCCTGTACTGATCTGTAAAAAGATTAACTTTTATTCCGTGGGACAGATCATTATACATTTTTTGAAAATGGCTTTTGGAATGATTTAATCCGAAGCCATACATAAGAGCAGTCCGCAGAATAATATAATTGCTGAAGGATTCTTTTATTTTTTCCTCCCCCATTAATTTTGTCTCTGCATATAAAGATGCAGGAATTAATTTTGCATCTTCTTTCAGCATTGATCCCCGGTAGCCTGCATAAACAAGATCCGTGGAGGTATAAATTAACTTTGCCCCGGTATCCCTGCACAGGTCAGCTATATTTTTCGAAGCTATAACATTTATACTGTAAAAATCTTTTGATGACAATTTACTGCCGGCGCCTAAAGCTGCTGCCGTATGGACAACTATATCGGGAGTAAAATCCTGAAAAATATTGGAAAGTGATTCCCGGTCCCTGATATCTGTCTTTCTTGATCTGTAATCAAGGCAGTTGCCGGGATGCTCGTTGTAGATAGTCAATACCTGGTATTCCGGTGAAAGGCTCAGATTGAGATATTGACCTAAAAAACCGCTGCCGCCTGTAATAAGAATTTTCATTCCATAATATTAATGAATTCTGCACAAATGTTCTGCAGCGGTTTTACCAATTTATTTATATGTCTTCAACTGAAACAATCTCACGCACTTGAGGAATGGATGAATGGGAGATTGGATGATTGTATGAATAGATGCGGTTATTGCGAAGGAGTCTTCGACTGAAGCAATCTCACGCTCCTTTCCTGAGAGATTGATTAGAATATTTAAAGAAAAAATTCTGTACGGACAGGTGGCGCGATTGCGAATAAAAAGGTAATAATTGCAAACGCCACCTGTCCTTCCACAGATCCATATCTCCTTGGTAGTTGAATATCCTACCCGTAAGGAATACTGCCCAAGAACCTATCTGAGGTGAATTCTCCTTCAGAACGGCATCCCAGGGGGAATGCTCATAGCGGAACGCTCACTAAGCGTTCCTTACATTTTGCACCTACCGAACCATCGAACCTTTTAAGCCACATTTAACTATGTTATTTATTCAGAATAGTACCAAGATTGTATATGTATAACCCATACCTAAGCCATCTCTAAGCCATCTGTAAGCCATAAAACGGCACTTATGGCTTAGAGATGGCTTACAGATGGCTTACAGATGGCTTACAGATAAGCAATTATAAAGCAATTACTAATAAATTTGTGTAATTTCTTCTCACTTTGGTACATATTGAAACGGAAATTTTTGTCCGTTTAGATATTCTCTGAACCTGTGTAATTGCCTGGGGTTTTATCTGATGCTTGATTAAATGTCAGCTTTTTTTTATCTATTTCATTAAGTACGATCAAGCAATGCTAAATGGACATCGGCAGCACAAGTTGATTAGGCATAGTTTTTCTGCTCAAAAAACAATATTCTTCCTTTTGTTTTTATCAAAGGGTTAGTAATTTTACAGCTTCCGATATTAAATAAGATGTCCCCGGAAACAGAGCTGACTTCCGGTCTTTAGGTCCTTTATTTACTATGAATGTGCAAAAGAGGAGATGAATGAAATCAGTTTTTCTATCAATTATTTTAATATTTTCTGTATTTACCATACTTCCACAGGAGAAAAAGTATTTTGATTCTCCCTTCGGCGGCGGGTTAGGTTATACCCCCGGGTGGATCTTCCCAAATGTGGAACCATTAAATAGTAGATTTCCCTGGGCTTCTACAGTAGCAGAAAATGGAATATTTACATCGGGCGGGGCTGGTTTTATATATATTGGATTTGTACCCGGATTAAGAGTCGGCGGTATGGGATTCGGCGGTTCTTCTTCACAGGAAACAACAAATTATCTGGATGGATTTAATTATGAGGCGGAATATTCAATCGGCGGCGGCGGTGTGACAGTTGAATATACTATGCCCTTCGTGAAAGTTTTTGGAATCTCGGCAGGTGCTGTTATAGGTACAGGGGGCATCCAGATTGATCTGTATAAAAATAAAGGGGGCAGCGACTGGAATACACTTGGTGAGCCTGGAGTCGATGAAAGCTTCCATTATACTCTGAATAATAACTATTGGTTTTTTACACCTACACTTAATATTGATATTCCTTTATACAGGTTCCTGTCAGTGCGGATAGGCGGAGGTTATCAAATAACCATCGGCGAGGAATGGGAAATTGATAATGATCAGAGCATTCAGAATGTGCCGTCTGATCTGAACGGGAAAACTTTTTTTATACAGGCCGGGATCTTTGCCGGATTCTTTTCTTTTTAAGGATAATAATGAAAAACGTTCTTGTTACCGGGGGAGCAGGTTTTATAGGCAGCAACTATATCAATCATATTCTTAATGAAAGAGATGATTACAATATTGTAAATTTAGATAAGCTTACCTATGCAGGAAATCTTGAAAACCTTGCTGACTGCGAGTCTAAGAAAAATTATCATTTTATTAAAGGGGATATAACAAATTCCGAACTGGTTGATTATTTATTCAGGAAGTTTGATATAAAATATGTGATCAACTTTGCTGCAGAATCACACGTCGACAGGAGTATACTCGGTGCGGAAGTTTTTGTAAGAACAAATGTACTTGGAACGAATATTCTGCTTGAGATTTCGAGAAAATACCAGGTAGAAAAATTCCTGCAGGTATCAACCGATGAAGTATACGGGAGTCTGGGACAGGAAGGATTTTTTACTGAGACAACACCTTTATCCCCTAATAGTCCATATTCTGCAAGCAAGGCTTCTGCCGATGTATTGGCTTTGGCTTTTTTCCATACTTATGGGTTGCCGGTGGTAATTACACGCTGCTCGAATAATTATGGTCCCTACCAGTTTCCTGAAAAGCTTATCCCCCTTATGCTGATAAATGCCCTTAATGAAAAAAAACTTCCTGTATACGGAGACGGGTTAAATGTGAGGGACTGGATCTATGTCATTGATCATAACAAAGCAGTGGACCTGGTACTTGAAAAGGGAATTCCCGGGGAAGTATATAATGTGGGAGCCGGGAATGAAATGAAGAACATTGATATTGTGAAACTAATTCTAAAATATCTTAATAAACCGGAAGATCTTATACAATATGTAAAAGACCGTCCCGGGCACGACAGAAGATATGCAATTGATCCTATAAAAATCAAAACAGAACTGGGATGGCAGCCGGAGTATACATTTGAACAGGCAATCCAACATACGCTCGACTGGTATATCCGGAACAAAAACTGGTGGGAAAGAATAATCTCGGGTGACTATCAGAAATATTATCAAAATCAGTATCAACTTTAATCAGAGATTTAAATGAAAAAGATATTCCTGCTCCTTATAATTATTTCCCCTTTAATAATAAGGGCACAGGTAAATATGGGAAATAAATTCTCTACCGAAAATCTTATGAAAGAGGGATTCATAAGTGTAACAATCGGCGGCGATTTTATTGTAACCGGCAGTTTCCCTGCTTTAATATCCGAGCGTGCAGATCAGTTTATAACCAGGATTTATAATGACTCGCGGGAGAAAGCGCTGGCGCAGATAATTCAGGAAGATCAGCTGTCGGAAGTGCTTAAGGAAATAAACCGGTATCAATTCAGAGGTATCAGGTTAAAGCATTCAAACGGTGAAGAAGAATTTATAGACCTGATAAAATTCAGGATGGAGGGGGATTTTACAAATAATCCATTCCTTAAAAATGATGATGTAATTATTTTTCCTTCAGCCAGTACAGAGACAAATTACTTTACTGTCGGTGGTGCGGTAAATATGCCGGGTAAATTTTATTATATGGAAGGGGACAAGCTGAGCGATGCCGTTTTGCTTGCAGGGGGTTTAAATAAAGC
>CAVXTT010000030.1:75000-111905 GCA_963764685.1 uncultured Ignavibacteriales bacterium
TCCGGGACTTAAACTACTTACCGAAGTTATGGACTCCGGTTTACCGGAGTGGTAGAGGAACATTCTATATGCAGCGAAGGTGTATTGCGAGGTATGCTGGAGCGTATAGAAAAGCAAATGTTGGCATAAGTAACGATAAACTCGATGAAAAATCGGGTCACCGAAAATCTAAGGTTTCCTGAGCAATGTTAATCATCTCAGGGTTAGTCGATCCCTAAGCCGAGGCTGAAAGGCGTAGGTGATGGAAAACAGGTTAATATTCCTGTACCTGGTAAATTTCGTCTGACCGTAAGGAGGGACGCAGGAGTGAAGGTTAGCCACCTGTTGGATTAGGTGGTCTAAGTGTGTAGATGGAGAGTGCAGGCAAATCCGCATTCTCATTAACGTCGAGGCACGAACGGGAGTCTTTTAGACACAAACTAACCGTAATCATACTGCCGAGAAAATCTTCGTACGGGAGAAATTTATCAGATCGTACCGCAAACCGACACAGGTAGATGGGATGAGTATTCTAAGGTGCTCGAGTGAGCCGTGGTTAAGGAACTCGGCAAATTAACCCCGTAACTTCGGGAGAAGGGGTGCCTCAAGTATGTGAAGGGATTTACTCCCCGAGCAGAAAGAGGCCGCAGTGAAATGGCCCAAGCGACTGTTTAACAAAAACACATGTCTCTGCGAAGTCAATTAAGACGATGTATAGGGACTGACACCTGCCCGGTGCTGGAAGGTTAAGAGGAGAGGTTATCCCGTAAGGGAGAAGCTTTGAATCGAAGCCCCAGTAAACGGCGGCCGTAACTATAACGGTCCTAAGGTAGCGAAATTCCTTGTCGGGTAAGTTCCGACCTGCACGAATGGTGTAACGATTTGGGCACTGTCTCAACCACGGGCTCGGTGAAATTGTGGTACCGGTGAAGACGCCGGTTACCCGCATATGGACGGAAAGACCCCGTGCACCTTTACTGCACCCTAACATTGGGTTCGGGTAAAGCATGTGTAGGATAGGTGGGAGGCTTTGAAGCCGGGACGCTAGTTTCGGTGGAGCCAACGGTGAAATACCACCCTTGCTTTATTTGGATTCTAACCTCGGTCCTTGAATCAGGATCAGGAACAGTGTTAGGCGGGTAGTTTGACTGGGGCGGTCGCCTCCTAAAATGTAACGGAGGCTCTCAAAGGTTCCCTCAGCATGGTTGGTAATCATGCGGCGAGTGTAAAGGCAAAAGGGAGCTTGACTGCGAGACTTACAAGTCGAGCAGGTGCGAAAGCAGGACTTAGTGATCCGACGGTAGCGAGTGGAAGTGCCGTCGCTCAAAGGATAAAAGGTACGCCGGGGATAACAGGCTGATCTTACCCAAGAGTTCATATCGACGGTAAGGTTTGGCACCTCGATGTCGGCTCATCGCATCCTGGGGCTGAAGAAGGTCCCAAGGGTTTGGCTGTTCGCCAATTAAAGCGGTACGTGAGCTGGGTTCAGAACGTCGTGAGACAGTTCGGTCCCTATCCTATGCGGGCGCAGGATACTTGAGAAGGGTCGCTTCTAGTACGAGAGGACCGAAGTGAACGTACCTCTAGTGTACCAATTGTCGCGCCAGCGGCATCGTTGGGTAGCTATGTACGGTTGTGATAAGCGCTGAAAGCATCTAAGCGCGAAGCACGCTTCAAGATTAGGTATCCCTCCTTTAATGGACTAAAGACTCCTCGGAGATGACGAGGTTGATAGGCTGCAGGTGTAAGTATAGTAATATATTCAGCCGAGCAGTACTAATAAGTCGTGAGACTTAACCATTTATTTTTTATTCATAGATTGTTTTGTCTAATCTATTTTATTGGCTCGGCTCTTCCAATCTTCAATTTTTATTGAGTTTAAATTTTGGTGGTTATTGCCTGGGTGTTACACCTCTTCCCATTCCGAACAGAGAAGTTAAGCCCCAGCGCGCCGATGGTACTGCATGCGCAGGTGTGTGGAAGAGTAGGTCACTGCCAAATTTATTTTAATCCCGGTCCTACCGGCGGTTTTTTATTTTAAACTTATCACCTTTACGCAGGGATATTCTATAAAATGGCACTGATCATATGACTGGAAAAAAATGATTCTTATGGAATATTGCCTCAGTTTATCCATGCCTTACCGAAATAATATCCCCATCCTTTACTATGTATTCTTTCCCCTCAAGCCGCCAGGTGCCTGTTTCTTTTGCTTTAGCAAAGGAACCGTGTTTAATGAAATCATCATAGTGAACAACCTCAGCCCTGATGAATTTATCAAAGAAGTCGCTGTGTATCTCCCCTGCAGCCTGCTGTGCATTCATCCCTTTCTTTATTGTCCAGGCACGGCACTCATCCTCACCGACAGTGAAGAAGGACTGCAGCCCCAGGATGTTATATGCCTCCCGTATAATAGAATTAAGTGCAGATTCTTCAATACCGTATTCTGACATAAATACTTTTGCTTCCTCCTCGGAAAGCTCGCTCATCTCTTTTTCAATCTGTCCGAAGAATGAAATAGCTTTAGTATTATGCCCCAGCTTGTTCTTGATCAGCTGCTCTATATATTTCTCTGTTTCTTTTATCTGCGATTCATCAAAGTTCAATGCTATTAGCATCGGCTTTGCTGATAATAATTGATAAGTTTTAAGTACCAGCAGGTCATCTTTATTCAGGCCGGCATCTCTTAAAGGCTTCTCGGATTGGAGTATTTCATTGCATTTTTCCAGCACGGGGACCTCCCGCTTAAGATTCTCGTCTTTGGTCTTCAGTATTTGCTTCTTTACACTCTCAAGACGCTTCTCGACAATTGTGAGATCCGAAATAATAAACTCAGTCTCAAAAGAATTTATATCCCTCATTAAATTTATTGATCCCTCGGGATGGGGAACTGATTCATTGCTGAATAATCTGACCACTTGTATCAGCGCATCGTTTGTTTTAACCTTAGATAAGAAGTTACTGGAGAATTGAGTTGATCCGGAATCTCCTTTTTGCAGCCCGACCACATCTACGAATTCAATTGCGGCATTTACTTTCTTTTTAGGGTTAAACTTTTCCGTCAGCTTATCTAATCTTTGGTCGGGCACTTTTATTACTGCCTGATGGGATTCTGATTTAGTTACCGATCCTGTATCTATATGTGTCTTGGTTATAGTCTGAAAAAGTGTACTCTTCCCGGAGTACGGGAGTCCGACAATTCCTATCTGCATAATAATTTCTCCGAATGAAAACTAAAAATATCAAGAAAAATTCATTGTTACATAAATAAATATCCGGAAGAGCGGATTAAAAATTGGGTGAATTCCTACTTAGTAGTTCTCTGCATTTTTGTGTTTCAAAAGAAATTACCTAATTTTCCACTGAGCTTTGCGGTGGTTTAGATAAATGTTATCAGGAAGTGGCTCTAATTAAACCTTAACAAAATTAAATCCGGAGGGTTTCATTGAGCGATTATAAAAATATTTTCTCCCCAGTACTTTTTGCACTCCTGCTTCTCTGTTTCTTTCTTCCTTTTTTTAATCTTACCTGCCAAAATCAAAAAATGGCTACAGTTACAGGTTATGAGCTGATATCAGGAACCACAATAACGCCTCCCCAGTTATATAAAACAGGGACACATCCGGAGACTCTTACACCGGAACCATTGGCAGTAATCAGTTTTTCCATTGCGTGCATTGCTTTAATAATGAGCTTTTTCAGAAAAGCCGCCTTGTTTGTTGCAGCGTTATCTGTTGTCGGTACCGTTACACTCCTCCTGCTTAGTTCAAAACTAAACAATGATATTACCGGCAGAGTTGAACTGCTGGGATTGAATGTTGAATGGGCAATGGGGATGTATATCTGTTTTTCTATTTTTATAATCTGTACGTTACTTAATGCATATTTAGTTTATGATAACAGGTATAAAACAGTTGATCTTGATGAATTCAGTCAGAGGATGAAGATCTGTTTTAATTGCGGGATGGCTAATGAGAGATCAAATGTTTATTGTAATAAATGCGGTAATGTGCTCCAGTAGAATTATTACTCTTTTCCTGAGTGTCCGAATCCCCCGGCACCCCTGGCTGTCCTGCTTAGATCATCATTAAGATTGAATCCGGCTCTGTATACTTTTGAAAGTACCAGCTGGGCTATGCGGTCGCCTCTCTGAATCCGGAATTTTTCACTCCCGAAGTTCATCATTATAATTTTTATCTCACCCCTGTAATCTGAATCTATTGTGCCGGGAGAATTAAGTATGCCGATGGAATAATTTGCCGCCAGACCGCTTCTTGGTCTTACCTGTATTTCATATCCAACTGGAATTTCAACAATCAGATTAGTGGGAACCAGGATAACTGCTGATGGCTCTATGAATATATCATCGTCAATAGCCGCCCTGATATCCATTCCCGAGCTCCCTTCGGTTGCATATGAGGGGAGAGGAATATCTTCGAACCTTGTGGAAATCCGCTTGACCGTTATTTTAATTTCTTCCATTGCTCTTCCGGATGAGAATATACTTTTTAAGATAGGAAATTTCTTTCTTATCAAGAACAGCAAGGGGAATATAGATTAAGAAAACAAATAGAAGGAAGATCTTAAAAGTTAAATTCAGGTAGCCGTTAAAAAACAACATGTAATAGGTGAAGAACAGTAAAATGGTTGCTCCGAATAACCGGATCAATTTTCCTGTCTCATAATTAATTTTATAAAAACTCTGAGTAACCAGATAAATTCCTCCTGACAGCACCAGGTAGCTGAAGAATAATGCTATTGCGGCTCCCATTATTCCAAATACCGGGATCAATAAAAAATTTGCTGCAATATTTACTACGGCACCCAGTCCTGTTATTAAAGGGACATAAATGCTTTTACCTTCAATATAAATACCTGCACTGAAAACAAAATACAGGCCGTTAAAAAGATAAGCAAGAAGAATTACCGGTACGATATAAAGCCCGCTCCAGTAATCACTGCCGATAAAACTATAACCGGCAATACTAAATTTTACAATGTTGTCGGCAAATAATGAAAAGAAGACCAGGATGACCGTTCCCCCGATAGAAAAATAAGTGAGCACTTTGCTGAATATTTCTTTTGCATTCTTTTCTTTGGCGTTCTGCAGAAAGAAAGGCTGCCAGGCATACTGGAACATATTTATATAAAGCATCATAATTATGCCGAGTTTATGATTTGCCTGGTATATCCCGTTGGTTTCAAGATTTGTAAGATGTGTCAGTATGGGCCTGTCTAAACCATGTATGATCATTGAAGCCAGACCTGCAGGAAGATATGGTAATCCGAATTTAAGCATCTTATCAAAAAGGTTTTTATTTATACTGAATTTAAGTCCTTGTAACAGGGTGGGTACAAGTAATACAAAAGAAAAGATGGAAGCAGCAAGATTACTTATAAAAACAGCATCTATTCCAATGCGTATTTTAAGAATCAGGAACAAATTTAGAATGACCATCAGGACAATATTCAGGACCTTAAAGAAGGCAAATTTCTTCGGACGTCTTTCCAGACGCAGTTTAATGAAAGGCAGTGAGCTGACAGCATCAAAAAATAATATCCCGGAAACATAATACATTAAATAACTGTATTCAGGCGGCACCTCGAGCGCTGAAGAAATTGAATCCCTGAAAAATATAACCAGCAGGCTAAGAAGTAATGAAATAATTGAAACAGCAAGAAAGGGTGTAGAAAAATTATCTTTTTTATCGGATGACTCGCTTAATGTCGAGTATTTCATATAGGCTGAATCCATCCCGTAGAGGTAAACAACATTAAATATTGCAACGAAGATGTAAACATTTGCAATGATGCCGTAGTCTGAGGGAATGAATACATTAGTGTAAAAGGGAACCAGCATAAATGAAAGGAAGCGGCCGAAGATCGTGCTGATCCCATAAATCGCAGTGTCCTTAGATAATTGTTTTAGCTTTTCAATCATCGGACCGTTATAGTCTTATTTCCAATGAAATATCCAGTGCTTTAACACTATGAGTTAAAGCTCCCACAGAAATATAATCTACACCTGTTTCAGCGATCGCCTTTACTGTTTGCAGATTAACTCCCCCCGAGGCTTCAAGCCGGCACTTCCTATTAATTAATTTAACAGCCTTATTCATTTCTTCAATCGGGAAATTATCCAGCATTATAATATCGGCACCACAGGCTGCAGCTTCTGAGACCTCCCTTAAATTTTTAGTTTCTACTTCAATTTCCGATTTAATATTATTTTTTTTCATATAGCTTCTGCAGGATTCCACAGCCTTTGTAATTGAACCGGCAACTTCAATATGATTGTCCTTAATCAGGAACATATCATACAAACCCATTCTATGATTTTTACAGCCGCCGATTTGTACAGCCATTTTATCGAGCAGTCTCAGCCCTGGAACTGTTTTTCTTGTATCAAGTATCTTTGCATTAGTATGCTTGATCTCCTGCCGGTACCTGCCTGCAAGAGTTGCAATACCACTCATCCGCTGCAGGAAGTTTAATGCAGTTCTCTCACCCTTCAGTATCGAGGCTGCGCTTCCTATAACCACTGCAGCAATATCTGCAACTTTTATATTATCGCCATCATTTTTCAGAGGATTAAATTTCAAGCCGGGGTCAACCTGATTAAAAACTTCCCGCACGATTTCCTGTCCGGCAATAATCCCGTTCTCCTTAACCAGAAAATCTGCTTCTGCTTTAGTTTCCGGGGCAAGGATTGCATCAGTAGTAATATCACCGGTCCGGATGTCTTCATATAAAGCCCGTCTGATAAGGCTGACAATTTCTTCATTAGACATTTTGTTTCTCAAAATATGACTCCAATGCACTAAGATAAAAATCAGGGGGACGGGATATCTTTTTAGTTGCTTTGTTTATAAAACCAAGAATGGTATATCCTTCCGCCAGGAGCTGCCCGTTTTCTTTTCTCAGAACTTTATACTCTATGCGGACGCGGGGGCTTAAATATTCAGCAGCTAGGGATTCAACTATAAGTAATTCATCGTAATATGCCGGGGCTTTGTATTTAATAAAAGTTTCAATTACCGGCATTTCATAACCATTGTCTTCGATCATTTTATACGGCAGTCCATAATGCCTGAGCATTTCAGTTCGCGCTATTTCAAAATACTCGATATACTTTGCGTTATGAACAAACTGCATCTTATCTGTTTCAGAAAACCTGACCCGTATTTCTGTTTTATAAGAGAGCATAAATAATATTATTAATTACTTAAATTTATAAAAATATGGAATGAATATTAGCAGGCGGGAAGGAAACTTCCACTTCTTAAGTCAAGCTTATTAAAGGGTCAGGAATTACTATTCGGTAAACGCACCCATTTCACCGAATTTATCAAGCCGGTTCTCAATAAGCTTCTCCGGTTTTATTTTAAGCAGCTGTGATAGTTCTTCTTTTAACGCAGTCTTCAGGAGGTTTGCAGCTTCCAGATGATCTTTATGTGCACCTCCAAGCGGCTCTGGTACAATCCTGTCAATTAGTTTCTGTTCGAGGAGGTCAGGTGCTGTAAGTCTTAATGCTTCTGCTGCCTGTTCTTTATAATCCCAGCTCCTCCACAAAATGCTTGAGCAGGATTCAGGACTGATAACGGAATACCAGCAGTTTTCAAGCATTAAAATTCTATCTCCGACACCCATACCAAGAGCTCCGCCGCTTGCACCTTCACCAATAATAGTTACAATTATCGGGACCGCTTAACCTGCTCATTTCAAAAAGATTTCTTGCAATCGCTTCTGCCTGTCCTCTTTCTTCAGCTTCGAGTCCCGGGTAGGCACCCGGCGTATCGAGCATAGTAATAACCGGTTTGTTGAACTTCTCAGCAAGCTTCATCAATCTGAGTGCCTTACGGTAACCTTCAGGATTTGGCATACCAAAATTCCTGTAAAGGTTTGATTTTGTATCTCTTCCCTTCTGATGCCCGATGATCATTACCTTATACTCATCAAGTTCAGCAAATCCGCCAACAATTGCTTTATCATCTTTAAACAGCCTGTCGCCGTGAAGCTCTACAAAGTTGCCGGTCATATTATAAATATAATCGAGAGTATAAGGCCTGTCGGGATGACGTGCTAACTGCACTCTCTGCCACCGCGTAAGATCTTTAAATAAGCTCTCTTTCAACTGCTTCACCTTATCTTCAATTCTTACAATTTCTTTTTCAATATCCAGATTATCCGAGAATTTTCTCATCTCCTCAAGCTTAGCTTCCAGTTCGACGATTGGCTTTTCAAAATCAAGTATAGTCTTACCCATTATTTTTTATCCACATTTTATTTAGAGTTTTACCGATAATTTCCATATCAAGCCAGATATTCTGATTTTTTGCATAAAAAATATCCTGCTTATCAGAATCCCCCTTAAATTGATCTAAATACCATAACCCGGTCAAACCCTGTTTCCCCAGATAAAGATTACTGTTGTTAAGAGCAGCTGGTCCCACAAAGCTTTTTCTCCCGGAGAGTACAGAAGTTACATCAAGAACAAAATTCTGAAAATCTGTTTTTTTATTAGTTCCAAGCGTCAATAAATATATAAAAGGATATATGAAAAACAAAACAAAAAGCCCCAATGTATAGTCCAGTAAGAACTTAATAATCCTGTTCGACTTTTTAGAAACATTATAATTAATCTCGATCAAAGGGATGTCTTCCAGAACTGAAACAGATGTTTTCCCAACAAGGAAATCGAGATTATTACCTACAATTTTGAACTCAACATCATTCTCCTGCCTTGCAGATACCACTTCCATCATCTGTTTATAAGACAGTTCCTGGGAAGAAAAAATAACTTCGTTAATCCGGAATTCAGATATTACTTTATTGATGTTCTCAAGGGATCCTATCACCTTCAAACCATTTATCTCGGTGCCCAATTCTTTTGCAGAGGAGCCGATGAATCCGAATATATTATGGACTTCAACGCTTGCGGAGAGCAGTTTTTTGGCAATCTCAGAAGCGTGCGTTCCTGTGCCGATTATAAGAGTCCTTTTATTAAGAAATGATGACTCAAGCGCTGCAGACCGGGAGAATAATTTAAACAGGATGCGCCATAAAGAGCTCATTAAAAAAAACAATGAATATGTAATGATCACTACCGCACGACTGAATGCATACTGTTTAAAGAAGAAGGTAAGTGCAGAAATAAAAACAAGTCCTGCTGCTATTCCACCGAAATTTCTAAGCACGGATAATGAATCCTTCCTGTAAACCTTAAAAGCTGAAGAGATAAACAGCTGCAGAAGAGCAGGGAAGGTATAGATTAAATAATAATCCTCCGGAGGAAATCCCTGCCACTTTCCGGATAAGGAATAGATCTGTTCAGCAAGAAAAAGAGCAAGATTAAAGAATAGAAAATCGACAAGCATAGGGCCCAGTATTAGTTTCTGTTTTCCGACAAAAGCGAAAAACTTTCTTAATACAATCGCACTTTGAAGTATTGCCTCAACTATGAATGAGCTTGATAAATGTTTTCTTACAAACAAGTGCATAGCATCATAAAATAATTTAGTTTCATCAATGCTGCTCCGTTTAGTGCTTTCCCCTTTGTAATGTATTATTTCGGCTGAATGGACATAATAAACTTTATATCCGGCCTGCTGGATCCTATAGCATAGATCAAGATCCTCACCGTACATAAAGAATTGCTCATCGAATCCGCCAAGCTTTTCGTACACTTCTCTCCTTATCATCATAAATGAACCGGATATTGCATCCACCTCATAAGTTTTGTTCTCGTCCAGGTATGTTAAGATTATAACGCGCCAAAATACGATTCCGGGGAAACAGAGTGCTTAATCCTGTAACTTTACAAAAAGAAGTCCACGGACCCGGGAAACTTCTTCTGCAGGCCAGCTGGAGTGTACCGTCGGGATTAAGAATTTTGCAGCCTGCCGCTCCTGCCTGCGGTTTTGTTTTAAAGAATTCCAGCAGTTTTTGCAAGGTGTCTTCGCTTACAATGGTATCCGGATTTATAATCAAAAGAAAATTCCCTTTTGCTCTCAGCATTGCGAGATTATTGGCTGCCCCAAACCCTATGTTCTTTTCATTTGATATCAGGTTAACTTCCGGTAACTTTTTTGAGATATATTCAACACTGCCGTCAGTAGAAGCATTATCAACGACTATAATTTCGCAGGAAAGATTCCGGGCGGCTTTGTGAATTGAAGGTATGAGATTCTGAAGGAATTCTTTTACGTTATAATTTACTATTATGACTGATATGTCCAAGTGCAGCCTTTTACAGGAGCCCGAGAATGCTGCGGAACCTTAATTTCCATACCATAAATACAGCTTCTCTGACTATCTTTTTGGACATTTTTGATGTGCCTTTTATTCGGTCTGTAAAAATTATAGGTATCTCTCCGATTCTGAATCCTTTTTTCCAGGCCTTATAGTTCATTTCGATCTGGAAGGCATAACCGTTTGATTTGACTTTATCAAGATCCAAAGACTGCAATACTTCTTTTCTGAAACATTTATATCCCCCGGTGCAATCCCTTATAGGAATTCCTGTTATAAATCTGGTATAAGCATTTGCAAAATAACTTAACAACAGTCGCCGTATCGGCCAGTTGATTACATTAACTCCATTTATATATCTCGAACCAATGAGGAGGTCTTTACTATCCATCGAGGAAAGAAAATTTCCGATCTCTTTGGGATCGTGGGAAAAATCAGCATCCATTTCGAAAATTAAATCATAGCCATTCTTCAAGGCATACTTAAATCCTTCAACATAGGCAGTTCCCAGCCCCATTTTACCGGGGCGCATAATAAGGTGAACATGTTCATTTTCGTTACCTAATTTCTCAGCATAAGACGCTGTCCCATCCGGCGAATTATCGTCGACAATAAGTATATGCAGCTCGGGATATTGTCTCAGCAGCTCCGGAAGAAGCTTCTGAATATTATCCAGCTCATTATATGTTGGAATAATTACTAAAGACTTTGTAAGCATAGAGTTTGTAAATAGTATATTTAACTTAATACAAAAATAAAATCGAGGCAAAACAAATAATCAGTTATAATGCCCCTTTCCGAAGATTACAACGAATATTGTTCTTACAAGGATTTTGAAATCCATCCTTAGCGAGATGTTTTCAATATAGAATAAATCATATCTGAGCTTAATTTTAACATCCTCGATAGACTCATCATATTTATGTTTGACCTGCGCCCAGCCGGTAACTCCCGGACGAACTTTTAATCTCCTTTTATAATAAGGGATCTCGAGTGATAACTTTTCAACAAAAAAAGGTCTTTCCGGACGTGGTCCCACAATGCTCATTTCTCCTTTAAGAACATTTAACATCTGGGGTATTTCATCCACTCTTAAATTCCGGATAATTCTGCCGACAGATGTTACTCTAGGGTCTCCTTTTTGAGACCAGACAGGTCCTGTTTTTTTCTCAGCATCCAGGTACATAGAACGGAACTTTATCATCTTAAATGGCTTACCGAAACGTCCCGACCTTTCCTGTATAAAAAATACAGGACCAGGGCTATTGACCTTAATTGCTAAGGCAATCAAAATCAGAAAAGGTGAGGATGAGTAATAAAACTAAGAAAGAAATTAAGATATCGAAGAGCCTCTTCAGCTTTTTTTCCCATTCGGGCATCAGCTCGGGCATTATATCAATCAGGGGAAGCCCGTATATTTGAGTTGTGCGGGCCTGACCGCTTAATATTTCATAAAGATCAGGCACAATCTTTAAGCCGATATTTTTTGATTCAAATTTTGAGATCAGCTCGACCAGCTTATCGTGATCTTCTTTTTCGAATGCTATGATTATTTCCTTGACCCCGTTCTTTTCAACCAGGTCCGTGATATCTTTATAATACCCCAGCACCTTGCAGCCTTTATATTCCCTGCCTATATTTTTTTCATCAACAGCAACATACCCGACCAGATCAAGTCCCAGCGCTCTTGATACTGTAACCTGATCCTGAACTTCGAAGGCCCGCTCATTAAATCCAACTAAAAGCGCATTTCTTCTCCCTACTCCGTTTATCAACAGGTTTCTTTGTATACTTCTAACGAGAATTCTACCGGAACCGACAAACAGGAGGAAAAATCCCCAGTACAGCAGAATTAATATGCGAACTGATGAAGCTACACCGTGCAGGTAATCATCTATGAAGATCAGGAAGAACAGTATAAAAATTCCGACAAATGAAGCTTTAAAAAGGGAGGAAAGTTCATCAAACCGGGAAGAGGCAAACCAGGTTCTGTACATCCCGATAAATGTAAAAATCAGTACCCAGTAGAGATAAATGATCAGGAGCGGAAGTAAAAATTCTGGGGTGGTTATTAAATCAAACCAACCTGTTTCAACCCTCAGGTAAAAAAATATTACTCCCGCCAGATTTATTGTGATGAAATCCAGGGCAAGAACTAATATTTTTTCCAGCTTTTTATTCAATTAAACTCTTTAAAAATTGGTTGTAAATATAATAAAATAGATGCCAAGGCCTTAAACTGAAATTTTTATTATTATAATGTGATGGTCTCATCTAGTTCCATTTTACCCCAAAACGGTCAGGGTATCACTTTTCTTAGCATACAGGTATTATTTCTTGTCAAGCGGCTGAATCAGAGAATTTTGGGCTGTTATTTGTCCAAAATAAAATAGAGTTTTAGTTAAAAGTATAGAATAATAAGATAAATTGGACCGATTTCCCCTAAACTCTAAATCAACGCCTCTTCCTAAAATAAACTTTCCTGCCTCTTCTGGAAGATCCTAAGGAGGTTTAAAAGGATTATTTAGTTTAGAGCTGACAACTCTTCACAATCATCAATACGATTTAACTACCACGAATGATTTGACCAGGCACCTAACAATAAAATCATTCTACGCCCTACACAACTCCTACTATGTCCTACTAAACCCCTACTATAACATTACCTTCGAAGAAGGATTGTATTGAGGATATAGGGGTTGGGTACCGGGACAGATAGGCCTGGAAATAAGTGTTTAGTCAGATCTTTCCGGGTAATTGCATTAAATTCAATAGGGGTTGTCTGATCCCTCTTCCTATCTAATTTAACTATTAGCTCTGAGAAATTGGAAACTGATATTTTTTCTCATTTATGAGCTTAAAAAGTGCTTATTTTATTCTCTTTTATTGGAAACAGTATTTACTATTTCTCAAAAATGGAATCTAAATGATTGATTTTGATGAAAGATTAAACATTTATTTTGGTAAAGTTTTTGCTTAAAAAAGGAAGTTTTAAACTCAGATTCTTATACAGAGGTCAAAATGAACATCAAATTTTTTACTCTTTTAGTCATTCTGGTATGTACTGTTAGTTTCGGCCAGAGGGCTAACATAGTTACGGAGTCAGTAACTCCTCACCAATTAACAACTTCCGGGTTAACCACGAATTCTGTCTCATCCGGTCTGAAAACAGTTCCAAGTCAGGTATATGTTTACTTGTCGCCGCAGAATACCGAAAATGATCCCGATCCAATCACAAATGCCGTATTTGAATTTGTATCAAAACCATCTGGTTCAAATACAGCTTTTGAGGCGAGCATTGATGATTGGGTTCAATTCAAACCGGATCTCAAAGGTGAGTATAAAGTAAAACTGACAATTACCACCAGTGGTGGAACCGATGATACCACAATGTCAATTTATGCTGGTAATTTTGTTGGAGTTGGTAACTTTGCCGGTGTTCCTGCTACGTTTCCGAATTGTATGACCTGCCATCAGAATACACCTAAGTTTCAGGATATATTCAGCAGATGGGAAGTATCAGGACACGCTAATATCTTTAATTTTGAAATAACGCAGGGAGCTGCTTATTACAGCACCGAATGTATGAAATGCCATACAATAGGGACTAACCACAACTTAGAGGCTGATAATAATGGATTTGATGATGTTGCTGAAGATCTTGGATGGACCTGGCAGGGACCACCGAATCCAGGTAAATGGGACACAATTAAAACTCAGTTTCCAGGTTTAGTAAACTTTGCAACGATCGGTTGCGAAAACTGCCACGGTCCTGGAAGTGAACACGCATTTGGCGGTAATCCTGAAAAAATTGCTATCTCTGCAAATGCAGGAGTCTGTGCACAGTGCCACGATGAACCCTGGAGACATAACAAATATTCAGAATACGAACACTCAAAACACTCAGAAGCACTATGGGAATCCGGTTTTGCCCAGGGATCATCAAGTCAGAATAATAGTTTAGGTAACTGTATCCGCTGCCACGATGGAAGAGGATATATAAACTTCACAAAGGGTCAGACCACTAATACAACGGGCTGGCTTGAAGCTGATCATACAGCAATTTCCTGTGCAACCTGCCACGATCCTCACGGTAATGATAATGTTGCCTCATTAAGATATACACCTGCCGGATCCGATACTTTAGGTAATGGTTATCAATATACAGAAGGTGGAGTAGGACAAGTTTGTATGAACTGCCATAAAGCGAGGAGAAATGTAAATGTTTACACAGCAACTCCTCCTAATAGTTCACATTGGGGACCTCACGGTTCAGTTCAGGCAGATATGCTTCTTGGACAGAATGCCGCATCGTTTAACGGGTCACCATATCTCAGCAGTCCTCATAAATATGCTACACAGGATGCCTGCGTTACCTGCCATATGACAGCAACGACAGACACAGGGACTGTAACAAGAGATAAAGTAGGCGGACATACCTGGAATCTTTACTATGAAGATACCGATTATTATCATACAAAAGCCTGCGTTAACTGCCACGGTCAAAAAGAGAGCTGGAATGATTTTCTGGCCAAAGGCGATTATGACGGCAACGGAACTGTAGAAAGTATACCTGCTGAAATCGCTGGTCTTGAAAAAGCATTAAGAATTCAACTTCCTCCTGTTGGAGTCGATTCAATAAGCTGGGAATTGATACGTGATGCTAATGATCCTAATCTTACCAAAGCATTCTGGAATTATCAGCTTATTGCGGATGATGGAAGCAAAGGTATGCACAATGCGATGTTTGCAGTAGATGTATTGCAAAAATCAATTGTTGCAGCCGGCGGTACCATCTCCGATGTTGTTGTTGATGACACAGAATTACCTGAAGAATTTTTAATATCACAAAACTATCCGAATCCGTTCAATCCAAGTACTACAATAAAATTCTCACTGCCATATGAAAGCAGTGTAAAGATCTACATATACAGTATTACTGGTGAAATGATCAGAGAACTCGTTAACGATGTACGTCCTGCAGGAAACCACCAGGCAATATTTAACTCTGCTTCCATAGGCAGAAATCTTGCATCCGGTGTTTACTTCTATACTATAGAGGCTAAATCACTATCAGGAAATAAATCATTCAGAGAATCAAAGAAAATGATTCTGATGAAGTAATTAGAGTCGGAGAGAACCTGCAAAGGTTCTCTCCTTTTTTTTAATTTTTAAAACGGATTAACAATGTATAAGACTTCAATTTTTACCTCACTGCTCATAACTTTTTTCTTCCTTTGCTTTAATAATCTTTCCGCACAAGATTCCAAACCTCACGGGTTTGTTGGTGTGGAAACCTGCGGCCCCTGCCATAAAACAGATAAACAGGGAAAACAACTCGAGATCTGGCAGAAGAGCCCTCATTCAAAAGCTTTCCAGATACTGCAGACAAAAGAAGCTGATGAAATAGCAAAGACCAAAGGTTTTACAACACCTGCAGCTGAAACAGAAGCCTGCTTAAAATGTCACGTTTCAGGTCTTAATGTCGATAAAGCATTACTAGGTGCGAAATTCAAAATGTCTGATGGTGTACAGTGCGAAACCTGTCACGGAGCGGGAGCCGATTATAAAAATGTTAAGATAATGAAAGACCCTGCTGCAGCAGTAGCAAATGGTCTGAAACTTTATGAAAAACCGGAAGAACTCTGTATAACCTGCCACAATTCAGAAAGCCCTACTGCAAAGACCTTTGATTTTGCGGTAATGTGGGAAAAAATAAAACATCCTGTCCCCCCAACTGAAAAGTAATAATTCAACAGCTGAAGTTTTACAATGAAACAAATATTAATTTTTCTAGGAGTAGTAATCGGTCTGTCGGGTTATGCATCCGCTCAAAATGTAAATGGAAGATTTTCTTCCTCCCTTTACGGTTTTGAAAGATTTGACTCGCTTAATGCTTCAGATACATACCTCAGAGCATATGAGCTTTTAAGTCTGAATATCGGGCAGGATAAATATTCTCTTCATACTTATATGAATTTCGAGACCGATATTCAAAACCAGCAGCAGGACGACCCGAGGTTAAGATTCTATAATCTTTACTTTGAGGCGCGTGATCTTTTTAATGTTGCTACTTTGAAGCTTGGGAGGCAGCCTTTATTTAACTCCCCCGGCGGAGGTCTTTTTGATGGAGCTAATCTTGGTCTTAAATACAACAGATTCAGATTAAACGCATATTACGGCGGAAATGTGCCAGCATACCAAAAATTGGAGGTTACTGATGATTGGAATAATGATTACGTTTTCGGGGGTAAGCTTAGTGCTGATATTCTACCTGAATTCAACATGGGAGTCGGATATATAAACAAGAACTTCAAACCCCAGGAATATTATGCGATCAGGCTGGATGAGGAATTAAATCCTGTAAATACTCTTATAAGGATGAATTCAAACCAGTACAGTCTTGCATATGCCGATGCATCTTATGAAATGAAAAAAGTTTTCATTGCAGATGTGAGGTATGATTATGATGTTAATTTTAATCAGACAAGTAAATTTGAATTTAACGGCTCGTTAACCAGGGTTGAGAACTTCAGATTCAATGTTTACTATAACTACAGGGAACCTTTAATAAGATATAATTCAATATTCTCTGTCTTCGATTATGGAAATACCCAGGAGATCGAGGGAGGAGTGGATTATGTTCTTAACACTGATTTAACCCTGAGCGGTAAATTCGGGAATGTTACCTACAAAGATGAAAACTCACAGAGAATTACTGCGGGACTCGTCTCAAGGTTTGGTTCCTTAACTTATAGAAAAAATCTTGGCTATAGCGGGGAACTTGATGCGGTTTCCCTCTATACAGCATATACATTTCTGGAAGGATTTCTAACACCATCTGTTGGTGTTTCATATTCTAATTATAAGCTCTCCCTGGACTCTGAAAAAAATAACCTGACATCTTTACTGGCAGGAGTTAATGTAAGGCCCTGGCGTCCCTTGTCTTTCGATGTGCAGGGACAATTTCTGAATAATAAGATATATAAAAATGACTTCAGGTTCTTCTTTAAACTTAACTACTGGTTTAATACTAACTTAAATCTGATGTAAAAATGAAATTGAAATATTTATACTTTATCCTCTTACCGGTAATAGCAGCTTTGCTTCTGCTGGGTGCCTTCAGCTCTGACGGCATTCAAAAAGAGATGTCAGGAAATGACAAGATCATAAAGTTTTCACATTCCCTGCATTCCGGACTTGCTGATTGTCAGGCTTGTCATTCAAAAGTATCCGAAAGTACTTCTATGAAAGACAGGCTGCTGCCTAATCATGATAACTGCAAAGACTGTCACGATACAGAAGATCAGGAACAATGTAAAACCTGTCATATCGATGATAATTATGAACCCCTGATCCAGCATAGCTCTGAAATTCTTTTCAATCATAGCCTTCATATAAACCAGCAGAAGATGGCTTGCGAAACCTGCCACAAAGGAATTAGCAAGGTTGATTATGCTTTCCAGGCTGAGCAGCCTTTTCCGGTTATGGCCGACTGCTACACTTGTCATAATGACCGTGCGGTTGCAACCAGTGCGTGTGAGAACTGCCATATTTCTACAGCAGATTTAAAACCGCAGAATCACAGGACAGCTGATTTTATTAAAGAGCATAAGTTTGCAGCAAATAAATTTGATGCCGACTGTATAATGTGTCACGATTCAAACAATAATTCCTGCGTTGAATGTCATACTGCCAACAATATAATTACCGAGACAAATGCTCCCGATAATTTCTACCAGCCTTATGCACCGAATAATTTTGTTGATGGTTCTCAAATGCAGAAACTAAACAGGGTGCACGATCTTAATTACAGATATATCCACGGCATTGATGCAAAAAGTCAGAGATTCAATTGTCAGTCCTGCCATCAGATTGAGACATTCTGTGCAGAGTGCCATCAGGCTGAAGGCGGTGATTTTAGTATGGGTGGAATTACCCCTGCTTCTCATTTGAAACCGGGATTCTTTACATTCGGACCCGGCACAGGGGGTGGTGAACATGCAATCCTTGCAAGAAGAGATATTGAGTCCTGCGTATCCTGCCACGATGTACAGGGTGCTGACCCTACCTGCATTACCTGTCATATGGATGCCGACGGAATTAAGGGAACTAACTCTAAGACGCATCCGACAGGATTTATGAAGGATGAAGAAGGAGACTGGCATACCAGCCAGGGTTCCATCTGTTTCAATTGTCATACAAGTGCATCTCCGTCAAGTCAGCCGGGAACGGGCTTCTGCGGATATTGTCATGGTGCTAAATAAATTGAAAATTCGGGAATTAAAATGAAGTACATTTTATTAAATATCTTATTAGCGGTTTCAATAGGTTTTTTAATTGCCGGCTGCAGTGAACTGAAGGATGATATATCACATCCGGACGAACTGGCATTTCACAAACCCGGGATAACAGATCCTCACTCGGACAACTTTCATGGTGCGCTGGCAAAGGAGCTTAACTGGAACCTTAAAGAATGCGCTCAATGCCACGGTGCTGATTTCAGCGGCGGTACTGTTGACGCAAGCTGCCTTAATTGCCATAATCAGCCCGAAGGACCGGAAGCCTGCAACACCTGCCACGGCAGCTTTGCAGATCCCTCAAGAATTGCTCCCCCGGTAGATCTGAATAACAATTCAGAAACGACATCAAAGACAGTAGGTGCTCATTCAAAACATTTATATGATAATACACTGGGTAATAATGTTCCCTGCCAGAGCTGCCATAATGTACCCCAGACAATTTATGATCCGGAACATTTTGACGGTAATAATGTAGCTGAAGTTAATCTGAAGGACCTTGCAGTAATCCACGGCGGAACCAATGCAGCATATGACCAGACAGCAGGTACCTGCTCTAATACATACTGCCACGGAAGCTTTGAATATTACCGGGATTCCGCAGTAACAACAAATCAGTTTGCATACACAGCCGATAAGATGGTTGGATTGAATAAAACAGTCGACTGGACAAAAGTTGATCAGAACGAAGCCGAATGCGGATCCTGTCACGGTTTGCCGCCCGAAGGCCATATTAGCGCTCCTCTTACTGCCTGCTATCAGTGCCACGAGGGTGTAATAGATGCAACGGGTAAAATTATAGACAGAACGAAACATATAAATGGAGAAAAAAACGCCAGGGGTACTGGAGCTAATTAAGAATTTTATATGTTGTGTTTTGTCTTAACCGTCCCCCTCAAGGGACGGTTTTTTTTATCTTGGGGTTGAATCCCAGATAATTGTATGTCTTCTTCTGATGAATTTTATAAACCCCGCAAACAGTGCAAAGTTCGTCAGCAGGAAGAAGTAGGGAAGGGTGATCAATCCGATGCGTATTTTCAGTCTTGAAACCAGGTAGCCTGCGCCCGCCAGTATAAAAAAAAGTCCCTGCAGCGAAAGTATCACTAAGTACATTTCCCCTTTGTTAAGTAACAACAGATTCAGTATCAGAATAAAAGGATAAAGGTGGGGGAGGAACCACCTTGTAATTTTATGAGACCAGAAAGCATATGAGACAAGAAAATTTCTGCTGAACAATAAACTCCTGAAATATTTTAATGTCTGGAAGTTTGTAGCGGCAAACCTGATTTTTCTCCTGTATTCGTGAATGATTTCTCTTGCCACATCTTCGTATGCCACAGCCTCATTTTCATAATTGAACCTGTATCCCTCCTGCAATATCCTCAGTGAGATGAAAAGATCATCCGTTACTGCATCCTTCAAAGGCAGCTCAACAAAGAGGTTTTTTCTGATTGCGAAGATACCTCCGTTTGCGCCGATTAAAATTCCGCATTTACCTTCATTTCTTTTTATAAAGGTCTCATACTCCCAGTATCTCTTCTCCTCAATACTTTTATTAAACTCCTTTTCGGGTTCCCTCAACACCAGCCGTCCGCTTACTCCACCGACTGCAGGGTTATTGAAATGGGACGCCAGAAGCGTGACTGCATTCTGTTCAAAGAGAGTGTTTGCATCTGAAAAGACAAGTATTTCATTTTTTGCCAGCTTTACCAGGTCATTTAGAATAGCCGCCTTGCCGCGCCTTTCATTAAAGCAAATTACCTTAAGCCAGGGATATGCTTTGCCGGATTCCAAAAGTATTTCATTAGTATTATCCTCTGATTTATCCGAACCGATGAGCACTTCAGCGTTGTTGAACTTATCTATTACACGGGAAAGATTTTCAATACGGTTGCGAATTACTTTTTCTTCATTATATGCTGATATTAATATGGAAATCCCGTATTCTTTATTCCCCGAATTGGATTGTTTCCTGAAACTGCCAATTAATCTGATAAAAAGAGGATAAAAAAAGTATGAGTGAAGGGGGATGAATACCAGAATCCAGAAGAATGTTTCAAAAAAGAGTAGCATCAATGAATATGATTTATCAGGTATTACAATATTAGGTTTTTTTGGTGAGTTAATGAAATTCTAAACAATAAAAAAGCCGGCTGCACACCGGCTTTTGAATTTATTTTATACTAACTCAGAATCTTTTTCTACAACTCTTTTTTTAACTGCTGAAGATTCTTTGTCCGGAGTATTATCAGGTTTCCTGTGAACATTTCTGATTTTACGGTCGAACTTTTCTTTATTCTCCCTGTTCTTTCCGTTAAAAAGATACTTATAAAAGGTAAGGAATGCCTTTACAGTTCTTTTAAGCTCGGAAGGATGTGTAATAATATTTTTTAATTTCATTGCAAAATATTCAGGACGTAGATAATATTCACGGCGTGCGTAATTACAGAAATCAACTATCTCCTGCGGCTTAAGATCGTGAGTACCAACCACGGTATTATGCAGACCTTCAGGAGTCAGCCATTGATCCCACGTATCAACAGTAATCAAACCTTCCTGTTTTGCCCATTCAAAGGCTTCGGTGCCGGGATAGATCATTAAGGGGAAGAACTGGGCAGTATCGGTATTCAGTTTCTTTGCAAGCTCAAGGGTTTCATTCATTGTTTCAAGAGTCTCTCCACGGTTGCCCATCATATAGCAGGCGTGGATAAGCAATCCGGCTTTCTTGGCATTTTCTGCAGCTTTGAACTGTTCTACTTTCACACCTTTCTTCATCAGCTTAAGTATTTCATTCGATCCGCTTTCAAAACCGACAATCACTAATCTGCATCCTGCTTTTTTCATCCATCGCATTGTTTCTTCATCAAGATCAGCGCGTACATTACACGTCCAGGTAAGCTTGTTTTTCTGCTTAATTAAAAGCTGGCAGACTTCGATCGTATGGTTCTTATAAACAGTAAACGTATCATCTTCAATTGTTACTTCAACAACTTCGGGAAAATTGTCTTCGAATGTACTTGAATTCTGCAGCAATACTTTTAGCTGATCTGTGCCGGTAATTATGTCCATAGAAATTCTGGGGATAGACACAAAAAGTACAAAGATAAGGGCATCCTCGTCCGGTATACACCATCATCTGGGGAAATCTGCCTGCTGCAAAGAAATAATCCTTAGGATCGCAGTACCTTTTGAAGATCTCACTTGCAAAAGGCATTGCATCCAGTTCTTTTTGAAGCAGAGCCGGGCGTGGTCGATTAACAATAATTTCCTTACCGTTTCTCCAGGTAAGGGAGAGACACATTCTGTAAGGGATTCCTTCTTTTCTATCCTGTTCAGCAAGATCGACAATTGTAGCTTCATATTCATTTCTTGCAACTGCATCAACTGCAAGTTGAACGTTCCATTGTTTCTTTATCAACAGCAGTAACGTGATTTCCAACCAGGCAGGTAAATACAGGATTGGAAATCTCTTTTTTACCTCTTCGGCAAAACTAATATCCCTGCTTATACTTCCTGTGCTTGTTTCAATTACAATAAGGTCGGGCTTAAAAGTTCTTAGTCTCGCAAATGTTTCTTCAGCTTCTATAGATTCAGCAGGGGAGTCGATAAGAATGATCTTATGTCCCTTGTTTTTCTGCAAAGCCGGCAGCCAATGCCAGCCAGATAGGGTAATATACTGTACCGCTTTTGGTTACCGCAGGACTCCTGGAACCCCTGGAATATTTAGGAAAAAATGGAGGATTTACAAAGGCAATATTCATCAAACAGATCTCCAGTCATAGTTTTTGAGCCAAATTAAACTAATTATTTGCTTAATATATTCGATTTCTGTATTTAATTTGTTTCTACGAGCACTTTGTAGAAATGGGTATTTAAGATAAGAGTAAAGGAGTCTAAAACCAAAACCTTCAAATACGATTATCTTTAATAAAAACAGCTTTAATATCCCATAATGTTTTTGAAAAAAATAGAGCATTCCCCGGTATCTTTCAACTAATAATTTATTCACTTCCTGTTTTTGCACTTTTTGCCCTGTAGAATACCCGAAAAGATGAGTTATATAACTATCGGGCAGGAATACAGATTTATAACCTGTATTTCTGATCCTTAAACTCCATTCCACCTCTTCATTATACAGGAAGAAAGCTTCATCTAGCAAACCAACCTTATTAATAACTTCCCTTTTTAACATCATACAGGCACCTGTTACATGGTCAACAATTTTGACGCTGTCGTAATTCCAATAACTTGCATTGGACTGAAGAGCAAAAGTCTTAGCGAAAAATCCCATAAACTTATTGTCATAACTCAGAAAACTTTTTAATCCCTCATTAGCGTGTAAAAATTCTTTAATCAAATTAGGAAAAGAATGTGTTGATCTCTCAATTTTACCTTCTTTATTATAGATTTTACAACCTGCCACTCCGACATCCGAATTCTTTTCCAGATAGGAAATCATAGGTCCAAAAGAATTTTGATTAACTAATGTATCGGGGTTTAGAAGGAGTATATACTTGCCTTTGGATTTTGCGATACCCAGGTTATTAGCTGCTGCAAATCCTGTATTTCTCGTATTATATATAAAACAAACCTCAGGAAAGTTCATCTCCAATTCATTGACTTGCTCATCGGATGCGTTATCAATTACAATCACCTCAAAATTCTGAATAGCAATGTCCTTTAATGAATTTAGACAATCCTTAAGAACATTTTTTGAGTTGTAGTTAACTATTATAATCGAAAGTATAACATTCATGTGTATTCACGGTAAGAAGTATATCCAACAAGCAATTATCCCAGGTACCTTCCAAATTTATTCTTCCTAAAATCAGAGAAACCGCGGATCATATATTTAATTTTTTCCAGTTTATATTTTTCAGACAATATCATTTTTAGAACAAGCTTAATAAAATTAAAAATATCCTCTGAAACAAAACCCGGTGAAGACCTCCAGTATTTCTTATATATGTAGAACCTGTTTCGCGTCTGATAATAATATCTTAGTGGGCTATGATGTGTTGGATAATATTTTGCAAAAAGGATTTTCTTCTCAGCAATATTTCCTAAACCGTGCCGTAAAACAGCATTATCTTGCACAATGATGATAAAACCTTTGCTCCTTAATCTAACACATATTTCGTGATCAACGTAATCAATAAATAATTTATCATTAAACCCTCCTACCTGCAATATAATTTGAAGATTGATAAGATTACCAGACGTCATAATCGAAACTGCCTCGTGGCACCCTCTGCTTGTGCTAAGTTTTTTACCGATATCGTGGGCCGGGGAGACAATAGCAATTTTATCATTCTGATAGCAGGATAAAAGTTTTTTAACCATTTCCGGTTCGGCAAAACTATCCTGATCCATTGTAAGAAGCAGATCAAAATGATCTTTAACGGCTTCATTAACTGCCTGATTTCAAAGCTGAGCTTATTCCTAAATTTTCTTTATTCTTAATAAATAGAATTTTAGGATTAAAATGCAGGTCAACGAAAACCTTAGGCAGGGGATTTTCTGAATTGTCAATTATGTACAGTTTCTCTACCTGATCGATATAGGAAAAGATATTATGGACATATTCCTCAATAGGGTTAAATAATATTACACAACCTGCTATTTTGAAATTAGTATTCAAGGGAAGAGAAATTATTTTTTATTTCGTCAAGTTGAGCAAGGACAAGGCTTTCTTCAGTATCGGGGATAGAAGTGGGAAGGTAACCATTTTTTATTTTGAACAGTAATGAATTATATCTTAATCGCAGCTTCCAAACCGGGCTTTTCCTGATTACACTTAAGGAATGGTTTTTATGCTGATCGGCAATAAACTCAAAGCTTCTTGCAACATCAGCAAACCACCAATAAGCTGGGTGCATTTTTAATTTAATTATTTTATAAGTATGATCTACATGTTCCCAGGCATTTTTAAATTTCTCATCCATTAACCCTGATTTCTCTAAGCAAATGCGGGAATAATATGAAAATGCCCCAAGTATATTACGGTTCAAAGAGATTGAAATATTTTTGTAATCAATTATTTTCCTTGGACTCGGCCTCCCATCTGCTGTTCTGTTTCCGGGACCGTGGTAAGCATAATTAAAATGCTGGATCCCGGTGATGAGGGAGGCTCTTATATAGTGATCATAAACGTTTTGTTCAACAATTTGTATATCATCCTCACATAAAAATATATGCTCACATTTCTGGTCAAGAAGATATTTTAATGCAATATTTTTTGATCTGCCAACTCCAAGATTTTCCATATTTTGAATAATATTTTTGACCTTTGATGGGTATTCCGGGGAAAGATAAGGAGCACCGTCGTTTACCACAATAATATTATCTGCATCAGGTATTGACCGGATACAATTTCTGAAAAATTCAAGGCGATTGCAGGTTATTATTCCAATTCCGATACTACTGCGCTTCATTGCTTCTCATCATTTTTTGTAAATTTAAGTATTCCCGTTCAATCCATTCGGATTTTTTATATCTTAATAGCTTTGTAAAAAGAGACGATGCATTTTTTAATTTACCCTCTTTTATAAAAAGTAATCCTGTTACGAGGTATATAAAATCTACTGAATAAAAAAATTCTTCGGGGTTCAGGAATTTTCTCAGCTTTGCATTTAACGGATAGAGGAGGAATGGGAGTGAAGTCCAATATTTAAATGTATCATATTCTTTCTTTAAGTCATCAACCGGGGTTTTATTGATATATTTTATAATATTATTATAGGATATTTCATTTCCTTCTTCTACAGTTCTTTTATAATTCTGGTATTCCTTATTTCCTTTATCCTTATAATCTTTATAAAAAGTTCCTAATATTTCTGTTATATGCATCAATTTATACTTTTCTGAAATTCTTAACTCAAACTCGTGATCACCACAGATCTCGTATTTTTCATTGAACCAGTAGTTATCTTTAAAATGGAGGGAAGAACGCCACATTGGCTGAGAACCTGCAAGACACCTTGCCAGCTGAAGAAACATATTGAAATCAGGAAATTTGAATACTCTGCTGCCAACAACCTGATCAAATGTATGATTAGGGATTGAAGTAATATACTGATCGGCGTAAACAAGGGCGGCCTGCGGGTTCCTGATAAGTGTTCCGGAAAGAATTTCAAATGCATCCTTTCTTAACCGGTCATCCGTATTGGAATTGGTTATAAATTCTCCTTCCGATATTTTTATCCCCCTGTTCCATGCGCTGTATATAGTCTCTCTTTTTTCAGTCCTTATATATTTGATATTATCATAAACATTCAAAAATTCTTTTATAATAAAATCTTCATTCTGTTTGGAACCGCTGTTAACAACAATGATTTCCGTATCATTAATAATTGTCTGACTTAAAAGATCTTCCAGTTTTTGTTTAAAGAATCTTTCAGAATTGTAAGTTGAAACTATAGCAGAAACTAGTTTTTTTGCCACTCAATCCCTTAAAAAAATTGCATCTGCCTGTAAAATGCGGTTCGTAACAGGGTCATTCAACTGGTTCAAATTTCCGCAATACTTAAATCCCCGTGGTTCTAAGAATGAATAAATATCATGGAACAACGGCTGTTTTTCATAAAGTTCAATAAAACTGACCTCAATCAAGATGAGGTAAACATTTTTCAATATTTTAGGAGCCCCGTAAAGGACATTCAGTTCAAATCCCTGAACATCAAGTTTTAAAAGAACATTCGGCTCAAGCTGCATTTCATCCGCAAAACTATCCAGTGTCTTCATGGAAACAAGTTCTTTTTTAGATTCTGCTGTATAGGGGAAAGAATTGATATGATTTTTATTTATTTTAAGAAAAGAAGAACTAGGGGCAAACTTGTTAACATTAAATTCCTGGCTGCCTGCCTTTTCCCCGAGAGCGTAATTAAATTTCTTCATACGTTCGATATAAGAAGTATTGGCCTGTAGTTTCAGGTAAACATCCCTTATAGGTTCAAATGAATAAATCATCGCGTCCGGAAGAATTTTATTGATCATTACTGCAAAACCGCCATCATTAGCGCCGACATCAATAACTGTTTTAATTGAAGCATCTCTTAACCATTTATACTTGCCCCTCTTTATTTCAGGCTCTAAAGAAGGATCTTTGATTATATGATACCCCGCGAAGTTCATTATTTTATTTAATAATTTTTTCATATGTGATTGCTCCCCGCAGGAGAAAAAATTTTAAGTAATAAATCCCTGAATACCTTGTTTTCACCTGAATATTTAATAATATCCATCAATGTTATAATTCTTAAAAATCTGATAAACATTAAATTAAGCAGTAATAAAATTGCAGGTAACAGAAGAAGTTCCATGAAAGGATTTGTGATCAATTGATCTATGATATACCCGGAGACAATCAGTAACATAAAAAGAGCAATAGTCTTGTATGACTGCAATCTGTTCTCAAAAATTAGACTATCCAGATACTTCCATTGGTAAAATAAACATAGAATAAAAGAAGATAAGATTGCCGCTACATTAGCCCAGGCAACAGCGAAAAATCCTAAAACATTATAGAACAGGAAAAATACCGCTGTGTTTACAAATACATTGATTGCTTGTAAAATAATTGTGTTTCCCGGATATCCTTTTAGCACCAGGAACTGGTACATCGGCATAACTATAACCGCAAGCAGATTACCCAAAAGAATTAATATCAGCGGAATTGAAATTATATCTTGTTGATTTTTGAGCCATACCTGCACAAAATCAGGAATTGTAAATATTATAACGGCAGTAAAAAATAAAACAGCATATGTAAGCTTTTGCTCGATATCGTGTACTATAAACCTGACTGCAGTTTTATCTTTTAATTTTGAAATAAGAGGAAATAAGGGATATAATAATTTCGATAAAGTGTTCCATACCTGTGTTCGAATCCTCAGGATAATATCATAATAACCTACTTCGGAAACCCCGATAAATGAGGATATCAGGATTTTTGTGAGCGGTTCATAAAAAAAGTTTAACAGGTTGCTTATATATAACTTGAAACTGTAGCCGACCTGTTTTTTAAAGCCTGTCAGCATTTCCCTCCTGGTCCAGTTTATCTTTAATGCTCCCCAATATTTAATTGTGCTTATATTTAATAAAATATACCAGACCACCGTACTGAATAACACGCTTAGACCGATCATCTTAAAAGTGCCATATAAAAAAATAGACGTTATAATGAGAGTCCAGTAAATGGTCTGATAAATAGTCTGGTACAGGTTGGTCAGGTAAATTTTTTGAAGAGAATCCAATATGGAAACAGGTATCTGATTGACAAATTGTATAAAATTTGCCGCAATTAGTAGGTTAAAAAAAGTAATAGTATCACTGTTGATATATCTATGCGGTACACCTAAAAGTTTCAGGATTGCTTCATTATTAAAAAAACAAATTATTGCATATGGGATATAACTGAATACTAATAGACCCGTTGCAATAATTATATCTATATCTGATTCACGGGACTTTCCCTGTTCAGATAAAAACTTTAACAGACTTGAATTTACCCCTAATCCTAAAAAAACAGTGAAGTTGCTGGTAATGAGTACTAAAGAAAAAATACCATACTTTTCTGACCCCAAGTGCTGGATAAAAACCGGAACAGAAATCAGGACAAGAATTGTCCCGATGAGCAATTGTGTTCCTCCTGCCAAAGAGTTCAATACCAATTGCTTTCTCATTATTTTATCACCGGAACTGGCATTCTTGAATAATGTTCAGATTTTAGACAAATTAACTCGTCAGATTTGCTTTCCAGCGGATTAAATCGGATTAAGCGATTATTGTTAAATTCAAAAATCTGATAGCCTGCATCTTCGATATAGCTGATCATATCGCTTACTGTATAGTTGAAACCGGAATTTATATACCTGTTATATTCACAAAAGATGATAGGTGAATCGGCTCCGGATAATATGTTATATGCGCCCTTAAGAACCAGATAATCAGCTCCCTCAGTATCTATTTTTATCAGGTCTACTTTGTTGAGCTTATGTTCTCTGCAATAATCGTCCAGACTGATCAAGCTAACTGATACTTCATCCTTTACCTCGCGCATTGGTTTTCCCAAAGAATTATAGGCATCATCATCACATCGGCTTAAGATGGCCTCTCTTTTATAATCCGCAACGCCGAACTTTTCGGCCTTAACATTTTTTAGATTATTTAACCGAAGATTGCCAATAAGTGAATTGTAAGCTTCATCGGCAGGTTCAAAAGCAAATACTTTAACATTATTATTTTTACTGGCCGCAAGAACTGAATATATCCCGATATTTGCTCCAACATCCAGGACAACAGAATCATTTTTAAGTAAGGCATGGAATAAAGATAAAGTCCCTTGCTCGAATTCATTTAAATAAAAACGTGCATCAACATCTTTATATAGGTTTAAGTAAAGTGGAAATCCAAAGATGGTATCATACTTGAATTTATCTATGGGAACAAAGAGAATTTTCAAAACTTTTATAAGATGTCTGCGCCCATAAGACCGAAATAAAGATGTTAATCGTTTATATTTTTGTGTCACTGCTCCGGTACTTCCTGATTTTTCAGAATAATATTTTGATTAGCATTTGACAGTCCTGTCATTATACTCCAGACAATCAATAAGGTACCCCAAAGCCACGCATCAGTAATAATCATGGAAAACGAAATATAAACAAGAATCCAAAAAATAAGTTGAGAAAAATACCATTGCTGCCCTGTTTTACTATTACGCGAAGCTTTCTTTGCAAAGAATAATGTAGTAAAGAGAAAAAACAAAAACCCGGCGAACCCTATTAAACCTGTCTCAGCCAAAAATGCTAAGATTGTGGTGTGAGCTGTAAGTCTTTCAACAAATAACTTATAAATTGCAGAATCAAAATCGGCATACGCCGATGAGGAAAAGGGGAAGGTATAAAGTCCGATTCCAGTAATGGGGTGCGCATTGAAAGCATTCAGCGCCGTCCTCCATATAAAATAACGCGTAACAAGTGAGCCGGTACTTGCAGATCCTACTCCTACCTGCTCATTCTTTTGTACGGTAACTCTTTCCAGGGTCTTCGGGTTCACACTTTGAAGCAGCATAACAACAGCGCTGATGGTCATCGCAGAAATGATAACTATAAATAGCATTTTTAATTTGGATATTCCTATCCTTTTTGACTGAAGAAATGCCTGGAACATGATCAAAGCCATAGTTATTCCTGCCATTAACCATATACCTCTTGTTTGCGTAAATATCAAAGCACTGAGAAACAGGATGCTTAAAATTGCATAGCGCATTCTCTTTTTTTTCAAATAAAGAAAACTCAAAAAACTTATTAGTAAAGCAATGCTTACAAGATCAACATACATAATCCCTGAAAATCCAAAAACTCTTCTCCCGGTTATCACAGCTTCATAGATTACAAATAATCCATTTACGGCCGCACCAAAAAGAAAAAGATTGATGATGTAAGAAAACTGGGAGTACTTTTTCAAAAAAGTACCGGTAAGAGTAAAAATCAAAAAGAAGGCAAGCAGCCGTGAAGATAACAGGAGAGACATTGCCAGGTTGGACGAATTAATATATGAAGGAATTAATGCACATATGAAAATGGAAAAAGGAATTAAAATATTACTTCTAAAATCCTTAAATCTGAATTTCTGTGTAACTAAAAATGCTATTATTATAATTATAGACAGGATTTCAGAGATGGAGAAATAATAGAAATGCAATTCGATAAAAAAGGAAAGGATTACAACACTAATAGCCGCTTTAACACTGTATATAAAAATCAATAGGACAGGTGCCAGCAGAAAAACAATAATTGTCTTGTTAACTCCCTCCCGATCAATAAATAAGGTTAACGGAATAGTACTCAACAAAAATAAAACCAGAATAAGCTTATTTGCCGGTACTATTTTTAGGTTTGTTTCGTGGTCCAAGTCAGATGTTTTAATTGATTTCTTATTGTTAAAATCTTGGCATTGGTTGAAGATCTAAATAATTCGGATGTTATTAAATAAAAGATATAAAGAAAAGTTATTGCAACCGTAAACAGAAGGGATAATAAAGTTCGTTTTGGATAAGCTCTTTTAACAGGTACTGAACCATGATCTATTATTTGCAGTACCGGGATATTTTTTTGTTCCTCGAACCTGGATTGTTCGTATAATGGTAAAACAAATTCGAGCACTTTCTGATAAATTTCCACATCTCTGAAATGCCGAAAATAAGATTTTGCTTTTTGAGGCAGTGAACTAAATGCTAAAAACACACTGTTATCTTTTCCGCTCTGCTTTATCTTGTCCAGTTCATTTTTAAATAGAGTGTATTCAACTTTGAATTTTTCTGTCATCGGTGATCCTTCAGGTAATGTTTGTTCCAACACGGACAGTTGTAATTGTTTTTCAAGCAGACCTTCTTCAAGTTCAGAATAAGCTCCTAAAACTAATTTTAACTGTTCTTTGGCTTCTAACATTCCGGATTGTTCCTGGTATTTTTGTAGTGAATCTTCTGCCATCGACAATTTGAGAGCAATCTCATCGTATCTTTGTCCCAGGAATTCTCTGTTATTTCTGGACTTCTGGACATTAAGTTTTATCACTGTTTCGTTTAAGTATTGCAGGAGATAATTTACCATCTCCGCCGCTTTGTGGGGAGAACTTGCATTTACACTCATTTCATAAGCATTTTCATCGGTTACATCGGTATTAATTTTCTTATTAACTACTCTTTAATGCTTCCTCCATATTTTTTACATCATATTCTTTAATCAAATCAAATTTTCGGATAAGATTTTCAAGTGAACTACGGCTGTAAATGATAGTAGTGTATAAATCTGTGGCATCTTCACTACCTTTTGTCCCTAGTCCTAATGGTAAACTCTTAAAATCTTTCATTAAAGAAGAAATTCCTGAGAGAGCATCATCCTCTGTCGGAACAATGAGAGCTGAAGATTCAAATTCTTCATCAATAAAAAAGTATATGCACAAATATGATGCTAAAAGGAGAGAACAAGAAAGGATCAGAATAGAAAATTTATGCTTCAGCAGGATTATTAGATAATCCAGAAACTCCAGACCTTTATCTTGTGACATTTTCTTATAATTTAAGTATTAGATTTCAAAGTTATCATAAAATATGCTATTCAACAATATATTTCCTGCTGTCCCCCTATTTTCACCTTAATACCGGGGAGGGGGATAGGTCATGGTTAAATTATACCTATTTCAATAAATTTGCAAAGAATTGATTCTAATACCAGGAATTCCCCAATATAAGGCCATATTTTGGCTGGAAACAGTCCAAATCTGAAGAATATGAACAATCATCTGTGTACTTTAAAAAAGTTAAATCCTTATTTCTATGCAATTTCTTAATGCTGGGACGATGATCAGTCTGCTCGGAAGGGACGCACCTACGGACTTAAGCCTAATCAGGCTATATTCGGCGGGGCATTGTCCGGGCATCGCCTGAGCGCTGACCGGCCAGGATTACGATAAGAATGAATTTTCCCGAAAAATTTTCGATTTTTATAAAGCTGATTCCGGTAATTTTTTTATCCGTTCCTTATTGACTTTTATTGCAGGGATATTATTTTTGTTAAATAAAAAAAGGATTAATTTAGACAGATTTGCTACGGGTTCTTAGTTTTTATTTTTTTTAATATTAGCCGGAAGTAGCAAATTTATACCGATTTTGAGTGCTCTCTGGTCGGTTTTTTTATTATTGAAACTTTTTTTATAAGGAGATTGTATATAAGGGAAAATTTGATACCTATTCGAAATGTTCGTGTATTTTGTAACACAAAAAGGAAAGCGCGATGAAAACAATCAAAGCAAAAATCGAAAATCCCTTATCAGATCTTATCAGCGATGATATCTATGAGCTGTTAAACGCACAGGGACTTATTGATGAGAAGTCTGTAAGAGATTATCAAATCAGGAAAAAATTTAAGCAACTCAGGGCAAGTAAAGTGAGCGCCGGTGATGCAATCGACGCAATCAGGGAAGAATATCCTTATTTACAATTTGATACTATCAGAAAGATTGTGTATCAGATAAGTAAGTAAATAATTGCTTGATTCTTGACAAATAAATTTTCAATCTATATTTTACTTTTGACTCTTTCAAAGGGTTCTCCCCTGCCCTTTGATGTGAATGAGTCGGGCCCAGTGGTACCCCCACCGCTGGGCTTTTATCTTTAAATAAACAGGAATTAAAATGGCAAAGACCGTTAAAAGAAAACCCGCAAGAACTGCTAAGAAAGTCTATTCATCCCCATTCAATATCTACTGGGAAAAAAATAATTATCTCCTCCTTGCCCTTGGTGTGGTGCTCATTATCGTCGGATTTTATTTTATGAGTATCGGCTCGTGGGATAGTTTCCCTTCACTGGTTATATCACCCATTCTTCTTTTAGCCGGGTATCTCCTGGTGTTTCCTGCTTCTATATTCTATAGAAAGAAAAAAGCAGATATGCCGGATCAGCCCGCAGCTCAGTAATAAAGCTCTGTATTGACCAGATTAACTCAGGGGCAGCTTACGGATCTACGACTCCTTCTTTCAATAGACGGCGTCGGACCCGGAAGAATCAGACAATTATTAGCACGCTTCCACACAATCGGAAATATTTTATCCGCTGATCTTCATTCACTTTCTGAGACATCAGGAATCAGTTCTTCCCTTGCTGAAAAAATCATTACTGCCCGCTCATCAAGATCTAAAATAGAAAGTATAATTGAAAAGGATCTTAAGACCTTAGATAAGATCGGAGCCCATTTTACTACTCTCTGGGATGATGAATATCCGCAGCTCCTTAAAAGAATATATGACCCCCCCTTGCTGCTTTATTTAAAAGGATCATTTGCAGAAGCGGATAATTATTCCATAGCTATCGTCGGTACCAGGCAGCCGACTGCTTATGGAAAAACCCAGGCAGAAAAGATAGCTGCCGATCTCGCCGTGCAGAATATTACTATTGTAAGCGGCTTAGCAAGAGGTATTGATTCTGCTGCTCACGCGTCTGCTGTTAAATGCAGCGGAAGGACAATTGCAGTTATAGGCTCCGGGCTTGATGTAATCTATCCGCCTGAAAACCATAAGCTCTTCGAAGCAATTGCATCCAACGGTGTTAATCATCTCTGAATACGATCCCGGCACTCAGCCGGATGCACAAAATTTCCCCCGCAGGAATAGAATAATATCAGGACTAAGTCTCGGCTGTATTGTTATCGAAACAGCACTAAACGGGGGAGCAATGCAGACAGCATCATTTGCACTTGAACAGAACAGGGAAGTCTTTGCCCTCCCGGGAAATGCCGGTATACGACAGTCGGAAGGAACAAATCTGCTTATCCGGAAAGGGGAGGCTGCACTAATTCAATCAGCTGAAGATGTTCTCCTTGATCTTAAATTAAAATTAAAACCTGTAGTAGGGAAAAATATTCCCAAACCTGATATCGAAATGAATCTCTTTGAAGAAAAGATATTCAACATTCTTAATGATGAGCCGCAGCAGATCGATAAAATTGCAGTGAATACATCACTGCCACATCAGAAGCACTGGTTCACTTGCTTAGTCTTGAATTTAAAGGATTGGTAAAGCAGCTGGCAGGTAAATGCTTTGTGAAGGCATAGGAACCTGCAGGTTTTTGCTGCTTCCTGAATCCTCGTTAAGACCTTTATGAAGGTCATGAAAGCATCTTCATTTTTCGTACGGACAGGGTGACTATCAATACCCTTTACCTCTTATTCTCAATCGCTCTGTCCAAAACATTCCAGGCAGCCCTGCTGATAGGGCGACCATCAACGCCTCGTATCTAATATGCCGAATCGCCCTGTCATTATTTATACAACATGGTCTCCCGTTACGACAAAGACCTCTCCCTAACCCTCTCCTTCCCAGGAGAGGGACAAAGCAAAATCCAGCTGAAATTATCTTAGGAAGTAGAATGATTCTTAAAGTGAGGGTTAGAAGATCTGATAAATTTCTGTCCTGTTCCCTCTCCTGGGAAGGAGAGGGTTAGGGTGAGGTTTCTGATTGATGGAGAGATACACCTCATCGGGGATTAAGACAAACCAAGAACCAAGAACTAAGAACCAATTTCCTAGTATTTCTTCCTCTTCTTCCACAAGGCTTTCAAACGTTCTTTAGGGTCTTTTCCTGGCCGTTTTCGGTGGGGAAGTAGTACTGGGTTCCGGAAAGTTCATTCGGGAAAATATTCTTCTTCAATAAAATTATTTTCAAAGCTGTGAGGATATTTATATCCTTTATGGTAGCCCAGTGTTTTCATCAGTTTGGTCGGCGCATTCCTTAAATGGAAGGGAACCCCTGATAATTTTTTATTCCTCACATCCTCAAATGCTTTTTCTATTGCGGTATATGAGGCGTTGCTTTTGGGACAGGATGCAAGGTAAGTAGCGCACTGTGCAAGTATTATCCTGGCTTCAGGCATACCTATTTTATCAACTGCGCCGAATGCTGCCTCGGCAAGCACAAGTGCATTGGGTGAGGCATTCCCTATATCTTCAGATGCCAGAACAACCATACGTCTTGCAATAAATAAAGGATCTTCTCCTCCTTCGATCATTCTTGCCATCCAGTATAATGCTGCATCGGGATCGCTTCCCCTGATGCTTTTAATGAATGCAGAAATTACATTGTAATGTTCTTCGCCCGCCTTGTCGTATAAAATGTTTTTCTTCTGAACAACATTCTCAAGTACTTCCTTGCTGATCTTAATTGAAGGGGAATTCATTTCCTGGATAACCGATGCCTCCAATATATTCAGCAGGGTGCGTGCATCTCCACCCGACAGGTATATTAAAAGCGGTAGGCGGCGTCGACAAAGGCCATGTTCTCCACGGCGTCAGCGGTGCTCGATGGGCAGCGGAGCGCCGTGGAGCACGTGGGCGGCGAATGACTCCAGCTGGTAGGTGTACGACGTCCTGGTGCCGTGGTGTTCCACCCGCGTGCCTGCGGGTGTCCGTATGGTCAGCCGGTCGTCCTCGTTCGGCTTGATGAAGTTGTGCACCAACAGGTCGCCCTTGGTGCCGACGATGCGCAGAGTGAACGAGTAGTGGGAGGCGGTCATCGTGTTGGCGCTCAGCCCCGTTGCGCCGCCGGGGAAGCCGAGCTCCACATCGCACCATGCGTCGACCCTGGACGTGCGTTCTCCTGCGTGCGCGCGGATGATCGACGGGTGGCCGAGCATCCGCAACGCGTGCAGGCCGTAGCAGCCGACGTCCATCAGCCCGCCGCCGGCGATCTCGACGCCAGCGCGGGTCGCCGTCGTCCGGCGCCGGCATCACCATGTGGATCTCGACGTGGCGCAGCTCGCCGATCGGCCGACCGTAGCAGCTCGTGCAGGCGGCGCGTGCAGCGGGTGGTAGGGGTAGTGGAACCCCTCCATCAGCGTCACCCTGCGGGCCGCGGCCTCGGCGACGCGCTGGGCCTCGTCCGCGTTGCTCGCCGACGGCTTCTCGGTGAGGACGTGCCTGCCCGCCTCGACGGCGGCGCGGTTCCACGGCCCGTGCAGCGCGTTCGCCAGCGGGTTGTAGACGACCTCGACCTCGGGATCGGCGACCAGCTCGGCGTACGACCCGACGACGCGCTCGACGCCGTGCCGCGACGCGAACGCCTCGGCGCGGGTCCGGTCGCGCGCGGCGACCGCGACCAGCCGGGCACCCGTGGTCTGCGCGGGCCCGATGGCGAGAGCTCGGTGATCCGGGCGGCGCCGAGGATGCCGATCCGCAGTGGTTCCGTACCGCATACGCCGGCCTTGGCGAACAGCCCGCGCAGGTACTCCACGCTCGTCCGGACGTCGCGACCGGGCCCTCGCCCGACGGGTCGGTCTGCAGGATCGTGTCCTGCTCCAGGACGTACCAGCCGTCGTAGCCGTTGCCCCTCCAGGTAGCCCACGATCGCCGCGACGTCGACGTCACCCGACCCCAGCGGCCGGTACATGCCCTCGCGCACGGCCTCGGTGTAGGTCAGCTCGCCGCCCTGCACGCGCCGGGCGAAGCGGTTGTCGACGTCCTTCATGTGGGTGTGCGCGATCCGGTCGGGCACCTGCCGGGTCAGCTCCGCCGGGTCCGTGCCGCCGATCAGCAGGTGCCCGGTGTCGAGGCACAGCGCGATGCCGGACCCGTCGAGCACACGTTCCACGTCGTCGGGGTTCTCGACCATGGTGCCGACGTGCGGGTGCAGCACGGCCGTGATCCCGCGCTCCGCGGCGCGCGCGGCGAGCCGGTCCAGGTTGCCCAGCAGCGTCGCCCAGCCCTCGTCGTCCAGGGTCGGGCGTGAGTCGTAGCCGGTCAGGCCGCTGTCGGCGGACAGCACGAGCACATCCGCCCCGGTCGCCAACAACGCGGCGAGAGGTGCGCCGATTCAATGCGTCG
>CAVXTT010000031.1:0-98863 GCA_963764685.1 uncultured Ignavibacteriales bacterium
TGCCCGCGCCTACGCTGGCCTCGCCTGGGCCTACGCCGACGATTACGACTACGAATGGACGGAGGATTTCGAAAAAACTCTTAAACTCACGCTCGAGATGGCGCCAACACAGCGGTGCGCCTTGATCCCAATGATTATCAAGCTCAATGGGCACTTGGGTGGGCATGTCTATATAACCGGCAATACGAGCAGGCGATGGCCCATTACTTGCGCGCGCGAGAGCTCAATCCGAACGACGCGGAGCTACTCGCGGAAATGGCAAATTTCCTCATCTGGATCGGCCAGCCGAAGCAAGCAATCGATCAAGTGAAGGAGGCAATTCGGCTCAATCCGTTTCACGAGAACTGGTATGAGGATTATCTCGGCTGGGCCTACGAAGAAGCCGGCATGCCTCAAAAGGCTATAGAGATTTTCGAGCAAGTCATAGATCTTCAAAATCCGGATGACGACGGTCTCTGGTATTTCCCATTTATAGCGGCCGCCTACGCCGACCCTACGGTTGGGCGGATGGACGACGCGCGCGAAATCGTCAAGACGCTCCTGTCACGTAAGCCAGAGTTCTCGATTTCAGAAGCTCTGTCTCACGCGTATCCATACAAGACAAAGGAACTAGTCGACAGGTTTGTGAATGCGGCGCGCCGTGCCGGAGTGCCAGTCATACATGCTGATCGAGGCCAATGAGTTGCGAGGCGATCGACTCCCCTTCCGATCTGAGCAAAACGAGTTGTTCAGGTGCCAACATGTCACAGTACGAAGGCAACCTGACGAGCCGGAGCGTTTTGAGCGCCGATCAAAAACGGACTTGTGCTTAGTTGGGGTTGCTCCGTTGTGAGCAATGGGATTTGGCAATGGGCACGGGGAAGCTCTTTGCTCGCGTGATGAGGTCGGGCATTTTGGGGGCGGCGCTTTTGGGGGCGGCCGCGCTCCCGGCCTACGCCGAAAGCGACATCACGCTCAGCGGTAACGCCGCTTTCCTGACACAGTACGTCGACCGCGGCCTTACGAATTCAGCGGAAAATCCGGCCGTGCAGCCCGAGTTCGATCTCACCTATAAAGAGATTTTCTACGCGGGCATTTGGGCGTCCAATGTGGATTTTGGTAACGGTCCGAACGGGCAGGACCTCGCCAGCATCGAAATTGACTATTACGCGGGCATCACCCCGAAGGTGGGCAAATGGAACTTCGATATTGCCGCCTATTACATCGCCTATCCGGGCGCCTTCGATCCCGGTGGCGAGTTTGACTATGTCGAGATCTGGACCGGCGTCTCGCGCAACTTCTTCAACGACAAGCTCGAACTTAAACTCTACAGCTACTGGGCGCCTGAATATTTTGGCGAGACCGGTAACAATGACGTGCTCGAATTCAGTTCCGGGTGGACGTTTAACAAGATCTGGTATTTCACACCGAAACTTGGCGGCAAGGTCGGCCACCAATGGGGCGATTTGAGTGAGGGCGGCACCTCATATACCTACTGGAGTGTCGCCTTGACGCTTGGCTTCAATGAGAAGCCGCCGCTTGAGCTTGAGATTCGCTACTGGGATTCTTTTGATTTAAGCGGCTTCACTTGCTCGCCCGGTGTGAACGCATGTCACAATCTTGTCGTGGGGTCTCTTAAAGCGACATTCTAAATTTCCCCAAAGCAACATCACCTCAAACGGCGCGGCGCCTTGGTCGCGGTGTGATGCCGCGTCGATGTCCGCTAAGGGTCACTCAGCGACATAAGCGGTGCAAGCGCTGATGTCCGAGAAGGGCTCGGAACCAGACATCAGACCGCATCGCTTCAATGTCTCAGAAGTGCCAGAAGCGGACGTCGCTCGCTGATTAGGATCTTCAACTGAAGGTTCCCAAAAACGAGAAAAACCTGGCAAATCGACCTGCCGGGGCCTTTCTTATCGGCGGCTATCTGCCAGCAATCGCGTCCTCTAACTGAGTGTCACGATCCGTCCAGGCCGGCGTTTGACAGCCCTCCTCATAAGCCGCCCGCGCGACCTCGGTAATCGGCCTCCTAAAAATTCGTTTCAAAGACCTCTAAGGTCCGCATTTCCACGCAACAACTCAGTAATCTTCGGCGAAATATGCCCCTCGATATATCTCGATTTATATAGACGGAACGTGTTGGAAGGAGTGAGCTAGCTCATCAGCTCTGGCGGCCCGCCGACTATGGCTTGGCCTTGTGAATACCAAGTGTCGTCAGGGAGGATTTGCCGATGGATTGGCCCTAATGCGGGTCTTCGCAAACTGGCGTTGCATGATGGGGTGTCCTAGCCATGGAGCGTCGGCTTGCTGCGATTCTCGCCGCCGATGTGCAGGGGTACAGCCACCTTACGGAGCTTAACGAAGAAGCCTCCACAGCTACCGTGTGTTCGTACTGTGCTGTGGTGAAAAAGGCGATCTCCGAGCATCGCGGTCACATCTTCAGCAGCGCAGGGGACGGCGTCGTCGCTGAGTTCCCCAGCGTCGTCGAGGCGATTCGCTGCGGTGTCGAGATACAGAACGAGATTGCCGAGCGCAACGCGGCCGTCCCCGAGGACGGACGGATGCAGTTCCGCATCGGCGTCAACCTCGGGGACGTGATCGCCGAAGACAACAATCTTTACGGCACCGGCGTCAACGTTGCCGCTCGTCTCGAACAACTGGCCGAGCCTGGAGGAATTTGCATCTCGCAAACCGTCTACGATCAGGTTCGGAACATCGTGGAGATTCCCTTCGAGGATATCGGTGAGCGGCGTTTGAAGAACATTGCCGATCCGGTGCACGTCTATCGCATCCTGCCTGCACCACTGCCGTGGCTCCGCAGGCTATTTTCGCGCACGAATATCGGCAGGCGGCGTCTCGGCGTGGAGGCTGGCGCCCTTCTTTTACTTCTCGCAGTGGGGGCAGGATCATTCTATCTGCGTCAGCCCGCAGCGCTATGGGACGCCCTTTTGGGCGGCGGACTTTCGCTCCCCGAAGCGGCAATCGCTGTTCTGCCCTTTAACGATATGAGTCCCACTCATGACCAGCAATATCTTGCCGATGGAATAACCGAAGAGCTGATTACGGGGTTGGCCAAGTTTCCCGAGCTGATCGTCATGGCTCGCAATTCTACCTTGGCATACAAGGACAAGCCTACGGAGGTGCGACAGGTGGGAAAGGATCTCAATGTTCATTACGTCGTCGAGGGCAGCATACAACGCGCCGATCAGAACGTGCGCGTAACGGCGCAGTTGATCGATACAACTACGGGGCAGGAGATCTGGGCTGACCGCTATGACCGGCAGGTAAACAACATCTTCGCCATTCGTGACGACATCACGCGGTCCATCGGCGGAACACTCGGGGGGAGGGCCGGCAAACTGGTTCAAGCCGAGGCCGCACGGGTGTCCGGGAAAAACCCGAACAGCTTCACTGCCTATGATTACGTTATGAAAGGCTGGTACGCCTATAATAAATTCACCCGTGAAGACAATGCAGCCTCACGTGATTTTTTCGAGCAAGCGAGGAAAATCGACCCAAACTATGCCCTTGCCTATGCCGGCCTCGCCTGGACTTATGAATTGGAGTACGACTACGAGTGGAAGACTGATGATGACGAAAAAACTCTTAAACTGGCACTCGAGATGGCCGAAACGGCGGTACGCCTTGATCCCAATGATAGCCACGCTCAGTGGGCGCTTGGGTGGTCATGTCTATACAACCGGCAATACGATCAGGCGATGGCGCATTACTTGCGCTCTCTAGAACTGAATCCGAACGACGCAGAGGTTCTCGCTTCAATGGGCAGTCTCCTCATCTACATCGGCCAGCCGAAACAAGCAGTCGACCAAGAGAAGGAGGCAATTCGGCTCAATCCCAACCACTATGAATGGTATGTTTATTATGTGGGATGGGCCTATGAAGAAGCTGGTATGCCTAAGGAGGCCATAGAGATTTTCGAACAAGCGATAGATATTCAAAATCCGAATGAGGAACAGCTTTGGTATTTGCCGACTATAGCGGCCGCCTATGCCGAAGTTGGTCGGATGGATGACGCGCACGAGGTAGTGAGGACGGTCCTGTCACGTGACCCAAAGTTCTCGATTTCAAAAAAGGTGGCTCGGTATCCTTACAAGACAAAGGAACTAGCCGACAGGTATGCGAATGCGCTCCGCCGAGCCGGACTGCCAGAGTGACGCAACGAGGCTGTTGACGAACGGAGCCCACATTGAGCGTCTCTACTGGTAAAGAACGTGAACGACCCTGAGGGGATTTCTCTGCGGCCAAGGTGGAGAGAGCAATGTCCGCTTTGGGTCATTAGCCGACATAACGGCCCCTTCGCGTCATGTCCGCTTTACCCCAACAGCGGACATTCGTCAGTGCGCGTGGAATGTCCGAAAAGTGCCATTAGCAGACGTGAGCGCCTCGCCCGCCCTCCTCGTTGCGATCGTCCACCAGACTAATAGTTGCGATCGTCCACCAGACTAATAATGGTCTGTGGACTTGACAAATGCGCGCACCTGCCAAACCTCGTCAATAGAAAGTCGAAGACCAAAGGCCGGCATCTGCGTCCCCTTGCGACCGTTGATCACCGTTGCGAGGAATTGTTCGTCGCTCAGCTTTGTCTTGAAAATGTTCGGTCCGCGTGCGCCGGCGCTTTGATGACAAACCAGGCACTTGCTTCGATAGATATCGCGACCGGTCGAAATGGCATCTGGTTGCCCGAGGAAGGGATCAGTCAGTCCCTCTGGCGTTCGCGACCTCCAGCGGCGACAAACCCAAGAGCAAAGCTGCGAGGCGGAGGATGAAGCGAGCTCGAGCTGACCCTCTAGGCCCAACCGCGGCTCCCTTCATGACACGCAGCTCTCGGTGACTATTGCTTCGGTAGCATCTTCTCGATGACCTCGGTATTGTACAAGTCGCCTTCGTCGACTTTACCGTCGATGGCGAACACCCAAAGCATCCCGCCCTTCGGCGCTGAAAAATAGAAGGTCGGGTCACCTCCGAGTTCAGAGAGAATCGCAACGTATTGCTTGCCGTCCAATTCATAGGTGATCGGCGAGGCATTGATGCCTGACCCGGTCTGGAACTTCCACAGTTCCTTGCCACTCTTGGCATCATAAGCCAGGAAGCGACCACGCAGGTCACCGGTGAACAGCACGCCGCCCTTGGTCACCAGCATGCCCGAAAAGAGTGGCAAGGGACTCTAACCTCCCAAACCACTTTCTGGTTGGCGACGTCGATCGCCTTAATGCGGCCGATCGTTTCACCCATCTGATACACCTGATAGTCCGCGCCCGGATAGAAATCACCGGGTTTGTAAAGCAGCTTGCTTTTTTCCCAGGCAGTTAGGCCCATGCCCCATTGATTGACCGCTACAAAGAAAAGACCAAGATCGGGGTCATAGGCGGGTGGAAACCAGTTGGTCCCACCGTCAAGCGCGGGGATGATTGTCTTGACCGTCTCGCCGCCGACCTTTGGCTTCAGCGCTTCGTTGACCGTTGGCCTCCCGGTCTTTGGATCGAGCCCGCTCGTCCAGTTGATGCCTTCGACGAGAGGAAAGGCATACACGAATTGCCCATTGGTGCGGTCGATCGCGTAGAAGAAGCCATTCCGGTTCGAAACGACCGCCAGCTTGCGATCCTGACCATCGATCTTCGTGTCGACCAGGATCGGGGTCGCCATGCCGTCGTAGTCCCAGGGATCGTTTGGCGTATACTGAAAGCCCCACTTCATCTTGCCCGTATCAGGGTCGAAGGCGAGCATGGACTGAGTCCAAAGATTGTCACCCAAATGGGTCTCGGCGGGCCATGGCGCAGGATTGCCGACACCCCAATAGAGTGTGTTGGTCTCAGCATCGTAGCTGCCGGTGAGCCACGTCGGCCCGCCGCCGCTCTTCCAAGTGTCGTCCTTGGGCCAGGTCTCGCTTCCTGGCTCGCCGGGAGCCGGGACCGTGAAGGTCTGCCACTCGAGCGCACCCGTCTTGGCGTTAAAAGACTTGATATATCCCCGGACGCCGTACTCACCACCTGACACACCGATGATCACGTGATCCTTGACAACGAGCGGCGCCGAATTTGTGGTGACACCATTCTTCCATTCGTCGATCTTGGCCTCCCAGACGACCTTTCCATCGGCCCGATTCAAAGCCACCAGTTTGGCATCGAGCCGCGCGAAGAGGACCATGTCATCCTTCAACGCCAAGCCGCGATGAATGGGACCGCAGCAAAGCATTGCATTGAAGCCCTGATCATATTCCGGCTCGTAGTGCCAGATGATGTTTCCTGACTTGGCATTGACCGCGAACACGCGTGCGTAATCGGCACTGAAATAGAGTACGCCGTCTCGGAAGAGCGGTGTTGATTCCAATCCGCCGAATTGCCCCCCAGTCGACATGGCCCATACGGGACTGAGTTTCGCAGCATTGTCCGGCGTTATTTCCTTGAGGGGGCTGTAGCGCCAATTGCGATAGTCGCGGCCATAGGTCAGCCATTCGCCAGCGTTCTCCTGGGCCTTTATCAAATCCTCACTGCTGACCGGCTTGGCGTGAGAGATCGATGGCAGCGCGACTGTCATCAGAGCGAGGGCCACAAGCCTATGCCACGTGGTTTTCACGGACAGCCTCCCTTAGAGCTGCTGATGCTTAGCTACTGCGAGCATGTTAGATAAGGGTGAGCGAAGCGGCAACGCCATCCGCGCGGCTTAAGCTCTGCGCTAACTGGAGACTACGCGATCAGATGGCGTTCATCTATCCAAAGAAGCATCGATGACTTGTGGTAGGACACGACCTATTGACCGGCCATACGAGGAGGTCGATGGTCGACGGCTGTCGTCGATCATGCATCACCAAAATGCGGTGTGGTAAATGCCACAGTGCCGGTCCCAGTAACGAGCTAGAGCTTCCAGCTCTTGAGCAACCGAAACTCAGGGAGAGTCACCATGTTAACTAGCATACGCTTTGCTGTGGTCGGCGCCGTTTTCGCCCTCGCTACTGCTAGCACCCTTGCTCGCGCCGAAGAATCTTCCCAAAACCTGGGACCAGTCGGGCCTTACCACACTATCCGTACTACGGTTGGCAGTAAAAGCGTCCTTGCGTTCTATGAGCCAAATAGTGGCCATTGCGATTTCCACGCGGTGGTGTGGAACACCACAGACGTCAACGTTAACTTAGAAATGCGCTTCGGGGCCGACCTAAACCCACTGCAGGTGGTGCATATAGGCACCGCTGAGAACTCGCTTAAACTCCAATGCGGCGACAATGCCAAGAGCCTTGCGATCGTCGACACCGACAAAGGTCATCCCTGAGGGGCTTTCTTAAGTAGCGGGCTGCCTCCGGCCCGCTATCTCGGCGGAGTGCTTCCCGCTTCGAGAATGACAAAAACGCGAGTTGATGTCCGCCGGCAGATTCAAAGGCCAGTTGATACTGCCCTGAGGCAAACCCTTGCCGATGTCCGCTATGGGTCATTAGCGGACATGCGTCCACGTCCGCGTCATGTCCGTTATTCCCCTCAAAGCGGACATTCATCAGCGCGGTTTGCATGTCCGCTTTGTGCCATAAGCGGACATAACGCGCGCAATCTTGAGCTCGACACCCGGTCGGATCGTTTATGGTGCCGATCTGTTGCAGGTCGGTAGTCAAGGAATCGTGCCAGCACATGCTCGGAAAGCGCATCACAATCCCGCCTGGCAACGTGTTTCGGCAAGAATTCTAGGGGCTGAGTTGCCGTGCAATGGTCGGAGATTGGCGAATTTCCCTATATCCGTAAGGCAGGGGTATGCGAACGCGTTAGCGCATGTTGCCTGTATGGCCGAGCGAATAGCGTCCGGGTTGCGGCCAAACGGTTAGGCCATGTGGCTCCCGGCCTACCTTTATGGTCTTCACCTCACCTGTGGACGTGTCGATAGCGTACACCACATTATCAAAGCGCCCCGAAAGCCAGAGCGCCTTTCCGTCGGCGCTTACGTTTCCCGTGTCGGGGAACTCCCCCTCCTGGTATGAACCAAGTCTCCGTGACGACGCGGGTGGCGAAATCGATGACGCTCGACGCTGCCGGGCCCGTTACTGGGGCCATGGACTTGGTGCGAGCCACGGTTGGAGACATAGAGTTCACTCCCGTCTCGGCTAGGATGAGACCATGGGCGCCACTGCCGGTCGCTACAAATCCAATTTCGGAGAAGGCACGCCATGTATGAGAAACACACCGTCGGCCATCATGTCAGCCAGCATAGAACACCTTGCCATCGGGAGAAAGGCGGTAACGCCGGGGAAGTAAATCCTCTTTCAGCTGCTGAGATAGCAAAGACCTTTGGGATAAGAATATATACCATTGGTGTTGGTACCTTGGGAGAAGCACCTTACCCGGTCCAGATGGCATTCGGAACCCGTTACCAGATGGTGCCTGTTGAGATAGATGAGCCATTGCTGAAAAAAGTTGCCCAGGAAACCAGCGGGAAATATTACAGGGCAGTAAATAATCGAAAACTTGAACAAATCTATTCGGAAATCGATAAGCTGGAGAGAAGCAAAATTGAAGTAACCTCATATAGAAATGCGAGGGAACTTTTTTATGGCTGGCTAAGTGCCGGATTAATACTGCTTTTGTTTGAAATTATTTTATCAAAAATTATTTTGAGAAGAATTCCATAATGTTCAGATTCGCTCATCCGGAATACTTATATGCACTTTACCTGCTGCCTCTACTGGCTGTAGGATACTGGTTTATTTTTAAATTGAGGCAAAGAGATCTAACCAGGTTTGCAGATTATAAAATGCATAATATTCTGATCCCTGGTTTCAGCCGGGCAAAAGGATTTTTGAAATTTGGAATATTCTTGTTCTCTTCAGCATTACTGATAATTTCATTGGCTAATCCTCAGGTTGGGTCAAAAATAACAGAGGTGAAACAGACTGGTATAGATGTTTTTATTCTTCTGGATGTGTCTTTAAGTATGAAGGCTGAAGACATAAAGCCCAATAGGTTAGAGAGGGCAAAGCTACAGATAGCAAACCTGATAAGCCGTCTTCGGGGAGACAGGATTGGATTAATTGTCTTCTCTGGTGATGCTTATATTCAGATACCACTAACTACAGATTATTCCGCCGCTAATTTGTTCCTTTCGGCTGTAGATTTTAATACAGTCCCTCAGCCTGGAACTGCGATTGGACCTGCAATAAGCATGGCTGTAAAATCCTTTAATTATCAACAAAATACTGAAAAGGCTATAGTCGTAATAACAGATGGAGAAGAAAATCAGGGAGATCCGATCGAGGCTGTAAAAGAAGCGGTATCGAAAAATATAAAGATATATGCAATTGGATTGGGTTCACCTGAAGGTGTACCAATACCTTTATACAGCGGAAATGAAATTACATTTAAAAAAGATACCGAAGGGAATACTGTATTAACAAAGCTTGACCAGCAGACTTTAATGAAAATTGCAGATGAAGGGAATGGAAGATACTTCCAGGGGAATAATTACCAGGATCAGTTGAATGACATTTATAATGATCTGGAATCATTAGAAAAGACAGATTATGGTGTAAAAAAAGTTACTGATTATGAAGACAGATTTTATTACTTGCTTGCACCAGCAATATTATTATTAATTATGGAAATATTTTTGACGGAGAAGCGCTCGTTGATTTATTCTAGAGTTACGAGAAGGTTTGAGAATGAGAATACTTAAGATTTTGCTTATTGTAATAATTTTCAGTTACGTCACTTTTCCACAGAGTGTACGCGGTTTGGTAAATGATGGAGTGGACAAATATAAAGGAAAGAACTACACTGAAGCCGAATTAAATTTCAGAAAAGGAATAGAAAAAAAACCTGAGAGTTTTGAAGCCCATTTTAATCTTGGAGATTCATATTATAAACAGGGGAAATATGATGAAGCGGTAAACTCTTTTGATAAATCGTTAAAATTAACTGATTCTAAAGGGGATAAAGCAAAAGTTTACCATAATATCGGCAATTCATTATTAAAATCGAATAAAATTAAAGAGAGCATCGAATCATATAAAAATTCATTAAAATTAAATCCTAACGATCAGGATACTAAATATAATCTGTCCTATGCTCTTTCAATGCTTAATCAGGATAAGAACAAAGACCAGCAAAAGGATCAGAATAAAAATCAGGACCAGAATAAAGATCAGCAAAATAAAGATCAGCAGAATAATGATCAAAAAGACAATAAAGATCAGGATAAGAATAAAAACCAGCAGGATCAGAAAGAAAATAAACCGCCTGAAGATCAGAAGACGCGGCAGGATAATCTGAAACAGCAGAAGAATAATATGTCAAAAGAAGAAGCTGAACAGATATTAAATGCATTAAAAAACAACGAGAAGGATCTTCAAAAGAAATTAAGAAAGAAAACCGGCGTTAGAGTAAATACGGACAAAGACTGGTAATAAAATGAACAGGTTAATAATAACAATAGTATTTTTATTAGTAATTGCCTGCCAGCTTTTTGCGCAGAGTTTTACTTCCGCGGTTAAAAGTACAACGGTGGGAGTTGATGACAGGTTTGAAGTATCCTTTACTTATTCAGGTAATGAAATAAATAGATTAAAGAACTTTCATCCACCGGATTTCAACAACTTCATTGTTCTTTCTGGTCCCAATTACAGCACCAGCATGCAGATAATTAATGGTGCTGTAAGCGCCTCGCAAACGCAGAATTTTATTGTAAAGCCAAAAGCAGTTGGCAAATATGTTATTAATAGTGCAACAATTGAATACGCCGGAACTTTATATAAGACAGATCCTATAACCATTACTGTTGTTAAGGGGAGTTCTCAGCCAAAAGACCAGGAGCAGGCGAGCACTGTTAACGTTAAAGAAATTGCAGATAATGTTTTTGTAAAAGCTATCGCAGATAAAAACCGGGTTTATAAAGGGGAACAGGTTCTTGTCACATTTAAGCTATATAGCCGTCTGAGTATTACAGGAATATACACATCAAAAGTTTCACAGCAGGAAGGTTTCTGGACAGAAGAACTTGAGACAGATCCGAAAGGAGCTCCTTCAGTTGAAGTTCTTGATGGGAAAAGATTCCAGGTGTATACATTAAAAAAGATAGCAGTATTTCCATCAAAAACCGGCGAACTGGTAATAACTTCTAATGAATTTAAAATTCCTGTACTTATACAAAAAAAGAAACAAGGTGGAGGAAGTCTTTTTGATGATTTCTTTAATGATCCTTTTTTTGGAAGAAATGAAGTCTATGAATATGATACAAAATCAAATAAAGTTAGTATCACTTCAATACCTCTTCCCGATTCCAATGTCCCGGAATCATTTAAAGGGGCAGTAGGGGAGTTTTCTCTTACTTCAGAGCTCATAAAAGGAGGAAACAAAACCAATGAACCATTTACCTTAAAAGTAGAAATTTCCGGAAGCGGAAATATTGCACTCTTAAACGTCCCCGAGCTGAAATTAGGAACCGGTTTTGAAGTATATGAACCTAAAAGCACGGATAATATGATAAGATCTGGCAGTTTATCAGGGAAAAAGAGCATTGACTACTTAATTATACCCAGAACTTCAGGTATAAAGGAGATACCTCAACTTGAATTCAGTTATTTTAGTCCTTCTAAAAAGAATTATGTCACTCTAAAAACTCCACCTTATAAAATTGATATCCAACAAGGGGATATTGCTGCTAACCAGAGCTATTCGGGTAAGGAAGAAATCAGGGTACTTAGTGATGATATCCGGTTCATAAAGACTTCCGGTAAAGATATTCAACTGAGAGAGGGTCTCATATTAAATCAATCAGGATTTTGGGCTGCTGTCATTATCCCGTTAATAGCTTTTGGCGGGGTTCTGGTATGGAGAAGAAGAACTGATAAGCTTCATGCAAACCTGGAACTTCTACGGTATCAAAAAGCAGAAAAAATTGCAAAAAACAGATTCCGAAATGCAAGCAAACACCTTAAGGCAGGGGATCAGGTTAATTTTTATTCTGAGATATCTCTGGCTTTATCCGGTTACCTTGAGGATAAATTTCATATCCCAAAAGCTGAGCTTACCATAGACAGAATTACGGAAGAACTGAACTCAAGAAGAATAGACAAAGAAATCATTTCAAAAATCAGATCATGTATGGAAAGATCAGAATTCTTTAGATTTGCTCCCCAAAAGGATGGCCTGGCAGATATGAACAATATGTATTCTGAAATGACGAATGTAATAGTTGGAATAGAAAAATCACTTTCGGGGGGAAGAGGTGTTAAATAAAATAATTATCTCAGCTTTCTTAATATTTTCGGTCAATCTTCTGGCTCAGAATACTGATGAATTGTTCCATAGTGCAAACAGAATGTACCAAAACAAAGAATACGATAAAGCTGTTAAGCTTTACGAAGAAATTGTAACTGAAGGTTATGAGGGGGTATCACTCTATTACAATCTTGGCAATGCTTATTATAGGTCAGGAAAGATAGGGTATGCAATATTATTTTATGAAAAAGCTTTAAAATTATCTCCTGGAGATGAGGATATTCAGCAGAACTTGAGAATAGCTAATTCTAAAACAATAGATAAACTTCCTGATTTTCCAGACTTTTTTCTTTTTAGAATATGGGAAAACTTGCTTAGTGTATTCTCTTTATCAGGTTGGGTTTATTTCAGTTACATCTTTTTTATTTTGCTTTTGATTTCTGTTACAGGTTATTTTCTTTTTAAAAACCTGCTTTACAGAAAATACTCATTTTATGCAGGGATAATTATTGCAGTTATTTTTACTCTAAGTATTTCTATAATGCTGGTGAAGCTTAACCAGGATTATAATACCAGACGGGGAATCATTGTTCAGTTAGTTGCTAATGTAAAAACATCTCCGGACGAAAATGGTGATGATACTTTCGTCATTCATGAGGGATTAAAAATAAAAGTTGAAGAGTTAATCGGCAGCTGGATGAAAATAAGGCTGGATGATGGTAAAACCGGGTGGGTGGAAGAGAAAAATATTGAAATTATTTAATAAAAAAGGAAGAAATATGAGTAAACTACCTGTTATTGTTGTATGCATTTTATTCTCATTAATAGTTAGCAGCAACGCCACTGCACAGGATAATAAAAATCAGAAAAAGGAAGTACAAACCGTTAAAAATGAGTCGGGTAAACCCGTTAATACAATTTGTCCTGTCTCAACAGAAGAAGCCGATAGTGAAATAACTTACGAGTATAAAGGTAAAACATACGCTTTATGCTGCAACAGCTGCCTTAAGAAATTCAAAAAAGACCCTGAAAAATATATATCGCGTTTAAGCGAAGATGGTAAGTCGGTAGTTAAACCTAAAGAAACTAAATAGTTATTATTTGAATTCCAGTTAAGGGGCATTAGCCCCTTTGCTATTTTAAAAAAGGTGTCTGATTTGAAAATTGATGCAGAGCTTTTGGGGAGGTAATAACCGGGATACGGATTATTACCGTGGTTCCATGATCTAATAAACTTTCAATATTTATACTTCCATTATGCAATTCTGCAATCCATTTGGACAGAATTAAACCAAGTCCTGTTCCTCTGATACTGTTTTCAGGATTACTCTGATAAAAATCTTTAAATAAATTTGTTAATGCGGCGGGAGACATGCCCAGTCCGTTATCTTTTATGATAATCTCAGCCTCATTTCCAACTATATTACATATAATATTTATTTCACCGGAGTGAGGAGTATATTTTAAAGCATTATCAAAAATGTTGAACAGCATTTGGAGAAAATACGCTTTATCAATATTACATTTTATCTTCTCCACACTGGTCAGCTTAACCGTTATATCCTTATCCTGGCTCAGGAGCTGAACTTCATCATAAAAGCTTTGTAGAAATTCATCCATTTGAACCACTTCTCTATGCAGGACAAATTTGCCTGCTTCCATAGTGCTTATCTTAAGAAGATCTGCAATTATTCTCTGCAGTCTTAAAACTTCATCATAAATAGAAGCCGTTGTTTCCCTTATGGTGTCCAAAGTTATATCGGCTCTTAAATTTTCCTCAAGAAGATTTCTTATGATTGCTAACGGAGTTCTTAATTCATGAGATGCAAGTGATGAAAATCCAATAGCCTGCTTAACCCTATTCCTGATTTTTTCAGAAACTTCATCGACTCTCTCTGCAAGACTTTTCATCATCACAGTCGGTGTAGTCTGAATCATATTTGCTAAATATTCCGCTTCAGAGGGGCCTGTTGTTTCTGTACCATCTGAAAATAACTTCTGAAACTTCATCTCGCTCTTGAGGAGTGAAATCTCAGCTGCTTTTCTTTCAGTGACATCTCTTAACAGACTTCTTATTTCATAAGGAAAATCATTTTTGTCAAGCAAAACTCTTGAGTTTTGTTCAAACCAGTGGGTCTGTTTATTAGGAAATTGTATTCTGAAATCACAGGTAACCTGGAGTCTTTTTTCTTCAAAAGCTTTTTCAAATATTTGTCTGATTCGTTTTCTATCTTCAGGGTGAATTATATTATTAAACAGAAAATGTGTTACCGCATTCTTATTTACTCCAACAGTTTTATAGAAGTTCGGGCTTATATATTTGAAATTTCCCTGGATATCAGTTGTGTAATAAACTTCATTAATATTTTCTACCAGGTCCTGGTAAAGATTTCTTGATCTTGTCAATTCATCTTCAACTTCATTCTTCTTTCTGATCTGCTCGGTAAGCTCTGAAGTTCTTTTATTTACAATACCTTCCAGATTGATTGTCAGGTATTTCATTTTAGACAGTAAATAAACGACAACCATAAAAAAAACAAACCTGATGGAGGAATTCCAATAAGGTGCCATATAGTTTTGGTAGGGGAAGGCTGAGGTAAGATCAACAAAAAGCCAGCAGGCTACACTTAAGATTGATATCACAAAACCATGTATACGGTTTGTATGCCAGGTATTGTAAGAAATGGGAATAAGATAAAAAAGAGAGAATATAAATTCAGGAGTAGTTATATAGTCAAAGAAAACTACAAGAGCTAACATTAAATAACTGACTGTAACGTATGTCGCTGGAGGAGTATGCTTGCTTCTTTTTCCTCCTGAAATCCGCTTCATTATTTATCCACCAGGATAAATCCTTGTCCCCTTACAGTATGAATTAACTTCCTCTGATAATCATTATCGATATTTTTTCGTAAATAATTGATATAAACATTTACGATGTTTGTGCCGGTATCAAACGTATATCCCCATACCTGCTCAGCAATTCTTTTGCTGGTTATCAGTTGATTTTTATTGCGTAGGAAAAATTCAAGCAGATTAAATTCTTTTGGACTCAGGTTAATTTCTGTCCCGTTTCTTTTTACTGACCTGCTGATTAAGTCCATAACCAGATCACCGGCTTTCAATGTTGTCAATTGGGTAAATCCGGATCTGCCCAGAATAGCCTTTATTCTTGCTACCAATTCATTAATGTCAAAAGGTTTTACAAGATAATCATCGGCACCAATACTTAATCCCTGGATTCTATCTTCAACCTTATCTCTTGCAGATAGGATTAAAACAGGAGTGCGGTCATTCCTCTGACGCATTTTAGAAAGGATTTCTGTTCCAGGGATATCCGGAAGATTTAGATCCAGAATAATAAGGTGATAATTATTGTTTTCAATGTATTCTGCTCCGGATTTGCCATCCATAGCAATATCTACGTTAAAATCTTCACGGATAAGCTGTCTTTTTAATGTAACAGTCAGCTTTTCTTCATCTTCAACCAGAAGAAGATTATAAACTTGATCTTTCATTGGGCAGGTTTCACTAATTTAAGATAAATGGGTCGGGATAAAACCGACCCATTTTTAATAATTAAAATAAGAATTTTACATTAAGACTGACAACAGTAGAAAACATTGATGCGCTTGGACCATTTACTGTGGTTTCAGTTGTTACTCCACCACTTGTAATTGTTGAGGTAGATTCACTTTCAGGATAAGAATTGTAAACTAAACCGTAGCTTGCACCAACTCTTAGTCCCTCAAGGAGTTCAACATCAGCACCTCCAAAAACTCCAAATCCCACTGAGGAATAACTGTCCTCAAATTTCTGGGAGTTTGGTGCATTGGTTGACTCAGAAGTGTAACTCTGCGTACCATAGCTTAATCTCCCACCAAGATAAGGTCTGACACCTTTAGTATCATAACCAAGAAAATAATATGATGCTCCTGCCGATAAAGCAAATAAGCTCATATCTCTGGTGGTTTTTGTCGTTCCCTGAGTCTGTTCATCACCACCAATACCTATAGCAAGCCCGCCCTGAATTGACCAGGAAGGATTTAACCTGTATTCAACCCCGATTCCACCGGTTTCATTTATGTTAAAGTCTTCCCCATTGTATGTATAGAACGAGCTAACCGGATAACCGGCTGCATTAAAACGATCCCATGAGAAGAGCAGCGCCCAGCTCTTCTGTGCAAAAACTGAAGAGGAAAGAATCAAAGATAAAAACAGAACTGAGAACAATTTGGATAGTTTCATTTTAGGTCCTTTCGATTTATGAATTATGAAAAATTAAAGCAAAGTATAATTCACGAAAAGTATTTCCTATTAGAGTGAAATTATAAAAAAGAAACTGGACATTCAACAAGAAATATTTTTATTTTCGATATCGGGATATAAACTCTTCAACCTCAGGAATGCCTCCCTGATATATAAGATAACCGTTGCTTGGTTCGCGTTCTGTTATTTCTCCGGCAATAGGATTGAACATTATATTCTTGACTTCTTCTAAGTCTGAGGTTTGGCCAAGGGCCCATCCAAGTTTTACGTAAGCAACTTCCGGCAGCATATTCGCTGTGGGTTCAACACCCAGTTCCATCATATCCCGTCCTGTATCATAAACATACATCTGGACATAGCCCCAAAGCGTCTGCACTGTCATGTAAACAGCAATATTTTTTTCCCTGGCTCTTTTAAGAGCAGGGTAAAGAGGTTTGTTAACATGTCCTAATCCGGTGCCTGCAATAATAATTCCTTTGTAATTATTATCGATCAGTGAATCTATTATATCAGGTTTCATGTTCGGATAATAATATACAATTGATACACGTTCATCAAATGCAGTGTTTACAATAACATCCCTGTCGCTTCTTCGTCTTTTATAATCCTGACGCAGAGGCACTATTTCTTTACGGCTAACTTTTGCTATCGGTATATCTCCAATGGTCCTGAATGTTGACCTGTAGCTTGAATGCATTTTCCTCACTCTTGTGCCTCGATGCAGCAGTGCATACTCATCAGATGTTGGCCCGAACATGCAGACCATCGTTTCAGCAATATCACTTTCCGCTGCTGTCTTTACACTATGAATCAGATTTAACGCAGCATCAGAGGACGGCCTGTCACTTGATCTTTGTGAACCTACCATAACAATCGGTACTGGAGAATTCTGAACCATAAAGGATAGTATTGCTGCAGTATGATGCATAGTGTCTGTACCGTGGCCTATAACTATTCCATGAGTACCTTTTCTTATTTCATTTCCGATTGCTTCAGCTGTTCCTATCCATTGTTCGGGTCCCATATTTTCACTGAAAACACCATATAATTTTTCAGTTTCTAAATTACAGATATCAGCTAGTTCTGGAACTGATCCGTATAATTCACCTGGAGAGAAAGCTGGAATTACTGCACCTGTTCGATAATCCAGTCTAGAGGCTATTGTTCCACCTGTTCCTAAAAGCTTTACATTCGGTTTTTTGGGATCGTATGGAAATTCTTTTTCGGGAATTTTATAGTGTGCTTCCTTATGTCCCAAAACCACAATATTGTGAACAATGTCTGCAGCTACTCCAATATTATAACCTGATCTAAGTTTAATAACTATATGATATTCATCTGCGGTTTCTGAGCGGGGGAGGATAATTCCTTTATAAATACCTTTAGTTGTATTTATTTCCACATCGCTCCAGACTTCAGCATTATTACTCTTTAAAACGCCCAGCGATATTCCTTTGTAACCTTTAAAAGCTGTTGATTCCATTTAATTTTGCCCCATAATTAATTCAGAAATATGCTTTCCCTCTGCACGTCCCCTTAAAGCATTCATAACCAACGCGAGCAGAATTTTCTGTTTGTTATTTTTATTAAAGAAGACTATACTTTCCAGCATATGTTTTGCTTTACCAATCTCTTCATTAATACTTGTAGGACACGCTGGTTTTGGAAATATCAGCTCACCCGTGTCAAGATAATTCTGTAGTGAAATATAAATTCCTTCACTTAAAACTATTTTCTCTTTTAATGCCAGGAATACTTTTCTAAAAACAGTTTCATTAAGTGCAAGAATATTATAACCCTTTTTCTTTAGTCTCTTTGGAAATTGTATCAAGGCAACTGATAAAGCTACTGGATCTAAGCCGGCATTTACCAATTCACTAAATAAATTTGCATACCTTGAAATTGATAATTCAGCTGAAAGATCAGCCGGAACTCCAATTTCACCATACCATTTTTCTCTTTCCCAAAATACCTGTGTCGTATTCTCCTGAATGTTAGCTATTCGCTCTCTCAATACTTTCCTGGGCGGTAGATCCGTATCCGGATACATTCTGTCCGGTCCGGGGAGTATTCTTTCAAATCCATTTGTACCGTCTCTCAATGCCTGCCTGGTTTCTGAAGGAACACCAACAACAGCCTCTTTTGCCCTGATGATTATTTCTTTCGCTGCAGTTATTGAATCTTCTTCAGGTCCCCAGGTAATAACCATGGTGTCTTCATCCGATGCGTTTACACTTTTCTTAATTTTGGCCCATTCGGCTGAGGAAATAGTTTCTCCCTTACGATCGGAATGAACAATATTTGGAATGTGGCTTAGGCATGCAATAACCCGTACTCTGTCCGAAATTTCTCTTGAGAAGTAAGTATCAGTTTGGGTGCGCCAATTAAGCAGGTCTTTGAAATCTTTTAATACAATGCATTTTACAGAATGGCCTCTTTGAACAGCATCCTTTATTGGAAGGTAATAGGTCCTGGAAAGCAGCTTAGTAATATCTTCATATTTACCGCTGAATGTATCCAGAGTAATTCCTCTTTTATGCAACTCATCCCGAAGAAGCAGAAGATTCCATTGTCTCATTGCCTCATTGTAAGTTAATAGCGGAATATCAGCAATTTTAGGCACTCCTTTTATTTCAATTCTAGTTCCGCCAGCAACACTAACATTTACATCCTGACGAGCGGCTCCTATGCCTGTTCTAACTTTCCCGGTACTGCGCACCACTTTTCTCAGTATTTGGGCAACATCTGCAACTTCAATTGGGTTTAGCATATCAGGTCCTGTTACAGTTTCAATTAATGGCATACCTAAACGGTCAGTGTTATAAACCCGCTGATGGCCTAAATCGCTTATTTCCCTGCAGCTGTCTTCTTCAACTGATAATTGAATAATTTCTATTTGACGGTTCTTATAAGGTATTTTGCCATCCAATGCTATTATGGCTGTTCGTTGGAATCCGGTTGGAATACTGCCATCAAGATATTGTTTACGAGCTATATGAATTTCATCAACAGTTTTACATCCGTATAGCAATGCTATTTCTAATGCGATATCAACAGCTTCATCATTAATAAGGAAGGGGGGAGTATCATCCATTTCATATGTGCACACCGTCTCGCGATTTATACGGTAGATTATATCCTTTTTTGTTTTAAACTCCATCAGAGCGGTACCATCATACTCACCTAATTCAGAAAGAGTAGGACGCATATGGCGAAGTATTTCTGCATCAAATTTGTGGCTGTATTTACCTGCGGGGCATCTGCAAAAAAGTTTTTTATGAGTAAATAACTGCTGATGAATTTCAAGTCCGGATTTGAATCCGACTGAAACATAATCTTCATCAGTCATTTCGTTGAATAATTTAAAATTAAATTTGGACATAGATTTAATTACGGCAGGAATAAAATAAAAGTTTAAGAAAAATCATATGAAAAAAAATAGTAAATTTATAAACTAAATTACTTAGTGATCGGGTAACAAGCAATTTGCAGGTAAACGCAGGTATTTCATAATGACATCAGAATCAGGCTAATATTTCTTATCTTTTGATTATCCTTAGTTTATCCTTCGATTATCCTTCGTTATTCTTCATTAAAGTAAGTAAGGTAATCGGAAAAAGAGTGAAAGAATAAATTTAATTTATAGGATAGGTATATAACTAAAAATTGGAGAATAAATTTTGAAAGTTTTTGCATTTCTTTTATTGGGAGCTTTTTCTCTTTTTGCTCAAAGCCCATCATTTAAGTATTTATCCTGTAGATAAAGAAGAGTTGATGGAGTCTATCAAGATTTTATCGGGTGAGGACTATTCCGGAAGACTTCCCGGACATGAAGGATACAATAAAGCCGCAGAGTATATGGCGGGAGAATTCGAAAACCTTGGATTGAAAAAATTTAATGATAGTTATTTTCAGAAACTGAATGTTGAATATAATGAGATATTTTCTCCTGTAAAATTCATTAGTTATAAAAATGGTGCGAAGGAAAAGGAATATCAGCTTGGGAAAGATTTTGTATGCCGAGGGTTTACCGGTTCAGGTGAAATTAAAACGGAAATAGTGTTTTGCGGGTATGGTGCAGATAAAGATTTTTATAGCGATTATAATTCCATTGATGTTAAAGGTAAGATTGTGGTGATATTTAAACCAAATCCATTATGGAAAGTCGGCGATAATGACTGGGATAATGGTTATCCCAGGGCAAAGAGCAACATCGCGGCGAAATACGGGGCTAAAGGAATTATTCTTGTCTCCACACCAAACTCTAATCCGCAAAAATCAGTTGCCAGCGTAATGGATGGGGAAGGGGAACAGGAATTGCATATGCCGCAAATTCATGTTGATCTGGATGTCGCAGATGAATTACTTAAAGAAAGCGGTTATACATTGTCGCAATTGCAGTCAATTATCGATTCAACAAAAAAACCATTTTCAATTCAGACAGGAACGCTGGCAGAAATGTATATCAAAGCAGATTATGATAAATCGGCAGAAACTATGAATGTGGTTGGATTATTGGAAGGGTCAGACCCTGATTTGAAAAATGAATACTTAATAATCGGAGCACACCTTGATCATGTCGGGAAACAGGGGAATGTTGTTTTCCCTGGTGCAAATGATAATGCATCCGGATCAGCAGCAGTATTGGAAATTGCCCGTACATTTGTGAAGAATGACATCAGACCTAAACGCTCTGTTATCTTTACTTTATTTGCCAGTGAGGAGTTGGGACTATATGGTGCAAAGTATATGTCAGAAAATCTTCCTGTACATGAAAAGAATGTTATTGCTATGTTTAATCTGGATTGTATAGCATTTGGTGACAGTATGCAGGTTGGTAATGGCCTCAGCTCTCCGAAGCTTTATGAGATAGCAAAAAATGTTGATAAGCGGACTGATAATTTCCTGGTTATAAATACATGGAAAGGTGGAGGGGCAGATGCACAGCCATTCCACGATAAGGGAATTCCCGCACTATATTTTGTAAGCACAAACAGCTATGAAAATATTCATACAATTGACGACACACCGGAATCACTAAGCCCCGATCTTATTGAAAAAATAACGAGGTTAGCTTTCCTGACCGCTGTTGAAGTTGCGGATGGAAAGTATGAAAGAGAAGCGGTGATAAAATAGTCAGGTCTTCGTTAATATAAATACCTTAAATGTCAATTAAATAATTTTTCTAATTATTTACTCAGCTGACTTTAAAGAAATTATTAAATTACAAATTCTTAATAAGAAAAATAATTCGGATAAATATGAAACAATTGCTTATAATATTGATGTTTTTCTCAGCAGTATACGCTCAGCAGTCACGTGAAAAAATCGCAGGTGGTTTCGGAGAAGTATTCTTTGCCCCCCAGTTTTCACCAGATGGAACAATGCTTGCTTTTACTTCTGATAAATATCAGGGGATCTGGATCTATAAATTCCAGGATGAAAGTGTAACACAGGTTACTGACGAAATAGCTTCAGGCTTCGGATTCAGCTGGTCACAGGATTCAAGAACCATTCTCACCCGAGTTGCCATTTATGAAGGAGCTAACAGGTTGAACGCCGTTAAAACTTTTGATGTGCTGACCGGTGAAACAAAAAATCTATCAGGTTACCTCGCAAATATTCCCGCATTACCACAATGGACGAACGATAATACTAAAATCATTTCATACTCAAAAAAGACTGATTTATATTCTACCGGAAAAGTGGCCAAAACAGGCTCCAGCAATATCGCCGCTTATGCTTTAGGTAGTAAAATAATATTTGTTCAGGGAAGCACCGGGACCGAAACATTATATGAACCAATGAAGAATAGGGAAGTGATCAATCTTAGTCTTTCTCCTGATAGCAGAAAGGTTGTTTTTGAAATTTTAGGAGGAAACCTGAATGTTATGAACAATGATGGTTCAGGTTTGAAAGATTTAGGAAGAGGCTACAGGCCTAAATGGTCTCCTGACAGCAAAACGGTTGTATATATGCTAGCTGAAGATGATGGTCATTCATTCACCTCATCAGAACTGTATCTCGTGAATGCGGACGGCTCAGGCAGGAAAAAATTAACAGATACCCCGGACCAAATTGAAATGAATCCTTCTTTTGCCGCGGATGGTAAAAAGATCGCCTTCGACGTTCTGAATGAAGGTTATATTTATATCATGAATATTGATTAAGCCGGAGCAAAAATGAAAAATAAAATTTTACTGACTATAGTTTTTATACTCTCTTCCATAAACATTTCTGCTCAGGTTACCGGGTTGGCCTGGTTGGAATATATTTTTGGATCCCGGACACAGCCAAACTGAAAATGTAGGCATTTATGGTTATTCTGAAGCTCATAAAGTTTTGCGTGTGGGATTAAACCTACGTGAAATGCTGCTTAATGAGACTGATATTGATACTGTATATATCTGCAGAACAAATGATGATCAATTGGTGGGTCTAAGTCAAAGAACAGATTACGCTAATTCCCTCGGTGCTGCATGGTATCATTCAATCCACAGCGATGCTGCAAGCAATTCAACATCCAATTCCACTTTACTGCTTTGGGGTCAAAATGGAAACGGAACAGAAAAAGTTCCTAACGGCGGCAAGGCTATGAGCAGCCATATAGTGGAATTACTTACACGTGGATACAGAACCACAACTCGCGGCTCTTTTGGAGATTGCACATTCTATGGAACATGCGCTGCCGGAGATGGGCCATACCTGTCAGTTAACAGAAGATCGACAATGCCGTCTGAACTTAGTGAAGCCGGATTCCATACAAGTGCTTTTCAGAATCCGATCAATATGAATGATAAATGGAAACGCCTTGAGGCACGAACACTATTCTGGTCCATATTAAAATATAAGAATGCTGTTCGTCCACCTGTACACATAGCAGCGGGACATGTTAAAGATTCCGATCAGGGTACATTTGTGAATGGAGCAACTGTGACCATTAACGGACAAACTATTACAACAGATACTTATGAGTCATTGTTCCATTCTTATAGTAATGACCCGAATCAGCTGAGAAACGGTTTCTTTTATTTTGAAGGATTACCAGCCGGAACTCATACTCTTACTGTCTCTGTACCAGGATATGATAATTATTCCCAACAGGTAAGTATATCTGATACATTTTTTACCTTTGTTGATCCTTCGATTGTGTCAAGTGTTCCGCCAGTTATTATTACAGTTGCACCGGAAATGGGTGACAGTATTTACCCCGGATTTGATAATCTGGTGATCAATTTCAGCAGGCCAATGGATAGGGCTTCAGTTGAGAGTACAATCAGTATTTCACCCGCTGCAGCATTCATCTTTTACCTGGGCAGATAATGATAAAAGATTAATAATTTCTACTGAAAATCTTTTGTTCGATACACAATATGTGCTTACTGTATCTGGAGCTTCTGTTGATAAGTACAATCATCAATTTGATGGAAATGGTGATAAGGTAGGAGGGGACAACTATACTCGAATTTCAGTACAAAGATTGTTGATGTATTGGCACCTTCATTTGCGCAATTATTTCCGTCTCCGGGGGAAAATAATATCGCAATCCAGCCTTTAGTTAATATTACTTTTAATGAGTTAGTCAATACTTCAACCTTATCAAACAAATTCAAAATTGTTAAAACCTCAGATCAAACTATCGTTAGTGGTACTTTGAAACATTATCCAATAAATGGTAGAAGTACCCTGAATATGTTTGTTAAAACTAAATTAGATCCTTCAACTAATTATACAGTTCAAATTGCCCCGGGAATCAAAGATGTTCATGGTAATGAAATCACATCTCAATATGAATATACATTTACCACAGGTGATTCTATTACCGGAACTGTTATAACCCTGGACAACTTTGAAGCCGGAATTTCTAACTGGGTGCAAAGCACTGCCAGCGGAGTAAAACTAAACGAAACTTCAATTTCATCTTCAAACACTCAGTTTAGTTTTTTATATGTCAGTACTAAATCCATGAAGCTATCATATAGCTGGGATCCTGATGCAGAGGTATTCTTATTAAGAGAGTATTATGCCGGACCAACATATTCCCTTCAGGGAGCTTTTTCTCTTCAGGCATATATTTTAGGGGATGGGAAAAATAATAAGTTCCGCTTTGCTGTTAGAGATGGAGGATCTGGCGGTTATGAGGTAAGTCCTTGGTATAATGTTGACTGGGGCGGCTGGAAAGAAGTAGTCTGGACTCCTTCAGTGGATGGATTTGGTCAATGGGTAGGAGATGGAGTATTACAAGGTACTGTGAATTTCGATTCATATCAGTTCTCATTTACACCTGGCAGCACAACCAAAGGAGAATATTATTTTGATGATGCGAGAGCCATCAATTATCCTACTGTAGATGTAAAGGATAATGCGGGAACTAGACCGATGCAATATGCTCTTGAACAGAACTATCCTAATCCATTTAATCCTTCTACTAACATTAAATTCTCAACTCTTAAAAGCGGTTATGTTAAACTTGAAGTTTATAATCTTATCGGTCAGAAAGTAGCCACTATTGTAAATGGCCAGTTAAATGCCGGTAACCACAAGGTAACTTTTGATGCCGGAAAACTTACGAGTGGTGTATACATTTATAAGCTTACAACAGAGGAGTATACTGCCAGCAAAAAACTTATTCTTATGAAGTAGCTTTTATATAAAGTCAATTAAAAAAACCGGAGAGATCTCCGGTTTTTTTTTGCTAATATTAATAATCATCTTTCTTTTCTCGGCCTAAATGTCGGGAGCATCCTCAGAAAAAAAGAGAAGAGCGCTAATTCTAATGACAGTTATTTTTTTCTTGAAAGATTGATAATACTTTCTTTTATCTTCCCGCAGTCGGCATAGTCTTTATAAACCAAACAATCCCTGCATTGGTCATTTGAGCATTCATTCTCTTTATGTTTATACATCCAGCAGGCTTTTGAGTGATTTCTGTACGCCTCACAGTTTTCTCTATCTGATGCTTCACAGTTTTTAATGCTCCAGCATGGAATCATTGAATATATTGTTTGTATTCCGGCAATACTAAGCTTACTGACGTTAATTGAATTGCGGATACAAATAAGTCTCTGAATATCAGAACGGGAGTATAATCTATGGTTGGATTCTTTCCGGTGGGGGACAATTAAACCTTCTCTTTCATACATTCTTAACGTATGTACCGAAATATCAAGGATCTTTGCTGCTTTACTTATTGAATATAAAGGCTCTTCTGGGCCAGTATACATTTTAAATGCCTGATTTTAAAAATTGACATTTATAAATATCAACTTCTTTGCCAATTTATAAATATTGCTAAATTCATAAAAATAGCAATCCTTTTATCAAAATAAAGAAAAATTGAAGTTATTTCTCATTTATTAAGAAAATAGGATTACGACAAATATTGGAGATTACTGTGCAAGTATTTACTCTTACCCTTCGTTTACCCTTCGTTTACCCTTCGTTTATCCTTCGTTTACCCTTCGTTTACCCTTCGTTGTAAAACGCACTGTTAACGAAATATAAACGTTTCGTAGGAATACAATATCAGATTTATCAGTTATAAATGGTTAAAACAGTGTTTACCGCTCATCCCCTAATTATTACATTAAAAAATATTCAAATTTCTTTTTCATTACTAAGAAAATTCCTTTTTTTCTGTTAATTTTGAGAGATTTATTTGTAATTATTATTTGAAAAGATAAATAATTGATGAATAAATAATTAGTGGCATACTTTATGGATAAGATGCTGCACGTGTATAAATAAAAACAGAGTTGTAAAATTATGGCTATTGAAAAAAAAGTAGAAAGCCTGACTGAAGTAACTGTAAGATTTGCCGGAGATTCAGGTGACGGAATGCAGTTAACCGGCAGTCAATTCAGCGATACTACTGCGTTCTTGGAAATGATTTAAGTACTTTACCTGATTATCCTGCTGAAATACGTGCTCCTCAGGAACGGTTTATGGTGTTAGTGGATTTCAGCTTCATTTTGGAAGCGGTGATGTACATACACCTGGTGACAGACCGGATGTTTTTGTAGCAATGAATCCTGCAGCAATAAAAAAGAATCTTTCTGAATTGAAAAATGGTGGTATTATAATAGCCAATTCAGATGCTTTTGATGCAAAGAATCTTAAACTAGCTAAATATGATCCGAATCCTCTGGAAGATGAAAGCTTGGAAGGTTATGAAGTTTATCCTGTACCCATTACCTCATTAACAGTTAAAGCTCTTGAGAATTCTCCATTATCACATAAAGAAATTGCCAGATGTAAAAACTTTTTTGCTCTTGGCTTGATGTATTGGCTTTATAATCGACCAATCGAAACAGACTGTTGAATGGATAAAAAAGAAATTTAAGAACAAACCTGAATATTTAGATGCAAATGAAAAAGCTCTAAAGCCGGTTATAATTATGGTGAAAATACAGAATTATTTACTACCAGATACCATATTGAAGCTGCCAAACTGCCTAAGGGAATTTACAGAAGTATTTCAGGAAATGAAGCAACTGCACTTGGATTTTTAGCAGCCTCTGTTAAAAGCGGACTTCCTTTATTTCTTGGTTCATATCCTATTACACCAGCATCTGAAATACTTCAGTACTTAAGTACATTATAAAAATTTTGGTGTAAAGACTTTCCAGGCTGAAGATGAAATTGCTGGAATTACCTCCGCAATCGGTGCAGCATTTGCCGGATAATCTTGCACTTACAACTACAAGCGGTCCTGGTCTTGCTCTTAAAACAGAAGCTATGGGTCTTAGCTGTGATGACTGAATTACCTTTGGTAATTGTTGATGTTCAGCGCGGTGGACCAAGTACCGGACTACCAACTAAAACAGAGCAGGCAGATCTTACTGCAGGCTTTCTATGGAAGAAATGGTGAAGCCCCTGTTGCTGTTATTGCTGCATCTACTCCAAGTGATTGTTTCTATATGGCACTGGAAGCTGCAAGAATTGCTATAAAATATATGACTCCGGTTATTCTTCTTAACCGATGGATATCTGGCAAATGGATCAGAACCATGGAAAATACCTCATGAAAATGAACTTCCTGAATTTCGAAGTGAAATTTCGTAACTGAAAGTAGAAGGTTTTAAACCTTATCTCGAGAGATGAAAATCTTTCAAGACCATGGGCAAAACCCGGAACACCTGGTTTAGAACATAGAATTGGTGGACTTGAAAAAGCTAATATAACAGGATAATGTAAGTTATGATCCTGATAATCATGATCGATGGTTAAATTAAGAGCTGAAAAAGTAAAAAAGGTTGTTAAGGATATTCCTGATCTTGAAGTTGATGGTGATGAAAGGTGAACTGCTTGTACTTGGATGGGGAGGAACTTATGGTGCAATTACTGAAGCAGTTATAAGATGCCAGAAAACGGTTATAAAGTATCACAAGCTCATTTTAAATATCTTAATCCACTTCCCGAAAAATACAGGAGAAGTATTAAGAAGATTTAAGAAAATTCTTATTCCTGAAATTAATCTTGGACAACTTGCAAAAATAATCAGAAGTGAATTTTTAATACCTGTTGATTCAATTTAATGTGGTAAGAGGACTTACCATTTAAAGACGTCTGATATTGAAGAAAAAATAATTGAAATACTCGGAGGATCAAAATAATGATGATAATGTTGCAGGAAAATTAACTGCAAAAGATTTTTCAACTGATCAGGATGTAAGATGGTGCCCGGCTGCGGTGATTATTCGATCCTTGCTCAGGTTCAAAGATCATTTCCTGATATGGTTGGAATTAAAAAAGAAAATATTGTTTGGGTTTCCGGTATCGGATGTTCATCAAGATTTCCATATTATATGGATACTTATGGATTTCATGGAATTCACGGACGAGCTCCGGCAATTGCTACCGGTGTAAAAGTTGCCAAACCCTGATCTATCTGTCTGGGTAGCTACTGGAGATGGTGATCTTCTTAGCTATCGGTGGTAATCATTTTATTCATGCCTGCAGAAAAAATGTTGATCTTAAAAGTGCTTCTTTTTAATAACAGAATTTATGGATTAACAAAAGGACAGTATTCACCTACACCGAAAAAGGAAAAGTTACTAAAACTACTCCTTTCGGAAGTGTTGATTATCCTTTTAATCCTGTTTCACTTGCACTTGGATCAGAAGCAACATTTGTTGCACGTTCAATGGACAGATAACGCAAAACATATGCAGCAATGATTAAAAGAGCTGCTGATCATAAGGGAATTGCTTTTATTGAAATATTCCAGAACTGCGTTATCTTTAATGATGGTGCTATTTGATCTGCTTTCGAATAAAGACACCAAGGGATGATAATGTGCTTGTCCTGGAACATGGTAAACCTATGATCTTTGGAAAAAATCGTACAAAGGGAATCAAATTAGATGGATATTCCCCTGTAGTCGTTGATATTTCAAATGGAAAATATTCAGAGTCTGATTTACTGGTTCATAATGAATTTGAAACGAGCCCTGTTCTTTCTGTTCTTCTTGCACATATGACTGACAGTCCTGATTTTCCGACTCCAATCGGTGTATTCAGGCAAATTATAAAACCTACATATGATCAGGGAGTTGAAACACAGATCAGAAATGTTACTGCAAAAAAAGGTGAAGGTAGTCTTGAAAAATTACTCTTTAGCGGTAACACCTGGGAAGTGTAACATAATCTCTTTCAAAAAAGCTGTCATATGACAGCTTTTTTTGTTTTAATAAAACTGATTGAAAACAATGAATAAGTTAGTGAACAGCTGTAGCAAGAAATCATTGTTTTTAACGTTATTAACTTCTCCGGGCAGGAGATAAATCTTCATCATTCAGTAAAAATAAAAATGAGAGTAGTATAAAATTCTTGATTCTTATGAATCCCTTTTGATCTGAAGTTCTGCTCCAGGCATGAGAAATTAAAATTCTGAATCTTGGGAATGTGCTTACCATTGTTTCAATCTTAACAGAATAACTGCGGCTTTTCCTGGATAGATATTGCTGAAACAATTTAAGAATAAAAGGAGACAGAAACGTATACCAAAGGAACATTATTACCAGGCTGCGTACAATCATTATAACAATATCTACGGCTAAATTATTTCCTGAAATGGGTGACATATAAGATAAAATTGCAGCCGATATACTGGATAGAATAATAATTATTCCTGAAGGGCGCGTCCACCATTTACGTTTTATTCTTTTCTCAACAAACAGCTCATTATTAAGTAGTTTAATTTCATCGTTAACAGAACTATTTAAAAATTGTAAACTGAATGGTATTCTTCCAGCAGCAATACCGAAGAAAAATCCTGAAATCAGGTGAATACCTATATAAACTCCAGCAAGAATATAACTATATCTTATTCCAGTAAAGGTATCCTGCGTGAATTGAGAAATAATATAATTCAAAAATATGTCAGTGGATTTCCAAAAGGTATTTCCAAAGACAAGCGTTACAACAAGCAGTTTCTGAAAGCCAGAAAATAACCCGGCGCCTATTCCCAGCAGCAAAGCTGAAGTTTTAAAAAATCTTTTATTGTAGAATAGTATCTGTCCTAATATTCCTTGTATAAAGACTGCGAAATATGCAGTGACTGGGGAATGAGGACTGATAAGGGCTTTAATCAGAATAACTGTGATAGTAGCATTAAAAATATCATTACGCTTTGTTGAATAATGAGCAAGCAGAACTATAAAAATTACAGCGGCACCGCTAATAAATATTCCGCTAAACGGGACCCTTAGTGCATGAGTATACCCCCGAAAGCAGCTTCACTAAATCCCCATAAAGCTGTTATCCGCCATACTTTAAGAAGATTAGTTTCGACTTTTTCTATAGGTCTAATCCTTTCCAATAATATCTTCCCACCAGACGGAATTACGGATTTCTTTACCTAATTTATCACATTTTGAATGAATTTCAGGGTAATTCTCCATGAAATACTTACAATGCACAGGAAAATCCATGCTGTCTCCAATTTATAAACGCCTCTAAATTAGTAAAATTAAATAACTTACTTTAGAGTTTAGATGAGCCATCTGTATCACCTAAGTTTTATTATTTTTAAGCACTTCTTTATATTTAATTCCTTCATAATTAATCGGTAGGTTCAGATAAATGCCACAAAAATATGATATTGCTGTTTTAGGCGGCGGTCCAGGCGGTTATGTTGCAGCTATCCGGGCAGCACAATTAGGTTTTCGAACTGTTGTTATTGATAAGGGTAATCTGGGAGGAATATGTCTTAATTGGGGCTGTATACCCACTAAATCACTCCTAAAAAATGCTGAAATTTATGATATGATGAAAAATCACGCTGCTGATTTTGGGATTTCTGTGTCAGGACTAAGTTATGATTTTAATAAGGTTATTAAACGCAGCCGTGATATATCTGAACGTGTTGTAAAGAATGTTGAAATATTAATAAAGAAGAACAAGGTAGACCGGATCCGTGGATTTGGAAGATTTAAATCGAAGAATGAATTGGAAATTCTGGATCAAAATGGTAAAGCTGTTTCATCAATAACTGCTGATCATATCATTATTGCTACTGGTGCTAGACCAAAACTGCTACCCACCATTCCTGTAGATTATAAAAAAATAATTACAAGTACTGAAGCATTATCTTTAACTGAACTCCCAAAAGAATTAATTATTATAGGAGCAGGCGCCATCGGTGTGGAATTCGCTTATTTTTATTCAGTTCTGGGTACTAAAGTAACAATTATAGAGATGCTTGATAATATTCTCCCAATTGAAGATAAAGATGTTTCGGAAGTCTTATTAAAGAGTTTTAAAAAGCGTGGCATTGAAGTCTATACAGGGACAATGGTTGAAAAAGCTGAGGTACAGAATTCAAAAGTTACTGTTTATATTTCACAGGATGGTCAGAGAAAAGAGCTTTCATCTGATGTGGTCCTTAATGCAGTTGGTGTTACTGGAAATATTGAAGGATTTGGTCTGGAGGTTTTAGGTATCGAGATTTTCAAAAACCATATTAAAGTTGATAAATCAACTTACGAGACAAACGTTAAAAATGTTTCCGCAATAGGGGATGTTATTGGGCCGCCATGGCTCGCGCATGTTGCTTCTGCTGAAGGAATTCATTGTGTCGAAAAAATAAAGGGATTGAATACTCCGGACATTGATTATAATAATATACCAGGAGGTACTTTCTGTCAGCCTCAGGTTGCAAGCGTAGGTTTAACAGAAGCAAAAGCGAAGGAAGCAGGCTATGAAGTTAAGATTGGTAAATTCCCGTTTGTGGCTAGCGGTAAAGCCTTTGCTGTTGGTGAAAGAGAGGGATTCGTAAAAGTTATTTTTGATAAAAAATATGGCGAGCTGTTAGGAGCTCATGTTATCGGACCTGATGCAACAGAACTGATTGCTGAATTCACTCTGGCAAAGACCAACGAGCTGGATGCTCATTCGATCATCAAAACGATTCATTCTCACCCTACGCTTGCAGAGACTGTTATGGAAGCCACTGCACAAGCATACGGAGAGGCTATTCATATTTAGTATGAAGGATTTGCTCTATTGTAACCCTGGTTTAATCGATTATAAAGAAGCATGGGATCTGCAGCGGAAAACCTTTGAACTAAGGTATCAGAGAAAAGTACCTGATACACTTTACCTTCTTGAACATCCCAACACATACACTCTTGGGAAAACGGCTGATAGGAAAAACCTTGTCGGAACTGAGGGGTATCTTAAGAACAACAGCATCTCTGTGTATGATATAGATCGGGGAGGGGATATTACTTACCATGGACCGGGGCAAATTGTCGGTTACCCCATCATAAGTCTCGAGGAATGGCACAAGGATACACACAAATATTTAAGGGCATTGGAAGAGATAATCATTAAGACCTGTGCTAAGTATGGAATTAAAGCAGGCAGGAATGAAAAATTTACGGGTGTATGGATAGGCGATAGAAAGATCGCGGCAATCGGAATTAAGGTAAGCCGATGGATTACAATGCACGGTTTTGCATTTAATATCAATACTGATCTTTCGCTTTTTAATGGAATTATACCTTGTGGAATAAATGATAAAGATGTTACTTCTTTACAAAGAGAGACCGGATCTATGCAGGATATTTCTCACGTAAAAGATATTCTTTTAGCTATATTTATTGAGGAATTCGGGTATAGTAATTTTAATATTATCTCTGTCGATGAAATTTTAAACATTCAATCGAATCTGTTAGTATGAGAGGAATTTAATGTCAAAAAGGACAGAAAAAAACCTGGAAGAAAAGTCTCTGAAAAAACAAAAAGGAAATAACGGCTCACTTGTGGAAGAACTAGCCGCAGAGAGTGGTTTAGATAAAGACCAGCTGATTAATGCTTTAAAGAAAATGCTTTTATCAAGGGACATTGATACTAAAGCTATGAACCTGCTTAAACAGGGGAAAACCTTTTTTCATATAGCAGCGGCCGGACATGAAGCTATCCAGGTTGCTGCAGCTCTGCAATTAAATCCCCAGGTAGACTGGCTTTTTCCTTATTATCGGGATCTGGCGCTTGTACTGACTTCCGGACTTACCCCTTATGAATTTTTCCTTCAGTGTTTTGCAAAAGCAGATGATCCTGCGAGTGCAGGTAAACAGCTTCCTTGCCACTGGGGGCATAATAAATTTAATCTTCCTTCTCAGTCAAGTCCGACTGGTACTCAGTTTCTCCAGGCTGTAGGTACTGCCTTAGCATCTGTACGAAAAGGTGTAAATTCAATTTCTTATGTTAGCAGCGGTGAAGGAACAACCAGCCAGGGAGAATTTCACGAAGCAATTAATTGGGCAAGCAGGGAAAAACTGCCGGTATTATTTGTTATCCAGAATAATAAGTATGCTATCTCCGTTCCAGTTCATAAACAAAGCGGCGGTAAGGGAAGTTCGATTTCTGAAATGATGTCTGGTTACCATTCATTACTCAGAAAAAAAATCGATGGAACTAATTTTTTTGAATCGTACAGTACCGTTCAGGAAGCTATTGAATATATTAAATCAGGTAGAGGACCGGTCCTTATAGAAGCTGAAGTTGTAAGACTTCATTCTCACTCTTCAAGTGATGATCAGAAGAAATATCGCAAAGGTGAAGAGCTGGAAGAAGATCTTAGAAGGTGTCCGATAGAAAGATTTTCAAAGCAGCTTATTTCACGGGGAATGATTTCAGATGAAGATTATAAAAAATTTAAAAATGAGTCACTCAGCATTGTGAATGAAATGGCTGATAAAGCTGCCGGTGCAAAAGATCCGGATATATCTGAATCAGGTAGAAACGTCCTGGACGAAAGCGGCTTACGTGAATCTTTAGAATATGAAAAAAATGCTCCTTCCGGGAATAAGATAGTTATGGTTGATGCAATCAACCATGCCTTGTTTGAGGAAATGGAGCATAATCCCAATATGTATATTTTCGGTGAAGATATAGCCGATCAGAAGGGAGGAGTTTTTACAGCCACTAAAGGATTGTCAACTAAATTCGGAGAAAACAGAGTCTTTAACTCACCTCTTGCTGAGGCAAGCATTGCCGGTGTAGCTGCGGGAATGGCATTAGCAGGTTTAAAGCCAGTGGTTGAAATCCAGTTCGGAGATTATATCTGGCCAGCATTCATGCAGTATAAAGATGAAATTGCAACTTTCCGGTACAGGTCCAATAATAGGTGGATTACTCCAGTTGTTACAAGAGTAGCTGTCGGAGGGTATATACATGGGGGACTATATCATAGTCAGAACATTGAATCGATTTTTGCTCATGTCCCGGGTATACTTATTGCTTATCCATCAAATGCATCTGATGCAAAAGGACTTCTCAAAACTGCCTGCAGAATAAATGATCCCGTTCTATTTTGCGAACATAAAGGGTTATACAGGCAGAGTTATGCAATTACTCCTGAGCCTGACAAAGATTACCTCGTTCCCTTTGGCAAAGCCAAAATAGTTAGGGAAGGAACTGATATTAGCATTATTTCTTACGGTGCTTCTTTATGGGATTCAATGATAGCCGCAAAAAAATTAGAAGATGAAGGTTACTCAGTCGAAGTGATTGATCTCAGAACAATTATTCCTTTAGATGAAGAGCTGCTTTTCAATTCAGTAAAGAAGACCAGCAAAGCAGTCATAATTCATGAAGACACATTGACCGGCGGATTCGGAGCTGAAATTGCAGCAAGAATAGCCGACAACTGTTTTCAGTTTCTTGATGGTCCTGTTAAACGAATAGCTGCAAAGGATTCTCATATCCCTTATTCACCCTTGCTTGAGTCAGATATACTTCCGGGAAGAGATTTAGTATATAAAGGGATTAAAGAATTAATAGAATTTTAATAAAGGAGAGAATAATGGAAGTAGTAATGCCTAAAATGGGTGAAAGCATAAATGAAGGAACCATTATAAAATGGCATAAGAACAAAGGGGACAGAGTTAAAAGGGATGAGATTATTTTTGAGATCAGTACAGACAAAGTTGATACTGAAGTGCCATCACCTTCTGATGGAATTCTTTCTGATATTAAAGTTAATGAAGGCGACACAGTTGAAGTTGGGACTGTTGTTGCGATAATACAGGATAATGGAGGCCCGGCAGAACCAGTGACTACCCGAAAACAGGACCAGATTGAATTAAAAAAAGAAAAGGAAAAAACTGTTCAGCCACAAATTGAAAAACCAGCAGTTGAAGAGCAGAATCAAAAAGTAGAATCAGCAGCTCCTGCAGAGAATGGAACATCAGGAGCAACTACAGAAATCCTTATGCCCAAAATGGGTGAAAGTGTAATGGAGGGAACTATCCTTAAATGGCATAAGAAAAAAGGTGATCAGGTTAAAAAAGATGAAATAATTTTTGAAATTAGTACTGATAAAGTTGATACTGAAATTCCATCTCCTTCAGAAGGGATTCTTTCCGAGATTCTTGTAAATGAACAGGAAACAGTTGAGGTAGGAACTGTAGTTGCCAGGTTATCAGGTGGTTCAGCACCTGTCGTTCAGCAATCAGAGAAGCAGGTTAAAGAAGATAAAAAAGATGAGGTACAGAAAACTACGACTATTAAGGAAACTCCTTCAGAATCTATGCATGATAATTTTGCCCGTCAGTCTATTCCAGAAGAAAATGTTGAAAGAGCAAACCGCTTTGTTTCGCCGTTGGTATTAAATATTGCCCGGCAGGAAAATGTAAGTTTCGAGGAACTTAACAGAATAAAAGGCAGCGGCCTGGATGAGAGAATTACAAAAAAAGATATCCTGAATTATGTAGCCAATAGAACTTCTTCAATAGAACCAGCACAACAGCCTGCTAAACCTAAGGAACCGTCTTTTGCTTATTCTGAGGCTCCAAACTTTTCCGTGGGTGCAGCTGATTCATCACAGAGCATTGAAAAAATCCCTATGGACAATATCCGTCAGAAAATAATGCAGCATATGATTAACAGTCGCGATACTTCTGTGCATGTATCTGCAATGCTAGAAGTGGATATGATCAGGATTTATAATTTTCTGCAAAAGAACAGGGACAAATATCAGCAGGAGGGAATAAAGCTTACTTATATGTCTTTCATAGCCGGAGCTGTTGTTAAAGCACTTAAGCAGTTCCCGCTTGTCAATTCTTCTGTAGAAGGGAATACTATTCTACGGAAGAAAAATATTAATCTCGGTATTGCTGTCGCTCTTGAACCTAATGGTTTGATTGTTCCTAATATAAAAAATGCAGAAGAAAAAAATATTTTAGGACTTGCTAAATCGATAAATGAACTGGCACAGAAAGCAAGAACAAAGAAATTAACACCTGATGATATAACCGGAGGTACCTTTACTATTACTAATTATGGTGTTTTTGGATTAAATTTCGGCACTCCAATTATTAATCAACCTGAAGTTGCCATTCTTGGAGTAGGAACAGTTCTTAAAAAACCTGTCGTTGTTGAATATGAAGGTACAGATACAATAGCCATTAAACCCATTATGGCGCTAACTATAAGTCATGACCACAGATTAATAGATGGAATGTTAGCAGGATTATTCCTAAAATTTATAAAAGATACACTTGAAAACTTCGATCCTGGTACTTTTTAGTGCTTTGGATCTGTAAAATTGAAATTAATTATGATAAATCAGCATCAAAGAACTTATAAAGAACAGGTAGAAAAGGAAAAAGAACCATTAGGAAAACGACCGGACTGGTTAAAAGTAAAGTTACCAACCGGAAATAATTACTCTGATGTAAAAAATCTTATGCGCAGGCAGAGCCTTCACACTGTATGTGAGGAAGCAAGGTGTCCGAATATTGCTGAGTGCTGGAATCACCGTACAGCAACATTTATGATACTTGGGGATACCTGCACAAGAAGCTGCGGATTCTGCAATGTTAAATTAGGAATACCTAATGAACTTGATCTTCAGGAGCCTCGCAGAGTAGCAGATTCTGTTAATGAACTCAATCTACGTCATGTAGTAATCACATCTGTTAACAGGGATGAACTTAAAGATGGCGGTGCCTCAATATTTTCGGAAACAGTAAGATTAATAAAGGAACAAAGACCAGAAACAACTGTCGAAATATTAATACCTGATTTCAGGGGAGTTGTTGAAGCGTATGAAATAATAATGAAAAACCCTCCGGATATTCTCAATCATAATCTGGAAACTGTAAACAGGCTTTATCATGTTGTCCGTCCACAGGCTAAATATGGGAGAAGTCTTGAACTGATCAGCTGGTTCAAGAACAGGGAATTGAAGACAAAAAGCGGTATTATGGTAGGAATCGGAGAAAAGACAGAAGAAGTAATTGATGTAATGAAAGATCTTGTTACTGCAGGTTGCGATATACTCACGATTGGACAGTATCTTCAGCCAACAAAAGTACATCTGCCGGTTGACAGATTTGTTACTCCTGAAGAATTCAGAATGTATAAGGAAGAAGGTTTAAAAATCGGCTTTAAAATAGTTGAATCCTCACCACTGGTAAGAAGTTCTTATCATGCCGACGAACAAGCCAGGGCAGTCTTTAAATAACAATTTTACAAAAGCTGCAGCAATTTTATAGCTGCAGCTTTTTTTACAGCATAAAATAAGGCATTCTATTAAACTAATATTCAGCATTTTTTCTAAAGGGCTCACATCAGGTAACTCCATAAAAAAAAGGTTGTTTAATAATTCTACAACCCAGCCTTTCAGCAATAAAATAAAAATGAAATAAAAAAATTATTTAAGGAAATTAATTTTAAATTATTCTGACATCATGGTTTTTTCATACCGATTCTCTGATTATCTTTAACTCCGGCTTTAATAAAATTTACACCGAAAGGTCTCTCTCTGAAAATTTGATTAAATTTTGAAAACTATTTTCTTTCTGCCTGTAATCCTCAGTGCAATATTCAATTCGGTGTTATGAATAAAAAAGAAATAATAGTTAATTAGAGCCTTCTTTTTATAAACAGCAGCTATTTTCTTAATGAAATTCAAACTTTTACCATTTCTGATCTTTTTAATCATTTTTTCCCTGGCATTTACTTCTGATGATGAAAAGAAAATTCCAAAAATTCAGGCAGATGAGAGTAAATACACAAATGTCGGAAATTTAGGTCTTACTATATCCAATTTTGGAATTTACGGAAACGGATTAAAATTAATTACTCAGCCCAATCATCCTCCTTCATGTGAGTACCCCGCAGGAAGCGGCATAGAACATATTTTTGCCGGCGGATTATGGATAGGGGGCTTTAAAAAAGATGCGATAAACAGTAATTCAAAAGTGGGTCCTTTTGTTACTACCGGTGCCGTAGATGCGTCCTCTTTGGTCCGAGGAGGAGGTTTTGAATTCACAAATAATAAAGATTCAAGACTTCTTGAAAAATCCAGCCTGGTTGATTCAAGATTTTATAATCCGGCAGCAATTTCACACCAGGATTTTATAGCCGATTTTACTGACACGAATTATTACAATCCGAATGACGGGACCATATTGGTCGACCATAATCCGTTGGGTGTTTCAGTCCACCAGGAATCATATGCCTGGAATTTCCCATTCGCAGATTTTTTCGTAATCCTTAACTACACAATTAAGAACGTTTCCAATAAATACCTGGACAGTGTCTATGTGGGTCTATGGACAGATGCAGTAGTCCGTAATACTAAGATCACCACTGCAACAAATACAGCCTTCTATTCTCATGGGGGCGATGGCTATGACGACTCACTTAAAATTGCTTATGAGTATGATGCTGATGGAGATATCGGGTACACTGATAGTTACGTTGGTTTTTTGTTCCTGGGGTCAGAACCAGCAATCCCACAAGCATTTCCTTATGAAAATGACAGTATACCTGCAACATCTTTCAATTCCTGGACTCATAATAACACATCAGATCCGAACTTTTTCGCTCCTCAGGATGATTTACAAAGATATGATAAAATGCAGGGGTGGTTTGGAGGTACAAACCGTTATGGTTTAGGTAAGGGAATAAATCCGCAGGATCTTAAAATCCCTTCCAACCGGTCAATATTGATTACACATGGTTACTATAGCAACATAGCACCGGGTGATTCCATAAATGTAGTATTCGCGGTTGTCTGCGGGAAAAAATATGGATCAGAACCAGCTATTTTGGATACCAGGGAACAAAGGACCACGCTTTATAATAATGCTGACTGGGCGCTAAGAGCCTACTTCGGCAATGACCGTAACAGGAATGGTATTATAGAATCTAATGAAGATCTTTTCGGAGATGGTCAGATTCACAGATATGTATTGCCGGCTCCGCCGACCATGCCTTTAGTTAAAGTTGTACCAGAAAATAATAAGGCTACTATTTATTGGGATAAGAGAGCTGAAAAATCTATCGATCCCATTTCAGGCAAAGAGGATTTTGGCGGCTACAGAATATATAGTACTCAGACAGGATTTGATCTTACTGAAAATCAGGATATCAATAAAGCTATGGTAGTACTTGCTCAATATGATACAGCAGGTACCGCAGGTTTCAATACAGGATTTAACTCAGTCGAAATGGATGAACCTGTAGTCTTTGATGGAGACTCTACTAAATACTATTATAAATATGAATTACCCGACCTGCTGAACGGATGGCAGTACTTATTTACAGTAACAGCTTTTGACAAAGGAGACGCCGCAAATAATTTAGGCCCTCTTGAATCAAGTCTTCTTACCAATCTCAAAACTGTTTTACCAGGAACGCTTCCAGCTGAAACACCTGAAGCTAAACCGGGTGTATACCCCAATCCTTACTATGGTAATGCTATATGGGATGGATCCTCTGAAAGATTAAGAAAAATTTACTTCTTTAACCTTCCTTCTGATTGTGAGATAACAATTTACACCTTAGCAGGTGATGTAGTAAAAAGGATGGATCATAATCAGAGTAATTCAGGATCCGATATAAGATGGTTTGATCAATATGCCTCTGATGTGAAGCCTCAGTTTACAGGAGGTGAACATGCATGGGATCTTATTACAGATAATGATCAGGCAGTTGCAACAGGATTATACCTTTATACTGTTAAGAACAATAATAACGGTGATATAAAAACCGGAAAATTTTTAATTATTAAGTAATGGAGAGAAAATGAAAGCTAAGATACTCTTTATTTTTATTCTGATGTTTACCGGGTTAATCCTTGCCCAGGATGAAATTCCTTTAGTTACACTTCAGGAAATTAATCAGGTACCAGATACACTTACTACCTGGGTTAATTCACCTTTAACAGGACAGTTAGTCCGTGTAAGAGGACAGGTTTCTGTCCGTCCTATTATAAGCGATGAAGGGAATAGAAATCCTGTTTTATCTTTTGGAACCCATTGGGGATGTTATATTCAGGGTCCAAATAATGAGCCCTGGGGTGGTTTAAATATTTATGCGGGTGATTCTGCAAGCATTGGTACACAGCTTACTACATTTGATTTATCGGATACTGCCAAAACTTATGAATTCACCGGTTTGGTTACAATGTACGGTCAAACAACCAGAACTGGTTCTGAAAGATTCAGTATTGGTGGAACTGATATCCGAAGACGGTAAAAGATATGATCCGATTCCCCTTACACTTGACAGTATGTATACCCCGGAAATGACTTTTAATTATAAGCTTAGGAAATACCTGGGAATGAGGGTTACACTTGTAGCTGATGAAGAGCACCTTTAATCGTATCTGATATTCTTACCGGAACAGGATCAAGTGCAGGCGGATTTACGGTTAATGATTTAAATGGCCGTTATGCTTTAATGTATGCACAATCCCGCTATTTTAAGACAGGATCAGCACCACGTTATCGTGAAAGACTGGATTATAACCCACCACCTGCTGGTTCATATCTTTCATACATCACAGGTATTTTAGAAGCATATAACAATCAATGGGAAGTGGTTCCATGTTATCCTGAAGATTTAGGTCCAGTTCTTGTTTCTCCACCCTTTATCTCAAATGTAAAGAGAGATAAAGCAGTCGTTGGCTCATCTGATGATGTAACCGTTACATGTAAAGTGGAAGGAAGACTTGGTGCCCTAGTTGATACTGTTTTCCTTTACACCCGTAGTAATTTTGGCGTTATTGATTCTATCGGAATGATGAAGGGAACCGAATCGATTCATTGATATACTCTGCAGTTATACCTGCTTTAAATAGTGACTCAGCATTTGTTGATTATTATGTTAAAGCAAGCGACAGCAACGAAATGTTTTCAACTAGTCCTCAGAACATAAACAACAGCAGATATTCTTATTTCGTTTTGAACCGGCCGCTGACAGTTCAGGATGTCCGCTTCAGTCCATTTGGAAGTGCATATAGCTCTTACCATAACTATAAAATCCAACTTTCTGGAGTAGTTACCGCAGATACTTCTGATATTCCAGGTAATCATGGTGTGAATCCGGCAAGAGTTTATATCCAGAATGGCTCAGGAAAGTGGAGTGGTATCCTCTTAGGTACGGGTGGTCTGCAGGTTGCAAATCTTAAGAGGGGTGATTTAGTAGAAGTTGAGGGAACAGTTGGTTTAGGATCATTAGGAGTTAAGATTGATACACTTACAAATATTAATGTGATCTCTTCAGGGAATCCTTTACCGGAAGCAGTATACTTACCAATAGACTCGGTAGGAACCTTTATTTTAGGAACGTTAAGTGCAGAACCCTGGGAAGGTACTCTTGTTAAATATCAGAATATTGTTATTGATAGTGCAAATGCAGACGGTACCAGCAACTTTGGTGAATCATTTGGAACAGAAATCGGCGGCACAAGACATACCAGGATAATCTGGTCTGACGGCAACACTTCCTTAAATGCTGGAGCAAGTGCCGTGAAGGTTTTAAAGGGAGACACATTCCAGGAAATTATCGGTGTATTAAGCTATACTCATTCTCAGTATAAATTGACTCCCAGAAATGATGAAGATATTTTCGGTTACGTACCAGTTGGCGTAAATAATGAATATGATAATGTACCTCAGGAATACTCACTGAAACAGAATTATCCGAATCCATTCAATCCTTCAACAATTATAAGTTACTCAATTCCTAAAACAGGAATGGTAACTTTAAAGATATTTAACATTTTAGGACAAGAAGTTAAAACGCTGGTAAATCAGATGCAGAACGCTGGAACTTTCCAGGTTAGTTTTGATGCTTCTACATTAACATCAGGAATTTACTTCTATAGTTTAAATGCTGATAACTTTGTACAAGTTAAAAAGATGGTTTTAGTAAAATAATAATTGGCTGCTGTGTGCGATACGCAGCAGCATTTTTTTTAATTGAACTAAATGCTTAAAAAAAATACTTTTTTCCTATTGTTGGGTTTAACTGCAGGTATATTTTCATGTAAAGAAAATATAACCGACAATCCGATTGGTAATAGTGCTCCAACTACAAAAATATTTCTGCAGCCGGACAGTACTATAAGTCAGCAGCAGAGCAAAATAAATCTTTGGTGGAGCGGAGACGATCCGGATGGAGTTGTGATAGGCTTTTATTTCTCCTGGAATGGAAGCGATTGGACATTTACTGAACAAAATGACAGTCTGTTTTCATTACAGATAGGTGCAGTTGATACAACATTCAACTTCAGAGTCTCTGCTGTTGATGATTACAGTAATGGAAATTATGATACGCTCATTTTTCAAAATGGAGTAAGTTACGGAGCCGAACCATATAGTGATGTTAACAGAAATGGAAAGTATGATTCAGGAGAGCCGTTTACAGATATAGGTTTAATCGATCCAAATCCGGCAATATTAAACATACCCATTAAAAATTCAGCTCCGGAGATAAACTGGAATGTTCTGTCAACACATCCTGATACGACCTTTAGCGCTATGTCTTTCGGGTGGGATGCTTATGATATTGATGGCAACTCATCTATCTCCGCAATAAACATCGCGATTAACGATTCAAGTAATTTTATTACAATTGATGGTTCAATACGAAGGGTTACCATAAAAACAGATGATTTTAATAATCCTGATCCATTAATGGATATACTGATTAATGGAGATCCGAATAGTCATCCTATTAATCCTTCTACAGGACAAATTATAAAACTACCCGGTTTAAAATATAATTCTGATAATATTTTTTATGTGCAGGCAGTAGATATATCCGGTGCCAGATCCAAGGGCATCGCTGAATTCAACCTCCCAGAATTCTCCATCTAAAAACTGGTATGTTAAAAAACCGAAAGGTCACCTGATCATTATAGATGATTTTCTGCTGAGTGACAACGCTCCTGCATTTTACTACAGAATGATGGATAGTATTGGGTTAAGTGAAAAGTTTGATGTTTATGATATCAGAACAAACAAACTTCCATATCTTAATACTACATTTCTGGAAACAATAAAACTTTTTGATGCTACACTTTGGTACGGGGATGCAAGCCACTCATCTGACCTGGCAAGTGCAGTCACACAGAATTATTTAGACAACAGCGGGAAGATTCTTTTCTCACTTCAATTTCCTCAGGTAATTGACCTGAATCAGATTCAGGGATATCTGCCCATTGAAAGCGATACAGCTTATTATATGAGCCAGATGCTAAGCGGGGCTGTTCTGGAAGATACAAGTAATACAGGGTATGTTAATTTAGAAACAACCAAGTCGCTCTCGAGAGTAAGAACATTTAACCTGAATCCTCTAAGTATAACACCGATTTATTATTTCAGAAACCATAGCTTCATCCCAGGATATATCAGGTTTCGAAAACAATGACAAAAATCAATTTCTTTATCGGTATACCTCTTCATAGGGTAATGGATTTGCGGGAAGTGTAAGCAGTTTATTAAGCAAAGTATTATTTCGAGGATTTTAAATTGATAAAATGAAATTATTAGTTACTATTTCCCTTATTGAGTTTGTATATATCTTTTACGGACAGCAAACAGGATCACTTTCCGGTAAAGTCACCGATAAAAACTACCGGGGAGGATATACCGGGGGTAAATGTTATCCTTAAGGGTACCTACTATGGTTCTGCCACAGATTTAAACGGAAATTTTATTATTAAAAATATTAATCCGGGTGAGTACAACCTTGAGATATCATATATCGGATATAAATCTGTCCAGTTTACAGGGACCAAAATTGAAGCCGGAAAGACTAAAAACGGTTGAAGTACAGCTGGAGGAATCTGTCTTAACCTTCAACCAGGATGTGGTTGTGATTGGCGAAAAGCCTATGCTTGATGTTGAGGAAACTCAAAGCAAAAGGACTGTAAGTCAAGGAAGATATCGAAGCTGCCATGCTCGAGAAAATTACCGATGTTCTTGTTCAGCAGACCGGTGTTGTAACTTCTGATAATGAAATTCACATTAGGGGAGGAAGAACTTATGAAAATGCTTTTCTTCTCGATGGAGTATCTGTGCAGGATCCTTTAGCCGGTACAGGTTTCGGACTTCAACTCTCTGCAAGCTCAATCGAAGAAGTAGAAGTGATCACGGGCGGGTACAATGCAGAGTATGGGCAGGCTACTTCAGGCGTTGTTAACGTTAAAGACCAAAGAAGGATCAAATAAGTTCCATGGTTCCGTTTCTTATAAGTTTGATAATCAATTAGGCACTAATTCACCGCATGTTTTCAATACGGACGTTGTTGAAGCTAACTTAAGTGGTCCCGAGCCAATTACCACATGGATATTGCCAACTTTTGGTCTGCAGATTCCCGGAGAAGTAAATTTCTTTACAAATTTCTTTGGCGGCATTTCAGATGGTATAACCCAAGGTTATTATAAACCAACCGCGAACCAGGTATATTCTTCAATTTTCTTTGGTTCAAGGTTTGCTCCCCGAGCAGAAAATAACTGGTTTGGACTTTTGAAATTAACTTATAAATATTCTCCGGTATTCAAGATTCAATATTCCTTTAATGAGTCAGTAAGTATAAATCAAAATTCACAGTCTCTTCAGGCCAATCTTGAATATGTTGAACCGAGTCCTGGTTATCAGTACACTTTTCAGAATTCTCTGGATAATGCGAACACTTATTCTCATAACAATAATTACCAGAATATCAGCATTACTCATACTTTAAATCCTAAAACCTTTTATGAATTAAAATTCAATTACCTGTTTACGCATTTGAGGGCCGATGCAAATGGTTTGGACTGGGATGAATACCAGGAACCTAAAGATATTACGAATTTCCCGATACAATATTATAATACCACAAGTGATTCCATACGGGTAATCCCTGGTGATGGATTCTGGGATGTGGGAAATCCTTATACCTGGCATGATCATTATGTTGAGGAATATTCTCTGAAGGGTGATTTGACGAGCTTTTTTGATGAAAAAAATAAATTTAAAGCTGGTTTTGAAGCACAGTTTCAGGAAATGCAGGTTGTTGATATTTATCAGCCCTGGGTTGGAACGATGGGATTAAACAATGATGTGTATAAGGTATATCCTGCTAAGGGTTCATTTTATGCCCAGGATAATATCAGCTTCTCAGGAATGATTTTAAATTTCGGACTGCGTTTGGATTATTGGTTCCCTGGAAAGTTTGTTGACGATGCTGTACAAAATCCTGATGTAATCACAATACCGGATGAGGTAAGAAAAGCGTACGACGAGGATACTTATTCCCTTTTTGGAAGAAACTTTAAGGCACGGCTGAGTCCGAGACTAGGCATATCTCATCCAGTCTCTGATTATCAGACTCTTTTCTTTTCTTACGGGCATTTCAGTAAATGGCCGACTCCTCAGTTTGTTTATGCAAAAATGACTCCGGTGAGTGCACAATCAACATTCCAGACATTCGGAAATCCAAATCTGAATCCTGAGACAACAGTAGCGTATGAGTTAGGTGTTAAAACTCAGTTCTCTCTGGATGATGTTTTAACATTTACAGCTTACTATAAAGATATTTTTGATTATGTGAGCACCCGTTCCGCGATTATTACCTCTCCAAGATTATCGACAAAGAATTTTACCACCTATGTAAACTCTGACTATGCACGATCGAGAGGAGTGGAACTGGAGTACAAAAAACGTATAGGTAAATGGTTCTCAGGTTCTGCCAATGTAACTTATTCCATAATAACTGGCAAGAGTTCTTCACCATCCGAAGGAGTGCTTGTTGCCCGTGGATCGTTGAGTGAATCTATTAAAGAATATTATATGTCCTGGGATAGACCTGTTAATGCATCCGTTTCAGGAAATTTTTATGTTGAACCTGGTACCGGTTTATTTGGATTTGCCAAAGGTATTTTAGATGATTTCAATTTTTATATAAGAGCACAATTTCAGTCAGGAAAAAGATACACTCCGGCAGTATATACAGGCAGAGAACTAACCAATGGAAAACCTGAATATGTTTTAGTTACATATGACAGGAACAATAAAATAGGAGAAAACTGGTTCTGGATTAATCTGAATATTGAAAAATATTTTTCACTCAGCAGCTTAAGATTTTCCATCTTTGCTGAAGTGAATAATCTATTTGATCAACATAATTCAGCAATTATTAATCCAACAACCGGCAGGGCATATGAATTGGGAGATCCTACAACTACTTCCATGGAATGATCCGATGTATCCTGATTTGCAGGCTCCGATTTCTCCTTATCCTTATAATCCGGCAAGATATTTAACAAGACGAAACATAAAATTAGGAGTCAGTTTTAGATTTTAATATGAGAAATATTTCATTTATTCTAATAATATTATTTACTTAGTCATTCAGAACCAGGCAAGTGCTCAGCTATTCCCAATTCTGGGAGGACAAAGAGCAGGAATTTCTACTGCGGAGTTTTTGAAGATCGGTGTCGGTGCAAGAGCGTCCGGATTAGGTGAATCCTTTGTAGCAATAGCAAATGATGCTTCTGCTATCTACTGGAATCCCGCAGGTCTAGTTCAGTTCAAAGAAGACCAGGTACTCTTTTCGCATAATATTTGGGTAGTGGATATTAGTCATAATTTTTTAGGTGCTGTTTACCATCTGGATGAAGCAAATGCATTTGGTTTATCGTTTACTTCGTTATCCATGGAGGATATGCCGGTTACAACAGAGTATCAGCCTTTTGGAACAGGAGAATATTTCGGATTCGGTGACCTTGCTATTGCTCTCACATATTCCAGAAAAATGACGGACCAATTCAGCTTTGGTGGAACCGTCCGATACATTGAAGAAACACTTGATAAGCTTAAAAATGCGCGGTTTTATGATTGATGTTGGAACATATTACTGGACTGGTCTTGGAAGTACAAGATTTGCTGTAACTGTATCCAACTTTGGAAATCAGCTTGCCCCTGATGGAGAAGTTGTTCTGATTGGGAAAAGAGAAAAATCGGAATGGCAGGCATTTTCTCCTCCAACAATATTCAGGATTGGATTTGCCTTTGAACCATACCAGGATGAAACGAAATAGACTAACTGCTTCAATTCAGTTAAATCATCCAAATGATAATAGTGAGAACGTAGCAACAGCATTTGAATATGACTGGAATAAACTTTTCTTTTTAAGAGCAGGTTATAAGTTCAATGTCGATGAACAGAATTATTCATTTGGTGCAGGAGTAAACATTCCGGTGAATGTTACAAATATTACGGTCGATTATGGCTTTGCCAATTTTGTTAAACTTGGAACTTCTCACAGGTTCTCAATCACTTTAGGTTTATGAGTAAGATGAAAAAAATATTTTGGACCTTATTTAGCTTAGTTATATTCTTCTATGGATGTTCTGCTGATAAAATGATGCTTCTACTTTAAATAACTCCTGGTAATGATTTCAGGAAATGGTAATGTGAGCGGAGATACCGTTTATGTTGCACTTAATCCTGCCTGGGAAGGGTTCAATAATCCCTCGGCAATCCTAATCGGCAAAGAGCCTTTTATTTATGTTTGCGATACTGACAACGACCGGATTGTAATGCTTAAATACTGTTGGTACATGTTTTAGGTACAAAGCGGATTAAAAGACCTGTTGCTATAACTCAGGATTACAGGCTTAATTTAATTGTTTGTGCCCAATTTGATACCCTTTAATGGCAATACCTTCATATAGTGCGGTTTATAAGATTAATCTATATTCGGTAAACCATATAATTGCCAAAGCACCGGTTAAGCTGGTTCTTCCTAAAAATCTGGAATATCCCGACAGAAAATATACTGCAGTTACAGCCTTCTATGATAACTCTTTTTATGTTGGCAGATCAGGACCAGACAATACAAGTGTATATGATCCTGATAATGCAATTATTCAGTTTTTGGCACCTAATGATTCTATTATCTTGCCGGAAATGTTCATGATATTGATCCTTAAGCTCAGGACTTATTACAGCTAACGGAATAAATTGACTGACTTCATTTAATAAGAAGAATTTGGATTTTATTGCTACTTTAAAGGTGTGAGACTCCATTCAAAGCACAATGGTTTAGCTTTATTACCAGACAATAACTGAAGGATACAGAAGTGCATTTAATCCAAGTGATGGAGTAGAATTTGCAAGCCGGATAGGTTTGGGGCTCCTTCAGGAAGCTGTATAGATCCGGTTGGGAACATATTTATTGCAGATGCTGGAAAAGACAGCGTTTTTAAGTTTGACGCCTTTGGTGATGAACTTCAGTCTTTCGGTGGTTCATTGGTTTCGGAAAACCGGTAGCAGTCGCTTTCTTTGACAGAACATTGTATGTACTTGACGCAGGAGAGAATAAGATTAAGATTCATTTTATCAACGGATATCAGATGACAAAACTCCTAATTGTTCTTTTCTCATTTTCTATAACTTTCTTTTCACAAACAGGTTCCGATTGCTCATTAAGATTTAATGACCAAATGGGGTTCTCTAAAAATCAGGACAGATAGTAACTGTTACTGGTATTGTAACCTCAGCAAATCAGTTTGGCTCAAATGGTCCAGGTGCTATTCAGGATTTTACAGCCGGAATTGGTGTTTATAATTCGGTTTGTAATCCTTCAAAATTGGTGATTCTGTTATTGTTACTGCTCAACTAACGAATTATAGGATTACGCAGATTGATATGAGTATAGCAGGATCTTCTGTTGTTGTACATTCACGGGATATGTGGTAGAACCCAGGTATTTACACTTTACTCAAATTTTGAACAGCAATGGAACGGACATGAAGAATTTGAAGGCAAATTGGTCAGAATAAATAATGTTACCATTACGGGATCAGGGAATTTTTTCAGGGTTCAAGTGGACAAAACTACCCTATATCTGATTCTACGGGTTCAATGGAAATCCGGATTGATGAATCTGTTAATATTGTAGGAACACCTATTCCATCCGGAACAATTGATATAATTGGAGTACTGAGCCAGTTTAAAACAACTGCTCCTTATAGCTCAGGTTACCAGCTTCAACCAAGGTTTGTTCATGATCTAGTTTCTGACGCAAGGCCGGTTATCCTTAATCCTGTAATTGCTTCAGATATTACACAAAATTCGTTTACAGTTTATTTCATACAGCGAGAAAAGGCAATAGCCAGGTTAAATGGGGTTTTACACCTCAACTGGAATTGACTCCGTTATTAATGACGATACTACTAGTCATAAGATTAAGATAAGGGTTGGAACAAGGAGAACATATTATTTTAAAGCTGTATCAACAATGACAGGCACCAGCACAAGCGTCTCTACAATGCAAGTACAGCCTCAGGTGATACTTCTACCGGTACAATAAATGTTTACTTTAATTTTTCAATTGATCCTACAACAGCAATTCCGGGCAATAAAGCAGAGGGTAATGTTGACTTTACTCAAAAATTAATTGACAGAATAAACGGTGCTAACTACTTCTATTGACTTGTCTGTTTACAGTTTCGATGGTCTTCCTGAAGTAGCAAATGCATTCGTTCTTGCTAAGAACAGTGGAGTAAAGATAAGGGTTGCTTATGATGCAGGACCAATTCAGGCAGGTATGCAGACTCTTATTGATGCTGGCATACCGGTTATCCAGAGACCTTCAGGTTTGGGTGGCATAAACCATAACAAGTTTTTTGTGTTTGATGCAAGGGATACAGTAACTGCAATGATTGGGTCTGGACAGGCTCATGGAATATTACTTCAACAGAATTAAACTGGAAGAACAATGCGGTTGAGATAAATGATATGCTTTAGCAAAAGCATACCAACTGAATTTGAGGAAATGTGGGGAAGCAGCGGCGATATCTCCAAACAGTGGAGCTTGCTAAATTTGGAGTAACAGAAAACTGATAATACTCCGCACCAGTTTAATGTAAAAGGACAGGGACGTTAAGCTTTATTTCAGTCCCAGTGACGGTACACAACCAAAAGATTATTATCCCAAATACATTCTGCAGATAAAAGTATCTATTTTGCGCAGTATGCTTTTACCAGAGGGGATCTTGTTACTGAGATGCAGAGCAGATATAACACTGGAGTAACAGATATTAAAGGAGTTATTGACCAGGAAAACACAACAGGAAGTCAATATAGTTTTCTGCAGACATTTGCTGAAATGTGGGGAGCAACTTCTCCTACGCAGCATCATAAGTATGCAATTATTGATGCTTCTTACAGCGAAAAGCAGCCTGTAGTTATAACCGGTTCTCATAATTGGTCTAATTCTGCAGAAAATGATAATGATGAAAATACATTGATAATATTTGATCCTATGATAGCAAATCAATATTTGCAGGAATTTAAGAAGAGATATAATGAAGCAGGAGGAAATTCAAATATTTTTGTTCCTGTTGAACTTGTTTCTTTTACAGGATCTCTTTTGAACGGTAATGTAAAATTAAGCTGGACAACATCAACTGAGTTGAACAACTTTGGTTTTGAAGTCCAGCGCTCTTACGACAGAATCAACTTTTCATCAGCGGGTTTTATCAATGGAGCCGGAAATACGACAAATATTCAGAACTATACTTTTATAGATTATATAGAGCCGGCAGGACATAGCAGAATATACTACAGGCTGAAACAAGTGGATTTTAACGGAACTTCTGAATATTCCGAAATTGTTGAAGTTAATATATTCAAAAGCTTTGATTATAATCTTTTACAGAATTATCCTAATCCTTTTAATCCTACAACTAATATCACCTTTGAAATTCCTGTTGCTTTACCTGTTGTTCTGAAAATATTTGATATTGCTGGCCAGGAAATTGTCACTTTAGTAAATGAAGTCAGGCAGCCGGGAAGCCACACCGTTAAATTTGATGCCTCGGGTTTTGCCTCAGGAATGTACATTTATAGGCTTACTGCAGGAGACTATTTGGCCGTCAAAAAGATGAGCATCATAAAGTGAAAAGTTTACCTGATTAAAGATTCATTCTCTATCATCAGGTATCCTCTTTATCCTTCAACTGTGAGCAATCTAAACGCCTCAAAATTTGTTAAACTAACCTATAATCTTTAAATTCATAGACTAAATTCTAAATTGTTAAGGATAAATAAATGGATGAAGTTAAAGGCCGTGTAATACAGGTAATTGGTCCAGTGATAGACATTGAATTTGAAGGTGGTCATTTACCTAAGATCCTCAATGCAATCAGGATTCCCAGGAAAACTGTTGAAGGAGTGCAAGAGGATCTGATCGCTGAAGTTCAGCAGCATTTGGGTGAAGACAGGGTAAGAACGATTGCTATGGATTCTACGGATGGTCTGGTTAGAGGAATGGATGCATTTGATACTGGTGACCCAATCTTAGTTCCTGTTGGCCCTGAGACCTTGGGCAGATTAATTAATGTTACCGGCCAGGGAATCGATGGTCTTGGAGATATAAAAACCAAGATGAAATATCCTATTCACAGGGCTCGCTCCAAAATTTAAAAATCTTTCAACTAAAACTGAAATTTTTGAAACTGGAATTAAAGTTATAGATCTAATTGAACCTTATTCAAAAGGCGGAAAAACAGGATTATTCGGTGGTGCTGGTGTAGGCAAAACAGTTATTATCCAGGAACTAATTCATAATATCGCACAGGAGCACGGCGGATATTCAGTATTTGCCGGTGTTGGTGAAAGAACCAGAGAAGGAAATGATCTATGGATCGGAAATGAAGGATTCCGGAGTTCTTTCCAAAACCGCATTGGTATTTGGTCAGATGAACGAACCTCCTGGAGCACGATTAAGAGTCGGATTAACAGGATTAACAGTGGCAGAATATTTCAGAGATGAAGAGGGGAGAGATGTTCTTTTATTTATTGATAATATTTTCCGTTTTACTCAGGCAGGTTCTGAAGTCAGCGCTTTATTAGGCCGTATGCCTTCAGCTGTAGGATATCAGCCTAATCTTGCTACAGAAATGGGTGCACTACAGGAGAGAATTACTTCAACTGATAAAGGTTCAATTACTTCTGTTCAGGCTATTTATGTTCCGGCAGATGACTTAACAGATCCTGCTCCTGCAGCAGCTTTTGCACATCTTGATGCTACAACAGTTCTAAGCCGGCAGATATCTGAACTTGGTATTTATCCGGCTGTAGATCCGCTTGATTCAACTTCAAGAATTCTTGAGCCTGGAACAGTCGGAAATGAACATTATTACTGTCGCCAAAAATGTTAAAGAAGTTCTTCAGCATTATAAGGATTTACAGGATATTATTAACATTCTTGGTATGGATGAATTATCTGATGAAGATAAAGTTATTGTAAGAAGAGCAAGAAGAATACAAAGATTCTTCAGCCAGCCTTTCTTTGTCGCTGAGCAATTTACCGGTCATAAAGGCAAGTATGTAAAGCTTGAAGATACTATTAGAGGTTTTAAGGGTATCATTGACGGATTATACGATGATCTTCCTGAGGGTGCCTTTATGTATGTAGGAACAATAGAAGAAGCCGTAGAACGCGCAAAGAAGATGTGATATGGCTGAGTTAACATTAGAAATAATTACCCCAGCAAGATCCTTTTTTAAAGGAGTTGTTAAATCTGTTACTGTACCAGGATCGGCAGGCAGTTTCCAGGTTCTTGTTAATCATGCTCCTATAATCAGTACATTGGATATTGGTGAAATCAAAATTGAATTCCCTGATGGTAGTAAAAAGTATTATGCTACTGGCGGAGGAACAATTGAAGTAGCTAATAATTACGTTCTTGTCCTGGTTGATTCAATGGAACAAGCTGAGAATATTGATCCGGATCGTGCCAGGAAGGCGGCGGAAAGAGCCAAAGAGCGTTTATCAAAGCGTGAAAAGGAAACTGATTTATCCCGTGCTGAAAATGCATTGAAGAGAGCAAATAACCGTTTAAGGATGGTTGAGCGAAAAATAAGAAGCGAAATTTAACTTAAAGCCCTGTAAATCAGGGCTTTTTAGTTTATGAATCCGTCGTTCATTATTATTCCATTGTCTGCCTGGCTGTCATCAATCTGATCCTGGACTTTATTAAAGTGGTCCCTCAGAAATTGCAGCCGTATATTCTCATTCTGTATTATCAATAACTCCTGCTGTTCGGAGATAGATAACCCGGATTTCTCAGCAATTTTATATGATTTTATTTCAGAATTCTTAAAACTATTCCAGAAGGAATCTTCCAATTCTATGTTTACTTTGCTTAACAGATCTTTAAATGATGTTGTGGTTTCTGTAAGAAGATCAGGATCGGCAGAGGAATCATTGTCAGAATACTCCAGTGTTTCTGCAAGGTAGTAGCCGTCCTCATGCACGTCTATTTTAATGATTGCAAACCTTTCAATTCCTCTTACTATTATATCCATCTCACCGGACTCATATTTTTTTATTAAATTTTCTACTGTAACATAACATCCAATGTTTGATATTTCAGTTCCAACCTGGGCTACGATACCGAATCCGCTATTATCAATTAAACATTGCCTGATCATCTTTTTATATCTTGATTCAAAAATATGAAGAGGATACCTGGATTTTGGATATACAACAAGCTTAAGAGGGAAAAGGGGAATTTTATTCATAATAACTCTTAAAATAAAATAAAAAAGGCTGCTAAAAAGCAGCCTGTAAATTACTTAACTTTGTTATAAAGATTTGTTACTTCATCCCAATTTACTACATTCCACCAATTCTCAATATAATCAGCTCTTTTATTCTGGTACTTCAGATAATATGCATGTTCCCAAACATCTAGTCCGAGAATCGGGGTTCCTTTTTTTTCAGTTATATCCATTAAAGGATTGTCCTGGTTTGGAGTAGAGGTAATTTCAAGCTTTCCATTGTTTGAAATGAGCCATGCCCATCCTGATCCAAATCTTGTCATCGCAGCTTCACCGAATAGTTTCTTAAACTGCTCAAAGGAGCCAAAGCTGGAGGTAATGGCTTTTTCAATTTCTCCCTTTGGGAATCCACCGCCATTCTTCTTCATTAAAGTCCAGAAAAGAGAATGATTATAATGACCACCGCCATTATTACGGACAGCTACAGGGTATTTAGAAATGCTTTTCATCAGATCTTCCAGTGATTTTCCTTCTCCCTCGGAGCCTTCCAGAGCTTTATTCAGGTTTGTTACATAAGCCTGGTGATGTTTTGTATGATGTATTTCCATTGTCTGCTTGTCAATGTATGGTTCAAGGGCATCATACTCATATGGTAAATTGGGTAATTCAAACTTAGCCATTGATGTCTTCCTATATAATTTATTGTTTAAAGAATTTAATTTCTTCTCGATTGGACTAATACCTGCTATCAAAGGAACTGCAGCCATTGAAAAAATGAATTTTCTTCTTTGCATGTCTTGCCTTTTTATTTAATCATTAGATACAAAGATTAGGGTATAAGATTCCAAATAATTTTTAAATGATAGTCAGATCACATTAAGGAAATCAGACACCAAAAGATTCGCCGCACCCACAGGTTTTAACAGCATTAGGATTATTGAAAATAAACCCGCGGCCGTTCAAACCATCAGTGAAATCCAGTTCGGTACCTGATAGATAGAACAGACTTTTGCCGTCTACAAAAAGTTTAATGTTATCGGATTCGATTACAGTATCACTTTCTTTAGAAGCTTCGTCAAACTGTATTGTATATGTTAATCCCGAACACCCGCCGCCCTTCACTCCGACTCTTAATCCAAAATTCTCCGGTATACTATTTTCTGACATGATCTTCTTTATCTCTTTAACAGCCTTCTCAGTTATCTTTATTTCAGCTTCAGCAACCATATAATTCCTCGATTATTAATAATTGTATTTTATATTGCCTAAAACGGATCACCAGGTTTACTGGTAACATATTCGGGCATATTAATCATCCATACTCCTTCAGAAACTTTTTTGAAGAAATTCTTTTCTTCGAAATAGGAGCCCATTTTTACAGCAAGCCTCAGGTTATCAGCTGCTGATAAACTGGCATTCTTTTTTTCAAAATAAAATTTGATTCCGTATTCCAAATCCCTGAAGAAGAAATTTGATTTGTGGAATAAAGGGAACCTTGATTTTAAATAGCTCAGGAAGATCTCTTCATCTTTAATTAATTCCTCGAGCATTTTATTAGTTTTAGTAGCACTCATTTTATTATTACATTTTGTTTAGTGAATAATTTCTGATCTTATTTACAGCATCTGTTATACATCCGGCAGCATATTTGATTTCATCATCAGTCGTGAATCGGCCAATACTCAATCTTATTGATGATCGGGCTTCTTCATCTGTGAGACCGATTGCTTTTAAAACATGACTTGGTTTATCTGATCCGGAGGAACAAGCAGAACCAGCTGAAAATGCTAATTCTCTTAATTCCATCATTAATTTGTCTGCCTCAACATCCTTAATACATATATTCAGATTATTCGGCAAACGTGAAGATAGACTCCCATTGACTTTAATGTCGTCTATATTTTCGTCGAGTATACTGAGCAGCTGATCCCTTAACCGGCTAACAGATCTATGTTCCACAGTCAATAAATTATTGCATAATTCAGCTGCTTTTCCAATTGCTGCAATCCCAGGTGTATTTAAAGTTCCCGGTCTCAAACTTTTTTCCTGACCTCCTCCAAACATTAAGGGAGCAACTCTTATAGAAGGATTCTTTTTCTTAAGAAAAAAACCTCCCGTCCCTTTCGGTGCATAAAACTTATGGCCACTGAATGAAAGTAAATCAATGTTCATTTTAATAACATCCAGCGGAATTTTACCAAACGCCTGCGAAGCATCGGTGTGGAATAATACATTTCTACTGCTGCAGATTGCACCTATCTCGGCTAAATCATTTGTTAGCACCGATTTCATTATTAGCAGCCATAATTGATACAAGTATAGTCCTGTCTGTTAAAAGTTCTTTTAATTCCTCAGTATTAATTAATCCCTGATTATTAACTTTCAAATAACTAACGGAAAATCCATTCTGCTCAAGGTATCTTAAAGAATCTAATACTGCTGAATGTTCAGTTACAGTAGATATTATATGCTTTCCCTTAAAGGAATAGGCTTTTGCAATTCCGAAATGGATTATATTTATTGACTCAGTGGCACCAGATGTAAAGTAGATTTCCGAGTGGTCAGCATTTATAAGGTCGGCAATCTTTTTCCGGGCTGTTCTCACAGCTCCTTCAGCTTCATATCCAAAAGTATGTTTACTGGATGCATTTCCATGTTTGGTAGATAAATATGGTTTCATCTCTTCAAAGACCAATGGATCTACAGGAGTAGTAGCGTTATAATCGAAATATAAAGGAGTTTTTATCATATTTTTAAAAATCTCCTTTCCAGGATAAAAATCCTTAAAAAGGAGTTAAAAACTAACTATGAAGTACTTATTATGCAATTGTTAAATGTAGTGTAAAATTTTAATTTGATGGCTGTCATAATTGAATTATTTGAAGAATGTCTCTTCTGATTAAAAAATTAATAATAATAGTAAATTTTACTTTAATTATACTTTTTCAAGGGTGCAGTTCACCTGCTGCAGATTATTTCACGCTGGGTTTGGAAAAGTATAAACAGAAAGATTATTGGACTGCTATGACTTTTTTCAATAAAAGCATTGAATCCGATTCATCTTTTGCAGATGCTTTTATTTATCTGGGAAAAGCTCAAAAAGAGCTTAATTATCTCAGGTCGGCTAATGAGAATTATGAAAGAGCACTTTTGTTGGATTCAGCTAAGAGCGAGGTTTATATTGACAAAGGTGTAAATAATATGAAATTGCTCAACTTTGATCAGGCCCTTGATGACTTTAATCAGGCTATCCTGCTCGATTCAACAAAAATTCAAGCTTTTTTGGGGAGAGCGTATATTTTTAATATGAAAGAGAAGTATGAATTAGCAATAGAAGATTATTCAAGAGCTATCGAGCTCGATAGTTATAATGAAAAAGCTTTTTTTAATAGAGGTATGGCAAAAAGTAAAATTTGGGATAACTCAGGTGCCATTGAAGATTTTTCGAAAGCTATTGATCTTAATAAAAGAAATTATGAGGCTTATTTTCATATCGGGAATGAATATTTTTTTGCAAATAAATATAAGGAAGCTGTAAAATATTTCACAAGTGCAATTGATATTAACAATAGGTTTACAGATGCACTATATATGCGGGGTGAATCTTACAGGAAAATGATGCTTATCAGGGATGCCGCCAATGACTATTCTAAAATAATCCAGCTGGATTCAACTTATGTTGAAGCTTACTTGAGCAGGAGTGAAATAAAAGTAATCCTTAAGGATTATAAAGGAGCTGTCTCAGACTGTAATTATGCAATTAAATTTAATCCTAAATCAGGAAGAGCTTTTTTGTTACGCGGTGAGGCCTACCTGAAATTAAAAAACAAAAAAAGTGCATGCAAAGACTTTTCTAAAGCAGGTGAAATGGGTTATTTTGAGGCATATGAAAAAATTAAAAAATACTGCAGGTAATACATGAATGAAGAACATAATGACTTTTATAAAAAATTAAGAAGTGATATAAAGGAATGGATCGAGACAAAGTCCGGTAAAGAAAATAAATGGACAGACTACATACTTCTTGCACCCGATCTTTTCCATCTGCTCATAAAATTATCGATGGATAAGGAGGTCCCGGTTGATAAAAAAGTTAGACTCGGAGCTGTTATTGCTTACTTTGTACTTCCACTTGACCTTTTTCCGGAAATACTTCTAGGACCTATCGGATACCTGGATGATATTTTACTCTCAGCTTATATATTAAACGAACTCTTCAATACCATTGATCCTCAAATAGTTATGAAGCATTGGGCAGGAGACAGGGATCTGCTGAATGCAGTTAGGACAATAATTGCAAATGCCAATGATTTTCTTGAGAAGAGTGTTTTGAATAAACTAAAGAATAAATTTAAAATAAGGTTTTAATTATATATTAATTAAAAAAGCCCCTGAATAAGGGGCTATGTCATTTTAAAAACCAAGTATTGTTATAGAGTTTTTAGCAAAATCAATAAGTGGAGTGAAGTAAATTCCAAAAATCAAGATTGGAATTACTAATACGAGAACTACAGCTGTATTAACTTTTGAAACTTCCCATATAGCAGCTTCTTTTTCGGGTTTAATCAGATACATATGCTTTAAAACCCTGATATAGTAATATAACGATACAACTGTGTTAAGGAGAGCAATAACAGCGAGAGTGATCATCTTTGCATCAACAAGTGCAATAAACAAATAAAGCTTTCCGATAAATCCGGCAGTAGGGGGCAAACCTGTTAGTGAAACAAGAAATATTGCTAATGATACTCCCAATAAAGGAGTAGAATATCCAAGTCCATTGTAATCATCAAGCTCTTCACTTCCGATCTTATTTGCAATGAGCATCACTATTAAAAAAGCTCCCAGGTTCATGACCGTATAGATTGCGAAGTAGACCATTATAGCCATAAGACCCTGATTTGACATTACAGCTAAACCCAGAAGCAGGTAACCTGCATGTGCAATACTGGAATAAGCAAGCATTCTTTTAAGATTCTTTTGCCATAATGCTGCAAAATTTCCCAGAGTCATAGTAACAACGGATATAATTACTATGAACATCTGCCAGTCGAATAATTCAATCAGATGCCAGTAACCTGATGTATCAATTGACTTAATGAAAGTAATTTTAATGAATCGTATAAGAAGTGCAAAACCAGCGGCTTTACTAGCTACTGAGAGATATGCAGTTATTGCAACTGGTGCTCCTTCATATACATCGGGGGTCCAGAAGTGAAATGGTGCTGCAGAGATTTTATATCCGATTCCTACAAAGATCAGCAATCCTGATAAGAGGAATGTTATCGACTGGTATTCCTGGAGCTGTATTAAAGAGTTGATTTCATAAAGATTGGTGCTTCCTGTAAGACCGAATATGATTGAAATACCGAATAGCATGATCCCTGAGGAAATTGCACCGTATATAACGTACTTTAATGAAGCTTCACTGTTCCTTTTGCTTGTCTTAGTAAATCCTGTAAGAATATAAGATGACATTGAAACAAGTTCTATGGCCAGGTATATGATTATCAGATCTGCAGCTGAGATAAGGAAAAACATTCCCAGGACCATTCCGAAAAGAAGGGTATAATATTCGCCAAGTCTATCAGAGGATTCTTTGATTTCCTTTGAGCTGGCAGAAAAAATAACGATGAAGATTGAAGAAACAACTATCAGGACTTTGAAGAAAGTACCGAATGAATCCACAATCATCATTCCTGAATCCGGCCGTATGGAGAAAGCAAAAGTATTAACTCCGAACAAATCAATTACGAAATATCCTGCTATAAGTAGCCCGGCAACAGATATATAAGGGAGCAGCTTTTTATTTTTTGCTGAGATCAGATCCGCCATTACTATTGCCACCAGAGCTGCTGAAAGGACCAGCTCAGGAATAAAAAGGCTAAGGCTTTGGGTTAAATAATTTAAATCTGTATTCACTTTTTATCTTAATATCTATTAGTTAATTAAAGACCACCAATTGAACTATAAAATACTTTTGCATCAGCCATCAGCTTCACCATTGTATTCACAGAAGAATTCATCAGGTCGAGCATAGCCGAAGGATATACTCCAAGGAATAAGATTACGATGCTCAACGGTACCAGCATTGCATATTCTCTGAAATCCAAGTCAGTAAAGTTGACCATTTCTCTTTTAACTGGCCAAGTAAATACTCTCTGGAGTGTCCAGAGCATATAGCCTGCACCCAGGAGGATTCCAAGTGTAGAAATTATCGTTAGAATTCTGATTGATGTTTCATCCGAATGCTCCAAGGAATACAAAAGCCTCGGAAATAAATCCGCTTAATCCGGGCAAACCGATTGCAGCAAAGAATGCAAGTGTTGCAAATCCTGTATAAACCGGCATTTGATTGGCCATTCCGCCAAAGTCATCGAGCCCTCTTGTATGGGTTCTATCGTATAGTAACTCCCACAATAAGGAATAACATTGCTGTAATTGTACCGTGGTTAAACATCTGAAGAACGCACCTGAAATACCAAGTGTATTCATTGAAGCCATTCCAAGCATTACAAAGCCCATGTGGGAAACGGAGGAATAGGCAATCAGTTTCTTGAAATCTTTCTGAGCCATTGCGCAGAGCGCACCGTATATAATATTTATCATTCCGAACAATGCGATGTAATAGGCAAGTTGAAGCTAATTTCCGGAAAAACGGGATAACATACTCTCAAAATTCCATATGTACCCATCTTTAAGAAGAACACCTGCAAGAATTACACTTATTGCCGTAGGTGCTTCAACATGTGCATCCGGAAACCAGGTGTGGAACGGGAACATCGGTATTTTTATTGCAAAGCCTACAAATAATGCCAAATAAGCATAAAATCTTAGGTTAGTTGGATTCAGTGGAGAAAGTATTCCGGTCTGCTGTATAGCTGTTTGCATCCATCATTGAAAGCATATTAAATGTGAATACTTTTGTTCCGTCAGCCAGGGTTTCCATTGAGTCTGAAATATAAACCTACCATCACCAGCAAAATGAATACGCTGCCGAATAAAGTATAGAGGAAGAATTTTATAGCAGCATATTCTCTTCTTGGACCGCCCCAGATTCCAATTAGGAAATACATCGGGCAGAAGCATCAATTCCCAAAAGACGTAGAAGAGGAAGAAATCCAAGCGCTACAAATACTCCTATCATTCCGGTATTAAGGAGAAGGAAAAGGGCGAAGTATCCTTTTATTGATTTGTTTATGTTCCAGGAGGCTAAGGTTGCGATGAATGTAATTAATGCCGTAAGCAACACCATAGGGACACTTAAACCGTCTACTCCCAGGAAATAATCTATTTTAATTGTGCCTATCCAGGAAAATCCGGATATCTCAATCCATCTGAACTTTTCCACAAACTGAAAAGTGTCGGCATTGTTTATTCCACCCATGCTATAATTATAGCTTTCAGAATAACCGCACTTGCAATCACTGAAACGTAGAAATTGCTAACGTATGGATTTCATTAATAATTCTTTATTTCTGGGAAGAATTAAAATAATTGCCATCCCCAGAATTGGTAAGAAGGTTACAAAAGATAAAATTGGAAAATTTCCCATAATAACTGATTCCGCTAATGACTTAAATAAAAACAAAAATATTACAATAGAGAATATTACAAGAACAACGTAGGTCTGCACTTTACCGGTCTGGAATTTTCTGAATATCAATACCAAAAATCCGCTCAGATAAGCCACTGAGTTTACAAAACCATCAACTACAACATTATCAAATTTTCCGCTAAAGGCTGAAATTGCCTTTGTTACAGAGGCACTGCCGTTAACAATTCCATCCACTATGGTATTATCAAACCAGGACAATAACTTTGAAAATCCAATAGTACCTGCTACAAAAGTTTTATCATATAATTCATCAAAGTACCATTTGTTGAACGACATCTGTATAGGAAGGTTTGACTGAATCAGCAATTTTATCGGGACTTATTTTCTTCCATTGATACATATAGAAAGCAAATAAAATTCCGAAACCTGCAACTAATAATGAGATAATCATAGCAGGGTAGTGTGCATGATGCATTGCTTCTGTATATGTTTCAGAAAATGTTATATTCAGCTGCCTGCAACTTCCTCAGCCTTCATAAATGAATACCTTGATTCCACTGGTGTAGAGATTACTGGTGCTTTAATCCATTTTGATAGAACCCATCCTTGTCCCGGATTACAGGATTTGGCGTATACCAGAAAAATATTGATAAAGCAGAAAGAGAACAAGACGGCATTGCCATTGCAAACGGGGATTCATGTGCATGATCATATTTTTCTTTATCTCTGGCTTCACCATGGAAAGTAAGAATAATTAGTCTGAACATATAAAATGCAGTCATCATTGCAACAAAGAAATCCGACCAACGGGAATAGCCAATGCCCGGTTAATGAGCGCAAATGCAAAAGTACCGGCAAGAATTCCATCTTTGCTTAAGAAATCCTGAAGTTAAAGGAATTCCGGAAATAGCCAAGTGATGCAATCAGAAATGTAGCATAAGTAAACGGCATCTTTTTCCTAAGTCCGCCCATATTTTGTAATATCCTGTTCATGGTGCATTGCATGAATAACTGAACCTGAACCAAGGAATAAACAGGCTTTAAAGAATGCATGTGTGATCAAATGGAAGAAATGCAAACTGTATATGCACCGACGCCCAAAGCCATTATCATATAACCGAGCTGGCTTACAGTTGAATATGCCAGAACTTTTTTAATATCATTTTGAGTTAATGCTATTGTAGCCGGAATAAATGCTGATAGAGCATGCCAATTACAGCAATAACAATCATTGCATCAGCGGTTAGAATTGGGAATATTCTTACAACAAGATAAACACCTGCAGCAACCATTGTTGCAGCATGAATAAGGGCACTGACAGGAGTTGGACCTTCCATTGCATCAGGAAGCCAGACATGTAGAGGAAATTGAGCCGACTTTCCAATAGCACCGCAGAAAATTAGAATTCCCGTTACGGTCAGCCAGAATTCACTGTTGAAAGGGAGATGACCCAAGAGAATCTGCGCAAAAATTCTTATCAAATGAGAAAGTATGATATGTATAAAAAAGTATCAAGAATACCGGCAAACATGCCGAGATCACCAATTCTGTTTACAATGAAAGCTTTCTTTGCGGCGTCCGAAGCAGATTTCTTTTCATACCAGAAACCGATTAATAGGTAAGATGATAATCCAACCAATTCCCAGAATATATACATCATCAGAAAATTATGAGTGAATACAATTCCGCTCATCGAGAAGGTAAATAAACCCAGGTAAGCAAAGTATCTGTTGTACCTTATATCTCCCTTCATATATTCAACTGAGAAGATGTGTACCAGCATGCTAATCAGTGTAACAGCAAAAATCATCATTACTGAGATATTGTCAACAAGCATCCCAAGCTTAATTGTCAGTTGCGCCAAAAACAGGAACATTCCCAAGGTCAATCCAGGTAAACTCATCAACCATTGAAACGTCAGGGTAATAAGCAGCTTACTGTATAGCCAGGAATACAGCCAGAGCGAAAGTCAGGATAATTATAACAGTTCTCGAAAAGATAAATCTTTGGAATTTTTTTTCCGAGAAATAAAGTGACAACGAAACCCAGCAGAGGTAAGAATAGAATGACTACTGCAAGTTATAATAAAAATTGATTCATATACGTTATTCTTTTAATGTGTCTATTTCATCAACATTAACAGTTGCGAAAGTTTTATAAATATTAAGTACGATCGCAAGAGCAATGGCAGCTTCAGCCGCGGCAAGAACAATTACAAACAAAGCTATTATCTGACCTTGAAGTCCAAAGTTCCCGAACTTCGCAAAAGCAACAAAATTAATGTTTGCAGCATTAAGTATCAGTTCCAAGCCCATCAGAACCATTACTGCGTTCTTCCGTGTAATAATTCCGAAAATCCCAAGCGAAAACAGATAGAACTTATTACTAAAAAATGATTTAATGTTATTTGCATATCTTTTCAAAATTTATTTTCTGGCCATTGATGCTGCTCCTATGAGCGCAACAAGTAATATAATACCCAGGAGTTCAAACACAAGTACATACTCCTGCATAAGAAGATAATCCGAGTCCGAGGCTGTTGAATTTGACATTGGGGTGTCGAAATTTTCCAGTTTGTATTTGAATAAGGCAGCTATAAGAAAACCACGCAAATAAACCTACACCAATAGCAGCCGGAATAAGCTGAAATGTGCCGGTTTTAATTTCAACACTGGTAATTTTATTTGTAAGCATAACTCCGAAGAGGATAAGGATTAGAATTCCGCCTATATAAACAATTAATTGAACTATTGCTACAAAATCTGCTCCAAGCAGAACATAAATCCTGCAACACCAAAGAATGTAAACAATAAGGAAGAATGCAGAGTGTACAATATTCCTTGTAGTAACAACAAAGAATGCAGATATAATAGTTACTGCTGCAAACAAATAAAAAATTAAATCGTATAATACTCATTTGCTTTCTCTCCGGTTTTGGAGCTTGAGCATGCGGCAGCAGCTTTTTCTGCGGCTTTCTCTGCTTCCATTCTTGCAAAGTTGACTCTTTTTTTCTTCTCTTTCTTCCTGAGTTAACAGTAACAAAGTCATATATCAGGTTATTCCTGTCGATATTCTGAAAATTCAAAAACATCTGTCATATAAATACATTCAGTCGGGCAGGGGAATACACATAACTGGCAATAAGCAGCATTTTGCTATATCAATATTAAACGTGGTTACCCAGAGAGCTTTCTTTTTTCCATTGGATGTTTTGCCAAGATCTTCACCTGGGACTGCTTTTACTGTTTCTATTTCAATACAGTTAACGGGACAGGCACTTGCACATTGATCGCAGCCGATGCAGTCATCCATATTAACATAAAGCCTGTTGCGTTCTCTTTCCGGTAGAGTTAAGTCTTTACATCAGGATATTGAATTGTAACTGCAGGAACAAACAGATGTTTAAATGTAACTTTCATTCCTATAAGAACTGTAAAAACACCTGACCATATATTTTAGAAATATTCGTTTCATATTATAAAACTGTAATTAATCCGACTAATAATTAAAATTAACAAATGCAATCGGAATTAAATATTTCCAGCATACAGCCATTAGCTGATCAACTCTGAAGCGGGGTAATGTCCATCTCAACCACATCTGAACAAAAACAAAAAATACACCTTTGGCAGTAAACCAGAAAAACTGTTCAAATGGAATCAAGCCAGGTGCATTAAATAAATTTCCCAGATAACCAAAAGGGGATTGATATCCGCCAAAAAATAAAGCAGCAACAATTGCAGAAACAGCAAACATATTTGCATATTCTGACAAGGAAGAACATTGCGAACTTCATTCCTGAATATTCGGTATGGTAACCTGAAACTAGTTCTGATTCAGCTTCAGGAATATCAAAAGGTGTTCTGTTTACTTCAGCAAGAGTGCTTAAATAAATAATCACAAAACCAATTATCATCAAGGGAATAAATAGGAATTTTTGAAATCCAGATGTGGGACCGCCAAAAATCATCCAGTTCCAGAAATAACCAGTCTGCATATTCGCTTAAGGTTCGAAGATTTAAAGTTCCTGTAATCATAACAATAGTGAGAATAACAAGCATTGTTGGAATTTCATAGCTGATTATCTGGGCGGCAGAACTCATTGCACCATAGCAATGAGTATTTATTATTTGAAGCCCAGCCTGCCATTATAATTCCTGCAACAACAAACCCGGATGCTCCAATATAAAGAACATTCCAAGATCTATATTTGATCCGATAAAAGCGCTTGAAAAAGGAATGGCGGCAAATACCATAACTGAACCTGAAAAGACCAGGACGGGAGCAATATTGAAAAGCTTTTTATCCGTTTCAGTGGCAACGATATCTTCTTTTTGGAGCAGTTTAATTATATCTGCAACAGTCTGAAAAATACCATGATAACCGGTACTCATTGGACCAAGTCTATCCTGCATATGAGCAGAAACTTTTCTTTCAATCAAACCGCAAAAAGAGCAAAGGTAAATACAAATACTAAAGGTAATGCACCATTGAATAATCATGTAGGCAATTTCATTACCAGTAAGATTTATAGAAATAATCGTATATCATCTGTCAACCTCTCCTAGAACAATATCAATACTTCCAAGAATTGCAACTACATCAGCAACCATATGTCCTTTGCAGAGTTCATCCATTACTCCAAGGTTAACAAATGAAGGACCTCTGACTTTTACTCTGAATGGATTGGCTGATCCATTACTGATAATAAAATATCCTAGTTCACCTCGGGGATTTTCAACTCGTGCATAAATCTGTCCGACAGGAGGTTTAATTCTTTTAGGAATTGCTGATGTTACATCCCCTTCGGGAAGTCTGATCAAGAGCCTGTTCAATTATTTTCAGGCTTTCTTCCATTTCCAGAACTCTCACGTAATATCTGTCCCAGCAATCACCAACTGTTCCCATCTAATCCTTCACCAACAGGAATATCAAAATCAAATTTATCATAAACTGAATAGGGATCATTTTTTCTGAAATCCCATTTCAATCCTGATCCTCTGAGCATTGGACCAGAAATTCCATAATTAATTGCAGTATCCAGCGGGAAGAATACCAACATTGGCAGTTCTTTCAATAAAAATTTTATTACCTGTTAAGCAGATCGTTAAATTCTTTAATTTTTGGTCTGAAGTAAGTTAATAAATTCTTTAGCAAGTCTTATAAAATCAGGATGAAGGTCATGAGACAAGCCACCAACCCACATATAATTATATAGAAGTCTTGCACCGCAGGTAATTTCAAAAAGCTTTAGTATTTTTTCTCTGTCTCTGAAGCAAAAAGGAAAGGAGTAAAAGCACCAATATCTGCACCATATGTTCCAAGAGCAACAAGGTGAGAAGCTATTCTCTGAAACTCACCCATAATTACTCTTATGTATTCAACTCTTTCAGGTACTTCTATTCCCAATAATCTTTCAACAGCAACTAGCATAACCGAATTCATTATACATTGAAGCCAGGTAATCCATTCTGTCAGTATAGGGAATAACCTGGGGATAAGTCATTGCTTCAGCATGTTTTTCAAAACATCTGTGAAGATAGCCGATATGGGGAGTAACTCTTGAATTATTTCACCTTCAAGCTGAAGCTCAAGTCTTAGCACCCCATGTGTCGACGGGTGCTGAGGACCCATATTCAGTACCATTTCTTCGGTTTTAATGCCATAAAAATCATAATTCTTAATAATCTTTAATAAGGAACTTTCATTCCCTGGTAAAATTCAGGATTCATAATCTTTTCTTAAAGGATAGCTGGCTTCCCAGTCGTAAGGCATAAAATTCTTCTTAAATCAGGATGATTAAGAAATATTATTCCAAACATATCGTAAGCTTCACGTTCATGCCAGTCAGCGCATCTCCATACTTCAGAAACTGAAACAACTTCAGGTTTTTCTCTGGGGGTGAGAACTTTAAGAGTTACTTTATGGCCAATCTGTACTGAATTCAAGATGATAATAAACACTTAAAGTTCCGCCGAAATTGTACTGTTCCATCTTCATCAGTTTTCTTTTCACCATTAGCATCATCAACACCGGAAAGATTCATAAGACTATCAAACTGTAGAGTCATCATTATCTCTTAAGAAATAAGCAAACTTTATCAATTTCAAAAGGATTAACTAAGATAAAAGATTCAACTGAATTCTGTATTCAATTCTATTATTGAATCGCCGAAATTTATCTTTTAATATATTAAAAATTTCTTCTAGCAGTTTTCATGCAGCTTTTCTTAACCAATGATTCATTTCTGATTTTTTCCTGGAGTTTTAATAAACCTTCAAGAAGAGCTTCAGGTCGGGGCGGACATCCAGGTACATAAACATCAACAGGAATAACTCTGTCAACTCCTTTTAGAACATGGTAGCCATGCTCCCAGTAAGGACCGCCGCAGTTTGAACAACTTCCCATGGAAATAACATATTTAGGATCAGGCATTTGTTCATATAATCCTTTTTATTCTTAAAGCCATTTTAAGGTTACAGTACCTGAAATAATAATCAGATCTGCCTGACGTGGAGAAGGGCGTGGAATTACACCAAATCTGTCAAAATCATAATGCGAAGCTGATGTAGCCATCATTTCAATTGCACAGCAGGCTAGACCAAAGCTCATCTGCCATAAAGAAGACAGCCTTGCCCAGTTAAAAAGATCTTCAACTTTTGTTATAACTATATTACCATCTGTAAATTGTTTATCTAGGAGACTATTCATAAATTTTTCTAAATTATATGATAACTTCTTCTTGTAATGTTTCTTCTTTTTGAAGTCTTTTCTTAAGGACAGGGGGAGAAAAGGTCGGACGTGCCCATTCAAGATCACCTTTACGCCATTCATAGGCCATTCCTAAACCAAGCAGAACAAGGAATAAAGCACCAACTAAAAATCCGGCAATTCCAAAATTCTTATAAACCAAAGCCCAGGGAATTAAAAGTACTACTTCCACATCAAAGATCAGGAAAATTAAAGCAACTACATAAAACCTGATATTGAATTTAACCCAGGGAGAACCTTCAGGATTTTCGCCGCATTCATAAATTAGATTTTTTTCTTTGGTAGGTCTTGCAGGCCGGATGAGTTTTGCGATGAACAGAACTAATAACACGAAAATTACGGCAACCAGAAGAAAGACGAAAATTTTACCAAATTCTGTTAACATATTTTTGTTTTTTAGTTTGAAACTTAAAGTTTGCCCTAAGTAATGTCAAGAAATAAACTGTCATTTTTAGGGTCAAAAATTTCTAAGACAGTTGATTTTTTCAATATATGTGCCATTATCTAAATATTCATATTTTCTTGAAAATTGTTTTTATCTATTATTAATTATCATTATTAAGACCGTCGTTTTTAGCACATTCTCAAATAAGAGAACAATAATTAACGCTTGTAAAATAATTCTACTTCGGTATTCTCTGTGAGTCAGTTTTATATTAATATTTAAAAATCCACACCTCTTTTTCTACCCTTCGTTTACCCTTCGTTTATCCTTCGTTTACCCTTCGTTTACGCTTCGTTTACCCTTCGTTTACGCTTCGTTCATTGTACGTTAAAAGACGCAGGATAAACGGAGGATTAAGGAACCATAAACACATCTTAAAAGAAATTCTATTGATTGATTATAAATCCTATTAACTATATATTTTACATCTAATATTTTTTCGGATTCTGATGCGGCCCACTTTTGCTCAAATAACTTTATCGAATTTAAAATTTAATTTTCTTAATGTCAGGCGTAAGGTTGGATCTTCAAAAGTTATGGCTGTAGTGAAGGCTGATGCATATGGACATGGAGTTAAGATGGTGTGTCAAACACTTAACTCTCTTAAAAATAAACCTGAATATTACGCAGTTGCCAACGTTGAAGAGGGGGCCGAGCTAAGACGATATAAAATAAAACAGCCAATTTTAGTTTTTGAACCTGTTACTCAAACTGAAGCAGGAATTTTAATTAAGCATAATTTAACTGCCACTGTTTTTGAAATTCGCCATTTAAAAATTCTGGATCAGGCTAATAATAAAAGCAGACCAGTTAATGTTCATATAAAGATAGATACCGGGATGCATAGATTAGGTGTCTGTTATGATGAAGCATATGATTTTATAAAAAAGGTATCTTTAAACAAGAAATTTAATATCGACGGGATCTACACGCATTTTGCTACCTCTGACGAGAAAAATAAAAGTTATGCAAATATACAGATTGAAAAGTTCACATCTTTGATCAACAGACTCAGGGAGGATGGAGTAAATTATGGTCTGGCTCATTCGGCTAACAGCGGAGCAATAATGGACTTGCCTGAATCTTATTTGGATATGGTCAGACTTGGTATTTCCTTATACGGTTACTATCCATCAAAGGAAACCAGTGAATCAATTAAACTTAAACCTGTCATGTCTATATATTCTATAGTTAATTCAATCATGGAAGTGAAACAGGGGGAAAGCATAAGTTATGGCAGGAGATATTTTACTGATAAAGAAACCAAAATAGCAGCAGTTCCGATCGGATACGCTGATGGATTTAGAAGAGATCTTACTAACAAAGCCTATGCAATAATAAATAATAAAATTTATCCTCAGGTTGGAACAGTGACAATGGATAGAATTATGTTTAATATTGGAAAAGCTGATATTAATGTTGGTGATAAAGTAATATTATTAGGAAATTCAAAGGATCAAAAAGTGGATGCCTGGGATTGGAGCAATTTAATAAATACTATTCCATATGAAATTACGTGTGGTATTAGTAAGAGAGTAAAAAGAGTTTATAAGTAGGGCATGGATTTAATAAAACAGTATATCATTCAAAGCATTTCCGCCGCTTCAAATAATCTAAGGCTCAGTACGCAAAAGATAGAGGTAGTATCCCTGTTAAGGGATTCTATTCATAAATCTTCTGACCTGGAGAATGATATACGTGAGATGAAAAAAGTAACAGAGCTTTCCAAATTTGCAATCAGGCTTCATGAAATATACAGCTATTTGACACAACCGTATGTTGATTTCTTTAAAGTGTCAGAAAAATTTAAAGAACACAGTCAGTATCTTATAAAAGATTTAAGCAATATGCTGGATACTGTGAACCCGGTATCTTTCAATATTGCCTTAAATAAAATTCACCCGGCTCAAGCTGTCGGTGAGGTGATTTCCGGTATCAATCAGGATGAAAGTATAAGTGTAGACCTGTCAAAAAGAAATACTGATCCCGATGTGTTTGAAAATGAAACCAGCAGTTCGATAAAAGAAAAAATGATTCTGGATGACGATAAGGATGAAGTTCAGCTTTTTCATAATTATGAGTCCCAGGTTTTAAGTTTAATTAAACCTTTGGATGAATTTCTTCAGGGGATGGATTGTGATAACATTGATGAAAAACTGCTTTTAGAATTTAAAGAAAAAATTCAGAAGAATGCCGATTTATCATTAAAAATAGGTTTTGAGATTATTGCTGAAATGCATAAAATAATTTCCAGGAGTCTTGAATTAATTCATTCCCGGAAACTGATTCCCGATAAACATATTATCGAATCAATAAGAGCATGTCTTATTGTTATTGTGGCTGTCGTAAAAGGGAAGGAAATAGATATTACGGGTTATCTTAATCGTGCCGAGGAATTCGGAAATAAAATTTTTAACTTAAATTAAAGGGAGTAAATGGATCTATATGCAGTGATTATGGCTGGAGGAGTGGGATCAAGATTCTGGCCCAGGAGTAAAGAAAAAACCCCAAAACAACTTCTTAAAATATTCGGTGAAAATACTATGATCCAGTCTACCGTTGAAAGGTTGTCTGGTATTGTAAAAAATGAAAATATTTTTGTTATCACCAATAAAATTCAAAAACCTGAAATAAAAAAGCAACTACCTCAAATTCCTAAAGAAAACATAATTGAAGAACCATTCGGCAGAAATACCGCTGCATGCATAGGGCTCGCTTCTATTTTAATTGAAAGCAAAAGTAAGGATGCAATCACTATAGTATTGCCCGCGGACCACATTATAAAAGATAAGGATGAATTTCACAGGGTAATCTCCAATGCTGCTGATTATGCCGAGAGATCAGACGGACTAATAACGATAGGTATAACACCGACACGTCCTGAAACAGGTTATGGTTATATTCAGATTGATGAGAATCATGTTACAGATAATATTTTCAAGGTATACACATTTGCTGAAAAACCGAATTACGCAACTGCCGTAAGATTTGTTGAAAGCGGTGACTTTTTATGGAACAGCGGTATGTTCATCTGGCGAACACAATCAATACTGGATGAAATAAGAAATTATATGCCTGATCTGTATGAAGGCCTGGAAAAGATAAAACTGGAAATCGGCACACCTAAATACAGCAGTACTTTGAATCAGGTATATGGGCAGCTCAGGAATATTTCGATTGACTATGGAATAATGGAAAAGTCACAGAGAGTTTTTCTTACAAAAGGAAATTTTTCATGGAGCGATGTAGGCAGCTGGGAAGAAGTATACCAGTTGTCAGAAAAAAATAATGACGGAAATGCAGTAGACGGGAATATTTTTATTGACAAAACGATAGACTCATATATTTATTCTCCCGGAAAATTTTCGGCTGTTATCGGTGTGGATAATCTGATAATCATCAATACTGAAGATGCGCTTCTTGTCTGCCGCCGGGATAATTCCCAGGATGTGAAAAAAGTCGTAGATTACCTTAAGATCAACAAGTTATCAGATCATTTATAAAGCGGTCCTGTTTTAATTACTACAAGGAAATGAATGTTCATCACTAAAGGTTTAGTTAAAAAAACAGTAGAATTAGAAAACAATATTTTCGTCCAAAAGATTCTTGCTCCGGATATAGCCTCGCAAGCTAAGCCAGGACAGTTCATTAATATCAGAGTATCTGAAACAATCTATCCTCTTCTAAGAAGACCATTCAGTATATGCGATTCAGAAGGTGAATACATTTATATAATGTTCAATATATATGGTGAAGGTACAAAGATGCTTGCCAGGAAAACCGCGGATTGCGAGCTTGATATCTTAGGACCATTAGGGAATGGTTTTAATTCTGAAGGCGATTATGATACAGCTGTTATCGTTGCTGGTGGGCTGGGAGCGGCTCCTTTTCCTTTTCTCATCAGAAACTTAGATGCGAAAAAAGATATTAAATGTTTTATAGGCGGCAGGACCTATAAAGATGTAATTACTTATGAGATGAAAAATATCTACATCTCAACAGATGACGGGACCATGGGATTAAAAGGGACAGTAATAGATCTTTTAAAACAAAATATTAAAATCCTGAAGAAGAACAGGATAAAAATATTTTCCTGCGGACCCAACGCAATGCTCAGGGCTTTAAAGGACTTTAGCCATGAAAACAATTTTGTTTGTGAAGCATCCACTGAATCTGCCATGGCTTGTGGTTTTGGCATCTGCCAGGGATGTCCTATACAGTCAGCTCATGATCCTGATAAGTATCTCCTTATCTGTAAAGATGGACCTGTTTTCAATGTTAAGGATGTAGTAATATGAGTAAAGTTGATCTGTCAGTCCAGGTAGGTCCTCTTAAACTGAAAAACCCGATATTACTGGCGTCGGGTACAGTCGGTTACGGTAATGAAATATCGGAATTTATGGATATTTCAAAACTTGGCGGAATTGTAACTAAATCAATTAGCCTTAAACCCCGTAAAGGTAATCCGCCTCAAAGAGTAGTGGAAACACCTGCCGGTATGTTGAATGCGATCGGTTTGGCTAATGTTGGTCTTGATGAATTTATTAAAACGAAAATTCCTTTTTTAAAGCAGTACGATGTTCCCATCATCTGTAATATTGCTGCCAGTTCAGTTGAAGAATATGTTGAATGTACAAAAGCATTAGAGAGTGAAGATGCCATAATCGGTTTCGAGATAAATGTATCCTGTCCAAATGTTAAAGAAGGCGGACTGCAATTTGGTAATGATGTTTCTGCTGTAGGAAAAATTACTGCAAAAGTAAGAGAAGTAACAAAAAAACCTTTAATAATTAAACTGTCTCCGAATGTTTCATATATTTATGAATTTGCACAGGTAGTTAAAAAGGAAGGCGGGGATGCTGTATCTGCTATTAATACTCTTGTTGGTACATCATTCGACATTTTCACAAAGAAGCCTAAAATATTTAATATTAACGGCGGATTAAGCGGACCAGCAATAAAACCAGTCGCATTAGCTAAAGTACTGGAAATAAAACGAAAGGTTGATATTCCAATAATAGGTATAGGTGGTATAATGAACTGGAAGGATGTGATCGAGTTTATGATTGTCGGTGCCTCTGCTGTTCAGTTAGGTACAGTTAACTTCATTAATCCCGCAGCGTCCGGAGAAATTCTTATGGAAATTGAAGATTACTGTATTAAATTTGGGATAGAAAAGTTATCCGATCTAACAGGTTCATATATAATCTGATGGATCTAAAAAAATCATTAAATAAGTTATATTCACTCCACACATTCGGAATAAAATTAGGGCTTGATAACATTACCAGGTTTCTGAAAATCCTTGGAGATCCTCAATTAAAATTAAAAACATTCCACGTTGCAGGTTCAAATGGAAAGGGCAGTACTTCAGCATTTATGGCCAGTATTCTGATGGAAATGGATTATAAAGTTGGTTTTTATACGTCACCTCACTTTGTGAAATTTAATGAGCGGATTAAAATAAATAATTTTGAAATTCCTGATGAGTATCTTGCTCATTTCATTGTCGATTATGAAAAAGATATTGACCAGCTTGGATTAACCTTTTTCGAGGTAACGACTGGTATGGCATTCAAATATTTTTATGACCAGAGAGTAGACTATGCAGTAATTGAAACAGGGCTGGGAGGCAGACTTGATGCAACGAATGTTATAACACCAATAGCATCAATTATAACTTCAGTAAGCCTTGAGCATACTGAAATACTTGGTAATTCTATCGCAAAAATAGCTTCTGAAAAAGCAGAAATTATAAAGCACAAATCCAAAGTCTTTACTGGAAAACTTCCAACGGAAGCGATCAAGGTAATTGAAGCGAAATGTTTTGAAACAAAAAGTGAATTATTCAGGATCGAAGAGTATGTAAATGAAGACCACGGAAGAGTGGAACTATATACTGAAGAGGTAGAAATAAATGAATGGGTAATACCTTTAAAGGGTTCATATCAGAAAATTAATGCTGCTTTAGCAGGATTATGTATCGCTAAAACACTTGGATCAGACAACCCGAATATTTGTTAGAAGGGATAAAGAATGTAATTTAAAATACAGGCATACAGGGAAGATATGAGTATTTTAATAGAACTCCAGATATCATATTCGATTCTGCACATAATCCGGAAGGTCTCCAAAATTTTATTATGAATTTAAAAAGGAAACCGGATATAAAAAGAAAGTAATTCTTTTTGGAGTTATGAGAGACAAAGCAGTTTCCGAAATGCTGCAGATGATATCAGGAGCTTTTGACGAAATAAAAGTAACTGGTATACAAAATGAAAGGGCTTGTACTTCCGGAGAGCTGAAACAAAAAGCTGAAGAGCTGAAAATCCCCGTTTTAATTGAAAATGATCCGGTCGAATATGTAAAGCAGTTTACTTCTAAACCGGTCGATAACTGTCTGGTAGTTCTTGGAAGCATGTATCTTTTGGGAGAGATTAAATCATCGTTTCTTAATAAATTTATCTTGACATTATTTTCAATAAGCTTTAAATTTAAATAAACCTCTAAAGCCTTTCGGTAAGAATTCCTTAGAGTTTGAAAATTTACCTCATAAACATTTCCGGAAAAATAAATTTTTTCATCTTGTACACATTTAATCAAAAATTTTTCTAATTAATAAACAATTTAGGGATTGTAACTATGCCAATGGATATTTCCGAACTGAAATCAAAGAAAATTGTTGAATTAAATGAGATTGCAAAAGATTTGAATATTTCAGGCTATAGTGATTTAAGAAAACAGGAACTGATTTTCAAAATTCTGGAAGCACAGACTGCCAAGGACGGACTGACTTTTTCAAAGGGAGTGCTTGAAGTTCTTCCGGATGGATATGGATTTCTTCGTTCATCTGATTATAATTATCTTACCGTCACCGGATGATATTTATGTCTCACCATCTCAAATAAAGAAATTCAGCTTAAGAACCGGAGATTTCGTCAGCGGCCAGGTTAGACCGCCAAAAGAAGGTGAAAGATTTTTTGCACTGCTTAGAGTTGAAGCTGTAAATGGTCAGGATCCTGAAGGATATCCGGGAGAGAACATTATTTGATAACCTTACTCCTGTTTATCCAACCAAAAGAATAAATCTTGAATCTGCTCCCGGTGAATATTCTATGAGAATTATGGATATTCTTTCACCAATCGGTAAAGGGCAAAGAGGATTGATAGTATCTCCACCAAAAAGTGGTAAAACAATTCTTCTTCAGAAGATTGCCAACTCAATTACAAGAAATCATCCTGAAATAAAACTAATTATTCTCTTAATTGATGAACGTCCTGAAGAAGTTACTGATATGGAACGTTCTGTTAAAGGTGAAGTGATAAGTTCAACATTTGATGAACCTGCAGAAAGACACGTTCAGGTTGCTGATATGGTTATCGAAAAAGCAAAAAGAATGGTTGAAGCAAAAGAGGATGTTGTGATTCTGCTTGATAGTATAACAAGACTTAGCAAGAGCTCATAATATTGTTGTACCTCATAGCGGAAGAATTTTTTCCGGTGGTGTTGATTCAAATGCACTTCATAAACCAAAAAGATTTTTTGGTGCAGCAAGAAATACTGAAGATGGCGGAAGCTTAACAATTATTGCAACTGCTCTTGATTGATACAGGCAGCAGAATGGATGACGTTATCTTTGAGGAATTCAAAGGTACGGGTAATATGGAACTTGTACTCAACCGGGATCTAAGTGACAGAAGAATATTCCCTGCAATTGATGTTAACCGTTCAGGAACCAGACGAGAAGATCTGCTTATGAAAGAAGATGAATTAGCTAAAATCTGGATACTTAGAAAAATACTAAGTGATTTTAGTCCGATCGAAGCTATGGAATTCCTCCTCGATAAAATGAGAGGAACAAAGAACAATAAAGAATTCCTACATAATATGAATAGTTAATCTGATGAATAAAGGGATATTGATTTTCCTTTTTATCCAGGTTACTATTTTTATCTCTGCTCAACAAGATACCACCAAGTATCCATGGCCTGTTGCTCCGGTAAATTCACAAAAAAATATTTCAGGTACTTTCGGAGAATACCGGAGCACAAGCATACCCGGGCATTATCATAATGGAACTGATATTCCGGCTCCAGCTGGAACTCCTGTTTATGCTGTTTTAGGTGGAATAGTTGGGGCTGCATTCAATGATGGTTCCACAGGATATGATTCTTACGTAAGAATAACTGCTCAGATTGATGGCAAATCTAAAAATATAACTTATTACCATACAAATCCTATTGTATCAGTGGGTCAGGTTATTTCCGCCGGACAACAGATTTCTACAGTAGCAATAGATCACGTACATTTATCTGAATACCGACTGGGCGGATCACTTAGTAATTCACATCTAAATGCAATCCGACCTGATGGTGGTCTGCTTTATTATTCTGATCTGTGGAAACCGCATATCCGGTATGTCAAATTCCTGCTCGATAATAGTACAAGACAGTTAAGCGCAGCCTCTCTTTCAGGGAAAGTGGATATCATTGCTCACGTTGAGGAAGTTAATGGAACCAGTGCTTCAGCTGAGAACAATGGCACTTATAAAATAGGATATAAAGTCCTATCCCCTGACAGGCAATCTATAATCTATAACCCCCCAGTTGATGGGTTGAGATTTGAATATTACAATATCCCTTCTGATTCTTATGTGGATGTTAATTATTATCAGCCAGAAGCAACCACAAGCAAACATGTTTATATAGTTACCAATGGTTCAGGCGCAGTTAATGTAGGAACTACACAAGTTGTATCTAATTCATATTGGGATGTAAATCAATTTCCTTACGGCAATTATGTAGTTATGGTTTTCACAAATGACACCAGGGGGAATGGTGATACTTTATATTTTCCGGTTGTAACAACAAATTTAGATCTTATACCTCCTGCAGCAGCGCAATTCAAATATGTCAAAGCAGAAGGAGATCAGGTTAAAATAGCGTGGAATCTTCCATCTGATAATGATCTTAAGGGTTTCAGGATTTATGAAAGCAGCGATGGAAACAACTTTAATTTAAAATTTGATGAATCAGTTTTGAGTCCCGTTGTAAACAGTATTTCATTTATCCCGGAAAACAATCAGGTAAAATATTATAAAATCCTGTCAGTTGATACCGCTTTAAATGTGAGTATTCAAAGCGATGAATATGGGATCAGGACTAATGGAGGTAAATCCAAAATCCTTATTGTCGATGGATTTGACCGATATTCCGGAAGCGCCAGCTGGCAGCTGCCATATCATAATTTTGTAAAATATTTTTGTGAATCATTTGATCTTCCATTCGAAAGCTGCTCAAATGATGAGGTGATAAGCGGGATAATTAACCTTAATGATTATAATGCTGTCTTTTGGATTTCAGGTGATGAGTCTACCACGGATCAGTCATTTAGTTTGGCTGAAATGAATAAGTTAAGCATATATTTGAAAAGAGGGGGAAAACTTTTTGTAAGCGGTTCTGAGATAGCCTGGGATCTGCAGGGTTCCTCATCTGCCACTCAGATTAAAACTTATTTCCTAAACAGCTACCTTATGTCTAAATATGTTTCGGATGATTCAAATATCTATAATGTAATTACTCAGCAGAGTTTTCCTCAATTTAGTTTCAGTTACGGGATTACATCGTCAGGATCTCCTTACCCGGAAGATTATCCGGATGTTATTGATACTCTCAATGGAAGTAGCTTTGTGCTTAAATATACTGGAGGAGGAGGTGCAGGAATTGCTTATACCGGCACTTTTGATACATCATCTGTAATAGGACAGGTACTATATTTCGGTTTTCCTTTTGAAACTGTCCATGGTCTTGATTCAAGGTTAAAACTGATGAGTGTCGTTCTGGAATATTTCGGGTTAATATTAACCGATGCTTCAGAAAAAATCATTAATCCATCAGAATTTATTCTTAGACAAAATTTTCCAAATCCTTTTAATCCCTCAACTGAAATAAGTTTTGATGTACCTCAAAAATCATTGGTTAAGCTAAAGGTCTTTGATGCTTTAGGGAGAGAGATAACTGAACTATTAAATGAGGAAAAGCCGGCAGGGAAGTATTCTGTTCAGTTCAATGCTTCAAATCTGGCAAGTGGTATATACTTTTACAGACTTGAATCGGGTTATTTTCAGGTATCAAAAAAGATGATTTTTCTTAAGTAACCTATTTATATATTAGTCTTATTAACATTTCATCATCAGGTTTGGAAAAAGAACTGCAAGTATCATGAAAAAATTTATAATCCTAATATTATTACTGGTTTCTTCAGTTTACCCGCAGTCAGTTGACTACCACCTGGATTTTCTATTTACTGATTTAATTTACATACCCAACGATTCAACTGAATTAACTTTACTCGCCTATAGAATCCCTTATAATTCGCTGGTCTTTGAGAAAGAAGGAGAATTATTTAAGGCAGAATTCAGACTCTCAATTGAGGTATTCGACTCCCTGCAATCCGTTACAAGGGAAATTGTTGAAGATAAAATTGTAACACAGGATTATACTGAGACGGAATCGAAAGAGATATTCAAAGAAGGGATGGTAAACCTCAGATTAAGTAAAGGTAATTATAAAATTCTGTCGGTTTTTACTGATCTGAATGCCAATAATGAAATAAAACTTAAGACAAGAGATTTTAAAATTAACCTGGAATCTGTTTTTTATCAGCCTTTGATTATAAGAGAGGTGTCCTGCCAGGAACTGAATATTTATCTTGAGAATTACAATGGGGATTTTCCGTTTGACGGGAATGACAGGGAAATTATTATTCCTGTTAGTAATAATGAAGAAAAGTTAAACCTGGAAATATTCAATAATGGGGAAATAGTAAAGCAGGAATTGATTGAAGATCAAATCCAGCAGGATATAAGTGCGGTAATGTGTAATGGTAAAATATTCTTTAGAACCACTAAGTCAGATAAGTTCTCTTTTATAAAAATAAAGCTGGGTACTGATCTTGTCGAAGGTGATCTGCAGATAAATATTCTCAACTCTAAAAGAGAAAAACTTTTTACTTTTGATAAAACCGTTAGGTGGTTTAATAAACCGAGAACACTGCAGAATAAAGAAACTGCAGTAAGCTTATTAAAAATAATTGATAAAGACGAAGCAGTAGATTTACTTGATAAAGATGATCCTGATTTAAGTCTGGATTTATTGAATTATTGGAAGAAGTATGATCCGACCCCAGGTACATCCTTTAATGAATTGATGAATGAATTTTATAAAAGGGCAGATTATGCTGAAGAGAATTTCAGATCTTTTACCGGTAAAAGCGGACTGGAAAGTGATAGAGCGAAAATATATATCCAATTCGGAAAACCTTTGAGTGTTGATAGATTTTCTAACCAGAAAGGAAAAATCATTGAAATCTGGTACTATACTGAGAATAAGAAATTCAGTTTTATTGATGAGAAAGGTACTGGCGAATTCAGCCTGTTGAACAGTTGATGAAAACTTTCGTCTTTACTTCGGGAGATATAAACGGAATAGGTCCTGAAATTGTTTTCAAGACTTTAAATCGAATATGGAATACTCAAAACAGATTTATTTTTATTATCCCGCAGAATGCTTTTGAAATAACGGCAAGCTTTATTGTACCTGAGTTTGATTATGAAATAAGCAATGGTAAATCTTTTAAATGGAAAAGTCCTGTTCAAATCATTAAACTTAAAAATACAGCTATTAATCAAGGGGAACCAACGAAATCATCCGGCAAAGCCTCTTTCAATGCGATCGAAATGTCTTTTGGATTGCTGAGAAAGAAATTGGCAGATGCGGTAATTACTGGTCCAATATCAAAATATGCACTAAGCTTAGCTCATATTTCCTATCCTGGTCATACGGAAATGTTTGCTGAGTGGTGCAATGTAAAAGAATATTTAATGATGTTTCTTTCTGATAATTTTAACGCAGCACTTAATACAATACATATACCCCTGAAATATGTTGTAAAAACTCTTGGCAGAAAGAAACTTGCTAATCACCTGAATATAGCTGTAAATACTCTTAGGAAGGATTTAGGTATTCGTTACCCGAAAGTAGCCGTCCTCGGGTTAAATCCTCATGCAGGTGAAGAGGGTATTATCGGTAAAGAAGAAAAGAGAATAATTTCTCCCGTCATCTCTAAAATAAAGGAATGTGCTGGTCCTTTTTCTCCCGATGCTTTTTTTGCTGCAAAAAATTTTAAAAACTATGATCTTATTTTTGGAATGTATCACGATCAGGTTCTAATCCCCTTTAAAATGATGAACTTCAACAGCGGAGTAAATTATACAGCAGGACTACCAATCATCAGAACATCTCCTGATCATGGGACTGCCTTTGATATTGCCGGAAAAGGCATTGCAGATGAAGCCAGTATGCTGGAGGCTTACAGATATGCCGGTTTAATTGCTAAAAACAGAATAATAAGTGGCTGATAATTATACCAAACTGGCCAAGATTTATGATTTTGTAATGAAAAGGGTACGTTACGACCGCTGGAGTGAATATCTTTATCTTATAACTAACGAATATGTTCCGGAAAACCCGAGGATACTTGAATTAGCTGCAGGTAAATGTGCTTTTACTAGTTTATTTTCAGAATACTATGAAAATATTATAGCTACGGATCTTTCTTTTGAAATGTTGTCGAGCGGATATTTTTCCGGCAAAAAAATCTGCTGTAATATGGGCAGTATTCCATTTAAGACTAAATTTGACTTGATTTATTCTACATTTGACAGCATAAATTATTTGTTAACAAAAAAACAGCTCCTTAAAATGCTGACGGAAGTTTCAAGAATTTTATCAGATGATGGGATATTTACATTTGATTGCAGCATGGAAAAAAACAGTTTAATACATACCCAGGAGCCAATAAGAAGAGGTAAATACAATGGATACAGTTATGTTCACAAGAGCAGTTACAACAGTGTCAATCGTGTACATACTAACACTTTCGAAATAGCGGATTCTTCAGGAAAAAAGCACAAAGAAATTCATAAACAGAAAATTTATTCTTTTGAAACATATTTTGATATAATTCCAAAATCAGGACTATATGTGGCAGCCTGCTATAAGGCTTTTGCTTTTATTAAGGGGAATAATAATTCGGAGAGACTTCAGTTTATTTTGAAAAAAGCAGGTGTAAATGTTGTCGTTTAATAATGTTGAATTCCGGTATTCAGGTCAGGATATTTTTAACGATCTGAACTTTGAGATGAACTCCGGAGAATTTGTTTTCCTTATCGGAAGGAGCGGTTCCGGGAAAAGTACGCTGTTACAACTGATATATATGAACCTTCTCCCATTATCGGGGACAGTACAATTCCTTAATTTCAATTCTTCTTTAATAAAACCAAAAGAGCTTCCCCACTTACGGAGAAAAATTGGAGTTATATTCCAGGACTTTAAATTACTTAACGACAGAACAATTTATGATAACCTGCTATTTATTCTTGAAGCCACCGGTTCACCAAGAGCCGGCGTCAGAAAAAAAATAAATGATGTTCTTACTGATGTTGGTTTATCACATCGGAGATACTCCTTACCGGGTCAATTAAGCGGCGGAGAAAAGCAGAGAATTGCAATTGCCAGGGCAATAATTAATGATCCGGTCCTTGTGTTGGCTGATGAACCTACAGGAAATCTTGATCCTGAAACTTCAGAAGAAATTATTAAGATTATTGAGAATATTAATAAGCAGGGAACAGCTGTTTTATTTGCTACTCACAATTACGAATTAATTAAAGAAGCACGAATACAAGATTTATAAGCTTGAAAACGGCAGAGCAATAAAAGCTGTAATTAAACAGAAACAGTATTAAGATCTTTCCTTCTTTTTTTTAATACTTTCTATAATAGCGGAAGTAATGTTATCGATATTACCAATTCCGTTAATATAAATAACCTTTCCCTTTGTCTCGTAAAAATTCAGTACAGGTTTTGTTGCAGAATTAAAAACATTTAGTCTGTTCCGGATAACGGATTCTGTGTCATCATCACGCTGATGAAATCCCTTCTCTGAACCGCAAGTAGGGCAAATCTTTAGATTTAGAATTTCAGAGTACACGAAAATATTTTTACAATTCAGGCACTCTCTGCGGTTTGAAAGCCTTTTTACGATTTCTTCCTCATCAGCGGTGAGATAGATGAGGAAAACGTCAGCTATGTGTAGTTCTGAGAGTAGGTTCTCAAGTTCTTTTGCCTGGGGAATAGTACGTGGAAAACCATCAAGAATAAATCCATTCCTGCACTTTTCTGTCTCAAATGTGTCTTTAATAATTCCGATCATTATTTCATCAGAAACAAGCTCCCCCCGGTTCATAATTTCTGCAGCCTTCAAACCTAATGGCGTTTTTTTCTTAACTGCTTCCCTTAAAATGTCTCCAGTTGAAATATGTGGTATATTCATCCTGGATGAGAGTATTTTAGCCTGGGTACCTTTCCCAACACCGGGTGATCCAAAAAGTATAAAACGCATTTATAAAATCTCCTTAAAAGGGAATATTATGTCTTAAGTCTTATATTTCCAAAAAAATTTTTTAGTAGAGAAGAACTTTCTTCAGAATAAACACCGGAAAAAACATTCAGCTTATGATTATATTTACCCTCTTCAGCGATATTATAGGTTGACCCGCAAGCACCGAATTTGGGATCGTATACAGAAAAATATAGATTTCTTATTCTCGAAAGAAGAAGGGCTCCTGTACACATAACGCAAGGTTCAAGAGTTACATAGATATCGCAATCACTTAACCTCCAGTTATTCCTATAAGCGGCAGAAGCTGTAAGGGCAATCATTTCTGCATGGGCTGTGGGATCTTTAAGGCGTTCTATCTGATTATAACCTTTGCCTATAATTTTATTTTTATAGACTATAACAGCACCCACAGGAACTTCATCTTCTTCATACGCTTTTTCAGCTTCCTGCAGTGCAGCGAACATGTAACGGTAAATTTCTTCAGAAAATTGCATCATTTATCCTGAGATCTGTCTCCTGCAGAATCCGGACTGACAGCTTCAATACTCGTGGAATCAATACCATCCATTGTCTCGTTTGTCTCATCCTGAACTGTATTCATCATAACAATTGTGAATATTATCAAAGGAATAGCAATAATAAGAATTACAACAAATATCCAATTCACCCTTTTCTGTGGCTGACGCGTTTGCATAAATTCTCCATTTCAATTATTAAAAGTAGACAGAAAACATCTATATTTAAGTTATATTTAGCACAAATCAGCACACAACAATATTTACGATTTCAAAATAGATATTCTACTTCTTACAATCAATTAAACCGGAATATCTACATTACGACACTGAACCATAATATGTTTGCAGTGAATAAGGACATATCTCTGTTCTACTTGCGTGATCCATGCATAAATCCTCGGTATGGAAGAGAATGCTGTACTGTAATAAAGGAAGTCTTATCAATCTGTTCAATTTCAGATATAACTTTCTTTTGTATCTTTCGGGGAATTATTATTACCAATATGGCGATACCTCCTGAACCCCCTTCTGCGGGCAATATTGTAACACCGAATTTTAATTTTCTTAATACATTTGCAATTTCATCAGTATGGTACCTCGAAATTATATTCAACTGAACAAATCCTAATCCAATCTTCTGCTCAATTGTTATTCCTAAAATGTTACCTATACCGAATCCTGCGGCATATCCTATTAGATTATACATATTATCCAGATGCTGCATAATAAAACGAATTGCCAGAACCCAAATGAGTACCTCGCAAAATCCTGCAATTCCAGCAAGATACTTACGCCCCTGAACAACCAGAATTGTTCTCATTGTACCAATAGAAACATCGCATACTCTCATAAGCAAAATCATTACAGCACCGGCTAAATGTTCGATTTTGTCCTCCCTGTTTTATGAAAAATATAATTAAAAATAAAATTCAATATATATAATAATTATTTTATCTTTACATCTTTAAAGCTCATAAAAAGTTTGCATGTACGAATCAGAGAGACAACAGTTAGTAGATAAATTAAGTGAAAAAGGGATAAATGATATTGCTGTACTTAAAGCAATAGGAGATGTGGAGAGACATCTCTTTGTTCCCAAAGCAATGATTCATCATTCCTATAGAGATGCTGCACTGCCAATCGGTCAGGGACAGACAATCTCTCAGCCTTATACAGTTGCGTACATGACAGAAATGCTTCTGGTTAAGCCTGGATATAAGATTCTTGAAATCGGTACCGGGTCAGGTTACCAGGCCGCCATTCTTGCTGCAATGGGTGCTAGTGTTTTTACCATTGAGAGAAACCTTGAGATTTATAATGAGACTATGAAAAGAATCGATGCACTAGGACTAAGAGTACACGCTAAATATGGGGACGGACTATTGGCTGGCAGGAGTATGCACCATACAACGGCATAATAGTTACTGCAGGATCTCCCTCTATCCCAAAATCCTTAATCAAGCAATTGGAAACAGGTGCAAGGCTTGTAATTCCGGTAGGCGACAAAGTATCGCAAAAATTAAAAGTAATTACTAAAATGAGTGAAGATTCAGTTGATATTAAAGATATTCCGCGAATTCTCTTTTGTCCCTCTTATCGGCAGGGAGGGATGGAAAGACAAATAATTTTCATTTCTGGTCCAACAGCTTCCGGCAAAACTGAATTCAGTCTCAATTTAGCTATAATGCTTAATACAGAAATCATTTCAGCCGATAGCAGACAATTTTATAAATATCTCGACATTGGGACTGCCAAACCAAATCCTGAAGAATTGAAGTCAGTCAACCACCACTTAATCAGTTTTTTAAATCCTAATGAGAATTATAATATAAGTATCTTCCGTAAAGACGTGTTAAGGATATGCGAAGATTTATGGGATAAAGGTAAAATACCGATTATTTCAGGAGGTTCTGGTTTATACATTAAATCTATTATTGATGGACTTGCAGATACTCCAGATTCTGATCAAGAGCTAAGAGACAGATTGTTGGATGAAATGTCTGCCTACGGACGAGAATATCTTTATAATAAACTAGTAACAGTTGATCCCGTGAGTGCTTCAAAGATGCTTCCACAAAACTGGAAGAGGGTTATCAGGGCTCTTGAAGTGTTCTATCTGACCGGGAAACCAATTTGGGAATATCATGCTCGAACAGGGTAAACAAAATAATTTCAATACAGCACAATATTATTTAGACTGGCCTCGGAACTTACTGTATACCAGAATAAACCTTCGGGTGGAGAATATGATTGAGAAAGGGTTAATAGATGAAGTTAAAAAAGTTGTTGATGCTGGTTTTGATAAGAAAAGTAATTCCCTGAATACAGTCGGATATAAAGAAATCATTTTATATTTAGACGGTCACATTTCGCTGGATGAAGTTATTGATTTAATTAAAGGAATACAAGGAGATACGCAAAAAGGCAAATTACTTGGTTCAAAAAAGATGACAGGATCGAGCGGCTATCAATAAAATCGAATGAAGATTTGTATATATTTGCTGAAAAATTAGCTGATCATTTAATAAATGATATGAGGATATAGTGAAGGATAAAATAAGAATTGCTTCCGGGCAAGGTTTCTGGGGTGACTTGCTAACAGCCCCGGTTGATCAGGTAAACCGAGGACCCATAGACTATCTGGTAATGGATTATCTTGCAGAAGTAACGATGTCTATCCTTCAAAAGCAAAAAAATAAAAATCCTCAATTGGGATATGCCAAAGATATTCCTGATTTAATGGAACAGATTCTTCTGGCTTGCAAGGAAAGAAGTATTAAAGTTATCACTAATGGAGGCGGTGTAAACCCTGTTGCTTGTGCTCGGGCTGTTCTGGACGTCGCAAAAAACCTTGGTATTAAGAATTTAAAAATTGGTGTTGTGACAGGAGATGATTTACTAAACAGAATCCCGGAATTATTGTCGGAGGGTGTTCAATTAAAAAATATGGAGACAGGTGAATCCATCGAAATTGTAAAAGATAAAATTTTAAGCGCTAATGTTTATTTCGGAGCTTTTCCAATAGTTGAAGCTTTAAGTAAAGGTGCTGATATTGTAATTACCGGAAGAACGACTGATACAGGACTGACTCTGGCTCCGATGATCTATGAATTCGGTTGGAAGGAAAATGAATACGATCTCTTAAGCTCAGGTACTGTTGCGGGTCATATTCTGGAATGCGGCGGACAGGCGTCAGGAGGCAATTTTTTAGGTGACTGGGAATCGATCGATAACATGTCCGATATCGGCTTCCCAATCGCTGAGGCTTATCGAGATGGATCTGTAATTATTACAAAACATGATGGAACTGGTGGCAGAGTATCAGTCGAAACTGTAGCCGAACAACTCGTTTATGAAATAGGTGACCCCGTTTCATATATCACTCCTGATTGTGTTGCAGATTTTTCATCAATAAAGCTTGAGGATACCGGGAAAGACAGGGTAAGGGTATTTGGAGTAAAAGGGAAAACGGCTACAGAATTCTATAAAGTCTCTTGTTCATATTCAGATGGTTATTCATCTTTTGGTAATCTGACATATTCTTGGCCTAAAGCCCTATCTAAAGCAAAAGCAGCGGATAAGATTCTGAGAGAAAGACTTCAAAAATTAAATTTATCTTTTGACGAAATCCGGACAGAATACCTGGGCTATAATGCTTGTCACGGACCTTTAGCCGAAAAAATAAATGAAGATTAATTAATGAGATAGTGCTTAAGGTAGGTGTCGATCAAAAGATTATAAATCTGTTGAAAGATTTGGTAAAGAAATTGCTCCACTGATCCTAACTGGTCCTCCCGGTGTAACCGGGTTTGCAGGCGGCAGACCAAAACCAAGTGAAGTTGTTGCCTATTGGCCGGCTCTTATTCCAAAGATTAAAGTAAAACCTGAAGTAACTATTATGGAACTTGGAAATGAAAATTAAATTAATTGACATTGCACACGGGCGTAGCGGCGACAAGGGAGATTCAGCAAACATTGGACTTATTGCCTATAACGATAAAGACTACGGCATTATTAAAAATTTCGTGACTGCAGAAAAGGTGAAGATTTTTTTTGAAGGAATCTGTTTAGGTGAAGTTGAAAGATTTGAACTCCCAAATATCAGGGCATTAAATTTTATTTTGCATAACACACTTGGTGGTGGAGGTACGGTATCCTTAAAGCACGATGCACAGGGAAAAACATTAGCCTCTGCTTTATTAAAAATGGAAATAGAAATTTAAAATAAGGATAATAACATGTACGAAGATCAGATAAAACATTTAAATACAATCAAAGAGCGTCTTTCGAATTTACGAGGTTATCTTTAAGGTAGAATCTAAGGATTCCAAAATAAAAGATCTTCAGAACAAGACAAAAGAACCGGGTTTCTGGAATGATCAGATGGGGGCACAGAAGATTCTTCAGGAAATAAAAAATCTTCAGCAGTGGGTCGATTTATATGATAATGTTCAAAAATTAGTCAGGATTACCGAAGAATTTATTGCTTTGCGGGATCGGAGGAAGACGAATCATTCAGGAGGATATTGAAAAAGAATTAAGCAATGTTGAAGAAACAGTTGAGAAGGCTGAATTCAAAAATATGCTTAGCGGTAAAGATGATGATAAAAATTGCATCCTTACCATTCATTCAGGTGCGGGCGGAACAGAAGCTCAGGATTGGGCTGAAATGCTAATGCGTATGTATCTTCGATGGGGTGAACAGAACAATTTTAAAATGAATCTGATTGATATGCTCGAAGGCGATGGTGCAGGAATAAAAAGTGTTACAATTGAAGTGCAGGGAGAATTTGCTTACGGTTATTTAAAAGCTGAAAATGGTGTTCACCGGCTGGTAAGGATTTCTCCTTTCGATGCAAATAAGAGACGTCATACTTCATTTGCTTCTGTTTTTGTAATTCCGGAAATTGATGATACAATTGAAATAGAAATCAATCCTGCTGATCTTAGGATCGATACATATCGATCCGGCGGCAAAGGCGGGCAAAATGTAAATAAAGTTGAAACGGCAGTGCGGATTACACATATTCCAACCGGGATAGTGGCGGCATGTCAGAGTGAAAGAAGCCAGCTTCAGAACCGGGCTAATGCTATGAAACTGTTAAAGTCAAAACTTTACCAGATAGAAAAAGAAAAGCAGGAGGCAGAACTGGATGAGGTTGAAAAAAGTAAAACGAAAATCGAATGGGGAAGTCAGATTCGATCTTATGTTTTTCATCCATATAATATGGTAAAAGACCATAGGACAGATTACGAAACATCTGATGTGCAGAGCGTAATGGATGGCGATCTGAATAGGTTTATAAAAGCATTTCTTCTGAAATTCAGTCGGAATTAACCTTTACCGGTGGACTTATCACCATCTGAAGGAAATGTTCAACTCCTTGTGTGATATTTAATCGTACTGTTTTTACCATTATGTTTGTAGGAATTCCAAAAGGTTTTTATGCCGGTAAGAACTCCCGACAACACTGCTGCTAATATTAGTTCTGATATTTTCTTCATAAGCAAAAACAGCATTTATTTTTTTTCTTATTTCATAAACAGTGTTAAGCACATCATTCAGAGGCTGTCGGATCTTCGTCAGTGGCAGCATTTATTTTTTCTGTTACTTCGGTTACATTTTTCAGCACAGGAGTCATTTCACTTCTAAGAGCCGTAATGTTTTCAGTTAATATTTCAACTGATCTTGTAATCTTCATCAGAAATAATACTAATGCTATACATAGTATAGAGGCTGCTCCCATGAGAATGAGAGAGAATAAATCTGCTAGCGGCATAAAATCACCTTTTAATAAATCATTTAATTAATATATTATCCCGATTCAGTTCCAAAATTGAACAAAGTACTTACAATTCTAAAATAGAATTTTCAATCTTTTCAACTTTAATAATTCTTCCATACTTTAGTGCAATCCTGCGGAGTATATCAGGAAAATCAGTTTGAATTCCTCCAACTCCCATCTTGACCAGGCAGCGGAGCTCATGCGGGTTTGTTAACGGTTGCGCAAATAAGCGAATATATTTTTTTGTTAGGATTATTAAGGTTGTAATTTTTCCTCAATTTAATATCATGTCTGATTATTCGTCTATAGGTCGTCCAGTTTGCTATAGTAATTTTTCTTGGTCTCATAGCAATTGCAAATCTATTTCCGTTGATTATTGCGGTGGATACACTGCTATATTCGGTTGGATCAAGGATAATACCGGCGGGAGCCTCAATATCCAGACTGCAGTCAAAGCCATTCATATTACTTTTCATTTTTTCATACACCGATACAATTGCTGTTTCCATAACTGCTCTGAAACGAGGTTTATATTCCTCCATTAGTTCCTGTATTCTTTCCATAATATTTACAGATAAATCACAGTCACTTGCAGGGCATTTAATATCAAAAAACACATAATGTAAATTTTCCTGCCCTTTGCTCCATTCGAAAAAATCTCTCAAGGTAGGTATGTATGCTCCTACACTTTCTGAATTATTACTATGCCTTAATTTATAATCAAAATTTTCCCGGAACTCCTTAAGATCCATTGAACTCAATTTTCGTCTTGATTCTTTTCCCAAAGCGGGAGGGTGCGGCTTATACCTGACGAAAGGTTCAAAACCTGATTCACGCAAAATGGCAACAGTGTCATTCGGGTCCCAATCATGCCAAAGGACTATAGCACCATCCGCGGTCATTGAAAGATCGATTTCAAGAGCGTTAGCTCCCTCACGCATAGCTCTATCAAAAGAATTAATAGTATTCTCAATTTCCCTTCCTGGGGAACCTCTGTGGCCGATGATAAGGAATAAATTGTTATCAACAGATTTCCTCCTTTGGAGAGGACAGAAATGAAAGAATTCCGATATCCAAGCAGGAATCAGCTTTATTTTTCTTAGAAAATTATTTGCCATTGCGCTTAAATATAAATTTATCAGTAATTGTTAAACTAAGTATTAATCACAAGTGTTACTTATTTTTGACATAATTAGAGTACGAACATACTTCAAGCAGTGTTTAATCCTTTTCAAATGCTTAATTATTCTTTATTTTTCATAATCACTATTTAAGAATTAATCAGAAAGCTGAATAATGCAGTCCCTTGAACATCCAGATAAATTCGTAAACCGGCATATTGGTCCAGATATTGATGACGTAACCTCGATGCTTAATAAGATTGGCACGGATTCCCTTGATACTCTGATTTCTGAAACTATACCGGCATCTATCCGGATTAAAAATGAGCTTTCGCTTGATGAACCATTAACAGAATACTGGTTTATTGAAAAGCTTAAAAAAGTTGCAAAGAAGAATAAAGTATTTAAATCCTATATAGGTATGGGATATTATAATACCACCATGCCTGCAGTAATTCAAAGAAATATACTTGAAAACCCGGGATGGTATACTCAGTATACGCCCTACCAGGCTGAAATAGCCCAGGGACGACTTGAAGCACTTATGAATTTTCAGACGGCAGTTGTTGACTTGACGGGTTTACCAATTGCAAATGCTTCGCTTCTTGATGAAGGTACGGCAGCAGCTGAAGCTATGTCAATGTTCTATTCTCTTAGAAAGAATAAGAACGCAGATAAATTTTTTGTTTCCGAAGATGTTTACCCTCAAACTCTGGATATAATTCGCACAAGATCCAATCCGCATAATATAAAAATTGTTACCGGCAATTGGCAGGAAGTGAAGCTTGATGATACTTATTTTGGACTGCTTGTTCAATATCCTTCAGGCTTTGGTGAAGTTTATGATTATAAAGATTTCTTTGAATCTGCTGCTGAATTGGGAATATTCAAAATTGTTGCGGCAGACCTGCTAAGTCTTGCATTGGTTGCTGCACCGGGAGATTTTGGAGCTGACTGTGCTGTTGGTTCAAGCCAGCGCTTTGGCATACCAATGGGATACGGAGGTCCTCATGCAGCTTACTTTGCAACTAAAGATGAATTTAAAAGAATTATTCCGGGAAGAATTATAGGTCTCTCTATAGATGCGGATGGTAATAGTGCCTACAGGATGGCACTGCAAACAAGAGAACAGCATATTAGAAGAGAGAAAGCAACAAGTAATATCTGTACTGCCCAGGTTCTTCTTGCAGTAATGGCAGGAATGTATGCTGTTTACCATGGTCCCAAAGGAATAAAAGCAATTGCCGCCCGAATACACTTGATGACAAAATTTCTTGAAAGGGAATTAAATAGTCTGGGCTATAAATTAGAGAATAAAAATTATTTTGATACTTTGAAAATAAATCTCGATCACCCGGATGATCAGACGAAGATAAGGAAAATAGCGGAATCCAGGGAAATGAATTTCAGATACATTGGCCTGACATCAATCGGAATATCCTTAAATGAACCTACAGATATTAATAATGTTATTGAAATAATAAAAGTGTTTGCTGAGGCAGGAAATTCAAATTTTAATGAGGTTTCTGTTAGAGGTTCCCTAAATGAATTAGAAGTTCAGTATCCGGATCAGCTTAAACGAAATAGAAAATATCTTCAGCACGCTGTATTTAATTCCTTTCATTCTGAAACTGAAATGATGAGATATATTAAGCGGCTTGAGAATAAAGATTTATCCCTTGTCCATTCCATGATTCCCCTTGGCTCATGCACTATGAAACTGAATGCTGTAACCGAAATGATAGGGATTACCTGGCCTGAATTTGCTAAAATTCATCCATTTGCTCCAATTGAACAGACACAGGGATACCAGGAAATATTCAATGAGCTCGAAAAGGATTTAAATGCAATTACCGGTTTCTCCGGGGTATCTTTGCAGCCTAATTCAGGCGCTCAGGGAGAATATACGGGGCTTATGGTTATCCGGGAATATTTTAAGGATCGCAAAGAAGGACACAGAAATATTTGTTTAATCCCCGCTTCGGCGCATGGTACGAATCCTGCAAGCTCTGTGATGGCCGGATATAAAGTTGTTGTTGTTGAAAGTGATAAGGAAGGATACATTTCAATTGATGACCTGAAAAAGAAAGCGGAGCAATACAAAGATTCCCTTGCAGCTTTGATGATAACTTATCCGTCAACTCACGGAGTATTTGAAGAAAGAGTTAAAGAGATATGCTCCATCATTCATGAACATGGGGGACAGGTTTACATGGATGGTGCTAATATGAATGCACAGGTTGGGCTTACCAGCCCTGCATCAATTGGTGCGGATTTATGCCACATTAATTTACATAAGACCTTCAGTATACCTCATGGCGGTGGTGGTCCGGGAATGGGTCCAATTGCTGTTGCTTCTCATCTGGTTCCTTTTCTACCCAATCACACAGTAGTTGATTTGAAGAGAAAGAAAGGAATAACAGCAGTTTCATCAGCTCCATGGGGAAGTGCAGATGTGCTGATTATCTCCTATGCTTATATTAAAATGATGGGAGGAGAAGGGCTAAAGAGGGCTTCTGAAATTGCTATTCTTAATGCTAATTATATCAAATCAAAACTCGAAAACTATTTCCCGGTACTTTATTCCGGTGCTAAAGGGAGGGTAGCTCATGAGTTGATATTTGATATGAGGAACTTTAAACACAGCGCAAATATTGAAGTTGAAGACATTGCAAAAAGATTAATGGATTATGGATATCATGCTCCTACGGTTTCTTTTCCTGTACCCGGTACTTTAATGGTTGAGCCTACCGAGAGTGAATCAAAGAGGGAACTTGATCGTTTTTGTTCTGCTCTAATAAGTATAAAAGATGAAATAAAAGAAATTGAAGAGGGAATTTCTGATAAGCTTGATAATGTACTCAAGAATGCTCCACATACATTGCAGTCAGTTATTACAGATAACTGGCAGCATTCCTATTCAAGAGAAAAAGCAGCTTATCCAACGGAGTGGACCAGGGAATATAAATTCTGGCCTTCAGTAAGAAGAGTCAATAATGCTTATGGAGACAGAAATCTTGTCTGCAGCTGCAATCCTATTGAATCCTATCTTGAAGAAACAGTTTCTTAAACATATTCTTAACATTACAGAGGGGCTTCTTCAGCCCTTCTTTTATCTCTTTAACCGAAGTATATGATGCGGGCATTTAGTCTATTTATCTTGATTTTCGCTGGCCTAATATCGGCCCAGGACTCTTCAGGTATATCCAGTAAATTCTATCCAATAATCATTGATTCCATAAAAATTACCGGCAATGAAATAACTGAAGATTTTATTATAAAAAGAGAACTTAACTTTAAAGTAGGAGACAGTCTTTATTACAAAGATCTGCAGTTCAACAGAGATAGAATATTTAGCCTTGGAATATTTAATAGAGTTGATCTTTATTTTGAAGAAGCTGATGGTAAAAATTCACTTGTTATAGATATTGAAGAAAGCTGGTACATATATCCCATACCTTTAATTGAATTAAAAGATAAAAGTTGGGATAAGATTTCCTATGGCTTTTATTTAGTTGTGAAAAATTTCAGGGGAAGGAATGAAACGATAGGTTTAACTTGTGCATTTGGTTATGACCCAAGCTTCAGCTTAAACTATACAATACCTTCTCTTACTGATGATGGAAATTACTATTTATATTCCGATCTGTATTACAGGGAAATAAAAAATAAAAGTCAGTATGCTTTATCCCTTGCCGGTGTTAGTTTTACACAAAAAATTATGTATGGAACAGTCGGATTTGGCCGAAGATTCGGACTGTTTAATAGAGTAAGTGTTGCATTAGGGTATACTGTAGTTGAAAATCCTTTTTTTATTTCCGGAATTTCCGCATCAGATGAAAGGATTGACAGATTTCCTTCTTTAGGAATAAATTACATTTATGATACGCGTGATCTTGTTCAGTTTCCAACAAATGGTATGTATCTCAACAGTACTGTTAATTTTAAAGGTTTGGGGGTCAATGATATTAACTACCAGATCTTAAGCATGGATTACCGGGCTTATCTACCTATTATTGGAGATTTAATTGCCAAAGGAAGAGTTGCCGGAAGATTCGGCTTTGGTAATTTAGTTCCTACTCACGACTATTCATACATTGGGTTTGGAGAAAGAATAAGAGGATTCTATGCCGAGGAAATGGAAGGAAATCATCTATATATTGCTTCAGCTGAAATTTTTTATCCCATTATTAAGGAATTTCAAATTAATCTGGATTTTATCCCCATTTTACCAAAGGAACTTTTGCATTACAGGGCCGGTTTGTATGTCCAATTATTCACAGATTCGGGCACAGCAATTTCAAACCAGGAAAGAATATCTTTTGAAGATTTCAAGAGTGGGTATGGAGCAGGGATAACATTTCTAATACTTCCCTATAATATATTACGACTTGAGTATGCAGCAAGTGAGAGTGGTGCAACACAATGGATTTTCGATTTGGGGATTTCATTTTAACTACTTTGATTATGGATAAATTTCTTTCCAATATAGAATTATTTTACTCAACCGAGGTAACTGCAGATGAAATAACTGTTGCCGGAGAAGAGAAGGATCATATTATAAAAGTAATGCGGCATTCTTATGGTGAGAATATATTTGTGACCGATGGAAGAGGGAAAATTTATGAAGCGGAAATATTTAATATCAATAAAGCGGAATTGACTGCAAGAATAATACAGACTTTCAGCTACACGAACGAATTTAGTAGTTATCATTTTTGTATACCTAAGCTGAAAAATCCGGAACGTTTCGAGTTTGCTTTAGAAAAAAGTATTGAATTGGGGATAACCAGTTTTATAATATATAACTCCATCCATGGAATCAGAAAGGGGGACAAACCTGACAGATGGGAAAAGATAACCATTTCTGCAATGAAGCAGTCCTTGCGAAGTTATAAACCTCAAATAAAAATAATAGATAGACTGATAGATATTAAGGCATTTGGCGGAAACCGCATTGTTCTTGAACAGAATTCGGCGTCTCTATTATGTAAAAAGAAATTGGATATAGATAAAGATTATTTTTTTATATTCGGTCCCGAAGGAGGCTTAGATGAAAAAGAAATAAATCTATTTAGACAATCCTGAGTTTTACAGACTGTCCCCAAACAGGCTCCGTTCAGAGACTGCCATTATTAAAACCGCATCAATACTTTCAGTATAATCCAAAAAAAACAACCCAGTGAAAGGGGATTCCACTGGGTGCGACCCGTTACCATCAAAAGGCAGGGGAGAACCTTTTGAAAGGGTCAGAAAAACTGAATAAAAATAAATTATCGAAATTGGAAATGCAAGAATAATTTTATGACCCGAATATAAATCACTTAAAAAAAAAGGCTGTCGATTGACAGCCTTTTAATTATCCTAAGATAGTTTTTAAAAAGTATACCTTATACCAAACTGGGCTTGCCATCGTGATTCTATATTAAGAGCCTGGGCAGGCACACTTGCATTACCCCAGGTATATTTTGCTTTACCATAATTTGCTGAACCAGAGGTATTATCCACACCCTGGAAATTCAACAAGAAGGCGTTCTGATTAGGAACAACTTCCTGCCAGCCCCATTCTTTATTGAATAGGTTAAGCAAATTAAGAATATCAAAGGTGAGCTCAATTTTATGTCCTGTAAATGTTGGGATCTCCTGGCTCAATCTAAGATCAAGCTGGTGAATCCATGGCTCTCTGGCACCATTTCTTTCAGACATCTCTCCTTTATGTTCCTTAAGATAATCATCACCATCAATATAGGCCATGAAGGATGTATAAGCCTGATCATCTTTCGGAAGGGGTGCACCGCTTGAATTAACGAGAACGATATCATTAACATCCTTAGGGATGTATACTAGATCGTTATCTGTTTCTCCGTCACCATTAACATCTCCATTTACAATATAGGAGAAAGGACGACCGCTGTAACCGTTATAGAACAAACCGAAATTTGTCTTATAACCTTTTGACCAGTCATAAGTATATGAGACAGCAGCCATAATTCTATGCCGTCTGTCGTTAACAGAAAAGGTAAGTACAGGTACATTCGGGTTACCGGATGTAGGGTTAAATCTCCAGGAAGAACGAGCCTGAGCACTTACACCACTGTTAACATCTTTTGAAATACCCCAGGTATAAGCTAGGTTAGCATAAAAACCGTCTACTGCATCAAGACGCTGAAGTTGTACGGTGACATTTGTATTAGTTCCCTGGTCGGTATTGGTAAGATAATAGATACCTGTAAACGGAGATGAACCGTCAGCTCTTCTTAATACAGAAGGTGTGAATCTTCCATTAGAACCGACAGTACCCCATACTTCACGTCCTTCACTTGTAAGTTCACCGTTTGGCGTTAAACCGTTATTACTCTGCTGACCAGCAAGATTGAGGTTCTGGAAGAACACATCATTCTGTGTGGTAGAGTAAATACCTTCAACGGAAAGAACCAGGTTATAAGGGAGAGCCTGGTCAAAGGCAAGGTTTGTTCTGAAAATTGAAGGAGCTTTGAAATTCGGATCGGTCAGGTTAACTTCAGCTCTGGGGAGTGAACTGATGCTGCTCTCAGGCTGACCATAAGGATCTGCATAGAATCTTCCGGGATTAGAAGTATTCGTATAGAAATCAACTCCAGTGTTGCTGTACTGGTTTGAAACCCAAACTGCCGGGAAGCGACCTGAGAAAATACCAACCCCGCCTCTTACTTGGGTTGTTCTTTGATCATCCACAGCCCAGTTGAAACCTAATCTTGGTGATAGGTTAACAGATGTTTTAGGAGGTTTGTTGGTTCCAACATCCATACCCTGCTGCTGAACCAGGAAAGTGTCAATTGTAGCGTTGAAGTTTGGTTCATCTATATAGTTGGGTATATCAAATCTTACACCTGCCGTAACCTTCACGTTAGGTATAATGGTCCATTCATCCTGTAGGTAGAATCCAAACTGATTAGCTTTCCAGTTAGCTTCCTGGAGAGGATCATCAGTTGCAGAATAACGGTATTCAAAGCTCGCTGGTCTGCTGTCATTAAGAAAATCAGCAATTGAGTTGTAGTTGTAAACTCCAAAGCCGCCAGGGATAAACAGATTTCTGAATTTGAAGAAATCAAGTTTAACACCGGCTGTTAAAGTATGATCTCCGAGAAAATATGAAAGGTTATCTGTAATTTCGATAATATTCTGTCCAAGTTCATTCTGATGTCTGAACTGTTCAGCACCGAGCACCAGGGTCTGAACATTTTTGTCAGTGGTATTAGGATTTGAAGTTCTGATATATAAACTTGGGAAGGCACTTCCTTTATAATCAGGAAGATCCTGCTGAGTTACATAACCAACAAGGAATTCATTTGAAAGATTGTTTCCGAAAAGACTTGATAACTGGATAGCTATTGAATGTGTTTCGTTATCTATTACATATCTTCCATAATCAGAATAGATATCTGTCGCTCCTCTCCCGCGTGAAGGAGTATTATCATCTGAAGCACTAAGATAATTCCAACGGGCAGTAAGTTTGTGAGCGTCGCCTAAGTTGTAATCAAAACGAAGGAACATCTTATCGCTTTTTCTTTCAAAGTTCATTACATCCCATGCTCCCGGGTCATATCCATAAGCATTTTTTAAGTGGTTGCTGAGAAGCACAAGAGAATCATAGGGAACTGTGAAAGCGTTAGTAGAAAATTTGTCCTGACCGAATAATCTGTTCAAAGGCTGTTTGTACCTGGTTACTTCACCATTGGCAAAGAAGAACAATTTATTTTCGATAATAGGACCGCCTACTCTGAAACCTCCCTGGTAATCAGTGAATTCAGGAAGTTTAGCCTGGAGCGCATCTGGGCTGTATCCGACGAAGTCCTCATTTCTGCCGTAATAGAAAGCAGAACCATGAAAATTGTTTGTTCCGCTTCTGGTGATAGCATTTATGCCGGCACCTGTAAAGTTGCCATGGCGGACATCATATGGCGATATAACGATATTAAATTCTTCGATAGCATCAAGACTGATAGGGGTAACCCTGGATTGGCTTCCTGGTGTGGCTCCACCTAGTCCGAACATATCGTTATAGTTTGATCCGTCAATTTGTATGTTATTATATTTGCTGTTTCTTCCTGCAGCGCTACCGCCCGAGAAGAAAGGAGATAGTTTATAATAATCTTCAAAACTTCTTGAAACTGTAGGAAGTTTATCAATCTGATCTCTCGAAACGTTTGTCGTGGCTCCGGATTTGCCTGAACTTAGAATCGAATTTCTGTCTGCCACAACAGTTACGTCAGATAATTGAACTGTAGTGTTGGTAAGTGTAAAATCAAGACGAAGATTCTGGCCAAGTTCGAGATTTACATTCTCGACCGTCTGTTTTAAAAAACCAACATAAGTAACGGTAACTACATATGGACCGCCTACTCTCAGGCCTTGGATATTGAATTTGCCATCAGGTCTGGTGGTAGTCCCATA
>CAVXTT010000032.1:0-113361 GCA_963764685.1 uncultured Ignavibacteriales bacterium
CTTGGCGTAATAGAAATGGGATGGATAATGTATGAATAAGTTCTTGGTTCTTAGTTCGTAGTTATTAGTTTTTGTTTATCTAAGTAATTTATATTCTTTGCTTCCTTTTGTTTATGAGGATGGAGTCAACGACAAGGCCACATACTCCTATGTGTCTTTCTATGTGCCCTTATGTGCCTTATGTGGTTAAATGCCTTTTGCCCTGGTGTTTATTTCCCCGTCATAAAGGAAGGACAGGTCAACTCCGCAGTATAAACGAATAAGTTATATTGGGTTCACCTGTCCCTACACAAGTTTTCGCCTTGACCATGGTTGTTTCACATTCTTAAACTTCATAAGTTAAGCATTAGTTATTAACGGGAATTTTGTGACGGGCAAAATTATGATCAACTTCCTGAATATCAGCGTCCTTAAGGCTTCATCATTTCTTTTATTCATATTCCTCTTACAATTCTCTGCACCAGCCGAAATCCGCTACGTAAGCAAAACAGGTACAAGCATACCGCCATATACAAGCTGGGAGACTGCTGCGGATAGTATAGTTAAATGCGTTAATGTTTGCCATTATGGGGATACGATCTTTGTTGGGAACGGAATTTACAGAGAAGAAATACCTTTGATAGAGGGACTTTCCTTAATCGGGGCAGGAATGGATAGTTGCATTATTGATGTGAGTCAGATTTCTCCAGGCGAGAATATTGCGATAGGAATGCTTGATAATTGTCTCGTTCAGAATTTTAAAATCATTCTTGACAAGCACGTTACTCCAAATGGCGTAGGAATCTATACAAGAGACTCTGTTGAAGGTTGTGTCATCCAGTATAATAAAATACAATATGCTACTGAAGGTATCTGGCTAAGTTCAGGAGTAGTCAGACATAATTTTTTGGAACTTGTAGAATGGGGTGTAACGTGTGTAACTAATGATAATTCGCACGATTATCTAGCTTATATAGACTCAAACTATATTTCGTTTTATCATTATGCAATTGATATGTTCAATTTGACGAAAGTCATCGCAACTGGCAATATCTTTAAATTTGAAAGTATAAATCCGGGTGGAACAATTTTACATAATGATATGTGGGGTGCCCCGAACCCTATATTCAATAACAATATTATTTTACCCCCGACTTATAATCTAATGAACGGACGGGCAATAGTTAGCTCTTATGCTGGTACGTATAAAAACAATGTTTTTATGACCAGGTATCGAGATGTTTTTTACACTGTGCCGTCAACGATTATAAATAATGTTATTGTGGGCAGCCAAAATGCAGTTTATGGCAATTATGGGACGGTTAAGTATAACAATTTCTGGAAAGTTAATTCTTATCCAAATGACTCCACTAACATTTCAGTGGATCCTATGTTTGTTAAGGATACTTCTGATTATCACCTCCAGATGTACTCCCTGCTTATAGATGCAGGTGATCCATCTATATTAGACAAAGACGGCTCTAGAAGTGATATAGGGGCATACGGAGGTCCTTACGGTGAGTCTTATACATATCAGGATCTTCCTCCCCGTACTCCTGTTAACTTTTATGCAGGATTGTACAGTGAACATATACTTCTCAGCTGGAATAAGAATACTGAGAGTGATTTTAAGAGCTACAGGATTTACAGGGATACTATTCCGGGTACTCATAATTTGCTTGTTGAACTACAGGATACAGTTTTTAAAGATCAGATTCCTTCTTCAGCAAACAGATTGTATTATAAGGTAAGTGCAGTTGACAGTCAGGGGAATGAATCTGCTGCTACCGCGGAGATAATATTTTTTCTCAGCGGCATAAATGAAAAACAACTGCTGATGAATGATTATACCTTATATCAGAACTATCCTAATCCATTTAACCCATCGACAAGGATTGATTACCAGGTTAAATAAGAGGGGATATGTCAAGCTTTATGTTTATGACATAACCGGATCTGAAGTTGCGGTTCTGGTGAACGAGACAAAGGAGCCGGGGTATTATGAAACAGAGTTTAATGCAGAAAACCTTGCCAGCGGAATATATCTATATAAAATACAGATAACAGATTCGGAAAAGAGAATACCTGTATTTACAGAAATAAAAAGGATGGTGCTGGTTAAATAATATCCCCGCAGCGGCAGGCAGTGAACTTCCCCTTAATAACTCCTATGTGCCTTTCTATGTGCCCTTATGTGCCTAATGTGGTTAATGACTTTTTGCTCTGGTCTTTATTTCCCCGTCATAAAAGAAGGACAGGTCAACTCCGCAGTATGAGCGAATAAGTTATTTAGGGTTGACCTGTCCCTACACAATTATTATATCGATCCAATTTACCATCGAACCATCGTACCATTTTATTTTTTGTTTAAATTTTACCAAATTCTGGCAATCAATTTGGAATTGTTATGAGCGATAAGAGCACCAGGCTCTTTTACATTCTTGGAACATTCTTCGTGGCGAATGCCATATTGGCTGAATTTATCGGCGTGAAGATATTTTCACTTGAAGGTACACTGGGCATTAATCCTTTCAGCTTTACCTTCCTGGGATATGAGAATCTTTCATTTAATTTAAGTGCAGGAACCATACTCTGGCCGGTAGTATTTATTATGACGGATATAATAAATGAATATTTCGGTTTAAGAGGGGTAAGGTTCCTATCCTTTACCGCCGCAGTACTTATCCTGTATGCATTCCTGATGGTGTACGTTGCAATGTGGCTATACCCTTCAGATTTCTGGGTAATAAGGAATACGCATTCAGGTCCCTTAAATATGGCTAATGCATTTAATACAATTTTCGGTCAGGGGATGTGGATAATTGCCGGGTCGTTAACTGCATTCCTTATCGGGCAGCTGACAGATGTAACGGTATTTCATTTCCTTAAGGCAAGGACAGGCAGTCCTATGATATGGCTCCGCGCAACGGGATCAACTTTAATCTCACAGCTTGTCGACAGCTTTGTTGTCCTTTTCATAGCATTTTATCTTGGTGCAGGATGGGATATAAGACTGGTACTGGCAATCGGTGCGGTTAATTATCTGTACAAATTTATAATTGCAATCGTTCTTACGCCTGTGCTCTATTTAATCCATTACATAATTGATGTCTACCTGGGGAAGGATCTTGCACATAAACTTATGGCGGAAGCGACAGGGAAGAATTGAAAATCGTGCGGTCGTGCGGTCGTGCGGAGGTGCGGTCGAAGTTAGGAAGTGATGCGGGGTTAAAAATTGTTTATTCCGTAGGGGAGGGCACTGACCTCCCGCGTTCATCGTGCTTCGAACTACACTCCTTGTAGTTAATATTTATAGCCGGTGGTTCAGGAGGAGATTGCTTCGTCGAAGACTCCTCGCAATGACCCGCCTCCCTTGAATTTCTTTAGAATTATCACACCATCGAATTATAGGACTATTGTACTAAACATATATCAGCACCTCTGGGTGTATCTGCCTTCTTAATCTTAAGAAAGCAAAAATTATCAAAATTAAGAATCAATCTTAGTTAAGCTTTTAGTTTTGCTGAAAATTCCCACTTTTCTAATCATTTTATTTATTTCTATTAGTTTGTAATTATCAATATATGGCACGGTTTATGGCTCCCACGGGTGTTAATTAAAGTAATAAATGAGGGTTCCGGGGAGAGATAGGTCCGGCGCTCTCGAGTAAAAATAGGAGTTATAATGAAGCTTAGTAAAGAAGAAGCTCTTGAATATCACAGTTCGGAGAGGCGCGGGAAAATAGAAGTTATTGCCACCAAGCCCTGCCTGACTTCGAGAGATCTTTCGCTGGCATATACACCCGGAGTTGCAGAACCATGCAGAGAGATCGAAAAGAATATTGACGATGTATACAAATACACAGCAAAGGGGAATCTTGTAGCAGTAGTTTCAAACGGAACCGCTGTTCTTGGATTGGGAGATATAGGAGCCGAAGCCGGTAAACCGGTTATGGAAGGGAAGGGAGTACTATTTAAAAGATTTGCTGATATCGATGTTTTCGATATTGAGCTGAGATCTCACGATTCAAAAGAGATTATACGCGCAGTACAGATGCTGGAACCTACATTCGGCGGCATTAACCTTGAAGATATTAAAGCTCCTGAATGTTTCGAGATAGAGGAAACTCTTATCGAAACAATGAACATTCCTGTCTTTCACGATGATCAGCATGGCACTGCTATAATTTCCTGTGCTGCCCTTATAAATGCAGCCGAAGTAGCAGGTAAATCCCTTGATAAAATAAAGCTCATTGTAAACGGTGCAGGCGCCGCTGCCATAAGCTGCTGTAAACAATATGTGCGTGCAGGAGTTAAAATAGAAAACATTATAATGTTCGACTCAAAAGGATGCATCACAAAGAGCAGGAAAGATCTTAATAAATATAAAGTCGTTTATGCCCAGACGAAGGAATATGCATCTCTTGATGAGGCGATGAAGGGCGCCGATGTATTTGTCGGTTTGTCCAAGGGGAATGTAGTCAGCAAGGATATGATTAAAAGTATGGCTAAAAACCCGATCGTATTTGCGATGGCTAATCCTGATCCTGAAATTACATATGAAGATGCTACATCGGTAAGGACCGATATTATTATGGCTACAGGCAGAAGTGATTATCCCAACCAGGTAAATAATGTGCTTGGATTCCCGTTTATCTTCCGCGGAGCACTTGATGTAAGAGCTTCAAAGATAAATGATGAAATGAAAATGGCTGCTACCAAAGCATTAGCCTGCCTTGCAAAGGAAAAAGTTCCGGAGATGGTATTAAATGCCTACGGCGGGACTGATTTTACATTTGGAAAAGATTATATAATACCTAAGCCTTTTGATCCACGCGTACTATGGAAAGTAGCTCCGGCTGTTGCAAGAGCAGCTATGGAAACCGGTGTAGCAAAGAATCCTATTGCAGACTGGGCTGTATATGAAGAAGAATTAAAAGAAAGACTTGGACTTATCAAAAGAAGTTATAAGGGTAATGATCCATAAAGCTCAGAAGAGTCCCAAGAAAGTTGTATATCCGGAAGGAGAAGAGGAAAAAATAATCAGGGCTGCAAATGCTGCACGCCAGGAAAATATCGCTTATCCTATTCTAATAGGTAATGAAAAAATTATAAAGAAAACAATTATGCAGCTTGGATTCGATGAAAAGGATTTCCAGATAAAAGATCCTGCTAATTGTCCCAAGTGTCGCTGAATACGCAAAAGCATTTTATACCTACAGACAAAGAAGAGGAGTTACTCTCCGAGAAGCAAATGAACTTATGCAGAAACCTATGTACTACGGTGCGATGATGGTAAGACAGGGAGATGCAGATGCCCTTATAAGCGGACTTACTACTCATTATCCGAATACTATAAAACCTGCTCTTCAGTGTGTAGGTGTAAAGGAAGGATTCAAAGTTGTATCCGGCTTGTATATTGTTGTAACAAAGAAAGAAGTTTATTTCTTTGCTGACTGTACGGTAAATGTTAATCCATCAGCAGAAGAGCTTGCTGAGATCGCAATATCGGCTGCCGATACTGTAAAGGAGTTCGATATAGCACCACGAATTGCAATGCTCTCCTTCAGCAATTTCGGAAGTGCAAAATATCCGGAATCGGATAAGGTAAAACAGGCTGTGCAACTTGTAAAGAAGCTTAGACCCGATCTTATGGTTGATGGAGAAATGCAGGCAGATACTGCAGTTGTTCCGCAGATAATTGATAAGGACTTCCCATTCAGCAATCTGAAAGGCGGAGCCAATGTTCTGATATTCCCTGATCTTGAAGCAGGAAATATTGCTTATAAACTGATGGCGAGGATAGGACAGGCGACTGTGATAGGTCCTGTACTTATGGGAATGAAAAAACCTATTCACGTTCTGCAGAGAGGTGCTACTGTCGATGATATCCTTAATATGACGGCAATTGCAGTAGCAGACGCACAGAAGAAAAAATAAATTAATTGTAAGAGGGATACTTTGTACGAAATATTATCAGCAGAATTTATTGCCCCCGGAATTAAGAAGTTCGATATAGCTGCCCCGAAGATTGCTTCTAAAAGAAAAGCAGGGCAGTTTGTTATTCTAAGAATTCACGAGCACGGGGAACGTATCCCTCTTACTATTGCTGATTCAGACAGCACAAAGGGAACTATAACAATTATTGTTCAGGGTATTGGGAAAACAACAACCGAACTTAATAATCTTAAGTAAGGGAGAGTTCATCAGGGATGTTGTCGGACCTCTTGGAACACCCTCACATATTGAGAATTTCGGAACCGCTGTAAGCATAGGCGGAGGTGTTGGAACTGCAATTGCTTATCCTATTGCAGTTGCATTGAAAGAAGCAGGCAACCATACAATTTCTATTATCGGGGGAAGGACAAAAGAATTTGTAATTCTTGAAGATGAAATGAAAAAGGTAGCTGATGAAGTTTATCCCACAACTGATGACGGCAGCTATGGTTTTCATGGATTTGTAACTCAGAAGCTTCAGGAATTGATTCATTCAGGGAGGAAGCTCGATTTTGTACTTGCAATAGGTCCTATACCTATGATGAAGGCAGTTGCGGAAACAACCAGACCATATGGAATAAAAACGGTAGTAAGTCTTAATCCTGTTATGGTAGACGGTACAGGAATGTGCGGCGGCTGCAGGGCAACTGTGGATAATAAGACTGTTTTTGTTTGTGTTGACGGTCCTGAATTCGATGCCCATAAAGTTGACTTTGTTACGCTTGAAAGAAGGAACAGGACATACCGCGATGATGAGCTGGCTGCTCTTAATATTCATAAGTGCAACTACGATACTCAGTTTGATAAAATGGTGGGTGGACAGAAAGCTTCTGCCAACAATTAATTTAATATTAAATCCCGGAGCCTTGAATGGAAGAAATATCTAAAAAAGACAGGATGAAAATACCCCGTCAGCCAATGCCTGAACAGGATAAAGTTGAGAGAAGATCCAACTTCAAGGAAGTTAACCTGGGCTTTACTGAAGAGCTGGCAAGGATGGAAGCACTACGTTGTATTCAGTGTCCCAAGCCTACCTGCGTTGATGGGTGTCCTGTAGGGGTAAAGATAAGTGATTTCATAAAGCTGGTTACCGAGGGGGATTTTCTAGGAGCAGCAGCTAAAATTAAAGAAGATAATCTTCTGCCTGCAGTCTGCGGAAGAGTATGTCCGCAGGAGGAGCAGTGCGAAATAAAATGTGTTGTTGGAAAGAAGAATGAACCGGTTGCAATAGGGAGACTTGAAAGATTTGTTGCAGATTATGAAAGAGAACATACCGGTATACGTACTCCTGAAGTAAAACCGAAGAACGGAAAGAAGGTAGGGATCATTGGCAGCGGTCCCAGCGGATTAAGCTGTGCAGGTGACCTGATCCAGATGGGATATGATGTAACGGTTTTCGAAGCACTGCATCAGCTGGGGGGTGTACTGATTTACGGAATACCAGAATTCCGTCTGCCCAAGGATATTGTACAAATGGAGATCGATGCATTAAAGAATCTTGGTGTCGATTTCCAGGTGAACCAGGTAGTAGGATTTACAGATACGATCGATGAACTGCTTGCTTCAGGTTATGATGCTTTATTTGTTGCAGTAGGTGCAGGACTTCCTTACTTTCTTAATATCCCGGGAGAAAATTTCAACGGTGTATATTCATCAAATGAATTTCTTACAAGAGTTAATCTGATGAAGGCATATAAATTTCCTGAGTTCGATACGCCTGTATTTAATGTTAAGGGTAAAAGTATTGCTGTCTTTGGAGGGGGCAATACAGCAATGGATGCTGTAAGAACCTCTAAGAGATTAGGCGCAAAGAATGCATATATAATTTACAGAAGATCTGATGCAGAGATGCCTGCCAGGAAAGAAGAGATCCATCACGCAAAGGAGGAAGGTATTGAATTCCTTTATCTCTCCAATCCGCTTGAATTTATTGATGACGGACAGGGATGGCTTAAGGCAGTAAAGCTGCAGAAGATGGAGTTAGGTGAACCTGATGCTTCAGGAAGAAGAAGACCTATCCCGATAAAAGATTCTGAATATGTGCTGGATATTGATATGGCAGTTGTAGCAATAGGCAATGGCTCAAATCCGATCATACAGCAGACTACTCCTGATATACAATTTAATAAATGGGGAAACATTATTGTTGATGAGGAAACTATGACAACATGCAAAGAGGGTGTATTTGCAGGAGGGGATATTGTAACCGGCGGCGCTACTGTAATCCTTGCGATGGGCGCAGGCAGGAAAGCTGCAGCAGCAATAGATAAATATGTTATGGAGAAAAAGACTAAGAATGAACCTTCCTGAGTTTCCTTTCTCGACAATTAACTGGGAGAAAGAAGAACCCGCTGAATATATTGGGAGTAACTGGAAAGGCTGTTTGGCGTACTAAATTTCTTGGTGATATCAGGGTAAGGATGGTAGAGTACTCAGAAAATTACTCCGCCGATCACTGGTGCAGTAAGGGACATATCCTGCATATAATAAAAGGGGAGATGGTAACAGAGCTTCAGGACGGACGCAAATTTCTTATGACCGAAGGAATGAGCTACATAGTTGGCGACGACACAAACCCTCACAGGTCATCAACCGAAAAGGGTGCACATCTGCTGATCGTTGATTAACAATCTGACTTTAACTTTATCTGTTCTATTTCAGTTATACTTCAAATCCTAGTACTTAAACTTAAGCCACTTTATTACTTCACCCCACTTGGGTTTCTTGCCTGTCATAAGAATACCTACGCGGTAGATCTTGCCGGCTAACGGGAAGATCAGGAATATAGTAGCAATACTTATCATAATTGATAAGACGAGCTCCCAGACGGGCACTTCTGTTATAGTCATTCTTGCCGGCATAACAATAATATTAGTGAAAGGGAATAGGGATGCTATCTTGCCTATTACACTGTTCGGATTCTCCATCATTGAGAGTGCAATGAAGAACGGGATTATAATTAGCATCATTACAGGCCACAGACCGGACTGTGCATCCTGCGGGTTATCGAAAATTGCTCCCACAGTAGCGAACAAGCCAAGGAAGAGGATCAAGCCGAAAAAGAAATTAACCAGATAAAAAATGACCATAGTTGCGGTTAAGTCGAATATCATTTCCTTAGGGAGCATAAACCAGGTAGTTGAAATTACCAGGATAACGGGGGAAAGCCAGATAAGCATCTGCATGGCGCCGGTAAATGCAGAACCGAGTATTTTTGCTGTCATTAGTTCACTCGGACTTACTGAAGAGAGAATTACTTCGACTATGCGGCTGGATTTTTCTTCTATCACCGACTGCATTATCATCTGTCCCATCATTAACATACTGATATAAAGCAGAAATGTGAACAGATATGAGAGGACCAGGCTTCCATAACCTTCTTCTTCGAATCCCTTTTCAGTGGTTACCTTGAATCCTGTAAAATCAACACCTGATCTTGCAAAGTCCAGTTCCTTATCAGTCAGGTTCCTGGTTATAAAAAACTCTTCGATAAGTACTTTATTTATATACCTTGAGACGCTTTCCGATATCTTTATACTAGTGGGCGTCTTGGAATAATATTCTATTTTCTTATTTACCAATGCAGAATCGGGGATATAGATTATGCCGGTAATCTTTTCATCAAGGAGAGCCTGCTTGTTAGCCTCAAGGTACTGCTTAAGCTCAGAGCGGGGCATTTCCATATATCTGAAACTGAAATTATCATTAAGCAGCCCGGAGACATTAAGCTCCTGGTTGATCCTGCTTATTAATTTGCCTGACTCACCTGCAATAATAAGATCATATTTAGTTGCGCCTTCCGATCTAAGCAGAACCTGTATTCCTATAAGTCCGAACATAAATGCAGGGAGCAGTATTGTCATTATAATAAAGCCCTTGGAAAAGAATTTTTCTCTTACTTCTCTTTTGAATACCGCTAACACTCTTTTATTAAACATTAGAAGCCTCCCTTCGTGTTCTCTTTACCGGCAAGTTCGATAAATATTTCCTGCAGGGAAATATCATTGGCATCAAACTTCTTTACAATTATGTCGTGTTCAACAAGGAGCTTCAATAATTCCTGTATCTGAGACTGTTCCTTAACCCTTATGCCGGTAGTATTCCCGAAATCCTCAAGTTTCTCTACATAAGAACACTGCCTGAGAAATGATATATCACCTTCATATGTAAGGCTTACATTCTTCTGACCGTATCTCTTTTTTATTTCATTTAAGGTGCCTTCAAGAATAATTCTGCCGTGGTCTATCATTGCAATATGATCACAAAGTTTTTCTGCAAACTCCATCAGGTGGGTTGAGAATATTATCACCTTGCCTGCCTGCTTCATCTCCAATATAATATCCTTAAGCAGGTTGGTATTTATGGGATCAAGCCCTGAGAATGGTTCATCAAATATTACAAAGTCCGGATCGTGTATAATGGTAGTAATAAACTGAACTTTCTGCTGGTTGCCTTTTGAAAGATCCTGTACCTTGGATAGTCTTCTGTCATAAAGTTCAAATCTTTTAAGATAGTCTATTGCACGTTTCTCAACATCCTTCTTCTGTTTTCCCTTTATTTCTGCAAAATAAAGTATGGTATCCAGCACCTTCATTTTTTTATATAAGCCGCGCTCTTCAGGGAGGTAGCCCACCTTTTCCTTGAATTCAGGACCTGCTTTTACTCCCCTTAGAATAACTTCGCCGGCTTCGGGCATATAAATATTCATCATAAGACGGATAGTAGTGGTCTTGCCGGCTCCGTTCCTTCCGATTAGTCCGAATACTGATCCTTCAGGGACAGAAAAAGAAACATCGTCAACTGCAACGATATCATCAAAGGTCTTACGTAAATTTTTTAATTCGAGAGCGTACATAAAAAAACCTGATAAATACTTCTGAAAAAATATCACATTAGAGGATAAGAGTAAAACCTCCCATCATAAAGCAGGTTATTTGAATCCTCAGGAGGGAGATGATTTTATTTCTTTTTTTTCTGGCAATTCACCCTTGATGCTTCAAATGCCTCAAGATACCCGAGGTTTCCTGCACGTTCAAGATCGAGACAGGCTTCTTTTTTCTTTTTAAGGGCAAGCAGCGTTACTCCTCTTTTAAAATATGCCATTGCATTTAACGAATCGATCTTTATAATTTGTGTAAAGTCGATAACTGCTTCCGTATAGTTTTCTATTACTCTCTTTGCATCCCCCCGGTAAAAGTAGGCATCTATATGATTAGGGTTAAGTTCCAGCACCTTATCCAGATCCCTTATGGCATTATCATAATGTCCGCTCATTCCTTCATCATATGCACGGCTGAAATATACCTGTTCATTTAAGGGATTGATCTCCAGTGCTTTGGTATAATCCTCTATTGCGAGATCGTGCTGATCGAGACTCCCGAAAATATTTCCCCTGTTAATATATGATTGTTCGTAAACAGGATTCAGTTCAATAGCACGGGAATAATCTGCAACCGCCCCTTCGAAGTCCTCCAGCATATTCTTAACATAACCCCGTGAGAAATAGATATAATGATCGGAAGAATCAAGATTGAGAGCCGAGTTAAAATCAGACATTGCTTTATTATAATCGGGCAGAGAAATATATTCAATTCCACGGTTTAGGAATAACTCTGCAGTGCCATCCGAGAAGGCAATTGCCTTGCTGTAATCATCTATTGCTTCCTGGTGCTTATTAAGGAGGCTGAACAGTTTACCTCTTTTAATGTAAGCATCCGGGTTGCCGGGGTCTTCCGCAACAGCCTTATCGTAATATTCCCTTGCGGCTGTATAATCTTTTGCTTCTGTGCTTATGTCACCGAGAGTTAAAAAGGAGGATTCAGGGATGCAGCCAATAATAAAAAATGGAACAAATAAACAAATAAATATTTTAATTGTATTAATAATCATAAGATTAAATTAATGTTTTAAAAGAGTATATGGAAGTTAATATATTCAGTGATCTGTATACGAGAAATTCAATTCCAAAAGACCTCATTTATTACCTCTCACAACGTTTTCTTACTCACGTACAGTATGAACTTCAAAGGCTATTTTAGCCACTCCGAGAAATTATGTTAATATAAAGAAAAGGTGTAGATATGTTGAATATCAGAATTAAAAACGTGCTTGTTCCGATGATGATGGCTGCATTTATATTTGTTTCATCGTCCTTTGCCCAGGATACTGGTGTGCAGAATAATGATATGAATAAGCAGAATGCTGAACGCTGGACTCAGTCACTTAATAATAGACTAACCCTGACGGGTGACCAGCAGACACGAATTTATTCTATCCTGATGGATTATCAGACAAGGAGAAGCCAGTTAGGTGCTGCTTCAGACCCGCAAGTGCTGCAGACCGAAGTTAACAGGCAGATTGAAGGTGTATTGGACGATAATCAAAGAACAAACTGGGACGCTTATTCAGCAACCTGGTGGACAGAGATTAACAGAGGTACAGGTACCGAAAATGAAATGTATAAAAAAAGTCCCAATAAAAGTACCGACACCACCAACATTGATATGTACGAAGACAGGGATACAAGCAGTTCAGGAGATAAGGATAAACGATAAAACCCTGTAAATTATAACTTAATATTTCTTAAAGCATATCATTCTGAATAAGTGTGATATGCTTTTTTGTTATAGGGAGATCTAATTTATAGATTGGGTTAATATTAAAACTACTACTTGTTTACCTCCTTATCCCTTAAAAAAAGAATTTACAGAATTGAGAAGAGTGGATATATTTTATTAATCAGGTCAGCTGATAAAAAAATTACTAAACTCCATAGAACGTGTTCTGTTCCCCCTCCCAGGGAGAGGGGAGGGTTAGGGAGGGGTCTTTTCTCAGAACCACAAAATACTGCGATAACTGAAATTATAAAATAAAATCATTTCCAGGGCACTGCTGGTATGAGGATTTTTCGCACTGCCCGCCCTTATGGCTTCGATACATTCCTTCGGAACACTCAGCCACCGGGCTATGATTCCTTTGGAAAGGGAAAGAAAGGTCACTGAGTGTTTTCGAGTCTTCGAGAAAATGTATCCCGAAGGGACAGGTCGAAATGACCGGGCACTGGCGATAAGGCGTCATCAGTAGGAGTCCTCGATGAAGCAATCTCATGTATAAGCGGAAGGATGTAAGAACCAAAAACGGAAAGGTTAAAGAATATTATTTAGCTTCTTTAACACATCCTCAGAATGCGTGGTCACATCCTTCACTTCAATAATGTCGCTGATCTTACCATCCTTGCCGATTATGAATGTATATCTTGCACTTGAACCGGAGGGTTTCAATACACCATATGCCTTAGATACTTCTTTACTGCTGTCGGACAGCAGGGGGAAGTTTAATTCATAATCTTCAACAAACTTGCGGATATCCTTTAATGGATCTGTGCTGATACCGAAAACCGGCACCGAGAGCTTCTCAAATTCTTTGTAAGAATCTCTGATACCGCAGGCTTGTTTTGTACATCCGGAAGTACCTGCCTTGGGATAGAAATAGATCACAACAGGTGATTTGCCTTTATATTCAGCAAGACTGTGCATCTTTCCATTCTGATCTTCTAAACGGAATGGAGGGGCATCCATACCTTTTCTGAGATGCAGATCCTGAGGAATTATTAAGCTTGTAAGGAGACTTAAATAAAATAGTAGTTTCATTGTCAATCTTTTTGTATCGTTCTTGAGAAAATATAATCTACATTATGCAGCATTCTCTTATTGTTAAATATATCATTTAGTTCAGATTCGGATATATACATCATCACTTCCTCTGATTTTAACAGCTCATCCCTCAGGTTCTTATATTTATCCTGCCAGACCTCCATAGCGCAATTCTGAACGATCCTGTATGAATCTTCTCTTGACATTCCTTTATTGACCAGGGCAAGAAGCAGTGCCTGGCTGAATAATAGTCCTCTTGTAAGTTCCAGGTTCTTCAGCATATTTTCCGGGTAGATTATAAGCCTGTCGAGCAGTTTGACAGCAAGGTCGAGCATATAATCCAATATAATGCAGCTGTCCGGAACAATAATTCTCTCCACAGAGCTGTGCGAAATATCCCGTTCGTGCCATAATGCTACATTCTCCATTGCTGCTATGGCATTAGAACGAAGCACACGGGCAAGTCCTGTTATTCTTTCACTTATTATAGGGTTCCTCTTATGCGGCATAGCTGATGAACCTTTTTGTCCTTTTGAGAAGTACTCTTCCGCTTCAAGAACTTCAGTTCTCTGCAGATGCCGTATCTCAATAGCTATTTTTTCTAATGTAGCTCCGGTTACTGCCAGTACTGCCATAAACTCTGCGTGCCGATCTCTTTGTATCACCTGTGTCGAGACAGGAGCAGGGGAGAGTCCCATCCTCTCACACACATATTCTTCAACCTTTGGAGACAAGTGCTCGAATGTACCTACGGCACCGGAAATTTGTCCTACACTTATTATCCTGATGGCATTCTCGAGTCTGTTTATATCTCTTTTAACTTCTTCATACCAGTTGGCAAACTTCAATCCCATAGTTGTCGGCTCGGCATGTATGCCGTGTGAGCGTCCCACGCACAAGGTAGATTTATGTTCAACAGCTTTCTTTCTGAGAACTACTTTAAGATCATTTAATCTCCCCAATATTAATTCACCTGCAGTCTTCATTTGAAATGAAAGAGTGGTATCCAGGATGTCGGAAGATGTCATCCCGTAATGTATATGTCTGGATTCTTTACCTACATACTCTGCAACATTAGTAAGGAAAGCAATAACATCGTGCTTGGTTGTCTCCTCAATCTCAAGGATCTTTTTAATATCAAACTTCGCCTTTTGTTTGATTGCTGCTACATCTTCCGGCGGTATTTCACCCAACAGACTTCTCGCTTCGCAGGCGAGGATCTCTATACGGAGCCAGGTCTGATACTTAAATTCATCCTCCCAGATCTTCCCCATAGCCGGGAGTGTATATCTTTCGATCATCTTTTATCCAGTGTCATTGTTTTTGTAATTTCATTATTATCCCTTAACAGGGTAAGCTTTATTGACTGACCGGTCCGGAATTCCTGCAGTACTCCTATCAGGGTCTGTTCATTATTTATTTTATAATTTTCAACCTGTATAATGACATCACCTGGTTCCAGTCCAGCCCGTCCGGCAGGGGATTTTTTTATTACCTGGGAAATTATTACGCCCCTGGCAGTGGGCAGGGAATAATATTTTGCTATTTCTTCATCGATTGACTGAACTCTCATACCTATATCAAAATCCCTGTCTATCGTACCTTTTTCCTGCAGTTCAGAAATGATCCTTTTTATCTTATTTACCGGGATAGCAAATCCGAGACCTATACTTCCCTGAACACCGCCGGCAGTATAGATAAGTGTGTTCATACCAATAACTTCGCCGAGACTGTTTACAAGGGGACCTCCGCTGTTGCCGCCGTTTATTGCAGCATCCGTCTGCAGCATATTAAGATAATATCTGTTATTAAGAGGTTCCAGGTTCATTCCCTTGGCACTTATTACTCCAACAGTTACAGTCGGTTTATCATTTATCTCAAACAAACCGAAAGGATTACCGAGAGCGATAACCCATTCCCCGATAATTATATCGTCTGAATTGCCCATCGGAAGATAGGGCAGATCTGTATCATCAATTTTAAGAAGGCATATATCAGAAACAGGATCTGAACCCACAAGACGTGCATTATAATGTTTTCCGTTAGTCATAGTCACAGCTATTTCTTCGGCATTACCCGCTACGTGGTCATTTGTAAGAATATAGCCGTCCGGAGAGATAATAAATCCTGATCCAAGTTCCTTCACTTTCTGATTATAATTACCCCTGTTTCCAAAGAACTGTCTGAAGAATGGATCATCGAAGAAAGAATTGAAGGGATCCTGATATTGTCTTATTTCAGTTACACTTATTCCGATTACAGCAGAACTTACCTTGCTTACAGTTTCAGTAATTATATTCCTTCTGCTTTTGGTGATTTCATCATTTTGAAAGCCCGCAACGTTCATAAGTTTCTTATTTTCAAAATAGATCTTACTTTCTTTTGAGACCATCAGGTAGACCAGCGAGCAGGAGATTAGAACGAAGACAGCCGTATAAATTAAATATTGAACTCTTTTCTGCATTTCATTTCCTTACAAATATTTTATTGTTTATAAGTTCTTTTAACGGGTCGATATGTTTTATCATTATCAGGATTAATGCACTTATGGAAAACATAATTAGTGTGGAACCGGCATCCGGCCTTGGATATGAATATTTAAGCGCAATATTATTTGTATTAAGAACGACGAGCAATGATAAAATATTAGCAAATATATTGGAGAAAATTATATCTTTTTTGAATAAATAACTTATTACCCACAATAATACCCATATTACCAGCAGGTATGGAAAGATCAATAATGCTCCTCCGGCTGCGGTTGCTAAACCCCTTCCTCCCTTAAAATCCAGCCAGGGATTATAACAATGACTAAGCATAGCAAAAAGGAGTGCAATGGCAGGATAAATGAAATTAATAGGAAAAAGCAGGATGCAGATATATGCACTCAGAAGTCCTTTTAACATATCGAGCAAGAGGATTAACATTCCGAGTACTTTTGAATTTGTTACCTCGTAGGCATTCATTGCACCTACGTTTCCAGTGCCCTCCCGGGTTATGTCCAAAGATCTTGTTTTGCGTAATAATATATATGCAAAGGGAATGGAACCAACCAGGTATCCAATTATTGCTGCAAGAGTGTAATACATTTAAGCCGAAAATTCTTTCTAAATGTAAATTTAACAATATTCTTGAAAAATTAAGCCACAAACTTTTATCTGCTTTCCACTCTTTTTAGCCAGGTATTGGCCAAATAAAGGCCAATACAAGTCACACAAATGTTACTAAAACCTTACTCAAATCTTACCCAGGTCCGAAAAATCCCGCTCCCAGGTACCATTTGTATCACATCAGGACTACATTGCAGTAATAGTGGTTGGCTAATTTCAGGCCAATTTGGAGCTGATTCCTGCTAAGAGTGCGGGCTTTCGTAAGGATATAAGCAGATGAAGGTAAAAGAAGAAATTTAAATGGAGGCGCCGGTCGGATTCGAACCGACGAATAAAGGTTTTGCAGACCTTCGCCTTAGACCGCTTGGCTACAGCGCCGTAATTAGTATAAAAAATAAAATCCACTTGATGGTGGATTTTAGAGCGGGAAACGGGACTCGAACCCGCGACATCAACCTTGGCAAGGTTGCGCTCTACCAACTGAGCTATTCCCGCAAAAAAAACTGGAAGTAAGAACTCTCACTTTTGGAGACCAAATATAATGGTTCCCGAATATTCTTGCAAGTACAAGCTTTTATGTTATCAGAGGGAAACGATAAAAAAACAAAGTAATTATCTAAAACACCGAAGGGGGAGAAGGATATTTCAGGATGGAATGAGTGAGCATAAAAAAAGAGCCGCATATTTCAGCGGCTCTTGTATAAACACTTAAATCAGATTACTTGGAAAGAAGCATTTTCTTTGCAAGAACTGTATTACCAGCTTCTAATCTATAGAAATAAGCACCGCTGGGTAATTGTTTTGCATCGAATGTTACTTCATAGTTTCCGGCATCTTTCTGACCGTTGACCAATGTAGCAATTTCTTCGCCTAAGGTATTGAATACTGCTAATTTAACCATTCCGGCTTCAGGTACGCTGTAGCTGATAACTGTTGAAGGGTTAAATGGGTTAGGATAGTTTTGACCAAGTGCATAAGATACAGCACCGATTGAATTAACTTCAACTTCTTTTGAATATTCAAAATTGCCATTGAAATCAAGCTGTTTCAGTCTGTAGAAATAAACACCTGTCTCTACTGAGTTATCAACAAAGGTATAGTTTTGAGTTTCGGTTGTTGTTCCAAAACCATCAACGAAACCAACTGTTGTATATTGTGACTCTGCAGTTCTTCTCTCAACTTCGAAACCTCTGTTGTTAATTTCGGTTGCAGTTGACCAGTTCAGTGTAACGTTACCGTTTCCAGCCTGAGCTGTGAATGAAGTAAGTTCAACTGGAAAAGGTGTTGTACCGAACCAGAAATTATCTACATACATTTCATCACCGAGGGTTGCGCCATAGAAATCAGCTGCATCGATAACCAGGGTTCCGGTTCCTGCGCTGCTGCCAATTGTCCAGGGCCAGCTGAGAACTAAGTTATTGTTAACTCTGAATTCAGCTAAGTCGGTATTGAGATTAATTTTAACCTCAACAAAGTTCCAGGCTGCTACATTCCAGGTAAATGGTTGTCCGGGCGAAGCTATATGATTAGCTATTAAACCACCGGCGCCGCCGGCATTAAAGTAGCATTCAAATGCCCAGTATCCGCCGGTACCGAATGTAAAGTCAGATAGTATATTGAAGTATCCGGCTTTAGTTGCAGGGATATAGAAGTTGAAACTGAAATACCAGATACCTGTGGTCTGGCCTCCAAGTAGATGTACCAGGTCATTAGCTGATACTATCTTAACTGTGTTTGGAGTTGATAAGGAATAGGTATTTGAAACTACTGCATCTTCGCCTGCAAGGCAGGGAGAATTTGTCCAGGTTGTCCAGTTGGTAGGACTCTGGCAGGCAAGGAGCTGCCCGGCAGTATAGGAATCAAAATTATCAAAGAACTGACCAAATGATACGGTCGACAGCATAAGTGTAAATACACTTGCTAATAATAGAAACTGTTTCTTCATAGCGTGGACTCCATTTTTTTGTTGGTAATATTGACCATTGTTTATTGTTTTTGAAGACTTAATTAAATGAGACTTCAATTTAATCCCTGAGATGATCAGCTTATTTTCAGTGAAAACCAGTACACTTAAAACAAGATCATTATCTCTGCTTTTATAATAAGAAAAATTTATTAAAAAAAACAATATCAAAGCAATAAAAAAATAAAAAATATTCTTGTTTATTTCCGGGCTCCGTGAATGAACCCTCTGTAAGGCACCGAATGCTGAACGGTAATGAATGCACTGGTATCAATAGATTCGATTAAAGATATTACCTTTTTCTGGCGCTTTCTTGATATTATAAGTACGATCACTGCAACTCCTCCCGAGCCCCCTTCAGCAGGAAGAATTGTTACTCCGTATTCCATCCTTCGTAATGTATCGGCGATCTCATCAGACTTTAAATCTTGATATTATATTAAGTTGTACAAATCCTAATCCGATCCTTTGCTCTAAGGTAATTCCTATTATGTTGCCTAGTGCAAATCCTGCCGCATATCCGAATAGATTGGCAATATTATCCAGATGCTCCATAATAAACCGTATTGCAAATACCCATATCAGCACTTCAAAGAACCCCGCAATTCCTGCAAGGTATTTACGTCCCTGCACAACAAGTATAGTGCGCAGGGTACCTATGGTAACATCACAAATTCTCATTAACATTATTATGAATGGTCCGAGTATGCCGAATAACATCTGTTCTCTCCGGTATCTTAAAATTAAATAATAATAAAAAATCCTTTATCTTTATAATATAAATGAATTAACCTTTTTAGTGAATGTTTGATAAAGAACGGCAGGAACTTGCCGCAAAACTTAAGACCAAGGGTATCGGGGATGAGAATGTACTCAGAGCTATCCGGGAAGTGCCGAGACACGATTTTGTTCCGTTGGCAATAAGAAGTCACGCCTACAGGGACGTTGCTCTTCCTATAGGATATGGTCAGACAATCTCGCAGCCGTATACTGTTGCCTATATGACACAGCTTCTTGATCTCCTGCCCGGCGACAAGATACTCGAGATCGGTACGGGATCAGGATACCAGGCAGCCATACTTTTCCATATGGGAGCTAAAGTATATAGTATAGAGCGGCAGTTCGAAATTTACTCTCTTACAAGAAAACTATTTGATAAGCTTGGAATAAGAGTACATACAAAGTTTGGAGACGGTACGATAGGCTGGGACGAATTTGCTCCCTATAAAGGCATAATAGTCACCGCCGGTGCGCCGTCTGTTCCTGAACCACTGAAGAAACAGCTCGATCTTTACGGCAGACTTGTAATTCCGGTTGGTGATAAGGTTACACAGAAGCTCATGGTAATTACCAAAACCGGGGAAAATAAATTCACCACGAGAGATATCCCGGAGTTTTCCTTTGTTCCTTTGATAGGCAGAGAAGGTTGGAACGAAAAGTAATTGTTATTGCCGGACCTACCTGCTCGGGCAAAACAACTGTCAGTCTAAAGATTGCAGCTGATCTGAATACAGAAATAATATCCGCCGACAGCAGGCAGGTATATAAATATCTGGATATTGGAACTGCAAAACCGACTAAAGAAATATTAAACCGGATAAAGCATCATTTTGTGGATATGCTTCTGCCGGATGAACCCTTCGATGCAAATGTATATGAGATCGAAGCAGGTAAAATTATTAATCATATGCACGGACAGAATAAAATCCCTGTAGTCCAGGGAGGTTCCGGGCTTTATATAAAAGCACTTATAGATGGATTATACGATACTGCAGATAAAGATGAGAATTACCGTGAACTGCTGGGAAAAGAGAGAGTGTTGTACGGTAATGAATATTTGTACGCAAAACTCCTTAAGGTTGACCCTGAAAGCGCATCTAAAATGATCCCGCAGAACTGGAAGAGAGTAATGCGTGCTCTTGAGGTATTTCATCTTACCGGCAGGAGCATCCTTTCTCATCAGAAGGAATTTGTCAGAAAGAATAAACCCGACTTCCATCAGTACGGATTAAACTGGAAGCGTGAGCTTCTCTATGAAAGAATAAACCTGAGGGTTGAAGAAATGATTGCCTCGGGACTGGAAGAGGAAACAAAAAATATTCTTGGTATGGGATATCCGGATTCCCTTAATGCACTTAACACGGTCGGATATAAAGAGATGATTTCTTATTTTAAGGGAGAATATGATTTCAAAAAGGCAGTAGAGCTGATTAAAAGAAATACCAGGCGGTATGCAAAAAGACAGCTTACCTGGTTCAGGAAAGATAAAAGAATACAGTGGCTTGAGATGAATGAGTTAACTGAAATTGAGAGGATAAGAGGGATCATTTGTAATTCTATCAAAGAATTCTCTCAATAGTAGTTTTCTTTTAAGCCGGTTACAATTTTTATATATTAGTATAATAACTAAAAATATTACACATTCCAAAACTAGTTAAGGAGGAAAATATGGTCGGGATAGTAGGGTACGGTTCATACCTTCCAAGATACCGTATAAAAGTTGAAAGTATCGCCAAACAATGGGGCTCCGATCCTGAAGTAATAAAACGAGGTTTACAGTTATATGAAAAGACTGTTCCCGGTCTTGATGAAGACACCATAACTATTTCTGTTGAAGCAGCAAGAAGTGCATTAAAGAGAGCAGCGATTGATCCCAAAGAGATCGGTGCAGTATATATTGGATCGGAATCTCATCCGTATGCAGTAAAGCCAAGTGCAACCGTATTAATTGATGCATTAGGGATTGGACCACACGTGCATGTTGCAAGCTACGAGTTTGCTTGTAAAGCCGGAACGGAAGCAATGTATGTTGCTTATAGCCTGGTTAAGGCAGGCGAGATGAAATATGCAATGGGCATTGGTGCCGATACTTCACAGGGTGCACCTAATGATGCACTTGAGTATTCTGCCTCGGCCGGCGGTGCAGCTTTTATAATGGGGAAGGAGAATGTTATTGCAGAAATATTATATACAAACTCCTATACTTCCGATACCCCTGATTTCTGGAGGAGAGAACATGAATTTTATCCAAGACACGCAGGAAGGTTTACTGGAGAACCTGCTTATTTCAAACATCTCGTGAGCGCAGGCAAAGCACTTCTCGAAAAATCTAAGATGAAACCTTCGGATTTTAAATACGCTGTATTTCATATGCCAAACGGAAAATTTCCACAGATGGCAGCAAAGCAGTTAGGATTCACAAAAGAACAGCTTGAAGTGGGCTGGATAGTTCCCTGGATGGGAAATACTTATTCAGGTTCTTCACCAACAGGGTTAGCTGCAATCCTTGATGTCGCAAATCCGGGTGATATGATATTTATGGTCTCATTTGGTTCGGGTGCAGGCAGCGATGGATTTATTTACAGGGTTACAGATAAAATTAAAGATGTGCAGGATAAAGCAGTTAAGTTAAGAGATATGCTTGACAAAGATAAAATCTATCTCGATTATGGGCAGTACGCAAAATACCGCAGCAAAATCATTTTGAACGAGTAGAGAGGAGATAAAAATGAAAGATGTAGCAGTAATAGGAATTGGAATGACCCGGTTCGGTGAACTGTGGGGTAAGTCTATAAAAGATATCTTTGTTGAAGCGGCTATGCAAGCAATAAAAAACGCAGGAGTTGATCATATTGATTCAATGTATGTTGGTTCAATGAGCCCGGGATTGTTTGTAGGTCAGGAACACCTTGGTGCTGTTCTTGCAGATTATCTGGGACAGACTCCGATTCCCGCAACTAGAGTTGAATCAGCGTGCGCGTCCGGTGGAGCAGCATTCCGTGCAGCTTACTTTGAAGTAGCATCTGGAGCAAGCGATATTGTCCTTGCCGGCGGAGTTGAGAAGATGACCGACGGCGCAGATGTTACAGATGTACTTGCAACTGCAGCTGATCAGGAGTATGAAGTTTACCAGGGAGTAACTTTTCCAGGTTTGTATGCAATGATTGCAACCGCACATATGCATCAATACAAAACCACCAGAAAACAGCTTGCAGCCATAGCAGTTAAGAATCACCGGAATGGTGTTGATAATCCTAATGCACAGTTCAGAAATCAGGTAACTTTAGAACAAGTTATGAACTCAACTTTAGTTGCAGACCCGTTAAGATTGTTAGACTGTTCGCCTGTTAGTGATGGTGGTGCAGCAGTTATTCTATGCTCGCTCGATATCGCAAAGAAGTTCACCGATTCAATCATCAAAGTAAAAGCAACAGCTCAGGCATCTGATACCATTGCACTTCATTCAAGAAAAAGTTTAACAACATTAAAATCAGTTGTAACAGCGGCACAGAAAGCTTATAAAATGGCCGGAATATCTCCAAAGGATATTAATTTTGCTGAGGTTCACGATTGTTTTACTATAGCTGAAGCAGTTGTATACGAAGATCTTGGATTTTGTGACAAAGGATGCGGAGGACCTGCTGCTGAAGAGGGGCATACAGCAATTGACGGTAAGACTCCTTTAAATACCAGCGGCGGCTTAAAATCAAAAGGTCATCCTGTGGGTGCAACAGGAATAGCACAGATAATCGAATTGTATGAACAGCTGACCGGTCAGGCTGGAAAGCGTCAGGTAAAAAACGCTCATATAGGTTTAGCACAGAATATGGGTGGTTCCGGAGCGAGCTGTGTAATAAATATTCTGGAGGCATTATGATTAGTGCAAAATATAAAAGAGAAGTACCGCAGCGCTACCGCCTGGAAGCTGGGAAATGTAAGAGCTGTGGAAATCTTAGCTTTCCTCCACGGTTAGTCTGTCCTGATTGCGGAAAGAGCGAATTCGAAACCGTAAGATTAAATGACGAAGGAAAGATTCTGACATATACCATAATCAGAGTTGGATCTGATAAATTTTCCGGAACTACTCCATTTGCAGTCGGTATCGTCGAGTTGAATGATGGAGTAAAGTTAACAACACAAATAGCCGATGTGAATTTTGATCAGTTGAAGATAGGACAGAAAGTGAAACTAGTCTTCAGAAAGATCCAGGATGAAGGGAAATCAGGATTACACTGTTATGGATATAAGGCAGTTCTAATATAAGGAAAAATTCTTCTGCTGGCATCGAAAAATAATTTGTATTCCCACTGTCTGCCATAACGGCAGACAGTGGGATTATATCTTATTATGAACCTGTCGTTTTGGGGAATGATAATATTATATTTGTAAAAATCTCATTTATTCCCGCTTTCCCGTTATGTCATTTCTTAATAAATTACTCTTACATTATTATTTTAATACTTTTCCAACAATCTACATTTTTATTTTAAGGTGAATATTTGAAAGATAAAATCAGAATAGCGTCAGGCCAAGGCTTTTGGGGTGATTTAATTGATGCACCATATCAACAGGTAACAAAAGGAGATATCGATTATCTTGTTATGGATTACCTTGCCGAAGTTACAATGTCAATTCTGCAGAAACAGAAGAACAGAAATCCAAATCTTGGTTATGCGACAGACTTAGTAGATTTGATGAAAAAAATCCTTCCCGTTATAACAAAAAAAGGAATTAAAGTAATTACCAACGGCGGAGGTGTAAATCCGATAGCTTGTGCTGATGTAATTCTTGAAGCCGCAATGCATCTTAATATTGAAAAACTTGATATTGCGGTTGTTCTTGGAGACGACATATTAAATTGTCTGGACGACATTATCAATAAAGGGTGTGATCTTAAAAATATGGAGACCGGTGAACCGATCATCAAAGTTAAAGACAAACTGCTTAGCGCGAATGTATATTTCGGTGCTTTCCCGATCGTCGAAGCATTAAAAAGAGGAGCCGACATTGTAATTACCGGGAGGACAACCGATACAGGTTTGACTCTTGCCCCGATGATCTATGAATTTGGATGGGCGCACTCGGAATATGATTTAATGGCTGCAGGAACAGTTGCCGGGCATATCCTTGAGTGCGGTGCTCAGTCAACAGGAGGGAATTTTTTAGGTGATTGGGAATCCATTGAGAATTTTGCCGAGATAGGCTTTCCTATTGCTGAGGCTTATCCAAATGGAGAAGTGATAATCACCAAGCACGAAAATACAGGAGGCATTGTTACGATTGAGACCATTGCCGAACAATTACTTTATGAAATAGGTGATCCGAAAGAATATATTACTCCCGATTGTGTTGCTGATTTTACATCAATTAAGCTTCAACAAGCAGGTAAAGACCGGGTTAAAGTTTATAATGTAAAAGGGAAGCCTGAAACAGAATTTTATAAAGTATCCTGTTCATATCACAGCGGATACAGTGCAACAGGAACACTAACTTATTCCTGGCCCAAGGCACTTACAAAAGCAAAAAAGGCAGACCGGATACTACGTAAAAGATTAGAGAACCTGGGTCTGCAGTTTGACGAAATACGTTCAGAGTTTGTTGGATATAATGCAACTCATGAAACATTAGCTCCTGCATTAGACGAAGATAAAATAAATGAAATAATGCTTAGATTTTCGGTCAGAGCAAAGGACAGACAATCGGTAAACAGGTTCGGTCAGGAGATTGCACCATTAATTTTAACCGGTCCTCCAAGCGTAACAGGTTTTTCAGGAGGAAGACCGAAGGCAAAAGACGTGGTTGCATATTGGCCGGCTCTGATCAGAAAGACTATGGTTGAACCAAAAATCAAAGTACTGGAGCTGAAGTAATGAAAATTAAACTTATAGATATTGCTCACGGCAGAAGCGGAGATAAGGGCGATGCTGCAAATGTAGGGATCATTGCTTACGATGCTAAGGGATATGATATTATCAGGAAACATCTCACTAAAGAGAAAGTAAAAGAACATTTCAAAGGTATCTGCTTCGGTGATGTTGAACGGTATGAACTTCCCAATCTTCTTGCACTTAATTTTATTCTGCACAACACGCTCGGCGGAGGAGGTACTGTTTCCCTGAAACACGACGCCCAGGGAAAGACACTTGCCGCAGCACTTTTAAGAATGGAAATAGAAGTTTAGAAAAGGAATATTATGTACGAAGAAGAAGTAAAACAGCTTAGAGCATATAACGAACGGATCATAAATCTGCGGAGTTATCTTTGACGTCGATAATAAAGAAGCAAAGATAAGAGACCTTCAGCACCGTACCACCGAACCCGGTTTCTGGGATGACCAGGTAGGGGCACAGAAAATTCTCCAGGATATAAAGCAGCTTGAAGTATGGGTAAATCTCTGGAACGGTCTTAATAATAAATATAAGAATCTTGAAGAATTCATTCAGCTTGCGCAGGCTGAAGAGGATGAATCATTTGCAAAAGATATTGAAACATGAGCTTGCATCCCTTGAATCAGCTATCCAGGATGCAGAACTGAAGAATATGCTCAGCGGTAAGGACGATGACAAGAACTGCATATTGACAATTCATTCCGGTGCAGGGGGTACCGAAGCCCAGGATTGGGCAGAGATGCTGATGAGAATGTATCTTAGATGGGGGGAACAAAACGGATATAAGATGAATATTGTTGATATTCTTGAAGGTGACGGTGCCGGTATTAAAAGCGTAACAATAGAAACCCAGGGAGAATATGCTTACGGCTACTTAAAAGCAGAGAATGGGGTACACAGGCTTGTGCGCATTTCTCCGTTTGATTCTAATAAACGAAGGCATACATCCTTTGCATCTGTATTTGTCATTCCGGAAGTAGACGATACAATCCAGATAGATATTAATCCTGCAGATCTCAGAGTCGATACATACCGTTCAGGCGGTAAAGGGGGACAGAATGTAAATAAGGTAGAAACAGCCGTTAGAATAACACATATTCCAACGGGTGTTGTGGCTGCCTGCCAGAGCGAGCGCTCGCAGGGACAGAACAGGGTTAATGCGATGAAGCTTCTGAAGTCAAAACTCTACCAGATAGAAAAAGAAAAACAATCAGCAGAGCTGGATGAAATAGAAAAGAATAAGATGAAGATAGAGTGGGGGAGTCAGATACGTTCATATGTTTTTCATCCTTATAATATGGTGAAAGATCACAGGACAGATGAAGAAACTTCAGATACGCAGGGTGTAATGGATGGCGATATTAACAGGTTTATAAAAGCTTACCTGATGAAGTTCAGCAAAGTATAATTAAAAAACTCTAAGCTGCTTTTGCCCGCAGTCTTTTTTTCTTCTGGTGCTTTTCAAAGATCTTAACAAGCCGTCCGGGGAAGTCAGTCTGTATACCCCCAACGCCAAGTCTTACCAGGCATTTAAGCTCCTTTGTCTTGCTCACTGTTGCACCTATAATTTTATTCACAGGATATGACGGATGATCCCTGTTATGGAATATCCTCAGCTTCAGATCGTACCTTAATATGCGCCTGTAGGTTGTCCAGTTTGCAATAGTAATTTTGCGGGGACGCAGGGCAAGAGCATAATTTATCTGATGATTTATTGCTGCCTGTACCGAGCTGTATTCCGTGGGATCCAGAATTATTCCGAGTGGCGGTTCAACATCAAGAATATAGTTATTCTCGGGATAATGCTGTTTCATAAAATCAAGAACTTCAGGAGAAGCTGTCTCGATTATAATCGTATACTCCGGCTGGTATTCTTTTTTACAGTTCTCAATACTCTCCAGGATTATTAGCGCCAGGTCTTTCTCTGCCGGCGGAGCTTTTATGTCAAGGAAAATGTACCTGAGCTGAGTTTTATCTTTGGTCCATTCAAAAAATTCATCGAGTGTAGGGAGATATGCATTTTCAAGCTGGCCGAGATGCCGTTCCTTATAATCAAAATTATCTCTAACTTCCTGTAGTGTAAGCTCACTTATTTTACGTCTGTACGGACTCGTTATTCCGGGCGGATGAGGTTTATGCCTTATAAATGGTTCAAACCCTGCTTCCCGCAATAATGCTGTCGGTTCATTAGGATTCCAGTCGTGCCATATAATTACACTTTTATCCTTTGTAATACATAGATCAGTCTCAATTCCATTTGCTCCTTCGCTTATTGCCGCATCAAAGGATTTAATAGTATTCTCACATTCCTTTCCCGGAGAGCCCCTGTGCCCGATGATCAGAAAATCATCATCGTCGTTTCTGTACCTGTTCCTTTTTGTGCAGAACAGAAAGTATTCCGATATCCACTGCGGAATTAGTTTAATTTTTTTAATAAATTGGTTCAAATCCTCTTATCCTTCTTTACATAAAGGTAAAAATAAGAATTAAGAATGATACCGGAATGATCACAATGAAAAAGAAAAAGCTGTCACACAAAGAAGACTTTTTTGACAAGGTATACAAAATAGTAGCCAAAATTCCATATGGCAAAGTTGCCACCTATGGAGATATTGCAGAAGCCTGCGGAATAAGATCATCTGCAAGAACTGTGGGGTGGGCATTAAACGGAGCAAAGGATTCAGGCCTGCCGTGTCACCGTGTGGTTAACAGGTTTGGGGCACTTACAGGAAGAATGCACTTCGGCAGCTTTGAGCTTATGGAAGAATTGCTTAAATCCGAGGGAGTGGAGTTTACAGAAGAAGGATTCGTTAATCTGGAGAAGCATTTATGGAAGCCGAAAGATCGTGCGGACGTGCGGGGGTTCGGTCGTGCGGAGGGGGTAAGGAAAAGGAAGAAGAAATAATATCAACTCAATTAAAAGAGTTGTGACCGAATCATTTAGAGAAATTTTGAGAGGCAGCTTTATTTTGGATTATTCCTATGTGCCCTATGTTACTATGTGTTCAAATTCCGAATAATACTTATCACAGTAACATAGGAACACATAAACTAATTAATATCTATCCACTTTGATTGAAGAGACTCCTGTTGAGATGTTCAGATAAATTTTCTTCTTTGCATGTATTAAAGTTCTCGGTTCTGAATACATTATCGGATGTTTCTTTAAATCGGTCATAAGACTTTGACGACAAACTAACATCAGATATAATTTCACATCCTGCTGATTCCGGTAAAGAAATATTTATTGATGAAGCACCTGCATCAATTTCAACTCTTGTCTCATCCTGCAGATCACCCAGCTTAAGATTTAAAGAAGCAGCACCCATATCTATCGTTACATTTTTAGTCCTGTATTCACTCAGATCAAAATTCATACTTGCGGCGCCCACATCAAAATTCATTTCCCACAGGGGTGAAGGATTCAATTCCATCTTTACCCTGTTCCTCATCTTTCCTTTACCGAACGAAAACTTAGTATCCTTCATAGTAAAATTCGATATCAGCGTTGCCGTCCCCCGTTTGGGTAGTAAAATTATAATTATTCTTGTATCCTTCGGTAACAGCGGCAAACAATTTATCTGTAGATCCTTTAACTATGAATGAACCGGCACCTGCATCAAAATTAAGGACTGCAGTTTGTACCGTCTTTATTAAAATCTTCGCTGTAAGTCGAAGTTTCAAACTGAGCACCTTCATCGTGCATTACGATGTTTATGTCGTCGCCTGCCCACATAAATATTGACTTAAATGAAGCAAATATTGAAATTGCAAACACTATAGCAGTTGCAACTGTAAGCAGCGTTTTAGCCAGGGGATGTTTTACAAGGAGGATCAGTCCCCAGAGAATAAACACGAAGGGCCACATCTTCCAGATTTCCGTCCACGCAAAATTCAATGTCCCGAAGTTATTGATCAGGACCAGCAAGCCCAGTGTAATAAGCAGGGCACCCCAGAATAAATGAGAGTTTTTCATGGCTATATTCTTTCTCTGTTACGGGAGTTAAAAATAAGACCCGCACCGATGGCAACCAATATCAGCGGCCAATAATGCTCGAACGAAAAGCTCGGGAACATATTATCCAAAAGAAATAAGCTGCCGATTACGATGAGGATTATCCCAGCAAGGGCAGGACCATTCCTTTTTCTAACAGGCGGAGCATTAACCGGCTCAGCTGTTCCAGCCGCGGCATCGGGCTCAGATGAAGGGGCAGAATTTGCTGTCTGCGGGAATACAAACGGCTCCTGGGGCACCAGTATCCACAAAATGATATAAGCTATTACACCCGTACCTCCCAGGAAGAGAGTTATAATAAAAATTACCCTGACAAGCGTCGGGTCCATATCAAAATATTCGGCAAGACCGCCTGCCACGCCCCCCAGCATTTTGTCCTTATTGGACCGATAAAGTTTCTTGTACATTAGGAACCTCCGGTAATATGTACTTTTACGGTACAATAATAAAAAAAATTACCCCCTTTGTTTTTTTTATTCCTTTAATGGTTCTAAATCAGGATAATTGGCATTTTTTAACTGTTTTAAAGAGATTATTTGAATAAAGGACAGGCGAATCACCACTGCTGATCGATATTAAGGGTCACCCTTTCAATACATAATGTTTTGTTCGTCTCTCAAGGACAGGGCGAATAGTTTTAACAGTTTGTTGATTAATTAAGGTCGCCCTGTCCGTACAGAATATTTTGATCGGCTTTTGGGGACAGGGTGATTCGCCACTATTACAGATCGATATTTCAGGTCACCCTGTCCATACGGTATGTTTTTCTCGTAATTTCGAACTTCCGAACATCCGCACTCCCGGACTTCCGCACTCGATTATGATCTTCAAGTCTGCCTCAAATTGGCCTTAAATTAGCCATTACAAATTGCTGTAAAGGCACTTAAATATTACACAAATGTTGCCCAGGACTTGGATTTCCAACATCTGGGTAAGATTTGGGTAAGATCTATACAGCACGCAGGTGACTAGCACTGGCATTTATCTGGCCAATTTAAGGCCAATTCCTTTGATAAAACAGAAAAATGAAAGATTACGATAAAGATGGAAATGATTTGATAAAATATTTTGCTGAACTATTGCTGAAAAAAAGAGAATATAAACATATTTGCCTGTTTGATAATTGGGTAATGCCAACGTTAAACCTCTATAAAGTTTAGGAGGCAGCAAGTAAAATGAACGAAGGTATGACGGAGGTATAATGGTGGTTATTAAATTTTATCTCATTATTCAGGAATGAAACATAAATAATTTTTTATTAGAGGGTTTTAAAAACTATGGTTATCTTTTTTCACCAGAACAACATTTGCCAGCTGGCTGAAATTGTAGAGAAGTTTGCACCTATGCGGACGATTGCACCCCGGCTGTATGCTACCCTGATTGCGCTCACCTTGCTTACCGGAAAGTTTAATGTTACCCCGAAACGGCTGTTGTTCTGACGGTCATCCTTGTAAATTTCATTTACTGATGATTGACCTCCTGTATAATATGTAAGGTTAAATGCAGCCCACATTGCAGGAGTTATATTATAGCTCAGGTGACCCTGGAAGCTGTATAATGGATCCTGACTGCGTTTGCTTGTACCGGGATAAAACGTGTTGTTATCCGTAAACATCCAGACGCCGGCGTAAAGATCAATTAACCAGCGGCTGCTCATCCTGTATGAAATACCTGCTTCCGGTTTGAACGACCATCTATTGGTTCCAAGGTTGATGAGTTTCTCCGGAAAAAATTGTCCCGTAGGCGCAACTATGGTAAGACTGGTTCCTAATATCAACGGCGGTGATTCTTTGTTAAATTCTTCAACTGTTACGGCAGGTGCGCCATATAAAAGTATAGAGAGCCGCATACGCATATCCCCCAATCCGGAGCGGGTAGTACTTTTTTCTTCTCCTAAAACTTTTCCTTCGGCCTGCGCCCAGATAAAAGGTATAGCCGCAAAGAACTGTGAAGTTAAACCGAAAAGATCTCTGGATATCCCGGCACCCAGCATCGGCGACTCTACATCTGCTTCCAGATCCTGTATCGGCACAGCAGGATCGGATACAACACTCCCGGCAGAATAAACAAATCCCGCAGTAATAAATGTCATTCCCACAGGCACCCTTGCATAAGCACGCGGATCAAGATCCTGAGCTTGGATCGATCCCATTAATAAAAGGAAAATAAAATGCAGGGAGATGTAGTTTTTCATTAAGTAAAAAAAAATTAATAATTATCAGGGGCAAAGTTAATAAAATAAATCAGTGATTTATTGAAGTAGATTAATCAATTATCCCGTACATTCAATCTTTCATGTATCAAATGAGCAGGCTGTCAGGATCGATTCGAATATAATTACAAATTGTCCTGTTCCTCTGGTATGGGAAGGATTCCTGTATGGACAGGGGGACCTGAAAAATCAATCAGCCATATGACGAATTACCCTGTCCTAATAAAGACGAGAAAAACATTCCGTACGGACAGGGCGCTCTGAAATAATCAGCAATCTTTCATTGCACATCGCCCTGTCCTCTCTATTATATTTCTTGCCTAAAGAAGGCTTAATAAGAATGTAATTATTCCCGTATTGTCAGAGTGCTAATCAGAAATCTAATATTATGTTATCCAGAAGTGGTCTGTGTGTTGCAGCCTGGCGGATATTTAGTGGACAGGCCGCTTTATAATATAAGTGATATGTTTACATGGGGCGGCCTGTCCGTACAGTGGGAATAGGCTTCAAAATAGGTGGACAGGCTGTTTCGTAATATAAGTTGACGGTTACATTTGACAGCCTGTCCGTACGGAAAACTCACATCCGATTGAACCTTCCACAAAACACTAAACTTATTGATGCATTCCTTAATGCCTATTGACATCCCTCATCCCCTAACCACTAAATTCTTCATTGTAAAAGCTTTGGGCATTTCCTATTTTTAATATTCTTTTATTAAGGTTTTTGATGCTGATAGCAGTTTGCCAGATAAATTCATTGATCGGCGACGTTGAAAATAATAAACGCAGGATAATCAGTCTCTACCGAAAAGCTCAGAATGACAACGCTGACCTGGCTGTATTTCCCGAACTCGCACTGACAGGATATCCTCCCCAGGATCTTGTTGAAAAAAAGGAGTTCAGGGATGCCGTTAAAAAAGCTGCCCTTGAAATTGCCTCTGAAACAGGAAGCACCGGGTTAATATTCGGCTCAATAACCGAAGATGATGATAAGATCGGAACCGATATCAGCAACTCGGCAATATTCTGCAGCGATGGTAAAATTCAATCCGTTCAGAGCAAAACACTTATTCCAAATTACGATGTCTTCGATGAAATGAGATATTTCGATCCTGCAAGAAGTGCCGAAGTATATCCCTTTAAGAATGAAAAACTGGGTGTATCGATATGTGAGGATATATGGAATGATGCCGATTACTGGCATTACAGGAGATATGTTACAGATCCGGTAAAGAAGTTAATAGATAAGAATGCTTCAATCATCATCAACATTTCTGCGAGTCCTTATTCTTTCGGGAAAAGGGAAGCCAGGAAGCAGATGCTCGCTGCTATATCCGGAAGAGAGAAACTCCCGCTTGTGTATGTATGCTATGCCGGGGCGCAGACAGATCTTATTTTCGATGGTGCAAGTATGTGTTTTGATGATTCAGGCAGCCTTGTCCTTATGGGTAAAACATATGGTGAGGATTATTTTCTCTTCGATACATCAAAGAAATATACCCCTGTTAAAAAAGTGGAGGCTTCATTCGAAGAGGAAGTACTCCGTTGTTTAATATTTGGTGTTAAAGAGTATTTCGCAAAAACAGGATTTAAAAAAGCTGTAGTAGGTTTAAGCGGAGGAATAGATTCAGCTCTTGTAACATATGTAGCAGTAGAGGCACTCGGCAGGGAAAATGTAAAAGTATTGATGATGCCCTCGGAGTTTTCGAGCAGGGGAAGCATAGATGACTCGGAATGTCTTATAAAAAATCTTGGAATAACTGCAGAGAAAATTTCCATTCAGCCAGTGTTTGAATCAATAAAGAAAGAGTTAAAGCCGGTATTTAAAGATCTAAAGGAAGGTCTTACGGAAGAAAATATCCAGGCACGAATCAGGGGTATCTACCTGATGGCTTATTCAAATAGGTTTAATTACCTGCTTCTGACTACAGGCAATAAATCTGAAATGGCTGTCGGCTATTGTACTTTATACGGGGATATGGCAGGGGGACTGGCAGTGCTCGCAGATGTATATAAAACTGATATTTACCGTATTGCGAGATACATTAATAAAGAAACTGAAATAATCCCCAACAGTATAATAGATAAAGCTCCTTCTGCGGAGTTGAAACATAACCAGACTGACCAGGATACGCTCCCTGCATATGATCTGCTGGATCAGATACTCAGAATGTACCTGGAGGAGAATAAAGAATTTAATGAGATCAGTAAGATCATTGGGAATCCTGATGTCGTACATAAAGTACTCAGGATGGTGGATCTGAATGAATTTAAAAGAAAGCAGGCTGCTCCTGCTATAAGAGTTTCGAAAAAGGCCTTTGGCTATGGCAGACGCTATCCCATAGTTCAGGGGTGGAGGAAATAATCTAATAAATGGTACAAAGAATGAAATACAACGCTCTGAATTACTTAATGATTTTACTTGCTGCTGCAGTATTTAATACTGTTGTATATCCGCAGTTCGGATCCGAAGGGGACCAGGTAAAGATAAAAACATATCAGTCATTTGATAAAGCATATGCCGGCGGGGAATTAAAACTTGCCGTAAAGGTTAACGTTGTGCAGCCGTGGCATATAAATTCCAACAAACCATATGATGATTTTTTAATTCCATCTGCATTATCCGTGGATACAACTTCAGGATTTAAACTTTCGAAGATCATATATCCTAACGCTAAAGACATAAAGCTCGGATTCTCCGATTCTCCGTTATCTGTATTTGCAGATGAGGTTTATATAGGAGCACTGCTTTCCGTTCCTTTACAGGTTAAGCCAGGAACTTACAGGTTGGCAGTTACCCTTGATTACCAGGCCTGTAATGATAATACCTGTCTTGCACCTACTTCGGTTTCCGATACGATTGAAATAAATGTTGCAGATAATCAGACTCCTGTAAATGAAATTAACCAGGAAATATTCAGCAAAATAGATCTGGCATATACACCTCCTGCAGCTGCTGCACCTGAAAAAGATGCTATTACATCAACGCTTGAAGAGAGCGGCTTGCTGATTGGACTGCTGCTTGTTTTTATCGGCGGTCTTGCATTAAATCTTACTCCCTGCGTATATCCCCTGATTCCGATAACAATTGGTTACTTCGGGGGACAGAGTGAAGGGAGCACCAGCAAACTAACGTTAATGGGAATTTTTTATGTAATCGGAATTGCCATTACCTATTCAGTAATAGGGGTGGTTACTGCTTTAAGCGGGGCAGTATTCGGAGCGCTGCTTCAGAATACGTTTGTCATAATATTCATTTCACTGATATTCGTTGTACTCTCGTTAAGTATGTTTGGTGTATATGAATTCAAGCTGCCCGATGCACTTGTTGCTAAAGCAGGTGGTGCAAAGACAGGTCTATACGGCGCATTCTTTATGGGATTAACTATGGGAATTGTGGCAGCACCCTGCATAGGTCCCTTTGTGCTCGGACTCGTTACATACGTTGCTGCAAAGGGAGATCCTTTCTTTGGATTTTTAATGTTCTTTGTCCTTGCAGTAGGACTTGGTACACCTTACCTGATCCTTGCCATCTTCTCCGGAAAGATTAAAAAACTCCCCAGGGCAGGCGACTGGATGGATGGAGTAAAGCATGTATTCGGTTTTCTTTTGATCGGTATGGCTGTTTACTTCCTTCTTCCTCTGCTGCCTAAAAATATTTCAGGATACCTGCTTCCTGCGTTTATGATATTTACTGCAGTATACCTCCTTTTATTTGATAAGGTTGCAAATAAGATAAAGGGCTTCAGATTATTCAAGATAGTATTCTCTGTTATTCTGCTTGCTGTTGCAGCATATTCACTTATCCCGAAACAAACGAACTCGGTTGCCTGGGAGCATTATTCGGAAAGTGTTGTACCCGCCTCTTTTGAAGCTAAGCGGGGGATGATAATTGATTTCTATGCAGACTGGTGCATTCCCTGCAAGGAACTTGATGCAGCTACATTTTCCGACCAGCGTGTAATAAATGAAACATCAAATTTCTATACCTATAAAGCCGATATGACCAAATCTCTTTCCCCTGAAGTGGAAGCGCTGCGCAATAAATATAAGATCATAGGCGTACCCACCGTACTCATTATAAATTCCAAAGGGGAGGAAGTTAAGAGGATAACCGGTTTCGTTAATGCGGATGAGTTTTATACAATGATCAAGAATGTTAATTAGCAGGAGCCTGTAATAACAAGAGAAAAGGTTAGCAAAATAATTAAAGAGTGGATCTCCTTCGGATGGCAGAAGGGGAACGATAAAATTATGGGAGAACTTCTCTCGCCGGATTTTATTGATCACGATCCTGCGGGACGATCTTCAGACAGGGAGGGATTTAAGGAAGGGATAAAAAGACTCTATAATTCTTTCCCTGATTTCTATGCAACGGTTGAAGACATCGTCTGGGATGAAGAAAAGAACCGGGCAGCAGTAAGATGGAGCGGCAGTGGAACACATTCCGGGGAATATTTTGGATATACGCCAACCAATAAATTGATTCATTTCAAGGGAATAGAGATAGTTGAAATTAAAAACAACCTGATCACCCAAAGATGGGGCGAATGGGACGGCACGGATATAATCAGACAGATTATTGAGTAATAATACTTCTGCATATAAAATCGTGCTGACGTTCGGTCGTGCGGTTGTGCGGACGAAATAAGGAAAAAATATTCTTCCCGGGAGGACGGAAAAATAGAAATTATCTTCCGCACCTTCGAACTTCTGAACTCCCGCACTAAAAAAAGGTTTCCCATCATTAAGAATTTTGAACTTCCAATTTATGAGAATAAACTTCGTTATTCAGCCTTTCTGCATCAAAAAAGCTTCATAATGAATTATAAAATCAATAAAATTTATTTGCTTAATGGCACGGTTTATGGCTAAAGGGTACAGCTTTTAATTTTAATTTTTAAAGAGTAACAAATGATAACTGAGAAAGAAATTCAGAGTTTAACTGAAGTTACGATCCGTTTTGCAGGTGATTCCGGTGACGGAATGCAGCTGACGGGGAGCCAGTTCAGTGATACTACTGCAATTTTAGGAAATGATCTTAGCACTTTACCTGATTATCCTGCCGAAATAAGAGCCCCTTCAGGAACTATTTATGGTGTAAGCGGTTTCCAGCTTCACTTCGGCAGCGGCGATGTTTATACTCCGGGCGATCGTCCCGATGTTTTAGTTGCAATGAATCCTGCAGCATTAAAAAAGAATCTGCCTGAATTAAAGCAGGGAGGTATAATCATTGTAAATACAGATTCATTTGATCTTAAAAACCTTAAACTTGCCAAGTATGAAAATAATCCCCTGGAAGATAATTCGCTTGAAGGTTACAGAGTATATCCGGTGCCGGTTACAGCATTAACAGTCAAAGCCCTTGAGAGCTCTAAGTTATCTCAGAAAGAAATATCAAGATGCAAGAATTTCTTTGCACTTGGTCTTATGTACTGGTTCTTTAACAGACCACTGGATCAGACACTTGAGTGGATAAAAACTAAATTTAAGAAGAACCCTGATTTCATTGACGCAAATGAAAAAGCTTTAAAGGCAGGATATAATTTTGGCGAAAATACAGAAGTATTTACTACCCGCTATGAAGTTGATCCGGCAAAGTTACCGGCAGGTATTTACAGAAGCATTTCTGGTAATGAAGCTACGGCATTAGGATTATTAGCAGCATCAGTAAAAAGCGGACTACCCTTATTTCTCGGTTCATATCCTATTACTCCTGCTTCTGAAATACTTCAATACCTGAGCAATTATAAAAACTTTGGAGTAAAAACATTCCAGGCAGAAGATGAGATAGCAGGTGTTACATCAGCTATTGGAGCTGCATTTGCCGGTAACCTTGCTGTTACCAATACCAGTGGTCCGGGACTTGCTCTTAAAACAGAAGCAATCGGTCTTGCTGTAATGACGGAACTTCCACTTGTTATCGTTAATGTTCAGCGCGGCGGTCCCAGTACTGGACTACCGACAAAAACCGAGCAGGCTGATCTGCTCCAGGCAATGTACGGCAGAAATGGTGAAGCACCGGTTGCTGTACTTGCTGCTGCAACTCCAAGCGACTGTTTCTATATGGCGCTTGAGGCTGCAAGACTTGCAATAAAATTTATGAGTCCTGTAATTCTTTTAACCGACGGATATCTTGCAAACGGCTCAGAGCCGTGGAGAATACCGAAGAGTGCAGATCTTCCTGATATTCCTGTAAAGTTCCATACAACAAAAGAAGATTTCCAGCCTTACTCAAGAGATAAAAACCTTGCACGCCCGTGGGCTAAGCCCGGAACGCCGGGACTTGAGCACAGGATCGGGGGTCTCGAGAAGGCAAACATTACAGGTAATGTAAGCTACGACCCTGATAATCACGATAATATGATTCGTATACGCGAACAAAAAATTAAAAATATGGCTTTGGATATTCCGGAGCTTGTCATAGATGGTCCCCAGCAAGGAGATCTGCTGGTGTTAGGCTGGGGCGGAACATATGGAGCAATTACAGAGTCAGTAATTAAAGTTAGAAAACAAGGCTATACTGTTTCGCAGGGTCACTTTAAATATATAAATCCCTTCCCTGCAAATACTGCTGATGTACTGAAACGGTTCAAGAAGGTACTGATCCCTGAAATAAACAGGGGACAACTTGCCAGTGTTATTAAGAGTGAATTCCTGACACCTGTTATCCAGTTTAACGTAGTAAGAGGATTACCGTTCAGAACGGCAGATATTCAGAAGAAAATAATTGAAATCCTGGAGGCTAAATAATGGCAGATATGGAAATTAAAGAAGTTAAGCTTAACGGCAAAAGATTTTTCATCCGATCAGGATGTAAGATGGTGCCCCGGATGCGGTGATTACTCTATTCTTGCACAGGTACAGCGTACATTTCCTGAAATAATCGAAGTGCCAAAAGAGAATATAGCATTTATTTCCGGTATCGGATGCTCATCCCGTTTCCCATATTATATGAGTACATACGGGTTCCACGGCATTCACGGAAGAGCACCGGCAATAGCTACAGGAGTTAAAATTGCCAATCCTGAACTGTCCGTCTGGGTAGCAACGGGCGATGGTGATCTTTTATCTATCGGCGGCAATCATTTTATACATGCCTGCAGAAAGAACATTGATCTGAAAATACTTCTGTTCAACAACAGGATATATGGTTTGACTAAAGGGCAGTACAGCCCTACCAGTGAAAAAGGAAAGGTAACAAAGACAACTCCATTCGGAAGTGTTGACTATCCTTTCAATGCTGTATCTCTTGCAATAGGAGCACACGCTACATTTGTTGCACGCGCATTGGACAGCAATCCAAAACATCTGCAGCAGATGCTTAGGAGAGCAGGACAGCATAAAGGTGCTGCTTTCATAGAGATATTCCAGAATTGTGTAATTTACAATGATGGTGCATTTGATGAACTTGCAGATAAGGCAACAAGGGACGATAAGGTACTTCTCCTTGAACACGGTAAACCAATGATATTTGGAAAGAACAAGGACAAGGGAATAAAGCTGGACGGAATGACCCCTGTCGTTGTAAACATTAATGAAAACGGAAATAGTATAAACGATATTCTTGTACACAATGAATTTGAAAAAACTTCTGTTCTTGCAATGATGCTGGCTAACTTTGATGAAGACCCGTTACTTCCTACTCCCATCGGGGTCTACCGTCAGGTCATCAAAGAAACTTATGATCAAGGGATCGAGAACCAGATAAAGAATGTCAAACAGAAGAAGGGAGAGGGGAACCTGGATCAATTGCTGTTCAGTTCCAACACCTGGACAGTAAAATAAATTATTCGTACTTACCTACCATTCTAAAGACCGGGGCACCAACCCGGTCTTTCTTGTTTTAAATAATAACAACTGAAATAATTCTATAATTGGATTGCTGGATATTGCGAATCTCTGAGGAAATATGTCATTCTATTAATGTGTCGTCCCTCCAGGGACTAAGCAGGTAATAATTGTAATTATTTCCTACCCACCCCGTTCCAAACGGGGTGCTAGCGAGACAAAATTATTAGATGTTCTATTATTTACAGCCTTTGAGGATCAACCGGCTCAAAACCGGTTGAGGACAAATACCAATAGAATTTTCTTTTTTTCTTGAAGCTTCCTTCAGGATGCTTATCTCAGAATGCCGTACAAAAAGTAAAATGCTGCACAATTGTCACTCTAACACCCTGCTTCCATAGCTGGGTGAGAGATGATGTATGGCGGTTAATAATTTCTATTTCGGTCCTAAGAAACTTTATCGTTTATTCGGGATCATATTAATAGATTTATCACCCTATAGGAACATCAGTCCGAATGATTTATCATTGTTTATCCTCCGTTACAGGGTTATATTTATAGGCTAAAATATTTTTATAAGAAGGATTTAAGTGAATTTCAGAAGTGATATCAGGAATATTGCAATAATTGCACACGTTGATCATGGTAAGACAACATTAGTCGATCATATGCTTAAACAGACAGGGGCGTTCAGGGCAAACCAGCAGGTAGAAAAAAGAGTTATGGATTCCAATGCTCTCGAAAAAGAGAGAGGAATAACCATCCTTGCTAAAAATCTAAGCGTTACTTATGACCATATTAAAATCAATATTATAGATACTCCCGGCCACGCAGATTTCGGCGGAGAAGTTGAACGTACCCTAAGAATGGTGGATGGTGTGCTTCTGCTTGTCGATGCCGCAGAAGGACCACTGCCGCAGACTAAATTTGTGCTGAAGAAATCTCTTGATCTTGGACTAAAACCAATAGTTGTAATAAATAAAATAGACCGCAAGGATGCACGGCCCAATGAGGTTCTTGATGAAGTGTTTGATCTGTTTGTTTCCCTTGGCGCTTCCGAGCAGCAGCTTGATTTTCCTTTTGTATATGCCGTAGCAAAGCAGGGTATAGCTAAAATAAATCTTGAAGATGAAAGCGACAACCTTAAACCTCTCTTTGATGCGATCGTAAACAAGGTCCCTCATCCGGCAGCGGATATTGAGGAGCCGTTCCAGATGCTGATCTCAGCTATTGATTATAATGATTATCTTGGCAGAATAGGTATAGGCAGAATTACCAATGGTGTTGTTAAATCAGGCGATAATATTGTCATGATCACCAAGGAAGGGGAGAAGAGCACTTCTAAAATTACAAGGCTTTATTCCTTTGAGAATATTAAACGAGTTGATGCTGATGAACTTACCGCAGGAGATATTGGAGCAATTGCCGGTCTTGAAGATGTGGATATAGGTGATACGATTGCCTCCCCTCTGAAACCGGAAGCACTTCCTTTTGTTGCAATCGATGAACCTACAATTACTATGAACTTTATGGTGAATAATGCTCCCTTTGCCGGACTGGAAGGAAGATATGTTACTACAAGAAATATAAGTGAAAGATTATCCAGGGAATTGAAATCAAATGTAAGCCTGATGGTTGAAATGACGGATTCTCCTGATGTATTTAAAGTCAGCGGAAGAGGAGAACTGCATCTTGCCATTCTCATTGAAAATATGAGAAGGGAAGGATATGAACTGCAGCTAAGCAAACCTCAGGTTATTTTGAAAAGGATCGATGATGTTGTCTGCGAACCGATCGAACATGTAATTATTGATGTTCCGGAAGAATTTGTAGGTACTGTGATAGAAAAGCTCGGCAAGCGGAAAGCCGAAATGAAGAATATGCTGAACTTTAATGAGAATACCAGAATTGAATTTCTTGTACCGGCAAGAGGACTTATCGGCTACCGGGCAGAATTTATGACAGATACAAAAGGAACCGGCATATTACATCATAACTACCACAGTTATGAACCTTTTAAGGGAGAAATTACTCACAGGATACGAGGGGCGCTGGTTGCAATGGAGACCGGAATTGCTTCTGCTTATGCAATGTTTAAGCTTCAGGAACGCTCGGTATTCTTCATCAATCCGGGAACAAAAGTATACGAGGGAATGGTTGTCGGAGAAAATTCAAGAAGCAATGATATGCACGTTAATGTTACCAAGACCAAGCAGCTATCAAATATGAGGGCATCCGGAGCAGATGAAGCTATCAGGCTGGAGCCGCCGATAATTCTTACTCTTGAACAGGCTATTGAATGGATAACTGATGATGAATTTGTTGAAGTAACACCGGAGAGCATAAGAATAAGAAAGAAATATCTTACCGATATGGACAGGAAAAATGCCAGACTGGCAGCCAAGCAGAAAGAAACTGCAGAACAGGCAGGTTAAGCACAGGCAGTGCACCTGCAGTATTCATATATCTCCTCATAACCATAATCTATTGTAAGCTCGCTTCCCGCAGGTATTTCCTTTGCGGCTACAAGAAATAAGGTTGATTCATCCCTGTCCTCAACTAAACAGTTATAATCACAGTTATGGTTGATGTATTTTATCTTGTCAGTACCGGTTGTATCAATGTAAGTATCACCGTTCCAGAATATATAAACATTACCGAACTCTTCCCGTCTCTCGCATTCGTCACCTGATATTACTTCCCCGGAGATTATCATAATGATCTCGTCCCAGGTCTTGATATCAACTGTAGTAAAAAGACCTGAGCCGTGAATAACAGAATCTTTTACGTGAATAAACTTCTCGATTGTATTGCTTTCCATAAATGAATTTTGAATTAGGAAGAGTGTGAAGTTAAAGAAAATAATTGATTATTAAAACTGTGAGTCATAATTTGACATATCACATTTATTTCAAAGGATACATAAAGTTGAAAGTGATCATACTTCTGATTTGCTTTTTTGTTTCTTCAGCTGCACCGCAATTGGTCACATCATCAGAGCATCTTCAGTTCCCGGAAACAGTTGCCGGAATGAGTGATAGTCTTAGTTTAACAATCTCCAATAACTCAGGAGTTGATTTAACCGTAAGTGCTTTCCGGCATTATTCTCCCAGGTTTACTTTTTCTGATTCACTGTTTACACTCGCACCAGTCGGAGAAATAACTTTATGGATCTATTATTCCCCTGTTCAGAATGTAATTGATAATGACCTGTTGATATACGAGACGGCTTCCGGCGAAGCATTGTCTGTTACTCTTTCCGGCTCGGGTAAGTATAATGACAATTATCAGAATACTACTTTCAATCTTTACGATAATTCTTTGAAGAGCGCATTATTGAATCTTGTGAATAACCAGACTGTACTTGGTTATAACCTGGCGCGTGATAAAATGTATATGGAAATTGATAATAAGAGAGTAAACGGACAGGGCGCACCGGTCAATACTCTTGAATGTGTATATACCGGCAGGGAGGCTGTGGGCTATATCGACCGGATAGACTGTCAGAATAATTACGGCTTCAATACCGAACATACCTGGCCGCAGTCATATTTTGGTTCCGTTGACCCGATGGTATCAGATCTGAATCATCTTTATCCTACAGATGCCACGGCTAATAATATCCGCGGGAATCTTCATTTCGGCAGGGTAGTGTCAAATATCGAATGGCAGGTCGGTGGAAGCAAAAAAGGGAAAGATAGTCTTTTTGAAACTGTATTCGAGCCAAGGGATGTTCACAAAGGAAATATTGCAAGATCACTCTTTTATTTTACGGTCCGTTATACCAATATGGGGAACTTCCTTGATCAGAAGCAGGAAGATCTTTTCAGGATATGGAATTATTCAGATCCTGCAGATACGATTGAGCGGAAGAGAAATTCTGATGTAGCTTTATATCAGCTGAAGAGAAATCCTTTTATTGACCATCCTGAATTTATCGACAGGATTTACAGCTTCAGGACAAACCAGGAGCGTCCCAAATATGCTTTAATGGAACTGCTTCCCGATGAATTATTATTTGATTCAACCGATACGGGTGATACATCATCAGTTTTCTTTTACCTGCTCAATGAAGGAAATGATGTATTATCTGTAACAAGCATATTAACCGGTGAACCTTTTGCGATTAACAATTTCCCCCTGCAGGTTGATGCTTATTCATACGAGAAAATATCAGTTTCATTTATACCTGAAGCAGCAGGTTGGTATAACAGCAGCGTGATCGTTACCAGCAGTACAGGCACGGATACTGTTCTTGTAACGGTTATGGCACCGGGAATATCTCTTTTGCAGAGAATGAAAAAGAGTACCCGCAGGAATTTAATTTGTGTCAGAATTATCCCAATCCGTTTAATCCATCTACAGCAATTGTGTACAGTATCCCGAACACTGCGGTCGTTACCATAAAGGTATATGATATTCTCGGAAATGAAGTATCGGTACTGGTTAATGAAGTTAAAGAAAGAGGAACGCACAGAATAAATTTCAGCAGCAACGGACTGTCGAGCGGAGTATATTACTATAAATTAGATGCAGGGGAATATAGTACTGCTAAAAAGATGCTAGTTATGAAATAAGTCAGTTGTTCGGGATAGTATCCCGATATAGGAAACTTACTTTTATGGCTGATCCTTCCTAAAAGTCCAATTAATTGCCAATAAATTCTCATTATCTAATGAGTGAGCAATTATGATGCATTTCGACAAAAATCGACTAAAAACTAATATAAAGTTAATATCAGGATTGCCCTGCTAATCGTCATACAATTCTGATGTAACCCTGATCTAATCTCATATTTGTATAATAGTGAGGATTAGATGAGGATTAGATCAGGATTAGATGAGGATTAGAAGACATTTCCTGGGTAAAAAATTAAGTGGAGCTGAAATTAGAACCGGGAGTCTCTTTTTGGCAAAATCAGGTATTACTGCTTCCGGTTGGAGCAGTTATAGTATAATTTGAGGAATAAGGCAGAATATGCGAGCCCGGGTTACAGATCCTTAACTTTTAAGCTTACCTGTTATGTAACCAAGAGCTGCATCGCACTCTTTCTTTATATTATCGGTCATTACTTCGGCTCGCCTTGCAAGCTCGGCAGCCTGCATATTCGACTGCAGTCCGCTGCAATTTATAAGCACATTAAGTAAAGCACCGGATGCAGCCGTGGAAAGAAGTGATAAGGCCACTCCTGCATCTGAAAGGGAATTCTGATTACCGATGAGTACAATTCTTTTTATATTCGGAAGGATCTCATTGCATTTATCGATTACCTCTGCCGGAACTAATGCTGCCTGGTAATTAGTTTCATCAATACGTTCGGCTCTTATTTTCTTTTCTTCATCTGTTTCCTTAGGAAGCTTAAATGCTTCCATTACTTTATCGAAAGCTTCATTATCTTTTCGTCCAAGCTCCTGCATTTGTAGTACTAAGACTTTCCAGCTTATCTTTAATCTTGCCGACTTCATCCTGCACATCCGCATATTTCTTCTTACCGAAAGTAAGATTGCATACCATTACTCCCAGGCTGCATGCCAGCACAGCTGATAATGCCGCTACATTACCCCCGCCGGGAGTAGGGGAGTTTGATGATAAATCATCGAGATATTTTTTTAATGTGAGATCTAAATTCATTTGTTTACCTTTTTATATCATATAATCAATAATTTTTTGTTCTTTTATGAAGGGGTTAAGACTGCTTAACCCGAGCCGTTCAATGGCGGCATCTACAAGGACCTTCTCCTCTTTAACCGAATCCCCTAAGTAATACCTGCCGGCCTGCAGAAGCGCCTCAAGCGGTACGAGTCCTACTATCTCACTCCCGCTTATAGCTGTTCCCATTCTCTCTGCTTCTTTTTTTACTTCTTCAAAAGCCGTATGGATGGGAGTAATATTATAATTTGTCAGGTTCATCGAAACCTGTGTGATATTATATTTCTCCAATGATACGCCCATTCCTTTTACACTTTTGAGTTTTCCAGGTATGTTAACATTCTTCCCGTTAACTTTTATGATATTTCCCTGGTCGTCACGCTGCGGTCTGCCCGATTCCCTCAGCAGCTCGGCAATTTCTTTTGCATACTTAATATCAGTGGATTTAATATTTACATTATAAGCTACAAGAAAAAATCTTGCACCAGTTACTATTCCTCCAAGTTTGGGGTTGAATTTTGCCTTACCGAAATCCGGCATCCACTCCGGGGATTTAAGTTTTTCCTCTAAGCCTTCATACTCTCCTTTGCGGATATTGGCAAGATTCCTTCTTTCAGGTTTGCGTGCAGAATGTTCATACAGGAAAACAGGCACATCCAGTTCTGCAGAAATCCTTTTTCCGTATTCCTCTGCGATCCTGGAGCACTCATCCATATCCACATTCTTTACAGGGATAAAAGGCACAACATCGATAGCCCCCATCCGCGGGTGCTCTCCCTTATGGATGGTCATATCAATTAACGAAGCTGCTGCCCTTGATGCATTTACGGCCCCTTCAAGTATCCCTATCTCATCTCCGGCCATTGTTACAACCACCCGGTTATAATCTGCATCGGGCTCCAGATTCAACAGCTTAACCCCCGCTGTCCTGTTAATTGCATCAGTAACTGCCTCGAATAATTTTGGATTTCTTCCTTCACTGAAATTTGGTACGCATTCAATTATTTTCAATTTATCCCTCCGGTTGAATGGTAAATAACATTACCATTTTTAATAGTCATTGTGTTAAGGTTTGTGCCGATATTGTAGACCAGGTCGGCGTAGTCTTTTGTGTTCAGGACTGAAAAATCTGCTTTCTTTCCGGTTTCAATACTTCCTGTATTCTTATTTATTTTCAATGCCTTAGCGGCGTTAATTGTCACAGAGGATATCACTTCCTCGATGCTCATTTTCATCTTTAATGCTGCAATGCTCATTACAAGGTGCATACTGATTATGTTTGAAGAACCGGGGTTGTAATCAGTTGCAATGGATACAACTGCGTTTGAATCGATCAGCTTGCGTGCAGGCGCATATCCGTAGTTGAGAAAGAAGGATACCCCCGGCAGCAGAGTACAAACGATATCAGAACCTCACAAGAGCCTTAAAGTAATGATCAGGAATTACCTCCAGGTGATCGATGCTTACTGCATTATGTTTTAATGCTAAATCAATTCCCCCGATGCTATTGAACTGATCAGTGTGAAGCTTGAGTCCCAGTCCATAAGAAGCAGCTTTCGTAAATATCCGGTCTACCTCATCAGTTGAAAATGCTGTACTTTCACAATATGCATCGCAGAAAAGGGCAAGCTTGTTATCTCTTATAAACGGGAGCATTTGTTCAGTCAGAAGATCTAAATACCCATTATGATCTTCCTTAAACTCCGGCGGAAAGGTATGTGCCCCTAAAAATGTCGGAATAATATCAACAGGATATATTCTGTTAAGCTGGTTTATCAGCTGAAGTATCTTTATCTCCGATTCGAAATCAAGACCATAGCCGCTTTTAATTTCAATAGTTGTAACACCCTGGGAAATAAAATTCTGTATTCTTGGTTTAATTAAGCTGAGGAAATCTTCAGCAGTTATTTTACGAACTGCATTAACAGTTGTCAGGATCCCTCCTCCGGAGCGGGCAATCTCTTCATAGGATACACCTGAAAGCTTTAATCTGAATTCCTCAGCCCTGGATCCTGCAAATGCAGTGTGGGTGTGCGATTCTATGAGTCCCGGCAGAACTGTAAGATCCTTTACATCAATAATTTCATATTCTGAAATGTTCTTAATCGAATGATTAGGGATAATATCCTTAATAATATCATTTTCAATAATCAAAGAATGATTGAATATTGGAGATATTTCTTTGAGATCAGCACCCCTCTTGTAATTTTTTCCTTTAGTATCGACCGTAACTATCTGAGCAGGGTACTGCAGCAGCTTAAGTTTATTTGAAAACATTCACCTTCTCGGATACTACTTTTGTTTCTTTGTAACCCATCTGGTTTAACTGGAAGCTGAAATCCCGTGCATCGTTTACATTCAAAAAATCGCCTGCCTTAACTTTATAGAAGGGAGGATCAAATGTCACATATACGGGCTTTTGATTTGTCTTAAAATATACTTCCGATCTTATCTGGTTAGCCTCCTCAAGATTATCAGTAGCAGTAATCTGCACCCTGTAACCGTCAACCTGGTCGACGATTGTCCTGGATTGATTCGTTCCGGAAGTATCCTTTTCGTAAGTAAACCAGAGATCAAGATCTTCACTTTTTACACTATTATCAGGGGGAGTTTTAAGATCAAAAGTTTCCCTGTAGGGATAGGTGTCAAATTCTGCCGTTTTAACTTCAGGTTCTTTTTTTGTCTCGGCTACCTCTTTATCTTCTTTTTTTTCATTTTTTTCATACCTGCTGCCTGTGGAAGCACTGCAGCCGGCTATAAAAAGTATGCAAATTATTAAAAGAATATATTTCATAAACAAAAAATTTTGGCAAATATACGCAATTATCCTCTTTTCCTGAAGAGCGCGAGATTGTCAGGATGTGATTTTTTAACACATATAATATTAATCGTGCGCGTGTAAAATAAGAGAATCGGGAGCTGGAAAATCTTTTATTTTGGCAAATAATATTAGTTTTTGTAAATTTGCACATTAAAATTAAACAATTCTTTGAAATGGCATCCAAAAAACTGAAAATCCTCTTCGTCACTTCTGAAGTTGTTCCTTTTGTTAAAACCGGCGGATTGGCAGATGTATCTGCCGCGTTACCTCAAATGTTATCTGAATTAGGGCACGAAGTTCGTATTGTTGTGCCTAAATACGGGGCGGTCGACAGCCGTAAATTTAAAATTCACGATGTAGTCAGGCTGAAGGACATTGTAATTAAGATCGGTGATAAGGACGTCACGTTTTCTTTACGTTCGTGTTTCCTTCCCGGACAAAAAGTGAGGGTTCAGATATATTTTCTTGATAATCAGGAATATTTTGGAAGCCGGAACAGCTTATATACCGATCCGTCTACAGGTAACGACTATCAGGATAACGATGAACGGTTTATTCTTCTGTCAAGGTCTGTCTTTGAACTTATCTCTAAATTAGGCTGGATACCCGATATAATTCACTGTAATGACTGGCAGTGCGGTCTTATTCCTGCCTACCTTAAGACCCTGTATAACAATGAGGAGACATTTAAACCCTTTAAAACCCTTTTTACTATTCATAATTTAGCATACCAGGGTGACTTCCCTAAGTCCACTTTCAAAAAAACAGGCCTGCCCGATGAACTCAATTCAGAAAAGGGAATTGAGATCTACGGAAAGGTTAACTTTATGAAAAGCGGGCTGATGTTTGCCGATGTGATCAATACCGTTAGTGAAACATATGCAAATGAAATAAGATCGAACGAGGAATTAGGAGCAGGTCTTAGGTCGGTTTTCGCAAAGAGAAAAAGTGACCTTTTCGGCATTATAAATGGAATTGATACAAAGATATGGAATCCCGAAAAGGATAAATATATTGTAAAGAATTATTCAGCTAAGACGCTAGAGTTCAAAGAACAAAATAAAATCTACCTGGCAGAGAAGTTCGGCTTTGAGTATAACCCCAAAATTCCAATCATCGGCATTATCTCAAGATTGTATGATGCAAAGGGTATGGATCTTATAAATGAAGCTTTCGCCGATATGATGAAGTTGAAAATCCAGGTAATACTTTTAGGAACCGGTGAAAGGAGGTACCATACCTTCTTTGAAAAAATGAGCACCAAACATAAAGGGAAATTTGCCTGCTACCTCGGCTTCAATGATGAGCTTGCCCATCTCATTGAAGGTGGAGCAGATATTCTCTTGATGCCTTCACGGTATGAACCTTGCGGTCTTAACCAGATGTACAGCCTGGTATATGGAACAGTTCCCCTTGTTAGGGAAACCGGGGGACTGGCAGATACCGTTATAAAATACAATGATAAAACCGGCGAGGGTAATGGATTTGCATTCAAACAATATGACTCTGCGGCTATGCTTAAAGAACTGAACCGTGCACTGAAGCTGTTTGATGATAAGAAAACCTGGACACGTATTATGAAAAATGGAATGAAATCAGATTTCAGCTGGAATCTATCCGCCAAAAAATATCTCGATCTTTATCGTACCATTCTGAATAACGAGTAGATGCTTAACAGGGCTGTTTTCCTTGACAGGGACGGGACGCTGAATGAGGATCCAGGATATCTTGGTGACCCATCGAAACTTACATTATTCCCCGGAGCAGGTAAAGCACTTTGCATTCTTAAAAAAGCAGGATTCAAACTTATAGTTATATCAAACCAATCAGGTGTTGCCAGGGGCTTGATAAGTTCTGAAATGGTGGATATGGTGAACCGGAGACTAAACGAATTACTTAAAGAAGATAATGCTTCGGTTGATGCGTTTTATGTATGCCCATTCCACCCTGACTTTAATTCAGCAGAGGAATGTACTTGCCGCAAGCCCTCTCCGGCTTTAGTGCTCAAAGCTGCAGAAGACCACCGGATAGATCTTAAACAATCCTATTTTATAGGTGATGCTGTAAGTGATATAGAATGCGGATTTAATGCAGGCTGCAAAACGATTCTTGTCAAGACAGGATATGGGGCAGAGACGTTTTCTATCTTGCAAAAGCAAAATAAATTTCCCAGTTTTGTTGCCGAAAATATAATGGAAGCCTGCAGCTTTATATATAATGATATTCCGGAGAATTAATTGACCATCAAAAAGTTCCTGCATATAGTTCCTGTCATTTTATCAATTTACCTGTCCGCCTGCACCGATGAACCCTCAAATATCGGGTCTGAGCTATTAGGACAGGATGTAATAATAATCGAACAGATTAATTCTCTTACTGATACAATGTCGCAGACCTCAAGCAGTACATTAAAATATGTTCCGCTTGGTTCATCTAACCGGCTTTTATTAGGCAGGCACGCTAATGTTCAGGCGTCATTTCTTATAAGGTACAGCTTTTCTTTCCCTGATTCACTTAAACAGGATATAAAAGACGATTCAATAGTTGTGAGCTCGGCAAAGGTTAAATTATTAAGGACATACACATTCGGTGATACCAACAGTGTACTGGATATAAATGTTGAGAAGGTATTAAGCTCCTGGTCGAGCGCAGGCTTCATTGCCGACAGTCTTGTAAATCTTCAGACCACTGCCATTGCGGTGGATTCAATGTCTGTTACTGATACTCTAACATCCTTTAAGATCGATAATGCAGTAGCGCTGGAATGGCTGAAGACAGCTGCTGATCCGACTACAGGAAATAATTATGGTCTTTACCTTAAACCGGGTCCCTCTGCCAATAAAGTTTACGGTTACCAGGCTCTTATTGCCTCTGCGCAGAATATTCCACAACTCGAGCTGATAATACAGAAACCGGGTTTTTATACCGACACCCTGTTCTATTATTCTGCTGCAGATGCAGGTATATTACAGAATATTGCTCCTTACCCGACGGGTGAGTTCATTACTATTCAGGCAGGACTTAAAATAATGTCCTACCTCAAGTTCGACATAAGCTCTCTCCCTCAGTATGCAGTGATCAATAAAGCCGAACTGATCCTGACATCAGACACTACGCAGAATATTTATTCTTCAGATGCCTCAAACAGGATTGCAGCCTATGTACCGCGAGATACAAGCACCCTTGACAGTATAGCATCTTCAACCCCATACTTTACTAAAAGCGGCGGTACATATACGGGTAATATAACTGCGCTTGTACAGGATTGGCTTGTAACCCGCAGCAACAGGGGATTGGTACTTACAACTTCGAATGAGCTTAATGGATTAGAACGTTTTATTATCTGGGGCAGTAATGCTTCCGATCCGGCATTGAGACCAAGGCTGGTAATTACTTATACAAATAAATTGTAAGGAAAGATTTTGATTAAACAGATTCTCCTTGTTCTAATAGCCCTTTTTCAGATTCAGGCCTTCGCACAGACAAGCTCAAGCTACAGCAGGTACGGTATAGGTGATATCGAGTATAGTTACTCGGCAAGAAAACTTGGTATGGGACAGCTCGGTACTGCAGTTTCTGATATAGATTTTATTAACACACTTAATCCTGCCGGATGGAATAAAATAAGCAGCACAAGGATAGAGTTCGGGATCAATTACAGCGGAATGACTTTATCTTCTAAAGGTCTTAGTAAATATTATTCTGATACACAATTCTCAGGCTTTACTCTCGCATTCCCCATCAGCAGTCTTTATGGAATAACTATGGCTGCAGGAATAATTCCCTATTCTAATGTAAGCTATAATGTAGTTGAGAGCTATTCTTCTGAAACAGCGGGAGATTATACTATATCATATACTGGTTCAGGAGGATTATCCAAGTTATTCGTAGGCAGTTCCTTTAAATTTCCAATTGACTTAATTGTTGGCGCTACTCTGGATTATTACTTCGGAAATCTTAATTACAAATCCATTGCAGAATTCACCGATCCGGCTATGAAGCCTGCTGAATATGTAAGAACTTATGCGCCAAAAGGTATTGGAACGACAGTCGGTATTATTAGTCCCGATTTCTCAAACCTGTTTGGAGAAAAGAGTATATCTGATCTGAGAATAGGTATTTCCTCAAATATATTCAGTACCCTGGAAACTGATACTACATTGATCTCCGACAGGGAAGGCACCATTGATACAATATCCGGTGCAATTGTTGAATTGAAAGTACCCCCGAGAATACACACAGGATTAAGTATGACCCTGAGCGAAGTATACCTTGTAACCCTGGATTATGCATTTCAGCAGTGGGGAGATGTTTTATTTAACAACAAGAGCGGGGAGAACTTAACTAACTCTCAGAAGTTAAGCGGCGGATTTGAATACAGACCCGCTAAAGAGATAGGCAGCACCTTCTGGCAGATGATAATGCTTAGAGGCGGTCTGACATATGAAAAGACCCAGTATGCAATAAACGGGGAAAGAATTTATTTCTATGCTGCATCTGCAGGTTTCTCGGTGCCGCTGGGTGTCGGTAATACCATTGATGTTGCAGTTCAGTATGGGATCAGAGGTACCGAGGACTTCATAAAAGAGAATATAGTACGGTTAAGTGTAGGAATCAGTCTGGGTGATAACTGGTTCATCAGACAGGAGAAATAAAAAAACTTCCTTCCTCTGTAATAAGTTCATTTCGTACATCTTGCGAAAGGTTCTTAGTTCTGTAGTTCTTTGTTCCTGGTTTTTATGCCGCGTCTGAATAATTAATAGTTTTTTATTTTACTGCGTCTCATTTCGACCTTTTCTTATTTTCTAAAGTGTTCCCTATATTTTCATTGAAGCTGGTATTTGACAAGTGCTGTCGGAATCAAAAAAAAAGGCTGCCCTCACGAGCAGCCCTGTGAACAATGCGATCGAATACTATTTGAGGACCATCATTTTCTTAACTGCAGTAAATTCACCTGCCTGAATATGGTAGATGTACATACCGCTTGCATATTTAGATGAGTTCCACTTATAGGTATAATATCCCGGTTCAAGCTGCTGACTTACAATTGTCTCAACTTCACTTCCCAATGCATCATAAACCTTTAGAGTTACATCAGCATTCTTTGGGAGTGCAAATTTAATTGTCGTTTCAGGATTGAACGGATTAGGATAGTTCTGCGATAAACTGAACTCAAGAGGAATTGCAGAGTATTCAACATCGAGAACTTCAGAATATGCATACGTTCCGTTATAATCAACCTGCTTCAGCCTGTAATACATTGTACCGCTGCCTGTAAGCTGATTATCGGTGAATGAATATCTCTGTTTCTCTGTTGTTGTTCCATTACCCTTAATATTTCCAATAGAGGTAAAGGTTTTTCCATCGCTGCTTCTTTGAATATCGAATCCGGAGTTATTAGTTTCTGTTGCAGTTTCCCAGGTAAGTGTTATTGACGCTTCTTTCATATCCGCACTGAATGAAACCAGTTCAACCGGTACACCCATCAGATCAAAGAATGTTAATATTCTTCCCATAACGGAATCCCTTAATGATGGGGAAGCACCATTAACCAGTCCGCCGAATTCAAATGAAGTACCGAACGTTTTATAGGTACCCGCATTATATGAAATACCGCAGGCATAATTAACTGTCGGATTTTTGAAAGCAACTATGGCAGGAGCAATCGCAGTAAGCCTGTCGATATAACTGTTCTCACCGTTGTATGAAAATGTCATCCCTGCTCCGAGTGAATTCGCTTGTCCCTGAACAGTAGTCAGGTCACCGGATCCATCAGCAGTACCCTGAATCTTAAACATCGGATGAACGGCTGTCTGGTCATCATAATACCAGGTGTCGCCGCCTTCCATAAATAGACGTCCGCCGGCGGTTAAGTAATCTGCAAGCAGCTGTCCTTCAGATGCACTGAGCACGTGATTGTTGCTGTAGATGCCCAGGCATACAAAAATTGAAGAGTAGATACTGAGGTCAGCAGGGAAGGAGGTTAATGTCTCTGATGTAATATCGCAATTCTGAATGGCTTCCTGCATCTTTGGAGAAGAGCTCTGATTTGGATCAAGATCAAGAATAAGCACCGGGATTTGACCTACTACTACATGAAATGCTCCAGTACCTGTAATACCGAGATTGCCTGCAAAATTTATATCAAAATTAACATTGTGTCCGGTAGGAGTTGATGCACTTGCTGCTACACTGAAATCTTTTGTTACTGTAGCGTTGGTATCAACAGTACCGAATAGCAGGTTGTTTGTATTGATTGTAATGTAAGGATCGGCGGTCACAAGAGTACCGATAACATTCAGAGCTTCAGATGTTCCGCTATTCTTTAACCCGATGGTCAATGTTGCGGTTTCTCCAGGATCCAGCTTGCCGTTATTATTTCCTAAAGGATCAGCAAGAGTAAAGCCTGTAAACTCAAGGTTCGGAGCGTGTGCTCTAACTGTAAAGTAACTTGTCCACTCAGAGCTTCCGTCAGTTGCAACTATGGTAAAATTGCAATTGTGCTCATCGGGGACAGTTCCTGCAACAGAAAATGAAAAGCCGTTAGGAATTGTTACTGTTCCGCCGGCAGGTATAGCTCCGTAAGTTTCCGTTGTATCTATCAGTGTAATAAATTCATCTGTAGATCTGATCTTTGCAGTTACACCTGCTGCATTCTGGGTTCCTACATTTTTCAGGCAAAGATTTAAAGAGACTGTTTCGCCGTAATCAAGGAGCCCGTTATTATTTCCGGTATTATCATTTAATGAGCAGCTCTCGTGAACTACATATGCTCCTGCCGGGGGTATAATAGGAACTTCTACTGAATACCTGTAATAATTCTGTTTTGTAACAGTAACTAATAAATTTTGTCCCGGCAGCAATACCGGAATGGTTATATTTACAGGGGCACCGGTTCCCTCAGCAGATGCAATAAGTTCACCGTCTACAGTTAATCCGATCAGCGAATAAATATCGGCATTAACAGTAAAGGTTGTTTGACCGCTTATCAGAACAGGGTTGTGAACTACATTGAGGTTCTGCGGCATTTCAGAATATACTGTACTGAATGCATCACCGTGATGATGGAATAAATAATAAGTAACCATCTTATCGCCGGTGTTATACGGCCAATTGGATGCCTGAAGGAAATACTTTCCTGCCGAGTTTCCGAAAGCGGGGAGTACCTTTACCGGTCCGGCTTGCCCGTATGACGGCATAAATTCCGGCCAGAAATTATCAAACATACCCCACACATAAGTATCATTAACAAAAGAGTATGATACTTCGGTGGCAGCGATTAATCCAAGTGCACCTTTTTGATGTCTGTGAAATGCCTCAGCAAAACACTCGCTGCTGTAATCGAATTTACCTGTCAGACAGTTGATAGAAAGAACAAACACAAGATCATTATTATTTAATGGTACTATATTGCTGTTATTGTAAGCGGGTTCGCCCCATCCGTTCTCGGCGCCGTGATCACGATGCTGGAGCATAAAAGCGCCGCTGTTAATATCATTGTTAACCCTGGTTGCATTGCCGCCCCAGTCGGTTAAATGTGAAGGGGTAGCAGGAATATATTGAGTTCCTGTAGGACCAAAGTAGTTAACAATCATACTCGTATTCTGGTTTGAGGACCAGCTAGTTCCCGGTGTACCGGAATAAATTGCATTCTCCCTTACAGGATGTTTGCCGAGATGATGTTCCCAGAAACCGTTTACTATTTCAGAACAAAGCTGGAACCACCGTTCCGTCTGCCAGCCCATTGCAGTAACAGGTTTATCATAAAAATTAGGATTGGTCGGAGGATTCCGTTCATAGCCAAGGAATTTATTTACCATTGTCTGCAGGTGGGCAGAATTTTGTGCAGTCATCCTTGCAAATATTATATCAGCCATATTATCATTATTTACATCTGCATAAAGATGATCTGACTTGCAGTAGCTGTTCCATATAGGTGATATAATCCCGTTTCCGGTTGCGGCACCTGTGCCATAGTCTGCCATTAATAACACTGCAACAGGTGGTATATCCCAGGTATTATAAGCATTATTTACATAGGTTTCTATGGCTGTTGTAGTATTCCCGCCGATCTGTGTAAGGGTTACAACACCTGCGCGTATACCCTGTTTCAGACGGAAATTCTTTATTGAGTCAGCCCACGGAAGGAATTGCGGATTATCAGGAGTAACAATTATATATTCAAAATCTTCTGTGAGTTTATCCGAGATATTCCGGTTCGTGTAATTGATAACCGGGAGGGTGCTGTAGTTCAATAAAGCATCTCTTAATATAGGATCCCACCAGAGACTGCGTAAACGGTTATCACCGAATTTTCCGTTGCCGCCGTTGAATGTTACTTCAACTTTTATGTCCTTGTATACCAGAAGTTCTTTTGTTGCAGGATTATACTGGAAGGGAGTAATTCCAAGTATAACCGCATCAACACCTCTGATCTGGGATTTTTCTGAAAGAAGAACCGGGCTCTCAGGGTAATATTTGGAAGACGAATACACCTGGGGGTTCTTATTGTATTCGAGCGGTCCCGTTTCGGTATCCTTCGGGATTCTTGGAGCAGGGGCTACATCAATGTTTTGAAGAACCTCTGTCCTCATTGAAATAATTCTGAAAGAAGCTTCCGAGCCCTGCGGGATTGCTATATAACGTCCCATTCCCGGGAGATCGGGGTAACCGGCATTATTCGGAAGAAATACACCGGGCAGGTGAACTGCTTTCAGATTGATTCCATCTACTTCAACATCATCCAGCTGAAATTGTGGAACAGAGAAATTAATTAAAACATTTGTTGGAGTTTCACGTTCTATTGATATACCCTGAGCACCCCAGTTATCGGTATATGTGAACGTTTGCGCATGCACTAAAGCAGAAAAAAGTAAGACGAAGAAGAAGAACAAAAAACTTTTTTTGCAGAGTAAAAGAAAGTCTCTTTGTTTCATTATACTTAACCTCTTATTAATAGAATAAGCCGGTATTCTATATCCCCGGTATTTGGATAGCAGTAGAAAAAAAATAGTTCTGCATATGAAACTTATACTTAATTGAAATAGATGTAAAGAAAAATCTTATTTGATATCAATACATAATTGTTATTCGATAATTAAATAAGATTAAACTAAAGTTCTTAAATAAAGGAAGTGGTCAGCCTAAATTATGACGAAAATGAACTTTGGACAGTTATACATATAGGCAGTAATATAGGGTTAAATAAATATTTCTTGGATATTTTATAAAAATTTCGCCTTCCGCGGACGATGAACCTGCAATGCCCAAACGATGAGCAGACAGGTTATGGACTAAAAAGGTGTTTTTAGGCCGGGCACTGACCGTGCACTGTCCCGGCGCTGCCTGCGCACCCTTAAATTTTTTAGAAATCTCCGGCTAATTTTCTTTATTTAATCATCCAAATTTGCCTTATAAATTGGGGAGATGGGCACTCCTTATTAAAGGTGTAAAAAGAAATATTTTTCATAAATTAGATGAACATTTATTCATAATTTCTAGCATTTACTATGTATAATAATCTTAAAAAAGACCAGCAGATTTTCGAAATATTGAACTCTGAAATTAAACGTCAGCAGGAAAAACTTGAGCTTATTGCCTCCGAAAACTTTGTCAGTACGGCGGTACTTGAAGCTGCAGGATCTGTATTAACAAATAAATATGCCGAAGGATATCCGGGTAAAAGATATTACGGCGGTTGCGAATTTGTAGATATGGCAGAAAATACTGCACGTGAAAGATTAAAAAAATTATTCGGTGCCGAATATGTTAACGTCCAGCCGCACAGCGGTTCACAGGCAAATATGGCAGTCTATATGGCTGTGCTTAAACCGGGTGATAAAATATTAGGACTAAACCTGGCACACGGCGGTCATCTTACACATGGCTCACCGGTTAACTTTTCAGGTCAGTTATATAGGGCAATCGGTTATTCATTGAACAGGGAAACAAGAACTCTTGATTATGATCAGATTGCAGATCTCGCTAAAAAAGAAAAACCAAGACTGATAGTTGCCGGAGCAAGTGCTTATCCCAGGGAATGGGATTATGCAAAATTCAGGGAGATCGCTGATTCTGTCGGTGCAATGTTTATGTGCGATATGGCTCATCCGGCAGGATTGATCGCAAAAGGTTTATTAAATAGTCCTCTCCCGTACTGCGATTTTGTAACCTCTACTACACACAAAACTCTCCGCGGTCCGCGAGGCGGAGTAATCCTTATCGGTAAGGATAAAGAAAATACAATGGGTATTAAAACTCCTAAAGGGGACAGGCTGAAGCTGATGTCTGAAATTATTGACAGTATGGTTATGCCCGGAATACAAGGCGGACCTTTAATGCATATTATAATGGCAAAGGCGGTTGCATTCGGGGAAGCGTTAGAAGATAATTTTAAAGTATATGTTCAGCAGGTAATTACAAATGCTAAGGCGCTTGCTCAAAGTTTGTGCGAATTTAATTTTAACCTCGTATCCGGGGGAACGGATAATCATCTTATGCTGATTGATTTGAGCAATAAGAATATAACCGGCAAGGCGGCTGAGAATGCTCTTGAGAAAGCAGGAATGACTGTCAATAAGAATATGGTTCCTTTTGATGAAAGAAGTCCTTTTGTTACCAGCGGTATCCGTGTAGGCACACCTGCTGTTACTACCAGGGGTATGAAGGAACCTGAGATGAAAAAGATAGCTGAATTTATAAACAGGGTTATTGCCGACCCTGAAAATCAGACCGTGCTTGACACAGTTAAAAAGGAAGTTAAAGAACTTTGTTCCGGTTTCCCATTATATAAAGATCTAAATTAATTAAGTGCCAAGGTTCATAAAACAAATCAATTCGGATACGGCTCTTCCGGATGATGAAGTGGAGATGACATTCCTGGAACATCTTGAAGATCTCAGGTGGCGGATCATCTATGCATTAATCGGACTTGTTGCAGGCACAATAATCTGCTGGATCTTTGTCGACTTCCTGGTTGATGTTATTCTTCTTAAGCCTGCCAAAGATTCAGGGGCAATACTTCAGAATCTGAAACCATTCGGACAATTATTTCTTTATATGCAGGTAGCCATTGCAGGCGGAATAATTATTAGCCTGCCTAATCTGTTTTACCAGTTCTGGAAGTTTGTCGCCCCGGCTTTAAGAAAGAGTGAAAGGAAATATGTACTCCTCATTGTGGTTTATTCCACAGGCTGTTTTTTGATAGGAATACTCTTTGCATATTTTGCAATGCTTCCGCTTACTTTAAGATTTGCTGCACAGTTCGGTTCGGAATCAATAAAGAATGAGTTTGCAATCGACGAATATTTATCCATCATCTTCAGTGTAATGCTTGGTGCCGGAGTAGTATTTGAACTTCCTATGATCTCATTTTTTCTTACCAAGCTTGGAATACTTACTCCTGCCTTTATGAAAAAATACAGGAAGCACGCTATCGTTATCATACTGATACTGGCTGCGTTCCTTACACCGGGAACAGACCCGGTTTCACAGGTCATACTTGGAGTTCCTTTGGTTTTACTTTATGAAATAAGTATATTCATTTCTAAATTATCCCTGAAGAAAAGTTGATCAAACCACAATTATCAGATATCAGCAATCCGATAAAAGAGGAGCTCACTAAATTCCAGCTGCTGTTTAACCAATCTATGAAATCCGGTGTTGGACTGGTCGATCTTATTGCACGGTATGTTATACGTCAGAAAGGAAAGAAGATCAGACCACTGCTTGTGCTTTTAGCAGCAAATGTTGCCGGTGAAATTACTGAAAGAACTTACAGGGGTGCAGTACTGGTCGAGCTGCTGCATACGGCTACTCTTATTCACGATGATGTTGTAGATAATGCCGATAAACGACGTGGTTTCTGGTCGGTAAATGCTGTATTTAAAAATAAAGCCTCTGTGCTTATGGGAGATTATCTGCTGTCGCGGGGCTTGTTGATTGCTGTCGACGGAGGGGACTTCGATTTCCTTGGTGTAATCACTGATACTGTTAAAAGAATGTCAGAAGGGGAACTTCTGCAGATACAGAAAACAAGAAAGCTTGATATCGACGAAGAGACTTACTTCAGAATTATTTCTGATAAGACTGCCTCACTCCTGGGTACGTGCTGCCAGATCGGTTCCTTAAGTACTTCAGATAAAGTTGAGTACAGGACTGCAATGAGAACATTTGGTGAAACATTGGGACTCGCATTCCAGATAAGGGATGACATTCTTGATTACGAAGGAAGTTCTAAAATTATCGGCAAGCCGGTTGGCGGGGACATAAAAGAAAAGAAAATTACACTCCCCCTGATACATTCTCTAAAACAGGTATCGGGCTCCGAGGCTTCACAAATTAAGCGTATCATAAAAAATGGTTCCGGCAGTAAGGACGTTAAAAAAGTTATAGAATTTGTCAGGAATAACAACGGTATTGATTATGCACTGCAGAAAGCAAATGAATATTCTGTTAAAGCAAAGGAAGCATTAACAATATTCCCTTCTTCACAAAGCCGCATTGCACTTGAAGCTCTAGTTGATTTTGTAATTGACCGAAAGAATTAAATCATTTTAAGATGAAAAAATATCTTCAACGCCCCCTGGTAAAGAAAATATTATTATATCTTGCCGCACTGTTTCTTCTTATAATCATATTCGATCAGTTTATTTTTCCCTGGTATGTGAGCTCTCCCGAAACCAAGGTTCCCAAAGTTACCGGATTGAAACTCGAGGATGCAATATTTCTGCTGGAGAATGCTGATCTTGAACCTGTTGTAGGGGATACTACATATGATGCAAAATATCCTCTCGGCACAGTTGTTATACAAAAACCCACTGCCGGACATTTGGTAAAAGAGGGCCGCCGTGTTTATGTATTCATCAGCGGCGGTGATCCTGTGGTAAGGGTACCCAATTTAAAAGGCAGATCTCTCAGGGATGCCAAGTTTTCACTCGAACGGCTGGGATTAAAAATCGGCTACATAGATGAATCTGCTTCTGAAAATCCCAAGGGATATGATCTTCGATCAGCAGTATGCTGAAGGGACTCCTTTAAAGAAAGGAGAAGCTGTCGGAATTTCCATAAGTATAGGACAGGCTAATCAGGGAGAAATAATTGTTCCCGACCTGATTGGCAAATCATTATCCGAGGCGCAGGAGATTCTGGCTGACAGTACTCTTAAGGTTGGCAAGATAAATTACCAGAGATCTTTTTCAATTCTTCCAAACACCGTCCTTGATCAGTATCCGAGTAAAGGAACCAGGCTAAACAGCGGGGAGGCAGTTGATCTGTTCGTTACCCAGGCTGCTGAAAAAGGGAAGGATATCATTAAGGAATAAAATGAAACTTCTCGCACCTTCAATATTATCTGCAGATCTTTCAGAACTGAAAAAAGAGATACTTACTGTTCAGGATGCTGGCGCAGACTGGATACATTGTGATATTATGGACGGACATTTTGTTCCGAATATTACTTTTGGTCCTATCCTTGTTAAGGCAGCAAAAAAAGTTACGTCACTACCGCTTGATGTCCACCTGATGATAAAAAATCCCGACCGCTATATCGATGATTTCATTAAAGCGGGTGCTGCCTATGTAACCGTACATTTTGAAGAAGTAGTTCATTTAAACAGAACAATTGCGGCAATTAAAAGCAGCGGAGCAAAAGCCGGGAGTTGCAATAAATCCTTCTACACCTGTTAATTTCCTCAAAGAAGTTGCCGGAGATATTGATCTTCTGCTTATTATGTCTGTCAATCCGGGATTCGGAGGACAATCATTTATTCCCGGTTCACTAAGAAAGATAAAAGAAGCTGTTGAGTTAAGAAAGCAAACCGGCGGTAAGTTTCTTATAGAAGTTGACGGCGGTGTAAGCATTGAAACTGCAGCAGCAATTAAACAAGCTGGCTGCGATGTATTTGTGGCAGGATCTTCTGTATTTCACGCATCAAGTATTTCCGGTGCTGTAAAAGAATTAAAAAAGATTATTTCGGCTTAACTTGCCGGATCTGAAGTTCAGAGCTTTTACTTTATAACCACAATTCCCCTGGGGTTCGATGATGAAGATAAATTCCGCCAGAATACTTGTATGGCTTCCCAGGATTATAACAATCCTTTTTGCTCTATTCCTTTCTCTCTTTGCACTTGATGTTTTTTCAGAAAAAACAGATATCCTTGAAACATTCCTTAGATTCCTGGTTCACCTTATCCCATCATTTCTAATTATTATCCTCCTTATACTATCCTGGGAACGGGAATGGGTCGGTGCCGTTTTCTTTACCATGCTGGGAATATTCCGGCTCATTACAACCAACAGTAAATTTCCTGTATCTGTTGAACTGGTGATCGCAGGTCCTTTATTTCTTATAGGTCTCCTTTTTTTCATCAACTGGATAAGAAGAATCCGTAAAGGGAAAGAGGTATAAATGGATGAGTACATATTTCTTGATAAATCTAAACCACCAGGTGAAATTGAGCTGAATGAAAAAGCCCCTCTTAGTAATAATATTCTTAATAAGATAAAAAATTATCTTACAAGCCGTAATATTTCTGTAACCGAAGAATGGAAATATTACAGCAAAAAGACAGGATGGACAAAAAAGATTTTAATGAACAAACGTAACCTGCTATTCTTTACCCCCTGCATATCGGGACCAAACATTTCTTTTGTATTTGGTGATAAAGCAGTACTGGAAATAAATAACAGTAAGCTGCCTCAGAAAATAAAGGATGAAATAACCAGTGCAAAGAAATATGCAGAGGGAAGGGGATTGAGACTGCAGCCCAGAACTAGGGCAGATGTCAAAACTATTATTGCACTATTAGAAATAAAAATCAGGATAATCGTAAATTATCCCGATCTCATCTTAATTCACTGTTACCATTCTGTTCAGAATTTTTCTGGACCCAATTCTATGTATCTTTACTTACAGAATTTCATCCTGCCTATGTTAGTCAATCCCGGTCGCATTTAATCCCGGCAGGTCATATATTTATAAATATAATTTAGATTTTTACAGGACAATTCTTGAAGACCCAGGTTATATGTCTTGATTCCTCCGAAATAATTAGCTTTTATACGGTTAAGTACGGATTTGTGATATAGTTATGCAGTCGCATGGAGAGCTCGGAGTTGAGCTAAGGGATGTTCCGGAACTCCTTGATGAATATCCTGGTCTCGGAGATCCCGGGAAAGAAAGCCTTAAGTGATCCATTTTCCTTATGGTAACCGGATCTCATGCAAATGCTTAGGTAAACATTGCTGAAAAGTATCGGCAGTCAATTAATAAATCAGCCGGAAATGATATATTAAAAGCACTCGCCAATTATGCTCTTTATGATAATATTGGTTATACTATTGCAGGGAGGGAATTTAATTTCACCGGCTGCTATGTAATGGGTATTCTGAATGTCACACCTGATTCCTTTTCCGACGGCGGCAGGTATTTTGACAAGCAGACTGCTGTATCGCGGGCAATGGAAATGATTGATGAAGGAGCAGATATTATCGATATAGGAGGTGAATCAACCAGACCAGGTGCAAATCCTGTTTCGGAAGAGGATGAATTGAACAGAGTGCTTCCTGTGATCGATAAAATATTAAATGCAAAACCTGATGCTGTAATTTCAGTCGATACAACTAAGAGCAAAGTAGCGGATGAAGCTTTAGAAGCAGGATCGGCTATAATAAATGATATAAGCGGACTGGTATTCGATAACAAAATAGCTGAAATTGCGGCTAAGCATAATGCAGCTCTTGTTGTTATGCATATAAAAGGTACGCCCCGGGAGATGCAGAGAAATCCAAATTATGTGGATGTAGTCAGCGAAGTGTATGATCATCTTTATATACAAACTGAACTGGCAAAGTCAGCCGGTGTGAATAAAATAATTATTGATCCCGGCATCGGGTTCGGCAAAAAGTTAGAGCATAATTTCGAATTGATTAAAAGACTAAAGGATTTTAAGTCATTGGGTTATCCCATCCTGATCGGCATCTCAAGAAAGTCCTTTATAGGAAGTTTTCTTGAACTGGGAACTGACGAAAGGGATGCCGCATCTTCAATAGCAGACACCCTTGCAGTAATGAATGGTGCAAAAATTATAAGAACACATAATGTAAAGAACGGAAGTGCAGTTAAAAAATTAGTGAGCCGGTTAAACTGAGATGTTTGAACTTTTTAAAATAGGATTTCTGACAGTTACTTTTATTGATCTGATCGACATCTCTATAGTCGCATTGATAATATATAAGCTTTATTCGGTACTGCGGGGGACGATAGCCTCGCAGATATTTGCAGGACTAATGATAATCCTATTGTTATCCTTTGTCTCCCAGGCAGCAAATTTCAGGGCACTCAGCTGGCTGCTTAAACTGGTTACAGACATTTGGGTAATCGCATTCCTGATTTTATTTCAGCCCGAGATAAGAAGATTACTCGTTATAGTTGCCAGAAACCCGGTTATTAAATTATTTATGAAAGCTGAACCTGCCCATTCGGCTTATACAATTACGGATGCAGCTTTCGAGCTTTCACAAAAACAACACGGCGCACTTATCATAGTAATTAAATCTTCCGGCATAAGGGGTTATGCTGAAACCGGAGATATTCTGAATGCCAGATTGACAAAAGATCTTTTAACTTCCATTTTCTTCCCCCGTTCGCCTCTGCATGATGGAGCAGTGATAGTAAAGAATAACATAATTGAAGCTGCCAGGTGTACTCTGCCTTTATCGTCTACAACAATGATAAATGGTGAGTCGCTCGGGATGAGACATCGTGCCGGTCTGGGAATTTCCGAACAGGCAAATGTAATCAGTGTAATAGTATCTGAGGAAACAGGAAGCATCTCGGTTGCAGAGGACGGGATATTAACCAAAGGTTTATCAAAGGATGCCTTGCGAAAGCGGCTATCAGGCGCATTCAGGAACGCCCAGGTTAAAGGATGGAGAAGTGTAATTGATCCTTACATAAAGGAATAAATTATCCTGGATATTAAAATTAAACCGTCGGTATTAATATGAAAATAAAATATTTCTCACACTCTGCTTTTTCGATCACCGCAAAAGGCAAAACAATATTGATTGATCCTTTCCTGGACGACAATCCTACTTCTCCTGTTAAATCTGCCGATGTTTCTGCAGATTATATAATTCTTACTCACGCTCACAGTGATCATATCGGGGATGCATTTAAGATTGCAAAAAGAACAGGCTCAACATTCATATGCGTAAATGAGCTGGCCAATTATTGTGCCTCTAAAGGTTTCAAAGCACATAATATGCATATCGGCGGGAGCACATAATTTTGACTTCGGAAGAGTAAAGTTTACAATTGCGCACCACGGTTCAAAGACTCCCGATAATCAATATGCCGGAGAGCCCGCCGGAGTTCTTATTACCTCTGAAGGAAAAACTGTATATCATACCGGGGATACCGGCCTTTTTTATGATATGAAACTTATCGGCGAAATGAATAAAATTGATCTGATGCTGCTTCCTATAGGAGATAATTTTACTATGGGAATTGATGATGCAGTAAAAGCTGTAGAGTTTGTTAATCCGGCACTGGCGATCCCAATGCATTATAATACATTCCCGGCTAATTAATGCAGATCCTGAATTATTCAAAAAGAAAATATCTGAAAAAGGATTGAAAGCAAGGGTGCTGTCATTTGGTGAAGAATTCATCTTATAGCATCTATTGAATTAAAGGAATAAATAGTATTTTTAGCATCACTATCTTAATAACAGCGAAAAATATTCAGCATAAATCCGATGGCTAAGGTAATCTCCATAGCGAACCAGAAGGGGGGAGTAGGAAAGACAACTACTACGATTAACCTTTCCTCATTGCTTGCTGCTGCAGAGAAAAAAACACTGCTGGTAGATATTGATCCGCAGGCAAATTCTTCGTCCGGATTAAGCATAGTGAATCATTCACCGTCGGTTTACGAAGTACTGATCGGTACAAATAATATTAGAGAATCTATCATAGATTCATATATGCCGTTTCTTGATCTGCTTCCTTCAAATATAAATCTTGTTGGAGCAGAAATAGAAATGGTGGATCTCCCTCACAGAGAAGGACTGTTTAAAGACAGCACTTAGTGAAATAAGAGAACAATATGAGTTTGTTCTTATTGATTGTCCTCCTTCGCTTAGGGTTATTAACACTGAATGCTCTTGCAGCATCTGATTCTGTTTTGATTCCTGTCCAGTGCGAATACTTTGCACTTGAGGGTTTGGGACAGCTGCTTAATACTATCAATATTGTAAAGCAGCATTTTAACCCTAATCTTTCTATTGAAGGAGTTCTTCTTACAATGTTCGATACCCGTTTAAGGCTATCGCACCAGGTGGCGGAAGAAGTAAATAAATTTTTTGGAGAGAAAGTATTTAAAACAATTATTCACAGGAATGTAAGGATTTCGGAAGCCCCGAGCTTTGGCAAGCCGGTAATTTTATATGACGCTATTTCTTCCGGCGCAAGAAATTATATGGCACTTGCTTCCGAATTACTGGAAAGAAATAACAGCAAAAAATGAGTAAAATTAAACCTGGTCTGGGACAGAGGCCTGGATGCATTAATTACACAGCATCCATATGACAGCGAAACATCTCAGGATGAAAAAGACCGATAAAGATTCGTTAAGTCTTATTAACGTACTGACGAACATTCCCGTTGATATAATAAAGCCAAATCCTTACCAGCCAAGGAAGAATTTTGATGTTGAAGCGATGGAAGAATTAAAAAAATCCATCCTCTCAAACGGACTTATTCAGCCAATTACAGTAAGAAGAGCCGACAACGGTTCCTATGAATTAATATCAGGCGAAAGAAGATTAAAAGCGTTTTTAGAGATCGGGTATAAAGATATTCCGGCATACATTATCCAGGTTGATACCGAAGAGGGGATGCTGGCAATGGCTTTAATTGAAAATATACAGCGCGAGAAGCTTAATCCTGTTGAAGTGGGACAGGCTTATAAAAGACTAATGGAGGAATGCCATCTTACACAGGAACAGATAGCCGACCGGGTAGGAAAAGACAGAACTACAGTAGCAAATACCATAAGACTCCTGAAACTGCCTCCTGAAGTACAGGAAGCGCTGATTAAAGAAGAAATTACTTCAGGACATGCAAGGGCTTTAATAAATCTTCCTTATGCTCATCTGCAGGTTGATATGCTTCAGAAAATTAAGGAATCAAATCTTTCCGTCAGGAAAGTAGAGCAGCTCGTAAAAAAATATTTAAAACAGCCGGACGTAAAGAAAACTCTCACATTTACGAGAGATAATGCCTCATCTGCATCACTAAATGATTTTGAAGATAAACTGAGGAAGATATTCGGAACTAAAGTTATGTGCAGGCAGAAAAGCAATGGTCAGGGCGAAATAATTATAGAATTCTATTCCAAAGATGAGTTAGAACGGTTATATGAATTATTCCAGATCATTGATAAGTCATATAATTAAAATATTAATATTTATTACTGTTCTTAACTTAAATCTATCCGCACAGCAGGATACATCCGCAGCTGATCAGAAAACCGATAGTGTATTTGTAATGGAAAAGTCTCCCTGGACAGCAGTTCTTTTAAGTGCAGTTGTACCGGGAGCGGGACAAATATATAATCAATCTTACTGGAAAGCCCCCGTAATCTGGGGAATCGGCGCCTGGCTGATCTATAACTGGATTGATCTTAATAAAAGCTATAATCACTATGCCGACCTGTATGAACAAACCGGAAATGAATACTATAGGGATCTGCGCACCAATTATCAGGACGAAAGAGATCTTTTTACTATTTATATGGTCCTGACTTATGTGCTTAATCTTGTCGATGCCTATGTCGATGCCCAGCTTTTTGATTTTTCGGTAGATGAGTATAGAGCAGGACCCCGGCTCTCATTCAGGATGAATTTCTGATGAATAACATTACCTGTAAAAACTGCTCAGCTGAAAATCCCTTCTATGAATTAATCTGCCGTAACTGCAAAGCTTATATCCGTGAACGGATCGTAAATATAGATTTCTGGAAGACTTTAGAGCAATTAATTGAATCTCCTGTTAAAGGTTTTACAGCAATAATTCACGCCGAGCATAAAAATCTTATCCTCTTTATCACATTTATGACTGCAGTTAAGATGCTGATAAATATTATGCTCCTTTCACCAATAACTTCCCGCACCAATAATCCTTTTGAACACTTCGGCAGGAATTTTTTCATCGTACTTGGTCTGCTTCTGTTCTTGTATTTCTCCTTTTCGTTTCTTGAAAGAATGATCTTAAGACTGTCAAAGAATGAAACGAGACTAAAAGATAATTTCTCTGTCCTTTCTTATTCCTTCATTCCGCACGTGTTTGGTGCATTTATTCTTTTCCCGATCGAGATGGTAGTGTTCGGAGGATTCCTTTTTTCAAATAATCCTTCTCCATTTATATTAAAGGAATCGGTTGCATATATGCTGCTGGGTTTTGAGGTCATCCTTATCTTATGGCAGCTGTTTTTAACTACAACGGGATTTTATGTACAGACAGGAAAATTGTTCCCCGCATTACTCTTTTCTTTAATATTTAATGCTCTTCTTTATTATATTTTATATCTCTTTTCATATCTGATTATCTGAGATGCCTGAAAAATATTTGAATTGGAGAAAGAACTCTTCCTTCCTACATATAAACGGATACCGCTGGATATAGATTACGGCAAAGGAGTTTATCTCTTCGACAAGCAAGGAAATAAATACCTTGATCTGTTTTCCGGATTAGCTGTTAATGCATTGGGTTATGCCCATCCGGAGATCGTAAAAGCTGTAACGGATCAAATCTCAAGATTTGCTCACTTATCCAACAGCTACATAACCGGGATTCAGATTGAATTTACCGAAAGGCTTCTCAAGTATTCCAAAATGGACAAAGCATTCCTTGTAAACAGCGGGACCGAAGCTGTTGAGGCGGCTATTAAACTTGTAAGAAAAATTAAAGGACCTAAAAAGAAGCTTATCGCATTCACCGGATCATTTCACGGCAGGACTTATGGTGCCTTGTCATTAACTGCCCGGAAGAAATACAGGGATGGATTTGAACCATTATTACCTGAAGTTATACACCTTCAATTTAATGATATTGATGCCCTGCGTTCTTCTATAAATGAGAATACGGCTGCTGTATTCATTGAACTGATCCAGGGAGAAGGGGGAATATTTGAAGCATCTGCAGAGTTTGTTAAAGAACTGCTTTTACTTAAGGAAAAATTTGATTTCATTTTAGTTCTGGATGAGATACAAAGCGGTATCGGCCGTACAGGCTTTCCTTTTGCCTATGATATTTTTTCAATACATCCTGATATTATGGTGACGGCAAAAGCTATCGGAGGGGGTCTGCCTCTGGGGGCAATGCTTACCAGTAATAAATTTAAGGAAACATTTACATCAGGTTCTCACGGAACTACATTTGGCGGCAACCCTGTATGCTGTGCAGCAGGCAATGTTGTCCTTAAGGAAGTATTTGAGAATGGACTGCTTCAGAAGGTTAAAGCCTCAGGCGAATATTTTAAGGAACAGCTGATCAATCTGAAGAATAATTTCCCGAAAAGCATAAAAGAAATACGCGGTAAGGGTTTTATGATCGGCGTTGAACTATTCTTCAAAGGAGATGAAATGGTAAAACTCCTGAGGGAAAAAGGTATACTGGTAAATGTTACCAATGAGACAGTAATAAGAATTCTTCCTCCGTTGATACTTACTAATGCAGAGATAGATATATTCATAACAAAATTCCGGGAAGCTCTTAATGTCATTCGAAACTGACGTACTGGTTATTGGAACCGGCATAGCCGGGTTATTTTCTGCTCTGAGAATATCGGAATATGCCGATGTTATTGTGGTAACCAAGAAGGAAAGTTCTGAATCCAATACTAACTATGCCCAGGGAGGAATAGCTTCGGTTTTTGATATTCACGATTCTTTTGAGAAACATATAAACGATACGATGGTTTCAGGAGCCGGGTTATGCGACTATAAAGCAGTTGAGATGATGATAAAGGAGGGGCCGCGAACGGATAAATGATCTTATTGAGATAGGCACCCGTTTCACAAAAAAGGATGGGAAGCTTGATCTTGCCAAGAGAGGGAGGACATTCATTTCACAGGATAGTACACGCAAAGGATCTTACCGGCAAGGAAGTTGAACGCGCTTTAATTACAGCCGTGAGTGAAAAAAGTAATATAACCTTAATGGAAAACTGTATTGCTATTGATCTTCTGACCGAACATAATGTAATGCAGCTTAAGAATCAGTCGCTCAATAACCGTAACTGCTGGGGTGCTTATATTCTGAATACCACTACCAACAGGGTGCATAAGATTTCATCTAAGGCTACTGTTATTGCAACAGGAGGTTTAGGGCAGGTCTATCTTCATACTACAAATCCTACAATTGCTACCGGTGATGGATTTGCAATGGCATACAGGGCAGGCGCTAAGATCGCAAATATGGAATTCATACAGTTTCATCCTACTTCTCTTTACCAGCAGAAAAAAGATATTAAGACTCCTTCATTTCTTATCTCTGAGGCGGTAAGAGGCTTCGGCGGAATATTGCGGACAAAGGATATGAAGGAATTTATGGCAGAATATGACAGCCGCAAAGAACTTGCTCCAAGGGATATTGTTGCCCGCGCCATAGATAATGAACTGAAGAAGAGGGGAGAGGAATTTGTGTACCTCGATATCACTCATAAAAAGAAAGCTGAAATAATAGATCACTTCCCCAATATTTATGATCACTGTCTTAATCTCGGGATTGATATTTCCGCAGAGCCGATACCTGTAGTGCCTGCTGCTCATTATGCCTGCGGCGGAATAATTGTAGATCTTTTCTCAAGGACATCTCTTAACCGCTTATTTGCCTGCGGCGAAGTAACTAATACAGGTGTTCACGGGGCTAACAGACTGGCCAGCAATTCTCTGCTGGAAGCACTTGTATATGGACACAGAGCTGCAGTTGAAATTAAAGGATTTTATTAAGACAAATAATCTTACTATTCCCGAAATACCTGATTGGGATGAATCGGGCACACTTACATCTGATGAAAGGGTCCTTATTACTCATAGTTTCAGGGAAGTAAAACAGGTAATGTGGGATTATGTAGGAATTGTAAGATCAAATCTCCGTCTGGAAAGAGCATTCAAGAGAATGCATAATCTTTATGAAGAGACCGAGGAACTTTATAAAAGAACAAAGGTTTTCGAAGAGCTGCTGTCCTTAAGAAATATTATAACGTGCTCCCATATGATCATTAAATCTGCAATAATGAGAAAGGAAAGCAGGGGATTACATTATACTTTAGATTATCCCCAGATGTCGGAAGATACCAAACCCGAAAATACAATTCTGCAGAATACAAATTATTGATCCTGAAGGAACCTGTACACTAATCCATACCTTATTCCTTTCGTGCTAACTAATACTTCAGTTATATGCATTAATTTCATTAAATATAATAAAATACAAGTCCCGCTTAATATTAAATCTTCTCTTCCTTTAACAACCTGACCATAACTATTCAGTATCTCTTCAGGAGGCAGTTGTAATTTTACAGCCAGGGTGCTGACATCCTTTTGTGTTAAGATCGTACCCTCTACAGCATTTTCATTAAACTCAGATATCCCTTTTTTTATACAGGCTAAGGTGGTCGGTGTACCTGCTACTGCAATAGCTTTAACGGGAGCACGCTCTCTGAATTGATCAGGCAGATCGAATACCTGCTCTAATTTTTCATTCAACAGGGGAATATTCAGCACTCCGTTTTGATTAAACCTTTCCGAGCTGCTTACAACTCCTATATGGAAACTTTTATGATATATGATTTCCTTCCCTCTGCCGAAAATGATCTCGGTACTCCCGCCGCCGATATCAATAACCACATTATCTGAAACAGAATTATAACCGGATACAGCTCCCAAATATGATAATTCTGCTTCTTCTTCTCCTGAAATAATATTTATATCAATTCCGAAATTGTTTTTCACATAGCCAATGATTTCGCTGCTGTTTGAAGCCTGCCGGAAAGCCATAGTAGCAGCCGTTAGTATTATTGAACACTTATACCGGTCAATTATTTTTTTGTACTCCGTAAGAACTTCATAGAATTTCTTTAAATTTTCCTCAGGTATCGGACTCCCGGGAGATAAACCCCTTCCCAGACGTGGTATCCTGTAGATGTTTTCCAGTACACTGAATGTTTTTGTCCTCTTATCAGACTCTGCAATGATCATCAGAACAGTGTTCGTACCTATATCAATTGAGGCAATAAACATTTTTTTTCCTATTTTATTTCGATAAATATATATTTTTATGCAACTTACAAACAAGCCGTCGAAGATCTTTCTTTACATAACAGTACTTGCAGGAACTCTCTGGGCCGGGGCTTACCTGGTAAGAATGCTGCTTACATACCAGGTATTTGAAGGAACTGCTCTCATATTCAGAGAATATATTAATGAACAAAATCTGCAGGGAATTTACAAGGTACTTAATCCTGCAATCGCAGCTACTTTTTTCCTTTACATATTGTTCTTCATTTCCTTAATTGTATTTATCCTTGTCTCAAAAGTAAGTCTAAAGCGGAACGGATGGTTTTTTATTATAATTGTTTTGACTTTAGTAACCGCTCCTTTTGAGGTATACCTGATGTCGATAGATTACAAGATCCTGATCAATATAAATTACGGCGATACAAATATTTCACTCATTTCAAATTTATTAAGGGAACGTATCAAAGTTCTCAGCAGTTTTCCTCTGGTTGAATTATTCTGCTTCTTTGCCTTTTATTATTTAATTCTATTCCGTCCCTTAAGTAAAAATGAAAATTAAAGAAAAAGAATTTGAAGAACTGATCAAGGACCTGAAGGGTATAGCAGCGCAGCTTGGGGCAGAGGTAAGGTTTGAGAAGGGGGATTTCAAGGGGGGCTATTGTCTTCTTAAAGAGAACAAGGTAATCATAATTAATAAACTGGCTAATCTGCAGAGAAAGGTTATGATCTTATCTGCCGCATTAAAAGAACTTGGTGTTGATAAAATATACCTGACTCCCAGGATGAGAGAAATAATTGATGAAATGACGGATGCCGGATGAAGATATTAGTTATTAATGGTCCCAACCTGAATAACCTGATTAAAAGGGATAAGGAGAAGTATGGAACATCATCACTCGAGGAAATAAATTCCAGTCTTAAAAACGAATTTCCTTCTGTCAGTTTTTCCTTTTTCCAATCTAATGTTGAAGGAGAAATAATAAATGAAATCCAGCGCGCAGAAGGGAAGTATGACGCAATTGTAATTAATCCCGGGGGATATGCACATACATCTGTTGCTATCAGGGACGCTCTTCAGGACTGTAAACTTATCAAGGTTGAAGTTCATTTATCCAATTTAGCTGCAAGAGAAGATTTCAGACAAACCCTGATTAACTGCTTCCGTATGCAATGGTTACATTTCAGGATTTAAGGAATTAAGTTACATATCGGCTGTGTATCTCGTCATAAAATTAATGGAGAAGAAATGATCAAGGCAGTTGTGTTCGATCTGGATAATACTCTAATGGATTTTATGAAGATGAAAAAGAGAGCCATCGAGGAAGCAATTCCCGCTATGGTAGATGCAGGATTGGAAATTACTCCTGAGATAGCTAACCGTATAATCGATGAAATATATAAGGAGCAGGGGATAGAGTACCAGCAGGTATTTGATGAATTCTTAAACAGGGTTCTTAACAAAGTAGATTATAAAATTCTTATCAGCAGGTATTGTTGCCTACAGAAGAGCCAGGGAGGCATCCTTAATTCCATATCCGCACGTTTACGGCACATTGTATAAGCTTCTGAAGATGGGAATTAAAGATGGGCGTCCTCTCAGATGCGCCTACAAAAGAAGCCTGGCTTAGACTGGCTTATCTTAACTTTCATCAGATCTTTGATGTTGTGGTTACCTTTGACGATACGGGGAAACGAAAGCCCAACCAGGAGCCTTTCCGGCTATTATTAAGCAGGTTAAATGTTGCGCCCGAAGAAGCAATTATGGTAGGGGATTGGGTAGAGAGGGATATAGTAGGTGCAGCAGCTGTAGGAATGAAAACCGCATTCGCAAGATACGGGGATACATTCAACACAACTGCTCATAATGCTGATTATGAACTAAATGATATAAGTGAGCTTATTCAGGTCATAGAAAAAGTAAATAATGTCCGTACTTAAAAAAAAATTTAATTTAAGGGGGCTATCTTGATAGTTTACCAGACATTACTTATTTTTCCTCTTAAACTTGTTAAGCTCTGATGAAAGACCTGTCAATAAAGAAATTGTACTACTCAATAAGCGAAGTAAGTAAAATTACTGAGGTTGAGCAGTATGTCCTGAGGTACTGGGAAACCGAGTTTGAGATACTCAAGCCTCAGAAGAACAGAGCCGGCAACAGGATTTACACGAATAAGGATATCCAGGTTATACTTCAGATAAAGACACTTCTCCGCGAAAAGAAATACACCATTGAGGGAGCCAAGAAGATACTGAACAATATCGCCAATGAGCAGAAGATGGAACATACCTTGTTTGATGCTCACTCTCCCGGCGGCGACGGAAGGAAAGAGAAGTCATCTTTGAAAAGGGACCTTGAAGAATTAAAAACCGTATTGGAGTTTTTAGTAACAAAATTATAATCGGAACGTGGCGCAGCCCGGTAGCGTACCTGAATGGGGTTCAGGGGGTCGTGGGTTCAAATCCCACCGTTCCGACAAATTTGGTCCTTTAACTTCTACTGATTGTTTAACAATCATAGCTCAGAAGGGATAGTTACTATGATACGCAGATTTCTACCTCCCTTAATTTTCTTCTTTTCATTTACTTACGTTGATGCACAGACTCCTTATTGGGAAAAAATTGGTGCATTCTGGGGAAGTTCCGATGTCAAAGTAAATTCTTCTGAGGATATATTTATAGTGGAGCAAGGCCATATGCAGAGGTCAACAGATAATGGAGTAACCTGGAACGAAATAAATATACCAGGAGCCGGCAGTATTCAAAAAATCAGTATCAGTGGCACCGACCATATTTATGTTTGCGATTATGGCATAGAAGGTAAGATTTATATCTCTTCGGACAAAGGGGTTACCTGGACATACTCGACAACTAATGCAGGCGTGATTTCATATCTGTATGCAGGTACTCAAGGAATTGTATATGCAGGAAATTTAAACGGTATAGTTCTAAAATCAACTGATACCGGATTGAACTGGAGTTCTCATACAATTACAAATGTCGAAATAAGGTGTATCGTGAGTGGTCAAGATGGACGTATGTATGCTGCCAGTAAGGGGAATGGTGTTTTCACTTCAACAGATGCCGGGGTGAACTGGGAACAAACGGAATTCGATAGCGGAAATGTAAGGTCAGTCTGTGTAAATGACAGTGGCTTTGTTTTTATAACCGAGGTTTCAAAAGTTTATCTCTCCAAAGACCATGGTTCCAACTGGACTGAAATTGGATACTATCCTGCGGGTGAAGGTGTTGTGGGTAGTGATTCTTCAGGTGCAGTCTACGCTTGTTTTTATGCAGTTTTTAAAACAACCGATAATGGCGAAAGCTGGTTAAATATGGGCGGTCCTTATTTTGAAAATTGTATAGCATCATATGGAGAGAAGCTTTATCTTGCCACTATTTATGGTACGTTCAGATACAAACCAGGTGTTTTTCCACCGAACTTTTATGCTTCAAATTTTGTTCCTTTGAATTTTGGGAATAAATGGCAGTACCTGGACAATTGGGCTAATTATACGTTGCGCATTTCTTACGTAGAATCCGATACAATTATCGTTGGGAATACTTACTACAAATTCAGTGGTGATAATAAATGGTTAAGATACGATCAAAGTCAAAAAATTTTATTTCTATGGAATGATTCGGATAGAATCAGTGTAGACTTTTCAAAATATCCTGATCAGATTTATCGAATTTATGCGGGATATACTTATGAGGATGTGACTGCAGCAGCTGGAACAGTATTCTTTATTTTTAGAGGAAAGAGTATATGCCGGGTATGATTATTCAGGCCCTAACCAGGTTATGGTCAGAATAAGATACACTGACTCCATAGGTATGACATACTCCTTCTGGGGAGACGTTCACCTCTTCAAGTTCCACAAATTTACTGGAAGCAATTATATATGACTCTTCCGGAAATAGATTTGAATATACAAATCACTACAAGCCTGCCTTTGTGATTACACCTGTGACAATGATTGACAGCTCTAATTTTAACTTGCTTTTCCAGGTTTACCATCCTTATACAATAGTTCAATACTCAAGCCCGGGCCTGGATTTTATTGATTCTATAAGAATGATAAATTTTTACTCAAGGAAGGATAGTATCATCTTGCAGCCGGATTATATCCCATCTCACCCCGGGGGGACAATTAGTTATAATTATATGGTTAATAAGCTATTAGATACCACACTATTAAAAGACGGGTTTGTTTTCAATTATAAATTTTATGCAAAGGATAAGGGTATTATTCCGGAATCGGCATGGGCTCCCGATACAGGTTATTATCGGTGCATATGGGGCACCCCAAGTTTTATTCAAAATGATTCTTTGCATATTCCACAACAATTCAAGTTAAATCAGAACTATCCGAATCCTTTTAATCCTTCAACACGGATCAGATATGAAATACCTTACACTGCAGTAGTTTTAATTAAAGTATATGACATCCTCGGGAACGAAATAGAGATTCTTGTTAATGAAGAAAAGCCTGCCGGACAGTATGAAGTCAACTGGCGTACCGCTGACCTGCCAAGCGGTATCTATTTCTGTGAACTTAGAGCTGGTTCATACATTGATACTAAGAAAATGATTCTGATGAAGTAAGGCCGTTGAGCGACGGCCTCTGTTTAATCACCCCTCTTTTTAGGATCAATTAAATCACTCGAAATCTTATCAACTGAAATCTCATTTGCTGGCTAAGGTACGAGATAAACTTTTCCCCCTAATCAGAACAATATCCAATCTATTAAGTCATCAATAGATCTTTTTTAACCATAAAAACGGATACGGGTAGGGACTACCTCCTGCTCGATTCGATAAATTTATTTTATTCTTAAATAACAGACATAATGCTTCTAATTCTCATCTATTCCTGAAGTAACCCTGATCTAATCCTCAAAATTCACCGGAAGTGAGGATTACATCAGGATTAGATGAGGATTAGATCAGGATTAGATGGCAGGTGATGATATTAGTTTTTAGAAAATTTTATCGGTAAAATTGAACGAATTGCAGTCCGGCCGGAACAGTGGCAGAGGAAAGCAGATATACAATTATGTTCCGTTTACCGCAACTGTCTATTCTTCCCGAAGTTCGGTTATTAATGTTTATATTTTTAGTTAATGATGTAAAGAGTAGTAGTAATATGGTGGAATACCAATTTTTTTAGGCTCAAAAATCTACCTTTTTTATATATATTATCACTTCTAATTTTTAATCGCATATTTGGTAAAAAAGAATGGAACTCGTTCCGGAAAAAGCTAAATGTTTTTGTGGGATCTTTGGCATCTATGGCAGCGAAAGTGCTTCATTACAGACGTATTATGGACTTCACGCCCTGCAGCATAGGGGACAGGAAGCCTGCGGGATAATTACAAACGACGTCAAACATTCGGGAAAAGCTCACTTTAATATTGTAAAAGGAGAAGGGCTTGTATCTGAAGTGTTTGCCGATCATCATCTCTTTAAAAATAAACTTACTGGCTTCTCAGCAATCGGTCACAACAGGTATTCAACAACCGGTTCATCCAAATCAGATAAGAATATTCAGCCTTTCTATGTTAACTACCGTATGGGAAATCTTGCAATTTCTCATAATGGTAATCTGACAAATGCAAAAGAGCTTAGGGAAGAACTGGTAAATGAAGGTGCAATTTTTCAGACAACCAGCGATACTGAAGTTATACTTCATTTAATTGCAAGAAGCAAGCTGCAGAATCAGATAGACCAGATTAGGGAAGCTGTATCAAAGGTTGAAGGTGCTTTCTGCCTTGTCATCCTTACCGATGATAAATTAATTGCTGTAAGGGATCCTTACGGCTTCAGACCTCTTGCTTTAGGTAAACTAAATGGTTCGTACATTGTTGCTTCAGAGACCTGTGCATTTGATATAATATCCGCTCAATTAATAAGAGAAGTTAATGCAGGCGAGATGGTGATTATTGATGATGATACGATCAGAACCGGTGAAGTAAAATCTATAAACTTTGAACCTGCCGCCCGTCCTCAGAAGCATTGCCTGTTTGAATACATTTATTTCTCGAGACCGGATAGTTTTATATTCGGGCATAACGTTGATAAAATGAGAAGACGTCTCGGCAAAATGCTTGCACGTAAATATCCTGTCCGAGGCAAAGATGGAGAAAAAGTAATTGTAATCAGCGTTCCCGACAGTTCCAACACTACTGCCCTCGGGTACCAGCGAGAACTTGAGAAGCAGGGCATACTATCCAAAATAGAAATTGGATTGATAAGAAGTCACTATATCGGCAGGACATTTATACAGCCGGGTCAGGAAAAAAGAGAAATAGGTGTTAAGATAAAATTCAATGCCGTAAAAGGCGTTCTTGAAAAACAGGATAGTAGTTGTAGTTGATGACTCAATAGTAAGAGGTACTACATCAAAACAGCTTGTTAATCTGATACGGGAAGCAGGTCCGAAGGAAATTCATTTGAGAATTTCCTCATCACCGATTATGCATCCCTGTTATTACGGTATGGATTTCCCGAGCAGGGAAGAGCTTATAGCAAACAGATTTAATGGCAATGTCAGAGAGATAGAAAAGTACTTGGAAGTTGACAGTTTGGAATATTTGACGATAGATGAGATGCTGGGTGCAGTTGCTGAAGCTGATCCTGATAATTTCTGCACAGCGTGCTTCTCGGGGAACTATCCTACAAAAGTTGATTCCAAATTTGTCAAGGAAATATATGAAGTATAAACTAATTGTATGCTTTCTAATCTTTAATATCGCTTCCTTTTCTCAAAACACTTTCTTTATCAAATACAAAAGCTCCGTTACTAAAGAGGAAGTTGCATCCAAATTAGTAACCCGTGAAATAATTTCTTCCGCAGATAATCTTTTCTCTAAAGAACAAATAAAAGTCTACCCTTTTGCAAAAGGAATTGCAAAGGAGAATGAAATTTTCGGAAGAATAATAAAAGTTACATTCCCGGAAGCCCTGCCATCCTCACAGATAATTCAGGTGGTCTCTATCGACCCGGAGGTCGATTATATTGAGCCAATGATTATTTATCAGATTGATTACGTACCAAATGATACACTGAGAGGGGAGCAGTGGGCACTCGATAAAATCAAAGCATACGATGCCTGGGATATAACGACAGGAGTCGATACTGTACTCCTCGGAATAATTGATACCGGTATAGACTATCTCCATCCTGATCTGCAGAATAAAATATATATAAATCACCGGGGAGACCGGAACAGATAACAGCGGAAATGATAAACGCTTTAATGGAATTGATGATGACGGGAATGAGTTTATTGATGATTATATGGGATGGGATTTTACCGACAGGGTTGGATTTCCCTTTGATTCAACAGGAGGTGATTACCTCGACTGGGATAATGACCCTTTAGACCAGCAGGGGCACGGAACATATATTGCAGGCATTGCAGGTGCGGAGACTAATAATATTACCGGTGTAGCAGGAACAGCACCTAACCTGAAAATGATAAACTTAAGAGCTTTTGATCCCGGCGGGTTTGGTGAAGAAGATGATGTTGCCGCTGCAATACTTTATGCTGTGGAGATGGGAGTAAAAGTTATAAATATGAGCTTTGGAGATTATTCATTTTCATATACCCTCAGAGATGTAGTTCAATATGCATATAGTAAAAATGTTGTAATGGTAGCCAGCGCGGGCAACTCAAGCTCTGCAGATCCTCATTATCCGTCAGCATACCCTGAAGTAATTTCAGTTGGCAATAGTACAGAAAATGACATAGTTGCAAGCACTTCCAATTACGGATCAACTATAGATCTTGTAGCTCCGGGTTCCTTAATAATGACTACGGCAAGAAATAATAATTATGCATTAATTTCAGGCACATCTGCATCTGCACCATTTGTTTCAGCTGCTGCAGGACTGGTACTTTCTCTGAATAATTTTACTAATGAGGAAGTTAAACAAATACTTAAAATCAACGTCGGATGACATTGGCACGCCGGGATGGGATATTAAAAGCGGGGCGGGAAGATTAAATTTATTTAAAGCAGTAAGCATAAATGCACCCTCACAGATAAAGATCAACTACCCGCGTCAGGATTTTGCTACTCTGAAGGATACACTGAATATTAATGCCACGGTGCTTTCTCCTTATTTTACGAGTTATGAATTGCTGTATGGGACAGGACTGAATCCCAATACCTGGATTTCGCTGATCAGTAATGGACTTAACCAGATCTCCGGGGAAAATATTTATCAGCTCGACTTGTCGGACCTTCCTGATACAGTTTACTGTTTACGGCTTGTTGTACACTTTAATAACGGCAGGACAATGGAAGAGAGAGGCAATTTTTATATAATGCGCTCTCCTCCGGAAATCCAGCTAGTAACACTCGCACCAATGCTTTATGGAGAGAAGAGCACTATTGTTGCTTCTGTTTATACAAATACTCCAAGCATAGTTAAGCTTTATTATAAAAAAACAAGCAATCCGGATTACGATTTTGTTACCCTGGATGGCTTTAATATGAATACGCAATTCGTAAAGCAATACCACTACGGATTTGTACCGGTGAATCTGATCGAACAGAATTCAACGTACCAGGTTAAGCTTGAAGCGGAAAATCTTGTGGGACTAAAGACAACAATTACACTTCCGCCTCCCGATACCTTAGTCAGAATAAGTTATCCTGCAGAATATTCTGCCGAATATGAACAGCCCTATCACCTTCCTGCAGGACTTATGTTTGAGAATCCGGTTAATTTCTTTTCAAATGATTCCAACGAAGTGCTCTTCAGTGAATTTTATCCCACACAGGATCTGTATTACGCATTATACCGGCTTGAAGGGGATTCATTAGTAAAAAAAGATTCCATAATGGATCGTATCCCCAGAGATGCGGGAGATTTCAATAATAATGGTAAAACCGACCTGCTCGCTACAATTGAAAGAAAAGGTTTTATTGATGAGCAGGAAACTCCCGGTACATTTGATCTTGTAACAAAGTTCAGCGACTCTACTACATTCTGGGCTGCCGGAGCAGAAGATATCGATAAGGATGGAATTACTGAAGTGGTCGCAATGAGCAGTGATACTGTTATAAGTGTTTATGACGTTAAACCCGACCTGCAGCTGAATAATAGAATAGACCTTCCAAACTTTACAGATGAGTTATTCGGTTCTAATGTTTTTGATTACCCTCACGTTACAATTACAGACCTGGACAGTGATGGTCTGAATGAAATCTGGGCAGTTGACCGTGACGGCGATATTTTTGATTATGAGCTTACAGCAAACGGATCGTATGTTCCGGATAATGTTATCAGCACCGGCTTTGCAAGCTCTACTGCATTTTTAGATGCAGGAGATTTTGACGGAGATGGAAAACCGGAGCTGGCTGTTTTAGTAAGATCCATCGAACAACTTGATATAGCGCCATTTTACAGACTGCTTGTTTTAGATCTCCAGAATAGTCAGATAAACTATAAAATGGACCAGGCTTTTATAGATGCTTCGACAGAATTCAGGTCTGGATTTCAGAGAGCTTCCAACAGCCTGCGCTTTACAGATCTTGATAAGGACAATAAAGATGAGCTGGTCTTATTCATATATCCTTATGCTTACATATTCCAGCAGGGAAGTGGAGGTTACAAGATTATCCATTATTCGGAAAATATTAACTCGAATACAATTTTTATTGGTGACCTTAATAAAAATAACGTTACTGAAATCGGTTTCCCCGGAAGTACGGGAGTGAAGTTTTTAGAATTTGATCTCACAAACAAAGCTTCAACCCCATATCATCTAAGCGGTTATAGTATTGATTCTACAGTTATAAAACTGACCTGGGATGGCAATGGCGCAATTTATTACATCTACAGAGGAAATGCAGCAGATAATTTAACTCTTCTCGATTCTGTTTATAATAGTCAGAGAGATTATACAGACTTCAACGTTATCAAAGGTGTTGAATATTATTATGCAGTGCAGTCGGTTGATTTAGCAAAGCCTGATCCATATTCCAATCTCAGCAGCCCAATAAAAGTTTACAGTCACATCCCTGGCAGAGTAATAAGTGCAGTTGTAAGCAGTGCGAAAACCATTACCATAACATTCTCTGAAAAGGTGAGCACAACCATTGAAAATCCTGAAGCATTTTATTTCTCAGGACCCCCATACCCCCGATTTTACCCAAGATCAATATCTCCGAACACACAATACTCATACTTATTATCATTTGATAATTTCGTTCCGGTGGGATTGATCAGTGTTACTGTAAACGGTTTAAGAGATTTCTATGGCTCTCCAATCCCGCGTTATGATACAACATTTATGGTAAACCCCCAGATCTTTGAAGAGGAATTTTTTATTTCCTCATATGAACTGCTGAATCCTTACCTGTTGAGCATTACCTTTAATCTTGATGTAGATAGTACATCTGTGGTGAATAAAAATAATTATTTATTTAGTCCGGATAACAGTGTTACTTCAATTAGCATCGATCCTAATGACAAAAAAACAATTTATCTCGATCTAAAAGGTGCAAAGCCAGTCGGCTCTATCGGGAAGGAATACCGTCTTCAGCTTAAAAATATTGTGTCATCTACAAACCTTAGAATCAATACAGGTGCGGGAAGTTATCTTGTAATAACCGGATTCGCCAAAGACTTATCGGGCGTATACGTATATCCTAATCCTGCAAGGGGAGAGGAGATGACATTTGCCAACCTGCCGCAGTACGCAAAAATTACTATCTTTAGTCTTGACGGGAAACAGGTAAATTCATTGGAGGAAAATGACGGCAATGGAGGACTTCAGTTTAATCTGCTTGATTCTGACGGCAACAAACTTGCCTCAGGAGTATATGTTTACCGGGTAGTCCAGGTAGATGAAAATGGTAATGAGTCGCAGGATAAAATAGGAAAATTTGCAGTGATCAGATGATCAAATGGAAAGAAGTAAATACCGTTTCTAATTATATAAGCTTTTTTAGACTGCTTCTGGCAATTCCATTCTGGATACTTGCTGATCATCTTAATGATGGGGATGTTAGATATTACCTCTTCGGATTATGTTTGTTTGCTTCTTTTACCGATATACTGGATGGCTATGTAGCCAGGCATTATAATCAGACAAGTGAAACCGGAAAGATAATTGATCCCCTCGCAGATAAAATAGCCATCGCAGTATTGGTATTTAAACTTTACCTGATCGGAGAAATTACACCAGGATATTTTTATCTTATTATCAGCAGAGATTTACTGATATTCATTGGGGGTATCATAGTAACTAAAATGATCGGGAAGGTGCTGCCGTCAAATGTACTTGGGAAGGCAGCAGTTACTAATATCGGGATAGTTATACTGCTCATCATTTTACAGGTCGACAGGACGAGTATTTTCTTTTCAGGTTTGTACTATCTGAGTATCCTTTTAATTGTTGTTTCATTCATAGCATACACCCTAAGAGCTGTTGAATTCCTAAAGCGAAGAGAATATGGGTCTGTTCGATAATTTTAATTTTAATAAACTGAAAGAAGGTCTCTCAAGAACCAGGGATAAGATAGTTACCACCATTAATGAAACTATTACGGGTCGTGCTGTTCTTGATGATAAGACACTTGATGAGATAGAAGAAATACTTATCAGTTCCGATATAGGTTATGATACTGTGGTACGGATAATGGATCACGCAAGAATAAAATTGCGTTCGGAAAAAGAAAGAACCGGATTCAGTTTAATTGAAGCAGTAAAGAATGAACTTAGATCTACACTTGATACAGCTAATTCTGTTACACACAATATAAATCAGCACAAGCCTTATGTGATCCTGATAATCGGTGTTAACGGAGCAGGGAAGACCACCACTATTGGAAAATTAGCTCATAATTTCAAAGCAGCAGGCTTAAAGGTAATTGTGGGAGCAGCCGATACATTTAGGGCTGCGGCAAATGAGCAGCTCGAGATATGGGCTAAACGTGCCGGTGTTGATATTGTCCAGGGTGCAAAAGGCTCAGATCCTTCTTCCGTAGCCTTTGATACTATAAAAAAAGCTGTTGACCATAATGCAGATGTAGTTTTGATCGATACGGCAGGCAGACTTCATAATAAAGCTAATTTAATGGAGGAATTAAGTAAGATTAAGCGTGTTATCGCAAAAGTTGTAAGCAGTGCTCCCCACGAAACTTTGTTAGTCCTTGACGGCACCACCGGGCAGAATGCTATTGTCCAGGCAGAGGAATTCTCCAAGGTAACCGATGTGAACGGCTTGATAATTACCAAGCTTGACGGTACGGCAAAAGGCGGTGTTGTATTCCAGATAGCTAGGAAAATGAACATTCCTGTAAAGTACATCGGGATCGGTGAATCGATAACAGATCTTCAGACCTTTGACCCTAACTTATTTGTTTCTGCATTGTTCGAGAATTAAACCAACCAATATATATGCGCCCGGCAGGGAATCCATCAACCAATCAGTAGTGCTTTACAGGAAAACCTTATATTAATCGTTAGTTTACATAATATACATTATAGGACATATAATGTTTTAACAAAGATTCTCTTATCTACTGCACATTTGCCAATAATTGGCCAGTAATTGGCCAATGACACCTATTAAAAAGGCACTCAAATCTTACTCAAATATTACCCAAATGCTGGATTTCTCGCATTTGGGTAAAATTTAAGTAAGGACATAGCTGTTGTTTAGTAAAAGTTACAGGCATTTATCTGGCTAAAATGAGGCTGATCTTGAATAGTTTTTCTCCCCTGAACTTCTGAACATTCCTTTCTATTTATCAGGTTTAATAACGTAAGAATTAGAATTACGTATTTTATTCATTTCATTTAATACTTAAAGAAACCTTCTCCTGATTTACGGCCGAGTTTCTTTGCTGCTACCATTTTCTTTAATAAGGGACAAGGACGGTATTTGGAATCATTATATCCGTTGTAAAGAACTTCCATTATTGCCAGGCATACATCCAGTCCAATAAAGTCAGCCAGGGTTAATGGTCCCATCGGATGGTTCATTCCCAGCTTCATTACTGTATCTATGTCCTCAGCCGAGGCAACGCCTTCCATCAAAGCAAAGATTGCTTCATTTATCATCGGCATCAGGATCCGGTTGGATATAAATCCCGGGTAATCAAATACCTCCACTGGAGTCTTATCCAGTTTTTCAGCCAGGGATTTAATTGTTTTAAATGTCTCATCAGATGTTGAATATCCTCTGATTATCTCTACAAGTTTCATCATCGGCACCGGGTTCATAAAATGCATTCCTATGAACTTATCGGGTCTGCAGGAAGAAGATAATTCTGTAATAGAGATTGAGGAAGTATTGCTGGCAAAGATACAATTAACTGGAATTGCAGTCTGTAATTTATTGAATATACTTAACTTAGCACTTTTATCCTCATAAATAGCTTCGATAATAAGATCAGAGTCTGTAGGTGTATTCTCAACTCCTGAAACTTTATTAATTCTGGATAACGATTGTGTCTTTTCCTCTTCAGTAATGATTGATTTCTTGACCTGGCGATCGAGGTTCTTACTGATATTGTCCACTGCCTTTGCTGCAAGTTCCGGCGACATCTCTACAAGATTAACATTAAATCCTTTTGCTGCAAATACGTGAGCAATTCCATTGCCCATAGTTCCCCCGCCTATAACAGAAACTGATCTTATATCCAAGATTATCTCTCCTTATTTGTAATTTTTAACTATTAAAGCCGATGCTTCTCCCCCGCCGATACAAAGAGAAGCTAATCCATATTCCGAATTCCTTCTCTTCATTTCGTAAATAAGGGAGACTAAAATGCGTGCTCCGCTGGCTCCGATAGGATGACCGAGGGCGATTGCTCCCCCATTGACATTTACCTTATCAGGATTAATTCCGGTAAGTTTGTTTACAGCCAGAGAAACAACAGCAAATGCTTCATTGATCTCAAAAAGATCTATCTGATCTGTCTTAAGTTTTGCCTTTGCAAGCACCTTTTTTATTGCATCAGCAGGAGCGGTAGTAAATTCAATTGGTGCTCTTGCAGCGGAACTTTGAGCAATTATTTCAACCAGAGGAGTCAGCTTCAGCTCTTTTGCTTTATCTTCAGACATTATCAGCAGTGCAGCCGCTCCATCATTTATTGTTGAGGCATTAGCAGCAGTAACCACTCCGTTTTTATCAAAGACAGGTTTTAACTGAGGTATCTTATCGAAATTTACTTTTTCCGGTCCTTCATCTTTTTCCACATATGTTTCTCCGGATTTTGATTGTATCGGTACTTTTACGATCTCATCATTAAACTTACTTGTTTTCTGAGCTTCAAGAGCTTTCTTAAATGATTGTGCAGCAAAAGCATCTAATTCAGCCCTGGTAAATTTAAAATCTTTTGCGCAGGATTCAGCACAACTGCCCATATGAATGTCGTTATAAACATCCCAGAGGCCGTCAGTGATCATTGAATCCATTATTTGTGCATGTCCCAGTCGGTAGCCAGTTCTGGCCTTAGGGAGGAAATAAGGAGCATTGCTCATACTTTCCTGTCCGCCGGCGATAATAATTTCCGCATCACCGCATTGGATAGCCTGTTCAGCAAGCATAACAGCCTTCAAGCCGCTGCCGCACATTTTATTTATTGTCAGACATTCTGTTTTATCAGGTAACCCGGCAAATAAAGCGGCTTGTCTTGCCGGTGCCTGTCCCTGCCCGGCGGTAAGCACATTGCCCATTATGACTTCATCAATTAAACTCTTATCAATATTTACCTGGTCGAGCACGGCTTTAATGGCAATGCTGCCAAGTTTACCCGCAGAAATTGTGGATAGACTGCCCGCAAGTACCCCTATTGGTGTTCTTTTAGCAGCACAAATAACAACCTTTTTCATATACTTCCTGGAAATTTGCTGATACAAATTAGATAGTAAAATACGCAATTACAGAGAAAAAATCCTATGCCAATTTCGATAACACAGGCAGTTCAGGAGAGTTGTTTGGGGGCAGTAACCAATGAGGATAATTCAAATATTAATCTGAACATAATTGCAGCCGGGTTAATATTATTTCCGATTGAAAAGTTTAGCTTTTCGATGAATGTAACAATCTCGTTTATTTTTATACCGGGGAATTTATTATTGAATTTATCCAGGGTTTCTTTATGATCTCTAAAGAAAAGAATCTCGAAACCATTACGATGTCTCTCGAGATCGTTCATCCAGGTAAGAACCATATTCAAAAGAAGCTTAATTGATTCTTTATCTGATTGTTTAAGATATTTATCGGAAACCGAGAAAGCAGAATGGTATTTCCGCCCGAATGAATATCTCAAGAGAAGGATTACACTTTGCACAAGTTCATCGAAATCGGCATCGATAAATTGCAGTGCCGTAGTTACAGAACCTCCTGCAAATGGTGCTACCTTTTCTGCCAGATTCTTATCAATTTGAAAATGCGAAATTAGTATCCCGGAAATATCTGTCTCAGACAGCGGGTGGAATTTAATCATCCAGCAGCGGGAGTGTATAGTTTCTCTTAAAAGTTCAGGATAAGGTGTTGTTAAAATAAATGTTATGCCTTCAGGAGGCTCCTCGAGATTTTTCAGAAGAGCATTCTGAGCCTCTTCATTCATCAGGTGAGCCTGGGAGATAAGCACAATCCTGTTTGAAACATCGGAATATTCCAATGAAACAAATTTTTTAATGTCCCTGATGCTGGATATTTTAATTGTATTAGCTTTAGGTATGCTGATCTTCCAGTAAGGGTTTCTCCCCTTCTGCCCGAGTTCCTCTCTTACCAGCTGAATTTCATCTGCCGACAGTTTCTCATAAGGACCGCTGCTTTCATCTTCATTTTTACCCCTGGGAAGAGGTATAATGTACTTAATATATGGTTCCGACAGCGAGGCAATCAATCTGGCAACATCCAGGTAATTTTTAGAATTTTTATTTAATATCTGGGCAAACTTTATTGAAGTGAAATCTTTTCCCACACCTTCCTGCCCTGCAAATAAAAGCGCGTGCGGTATTTTTCCGGATTGAATAAAATAGTCAAGGGTTTCCTTGACATACTTTTGTCCGTATAAACCTTCCCAGTAATTATTCATAATAAAAAAGGCGCCCGAAGCGCCTTGCAGTAAAAATCTTTAAGTTATTAATAATCGTCTTCATTATAGAAGAAATCTTCATCGGATGGATAATCGGGCCAGATATCTTCAATTGATTCGTACGGTTCTTCGGAATCTTCAAGCTCGATAAGATTTTCAATAACTTCATATGGAGCTCCGATTCTCTCGGCATAGTCGATCAATTCTTCCTTTGTTGCCGGCCAGGGTGCATCATCAAGATATGAAGCCAGCTCAACTGTCCAGATCATAAATAGTATCTCCGCTTATTTCTTCGTCAATTCAAAAAAGCCTGTCTCGTCAAAGAAGAAGTCGACAGGGTTTAATTTTATACCATTATGATGAACTTCGTAATGCAAATGTGGTCCTGATGAAAGGCCTGAATTTCCGGTATTCCCGATTAAATCTCCTCTGGATACCTTTTGTCCCTGTTTTACCTTTACTGAAGATAAATGAGCATAGACTGTTCTGTAACCAAAGCCATGATCTATTTCTATAGCCAGACCGAATCCTCCTTTATTTCCAGCAAACTCAACTACTCCTTTACCGCTTGAATAAACCGGAGTACCAACATCAGTAATAATGTCAATACCATCGTGCATCTTATTGATCTGAAGAATCGGATGCATTCTGATTCCAAAACCTAAAATCATAATAGCCCTGACAAGGTTTTATAGCAGGAATTGCCTCATACAACTTTTCATTTTCAACTAACTTGCGGGATATTTTATTATAGATATCTTTTTCAAAATTTATTTTTCTGGTCACCTCATCAACATACGATAATGCTTCTTTAAACTTCAGGTCGTTTTCATCAGAGAAAGAAATCATAATTCAGGTCAAAATAACCGCCTCCCACACCTAATTTTCTTTCATCTCGGCGAGATTGGAGGTAAATTAGCTGAAATCCTAAGAAGATCATTTTTCTTTTGAAGATTTTCCAGCTCAGTATTAAGCGATTTATATAAAGTGGACATTTCTTCGATTTTCTTCTTTAACAGCTTATTTTCTGAACGTAAAGTGCCTGAATTTTTACCTGAAGAACTGGAATAAAGGAAATACCCTGTAAGGGTAATAATACTGAAAAATATTACAGCGAGGAGGGTATATCCTGTGATCTTCGACTTGAAATTTTTAACCTCTATGAACTGAAGCTTGGTTTTGGAATAATAATAAAATTTTTTCATAAATGGTTGCGGAATCTAAAAAAATAAGGAATTATTGTCAAGAAAAAAGACAGTTATTCAAAGTCATGTTCGAAATAATCAACACCTCTCTGAATTTCATTGAATTTGCCTTCAATTCTCATTTTTAATCTTTCCTGGAATAATTTAGCCGCATCATAACCATAGTGTTTTAACAGGTAATTTAGACTAATGACCTCTGAAATAACGGTAATATTTTTACCCGGTAAAATGGGCAATTTAACATACAGGATTTCCACATCAGAAATTGTAATATATGTTTCGTCTAATCCTGTCCTTGTATAGTCATTTTTATCATCCCATACTTCAAGTTCGACAATAATCTCGAGTCTTTTCTGATAGCGAATTGCTCTGATTCCGAACATTCTTTCGGCATCTATTATCCCTAATCCTCGGATCTCCATATTATGTTTGCCGATATTGGTACCGGCACCCATAATATGCCTTCTCCTTTTTTTGTAAGGATAATTAAATCATCCGCTACTAGTCTGTGACCTCTCTCAACCAGATCAAGTGCGACTTCACTCTTTCCGACTCCTGATTTACCGACAAATAAAATGCCGACACCATAAACATCCACAAATGACCCGTGAATAGAGATCCTGTTAGCAAACTGGTCATCCAGAAAATCGCTAACCAGGTAGAAAAGCTTGGTTGTTGAGTGCTGAGAGCCAAAAATCGGAATAGAGTATTTTTTTGCTAATTCCAGCATTATCCCGGGGGGTTCATTCTTATTTGTGAGAATAATGCAGGGAAGGTTAAAATTGAATAATCTTTCCAGAGTCTCCCTTTTTTGAATTTCTGTTAAATTTGAGAGGTATCTCATTTCAGTATTACCGAAAATCTGCACCCTTGTATAGGAGAATAAATCAACAAACCCGGCCAATGCCAGGCCGGGTCTGTGTAAATTCTGATCGTAAATTTTTCTATCCATTCCTGCCGAATCGGTAAAAATGCTCAGGCCAAAACGCTCACTGCAAAGTTTGAAGAAAAATTCGACAGTAATAAATTCTTTCCGGCTTATAGCCTTTTCATCAATATTTACCATAATCAGTGTGTGATCTTCTTAGATTTTAACTTTTCTAATTGACGAACTAGTTTATCTACAGCACCGGTGGTGGATTTTTTAAAATCGTCTGATTCTCCTGCAGCTTTTAATATCTGTCCCGGGACGTGTAATATCACCTCTGCTGTTTTAATATTCTCTCTGCTGGTCTGATAGCTCAATATAACTTCTGCATTCATAATTTCATCATTAAATTTTGTTAAAGTGCTTAATTCTGTATGAATATGATCCTTCAATGAATCGTGCGCTTTAAATTTACGGGCGGTTATTGAGATGTTCATAACTTACTCCATTATTTATGATTTAGGATGAGCTTTTTTATAGGTTTTTTTTAATCTCTCAACACTTACATGAGTATAGATTTGAGTGGTTGAAAGATTTTCGTGACCTAAAATTTCTTTTACGGTATTGAGATCGGCACCACTGTCAAGCATATGTGTGGCTGCACTGTGGCGAAAAATATGCGGGCTTTTCTTCCCGATATCTGTCACCTGGGATAAATATTTATTTACAATTCTGTAGACTAACTTCGGGTAAATTCGTTCACCTTTATCGTTTACCAGCAGTGATTTATTATTGTCTGTTCTACTCTCCAGATATTCTTTAATAACAGGAACAGACTTTGATCCTACCGGAACTATTCGGACTTTATTACCCTTACCTGTAACACGTAAAATACACTTCTTCAAATCAATATCAAGCTTGTTCAAACTGCATATTTCGGAAACGCGCAGGGCACAGCCATACAATAATTCAAAGATTGCTTTTATAAGCAGTGTATTTTTGCCAGCCTCATCGGCAATATCATAAATTTTTATGATAGAATCCAGAGTTGTAATCTCCGGGAGCTTTTTTTTTATTTTTGGATTAGGAGTGGAAATGGAAGAATTCTTATCAGAATACCCCATGATATAACTAAAATGCAGCAACCCCCGAAGAGCTGAAAGATTCCTTGAGACAGATCTTTTATCAAGAGATTTTTCATTAAGAAATGATAAATAAGATCTTATCGCAGACTGCGAAATCTTATTCAGTTCATTTATCTTTTCTAGTTTACAGAAATCTATGAACTTGGTAAGATCATTCGAATAGGCGGTAATTGTGTTCTTCGAATATCTCTTAAGGTTTTTTAGTTCAGATAAATATTCCTCAGATATCTCTTTGATATCCACTATTCTTCTTCTACAAATTCAACATTAACTTCTTCTTTGCAGACAGGACATCTAAGATAATTCCCCTTCTTTGCCGAATACCTTTCTTCCATATAATCAGAATCTTTATTCGGACAGGCTACATCAGCAGGTTTATACCAGCTGACAAAATCACATTCAGGAAATCTTGAACATCCGTAAAATAATCTTATTTCTCCTGGATTTTCTCTCGACAACTTCACCTTTATTACATTTCGGACAGGTAATGCCAAGGGTTATAGGTTTAACAAAATCACATTCAGGATATCTTTCACATCCTATGAATCTTCCGAATTTACCTTCTCTGAATACAGTTCTGCTCCCGCATTTTTCACATTTATCACCTGTATATTCAGGTTCCTGATGAAGCTGGAAATATTCCTTAAATGATTTTATATTTTTACATTCAGGATAATTTGTGCAGGCAAGATATTTACCAAATCTTCCGCCCTTATTTCCATTTCCCGCCGCATACATCGCAAATGATTTTCTCAATTTTATCCTCTACCTGTTTCAGGGCTTTTGAAAAAGGAAGATAAAAATCATTCAGGACACCGTATATTCATTTTCTCCCTGTGCAATCTGATCAAGTTCATTTTCCATTCCAGCTGTAAAGTCGACATTAATAATTTCAGGAAAATTTTTTACAAGAACATTATTTACTCTTCTGCCTAAAGTGGTCGGCATCAGCTTCCTGTCACCATATCAACATATTTTCTGTCCTGTATCGTGCTTACAATCAGAGAATAAGTACTTGGTCTGCCGATACCGTTGCTTTCAAGTTCTTTAATAAGAGTACTTTCTGTATACCTTGCCGGGGGTTTTGTAAAATGCTGTGTTTTCTGAAGTTGTTTTAAGCCGAGCGCTGATTCTTTTTCAAGCCCTGCAGGAATTTTATCATTCCTGTATTCATCTTTATCATCGCTTCTGTTATTTTCTTCCAAATCTTCATATACCTGAATAAAACCTGAAAACTTTACAGCACTTCCAGCAGCTCTAAAAATAAATTCCTCTGCCTTAATTTCTACAACTGTGGCTTCCAGAATTGCCTGACTCATCTGCGACGCAAGAAATCTATTCCAGACTAATTCGTATAACTTATAAGATCTGTTATCCAGAAATTGTTTTACCAATTCCGGGGTATAACTTAATGATGTCGGTCTTATTGCTTCATGCGCATCCTGTACATTTATGTTTTCTTTTTTTCATAACTGTTTCGTTCGGCAGGGTAAAAATCTTTGCCAAAAGTACTGACTATAAAGTCTTTCGTTGATTCAGCTATTTCATCATTTATTCTTGTTGAGTCTGTTCTCATATATGTAATCAAACCCTGCGTTCCCTCTTTTCCCAGATCAATTCCTTCATACAGCTTCTGTGCAATCATCATTGTCTGGCTTGGGCGCATCCGTCAATCTTCTGGAAGCTTCCGACTGAAGGGAGCTTGTAATAAAAGGCGGCGGCGGGTTACGCTTTGTATTTCTTTTCGAAACATTTGATATACGGAAATCTTTTATTAAAGAAATCCTTTCAAATATTTCCCGGGCGGTTTTCTCATCGGATATGCTTATGTAATGTTCCAGGAATTCTTTAATCTGTTCTCCAGAAGCACCCGGTTTCAGTTTTAATTTTATATCTTTATCAGCAATACTGAAGAGTTTAGCTTTAAATTCTTCACCATTATCTGTTGTAAAGACCGCCCAGATCGACCAATATTCAATTGTCTGAAACTTTTCTATCTCACTTTCTCTTTCACATATCAGTTTCAGGGCAACCGACTGCACTCTTCCCGCAGATAATGAAGCTGTACCGGCAGTTTCAATTATTGTCTTCCAGAGAAAAGGACTTATCTGATATCCAATTATTCTGTCCATTACTCTTCGAGCCCGCTGTGAACTTACAAGATTATTATCAATTCCCCGGGGCTCCTTCATAGCTTTTTGAACCCCCTTCTTAGTAATTTCATTAAAGAGTACGCGGTAGATATCGGAGCTGCTCTTTCCATTTAGAATATCAACAATATCCTGTGCAATAGCCTCCCCTTCACGGTCAGGGTCAGTTGCTATGTATATTTTGCTGCTTTTTGCCGCTAGACTTTTGATTTTTTTAATTATGTCACCTTTACCGCGAATATTAAGATATTGCGGTTCATAATTATTCTCGATATCGACGCCAAGTTTTGTTTTAGGTAAATTCCTGATATGCCCTATTGTGGGTTCAACAATATAATCTTTTCCAAGATACTTGTTTATGGTTTTAGCTTTCGAAGGAGATTCAACAAGTACTAAATTTTTACTCATTTTTATTAATTTATTTTATCTGAAGAAAATAGAAGTAACCTGCTTCCCGGTAAAACGTAATTATCTATATCCAGGAACAATGAAAATATAAGTGTGTCGATGGTACCCTTATTTATATTACCTGACGGGATTGCTATCAGATTTGAAAGAATAAGTTCCATATCGGCATTGTTAATAATTCCGATATTGTAAAAATGCTTAAGATAATTAAAATTATCTGTGCCTATAATTTGAAGTTCATATTCCGAAGCGTATCTCTTGCCGTAGGTATTTTCTTTTGTAGATTTATTACTTAAGGTATCTTTTAAAATTTTATCATATATCCAGCTGTAAGCTGCAGCAACAACCTTTTTGTCATAATTATCTCTCGATGAGATCACTTCAATTATCTTTTCAGGCGTATAATTATCGTTTATAGCCTTATAGACCTTTAGAATTATTTCAACAAATTCAGAAATCATTATAAAAGATGAAATTTATACTTCTTTAATAGTTTATTTTCGAATTTTTTCATTATCAATCTATCATTTTTATCCTTATCTATAAAACCAATAAGGTGAAGAATTCCGTGAATTATCAACCGGGTAATTTCTTCATTTATAGTTACACGAAATTTTTTCGCGTTAAGTTCCGCTTCTTTATATGAAATAAATAGCTCAGCGTCTATGTTTTGGCTATCCTCTGCATAATCAAATGTGATGATGTCGGTCGAGTAATTGTGACCAAGATACTTCTTATTTATTTCAATAATCTCTTTTTCTGAAACAAAATTGATGATTAATGAAGAAATATCAATTTTCAGCTCTGACTTCAAGTCTTGGATTAAGTGATGAATAGGCGATTTTGAAAGATTTTTAACGCCCCCTGTTTCAATTGTAAGATTCTTCACTATTTGAACCATTGCTCCTGTAAACACTTAAATATGTCCATAAAATGAACAATCAAAGTGTAAATGTCAAACCTTCCCTGGATCCTACGCAATTTATTTTAACTTTTTCCTTATTAAAGATATTCCTGACCTCTTTTACGAGTTCGTCGATTTTCTCATCGGTATAATCAGGATTATAATGAAAAAAAACAAGATTCTTTACACCGGCAGAGATACTGAATTCAGCAACGGAACGGTTTCCGGAATGCCCCCAACCTTTTCTATTATGAAAGGATACTTCATCATACATCACATCGTGAATCAAATATTCTGCACCACTGCAGAATTCAATCAACTCCTGATTTAAAGAACTGATCCTGTTTGATTGCTGAGCGGGCTCATCTAAATACAATTCATTATCGGTAACATAAACAAACGAATGCTCCCCTTCTTTTAATTTAAATACCAATGTTGGTGAAGGGTGATTACTTTGAAATGTTTCAATTTCAACAGTATCAATATTATAAATAGAATGGTTTTTTATATTAATAAAACTTTTGTGAGAGGTGACCTCATCAAGTTTAACAGGAAAATTATTAGGCAACATTTGATTACCTAATACTTTTTCCACATCCATCCCATTGCTCTCAATACCATAAAATCTAATCTCTGCAGAAGGATCATAAAAGGGTTTAAAAAACGGCAGTCCCTGTATATGGTCCCAATGATAATGTGAAATAAGTATATCAATATCCCCCTTCCATTTATCTGCAATGAGACTATTACCAAACTCCCTGATCCCGCTGCCGGCATCAAGGATGATCAGCCTTCCGGAAGCGCTCCTCACCTCAACGCAGGGTGTATTGCCTCCATATTTTATAGTTGATTTACCGGGTACGGGAATAGAGCCCCGTGTGCCCCAAAATCTTATCAGCATAAGAATATCTTAAAAATTCTCAAATGATTTTAATGTAATCTCGGTATATTTCTTATATCTTTCGGCTGAAGCACTTAAATCCTGTAATTCTCCCGGCGTAAGATCTCTGATAATCCTTGCAGGAACACCCGCCGCCAGTTTACCTGAAGGGACAATAAAATTCTGTTTAATAACGGCTCCTGCGGCAACCATCCCCTGCTCTTCAATTACGGCCCCATCGAGAACGATAGCACCCATTCCAATCAGGCATAAATTCTTTAATGTGCAGCCGTGCAGCGTTACAGAATGACCGATAGTAACTCTGTCCCCGATATTTAAAGGATAACGTCCATTTGTTACGTGAAGCATTGAACAATCCTGTACATTGGTCATTTCTCCAATACGTATATAATGCACATCTCCCCTTATAACTGTATTGTACCATATACTTGAATATTCACCGATCTCTACATCACCAATAATTTTTACACCCGAAGCAATAAATACAGAATCCGGAATCTTAGGAAAATGATTAAGATACGGAAATAATTTAATCTCCTCTTTCAATCCTGATATTTTGGAGGTGTCCATCCTGTTCTTTTCCATTCTTTTAATTCCAGTGTAATATTACCAATCAATACTTTCATTTTGGCGACTATCGGAATAGCCGCACTATCATTAGAGAACCATCCTTCAAAAAATCCTGTCAAGCCGAATACACTCACAAAATCTGTTTCCCCATCAAGCTTAATGCATTCAACATTGTAATCAACTGCATCAATGGAAATGCCCTGAACATCTGTCCGGAAATTTATCCTTGTATAAACCTTCTGTTCATTTACAAAACAAGGGACATAAACGGTCCTTTCTGATCCCAGGCTCAACCTGGCATAATAAAAAATGGATAGTCCATCCTGATATACCGTGTCTGCTTTTGCAAGCGAGTCTGTCCAAACCTCCGGTGGATACACTTTACCTTTTTTAATTTTTATATGTGACTTATTATAATCAAAGTTATATACTGTATAGGAGCTATAATCATCGTACTTTACAACACCACGGAAGTAATTGGAATACAAATTTTTATTCAGGGTACTTTCGTATATCTGGTGTAAACTTACAAATGGGACATCGTCATATGAATCAATGTATGCGATAGTGGAATAACAGGGTATTCCATTCATTATTTTTTTGTCCTTAACCTTTATTTTTACTTCCCCCAGTTTTATAAATGAATAGCTTACAACGTAAGTTAGTTCTTCACCCGGCTGTAATTCTTTAGGTTCAAAGCCCTCATGACCCTGTACCTTATGATATGATGAGGGATAAGGTAATAGGATTAATATAATAAAAGGAAAAACTATAAATAGTTTTCTCATCTCAATTTGGCAAGATCCTTTGCCTCACTGAATAATCCAGCTGCCCTGGTTACCTGATTATCGATTTGGAGCAGAACTGAATACCATCCTTCGTTCTTCCAATAGTTTCTCGCAATATGAGCTTTAATCCGGGTCAGTATATATTCCTTATCAGTATTAAAACCTTTTTCATCAAATTTTACTCCCTTAGACTCTGCAAAACTTTTAAAATCCTTAACTCTTTCTTCAGGAAATTTAAAATCCTGGCTGAAACTTTTGAGGGTCTGATAACGGGTCTTAATTGATTCCCCCTGTTCATCCAGATACTTTAGGGTATATAAATAAAGTAAATTATTTTTAAGGAGATCAGTAGTATATTCGGTTACATTGTGTGCTTTGACAATAAAGTCAGGAGTAATTCCTCCTCCGCCATAAACTATTCTTCCTGAATTTGTTTTGAAGGTAGGTTTGACAGAGTCTCCTTCAGCCTGATGATTAAGATTATCCCCTTCTTTTTCATCCTTATCGGAAATTTCAGAATAATAATCCTCTTTATTCTTTTTATCTTTATAATCCCTTTGTATTAGTCTGCCCGAGGGAGTAAAGTATTTCGAAATTGTAATTCTAACCGCCGAGTTATCCGCCAGCGTAAATTGTCTTTGTACAAGCCCTTTGCCGAATGTAGTTTCACCGACTATCAGTCCCCGGTCCCAGTCCTGTATAGCACCTGAAACAATTTCACTTGCTGATGCACTCCCTTTGTTTACAAGTATGATTAGAGGAATTTTCTCAAAATCTGACCCTTCGGAGGAATAATATTCTTCATTAAACTCACTTCTTCTACCTTCAGTATATACGATTTTCTTTTTACCTTCCAGGAACAGATCAGACATCTGCACTGCCTGGTTTAAATATCCTCCGGGGTTGCTTCTTAAATCCAGGATAAGTTGTTTCATACCTTTATTTTTCAGATCTTCAAGTGCAGACTAACAGTTCTTTGTTTGTTGTTTCAGCAAAACGGGAGACACTTACATAGCCTGTGGAGTTGTCAATCATAAAATGAGTATCGACTGAGTAGAGAGGTATTTTATCCCTGGTAATTGTATAATCAATTGTATTCCTGATCCCGGGACGTACTACGGTAATTTGGACAGTCGTACCGGCTTTACCTCGTAAAGATTTTCTAACATCATCATTGGATATTCCAATTACATTTTTATGATCTATTTTTATGATCCGGTCACCTGATAAGATGCCTAATGCTTCACTTGGTCCACCTGTAATCGGGGATACCACAGTAAGAGTGTCGTTCACTACCTGGAATTCAATTCCGATTCCTTCAAATTCTCCCTTAAACGATTCTTCAACAGCTTCCATATTAGAGGCCGGGATATATACAGAATGAGGATCAAGTTCCTCCAGCATCCCATTAATTCCGGACTCAACAACCTTGTTTGAATTTACGTCTTCGACATAATATTTTTCAATATAGGTCAGCACATCATTCAATTTATTTATACTGTCTCTGAGATTATCTCCTGAAAATACTTTCTCTATTTGTATTCCCAGGACTATTCCGAGAGTAAGGAGTATTACACCGAATGGCACTTTAAATTTATTCATACAATCTCCGTCAGAGTTATATTCTTATGGACAAGTTAATAAATGATTCTAATTTTTCTTGTGATAATCTATTTTGCAGGGCTTCTGAAATATAGCTAAATCGTAAGGTAAAAATAAACTGATTAACGGGTTCATAACTGGCTGTAAAAGAAAGGTTCCTCACATATTCCAGATCCCCGTCAAGGAATTCCACAGATGTATCATCTGTTGTTCTATGCCCCAGGTGAAGATCCCCGCCAACATTCTTTTTTACGGATCCGTCGTCATTCAGTGGGTTCGCCCCGTGCACATAGTAATAGAATTCAAGACCGGTAAAGAACCTCCCGGTAAATCTATAGCTTACACCTGCGAAATAGGTTTCACTGTTTGGCTCTGCAAGTGAACTCAGGGGATAATCACGGTTTGTATAAACATTCCTGCTTAACCTGTGTGTAAGTGTGTAGGGCTCAATTCGTAAATATTCAAAGCGGATATCCAGCGGGAGTCTGCCGATATTATAAGCAGCCGCACCGGCATTCAGCATGACCTGATTACCCCACCACCCGGTATTGATCTTTCCGAAGGAAATATCATCCAGCAAAAGCAGTCCATAAAATTTCAGGCTGTTGAATGAGTTATTAGTAAAATCCAGGAACAGCATTGCATTATCCCGGTCACTGCCGGAATGTTCAACTGTCTTGTAAAAGTTAAAGGGGTTCAGATAACTGAAATCCAGAGAACGGTCACCGTAGATAATCATTTCCCCGGCACCTAAGGTAAAGTGCCGGGAGAAATCAAAGCCAATCCTATGATAGCCCAGAAACTTTTCACCATATTCAACCGATCCACCTGTAACGCTGTCGGGTTTATAAATCTCATTACCAAGTACCTTGCCGTGAAAGAAAGAAAAGCTTACAATATCAATGCCCATATTCAGATAAAGGTAATCAAATTGAGGTGAGTATGAATTTAGAACGGGCCTGAGTATTCCGGGACCGATATTCATTCTATCCCGTCCAATTTTAAATCTTACCGAACTGAAATCAGCAGTAAAATAACCTTGAGTATTATCAAAATAATTTTCATCATTTTCGTTAAACTTAAAGTTGTACTGCAGTTCCCGCTTTAATAATGCAGTTTGTTTGTCGCCAAAACCTTTACCATTTGTACCCTTAATAGAGAAGCCGAATTTATCAAGTAAAGTGCCTCTAATTTCTCCTCCAAGCTGAAGAAGGTAAGCACTATTGAAGCTTGAAGTTCCAATGGTATCAGAACCAACCATCTCTGCTTCTCCAAGGAGTGATATGAATATGTTTCCGGTATTACCTGTGCTGAAATATAAATATTTTGATTTTTGAGAGAGCAAGTCATAATTTCCGCTAAATAAGGAAACACTGTTCAGTGTAGTATCATTCATTTCAAGATCAAATTCAATAAGCAGGTCCTCATATTGCAGCCTGTCGCTTGGATTCAAACTCTCCTGCACAGGTAAAATCTCTTTTAGTTTATCAGAAATCATTCTCCGCGTTTTAGGAATCTCGAATTCATCATATCCTGAAATAAAATGCTGAGTTTCCATACGGTCAAGGAAGGAATAAACAGAATTAGTGATTTCAACATATTCTGCCTGGGCCAGCAGTGTTACAGGAAACAATAAAGAAAATAAAATAATTTTTCTTATCATCTGACCTGTTCCCAGATTTTAGATACTGATTTATTTTTTAACAGCACTGACAATCCATTTTTAATCCAGGAAACAGAAATGTAAAAATATCCATATTTTCTATACCTTCGGGGGGATTCATAGACGCAAATCTCCCTAGAAAAAAGAATTTTTCCAAGCTTTTTCACTCTTCTGTAAAGGTCCAGGTCTTCTCCCGCCGCCATTTCCTCATTGTAGCCGCCAACAACCTCAAATACAGGTCTTCTTACAACCTGGCATTCCCCCCTGCCCATTCCATCTCCTAAATCATTAAGTAACTTAAAAAAGAAATTAGAGCATAGATGGAATAGTTTATCATAAATGTTTTCTTCTTCCGGAAATACTTCAACGTTACAGGTAAAAGCAGCATAACTATCCCCTTCAAAGACTTTTTCAATATAATTAAAAAACTTTTCCGCACCGGAAAATCTAACGTCTGCATTTATAAATAGAAGCAGATCACCATTCGCATATTTTGCCCCTACATTTCGTCCTTTAGCAATATTTTGTTTGCCGGGACCGTTATGAACTTTAATTATATCAACATAAGGCAGAGCAAGCTCAACTGTTCTATCCGTACTCCCCCCATCGGATAGTATTATTTCAAAATCCCGGTTTGGCTTAATTTCAATAAGTTGTTTTAACAATCCAGGCAAAAGTTTTTCTTCGTTGAGAGCGGGTATAATTATACTGTATTTCACATTAATCCTAAAAACAGAAGACAAAAAATGCCGCGTCAGGAGTTACCCTGATACCAGGCATCGGGAAATGAATAAAATTTAGAGTATTCTTAACGAACTGCCATCCCCTTCCATATAAAGGAAGTTCTTCCGCATCCAGATCAAGAGCTATATAAAATTCGCGATAAGCATTATCATAATCATGAATATTTTTTACACCGTAACCGAAAGCAATATTTAAAAATGCAGGCCAGTAATCTGATGCCTCACCCGGAAGAAGATTTTTGAGACGCAGACTTAACCAGTACTTTTGTCCTTCATAGTCATCAATAATAATATTTTTCTGGGTGCTGCCGGGAAGAGTTTTTCCGGCTTGCACAGGACGGTAGCTGAATTTGAACATAAAGTTCTTAAGGAAGGGATAATAATATTGAGCAACAGGATATACGGCACCTAAAAAATCAGCACTGGCATCTCCCCAGCTGAATCCCCAATCGCGTGCATATCCATCTTCAACTTCAACATATAATTCGAATGCCAGAGCAGCTATACTGCCAAAAATAGCGGATTTTTCTACGCTTATATTACTTGCTTCAAAGCCTGAACTGAACAAATGAGCAATTAGGATAGTACCATAGAAATGACCGACTTTATCGATCCAAAGTGCATATTCAAAGTCATCTATTGTATGGAATTTAACCCTTTGATCACTCCACCAGGCATTCTGCTGGTAAAGGTGAATCCCGACTCCTGTTCCTAACGAAACAGCGCCGACCACAGCAAGCATCTCATAATCAATATCATAAGTATGCGGATCATATTCAGGAATGTTCTTTTGCTTAAAGACTTTCGGGTAGTCCAATTGCGGCCCGGATAATTTAAGTGCATAAGTTGTGGAATCTTCAACCTGGGCCGGGGTACTCAAAGTAAAAACATATAAGAGCGCAAACAATGAATATCTCATATGAAAAGATAAAGGGAAAGCATACACTTTTATGTATATTATTTTATCCCTGCTTTTCCGGTTTCATTTGAGGGAAGAAAATAACATCCCGTATCGATGACTGGTTCGTTAAAAGCATCACCAGACGGTCGATCCCTATGCCTAAACCGGCAGTAGGCGGCATCCCATACTCGAGCGCCCTAATAAAATCTTCATCAATCTGGTGCGCTTCTTCATCTCCTTCTGCCTCAAGCCGTTTCTGCTGTTCAAATCTTGCCCTTTGGTCAAGAGGGTCATTCAATTCTGAAAAGGCATTGCAGATTTCTCTCCCCGCAATATATCCTTCAAACCGTTCTACTAATCCATCATGGCTTCTATGTTTTTTTGCCAGGGGTGATAATTCAAGAGGATAATCTTTAATAAAAGTAGGCTGAATAAGTTCTGGCTGAACAGTCAAACTGAATATCTCGTCAATTAATTTTGCTCTTCCTTCTGCTTTTTTAAGATCTACTCCAAGACTTTTTGCTTTGTCTTTTAATTCATCTATTGAAGCAGTAAGAATATCAATTCCCGCCTTTTCATTTATGGCTTCAACCATCGAGATCCTCTGCCAGGCAGATGAAAAATCTATTTCTTTGTCTTCATACTGGAAATGAAGTGTACCGAAAACTTCAGCAGCGATATATCTGAGCATGGACTCAACAAAATTCATCATCCATTCGTAATCTTTATAGGGTACGTATAATTCCATCATTGTAAATTCGGGATTATGTGTTCTGTCCATTCCTTCATTCCGGAAATCCTTAGATATTTCATAGACTCCGTTAAAGCCTCCCACAATTAATCTTTTCAGATAAAGTTCATCTGCTATTCTTAGGTAAAGTGTTGTATCAAGAGTATTATGATAAGTTGTAAAAGGCCTTGCTGCAGCTCCTCCATACAGCGGCTGCAATACGGGAGTTTCTACCTCCAGATAACCCCTGTCATCAAGATAGTTTCTCATCTTCGATATGATTCTGCTCCTCTTAATGAATATATCCTTTATATGAGGGTTTACTATCAAATCAACATACCTTTGCCGGTACCGCAGTTCGATGTCTGCAAACTGATCGTGGATAATCTTATTCCCCTCTTCATCTAATAGTTTCTTTTGCTATCGGTATAGGTCTGAGACTTTTTGAAAGAATTTTTAAGTCCTTTACATGAACAGATATTTCACCGGTCTTGGTCTTAAAAACAAATCCCTCCACGCCTACTATATCACCGATATCCATCAATTTGAAGGCGTCGTAAGATGCTCCTATTTCATCTTTTTTCAAATAGATCTGAATTTTCCCTTTATGGTCCTGAATATGAGCAAAAGATGCTTTCCCCATTCTTCTTAATGCCATAATTCTGCCAGAGATTTTTACGTTCCTCTGTTCGCCCTCTTTAAAATTATTAATAATATCTTCCGAATCTGAATCAACTTCAAATCCATATTCAAAAACCTCAAGTCCCATTTTACGTAATTCTTCCAGTTCTTCGTGTCTTCGTTTAATCAGAACATTTATATCCTGGGGAACAGTATTTTCCATTATTACTCCATTGTTCTCTTAAAATTTGCCAGCCGCATACAGACAAAGTCCTGCAGATTGTCAGCAAGTTTAACCGGTACATTAAAATTATTGCATATAATTGAAAAGGCGATCAATTCATCATCTCCAGTACGAAGGTATCCTGAAAGTGATCTGACCCCGTCCAGAAATCCGGTTTTTGCACGGACATTATCTTCTGCACGCGTATCAACCATTCTTTTTCCTAAAGTAGCATCCTTCCCTGCAATCGGAAAGGAATTATAAAAAGGAACAAAATATTTGCTTTTATTCATGAAGGTCAAAAGCGTAACCATTTGTCTCGGGGTAACGAGATTGAGACGCGATAATCCGCTGCCATCTACTATTTTAAGTGCCTCTGGATTTATACCCATTTCTTCCAGTACCTCAGCAATGACCTCTATGCCATTCTCTGATGTACCGTAACTCAATTCCTCCAGTCCCAATGTCTTGAGCAGCTGTTCAGCATAAAAGTTATTGCTGTTCTTATTCAGCTCTTTTAAAATCTCTTTCAGAGGTTCTGACTTATTCGTAAACAGCTTATTGAACTTTGAATAATTCAAGGCAAGGTTAATATCATCGATATCAATGGAGTAACCATTAATTTTTATTCCTTTTTTCTCAAGCACTTCCTTGAATACAACCATGGCATACTGGGTAGGATTATTTACTGTAACAAATTCCCTGTATTCGCTTCCACTACTGATGGATCCGGAAACGGTGATTACATTAGTACCTCTTTCTCTCATAGCAGAGATCTGATTTATAGAATCGGGAGGAACCAGGGTTACATTGTTGATGACAACAACATATTTTGTATCAGGAATAATTGTTATTTGAGGTTCCCCGCTGACGGAATCCCCCCTTACAACTATTTCAACAGTATTATCATTATATGAAATAGCCCCTGCAGGTGCAGAAAACCACTTACTCTCCTGATCCCAGGCCCAGCCGTTTCCGAGTGGTTTATCATCAAAAAGATTATCATCGCCGATTATATTCCCGGTGATTTCATCAATTCCTTTTTCAAGCAATGAATCAGCCCACCGGTTGAAAACCAGGTAAAGATCGTTATGATTAAATCTTCCCGAAATTGTCGGGTCTCCCCTGCCCACCAGGATCAGATCACCGTAAAGAATTGAACCGTCAACATTCCCGTTGGTATAGAGTTCAGTGCTAAATGTATAATCGGGGCCAAGTTTCATAAGTGCAGCAGCCGAGGTGAATAATTTAAGGTTAGAAGCGGGAATAAAAAGTTTATCTTCATTCCTCTTATAAAAATATTCCCCGGTCTGAAGAGATTGTATCACAACCCCCCAATGAGCATTGCCGAAATTCGGATCATTAAAAATATCATCAAGCTGTTCCCATAATTCAGGCAGAGTGGCGTAAGAGAATTTCGGTATTGAGTCACTTGATATTTCCTGCCCGAATACAGCTGCAGCTGAAAATAAAAAAACTACAAGTATTACCTTATTAATGTTCATACTTCCTGATAAGCTTATTAACTTCCTCTTGTGAAAGTTTCCGGTATTTCCCCTCGGGTATGTCAGCTTCAATCCCCGCAAAACTTTTTCTATTCAACCGCAAAACTGTATACCCTAGTGCATTAAACATTTTTTTAACAAAATGATTTCTTCCCTCGGTTCCCGTTACCTGAATCAATTTCCTGTCCTTTGGTTTTATGAATACCGCTTCCTGAAACTTTCCTTTTTTCCCTTCAATATAAACACCGGTGATCAGCGTTGATTTATCTTCATCGGATAATATCCTGTCAAGGCTTACCTCATAAACGCGTGGGATCTTATTTTTCGGGTGTGTCAATAAATTTGTAAAGTCACCGTCATTTGTAAGCAGCAGAACCCCTGTTGTATTATAATCAAGGCGTCCTACCGGGTAGATCTTTTCACTTGTATCTATCAGATCAATAACCGTATTACGATTCTTCTCATCGCTGGTTGTTGCAATAAATCCTTTAGGTTTGTTTAACAGAAAATAAAGATGTCTTTTCTGTTTAATTTTTTCACCGTCAACGATCACTGTATCTTTATCCGGTTCAACTTTATAGGCAAGATCTGTTACAATTTTATTATTTATTTCAACCCTGCCCTGGACTATAAGTTCCTCTGCTTTGCGGCGCGAGCATAATCCGCTTTCTGCCAAATATTTATTCAATCTGACCGGCATCTTCGGTACTTTCTCCCATCTCTTTTTCAAGAGTTTCTTCAAACAGGTTCATCATTATTTTTCTTTTCTGCTCAAGAAAATCTTCATCCTTAATAATTTCATCTATCTCTCTGGGTTTAGGCAGGTCACTTAACTTATTCAATCCGAAATATTTCAAAAACTCAGGAGTTGTTGAATACAACAGCGGTCTTCCTACTGTTTCGGCTCTACCGCTGATTGTGATAAGATTTTTTTCAAGCAGAGTGTTTAAAATATAATCCGAATTTACACCCCTGATGCTTTCCAGTTCAGGTGTAGGTACAGGCTGTTTGTATGCAATTATCGCAAGGGTTTCAAGAGCAGCCTGGCTCAGTCTTCGTTTGCTTCGTTCGGAGGAAAGAAAACCGATATACTTTGCGTTTTCCGGTTTGGTTGCATATAAATATCCGTTCGCTACCCTTATTATATTGAACCCGAGATTATAACTCTCATACCTGGCATTCAGTTCGTCAATTATAGCATCTACTTCCTGCTCGGTTATATTAATCTCCTCACCGTCAATTCCTTTGATTGCTTTAATAATTTCCAGTGAAGATATAGGATCGTCGGAGGAAAAGACAAGCGACTCAATTACCGGTATGTATATGTTTTCCATCATCAACCAGGTTTATTACAAAATCATTAAAATCGGATGAGCCTTTAATTTTTATTCTTCCTGCTCTGGCAAGCTCAAGCAGTGCCACAAAGGTAATTACAATTCTAATCTTCTCTCTCATTTCATTAATAAGAGTAAGAAAGTGAAGTGATTTAGCCTCCTGTGTCATCTTAATAATAAATTCTATCTGTTCATCGATTGTAATATTTATTTTCTTTATTTCGTGAACGGGTTGTTCTTTTAGTCCCTCAATGGCTGACTTAAATGCCTTTGCCAGATCGAAAACAGATATATTTTTCAGAAGCACATCAAGTTCGGCAGGTGATTCTGCTTCGTCATACGAAAAATTACTTCTGAAATTGAGCTTTCTCTGGTTTGTTTCAAAAAATGAAAGCTCTTCTGCCATTTCCTTGTACTTTTTATATTCGATTAGCGCTTTTACCAGATCTGTACGGGGATCAATTTCTTCCCCCTTTTCATCAATTTCACGGGGCAGCAGCATTCTTACTTTAATGTGCATTAAAGTAGAAGCCATTAGAATGAAGTCACCTGCAGTTTCCAGATCCAGCAGTTTTATAAGGTTTACATAATCAAGAAATTCTTTTGTTATTCTTGAAATAGGTATATCATAAATATTTAATTCATCTCTTCTTATAAAGAAAAGCAGCAGATCGAGAGGACCTTCAAACTGATCAAGCTTAACTTTGTACATTTCAGCCGATCATCATTTTACTGTGAACAATCTCCATAGTTTTTACAGCAACTTCTTTTGCCTTTTTTTCTCCTTCAGCAAGTATATCCAGAACAATATCTTTCTTTCCTTCATAATATTTTCTTTTTTCAATTATTGGTTCAAGAAAAATAGATATATGAGAGGCACAGTTCATTTTACAATCCAGGCAGCCGAGTGCACCGGATCTGCATCCCGCTGCAACTTCGGGCGCCTCTCCGGGATTAAATTTCTTATGATATGCATACACAACGCATATTTCAGGATTACCGGGATCTCCTCTCCTGATCTTTTGAGGATCAGTAACAGCTTTTTTCATTTTACTTTTTACAGTTTCCGGATCATCGGATAAAAGGATTGTATTCCCAAGCGACTTGCTCATTTTTGCATTTCCATCCAGGCCAGGTAACCTTGCAAATTGAGTCAGCAAAGGTTCCGGTTCAGGAAATACATGTCCGTATTGATTATTAAAACGGCGGGCGATTTCTCTTGTGATTTCAACGTGCGGTACCTGGTCTTCACCGACAGGAACATAATCTCCTTTATATAGCAAAATGTCGGCAGCCTGCAGTACCGGATATCCTAAATGACCATAAATAATATTATCAATATTTAAATCACGAACCTGTTCTTTGAGAGTGGGATTTCTTTCAAGCCGGTTTACGGTAATCAGCATTGCGAAAATTAAATTAAGCTCGGTATGTTCTTTAATTCTTGACTGACGGAACATAGGGCTTTTTTCAGGATCCAGCCCTGCTGCAAGCCAATCGATCAGCATTTCTATTGAATTATCATAAATTTCTGAAGTATCCAGAGAGGTAGTAAGGACGTGGTAATCTGCTATAAGATGATAATTTTCATAACTTTTCTGAAGATTTACCCAGTTTTCAAGAGCTCCCACATAATGTCCGATGTGGAGCTTTCCAGTTGGACGCATACCACTCAAGATTCTTTTTGCAGCCATTTATATATAGAATTTAATTGAATTGATAAAAATAATAATAAAGCGGCTAAATATCCTGTTTATTGAGGGTATTTATACGAAGAGGGATAATTTAAGTGGAATAGCGGAATTATGAGAGGTACAGATAGGGTTTCCAATTCTCGTCTAATTTCCCGACTACATTTTTAATAAACATAATATGGCTCGGTTTAAAGGCTTTTGAGAGGAGACGCATATTTGCTTCTTCGGGTGTTCTATCCCCTTTCCTGTTATTGCATACAGTACAGGCTGCTATAAGGTTTTCCCAGGAATCACTTCCCCCCTTTGCTTTTGGAATTATATGATCGATTGTCAGAGGCAGATCACTGCGTCCGCAATATCCGCATTTATAAGCATCTCTTCGCAGAATGTTTTTCCTGGTAAGGACAACCTTTTTGTAGGGTAAATTTATAAAATGATTCAGTCTGATAATACTAGGCCAGGGATAAGCAGTACGGACAGTTCGGATCTGCTTTTTCCGGTCCTTCGCAACCATTTCGGCTTTCCCCAGATAAATAAGTACTACGGCTTTTTTAATATTACAGATCGTGAGGGGTTCGTAACTCTGATTCAGAATTAAAACCTTGGCATTAAGTTTACCATTAACGTGTTTAGATGGCTCGAAGATTTAACTCCTTTCCTTTTTTCTTGCATCATTTGCATATTTAATTCTTAAAACAATTCTAACCCCCATAAGGGCTATTCCAAAGATTAAAATAGGCATATATAAATTTTGAGGAACTGCCTTGAATACCATCAGTGCAAGGAGCACAAGAATAATTATAAGTGATCCGTAATTAAACCAGTCAAACTGCTTTTTTTCCAAATCGTACCTTTAGGAATTATAAATTCCGGTAAAATTAGAAACAATTTTGAATTTAAGCAATTGAAAACCCAATAATTAGCGAATAGGGTAGGCAAATACTAACTTTTTATCCGCTTAATTCTGGTTTCTTTGCCCATTTTTTTTCAAGAAACATTCACATTTAAGTATAATGTATATTCAGAATAGCACCAAGATTGTATATGTATAACCCATACCTAAGCCATCTCTAGGCCATCTGTAAGCCATAAAACCGTACTTATGGCTTACAGATGGCTTACAGATGGCTTACAGATGGCTTACAGATAAGCAATTATAAAGCAATTAGTAATAAATTTGGGTAATTTTTTTCTCACTTCTGGCAAAACTGAATAAGAAGAAATTCAAAATTTTAAAATGGGGGAATGCGAGACCTTAAGCAGCCCTAAATCCCTTTTAATAGTCTAAGGAGCGTAGAGATAGGAAATTTAATTGTGAAATGGAGTTAGAGTCAGGATTGATTAAAAAAGGCTCATTTGGGATAGCTTAAGATTTTAGAATCTGTAGTTCAGGAAATTTAAAGGTATCAGGACTCTTTGTATATAATTGCAACGCAGACCACATAGTTGTGGGAGTGGCTCATTGAGATCTTTAAATTTTTATCCGGATGCAGGAATGATTCAAGTTTACCTTTTAATTTTACTACTGGCAATCCGCTTGGTTCATTATATATCTCGATATGCTGCCAGCTGAATTCTTTATTCCATCCGGTGGCGAGAGCTTTAGCAACTGCTTCCTTTGCTGCAAAACGTGCAGCTAAATGCTGATATTTATTCCCTTTCGAAAGGCAGTAATCGATTTCAACTTTTGTATATATTTTATTAAGGAAATTGTCTCCGAATTTTTCAATGCTGTCCCTGATCCTGCTAATTTCAATTATATCCACACCTATACCAATTACCATTTAATATCCTTTGCCGGTTATGTCTTCTGCCTGATTTTATTGTACTCAGATAATTTTAAAAAATATCGACATCTGCATCGACTTTCAATCCATCATTTTTAAGCTGTTCTGTAAGGATCTTTATTAGCTGCCGTGCTTCAGAAAGAGTTGTTTTCAGTTCCTTAAACAGCTCGTCATCATATAATATTTTCCCGAGATTGTTTTTTTTATCGATTGTCTCCGCCGACAATTTGTTAAGTGTTTTTACGAGTGAATCTGTTTGGGTAAGTACCGACTGCAGAGATGATACAGAATTTTTAATTTCATCTTTGTTTGTATCAATCATTTCATTTGCATTCCTGGTAAGAATAACGGAATTATCAACCAATTCCTTCAACTCAGTTCTGTTCTCATCAATTATCTTGTTAAGCTTACTGGTTATTTCAGTGATATTTGCAATTGACTGCCTTAGCTCTTTATTGAACTGTTCATCAGATAAGTACTTATTTATAGAGATCAGGGTAGTATTAACTTCTTTTAATGCAGAGAAGAGGTCCTGCTGAACAGTCCCCAGCATCGACATAACAGAAGGGATATCAGCGTAAAATATTCCTTGCTGAACCAGATCATAATTCAGTTCCTGAGATTCACTGCCAGGAACTATTTCCACCCGTTTCCCTCCCATAAGATCAAGCATCGATATAGCAAATACTGCATCTTTTTTAAGGATTACGTCCCTGTCGAGTGAGAGCCTAACCATTACACTGTTATTCTCTACAGAAAAATCTTCAACATTTCCTTTGCGCACACCATTTACAGTAACATAATCGCCCACTTCCAATCCCGCTACATTACTGAATTTTACAAGCAGGGTTCTATCAGTATCCCTGAGGTTGAAATTTTTAGCCCATCCTAAGATCCAGAGAAAGATTACCAGTCCCAGGATAACCATTATTCCGACTTTAATTTCGGTTTTCCTTTGATCCTTCATTTTAATCTTTCATTTAATATGTTTTTTAAATTCTGAAGTTCAGCAGGAGTTAAAATACTGTCGAGAGCTGCCCTGTCCAGGCTCTGGACAAATTCGTGCAGTTCTCCTACCGGTATTTCCTTTGAGACTGCTGAATCACTGAATATATCTTTGGCAAGCAGTGAGAGTGTATCTTTTTCAGGGGAGGGTTTAAGCTCTGAAAATTTTTCCCTTACCTGTTCAACAGCGAAGCTGCTGATAAATTTCTTACCGGGTTTCACAACAAGCTCATCGAATTTGTACTGAATAATGTAAACTACAATTGCAGTAAAAATAGTTATTATAATGATCAGTTTTACAAAGCATCCTTTTTTCATTCAGAGCTTTGTTTCTCGATCATTACTTTTTTAATTCTTTTCCCGATTACCTCTTTCACAGTGTACTTGTAATTATTTAAAGTAAAACTGTATCCTTCCCTGGGAATTTGTCCTGCTGTATTAAGTATAAGTCCCCCGACTGTTTCAAACTCATCATTTTCTGCTGTTACTTCAATATTTAAAAGCTCATTCATCTGATCGATCGGAAGCTTACCTAAGACAACAAATGAATTGTCATCCATTTTGGTGATTAAACTTTCTTCTTTATCATATTCATCCCTTATCTCGCCGATGATCTCTTCAAGAATATCTTCCAGGGTTATTAAGCCTGCGGTACCTCCGAATTCATCAACAACTATTGCAATATGCATTTTCTTATCCTGGAACTCTCTCATCAGTTCGCTTATTTTTTTTGTTTCCGGGATAAACATCGGCTGGCGTGCTATTTTAGAAAGCGATAATTCTGATGGGGATTGTTCTTTCCTCAAATACGGGAGTATATCTTTGGCATAGATTATACCAATGATCTCATCCAGGTCTTCCCTGTATAAAGGGATCCTGCTGTGTCCTGAATTAGTGATAATCTCAAGCAATTCTTTGAAGGTTGTATCTATGGAAACTGAGATCATATCAACCCGCGGTGTCATAACTTCATAAACCGTAACCGAACGGAAAGATACTATGCTGTTTATTAATCCCTGCTCTTCTTCCACAAGAGTACCTCTTTCGTGACTAAGGTCTGCAAGCTCGGCTATTTCTTCCGGAAGGATTGCGCTTTTTGCTTTATCAAATTTCAGTTTAGTAACCGAAAGTCTGATTAATTCAGTCAATGTTTCCGCAATAGGGTAAATAATTATACTGAGCCAGTATAAAGGGATTGCCGCTTTCCTGGATAATTTAAGAGGATTTTTTGAAGCCCATATCTTCGGTATTAGTTCTCCGAATATCACTATAAGGAAAGTGAGCAGGAAAACCTGAAGTGTGACCACCAATTCTTCAGATAAATTACGGCTGGCTGCCAGTTCAAGTGCAAGGGAAACGGCTGTAATAGAGGCTGCTACATTTACAAAAGTACTGCCAATCAGTATTACCACCAGGAGGCGCCGGGGATGATCGAGCAGGTTTAATAAGTATCTCCCCCGTATACTATTTATGAATGCTTCATTCTTTATTTTATTCCGGTTTAAAGAGAAAAGTGCAATCTCGCAGCCGGAAAAAAACGCAGAACAAGAAAAAAGAAATATTAAAAATAATAGCCTGTATTGCCAGCCGATTTCCAAATACTAATTTAATCCTGAGTTATTTCACATAACAGTTAAAATGGTAGATCGTCATTTTCTTCAACCTGTACATCAGTTTCAGGTATTTCTGCTGAACCGCGATCTCTCATACTATTGTCTGCACCTGAAGACTCAAGGGGTATCAGTTTCTCAGCAACCACCTCGAACGCATATCGTTTGATTCCTTCCTTATCAGTATATTCCCTTTTAGAAATTCTTCCCTCAACATAGAACTTTTTACCTTTTTTGAGGTGATCTTTCATATAGTCGGAAAGACTGAAGGCAACGATATTGTGCCAGGTGGTGTCATTTTGCCAATTACCATCTTTTCCCTTAAAACTATTTTCAGTCGCCAAGGTAAAGTTGGTTATTGAAAGATTGGCTGTTGTGAATCTGTTTTCGGCATCCTTACCCAGATTACCGATTAACATTACTTTATTTAATGAAAATGCCATACTCCCTCCTTTGGTTTTTTCATAGGCGGTTTTAATTTAGTCATTCTTTTATCCAAATACTACTACAATAATTTTTAAGGAAGTTGATTATTGAACGGTTATAATCCAGGCATCCTGATAACCGTCTGTCTGCCATAATTTATTTCGTACGCTTTCAGCTTCTGCCCTTGTCTTAAAGAAAGGTACGATCTGCACTACGTATAAATTTACAGAATTGCTGTATTTGACTTCCATTTTATTTTCAATAAGTGACTTAGACTCAAGTGCGAAGGTATCCGCTTTTTCCTTTGTAGTAAAAGCACCTATCTGAACAATAAAATA